>NZ_WHJH01000250.1 GCF_011682145.1 Massilia mucilaginosa
TTGAAGCAAGAATGCGGCGCGCTCACGCCGAAGTTGGAGAAGCTGGTGCACATTCTCGATTGGGTTCGGATCGAAGAATGGACGGTGCATGCTTGGCAGGGAATCGGCCGCAAACCGCATGACCGTAGCGCGCTCGCTAATGCCTTCGTCGCCAAGGCGGTTCTGGGCCTGGCCACGACCAGGGCGCTGATTGAGCGGCTCGCGATGGACCGCTCACTTAAGCGCTTGTGCGGTTTTTCGATGACCAAGGTGGTGCCCGACGAGGCCACATTCTCGCGTGCCTTTGCCGAATTTGCGCAAGCGAAACTGGCTGAACGTGTCCACGAAGCGCTGGTCAAGGACCACTTGGGCGGCGCGCTGATT
>NZ_WHJH01000251.1 GCF_011682145.1 Massilia mucilaginosa
GCCGAATTAGCGAACTGCTGCAACAGACCCGATTCGACAGCCAGGCCGACTTGGAGACGACCTTGCTCAACTACCTGAAGCTGTACAACCACCACATTCCGCAGCGTGCCATTGGTTCCAAAACGCCGATTCAGGCGCTCAAGGAATGGCAGCAAAACAAACCGGAGTTATTCGTTAAACGTGTTTATGACCAGACGAGACTTGACAATTAGGAAGCTAATCACGCGTTCAGCAGGACAACAATGATCGTATCCATCAAAAATCCCCCGCTAACAACAAATCATGCGCCATATCCATTAAATTTCCAAGCGCCAATTCTATTCGAGCGGTCTTTAGAAAAACTATAAATATGTACTACGGG
>NZ_WHJH01000252.1 GCF_011682145.1 Massilia mucilaginosa
AGACAGCCGCGTTCGACCAGATCGCAGTAAAGCTCGACCATCTTGCAGTGGTCGATGCCGGCCGGGAGCTTGCGCGTGACGAAATCCCCATGCACCTCGGCGCCCTGATAGATCGTCATTGGCCCCTTGAGGAACGCTGTCAGGATCTGCTCGCTGCGTGAATTTTTTTCAGGAAATTTCATACCCGGCTCCTTTAAGCGCTTGCCGGTGGGTTTTGGCCGGTGTCTGGTGAGCCTGGCCGGCGGCGATCCGCGCGGCGATCATCGTTTCGGCGGCGAACAGGTCTTCGCGGGTCGCAACGGCGCACTGCGCCTCGTGAATCGCCAGCGCATTGCTCACCGCGTCCATGCCCGGCCC
>NZ_WHJH01000253.1 GCF_011682145.1 Massilia mucilaginosa
CGCAACGCCGCCATACGTCCCCTTAGCCACTTTGACTTTCCTTAGCACCGTGTAGGTGAACTCGGCTGGCGGGACGCCAGCGAAAAAGCAGAAATTGTTCGGATCGGACTGTGGCGCCGCCTCTTCCGCCGCAGAGGCGGTATTGAGGAAGGCAAGCGAAAGGAGGCAGCAAAGCGAAATTTTATTCATGTTGAGGTGTGGCTTTCGTTAAATTTTAGTGCAAATTGGCAATATTTCGGTGCAGGGAGCGAGTATGAGCTGAAATTGGCAATTCATCAATACGGCGTGTTATCGTTCTGCGCCACGTTGCGCATCTGGTTGACGTGGAATGGGCGCAATGAGCTTGGGAGGATGTT
>NZ_WHJH01000254.1 GCF_011682145.1 Massilia mucilaginosa
TCGACTGCACCATGCGCTCGGCCGTGAACGCCGTCACGGCATCTTCCTTGTGAACCCGGTTGCCGCCATTGAACTTGACCGTCGCGTGCCCTTTTTGCGGCGGGCAAAAGCCCGCGTTGCAGGAATCATCGCTGATGACCATGATGTGGCTGCCGGCGCTATGCTCGAAGTAATAGAACAGGCCGTATTTTTCCATCAGGCGGCACGTGAAGTGCTCGTCGGTCTCGTCGTACTGGACGATGTAGTTTTCCGGCGGGTAGCTCTTGCTGGTGCGGAACTCGTAGGTCGCCAGGCCGCCGTGGTCGCCCTTGTAGATCTTGTCGAGCACGCCGAGCACGTTCAGGTCCTGGAAGA
>NZ_WHJH01000255.1 GCF_011682145.1 Massilia mucilaginosa
CAGCTTGAAGGGCGTAAAGTCAGCGATCAGATCGCGCACCAGTTCCGGGTGGGCGAACAGCGAACGGTAGCCGAGGTCGTGGTGGGCGGTCATGGCGCATTGTAGCGAGGGACAGTACCCGCCCGTTGCGCTGGCTCAGGCGTACGTGGGGCACGAAACAGGCCATTCAAGGTCGCCGCCTCGTGCGAACATCGTCGCGGGTTTTCACGGCAGGCAAGCGCGATACTGCCGCAACCACCCTGGCGAGTTGTGTAAAATGAAATGACTTTAAGATACGCCACCGTTGTTGTTCGATCGAAGCACCCCAAGGATAAGCTTATGAATAACATTCTGTTTTCCATCGCCGCACTGCT
>NZ_WHJH01000256.1 GCF_011682145.1 Massilia mucilaginosa
ACGTGAGTGAGGTCGCCGCGTTCGGTTTCCACGTCAGCGCGGGCGCCACGAAACGGCGGTTGTCGGGTACGTGATCGATGAAGGTGTCGCTGTCGCGCCAGAGCGCGGTAAGGCGGTACGACCAGACGCCGTCGTCGCTCAGCGGGCCGCCAAGATCGGCCGATACCTGTTTGCGCTTGAATGAGCCTCCTTCCAGATTGATTTCGTGCACCGGCTCTGCCGTGGGACGCTTGCTGACCGTGTTGATGATGCCGCCAGGCCCGCCCGCCCCGAACAGGACCGACGCGGCGCCCTTGACTACTTCGACCCGTTCCAGGCCATACAGG
>NZ_WHJH01000257.1 GCF_011682145.1 Massilia mucilaginosa
CGCCCTCGAACTCTGCGTTCTTGCTCACGAAATTAACCTCGATGCCCAGCGCCTTGCCAACCTGGCGCGCCAGGGCGAACTGGGCGTTGGGAGCGGTGCGCAGCGCCCGTACCGGTGCCATATCGGCCTTGGCCAGTTCGCGGTTGAGCTGTTCCGTCGCCTTCATGGCGCGCAGGAAATCGACGCCGCTCAGTTCAAGCGGCGCAGTGGTGCCGGCATCGGCGCCGGCGGGAAGAGTTGGCAGGGAAGAAACGCCATCGGCACGGAAGTATTCCGCATCGCGGCTGTACAGTAGGCGGGCGAGCTGGGGACTTACACGTTGTAGGAGCCGCTCTGAAACGTGATCCAGAAC
>NZ_WHJH01000258.1 GCF_011682145.1 Massilia mucilaginosa
GAGGCCGGCGCCGTGCAAGGTCCGGGGGCCGGCGCCGGCGAGCAGCGCCAGCTTGCTGCCGGCGTTCAGGTTGCCCGACATGTCGAGCAGGCCGGTCACGTCCAGCGCGCCGGTCTGGTTGGCTTGCCCGCCAATGATGAGCTTATCGGCCGTGACCAGTTTCAGTTCGCTGTCGCTCAAGCCCAGCTGCGCAGGGCCATCGACCGCGTTCGCGCCGGCGTGGATGATGGTCGCGCCGTCATGCGGCGCCAGGGTCACGCTGCCGCCAGCGGCGCCGGTGGACGTGATCAGGCCGCCCAGGGTCATCGCGTCGGAGTTGATCGCGATATGGTCGGCGCTGAGCATGCCGTT
>NZ_WHJH01000259.1 GCF_011682145.1 Massilia mucilaginosa
TCGACGTTCGATCAGCGCATGCGTCAATCCGGCCGCGAATAGTTGCCGCCGCAAGCGGAACATTTGAACGGCGAGATGGCAGGGGTCGAGACCAAGCATCCTGGCCAGATCATTGCGATCGGTCCAGCCACAGCTGCAGGTGTCGCGACCGGCTAGCACGTCGTCGATATTACGACGCACAAGAATCAGCAGCGCGTAGTGATGGATGCGCTCGCCGAGGTCGACAACACGCTTGCCGTCTTCCATGACGAGATGAACGTGTTCCTCGTCGCGGCTGACAGTGAATCGGAACAAAGGAAGCGCCGCGTCGTCGGCAAGGCATTGAACGGCGTCATCGACGAGAGAAAGTGA
>NZ_WHJH01000025.1 GCF_011682145.1 Massilia mucilaginosa
TTGTCGGACTCGGAAAGCTTGGAAAGGTCGGGACGCGGGAGCTTGTTTGCCATGCCGCTATGATGAACGAAGCGTCCGGCGTTTACAACATGTATATTTCATCGTCACTCAGGCTGAACAGTTACGAGAAATTTTCGTAACGTGTTCCCAAGAACAATGCCGTTACGTCGTCTGTCGCGCACAGGTAAATGAATCTCCCTAACACTATCGCGACAATGCAATGCGTTCGACTGTCGGCTTCGGGGCGCAAACGGACTGGCGCGGCCGAGGTCCGGAATGTTGGCCTTTTGCGGCAACATAGCCTGAAATCGGCTGTTCCAAGTAAGTTGAACGTGCGCTGGTCAAATGCGAACCTGGAAAAAATCAGATATCGAGCAGGTATCAACCAACGCTACCCAATGGAGCACTGTCACGAACTTGAAACATGAGGACAATGCGCTGAGCGGCCGGGTAACGATTCGGTGCTAGAGTGATCTCCTTCACCACATTGCAAGCATGCGCGGCGCCGGTAAACGTCGCATCCCGCTTGCTACGCCCGATGTTTATGTCGACGACTCGCCGCACTTTCCTAGCCCAGGCATTAGGGTCTGCGGGGCTGCTCTCACTCTGCCACGTTTCGGTGCTGGCCCGTCCTACGTTCGGGATCTCCAACGTCAGCCAGCTGTACCCCGTCGAAGTAGCCCGCATCGTCGTCCCGTTGTCTACCGAAGAAGTGGCGCGTGAAGTCCTGGGATGGACAGGAAAAGTGGCAGTCGGCGGGGGACGATACAGCATGGGCGGCCAGACTGCTGTCGCCCTTGGCTTGCACCTCGACATGCGGCGGATGGATCGGTTACTGCGCTTTGACCCGACAGCGCGCACGGTGCGGGTACAGGCTGGCATGACCTGGCGCGACCTGCAAGACACACTCGATCCCGCTGGACTGGCGGTGAAAAGCATGCAAAGCTTTTCGAACTTCACGATTGGCGGCGCCGTCTCCGTCAATGCGCATGGGCGATACACTGATACCGGTCCGGTAGGGAGCACGGTGCGATCACTGCGCCTTGTGCTGGCCGATGGTTCGATCATCGACGCGAGTCCCAACGAAAACATCGAACTATTTCGCGCCGCTATCGGCGGATATGGCGCTGTCGGCGTCATCACCGAGATTGAACTTGAGTTGACGGAGAACTGCCGTATCGAACGCCTAGTTGTGCCGCTCAAGCTGGCAACCTATCGTGCGTACTTCACCCGCCACGTGCGCGATGCGGCCGATGTCATTATGCATAACGCAGACCTGCTACCGCCTCGTTTCGATCAACCAGTAGCCGTCTCGTGGCGCCGCACCAGCAAAGCGTTGACCGAATCGGCGCGTCTGGTGCCACGCGGCCTGTCCTATCGACTTAGCCAAAGCGCGCTACGAGTGGCCACCGAGGTGCCGGGCGGTGATCTCTTGGTCCGACACGTATTGCATCCTCTGCTTCGCTCGCAAGGCACGGTAAAGTGGCGTAACCACGAGGCCAGCCTGGACGTGCGCGAACTAGAACCACCATCGCGCGCAACGTCCACTTATGCCCTGCAGGAATACTTTATTCCAGTAGTTCATTTCGAGACCTTTACCCGAGCAATGGCAGCGCTGATCCTTCAGCATCGTGCGCAAGTGTTGAGCGTATCTGTGCGACACGCAAACCCTGACCCAGTTCCGCTTCTGCCATGGGCTAAAGAGGAAGTATTTTCGTTCGTGGTGTACTACAAGCAAAAGACCAATGCAGCTGCATGTGCCGCCGTGGGTGAGTGGACGCGGGCAATGATCGAGACGGCATTGCGGTATGGCGGACGGTACTACCTCCCCTATCAGTTGCACGCTACGAGAGCCCAATTTGCACTCGCATATCCCGAAATTGAAGCGCTCCGACGCCTGAAGCGGACGGTGGACCCTGATGGAAAATTCTCAAACGCGATGTGGGCGAAATACCTCTGATTGGGCGCCGACCGAATCCCTGCACATCTCGCTTGGCCTGAGCCATTCCAGCTTGACCACTGAAATGTGGGTTTCTGTTCAGCGCGGTATCGGCCGAGGTTGTGACCGCAGCGCAAGCGTCAAGTACAATTGGCAGGAATCGGCTGAGAATTCAACCGGTGTTCGCAGCGCCAAAGCACTGCTAAGTCAGCGTTCCGGTTTTTTGTAATGAGGAGGTAGACCAACGTGATCCAGCTTGACCCTAATTATGCCGTCTCAGATATCGATACGCTTGAGAGACTTTATGGTGCGCCTGCTGCTGCATCGGTTAAGAAGGAAGTCGCCTACGTGCATCCACAGTATCGGAAATTTATCGAGGCTGCGCCCTTTGTACTCCTCGCAACAAGTGGATCAGAGGGAATGGATCTGTCGCCGCGAGGCGACTCGGCCGGATTCGTCCGCATTCACGATGAGAACACCTTGCTCCTACCGGACCGGCGGGGAAACAACCGGGTAGATAGCTTGCGCAATATTCTTCATGACCCGCGCGTTGCTCTCCTGTTCGTGATACCTGGGATTGGGGAAACACTTCGGGTTGTGGGCAAAGCATCGATCCACCTCGACCCAGACTTGCTTACGACGTTTTGTGTTGATGGGAAGCCCCCTCGGTCCGTGTTGGTGATAAAGGTTGAAGCTGTTTTCTTCCAGTGCTCCCGTGCAGTGCTGCGGTCGAGCCTTTGGGATCATTCTATGCACGTCGCCCGGGATGATCTGCCGAGTCCAGGGAAGATTCTTGCGGAGGTGAGTGATGGGGCAATTGATGGTCTAAAGTACGATGCCGACTTGCCCGAGCGCCTAAAATCCACTATGTACTGACGATTTTGGACTACCAGATTTCATCGTCACCAAGTGGTCGCGATCCGGCGCGCCGATGGCAGCATGATCGGCTGGATCGACCCGCGGGCTTGACAGGCAGCTTTGGGGCGTTAGCGGTCATTCAAAGTTGATCCTGATCGTGCCATTTTCGGCTGAGACGTGGCATTTTATGGAAAGCAAAACCAGGTCTGCGCCTTGCATGTACGGCGTTGTTCGACTGCAGCTTTGCATAACCACGCACTTTCCATAAGTGCGGCGGACCGGTGCACCTCGGTTCCAGCCGCCAATTCCGCCATCCGCAAAGCCCCCAAGTGGTGATCGATCACGAAGATCAGATACTGCTGTTCAAACCGCGCCGCTGTGGTACCGAGGGCGTCCCTGGCCGCCGCCGGGGTGGCCGGCGCAAAGGCAATGACGGCGATTGCGCAAGGCGTTGCGCTATTCCGGTATCTCATGACGATGCTCCTTGTGGTGCCAGGGAATTGCGGCCCGGCTGTTGAGTTCCCCCCTGTTGACCCTACGCTCAGGCCGCCCAGGCCGCGAGAGCTGCGTTCATCCGGGAGCGGCAGGTCCTCGCGCAACAACACAGCGCCAGGTCGCGGGCCGACATGGCGCAGGCGGCGACTCCGCGCAATGCGTACTTCCTTGCTCTGCGGACAAGCCTGGACGGACTCCACTGCCACGGCGATGCCCTGCCCGCCGCCGATGCACAAGGTAACGATGCCGCAGCCGATGCCGTCACGCTGCATCGCATGCAGCAAACGCGTCACCAGGACGGCACCTGCTGAATGCCGATCCGGGTGGCGGGCGCCGGAAACGCCAGGCAGAGCCAGGCGCTGGTGGCCCGCAAGCCAGACCCTAACGCCCATGGCTCCCTGGCGGGGATCGTTGCGACGCCGTCATGCGTCGCCGTCCCGATCCGACAGCACGGCGGCACCAGCCTGCCCGTCGTGGCCGCACTCTGGCGGCCGGCGCCAGTGTCATGACGCCGGCCAGGCCGATTCTTATCCATAATTCAGCGAACGGTGCAACCGGATCCTGTCGAGCGCGCCATAGAGCGCCGCGAAGAACGCGCCCATGATGAATGCCCATAAGGCGATGACCGTCAGGGCGGAGAAAAAATCCCGCCAGGGGTGCGGCGCGACGGATTGCAGCGCCCGGAAGTCCATGCCATGAAACAGTGCATTCGTGAAGGCCATGAATTGCGCTGGCCACACGATCTCGATGAACGTGCAGAGCGAGTAAAACAAGGCGGCGGTCACCGATAAAGCGAGACCGGTTTGTAGCGGTTTCATATCCAATGGGTTCATTCGGCGTCATTGACAGCGCTGCCGCATCATTTCCATCTGTTGCAGGCGCATTTCCGGCGACATGCCTTTCATGTGCCGCTCCATCATCGCCGGCCCCTGACCCGGCGCCGCGCTATGCATGTCGCGATACATTGCGCACATTGCCGTCATGTCCATTGCGCCCCGGCCCGACCGCGGTGCACCCGCCTCGGCGCCGGGTGTGTCCCGGCCTGGAGGAAAGGAGCCGGGATTCGTGGTAGCGCAGCCAGGCATGGCGCATCCTGCGAGAACGTGCGCAGCGGCGAGCGTCGCCAGCATGCGTATCGGAAAATTCGGCTTGCTGAGCATGGCGGCGCTCCTTTTGGATGATGCAACAGGCCCCGATGCGGACATGCCCGGCCCTCGGCGCGGTGCCTGGTGCCGCTTGCCGAACGGTTGGCATTGCGCATGCACATTGGAGGACGGTAGCCGGTCATGGCTTGGCAGACCTGAATCAGATTAGATGTCTCCCGGCGCAAATCGTTCAGTCGCACGATTGAGCCGCGTCAAACTGCGGCCAACCCGAAACAGCGCAAAATCGACGGAGACCGCTTGCGCGGACGCGCCGGCAGTGGTCAGCGCTCCCCGGACCAGGTCGTATCTTGCAGGCGCGGGCCGGGACCAACGGCCGGGAACCGAGCCCGCCAGCACCTGACCCGCCTCAGTGAGCCATCCACAGCGGCAGTGGCGAAGAACGCAGTGCCGTGCGCGTCGCCCCGCCCATGATGACTTCGCGGAAGCGTGAATGGCCGTAGGCGCCCATGACGATCAGATCGGCGCCCCGGTCGGCCGCGTGCGACAGCAGCGCCGCGCCGACATCGGCAACGCCTTCCACCGCGCTCACCTCGACGCGCACGCCGTGCCGTGCCAGATACAAGCCGATGTCCGCGCCCGGAATGGACCCGTGAAGATCTCCCTCGGACTGCGCGTTGATCACCACCAGATCGACCTGTGTGGCGCTGTTGAGCATGGGAAGAGCGCTGGTGATCGCGCGCACCGCATTAGCACTGCCATTCCAGGCAAGCAAAACCTTGTTTCCAATTGCGCCCGCAATGCCGCTCGCGGGAACGATCAGGACCGGACGGGCGCAATTGAGCAAGACGTATTCAGGAAAGTCGGAACGCAGGCGCGGGGCGAATTCGTCGCGGCTGGTCTGGCCGACAATGACCAGGTCGCAGTAGCGCGCCTGCATGCTCACGCCGATTCCCGCTTCGTCATCGATCCTGCGCCGTTCCAGTGCGGTGACCCCTGCCGCGCCCGCACGCGCTTCGAATGCGTCCAGCGCCCTGTCGGCATCGGCCCTTAACTCGTCGACCGGGAAAACCACCGTCGGCATGCCGGGATCGCATCCGCCGACCGGGAACACATACGGAGACAAGCCGGTGAGCGCAGTGCCGACAAGGTGCGCGTCGTACTGCAATGCGAGGCGCGCCGCAAGATCGGTGCGCTGCGCGGCGCGGCGCGCGCCGATTGGTCGACATGAACCAGAATAGTCTTGTACATAAGTAGTCCTTCATCAGAATGGATAGTCTGCCCGCGGTGCCGGGTGCGTGTCAGCCGGCAACAACGTGAGGTGACGGCCTTGCCCGCCAAGGATGACAACATTAAGAACAGGCCATGTCGTGCCGCTACTGGACCGGGAGCTGCCTGACGCCGTTGCCCGCTTTTCTGGGAAGGTGCAGCTCAAGAACCCCGTCCCTCAGGGTTGCCGCGGCGCGGTCGTGGTCGATCAAGCCAGGAAGCGTGAAACTGCGATAGTCGCTACCCTGGTGGCGCTCGCGCAATACCATCGCTCCCTCCCTGCGCTCCTGGCCGGCCTGGCTTGCCGCGTTGATCGTCACTTCGTCCGCGCGTACCGCCACGTCGACGTCCTCCTTCCGAAAGCCGGGCATTTCTGCCTTGACGAGGCAGGCCTGCTCGGTTTTCGTGACGTCCATGCGCATGCGTTGATCCGCAAGGGCCCGCAACGGACGCATGACATCGAACATATCGAAAAGGTTGCCGATCTCGCGCAGTGGATCAAAGTGCGGCAAGGTGCTTTGCCGGTTGAGGCCCTGAAGGTTGCCGGGCATTGTGTTCTCCCTGTAGTCGTGGATGTACGGAAAGGATGCGTCGCCATGCGATATCACCGCGTCAAGCAATGATGATAGGCGCGCAAAGCGCATGATCTCTGCGATACATCAATCGTCCGATGAACTTCGGGAGCCTGCGCCTGAGCTGCGCCAATACGCCATACCGGGCAGCGCTGAAAAAATCCGCTACCGGGACTCATGGCTGTTCTTTCGCCGCCGCGCCGGTCGCTTGCTCGTGAACTTTCGGGAAGCATCCAGGTCCAAACTTTTCTTGGCCGTGGTCTGCGGCCGCACAGCAGTCGCAAAGCCAACCATGCACACCGTCCTTTCCACCGCGGCGTTGGACGGCCTGATGACACAGGCCCTTGTCGAATTCCCCACGCCAGTGATGATCACTGACGACGCCGGAACCATCCTGTGGGTAAATCAGGCCCTGTGCGACCTCTCCGGCTACGCCGCCGCCGAACTCCTCGGCCATACGCCGGCGCTGCTCAAATCGGGCAGCCAGGATGGCGCTTTCTATCAACAGTTGTGGAATACCATCCGGGACGGCCGCGTCTGGCACGGTGAAATGGTCGACCGGCGCAAGGACGGGTCGCACTACATCGCGGAGGAAGTGGTGGCGCCTTTGCGCGACGAGCAAGGCGTCGTTCGTCACTTCCTCGCGGTACAGCATGACATCACGGAACGTGAAAGCAGGCGCAAACGCGAACACTACCTGGCCTATCATGACCTCCTGACCGGCCTGCCGAATCGCGCCATGCTGCAGGACATCGCGCAGAAGGCCGTGGCTGGCGCCATGCGCTCGGAACAGCTGATCGCAATGATGTTTCTCGACCTTGACGGCTTCAAGTCGATCAACGACACGCTCGGCCACTACATCGGCGACCAGCTGCTTGTTGCGCTGGCCGAAAGAATGCAATCCGGGGTGCGCCATTCCGACACCGTCGCACGCATCGGCGGCGACGAGTTCGCCGTGCTGATCCCATCGCTGGAAAACCGGGCGACAGCCGCTCCGCTGGCGCAAAAACTGCTGGACACTTTGGCGCGCCCGTTTTCGTTGCGCGGGCATCAGTTCTGCATCCGCGCGAGCATAGGCATTGCGATCTTTCCATCGGATGCGGCGGACGTCGAGTCCTTGCTCAGATGCTCGGACCGGGCCATGTACCAGGCCAAGCTGCTGGGAGGGCAGCGCTACCGGTTTTTTGAACCTGGCACCACGCAGGATCCATCGGACGCGCCTGAGACGGACCAAGTTGCGCCAGCGCGCGTCCCGCCCTTGCCGGACGTGAATTCGTAATCGTCCCCGTGCGCGACCCAAGGCGCGCATCGCGCTCAATGGGATGGGCCAGGCCGCCTCGCTGGCGGCGTTGCGGGCCGGGACCGCGCGGGTCAGGCAACGGCCCGGCAGGCCCAATGTGCTGGGGGCGGTCAAGTTCGCCATGCCGAATCCCATGAACATTTACCTGCATTCCACCTCGGCGCGCGAACTGTTCGGCAAAGAGCGGCGCGACTTGAGCCATGGCTGCATCCGGGTGGAGCGTCCCACCGAACTGGCCGAGTTCATGCTGGCCGATCCATCGCGGTGGAACAGCGAGCGAGTCAGCGCGGCCATGCAGCCTGGCCCAACCCGCACGGTCCGCCTCGACGATGCCATTCCGGTGGTGCTGTTTTACGCCACCGGCGCGACCGCAAGCTGGCGCAGGCCTTGGGCCTGGATTGAACGGCGCAGCCGGACGGCATGGCCGGTCACGCAGTTGCGCGTGCGCCGGCCTGGCGGCGCCACGCCTTTTCGGCCTCGACCGCCAGAAACAGCAGCACGCCGAACCCGGCGATGCGGACCCAGGCATCCCATCCCAACGCGGCGGTTCCGAACCAGGACTGGAACGGGCTCGCATAGGTGAGCGCGGCCTGGCATAGCAGCGCCGCCAGCATGCCGAGCAGGGCCACCCGGTTGCCCGTGAAGCCTTCCCGGCAGAGCGCACTGGCGCTCAGGCGGCGCGTGTTGAACAGATACGCGATATGGCTTACCACCAGTGTGTTGACGACCACGGTGCGGGCTTGCGCCAGGCTGGCGCCGTGCCCAAGCTCCCACAGGTACAGGCCGACGCATCCGCCCATCATCAGCGCGCTCACGAAGACGATTCTCCAGACCAGAAAACCGCTCACCAGCGGCTCGTCGGGATCGCGCGGCGGGCGCGCCATGACGTCCGCCTCGGGCTTTTCGAAGGCCAGCGCCAGCGACAGGCTGACCTCGGTGATCATGTTGACCCACAAAATCTGGACCGGCGTGATCGGCAGCGTGAACCCCAGCAAGATGGCCAGCATCAGCATGCCGGCCTCGCCGCCATTGGTCGGCAAAGTGAACACGATGCTCTTGCGGATGTTATCGTAGACCACCCGTCCCTCCTCGACGGATGCGGCGAGCGTGGCGAAGTTGTCGTCAGCCAGTACGATCTCGGCCGCTTCCTTGGCCGCCTCGGTCCCCTTGCGACCCATGGCCACGCCGACGTCGGCGCGCTTGAGGGCGGGCGCATCGTTGACCCCGTCCCCGGTCATGGCCACCACCTCGCCGCTTGTCTGCAGCGCCCTGACCAGGCGCAGCTTGTGCTCCGGCGCGGCGCGTACGAACACGTCGGTCGCGGCGAGCGCGGCGCCGAGCCGGACATCGTCCATCGCATCCATCTGCGCACCGGTGATCGTGTGCACGGGCAGCGGAAAACCAAGCTGTTCGCCAATCGCCGTCGCCGTGGCAGCGTGGTCACCGGTGATCATCTTGACGCGGATGCCCGCCGCCAGGCAAGTGGCAACGGCCTGGACCGCTTCCTCGCGCGGAGCATCGACCATGGCCAGAATACCCAGCAGCGTGAAGCGGCCGGCTTGCACATCCGGGAAACCGAGGGTCGCGGGCTCAACCGGGACCGCACGCATCGCCACCGCAATCAGCCGCATCCCCTGCCCGGCCGCCGCCGCGATGCGCCGCTGCCAGTCGTGCGCTGCGAGCGCGCTGTCGCGGCCGCAGCGCCTCTGGGTGTCGCACAAGGGCAGCACCCGCTCGGGCGCGCCTTTCAGGAACAGGCGCCAGGCGCCGCCCCGGGACGCATGCAGGGTCGCCATGTAGCCGTGTTCGGACTCGAACGGAATGACATCGATGCGCGGATGGGCGGCGCGCTCGCGTGGCTCGTCCAGTCCCGCTTTCATCGCCAGGCTCAGCAAGGCTCCTTCGGTGGGATCGCCGCTCAGCTCCCACTGTTCGCCGCTGCGGTGAAGCTGGGCGTCGTTGCACAGAAGGCAGGCCAGCGCGATGTCGGGCAAATGCGCGTGCGCGCCGGGATCGATGTCCACCCCTGCGGACGTAAAGCGCCCGTGAGGTGCATACCCTGCCGCGCTGACATCGAGGTTCGCGTCCGGCGTGATCACTTCCCGTACCGCCATTTCATTGCGCGTAAGGGTGCCAGTTTTGTCGGTGCAGATCACGGTCACCGCGCCCAGCGCCTCGACCGCCGGCAAGCGGCGGACGATTGCCCGCCTGCGCGCCATGCGCCGTACGCCGATGGCAAGGGTGACCGTGATCACGGCGGGTAGACCTTCAGGCACGGATGCGACGGCAAAGCCGACGGCAGCGGCGAACATCTCAGACGCGGAATAGTTGCGCACCAGCATACCGAAACCAAACATGGCGCTGCCGATGAGCAGCACCGTGAGCGTGATCCGGCGGCCGAAGGCGGCCATCTTGCGCAGCAGGGGTGTGTCGAGCGGCTCGATGTCGTCCAGCAAGGAACTGATGCGCCCGAGCTCGCTGGCGGCGCCGGTTGCCACCACCACGCCCGTGGCGGTGCCGTGGCGCACGATGGTGCCGGAATACGCCATGCAAGTGCGCTCGGCGATGCCGGTATCGGCCACCACCGGTGCCGGGTTCTTGTCGACCGCGCCGGATTCGCCCGTCAGCGCCGACTCGTCGACGCGCAGGCCGCGCGCGGCCAGCAGGCGGGTGTCGGCGGCGACCTTGTCGCCCGAGACGAGAGAGATGATGTCGCCAGGCACCAATTCCGATGCCGTCAACTGGCGCCGCTGCCCTTGCCTCAACACCGTTGCGGTAAAGGGCAAGAGCGAGCGAATCCCCTGCAAGGCGCGTTCGGCGTTACCCTCCTGCAAAAAACCGATGACGGCGTTGATCAGCACCACGACCAGGATGACCAGCGCGTCGATATGGTCCCCGATGGCGAAGGTAAGTGCCGACGCGGCCAGCAGCAAATAGATCAGCACATTATTGAACTGGCTGAAAAAGCGGCGCAGCGGCCCGCGCCCGGGACGCGAGGGCACTATATTGCGGCCATAAACGATGGTGCGTTGCGCTGCAACGGCATCGTCCAGCCCGCAACCAGCGTCCACGCCCAGCTTGCGCAGGACGACATCGACCGGCGCCGCGTGCCAGTTTTCAAGGTGATGATCTGTCGCCTCGTGCTCGATCGCGCCGTTCCGCATCGCTCCCTCCGCCGCTGTCCTGACGAGGCTACAGAAGGCACACGGCAGGATCCATGATGCGCATCAAGCTACTACACAGGCCTTCCAACAACAAAGCCCCTGAATCAGGGGCTTTGCATGAAAATCGCCTGGCCGCTTGCCAGTTCAGGCAAGCGCGAGAGTCACTCCCACTCCATCATGAACGCGACTCGTAACATCGTGTTTTGCATAGATTTTTTTCCAGCCGATAGCCGTGGGACCATCAAAAATACCATGAGCTGTTACGGGCTGTACAAACGTATCCGAACTGTCGCCAGGCTATGATTGCCCGGCATTGTGGATGGCCGTACCGGTCACTGTTCAATAAGAGGGACGGTCGTGATTCGGCGTTCTGAGCATAGTGTTGCTTAGACGGTATTGCACATGGCCGTTTTCCCGCTTGCAACCAGTCCACCGTAGTGTATTTACTGGCGATCTATATTAACCCGTGACCGACATGTACCGGTGGAAGTGCCTGTCAAAACGGCCGGTATTGTGACCGGCGCCTGATGATACGCTGTTCTGAAGCGCCAAATTCTCGCACATTGTTCAATTGTCGCGAAGCCGGATAGCCTTCGGTTCGGGCAGCCATGCCCATCAGCAGCCAACCAGCGCTGCCCTCATTCCAGCTTGTTCCTTGCCAATCGCCAGTTTTGCTCTGCGCAGCGGCCATCCGCGCACGCCGGGTCACAGGAGACGCACGTACCATTTATCGCCATCCGATTTCCAGCAAATAATCATTTCTATCTGATTGGTGAGTCCAGCGGGCTTCTTGGCAAGGCGCTCGACGGCGACCATCCGAGCGAAGCCCATGTCGAAGTGGCGCGCATCGCAGGGCCCTTCGCTCCCGGCGTGACACCCGACGAAACCATGTCGGCGCCATGCAACCTGATTCTCAGCCCCCCCTTCGCATCCCCGGCGCTTTCGTGAGCGCCGGCGGCACACTGGGGATCGGCACCCTAAACACCGAACTCCAGGGAAAGGCCGAGCAATTGCGCCGACGCGCCCTTGCTGTGGCGGCCGAAGGCATCCGGCGCATGGCGTCGATCGAGATTGCGGTGGCAGGCGGCACCGCCCTTCCCGTCCCGACTTTCCTCGGCATACAACAGCCCTTCGGCGGCGCGTCCGCGTTCGGGGCGGCGCATGTACGCCTGCATTACTTCCTTATCGCCGAGGCAAGTCCGGACGAGCCCTTTCGGGTCGCAGGCGATGCTGCGCTCGAACTTGCTGCGCATGCCGAATTGAGCATCGGCCCGCTCAAGCGCTCGTACGCCCTGGTCTTGGCCATCCGCGCCGCCGCCGGTGCGCTCCTGTGGATCGACGGCACTGATCTCGGCTTGCGTTTCCCACCATTCGCCCTGCCCAATTTCGACCTGACCGCCGCGCCGATGTTGCTTTCCCTTGAAGCCGGCCTTGTTCAAGCCATCTCGAGCCTGAAGCAATTGGGCTTGGCGGCGGCCGTCGATGTCGATGTCGATGTCGAGCATACCAATTCCGCTGGCGCCGATCCGAAACTCGTGCTCAGGCAACGGGGAAATACCCCGGACCTCGACTGGCTCGTCGTCACCAGTGCCTATGCCAATGAAGACCTGGCAAGCACGCCAAATATCGCCCAGTTCTCCGTTGAAACCAAGGACTCGGTCTCGGCCACGGTCATGTTCAGCATTAGGGCGCTGCAGCTCGGCGACATCGCCGGCCGTGCACCTGTGTTCGGCGGTATCGTCACCGCCTCGATGGCGCCGATCGCTCTCGCTCCGCCCAATCCGCCGCGCCGCTTCAGTCCCTTGAAATGGGCCGACAGCAGCGATGCGAGCGGAGCGATCCTCACCGCGACCGTCAGCCTGACGCTGGATCCGCGCGAACAGTATGCCCCGGCACAGGCGCCCGCTGTTCTGGCCGAGATCGGCAAGGCGCTCGCCGCATCCGTGGCGCTGCCTGCCGTTGAGCTGCAATGGATGGTCTTGCCCTCATCGACGCGGCCGCAAGGGCCAAAGCCGGCCGCGGGCAGCATCAGCGATCTTGACACAACCACGCCTGCCGAACGGCGGCTGGTCGCCGGCGATGCCGAACGGCCGCCGCTGACCTTGCGCATGCCTCTGTATCCGATGGCGCAAGCGCGCGGCGCCCTGACCTTAACACCTGCAACATTGATCTTCAGCGATCCGGCCTACGACCGCGACCTGGCCGGCTCCCCGGCGAGCGCCAGAGACAAGTTGACCGTCCTGTCCGGCGCGGACCAGCGGGGCGACCTGAGGCTGATCCTGTCGAGCGACCGCGCACGGGTCAACCGGCGCGGGACTGTCACGCTGATGCTCGACATTGCCTATGAGCGCAGGTTGGACGAACTAGCGCAGGCGGCCGCGGAAGCGCGCGGCGCCGGGCCCGGCGGCGACCTGGAGGCAAAAGAGACAGGCGCGGTGGCGCGGCTAGAGGTCGGATTGCTTCCCGTGTTTGGCCCACCGCGCGAGCTGCGCTTCGGCCAGCACCTTGCGGTGAAGGACAAGAAGGGCGACGGAGAATTGTGGATCGGACTGGGCAAAGTCTACGAAATGCCGCTGGCAATGCTGGTCGAGACCGATGGCAGCCCAGCCGGGCTGGCGCCCGGCGACGTGCTGACAATCGGCGCCGCCCTGTGCGGCAAACGCGACAGCACCTCCGGCGATCTGCCTGCTACCTACACGGCCAGGCTATGGAGCACCCAGGCCGGAGACTTGGCCGATGTCAGCGTGGCGCTGAACCCGGCCCCTCACTGCCGCCTGACCTTGACCTTGACCGCTGAAGCGGTGGTCGAGCCGCCGCCTGCGTTGTATCTCGTCATGCAGCGCAGCGAAGCCAAGCAAACGCCTGCCGACTACCGCATCGGCGTGCCGCTGCATGCCCAGTCGCCGCTGCCGCGCCGCATCGACTTGATGAATCCGGTGCGCGGTTTCCGCTCCGGTCCGATGCTGCGCCACGCGGACTTCGTCTGATACCTGGCCAGTCCACAAAGCATGCTTGGCCCGAACTCGCTTGCCGTCCTCAAGAGTGACCGCAACGGCCAGGCCTATTGGCCGGACAGTGTGAATGACTTCCTGACCCCGGAAAATATGAATCCGTCGTGAAAAGCGGAGGCGCCTCCCTGACTTTTTGATGTGCTTCAATGAGGAGAAACCATGAGCAATTATGCGAAGACAATACTTTGCGGCCTCTTGCTGGCGATCGCGGCCGCTTCCGCCGGCGCGACGCCGATTGCCTGCACTGCCACCCAACTGGCTGCGGCGAAAGGAGCAATGAGCGAGGCGAAACAGGGCCTGGCCCTGGCAATCAAGGGGATTGACGACAATGATCCCGCCGTCCATGCCGCCCTGGGCAAATGGTTTAGCGCCGTCAATTCGTCCGATGCCCAACACGTGCGCGAGCGGCTGGTCAAGGTTTCGGCCTTCACCGGCGGGGCCACCTTTTTATGCGAGACCGCGACTACCCAACTGGGCGACGCCTGTGCCTACGTGGACCCGAACCAGGCCTTTGTCATCACCCTGGGGCATTTCTTCTTTACAGCCCCGGCCTCCGGCTACAGTTCGCGGCTGGGCGTGCTGGCTGGCGCCACCAAGGATCCCAAGATCCACGGCACCACCGAGGCGCTGGCCCTGGCGCAGAGCGCGCCCAAATCAGCCCAGGGCAATGCCGGAAACTTCGAATACTTTGTCGAATCGGTGATCTTCAAGCTATAGAAAAGTTCGCGGAAACCTTGATCAGGGGGCCAATATCCAGAACCAGATCGGATCAGCCTTCCAATACGCATCCCCGGCGGGCGCCGTACCGTCCCACAAGTCGATATGCCCCTGGCCTTCAAAGCCGGGCACGTTGATACAGGCGACTATCCCCTTCTTGCCGCTCACCGACGGCGGCGCCGATCCGGGATCCGAGAATCCCTGATCTTAGCGGCCGAACACCTCCGCCTTGCGCAGCACACCGGCGAGATCCCCGGCGCCCCGGACGAAGTCGTGCGGGCAGGGATTGACGCCGCCAGTCTTGAACTTGTCCTTGATCCCGGGAACGACCTGTGCGAGCGCTTCGCTCATCCGGATCGCAAAAGTGTTGGGGGAAATGCATCGAGCAGGCATGGACCTGTGCTGCATCCGTGTGGTACACGTCACGCAGCGCCGTATGTGTCGGTCGGGGCAAGGCGAGCGGCGGCAGCATTTTGTGCAGCGTTTCCCAAAGGGCGTCTTCGTCGTGGATGATCTCGGCATGCGGCAAGAGGCTGTCAAGCGATACGCACCGCCCTGATCGCCCGGCCCGACAAAGGCGACGACCGGCTTGCGCAGACCGGCCGCGATCTCAAACTCGGCTTGCGTCCCCCGTCCGCCCGGCAGCCCAGTCCGGTTGTGATCGGACGTGTCACAAGTTTCGTGTCATTCCAGTTTGACTGGAGCGAAAAGGGTCTGGTGGTCGGCCGAATTTACCCGCGCATGCAGGGTTCGCAACTGAAGCTGTGCGCCGGCCGGACATTTTGGCTGGCTGCCTATCCAAGTCAGGGTCACGAAAACCTGTTTGATGCCCACACCCGTTCGTTCGCGGCGCCGGGCGGGGTGCCACGCCGTGGCATCTACGACAACATGAAGTCGGCGGTGGTCAAGGTCAACAAGGGCAGGGGCCGGATCGTCAACGCGCGCTTCGCGGTCATGTGCGCCTACTATCTGTTCGATGCGGACTTCTGCAACGTGGCGTCAGGCTGGGAGAAAGGCGTGGTCGAAAAGAATGTGCAGGACGGTCGCCGCCGCATTTGGATCGAGGCGCCGCCAATCGGTTTGCAGGGCAGCGCGGTAAAAACAGCGTTCGCTCGGCACGGACGATGGTGCCGCCTTCCGCGTTGTGTACGACGCGCTCAGGCGCCCGTGCCGAAGCGCTCGCGCACGGCGGCGCGCACGCGCGAAACGCGCGAACGCACGGTACCCACCGGCACCTCCAGGTACTCGGCCGCCTCTTCGTAGGTGATGTCGCGGCTGACAACCACGTCGAAGGTCTCGCGGATCTTGGGCGGAAAGCTGCGCAGCAACGCGTCCACCTTGGAGCTGATCTGGCGCGATTCGCACAGCTCGGCCGGATTGGCGCCCTGGTCCTTGATCTGTTCGAAGTAGCCCTCCTCCACCGCCTCGTACAGGTCGGCGCTGTTGCGGCGCACCTGGTTGCGCGCCAGGTTCAGCGCAATGCCGAACAGCCAGGTCGACGGCTTCGACATGCCGGCAAAGCGGTCGGCACAGCGCATCGCTTCGATGAAGGTACTCTGCACCACGTCCTCGGCATCCTCCAGGTTACGCGTGTAGCGCTGCACGAAACGCACCAAGTGCTGGCGGTGTTCGATGAACAGGCGCTGGACGTCGACGGCCGGTGCGGCGGGCAACGACACGGTGCTGGAAACAGGCGCGGACATCATGACAATTCCTCCATGGAGTGATAGCAGTGGCGAATGAATAACTTTAAGAGCTTCAAATTTTCATTTAACAATGTATCAGGAAAAACACCGTCTTCGGGCCTTTGCCGCGCATCTTCCTGCGGTTTTGAGCATCGTTGAGAAGTTCGGCCACCGCCCCTGCAAAAAACGATAATGCGGCGACAACGGCATGCTGAAATGGCATGCTGAAATGGCATTCCTACGCCATGCTGCCGAACTGCTCGCGCACCGCGGCGCGCACCCGCGAGACGCGCGAACGCACCGTGCCCACCGGGATCGACAAGTACTCGGCCGCCTGCTCGTAGGTGGCATCACCGTTGACCACCACGTCGAAGGTTTCGCGGATCTTCGGCGGCAGGCTGCGCAGCAGCGAGTCGACCTGCAGGGTGATCTGGCGCGACTCGAAGCGGTCGGCCGGATTGGCAAACTGGTCCGCGATCTGCTCCATAAACCCTTCCTCCACCGTCTCGTACAGATCGGCGCTGTTGCGGCGCACCTGGTTGCGCGCCAGGTTCAGCGCAATGCCGAACAGCCAGGTCGACGGCTTCGACAAGCCCGAAAAACGGTCGGCGCAGCGCATGGCTTCGATGAAGGTGTTCTGCACCACGTCCTCGGCGTCTTCCAGGCTGCGCGTGTAGCGCTGCACGAAACGCACCAGATGCTGGCGGTGCGCCATGAACAGGCGGCGCACGTCGATGGCGGGGTTGGCGGCGGCCTGGGTGGCGGCGTAGTCGATAGTCATCATGCGGTTCTCCAAAATGGCGGGAAGGGGGCGTGCTGTGCGTATCGGCCGTGCCGGTGTCGCAGCACCATGGACGCCAAGATAGCAGCGATGAAACGCGTTTTCGCCGAACCATGAGCATTCGTGAGACTTTGAAAAACGTTGAGGAAATCGCCCGCCCGCGCCGCCGCCGCGACGGAACCGCGAGAGCGCCCGCGCCCACAGCGCGCGTCGCATCACTTTGTCCGTGGCGCGCCGCAGCGCAGCCATGCGAGGCCGGAACCAAAGCGCACCTGCGGGCACTCACCGGTATCGAACCAGCCACAGAGACCACACCATGCTTGAACTACGCATCCTCAACGGCCTGCACCGCGGCGCCACCCTGCCGCTCGACGGGCAGTCCGTCACCCTCGGCGCCGGCGACGCGGCCGACATCGTCATGGCCGACCACGGCATCGAAAGCGAGCACGCGCTGCTCTCGCCCGACGGCGACGCCTGGCTGCTGACCGCCTGCGGCGGCGCCATCTACGGCGCCGGTCGCGGCGAAGCGCAACAACTGGTCGAGCTGCGCGCCGGCGACTGCGCGCGCGTCGGCGACATCTGGCTGGCCATCGCCTGGCCGGACGCGCCATGGGAAGCGCCACCGCCGCTGCCCGCTCCCGAGCCCGAATTCGATGGACGCGAAGCCGACGACGAACCCGCCGCCACGCCGCCGCTGCGCAGCCGCAGTCGCTGGCGCCGGCGCGGGATCGGCGCGCTGCTGGCCATGCTCGCAGCGATGCTGGCCGCCACCGCCTACGCGCTGACCGCGCGCCCGCCGCCGCCATCGGCCGTCGCGTCCTCCCCGGTGAACATGCGAGCCGCCCCTGCGCCGCCCCCCGCGCCCGCTCAGGCCGGCCTGCCTGGCGCGCCCACCGCCGCGCCGGACCTGGCCGCGCTGTTCCGCAAGCGCCTGGCCGACGCCGAGCTGCTGAACCGCTTCGACCTGGCGCTCGGCGAACGGTCCTGGACCATGCAAGCCCATCTCGACGACGAAGAAAGCGCGCGCTTCGAGCGCATCCTGGGCAGCTTCATCAAGGAACACAACATCACCTTCCCGATCCATGCCAAGGCGGTGACGGCCGAAGCGATGCTGCCGTTCCGCATCGGCCAGGTGATCTCGGGCGCCAACGCCAGCGTGGTAACGCAGGATGGCGCCCGCATGTACGTCGGCGACGACTACAAGGGCGTGCGCCTCGTGGCGATCCAGCCCAGCCGCGCGACCTTTTTCGGCAAGCGCAAGATCGAGGTGATCTGGTGACGCGCGATGCTGGCGCCACCCGGCGCCTGGCGCAGCTGGCGGCCCAGGCGCCGTCCTGGCTGGCCGCCCTGCCGGCGGCGCCCGGACTGCAGCGCTTCGGCCGCGTGGCACAGGTGCTGGGCACCCTGATCGAGGCCCACATGCCGCCGGCCCGCATCGGCGAACTGTGCCACCTGCACAGTCCGGGCGCCCAACCCATGCTGGCCGAAGTCATCGGTTTCTCGGAACAGGCCACCCTGCTGTCGGGACTGAGCCCGCTCGAAGGCGTCTCGCGCAGCACCCTGATCGAGCCGCTAGGGCGCGTGCACACCGTCGACAGCGGAGAGCATCTATTCGGCAGCGTGCTGGACGGCTTCGGGCGCGTGCTGTTCCGCTCCCCGCACGCCCCGCCTCTGCGCCCGGGGTCCTGGCGCGAAACCGTGCCGGTGGTGCGCGAGGCGCCCGCCGCCGTCGACCGCCCGCGCATCGCCACCGCGTTGCCGACCGGCGTGCGCGCCATCGACGGCTTGCTCACGCTCGGCCGCGGCCAGCGCGTCGGCATATTCGCCGGACCGGGCTGCGGCAAGACCACCTTGATGGCGGCGGTAGCGCGCGGCTGCCAGGCCGACGCCATCGTGTTCGGCCTGATCGGCGAACGTGGCCGCGAACTAAACGAATTCCTCGATCATGAACTCGACCCCGTACTGGTCGCCAAGACCATCATCGTCTGCGCCACCTCGGACCGCACCTCGATGGAGCGCTCGCGCGCCGCGTTTACCGCCACCGCCATCGCCGAAGGCTTCCGCGCGCGCGGCAAGCAGGTCCTGCTGCTGGTCGATTCGCTGACCCGCTTCGCGCGCGCCCAGCGCGAAATCGGCCTGGCCGCCGGCGAGCCGCCCGCGCGCGGCGGCTTCACGCCCTCGGTCTACACCATGCTGCCACGCCTGGTGGAGCGCGCCGGCGCCACCGCCGAAGGCGCCATCACGGCCATGTACACGGTGCTGGTCGACGGCGAATCGGCGTCCGACCCGATCGGCGACGAAGCCAAGTCGCTGCTGGACGGGCATATCCTGCTCAGCAAAAAACTGGCGGAACAGGGCCACTACCCGGCCATCGACATCCTCGCCAGCATCAGCCGCACCATGGGCAACGTGACCGACAGCGCGCACCGCAAGGCGGCATTCCGCTTTCGCGCGCTGCAATCGCGCTACCAGGAGATGGAGTTGCTGATCCGGCTCGGCGAATACCGCAGCGGAGGCGATCCGCTGGCCGACCAGGCGGTGGCGCTGCGCCAGGCCCAGACCGACTTCCTGCGCCAGGACACCAGCGGCCAGACCCCGTTCGCGCAGACCCTCGAACGCCTCGCGGCGCTGGCGGCGTGAGGCTGCGCCGCGCTGATGCGGGGACGCGGCGCGAAGCGCCCGAGGTGGCCGAGCCGCGCGTTCCCGACCGCACCATCGAGCGCCTGCTCGGCGTGCGCAAGCAGCGCCTTGAACGCTTCGAACGCGAGCGGCGCGAGGCGCGCGAGCACTGGCGCGGCCGGCGGGACGCACTGCGCCTGGCCAAACTGGCGTGGCGCGACGCGCGCGAGGGCGCCGCCGAGCACTGGCGCCAGGCGCGCGCCCGCTTCTTTGCGATGGAAACCGACAGCCGCCAGTTTCGCGCCGCCCAGGGTGGCTACGAACGCATGAAGCGCGACACCGCACAGCGCCTGCTGGCATGGCGCGAGCGCGCCGGCCAGAGCCGCGCGGCCGGCAGCGCGTTTTTCGCCGCCCACCACCGGCTCGCCGAGGCCCGCCGCCAGCAGGAAAAGCTCGACATCCTGCGCCAGCACATCAAGGAATCGGAGCGCCGCCATGACGATTGAGCTACGAGCCCGCATTCCCGCCCCGGCGCGCGAGGACGACCCGCCGCCGCCGGTACGCCGGCCGGCACCGCCGCGCTATGCACCGCACCCCGCCCCCAGGGCCACCCCGGCCGCCACCGCCACGTCGCCAGTGGCGCGCGCCAGGATGCGCGATGCCCAGGCCGCGTGCCATGCCGACGCGCGCCGCGAGCGCGCCGCCACCGACCTGGCCGACGCCGACCCGCACGCACCATGCATCGACGCCTTCGCTCCACTGCGCGAACGCTGCCAGGGTGGCGAGCCCGATGGCGGCAACGGCGCCGTGGCCGGCGTCGGGAGCGCTGCCGCCAGCGGCGACGCCGGCGTCGAAGAGGCCCTGCTCGGACTGCACCAGCAGCAAGGCATCTTCGAACTGCTGCTGCCTTGCGGCCAGACGCTCGGGGTGGTGGTCCAGCCCGTGGCAGGCGGCGTGCACTTCATGCTCAGCGCCGGCGGCGGCGTGCTCGAACGGCGCCTGCGTCAAAACAAAATGGAACTGGAACGGCGTTTGCAGCAACGTATGCAAAAGGATGTGCGGATCGCCGTGCTGTAGCGCCCGATCCCATCCGCCATGCGGGCGCCGCCATCGCGGCGCCGCGGGCCTACCCGGATTCATGACCATGCCGAGCTCCCCCATCATCAACCCAAGGCCGCTGGCCGTGGCCGGCATCGGCCGCGTCCAGGCCGAACTGACGCGCCGGCTGGGCCTGGGCCGCCAGGCAGCGCTGCCGGCGCTGGCCCCGGACGCCGTCCTGGCGCTGCACATGGCCGTCGACAGCGCGCCGGCGTGGATCGATCCGCTGACCGTGCACGGCAGCTTCGGCAGCATCGCGCTGGACCGTGGCGCGCGCCTGCTGCGCGCCCTCACCGGCATCGACCTGGGCGAACACCAGCACGGACCGCATTGGGATTGGCTGCAGGGCGCCGTGTGCGCCCGCCTGGCCGGCACGCCACTGGCCGGCGCCGACAGCCTGGCGCCAGGCGTCGCCGACGCCCCGGCGGCTGCGCTGGCGACCCTGCGCCTGACCCTGCGCAGCGGCGGACACCTGGTGGCGACGCACGCCCGCGCCAGCGCCGCCGACTGGCTGCGCCTGCTGGCCGGCCCCGGCTGGCTGCCGCTGCAAGCCCCGCAAGAGGCCTTTGCCGCCCTGCCGCTACGGCTGCCGCTGCGGCTGGCCCGGCACCGCCTGCCGCACGCCATGCTGGCCAGCCTGCGTCCCGGCGACGCCCTGCTGCCCGACGCCGGCACCTTCGATTGCAACGGCTGCGGCCACGTCGGCCTGGGCGCACTGCGCGCCAGGGTGCGCTACCAGGCGCCGGGCACTTTGATCATTTTAGCTTTGGAGAACCGCATGGAACCGATACACGACAACGACATCGACAACCATAACGACAACGACGACGACATCGACAACGACGACGCCTTGCCCCAGGATGAGCCGGCGCCCGAGCCGCACGCCGCCGCGCTCGACCAGTTGCCGGCCACGCTCGACATCGAACTGGGCAAGCTCACGCTCACACTCGGCGCCCTGCGCAGCCTGGCCGTCGGCAGCGTCCTGCAACTGGCCGGCGCCAACCCGGCCGCCCTCGACATCCGCTGCGCCGGGCACCTGCTGGGCCGCGCCGAGGCGGTCGACATCGACGGCGCCCTGGGCGTGCGCATCACCGAATGGAGCGCGGCATGATGGGCAGCCAGTACGACGTCGTCTCGTTTGCCATCCTGCTCGGGATGATGTCGCTGATCCCGCTGATCGTCGTCGTCACCACCTCTTTCCTGAAAATCTCGCTGGTGCTGCTGGTGTTGCGCAACGCCATCGGCGTGCAGCAGGTGCCGCCGACCCTGGCCATCTACGGCATCGCCCTGGCCGTAAGCATGTTCATCATGGCGCCGACCGCGCAGCAGGTCGGCACCCGGGCGCTTGCCATCGAGACGCGCGGCGGGGCCGCCCAGAGCGGCCAGTTGCTGACCCAGGCGCGCGAAGCGGTCGAACCGCTGCGCGCCTTCATGCTGCGCTTTTCCCACCCGGACCAGCGCGAGCTGTTCCTCGACTCGGCCAGAAAACTGTGGCCGAAAGAGATGGCGCAAGCGGCCACCTCGAGCGACCTGCTGGTGCTGGTGCCGGCCTTCGTGGTCTCGGAACTGCAGACCGGCTACCAGATCGGCTTCCTGATCTACATTCCCTTCGTCGTCATCGACCTGCTGTTGTCGAACCTGCTGATGGCGCTCGGCATGCAGCAGGTCAGTCCGCAAACCATCACGATTCCGCTCAAGCTGCTGCTGTTCGCGATGGTTGGGGGCTGGGGCAAGCTGCTCAATGCCCTGGCCATGTCGTATCTCTGATCCACCAACCGCGAGGCACACCATGGGCGACACACTCCAATTCTTCCAGCAGGGCTTGTGGCTGGCCATTGTCATCTCGGCGCCGCCGCTCTTGATTGCGACCCTGTTCGGCGTGCTGGTCTCGCTGGTGCAGGCGGTCACGCAGGTGCAGGACCAGACCCTGCCCTACGTGGTCAAGCTGCTCTCGGTGGCGCTCACCGTCGCCATGCTGGGGCGCTGGTTCGGCGCCGAGATCATGCAGCTGGCCGAACGCGCCTTCGTGCTGATTCCGACCATGGGACGCTAGCCCATGACGACATCGCTGCTGGTCGACCTGCAGACCTTCCTGGTCGCAATGGCGCTGACGCTGCCGCGCAGCGCCGTCTGCCTGGCGATCCTGCCCGGCTTCGGCACCCGCACCTTGCAAGGCATGATGCGCAACGCGGTGGCCTTCGCCATCGCATTGCCGGCGCTGGCCCCGACCTTCCTGTCGCTCCAGCAGTCCACGCCAGGCCTGCTGGTGGCCGCCATGCTGGCGCTCAAGGAAGCCGGGATCGGCCTGCTGCTCGGGGTGATGATGGCGATCCCGCTCTGGGTGGCGCAGTCGATCGGCTCGATCCTCGACACCCAGCGCTCGCCGATCCAGATCCAGTCCAACCTCGACCAGGATGCCAGCGCGCTCGGCGCCATGCTGCTGCAGGCGACCGTGGTGATGATGATCGAGGCCGGCCTGTTCCTGGCGCTGGTGCGCATCCTGATCGACAGCTACGGCCTGTGGCCGGCGCTGAACCTGGCGCCGCCGTTCGAACCGGGCCACCTGGACTTGCTGCTCAAGCGCTTCGGCGAATTCTTCTGGCATGTCGCGGTCTACGGCGGCCCGGTGATCATGCCGCTGCTGATGATCGACTTCGGCGTCGCCATCATCGGCATTTTCGCCGGCAACCTGCAGGTCTCGTTCATCTCGGCGCCGCTCAAATGCGTGGCCGGGCTGTTCATCCTGCTGGTCTACTGGCCGATCTTCTCGCACTACGTGGCCGGCGACTTCGCCCGCATGCTCGACCTGATTCCCCTGATGCTGGACTACGGCAGACGATGAGCGACGACAAAACCGAACAGCCCACCGACAAGAAGCTGAGCGACGCCCGCGACAAGGGCCAGGTCGCGATGAGCCGCGACCTGGCGCGCGTGACCATGCTGATTGTCGTGGCCGAACTGGCGCTGGCCACCGAACCGCAATGGCACGCCGCGCTCGACGCCCTGTTCGAGCTGGCCCTGGGTCAGGTCGGCCGGCCCTTCCACGACGCCGTGCCGGCCATGCTGGGCGCCGCCGGCACGCTGCTGCTTGGCGTATTCGCCGTGTTCTTCGTGGTCTGCCCCGTGGTGGCCTTCGCCGCCCACTGGGGCCAGTTCGGGGTACTGATCGCGCCGGGGTCGCTCACGCCCTCGATCGACAAGCTCAACCCCGTCAACGGCGTCAAGCAGCTGTTCGCCAAGAAGAAGCTGGGCGAGCTGCTGATGGCGCTGGCCAAGGCCATCGGCCTGGCCCTGATGATCTGGGCCATGGTGCGCAAGCAGCTGCCATCGATCCTGCAGATGGCCAGCGGCGAGCCGAAGGATATCTACTTCGGCTTCATCGCGCTGCTGCGCATGGTGCTTCATCCGGTGGTGGGCATGTGCCTGGTGCTGGCAGTGATCGACTTCGCGCTGCAAAAATACTTCCACGTCAAATCGCTGATGATGGACATGGAAGAGATCAAGCGCGAATACAAGGAATCCGAAGGCGACCCGCACGTCAAGCAGGCGCGCAAGGGCCTGGCGCAGCAGTGGGCGTCCGAATCGGCGCCGGCCAGGACCGCCGGCGCCAACGCGGTGGTGGTCAATCCGACCCACTTCGCGGTGGCACTGTTCTACGACCCGGGCCACACCCCGGCGCCGCTGCTGCTGGCCAAGGGCAAGGACGAGGTGGCGCAGGCCATGATCCGCGAAGCGCGCGCGCTCGCCATTCCGGTGATCCGCCACGTATGGCTGGCGCGTACCCTGTATGCCACCGGCAAGGCCGACCACTACGTCCCGCGCGCCAGCTACGAATCGGTGGCCCAGGTCTACGCGGTGGTGCAGGAACTGATGGAGCAGAACGATAGCGGCCGCGAGGTCGAACTGGAAAGCCGTGGCGAACCACCCCCGAGCCATGCGCCCTGAGCCCGCCCAGGCTGCGCCGGCGACGCAGGATGCGGCAGCCGAAATGGCGGCAGTGCCGGTGCTGGCCGTGCCGCAGGTTGCACCGATGCCGCAAGCTGCGCTGCGGGCGCCGGCGCAGGACCTGCTGCCAGCGCGCCGCGCCGCCCATGCCGACTACCTGGTCGGCGGCGGCGAGGACCGCATGCACCACCTGGCGATGGTCGCCGGCAGCCCCGTGCCACCGCTGCGCATGGCTGTCCCCGGACGCGCACGCACACCGGCGCCGGTCCGTCCGGCCAGCCGCACCGACTGCATGCGCCGCTGCGGCAGCGACGGCTTTTGCGATCCGTCCAGCGCCAGCGGCTGCGGCTGCGGCTGCGGCTGCGGCTGCGGCTGCGAATATTGCCTCGCCTGCCGCGACCACGTCTAGCGCTTGTTGCTCAGCATTTCGTGCAGTTCGAGCCGGTTGTAGGCCGACCGCATCGCATCCTTGGTGCCGATCATCTTTTTAGCGACCAGCTGCGCCAGCACGTCGTTCAGGCTGCGCGACATATTGTCTTCCTTGCGCTTGAGGAAATCGGCGATCAGGTGCGTCTTGGACGGATCGCTGATCAGCGGCGCCACCTGCTGGTTGTGGTTGAAGATCATTTCGCTGGCCAGCACGAAGCTCTGGCCGTCCTCGCTCGGCAGCAGGTTCTGGTAGATCACGCCGACCAGCGAGTTGGCCAGGGCGGCGGCGCGCTGCGCCTGCTGCTCGGCCGGAAAATATCCGAGCAGCTTGCCGATCGCACCCAGCGCGCTGTTGGTGTGCATGGTGGCCAGCACCAGGTGGCCCGACTCGCCCGCATGCAGCACCGTGTCGGCGGTATCGAAGTCGCGGATCTCGCCCACCATCAGCACATCGGGCTTTTGCCGCATCGCCTCGCGCAGGCCGCTCGAGAAGCTGGCCGTGTCGGTCGGCACCTCCTTCTGCGAAATGATGGCCTGGTCGCGCCGCAGGTAGTATTCGATCGGTTCTTCGATGGTCACGATGTGGGCGCTGCGGGTGCGGTTGATGTGCTCCAGCAGCGCGGCCATTGTGGTGGTCTTGCCGGAACCGGTCGGGCCGGTCACCAGGATCACGCCCTTGGTCGCTTCCAGCATGGTGCGCACGTAAGCCGGCAGCCCGGTTTTCTCGATCGGCAGCGGCTCCATCGGAAGACGCCGGATCGCGATGCCGATGGTGCGTCCGCCCGACATGCGGTACAGATTGCAGCGCAGGCGGCAGTTGGTGAGCACGAAGGAACGGTCGATGGCGGCGCTGAGGATCTTGTCTTCCCAATCCTCGTCGATGGCGACCAGCAGCGGCTTCATGTCGGCCAGGGTCACCGCTTCGTCGCCCGCCGCAGTCCAGCCGCGCGGCGTCTTGATCATGATGCGCGCGTCCTGCTCGATATGGATGTCCGAGAACACCTCGCCCTGGTTGACCAGTGCAATCAGCTCGGACAGCAAATCGCGTTCCGCCAAAAATTCATCGCTCATATGTATCCCGAAAAATGGCGCCCAGGCGGCGCCGCTGCCTCTTGCCCTGTGGCGTATGCAAGTCAAATCATACTTGGCCCGGGCCGTCGATTTCTCAACAAATCTCAGCGGGGCGTCGGCAGCGAAAAAGTGCGCGGCGGCGGCGGAACCAATGGTGAGCGCGCAGCTACTCATGTTGGACCGCTGCGGCAGACGATGGCCAAGGCGGCACTTTCAATCAACCATTTAAGGAGAACATCATGTTTGGTATCGCTACAACGGCAGCCACTACAGCATCAGGTCTGGGAAACATCGCGGCAGGTATGGCGGCCAACGAGGTGCTGACCGCAGCCGAGATGGCGGCGGCGATCCAGAAGAAGGCGAACACCGCTGCGGTGAACGCCATCTGATGCACGCATGGCCGCGCTCCGGCGTGCCGCGGCGCGCGGCTTTTTCCGCATCCCATCCTCAATAGACATACCACGACAGGAGGCAGCGATGACCTATCTGAACAACCGTAGCCAGCATTTGCCGGCACCGCCCCGCAGCGGCGCCGGCGAATGGTCCAGCGCCGCGGGCGGCGACGCCGACTTGATCCGCTGGGCGGCGGCGCAGGGCCAGGCCCTGTCCAAGCTGCAGATCTTCAGCACCATGGCCAAGCAGGTAAACGAGCAACAGTAGATGCGGCGCCGCCATCGGGCGGCGCTGTTTTCCCCGACCCGGCAGCGGCGCGTAACGGTCCCGCTGTCCGCGCTCCCTCCCGAGCTTCTCCCGCTCCCCCGCGTTCTCCCCCTTCTTCCCCTCTTCCCCTCTTCCCTTCCTCCCTTCTTCCCGCTATGTCCACGCTTTTACTGCGCTCGGAGCCCGGCGCTGCGCCGGGCCGAGCCGCTCGATCGACTGGGCCGTCGCGGTACATGCATGCTTGAAGTCCAGGAACTGTTCGAGCGCGAGGCTGGCGCGGCTGCCAGGCAGCGGCGCCGCAAGCCTGCTGCCGGCCGTACCGGCCAAGACGTTCAATTTCCTCATGCTGGGGCTCCGAGGACGCGGGGAAGTCGGACTCTGTGTGGCAGCGCCGCCAGCCCTGGTTCCATCGGCCGCCCCTGCCCGATCCGCGCAGGGGCGCGCGGCCTGGCATGAAATCGATGGTCATACAACACCCGAACGACAGGGAACGGCGTAACACTTTTGGACCACTGAAGCCGGCGCGGAAAATCAGTATGATCGAACACATGGGGCGGATCGCGGCAGGCTCGTGCGCATTGTTTGATCTTGGCGATGCGCACCGGAACGCGTAGCATGCACTTACCCATTTTGCATTGCTCCGACCGCTTACTTTTCCTAAAGGTTCTATGCAGCAACACGACTATGTCCCACCAGAGGAGTTCGGTGGCTCGGCCGCTGCCGTCCTGCGTTGCCTGCGCGAACTGGTCGAGCTGACGGGCCAGGAGAGCACCGCCGGCCCACCGGTGCTGGAGTTGCAGTTCGACGAGATTGTTACCCTGACGTCGCTGGCGGCCGACGCGGCACAGCCCTTCCTGTGCGTGTCGGTGCATTTACCGCGCCGTACGCTGGTGGCGGCGGCGGCGCCGCCGCTGGCCAGCCCCGGCTATCCCGGCGGCGAATGGCTGTGGGACGCCAGCGAAGGGCGTTACATCATCCTGCACAATATCGGCATCGAGCAGCTGGCCGACGAGACCAGCCTGCTTGATGCGATCATGGACGCCAGGGACAAGGCCGGCGCCTGGCTGCTGTCGGTGTCATAGGCCGCGCGCCGGGCCCGCTCAAAATGCGGCGCTGGCGCGCGCCGATGGAACCATGGCCCGCCGCGCGCCACTCATAGCTACTCCAACCGGAGTTGCAACCGTCACTTTGAAAGGAATCACCGTGCCAGTCCTCGCCCCTGTCCTGAGCGCCGCCTCCACCCTCGCCGCAATGGTGCCGCCACCGCCACCACCTGCGCCAAAACCTGACAGCGCCGCCATCGTCTAAGCGCGTTCCCGGTGTGGGGCTGCCGACGCGGTCCCGCACCCTGGTTGCCTGCGCAGCGATGCCTGCGCGGCTCCCCCTGCTTCATTCCCACCTTACCCACCCTGTCCGCACGGAGTTCCCATGGCCGAGCTGCGCCTCACCGACTGCGCCGATGTCGGTCTCATGTACGACATCGAACAAAGCCGCTACCCCAGCGCGCAGACCGCCGTTGCCACGCGCGAGCGCACCGTTACCCACTACCTTGGCTGTCCCTCGGTCGGCTACGAGATCGATGGCGTGGCGGCCGGCGGCGCCGTGTTCGACGGCCGCGAACTTCACCTGGCGGTGCTGCCGCAATTCCACGGGCGCTGGGCGTGGCTGCTGAAACCCACCTTGGACTGGCTGTTTGCGCTATGCGATCCGGTGCGGGTGCGCATCGAGCAAGATAACGCGCGCTGCATCCGCTTCATGGACAGCGGCGGCTGGGAGCGCGTCGACGAAGATCGTCAATACATCACCTATCTGCTCAGCAGCACCACGCCGCACGTGTTCCGGCGCCGCCGCGCGCACTAGCGCCCTGCCGCCTCGCGCGGCAGGTTGCGGTAGACCTTGAGCGCATACGCCAGCCGCTTCTTTGGATCGGCGGCGTTGTAAGCCCCTACCGCATCCCAGGAATTGCCGAGCCGGCGCATGTTCTGCGCCAGTATCCACGCACCGACGTGGATGCTGGTGCAGGCGTCGTACAGCTGGCGTTCCTCCAGACCATGGCGGCGCAATGTCGGCAGCCAGCTGCTGTTGATCTGCATCAGGCCGATATCGTAGGACCCGTTGGCGTTCGGGCGCCCGCGCGCCAGCGGATCGAGCCCGGATTCGGTGCGCGCGATGGCGTACAGCAGGCTGGCGTTGACGCCATGGCGCTCGGCGGCCTCCTGCCAGCAGGCGCCGGCGCGCCCGCACAGCAGTGCCAGCGCCAGTGCGCATGCCGCCTTCATCGCGTCAGCGAACCGCTCATGTAGCGCCACACGGCATTGTCCGGGTCGGTGCCGGTGCAGATCAGCGGCAGCGGCGGCGAGCCAGAATCGAGCACGATGGTGCCGATGATATTGACGCGCACCGGCGGGTTGGCGCCTTCCAGCCACTTGTTGCAGCCCCAGCCCGGCCCGTAGTGGCTGCCGATCGAATAGGTCGCCGCCCAGATGTAGTCGTCGGCGGTGAGGGTGTACGCGTGGACGTGGTCGTACACGTCCAGGTCGCCCTTGATCTCGCCGTTCCTGGCGGCGACGAGATCGCGCCCGGCCTTGATGTCGGCGCCGGCTGTCAGGCTGCCCGCAATCGCCAGGTTGCCGTCCTGGTCGGCCGCCAGCGGCCGCCATGCCCCGCTGGCCTGGTGGTAGCTGAAGGCCAGGCCGAGCGACGTGACCATCCGCACGTCGCCATCCTTGCTGCCGGGCTGCGGCGCCAGGTCGGCGTAGCCGGCCACCGGCTCCTTCCAGGACGAGGTGCTGGCGACCCTGGTCCAGCGGTTCTCGCCGCTGCAGTGCATCAGGTTGCGCGCGGCGTCGACCGCGATGGCGGCGCCGCCGCACGGCGCGTCGAGCGTGACCACCGCCGCCGCGCCCATCCCGAGCGGCGCGTTCATCTGGTTCAGCTCGGGCATGCCCGGCACCTTGTTGCGGTACAAAAAATCGGCCGCTTGGCCAGTGCCGTCGAACAGCAGGGCCGACACCAGGCTGCCGCCGCCGGCCGCCGTGCCGCTGCACTTGGCGCCGATGAAGCTGGCCAGGGTCGGCGCGGTAGTCGCGTCGAGCGCCCAGGCGCCGGCCGCGCTGCGCGCCCGCCCCGGCTCGCGGCTGCTGATGAAGCCCGCGCCGGCGCTGGCGGCGGCAAAGGCCAGTACCCGGTCCGGGATCGGCGCGCCTTCGCTCACCACCAGCGCATCGAGCACGATGGTGCTTGAGGCCGCCGCCGACTTGGCGCGCGGGCGCACCAGCAGGCAGGCGCCCTGGCCGTAGGGATTGGTCGCAGCCATTCCGGGCGGCAGCATGCCGGCCGCGCGCAGCATGTCCGGCGTGATGACCAGGGTCTGGCCGACCTTGGCCGGCTGCGCCAGCGTCCCGTACCGGTCGGCCAGATAGGTGCTGGCGGCGGCCGTCATGGCCGACTGGTATTGCGCGCTGCGCTGCGCCTTGGCGTCTTCGAGGCCGGTGTCGATCATCGACGCCAGGCCCGCCACCAGCATGGCGGCGATCAGGAGCGCGCCGAGGATTTCGATCATGGCGATGCCGTGCTGTTTGTGGTGCATGCTTGTCCTTAGTTGGCGGCGGCCAGCCACACCGGGCCGCCGTCCGGAATCGCCAGCGCCGGAGTGGCGATGGAACTCGGCGCGGCGCCGAGCGCCGGCCAGAAAAATCCGCCGCTGAAGCGTCCGACCATGTGCGAGCGCTGCGACAGCGCCAGTAATTCGGAGGTCAGCCCCGGCTGCGGCGCCAGCGCATACACCAAAATAGTGCCCTCGGCGAGGCGGTAGTTGGCAAAGCCGGCCCGGTTCACTGGGGCGGCCTGGAACTGCTCCGGATGGGCGGTAAAGTATCCCACCACCGCCTGGCGGTACTGGGCCATCGCGCTGGCCTGGCCGCGCTGCGCGGTACGCGCCGCCAGCACCCCGGGGTCGCCCTGGCCGGCGCAATACCAGGTGGTGAGCGCCAGCAGCACGGCGACGATCATGGCGTTGAACATGGCTAGCGCTGCGCCAGCGGGTGCGCCGCGTTGGAGGCGATCAGCGCCGCCATCTGCTGCCGTGCGATGGCCGCCAGCAGATCGTACTGGCCGTTGCGCACATGGCTACGCGCCGATGGAGCGTCTTTCAGCAGCAGCATGTCGGTCTTGAGCGTCATCTTGGCGCTGGTGCCGAGCTGCTGGTACAGCACCCCGGCCACGCCCTCGGCCATCAGCGCGCGCGCGTGCTCGGCGCCGAGCCGCTCGGCCGCCAGCGATTCGAGCTTGCCGATGGCCTGGGTCGCGCTGTCAGCGCGCATGGTGCTGATCAGGAGGTAGCCGTCGATGCTGGCGCGCAGCGCGGCCACGGCGGCTTCCTGGTCGCGGATCTCGTCAAGCAGGATGATATGCGCGCCGCTCCCCAGCACCCGCCGCAACGCCTCGGCGCAGCTGGCGCCGTTGTCCGCGCCGGTGCCGGTCTGGTAGCAAACGCCGTCGCCGTAGCTGCCTTCGAGCGGCAATTCGATCAGCGCCTCGCCCGTGACGGCCACGCCGCCGTGCGCCGCCAGCCGTTCCTTGACCATGGCGCAGGCGGTGCTGGTCTTGCCTGACTTGGCCGGGCCGGCCACCAGGAACAGGCCGGACAGCCCGCGCGCCAGCAGCGCCGGGATGAACGCGTTCGGGATGCCGAGTTCGGCCAGCGAACGGATGGCGGCGGCAATGCGGCGCAGCACGAACACCTGGCCGCCGGCCGTGAGCATGGTCGTCATGTGGTAATCGACGCCGTCGTGCGCCACCTTGCAGCGCGCCGGCGCGCGCGGCCCCGCCAGCGCCGCCTTGCACACGCCGATCAGCAGATCGAGGTCGCCGCGCAGCGCGGCGCTCGCGCGCAGCGGATTGGCACTGGCGCCGGGGACGTCGCAAAAGCGGTCCTCCAGGGTCGGATGGCCCAGGTAAAGGTCGGAAAACACCAGCTGGCGGACTGCGGTAGCGTCAAGCATACGAAGGTCGATCGGGTCGGGTTCAGTTGGAGGTGAAGGTCAGCGCGTTGCCGGCGGCAGCGGTCACGCTGCAGGCGGTGGCGGCTTCGGCCGGCGTGACCGGGAAGGTCGTGATCGAGGCCGTGCCCGGCGCGGCGATCGACTTCCAGCCGCTTGCCGCCACCAGGGTGGCCAGGCAGACGTCCTGCGGCAGGGCCGGGTAGGCGATGGTAAAGCTGCCAGTGGCGCCGGTGACGACCACGTTGCCGCCCCAGACGTTAGTCGCAGTGCCGTCGGCCGTTACCGACAGCGTGCCCGGAAAGGCGCCGGCGGTTTTCAGCGTGCCATTGAGCGCACCGGTGCCGTAGCCCTGCCCCATGTACAGCTTGCGCACGGCGGTGCGGATGGCGGTGACTTCCTCGCCGGCCTGGTTCGATTGGGCGCTGCTGAAGGCGCCGGTCAGCAGCGACACCGCGCCCAGGATGACGATGGCGGCGATCCCGAGGTAAGCGATGGCTTCGAGCAGCGAGGCGCCGGCTTGGCGGCGTGGGTAGCGGGCTTGTTTCATGGTGTTCTCCAGTCGGTGGGCTAATAAGAAACTACAGGTTAAGAAATGAGGTAGTGGGTTCAGCGCATGCTGCGCGTCATGCTGGCAATCTCCTGCTGGATGCCGAAAAATCCCGTGACCAGCCAGGCGATCACCACGGCCAGCGCAATCACGGAAAAGCCGTTGAGCACCTTCATCTGGGCGCTTACCGTTTCCACGCCATCGGCCATCCACTCGTCGGCCAGGATCTTGAGCGCGTCGGCAAAGCCCTTGTATTCGGCATACACACACAGGTCGTCGACCACCTCGGGCGACGGGAAGCCGTAGCCGGCGTTGCGCAGCGCTTCGCCGCAATTGAGGCCCGACTTGACCCCCAGCAGCGCGCCGTCGAGCCTTTCGCGCAGCCACGGCGGGGCCTGGCCCGAGAGGCGCTGGAGCGATTTTTCGACCGTGATGCCGGCGAACTGCAAGGCCGAGAACGCCATCAGGAAGCCACTGCCGACCTGCAGCCGGTAGATGGAATACGGCGCGTAGCGGTCCAGAACCACGCGCAGGTTGCCGCGCCAGCGCGGCATGGACACGGCAATCGCCACCAGCACCAGCAGCAGCGCGCCGACGATCGGCAGCATCCACTGCTGCACCAGCTGCGACATGACATACAGCGAGCGCGCCGACCCGCGCCATTTTTCCGGGTCGACCATGCGCGCGAACTGCGGCACCACGGTCACCCCGAACACATACAGATAGGCCAGCACCATCGCCAGGATCGCCAGCGGATACGACAGCCCGCCGACGATCACGCGCTTGATTTCCTTTTGCGACCTGACCACGCCGGCCAGCACCTGCAAGGTCACTTCCAGGCGCCCGGACTGCTCGCCGGCCAGGATGATCATGCGTTCGGTGCTCGGGACCCACCATTCCAGCCCATCGCCCAGGAAGCGCCCGTTCTGCACCGTGCGGCGGCAGTCGGCCAGCACGATGGCGAGCGGTTCGTTCGGCTTGCGCCCCTGGTCGGAGGCGCGCTCCCACAGCTCGTCGAGGATTTTCAGCAGCGGCACGCCGTTGCCCAGCATCGCCGCGATCTTGCGGTACACACGCAGGCGCACGGCCTCGCCGAACTGGGTACGCGCCCACCAGCGCTGCAGGTCAACCTGCATGCAGCGCCTCCACCACGTTCAGGTGGCGCTCGGCGCGCGGCGCCTCGAACGCCAGGTGGCCCACCACTTTTTCGGCCATGCGCGGATCGACCAGGCCGGCCGCCACCTTGGCCAGCGCGTGTTCGAGCAGGGTCTGGCCGCCCAGTTCGCGCCGCCAGTAGTCCAACGCCTGTCCCTTGGCGCCGCTGCGGATCAGATCGAAAAAGCGCGCGTCGGGCGTAATGACTTCGGCCACCACGGTGCGCCCCGCCGTGCCCTGCTCGCGGCACTCGGGGCAGCCCGGGCCCGCCACGCACACCTGGTCGAAGGTGGCGCCGCAGGCCTGGCGCACACGCGCCAGCAGCGGCGCGGCCAGCACGTCAGGCGCATCGCTCAGCATGACCTTGCAATGGGGGCACAGCAGCTTGACCAGGCGCTGGCTGATCAAGCCGGTCACCACCAGGTGGTCGGCCACCATGTTCATCGGCAGCCCGAGGTCGAGCAGGCGGTCGACGATCGCGATGGCGCTGTTGGCGTGCACCGTGGTCCAGACCTGGTGCCCTGTCATGGAGGCTCGCAGCGCGCTCTGGGCCGAGGCCTTGTCGCGCATTTCGCCGATCATGATGGTGTCCGGATCGAGCCGCATGGCGTTGCTGATCGCCGCCGAAAACAGGCGCGAACGCTCTTCCTCGCTGCCGGCATTGGTGACCGAGGTTTGCACCGCGCCATCGATCGGATACTCGACCGGGTCTTCCACGGTCAGCACGTGCAGCTTGTTGCCGGCTTCCTGGAGGGCGCCGCTCAGCACCCGCTGCAGGGTGGTCGACTTACCCGAGCCGGTCGGGCCGCTGATGATGTTCATCCCGGTCGGCTGCTCCTTGAGGCGCTGCATCTGGCACGCGTGCAGCTCGGAAAAGCCGAGCGGGCGCAGGTCGACCGTGTCCCCGGCGTCGTTGTACAGGAGCCGCAGCACCATCAGCGTGCCTTCGCTGGTGGGCGCGGTGGCGATGCGCACGCCGTACAGCTGCGGCGGCAGCTTGTCGCGGTCCGCTATGCTGGCGTCCTGGCGTTCGGTCGGCTTGTACGAGCTGTCCGACACCGACGTCATGGCGCCGTACAGGGTGGCCAGCAGGCGCTCGCCGTATTCGGAAGTCTGGCTGCCGACCCGCAGCAGGTCGTTATGGATGCGAAAATAGGTCTCTGTGCTGCAGCGGCGCACGCGGATGTGGATGTCCGAGGCGCGTTCGCGGCAGGCGCGGTTAAGCAACTCCTTGGCCGTCACCTGCATCATCGAGTGCTCGTGGCGGCGTCCGCCCTGCTCGCCCGCGCCATTGTTGTACAGGGCGGCGATGGTTTCGATGTCGACCGCCTCAACGGTGCACTGGCGCGCCATCTTCTGCAGGCGCGCGCGGTACGACAGCACGTGCGGATTCGATTCCTGGCCTTGGGCGATCAGCAGGCGCCCGTCCGACAGCAGGCAAAGCAGCTTGCGTTCCTCGGCGCTGCCCTCGAAGTCGCCGGCGCTGCTCAGTACCTGTAGCGCGCCACCGCTGCGCGCTGCCGGCGGCGCGGCCTTGGCCGGCGTCGCGCCGCGCAAGCTGGCAAAGGGCATCATCGCTCGCTCCCGGTGGCGCCGGGGAACAGCGGCGGCAGGGCGACTGCCGCGCGCGCCGGCGCAGGTGCAAGCGCCGGTGCAAACGCGGGCACTGGGGCCGGTGCAGGAGCCGATACGGCCCCGTTGCCGGCCAGCGGCAGGCGCACGCGCTTTTTGCGCGCCGTTTCGACGATCACGCCATTCGACTCCACGCTCAGCACGCGCAGGCCGCCCGCCAGCATATCGCCGGCGCGCACCTCGACCACGGCGCCGCTGTCGAAGCGCAGGGTCGCATACTGGTGCTGGCCGATCCCTTCGAGCGACTGCACCACCGGGCTGGCCGCCGGCGCCGGGCTGCCCAGTCGCGCCGCCTCGTCCTGGCGTCCGGCGATCTCGTTCTGGCGCTGCGCGATCGCCGCCCGCACCGCCAGCTGGCGCTCGCGCGCTTTCAGCACCAGGGTCTCGGACTCGATGCGGGTGAGCGTGTCGGAGGCGCTGGCGGCGGCCGGCACCGGAACGGCGGCAGCGGCGGCGGCAGACGGACCGGCCGCGACCGCCGCCAGGAACAACAGGCTCAGGCTATTTCGCATAAATGACTCCTTCAAAAGACCAGATGCCGGCGCGGTAGCGCATTCTTTCGATCCGGATGCCCGGCATGTCGAGCATCGCGGCCACTTCCAGCGGCGACACGGCGACCGGGCCGATCGCATATGTATACGTGTGCCAATCGGGGGGCATGGTTCCATCCGGTTTGCTTCCCGCCGGCGGCGCTGGCGGCGCTGGCCGCAGGGCCAGGTGCAGGCCCAGGTTCATCAGCTGCAGGCGCGACTGGAGGCCCGCCACCAGCTGCTGGCGCGGCAGCAGCACATCGTCGGCGCCGGGAGCGGGCGCGAACGGGCGCGCCAGGGTCGCGGTGTCGCCGCCGATGTCGACCTGGGCATCCGGCACCTGGGCCAGCAGCAGCTCGATGGTCGATTCCTGGCGCATCCAGGTGAAGCGCTGCTCCGGTGCGCCGCAGCTGTATTCGGACAAGGCCCAGCCCCCGGGCGTGAGCTGCCCCAGCCCCGCCACGCAGGCACGCGCCACGCTGCCCGGGGCCGCGCTGTTGATCCATGGATGCGGCGCCGGCATCAGCGCCGCCTTGGGAGGCGCCAAGCCTGCGCGCGCGGCCAGCGCAGCGTCGGCGGCGGCGCGCTGCGCCTGCTGGCGCGCCTGGTACTGGCGCCATCCCAACGCGGCGCCGAGCACCAGCAAGGCGCACACGGCCACGCCGGCCGCCAGCATGCGCGGCGCGATGCGCGGCGTGGTCGGGCGCAGCAGCCAGGATTTACTGACCTTGATGCGCCCGTCTCCTGCATCGCCCAGCACTTCCTCGATACTGCGCTCGCGAAAATTGTGGAAGCCGTAGTGTTCCAGTTCGGCGTCGCCGATGACCAGGTTCCAGCCACCGAGGCCATAATCGCCGTGCAGGCGCTCGAACACTTCCTCGCGCGTGCCGGCGAAGTCGCCGTTGGGCAGGAAGTTCGCGTCGCGCACGGCGAAGTAGGCCCAGTGCCCGTCCGGCAGGCGGAACGCCGCCAGCCAGTTGTGCACCGGCTGGTTTTCGCCATCGTAGTGGGCGCCGTCGCGCGCCAGCCGGCTGGCCACCGCGGCCGCCAGCGAATACAGGGCCTGGCGCGGACCGGCGCCGCTGTGCGCGAAGCCCGCCTGCGCGGTCGAATACTCGCGCCGCAGCACGGCCAGGTCGCAATCGATCTTGCGCGCCAGGTCGGCCGCCTCGCGCGCCAGTTCGCGCGGGCGCGACAGCGATTGCCAGAACAGGCCGCAGACGAACTTGTGGCGGCCCAGCTGGATGACGGGATTACTCATCGCGCGCGCCTCAACTGCCAGCCATGGTGGTCGGCGTCACCAGGATCACGATCACTTCCTTGTTGGCCTTGCGCGCCAGTGCGCCGCCCAGCAGGAAGTTGGACGGATGGCCCACGCCCTGGCGGTCGATGTCGTCGTCGGTCTGCTCGAAACCGCTGATGATCAGGGTCTCGTTCGACTTCATCGCGACCCGCTGCAGGAAGTTGCGGGTGTCGAGTTCGGGCGACTCGATGCTGGTGTTGGTGCTGCTGCCGGCGCTGCCGCTGTTGACGCGGCGGATCTGGCGCAGGGCCGAGATATCGGTCGAGAACTGCAGCATCACCGTGCCGTCGTCGAGCAGGTGCGGCAGGATGCTCATGTTAAAGCCCGAGGTGACCACGCCGGGCGTGAGCGAGGTGGTCGACCCGGCCAGCGGCGAGACGGTCGTTTCCGACGACTTGAGGTAGCTGGTCTGCTTGGCCACCTGCACCGGGACCGGCTGGTTGTTCAGGGTGACCACGCTGGCACTGGTCTGGCGCCGCACCTTGCCCTGCTGCGACAGCGCCTGGATCATCAGCGAGCTGCCCGCGAACTTGCTGTTCGAGGAAGCCAGCACGCCGGCTGAAAATGCCGCAGGGCTGCTGCCGGGCGCACCGGCGATGGTGTTGCGGATGCCGTAGGTGTTGAGAAGGTTGCTGTATACAAGGTTCCAGTTGATGCCGTATTCGTCGGCGTCGCTGAGCGTGACCGACAGCACCGTCACATTGATCGCGATCTGGCGCGCCATGGCCCGGTTTTCGCTTTCGACAAAAGCGGCAATGCGTTCCAGCGCGTCGGGCGTATCGACCACGGTGATGCTGCCGGTGGCCGGCGACGCCACCACCTGCCCGTATGCGGAGAGCATGGCGCCGATCGATTTTTGCAGGTTCGAGTAGACCGAGAGCTGCGAGCTGACGGCGGTGTTCTGGTTGTTGCTTGCACTGACGCCGTTGTTGCCACTGCCGCTGCCGCCACCGCTGCCGCCACCAGATACGCCGCCGCTGGAGGTCGCGCCGCTGCTGACGGTGGCGCTGAAGGTGGCGTCGCCCGGCAGCGCATTGATCTGGAACGAACGCGCCTCGGTATGGAAGAACTGGATGGTGCCGTTGGCGTACTTCCAGTAGACGCCGTAGCGCGCGGCCACGGTGTCGAGGAAGTTCTGGAAGCTGCCATTGCGGTAGGAGATGTGCACCGGCTCGGCCTTCGGCGTCGCGCTTTTTGCCGGCGCGGGGTTCAGCGGCGGCACGATCGGGTTGACCGTGCCCACGCCTGCGGTGCCGGCGATGGCGGCGGCGGCCGACGGCGCCGGCGCACCGCTGGCCACCGCCAGCGCGCCGGGACTGACCTTGGTCGGAATCCCCGAGCGCATGGTGATGCGTTCGGCCAGTTCCGCCAGCGACGAGACGGTGCGGTCGAAATTGGCCGGCTCGCGGAACACCGGCGGCAGCACCGGCGCGCTGGCCACCTTGATCGCCTTGTGGCCAAGCCAGATGCCTTCGGCATGCACCACGGCGGGCGTCGGCAATGGCTTGGCCGTGCCGACCTGGCGCGCCATGCGGGCGATCTTGTCGCCCGGGTCGCCGAAAGTCCGGGAATCGCGCTGTGCGATGTCGGAGCACGCCGCCAGGCTGGCGCACAGGGCGATCAGGACCGGCTTGATCATCGGGCTTGCCTTCATGATTGCGCTCCCTTGGCGACGATGCGGATGACGCGGTTGCTCTTGTAGAAAATCGCCTGCAGCGGCGTTTCGGCGCCCGCCATGCTGTGCGCGACCGCTTCGATCGCCTGTTCGAAACTGCCGCCGACGCTGGTGTCGCGTTCGACCGCGTAGTCGACCGGCGCTTCCCACACCAGCTGCCAGCCTTCGCTGGAGGCCCAGCGTGCCAGCGCCGTCCTGAGGGTCTGGTCGGCGGCCTTGAGCTGCCAGGCCGGCGGAGGTGGTGCCGGCGGAGGTGGTGCCGGCGGAGGTGGCGCCGGCGTCATCGCCACCGGAACCGGCAGCGCGGCCGACTGTGGCGCCATCATCGCCAGCACTGACGGCGGCGGGCGCACGGCGGGCGCCTCTTCCACGCAGTCGGCGTCGTCGATCCAGTAGCCGTAGGACGGCACCAGCAAGGGCTGCGGAAGCGGCGCCGGCGCGGCGGCAGCAGCGAGCGGCAGGCCGGCGCACACCCACAACAGCAGGCCGGCACGGGGAGGAGAAAACAGGGACTTGAGCATAAGCGGCATCAATCAGAAGCATCCGATGAAAAAATTGAACCCGAAAAAATGAACCCGGCCTCGCCAACGTGAAAGCGCAGCTTGCGCGCCTCCAGTGACGATGAGTGTCGCCGGGATCGAAGCGGTTCCATAATTCCGAAAATATTCTTTCGAATGTGGCAGACAGGCCGCCGTTATTGGCTCCACGCAAAAATTCCTTGCAGCGCGGTGGGGTTTGCTGATACAACTGCGGTCGCACCATTGACCACTACATCAAGGCTTTTTCCGGGGACCGACAGCATGCTGAATAATTCCGAGAACATCGGCTGTTACGTGCGTAGCGACAGCCTGTTCGCCAGGCTGCAGGCTTTGCTGCAGCAGTCCGGTTTCGGCTGCGAACGCTTTGCGACGGAGAACAGTCTCTCGCGCATGCTGAGCCGGCGCGGCTTTGCGCTGCTGATGATCGACATCGGCAAACACCGCGACGACAGCGAGGATTTCGTCTCCTGGCTTAACTGCCGCACCGGCAACAGCACGCCGGTGATCGCCCTGTCGCAGGGCACGCCCGAGATGGCGGCGCTGGCGCTCAACGCCGGCGCCGACGACTTCATCGGCGCGCACTTCGAGGCGGTGGAGGCGATCGCGCGGATCCGGGCCGTGATCCGGCGCCATCATCCGAACAGCATGCGCCGCACCATCGCCCTGGGCAAATTTACGCTCGACCGCGAGGCGGCCAGCGCCGCCTACGACGGCGTGGCGGTCGAATTGACGCCGCGCGAGTTCACCATGGCCTGGCTGTTCTTTTCGTCGCCGGGGGTATTCATTTCGCGCGGGACCATCGGCGCGTCGATCTGGAGCGCCGACAGCGACGTGGCGGGACGCACCATCGAGCAGCACGTCTACAAGCTGCGCAAGAAGCTCCAGTTCGGGCCGGAGCGGCGCGTCATCATCCGCACCTCGTACAGCCAGGGCTACCGGCTCGAGTACACGCCCGAACCCTGACGCTCACTCCAGTCGTTCGAGCTCGCGCCGCAGCGCGGCCACGTCCCCGCGCCGCCGCCCGATGTGCGCGGGTGCGCCGCCTGCGGCCAGCAGCTGCGCCAGTTCCGCCTCCGCCGTTTGCAGTTCGGTGCCGATGATGTGGCGCCGGCCGCGATCGAGTTCGTGCTGGCGCGCCGCGTCGATGCGCGGAAAATCGGCCGGCCCGAGTGTCGCCCTGCCCACCGCCGCGACGGCCATGGCGGGCGCGCGGGCGGCAGCCGGGCGGCGGCGCGGAGGATCGAGCCGCAGCGCCAGTTCGCGCGCGTCCGGCTGGGCGGGCCGGTAGTTGGTGTAGCTGGCAATGTGCGTCTCGGGATCGACGTACTTGAACAGCGCCGCCTGCGCCGCCGGCATGGCGCCGGCCAGCAGCAGGCAGCCCAGGCAGGGCAGGCGCAACACGGCGCCGCTCAGCGCCATGGCGGCGCCTGCCGTCTGCACAGCACCGAACGCGGCTTTTTCGGCCACATGACATCGGCCAGTGGAGTGCGGCGCAGCGGCGCGGCTGCGGCGACAGGGGCTGCGGCCGCCGCAGCGACTGGTGCCGAAGCCGCCACCGGCGCCTCGCCGCTGCGCGCCTGCTGCCGCTGCTCGGACGCCGCCAGCCGGCGCGCCGCCTTGTTGGCCTTCGACTGCTCGGCCGCCAGCATGCCGGCGCTGCTCATGATGCGCGGCGTGATCAGGAACAGGCGCTCGCGCGTGCTGTGGGTTTCGCTGGCACTGCGAAACAAGCCGCCGAGCAGCGGCACGTCGCCCAGCACGGGTACCTTCTGGTTCTGGCGCGACACCGACTCGGCGTGGTAGCCGCCGATCATCAAGGTCTGCTGGGCATCGACAATCGCCTGGCTGCTGATGGTGGAACGGGTCACGCTGCTTTTGCCGCCATCCTTGCCGGTGTTCTTGTCCATGGCGCCGTCTTCGATATCGATCTCCAGGCGCACCCGTAGCGACGCGCCCTCCTGCACGATGCGCGGCACCACCCGCAGCATGGTGCCGACGGTGATGTCGGCCAGGTCGGCCACCCTTTCGCCGACCAGCGGCACATACGCGGTCTGGCTCAGGTCCAGCACCGCCGCCACGTTGTCGAGCGTGAGCACGGTCGGCTTGGCCAGCACGCGGGCGTCGCCGCTGCCTTCCATGGCTTTGAGGCGTGCGTAGAAGCGCCCGGCGTTATTGATGAGCAGGGTGGAGCCGGGCAAGGGCAGCTCGACGCCCTGCGACTCGGCGCCGCCGGCGTTGATGGTGGCGCTGGTGCTGCCGCTGCGCACGCCCCACTCCACTCCCAGTTCGCTCAATTTGCTGCGGTCGATGTCGACGATCAGCGCCTCGATCTCGACCTGGCGCGGTTCCACGTCCAGCTGCGCGATCAGGGACTGGTAGGTGGCACGCCTGGCGACATCGTCGTAGATGATGATGGCGTTGAGCGAGGGATCGGCGTCGATGCGCACCCGCTCGGCGCGCGTGGCGCTGGCCGCGCGGGCGCCGCGCCGGTCCTCGGGCGCCTCGGGAGGCGGCTCGCCGGCCTTGCCGACCGGTCCGCGGCGCGACGGCTTGCTGCTGGCGACATCGAATTCGCCGGGCGACGGCGCGCCGGACCTCGGCGCCGGGTCGCTGTCGAGCAGGCGGGCCAGGATGCTTTTGATGCCCGGCACCAGCTCCTTCTGGCCGCGCGTGGTGATGGTGCGGTCGGCGGCGCTGGCGTACTTGAGCCGGAACACCATCACCTGCCTGCCGCTGGCCGGGGTCTCGTCCGGTTTGCGCTCGGGCAGCAGCAGCGAGCGCACCAGGTCGACGTAGACGCGCGGGCCGCTGACGATGATCACGCCCTCGTCGGGCAGTTCGCCCCAGCCGAAGCGGGCGTCGAACAGGCCCACGCCGGTGAGGGCGGCCTTGGCATCCTGCACCGCGTCTTCGCCGATCTGCAGGCGCACCGAGATCTGTTCGCCGCGCGGGACTATATAGACAGTCTCGTTGTAGACGAACCAGCGAAAGCCGGCGCTGGCGGCCAGGCGGTCGAGGAACTCGGTGCCGCTGGCGGCCTTGATCCGGGTCGGCGCCAGCAGCGCATCGGGCACGCGGCTGTCGACCTGGACCCCGTAGGCCGCGCCGAACTGCTCCAGCACGCGCGCCAGGCGCAAGCCCCTGGCATCGACGGCGAAACCGGTCTCGTTCCAGCTGGCGGGGGCCACGGCGGCGGCCGGTGCCGCCTGCGCCAGGCAGGCGGCCAGCAGCACGCCGCACGCCACCCGCGAAGCATTGAATGCAAGGCGCATCATGGCCGCGCTCCGCCGAGCATCTGGCGCATGCGCTGTTCGTGACGCGCGGCGCCGCCGGCGGCCAGGCGCGGCTTCGCGGACGGCGGGGCCAGCGCGGCGCGCCAGGCGGCCAGCTGGTCGAGCAATTGTTCCAGCGCGGACGCGGCGTCGCGCCAGCCCGCGCAGGAAGGCAGCCAGCAGCTCAGCACCAGTCCGTCGCCGCACAGGCCCAGGCCGGCGTCGAACGCGAGCGCACCGGCGAAGCCGTGATGCAGGGCCGCCTGCACCTGCTCGCCGCTGGGATCGGGCCACAGGCAGGCCGACAGTTCCGCGCCGCCCTCGCCCGGGCGCAGCCAGACCGATTCGCCGTCGATGGCGACACGCGCCCCGAGCGGCTGCGCGCGCAGCCAGCGGGCCAGTTGATCGTGATCGTCCATGGTCTATTTGGCCTCGCTGAGGACGGTCTTGAGCGGCTTTTCGTGCAGCTTCGCTTGAGACTCCATGGCGCGCCGTGTCACCGAACGCTGCTCGAGCATGCGCAGGAAGCTGTCCGGGTCGGGCTTCTCGCCGGCCGCCTCGGCGGCCAGGAAATCGCGCATGCGCAGGTCGCTGTCGTCGAAGCGGGTTTCGAGGCGCCGCAGCGCCCGGGTAATCGGATTGTTATCGTGGGACATGCTGTTTCTTCCTCATGGCGGATGATGAACGGTAGCGGCGACAGCCCGGCAATGCTGGTGAGTGGCAGCGCGTTCCGATTTAGTTCGCCCGAAACGGAAATATATTTCCCGATGGCGCCAGCGGAACCTTCGTGGTGGCGGCAACACCTATCGGTGCAGTTCGAACATTTCCCGCTCAACCCTATTCATGAGAGAACGACAATGACCATTTCCAACCAGATGACGCTGTCTGCTGGCACCAACAACAACGTCCAGCTCAGCATCACCTATGACAAGGACCTCGATGTGACGACCGAGACGCTGATCCAGGACGGCAACAGCATCGGTTCTTACCAGCAAAAAGGCAACAACGTGATTGGCGCGGCGCAGGAGGCACTGGCGACCGAGGACATGACCAGCTCACAGTATTCCGACCCCGGTAGCGCAGAGAAGGGGCGTGAACGGGGACTGTACGCGGCCTTTATGAAATGGGCCGGCATGGCGCCGGCCGCTAAACAGGCCGACCCTAAACCGGCTGACACCAAACCAGCCGACACCAAACCAGCGGACACCAAGCCAGCCGATACCAAGCCAGCCGATACCAAACCAGCTGCCCCCAAACCGGCAGCGAAGCATACCCCTTACACACCACCAGAACCCGCAACCGACAAGGACACAGAGCACTATGCCGACTTGAAATACAAAGAAGAAATAAAAGATTGCAAAAAAGACAATAAGAACAAGCGCGGCTACGATCCCGAGGTAAAGAGTGCCGCCGGCATCCCGGTCAAGGATTTCCAGGGCGGAACTTACGGCTTTGTCCCGGGCACAAACAATACCGTCATCCGGGTCGGCAACAAAGTCATCAGCGCCCACGAAAATGAGGCAGGTTTCAAAGCCACCATGATGAGCAAGCACACCTGGGACGTGGCCAACGACTCCAGCACATGGAAGCTCGATGACAAACAGGCCGACAAGTGGGGGCCGGTGGGCGACAAGCGCGTCGGCAGTGACAAGGCAGTCGCCAAACCTGGTGCGGACGACAACGGCGACGGCAACTACAGTATATACCGCGACAAGAAAGTGCCAGTTGTTCAACGCGCCTTCTCTACGCCGGAGATGGAAGACGCCGGCGTCGTCGCCTACGAAACCAAGGATGGGTATCGCAAGGTCATCCTCAAGGAAATCAATCCGGAAGCCTACGCGGCCGTGCTGGCAAGCGCAACAAAACCCTCGAGCAAGTAAACGCTCGGCGCGTCCGGCAGCGCCCGGGCGCGCCTCCCCATCATCCACCCAATGCGAGTACAGACATGCAGATCTCGAATAATGTCAACGGCAACATGGCTGCTTCCGGCGCCGATGCGGCAGGCGGCGCCGGCAAGGACGCGCTGCACCTCAGTCCCGTCAGCGACGCCGAATTCCGCGACATCATGGCGCGCCACGACACCCACGGCGGTGGCGCCGTACCCGCGACAGCCGCCGCCGTCCCGGGCGCCGGCCACGGCTCGCTCGGCGAACGCGTGATGCAGCGCGCCAGCGCCCTGTCGGGCGAGCTGCAGAAGGACCAGCAATTCATCTCGCGCAACCTCGAGCAGGCGGCCCGCTCGGGCGACTCGATGCAGCTGATGAAAGCCACGCTGGCCCTGAGCGACTACCAGACCCGGGTGCAGTTCGTGTCCAAGGCCGCCGCCAAGGCCGCCTCGGCGCTCGACCAGTTGACCAAGCTGCAATGAGCAAGCCGCCCCCGAAGCGCCTGCTGGCGCCGCTCCTGGCGGTGGCCCTGTGCGCGCTGCTGGCCGGCTGCGGCAACCGCGCCAATCTGCAGGTCGGCCTGAACGACGCCGACGCCAACGAAATCGTCACTCTCCTCAGCCGCTACGGAATCGAGGCGCACAAGGCCCCCACCAAGGAGGGCGTGACCCTGACCGTCGACGCCGCCGACATCGCGCGCGCCACCACCGCCATGCAGGCGGCCGGCCTGCCGCGCCGCGCGCTGTCCGACCTGGGCCAGGTATTCAAGAAGGACAGCATGATTTCGACCCCGCTGGAAGAGCGCGCGCGCTACATCCACGCGTTGTCGGCCGAACTCGAATCGACCTTGCAGCAGTTCGACAACGTGATCGCGGCGCGCGTGCACGTGGTCCTGCCCGAGCGGATTGCGCCAGGCGAGCCGATCCAGCCGTCCTCCGCCGCCGTATTGGTCAAATACCACGGCACGGTCGACGAAGATACGCTGCTGCCGCGCATCCGCCAGCTGGTCGCCTCCAGCATCCCCGGCCTGTCGGGCGAAGGCGGGCGCGCCAAGGTGTCGGTGGTGATGACGGCTAGCGTCTACACCGCGCCGGTCATCGAATGGACCAATGTCGGGCCGTTCCGGGTGCAGGCCGGGTCGGCCATGGCGCTCGGGCTGACCCTGCTCGGCATGTCGCTCCTGTGCGCCGTGATGCTGGTCGGCATGCTGTTCGCGCTGGGCCGCTACCATCCCGGCCTGGCGGCCTGGTTCGGGAGCCACTTCGGCAAGCCGCCGGCCTTCAGCGCCGATGGCGCCTCCGCGCGGGAATAAGGCGTGAATTGCGCCACTTCCCTGCCCGATGCCTTCCTGGACTGGTGGTTCGCGCCGTGGGACGCGGCCGCGCAGCCGTCCCCGCACGCCGCCATGGCGGGCGTGCTCGCGCTGCGCGACGGCTACCATGTGTGGTGCGCGCACGCGGAGCTGGCGCCGCAACTGCCGCCCAGCTTCGATCCCGCCTGGGCCGAGGCAAGCGGCACCGATGGCTCCGCGCTCGGCCCCACCGCGCAACTGTACGGCGGCTTGCTGGCGGCGCGCGCGCAGGATACGGCGGCGCTGGCCACCCTGCCCGCCGCCGAACGCGACTGGTGCCTGCGCCTGGCCGCCACCCAGCCGCTGCACAGCCATGGCGGCGACGCTTATCTGCCCGGCGACAGCCTGGCGCTGCGCGGCCTGTGCGAACTGGCCTGCCATCTGCAGGCGGGCTTTCCCGGCCTGTGGCCGCGCCTGCGCGGCCGTATCGACGCCGCCAGCGGCGCGCGCATCGCCACCCTGCTCGCTGCCATGCCGCACGCCTTGGATGCCGTCGCCGCCACGCGCGCGCGACGCTGCTGGCTGCGCTGCCGCGCGCGCGCCATGCAGGACGCATAAGGCGCATACGGCACCGCCCGATTTTCCAAGTTTGAAAGGCACTCCCATGAACGACTTCTGTGTCGCCACGATCTCCACCGATTCCCTGCTGCGCGCCGAGCATGGCGTATGGCGCGCCCAGGCGCTGGCGCTGACCCATGACGCCCGCGCCGCCGCCGCGCATATCCTCGACCAGGCGCGCGTCGAGGCCGAACAACTGCAACTGCGCGCTAGCGCCGACGCGCGCGCGGCGGTGGCCGAGGCCGAGCGCGGTGCGCTGGAACGCGGCGCCGTGCTGCTGCGCCAGCTCGAACAGTGCCATGCGCAACTGCTGGACGGCGCCCAGGCGCTGGCCGTCGACCTGGCGCTGGCCCTGTTCGAGCGCGCGCTGGCCGGGACCACGCCGCGCGAACGGCTGGAGGCGAGCTGCCGCCTCCTGCTGCGGGAGGCCCCGCGCACCCTGGCGCAGCCGCTGCTGTACCTGCATCCCGACGACAGCGAGCTGGCCCCGCCCGGCGCGGCGTGGGAGCTGCGCGGCGACGCCACCCTGGCGCGCGGCGCCTGCCGCCTGGAAGCGGGCGGCGGCGAATGGCGCGCCGACTTCGCGGCCGGCGCCAGCGCGCTCGCAGCGGCCTTCGGGCACGCCGCCGCGCAGGTACCCGATGGCGGCGCCGCGCGCGCGCACGACTGAATCCGCATCGACCACCCACCTCCCCTTCACCACTCGCCGGAGTCAGCATGGCCACATCAGGCAACATCACATCCACCACCCGCACCAGCCACGTCGCCCCCACCCCGCCGCAGGAACCGATTGAGGTATCCCGGCCCGCGCCGCCGCCGGCCATGCGGGATGCCGCGCCGCCGCGGGCAGCGATGCAAGCGCGCGGTACACGCCTCTCAAGCCGCCTGCATGCCCAAATGAACAAGCTGGAAGGCCGCGTGGCCGGCTCGGTCGAGAAGCGGATCACGGCGGTGCAACAGCAACAGGCGCAGTGGCTGCTGGATCAGATCGAGCAGCACCACGCGCCCACCGGCCAGCACGGACAGAACGGACAGCACCATGCGTCCGATGTCGCCGGCCAGCACGGGCTGCACCGCGCGCTTGCCCGCTTCCTTGCATCGCTGCCGGACCCGGCCCGTGCGCAGATCGACGAGCATCGCAGCGGCGCGGGCCAGCCTGTCGCCACCATCGAACGGCAACTGCACGAACTGGCCGCGCTCGAAAAGGAACATGCCGACGCTGTCGCCAGCGGTGCCGACATGGACAGCCCGGCGGCCAAGCACAGGGCCAGCGAGATCGAGAAGCGCATCGCCGCCCTGGAAGAGATCACGACATTGATGAAAACCTTCGCCGAACTGCACAGCCGCGCCAACCAGATCGCCGTCGCCGCCATTTGAGGCGCCGGCGCCGCAACGCACAAGCGGCCCGCAGGCCGCCATTTTCGATCCGCCGTCGCAGTCCGGGCCTACAGTTCGATCATGCCGACCGGCTGCACCCGGCTGTGCTGGGTCAGTTCGGCGAAGGCGAACACGGGCACCGAGAAGAACTCTTCCTCGATCAAGTTGCGCACGGCGCGCCGGATGTCGGCCGCCGTCACCAGCACCGGCGGGGCGGCCGGCGTGCCGCCGGTGCCGGCCAGCTGTCCCAGGCGGTCGAGGATGCCCTGCTCCAGTTCGGGATCCAGTTCCAGGTAGGCGCCCTGGCTGGTCTGGCGCAGCGCGCCGCGCAGCTGGTCTTCCAGTTCGGGCGAGAGCAGGACCACTTCGATCAGGCCGTCGCGCGCCACCTCGTGGCACAGCTGGCGCTTGAAGGCCAGCCGCACATAGTCGGCGATGACGTCCGGATCGCGCTCCTTGGGCGCCCATTCGAGGGTCGTTTCCAGCAGCAGGCGCGCATTGCGCAACGAGATGCCCTCGCGCGCCAGGCGCTGGATTACCTCCGTCAGGCGCGGCAAGGTCACGCTCCTGGCCAGTTCCTTGCCCAGTTCCGGGAAGCGGCGGTCGGCCCAGGCGGTGAAGCGCTGCACCTCGTGCACCCCGATGAACATCTGGCAGTTGCGCAGCATCTCGACCTGGACGTCGGCCGCGAACACCTGCTCCCAGGCCAGGTAGGTGACCCCGGCCTCGCGCAGGCCATCCTCGCCGGCCAGTTCGACCCAGACGCGGCGCCGGCGGGTGCCGGCCAGGCCATCTTCCTGCGCCGTAAAACCGAGTTCCTCCAGGCGCTCGGCCGATTCGGTGCTGGCGCCCCAGCCGCTGCGCAGCTCGACGTCGATCAGGGGAATCTCGGCCATCAGGAAATGAATGCGTCCGGGCGGCACGCTGGCCTGGAATTCGAAATCGATCGGCTGCAGGTCGGGAATACCCTTCTGGTCGAGCACATTGTTGCGCATGATGCGCACCGCGCGGATCACGCTCTCGGCCGCCGCCGTGCCCGCCAGCGCGGCGGGCATGCGCACCGCGAACGGCCGGGTGGCGGTAAACGTGGTCAGGTCGACGATGCCGGCGTTCTGGCGTTCCGCCTCGGCGCTCTGGCGCGCGCTGGCGGCCAGCGCGCGCGGCTTGAGCAGGCCGGCCGCGCCGCCGCCGCCGAGCAGCAGGGCCAGGATCAGGAACACCGCCGTCGGCATGCCGGGAATCAGGCCGAACAGCAGCATGATGGCGGCCGCCGTGAGCAAGGCGCGCGGCTCGCCGAACAGCTGCCTGGCGATGTCCTGGCCGATATTGCTCGCCGCCTCTCCCGGCTTCTCGTCGCCGGCCGGCACGCGCGTGGTGATCATGCCGGCCGCCAGCGAAATGAGCAGCGCCGGAATCTGCGCGATCAGGGCGTCGCCGATCGACAGGATGGCGTACAGGCGCACCGCGTCGCCCGCCGCCAGGTTGTGCTGCAACATGCCGATGGCGATGCCGCCCACCAGGTTGACCACCACGATGAAGATGCCGGCGATCGAATCGCCCTTGACGAACTTCATGGCGCCGTCCATGGCGCCATGCAGCTGGCTCTCCTGGCCCAGCAGGGCGCGCTTCTTCTTGGCCTCGTCGGCAGTCAAGAGGCCCGAACGCAGGTCGCTGTCGATCGACATCTGCTTGCCCGGCATGGCATCGAGCGAAAAGCGCGCCGACACTTCGGAGACGCGCTCGGAGCCCTTGGTGATGACGAGGAACTGCACCACGGTCAGGATCAGGAAAATGACCAGGCCCACCACCAGGTTGCCGCCCACCACGAAATTGCCGAAGGTCTCGACAATGTGGCCGGCATTGCCTTCGAGCAGGATCAAGCGCGTGGTGGCGACTTCCAGCGCCAGGCGGAACAAGGTGGTCAGCAGCAGAACGGTGGGAAAGGTGGAGAATGCGGTCGGGCCGGCCATGTACATCGACACCACCACCATCAGGCCGGCGGCGCACAGGTTGATCGCGATCAGGATGTCGAGCAGCCAGACCGGCATCGGCAGCACCAGCATGAAGACGATGGCAATGACCAGCCCGGCGGCGCCAAGTTCGGCGCGCTTGGCCATGCGGGCGGCGAGCGTGTTGACGGCCATGACAATATTGTTCAGCATGCGGGTTTCCTTGCGCGGTGAAGAAAGTGGAACGGACGGAGGAATCAGGCGGTGCCGCTGCGGCGCGCCAGCAGCGCGTTCCAGGACGGGCAAGCGCTGCTGCGCGCCAGCACGGCGGCGGTGTCGGGATCGGGGCCGTCGAACAGCTCGACCTGGGCAAAGGCGAGCAGCAGCGCGACGCGCTCCTCGTCCGGCCAGATCTGCCGGCACGCGCGGCCGAGCCGGTAGGCCTGCTCGAACTGGCCGGTATTGAGCAGGCCCCACAGCAGGCCGATGGCCACCGCAAGATCGAGTGCGATGGGGGCGTGGCGCGGGCGCAGCTTCATGCCGCCGCCCGCGCCGGCGTGGCCGGGTCGGCGCCCGCGCGCGCCAGCAGCTCCATTTGCTGCAGGCGCAGGCGCAGGCGCACCGCCTCTTCGACCACCACGATGGCGGCCATGCTGTCGGCGCGGTCGGCAAGGTCGAGCGCCAGCGCATGGTCGACCAGGCGCTTTTGCAGCGCGCGCAGGCCCGGCAAGGGATCGCGCGACCAGGCAGGATTGGCGACCGTCAGCGCGGCGCCCAAGAAGCGCGTCAGCGGGGCCAGCGTTGCCTGGGCGGCCGTTGCGTCCGGCGCCAGCGAGGCCGATTCTTCCCAGGGCGTCAGGTCGGCGCGCTGGACCGGGACGATCTGCTGGGGCGCCGCCGGTCCGGCGATGCCGAAGTGGGCGTCGCCGCCGGCGCCACCGGCGCGGCCGGCGCCGATGCTACCGACGGAGGCGATGCCGCTCATGCCAGCAGCTCGCGCGCCGCCTGCCATGCGGCGCTGTCGGGCAGGCACGGCTGGCCGCCGGCATCGAGGCGCAGGCGCCGCACCACATACCAGCTGCCGTCGCCCAGCATGGCCGGCAGCCAGCCGGCGTAGCGCGCCGGTTGCAGCGCGCGGCGCCGCAGGACGCTGTCGGGCTGCACGCGGTGCGCGCTGTCGCGCGCGAAGCCGAGCGCGACCAGCGCACCATCCGCCAAAGGATAGGCCAGCAGCTGCAAGCCGTCGCCGTACGGCTGCTGCATCACAACCTGCTCTTCGCGGGCCTGGCGCAGCAGGCGTGCGGCGATGTTCTCGATTGTGTTGTCGGGGGTGCTTTCCATGGTCTTCTCCATCAATTGTTTCTGGTGCTGTGGTGGTCCTGGCGCAGCCGCGCCTGCAGCACGTCGCCGGGCGCCGGTGCCAGCGCCGGCAAGGCGGCATGCTGTTCGATGGTCATCTCTTGCAGTTGGTCCAGCAGGCCGGGGCGCTGGGACGGCGGCGCGCCGCTCCACATGGCGTCCGGACAGCGCGCGAGGGTGGCGCGCAGCGCGAGGCAGGCGGCGCCGCGCTGGCGCGGGCCAAGGCGTTCGACGTCGACCAGCTGGCGCAGCAAGGGGCCGGCCTGGCCGGCACCGGGATCGCCCAGGCCCAGCAACAGCCTGGCCAGCGCGCCCTGCCCGGCCAGCGGCGTGGTGTGCGCCTGTTCCGACAGTTCGCGGCGCAACTCGCCGGCCAGCGCAACGCTGGTGTTGACCAGCTGGAAGCAGGCGGCGTCCTGCATGGACAGCCACAGGCGCGGACCGGAACGGCCGCGGCGGCGCAGTTCCGCGTGCAGTTGCGCCGGCGGACGGCCCAGCACCTCGCCGGACGGTCCGGCTTGAGCGAGCAGGATGTCGAGCAGCGCGGCGGGCGCCATGGGCGCATCGCGGCGACCGCTGGCCGGGGCGCCGAACTGCTGGCGCAAGGCCGACAGCGTGGCCGGAGCGGCATCGAGCGTGGCCAGCGCGCCTTCGAGGGCATCGGCAGCGCGCTGGCCCTGGGCGATGGCGGCGCCGTGGCGCGCAGCGAGTTCGGCCTGCATGGCGTCGAGCCGGTCCCCGCCCGCCGGGCGCCGGGCGCCATCGCCGCCTTTTTGGTCGAGCAGCTGGCGCGCCTGGTCCAGCAGCGTCTGTTGCTGAAGCGGATCGTCAAGGCCCTGCCACGGATCGCCGCCGTCGTCCGCCTTGCCCTCCAGCTTCGCGACCAGCCGGGCGGCGGCCGCGTTCAAGGGCGTGTCGGGCTCGTCCTGGGCAGAGGGAAGCGGGCTGGTGAGCGTACGCGACAGGCGCCGCGCCAGCGGCAGGCGTACCGTGGGCAAGTGCGTCTTCAGGGACGCGGTACCGGCAAGCTGGTCGAAGCCGGCCTTGCCCATGGCCTCGCTGGCAGCCGCAGGGGGCGTTCGCGCCGGCGCGTGGACGCCGTGCACGGGCAGCGCCGCTTGCAGAGACGAAATCGATTGGGTCGCCATGGCGGACCTACAGCGGCCAGCGGACGGCGTCGTCCTTGCGGCCCAGGCTGCGGCGCGGGCGCACAGCCGCCTCGGCGCCGGGTTCGTGCGGTTGCAGGATGGTGCTGGCGGGGACCGGTGAGCTATTGAGCGCGCGTGGTGTTGGTGGCATGGTGTCGATACGCACGCCTCCCGCCGGCGGAATGTTCCGCTCCGGCTTTCGGCGTGCCCTCCGTGGTAAGTGAGCGGTGATGCCGGCGCCATCCGCGTGACGACGCCCTTGCCGCCATGGGTGCGCAAGGAGGGGCGATTGGTTCCATGGGCGGCGCGTGCCAGCCGAAGCGCTTGTCGCCATTGATAGCCGGGCGAAGTGCCGCCCCCGCTCCGCCGTAAGGAAAAATGTCTGCTTGCGGCAATGGAACCATGAACCGCATCCGAGCGACCTACTACCGGACACTACAGCTATTACAGGGGCGGCCACACTGAAATCCCTTGCACGGCCTTGGTTTCACGCGCTCCACGCGGTGCATCGCGGGAATGCGTAACGAGCAAAACACCAACCACACTCTAACCAGCAAGTTCGGGTAAATGCGGTGATGCCAGGTGACTGGCGGGTCCGCTACCTGAAGCCACCAGGAGAATATATTATGGCCACAAACCCTCTCTCGCCCGCGTTCCGCGAGCGGCCCAAATTGAACGGGGACCACTACACACCAGCGCCGAGATTGACGGCCGCTGAGGTCGCTGAAAGGACAGGTCCGAGGTGGAGCGAAGACTGGAACAGTAATGTCGGAGATGCAGCAGCGGCGACCCTTACGGCGTGCATCCGCGCAAAGATCGGCAGCAAAGCCCAAGGTCCGATGATCGCAACAGGGACGAGATGGCGCCCTCAGCATCAAGTAGGCCAGTCGGCAAGAAACATCTCCCATATCAACCTGACATTGCTTAAATTTAGAGTGGGAGACCTTACCGCGCACGAAATGACTTTCAAGAACCGCCTTGAAACCGAAACCTTGCATATCACGCATGCAACCAATCATGCACTCACCGGTAACAGGGCGGTACTCTTTTCCCGCATAAAGCTTCAAGAAGAAAGGGTCTCCTTCGCTACAGAGAACACCAATGGCAATGATATTGACCAGCTTGCAACGGACGACCACGTCTTTTTCGCCTTGGAAGTGGGTGATTGCCAGAAGCCCGCAAGCCGATTCGGCGGCACCATCCATCGGTTTCCGTTCGATCAACCCGCCGTGAAGCAGCAGGGCATGATGCACTTGTTCGACGCTTTAATCGACAAACCTCCGAGACTGGCCTCGCAGTTCGAGAGCATTCCAGCGGTTGAGGCAATGTCGGACGATCAGCGTACGGATGTAGTGGACAGGCTGGCAGAGCAGGCAAAGAAGCTCAAAGCGACGAACACGCTATTTCATGGCCCGCACATCATGCAGGCATTGACGCTGTCGGTTATCGAACGCTGCCGCGCTTTGCCGCAGACATTGCGCGACGACCTGCTGCAGAATGGCGAGCTGAATACGATCGTGAATGTCTTGTTCCGGCCGCAGATTCTCGTCCCACGACAATTTTATGGGACGCCGACGCAATCGAGAACGAGCGAGCAGCTGGACATGAACGCCCTTAACGAATTGGACGATTCGTCGGACTCTTCTAGCGACTCGGAGGTTTCCAGTGGCGACGTGGATTTTTACAATACAAACTTACATCATGGCAGCGCGGCGCCACCCTCCCTCCCATCGTTGCATTCTGCCTCCAGCGAGAGTGGCGACTCGGAGGGTGCTCTCAGCGACTTCAACGGATCTATTAGCGACTCGGAGGGTTCTTTCAATCTACAGGAACTCTATACCAGCGCGGCGCAAGCCCCGCTCACGTCGCCGCATTCTTCCTCCAGCGAGGGTGGGGAATGGGTCTAGTGTAAGTCCAGGAGAAAACAATGGGACCAGATAAACTCTTGCCGGCACTGTGGCCGCTACTTCATGGCTTCGGCATCAACCCGCGAGGCCTCGCTCCGGCACCAAATTATGAGTTCGAGATCGGCTGCCACACGCTGTTCGTCGCGGTCGAGTCGAGCGGGCAGGTATTGCTGGTGACGCCGCTCAGCCGGGGCACGGCAAGCGCGGACGATGTTGGCTGGCGGATCCTGAATCAGAATACCTTCGGTCAGCCAGCGCCGATCCTGATCCACAGCGCCAGCGGTAATGCCGAAGAAGTCCTGCTGTGGTGCGAGTTTTCGCTGCTGACGCTGCCTTCAGATCAGCTGAGGGCACTGCCAGAGCGATTTCTCGCAAGGCTGCTCAACACCCAGTCCTTGCTGGAGGGCGTCGAATCGAACGGCCCCGGCATGGCGGAGCAAACAGCGGCAAAACCACAGCGCCGGCAACCGGCGACAGCGACGCAACTGCGCGAACGGCTCGACCGGCACGCCGCGTAGAGACTGAGCCGCGGCTGCCGATGCGCTGTCCTGCACCAGCCATCGGCAGCCCGGTCGAGGCGATGTCGTGCCCCGGCGCGGCATTGACGAACTACAAAACCTGGCATCCACAATGCCACCCATGCAGACATTTCCCCTGATCGACGTTGGACTAGACCTCGCGAGCCATCGCTTCACAGGTGACTGGAAACAAGTCGTAGCGCGCGCCTATGACTCGGGCGTCGAGCACTTCATTTTGACTGGCGCCACGCTCAAGATCTACGACGCAGCGCTACTGACCGAAAAGATGGCGCCCGGCACTGGCTACTTCACCGCCGGCATTCATGCCCACTACGCCTCCGAGCTCGGTGCCGACGCCCTGGTGCGGCTGCGCGCGCTGCTGGCGCATCCGCATGCCGTGGAAGTGGGCGAAACAGGCCTCGATTACAACCGCGACATGTCGCCGCGCCCGGTCCAGCGGGCCGCGATCGAGGCCCAGGTCGAGCTGGCCTGCAGCACCGGAAAGCCCTTGTTCCTGCACGAGCGAGAGGCTGCGGACGACCTGCTGGCCATCCACGACAACGTCAATGGCCGCGAGGCGGTCGCACGCCGATATGTGGAACGGGGATCTTATCTGCGCATCGCCGGCTGGGTCGGGCATCATAACCGCAGCAAGTGCGTCTTCAGGGACGCGATACCGGCCAACTGGTCGAAGCCGGCCTTGCCCATGGTCTCGCTGGCAGCCGCGGGACGCGTTGGCGCCGGCGCGTGGACGGTGTGCACGGGCAGCGCTGCTTGCAGGGACGAAATCGATTGGGTCGCCATGCCGGAGCTACAGTAGCCAACGGCCTGCGTCTTCCTTGCCGCCCAGGCCGCGACGCTGGCGCACAGCGGCGTCGGCGCAGGGTTCGTCAGGCTGCGGGATGGAACATGCGGTAATCGGTAAACAGCTTTGCGATGATCGTGTCGGTGCCATCGCGCCCTTGCGCCCGCCTCCTTCCGGTGGACTATCCGCACCGGCGTTCGGCGTTCGGCGTGCCATCCTTGGTTAAGCGGTGGTGCCGGCGCTGTCCGCGTGACGACGCCCTTGCCACCATGGATGCGCAAGGAGGGACGCTTGGTCCCATGCGCGACGCGTGGGCGAACGGGCGCCTGGCGCCGGCGATGTTCGCGCGGCGCCGCGTTCGATCCGGCCTCGCTGCGGGCCGCCATCTCCACGCGCGGCAATGGAACCGGCGGCCCCCTTCGAGCGACCTATACCGAACACGGCTGCCGTGACAGGGCAAATCAGGCTGACAGCCTGTGCACGGCGTTGTTTCCACGTGCCCTGCGCGGCCCACCTCCGCCAGACGCAACGAGCAGGAATCGAGCAGCACCTCAACAAGCACATTTGGGCCGTGCGGGCCATGCCGGGCGACTGGCCGGTCCGCCTGCCTAAAGCAACCAGGAGAATATCTTATGAAGTCAAGCACTTCCACCCTCTCAGTCCACAGCCCCCGTCCAGCGCCGCAAGTAACAGAGCAGGCCGCTGCGCCCCAGAGTATCGGTGGCATGTCGGGGAAGTGGCAAATGGGCATGATCGGCCCCCGCGGGAAAGTGGAAGCACAGACAATCGTGAGGGCATATCGCACCAGCCAGGCTGTCAAAGCTCACAGTCAAATGATCGACCAGGGTGCGAGATGGAAGGATCACAGGGGTACAAACGGCATAAACCGCACGACGCAACAGATCTCGCATCTCAATTTGAGGAATCTGATCGTCAGAGTTGGGCAACTGACCGAGCCCGAGATCATGTTCAGGAAGCGTTTTGAGGCAGCGGATTTGCAGATCACACATGCCACGAATCATGGACTGAACGCCAACGGAAACGCTGTGCTTTTTTCGCGCCAAAAACTGGAGTCTATCAACGAGAAGATAGAAGAACGAATCGCGTTGCTGGACGACGGTACAGAAGAGAAAAAGGAGGCCGAGGAATCGCTAATAAAGTTTGACGATACAAATACCGATGTTAACGATATTCTCCAGCTCGCGACGGATGACAATGTTTTCTTTTCCCTGGGCGCCGGACGCAACCAGAAGGATGACAGCCGGTTCGGCAGCAAATTGTACAGGTTTCCGTTCGATCAACCCGCCGTCAAGCAGCACGGCTTGCTACACCCGTACGACGTGTTAACGGGTGAGTTCTCGCCTGTCGAACCCTGGCTCAAGGACGTTCCGGCATTCAAGGCACTGTCGAAACCGGAACGCGAGAAAATCCAGGTTAATCTGGATAACCATGGCAAGACACTTAACGCCGCGAACACGCTGATGCACGGCCCGCACCTCATGAAGGGTTTGGGTCTGTTGATTATCGAGCGCTGCCGGGTTCTGCCCGACGAGCTGTGCGACGACCTGCTGCAAAACGGGGACATCAATACGCTGACGAACGGCTTGTTACGGCCCCAGATTCTCGTACCCCACCAATTCTTCGGCGCGCCGACGGAAACTATCGAGTCCGTGCGCCCGACCGCGAACGATGTCTCGTCGGACTCGTCGGACTCGTCGGACGCATCCGACGTTGAAGCTGACGACTCGGACGGCTCGTGGGGCTCTTCATCGAATGTATCTTCGAGCTCATCGAATGCGTCGTCGAGCTCATCGAATGCGTCGTCACACTCATCCTTGTCCAGCCGCTACGGACAGTGAGTCTAACCTGCTGACAGGACCAAACAATGGAACCGGGAAAACTCTTCCCCAAACTGTCGCCGCCGGAGCGTGTCAATGATTTTGAAACACCTTATTGAATTTGTGAGAGTCTAAATCTCGGGTTTCAGGCACTCGTTTCGCTCGATAAAGCCCAGTCCGGCCAGCTCCTCTATCTGGCTGCGCTTGACGCCCTTAGCGAAGTCATAGTTGAACTGCTCCAGCGTCTTGATCGCCGGGAAGCCGGCCAGGCGCGTCATCATGGTCTGCTTGCGTACCGTTCATCCCGCCATTTCTTCGCGCAGCAAGGCCTCCAGAAAGTCGCTGTATGCCATCTCGTCCTTGGCCGCCTTCTGAGCCGCCGCACCGTAGCTTTGCCCCACGAAGGACAGCTTGAGCGCCTCGCACAATTCGGTGATGCGTTCGTGTTGCAGGTTCATGCAGCTACTCCCTGCGTGACGTTCATCAGCAGCTGTTCATAGACCGCCAGCGGGTGCTGCGCTGGCGCAACTTCGGCGATGCGTTCGATCACGATCGCCGGACGCGGTGCGGGTGGTTCCGGCGCCGCAGCCTGCGGCCGCGCAGCAGCGATGTCGCCTCGCCATGGCGCTGCCAGTGCCTGCAGGTGTGCCACTTCATTTGCCATCCGGTCGGCCGGCTTCTCCTGTGTCGTGCCGTGCACCCGCTCGTTGGCGACCTCGCGCAGCCAGCGGGTTACTTCGACGTTCGCAGTCACGACATCAAGCTGCAACCGCTTTGGCCCAGCCGGCTTGCCAGCGGCACGTAAAACGACCTGCGCAGGTAGCCGTTGAAGCGCTCAACCTTGCCCTTGGTCTGATCCCGGTACGGCTGGCACAGCTTGATTCGGAAGCCGCTGTGCTTGGCGAAATCGAGGAAGCCGGCGTGGTAGCGGTGCTGGCCGTCGCCGTACACGTCGCGCTCGATGACGACCGTCTTCATGTTGTCGTACAGTACCTTGCGCGGTACGCCACCGAATGCAGCGAAGGCGCGCTCGTGGCAGCCGATCAGCGTGGCCACCTTCATGTCGCTGACAAACTCGACGTAGCTGGCGCGGCTGTAACCCATCGTGGCGCAGAACGCATGCAGCGGCGCGCTGCCTTTGCGGAACTCGACCCAATCAACCTGCAATTGCTCGCCCATCTCGGTCTCGAAGCGCACTACCGGTTCAACCGGCAACGTCGGACGCAGCGAGCGCATGAACGCGCGTAACTGGCTCAAGCCGCCCTGGTAACCGCGCTCGACGACCTCACTGTGCAACACGCTCGCCGGTATCGAGTTCGGTTGCGCCGCCGTCTGCCGCTCCCGCGGATAGGCCTCATATGGCGCCAACTTGGTCGGCCGCTTTACCTTGCGCTCGTATTTCGGCACAGCCTTCAGCGCTAGGTGCCGCCGCACCGTGTTCACCGCACAGCCTACCTCGGCGGCGATCCGCCGCAGACTCAACCCATGCTTGCTCAATACCTGAATCTCCACACACACCTCGTTGGGTTTCAAGGCTGCTCCGCAAAGCAGCCATCTTCTCAAATCGGTGTATCAGTTTTCAATCGCTGCTGTGTATCAGTTTACAACCGCTGCTGACAGCCGTCAGTAGCGCGACCGCCAGTATAGCCCCCGAGCAGTCGTCGGCATCAACGCCAATCCAAGAGTCGCCGGCCATGTCCGGCATCGACCTCCGCATCGATCTGGGCGACGGTGTCGCGCTGACGATCGCGAGGCGTTGATGTTCTTCCCCGAGGGCCAGGTGCGCGTCTTCCTGTACGGCCATCCGGTGAGCATGCGCCTGTCTTTCGACGGCCTGTACGCGTTGGCCAGGCACGTCATGTTGCAGGACCCATTGTCGGGCAATTTGTTTGCGTTCATCAACCGGCGCGCCACGCAGATAAAGGTCCTGTATTTCGACCGGACCGAGCTGTGCGTCTGGGCCAAGCGCCTTGAGCAAGGCCGGCCGGTTGGCAACTGGGCCGATGTGGCCAGCCGCGAAACAGACTGGACTGGCCTTAAGCCGCTGCTCGACGGCATCGAGCCAAAACAGGTGCGTCGGCGCTATAAAAAACCTGTCGATAAAGCCCAAAATACTCCTGTTCATTCAGTAAAAACTTTATATTATTGCCATGCAAATCAACCATCAATCTGCAGCCAAAGTAGTCCACCCGACGGTGGCATTGAGCGCTGTGGATATGACCAAACTGCTCGACGTGAAGGATCGCGAAATCGTCCACCTGCGCCGACAGGTGGCCTGGTTCCAGCGCCAGATCTTCGGTCAGAAGAGCGAGCGCCGCGTGCCCGAACCTGAAGGCATCCAGGGCACACTGGGCGAACTCTTCGAGATTGTCCCGGACGATCTGCCGCCAGCCAAGAAGAGCCAGATTGCCTCGCACGAGCGCGAATACAAGAATAAGAATAAGAATAAGAATAAGAATAAGAATCAGATCGACAGCGCCGACGAATCTGCGCTGTTCTTTGACGACACGAAAGTGCCGATAGAAGTCATCGCCCTCCCCAATGCCGACGTCGCCGGCCTCGACCCGGCCGACTACGAAATGATCGGCGAGAAAGTCAGTCACCGCTTAGCGCAGCGCCCCGGCAGCTATGTCATCCTGAAATACGTGCGCCCGCTCATCAAGCTGCGCGCCACTCAGGCGCTGTGCTGTCCGCCGGCGCCGGCGGGCGTGCTCGATGGCTGCCGAGCCGATGCCAGCTTCCTCGCCGGCATGATCATCGACAAGTTCGCCTATCACCAGCCGTTGTATCGTCAGCACGTCACATTGCAGGACGCCGGCATCAACGTCAGCCGGGCCTGGGTGACGTTGATGCCGGCAGCGGTGTCGCTGATTGAACCGATCTTCGATGCGCAGCTGGACTCAATCCGGCTCTCGCGCATCATTGCGATGGACGAAACGCCGATCAAGGCCGGTCGCGCCGGCCCCGGCAAGATGAAGGCGGCGTATTTCTGGCCGGTGGTGGGGGAACAGGATGAAATCTGCTTCTTGTATTACCCCAGCCGGGCGGCAAAGCACATCGAGGATGCGCTCGGGCTGACACGGCCGAACGGTGCAGTATTGCAAAGCGACGGCTACAGCGCCTACGCGCACTATGCGAAGAAAACGGGAATCACCCAAGCGCAGTGCTGGGCGCATTCACGCCGAAAAATCTACGACGCCAGAGACATCGAACCCACCCACGCGGATCAGGCGCTCGACGCGATTGCCGCCCTGTACAAGGTCGAGCAGCAGATTCGCAACGACGGTGGGACAGGGCCGGGAAAGCGCACACGCGGGCAGGAACAGTCCAAGCCGATCCTCAATGGCCTTTTCGCCTGGATTGACGAGCAGTTTGACAAGCGGGGCTTCCTGCCGAGCAGCCCTTTCCTCGGTGCGCTGGCCTAGGTCCGCGAGCGCCGCATCGGACTGTCCGTCTACCTCAACGACCCGGATGTGTCGATCGACACCAACCATCTGGAACGTGCCTTGCGGGTCATTCCGATGGGCAAAAGAAATTGGCTGTTCAGCTGGACTGAACTGGGCGCCAAGCATGTCGGCATCGTGCAGAGCCTGCTGGCCACCTGCCTGCTGGCCACCTGCCTGCTGCACGACATCAACCCGTACGACTATTTCGTCGATGTCCTGCGGCGCGTCGGTCAACACCCGGCGTCACTGGTGCACCAGCTCACGCCGCGCGTCTGGAAGCAGATGTTTGCCGCCAAGCCGCTGCGGTCTGATTTACATGACCTTGCCGGACTGCGTGCGCACACCGGCGGCTGATCGGTTACATCTATATCGATCACTATGATCAACGGCATGAGGGATATTGGTACATCAAACTTTTTCCCTTGCTCGATTGTTGGGATCGTGGAACGATCGGAATATGCCCGCAATGCTCCGCTAACGATCGGTACGCGAACAAAGTTCAATGTCTATTCTTACAGGCTCGACGCAGCGGTACTGGACAAGATCGCACTTCAGGACAGGCTTCTCTTCAAGATGGGCGGCACGCTGAACGGCTACCTTTTTTGTCATACGAGTTTGATGCAGATCTTTCGCGGCGACGGCCGCAGTGGCGCCGATTTCAGACCTGTCATCGAGGATACAATAAGGTGAATGCGGTCCTGTGATGCATTGACGCGGCAGCGATCTCCCACGGGTCTGTTGGCGTAGGACAACGGATATATGCACCGCAGCGCAATTCGGCGTTACACTGGATTCATTCATTGAGGAGAATCAAGATGAAATGCATCGGTGTACTCCTGCTGGTCTGCGGCACCCTCGTCGGGCCGCAGCTAGCGCGCGCCGAAACGCGGCCGCTGCATCTTGCTAGTTTAGAATGGCTGCCATACGTCGGCCGCAGTCTTCCCGATGGCGGCATGTCCGGCGCCGTCGCCAAGGCTGTCGCTGCGCGCTTCGGTCATGGCATCAAGATCGCCTACTTTCCCTGGAACCGCGCCATGCAGGCCGGCGGCAGCGATCCCGATTTCGTCGGCTACTTCCCTGCCTACCACACGGCCGAGCGGGCACGCCAATGCCATTTTTCCGCCTCGATGGGCAACAGCACGGTCGGCCTGGCAATGCTGACCGCGGCTCCCCTGCGCTGGCGTGTGCTTGACGATTTGACAGGCAACAAGCTGGGCGTGGTCTTGGGCTACTCGAACGGCGCCGCGTTCGACCAGATGATCAAGAGTGGCAAGCTGGCGGTCGATGCATCGGAGAGCGACACGATCAACTTGAAAAAGCTGCTGGCCGGCCGGGTTCGCGCGGTGGTGATTGACAAAGCCGTGCTGCGCTATCTTCTCGCGTCCGATCCCGCCTTGAGCAAGGAACGCGCCAAGCTGGTCTTCGACGAGCGCCCCCTTGCCGAACTGACTTTGCATGTCTGCTTCCAGCGCACGCCGCTGGGCCTGAAACTGAAGCAATCCTTCGACGCCGCACTGCTGCAAACCGATATAGCGAAGATCGAGAATGCGTATTTTGACAAGCTCGACCGCACCTTGGGTGCGGTACGCCGCTAGCCGCCATTCCCCTATCGAAAGCCTGCCTTGAAGCTGCGTTTTGCAATCGTACTGGCAGTGGCGGTCGGCCTGTTAATCCCCGCCTCGATCAATCTTTACAGCAATCGCAACCGCGAGGAAGCAATGATGCATCGCTGGGAATTCGAGCACCGCCACGTGACTGATATTCTGGCGCTGGGCATGCAGGAACCCCTGTGGAACGTCAATGCCGATTCCGGCCGCCCCTTGCTCGCTTCGCTCTTTCTCGATGAGCGCATCGTCTCGATCCGGGTGCGCGATTCAAGGACTGGCGATTTCTTGGCAAAAGAGGATCCGGCGCGTCGGCGCGGACGCAGTGCCCACGTGATACGGCCGGTGGCGCGCGACGGCGTCGTGATCGGCAACGTTGATCTGGAAATGGCTGGCGGCCTGATCGACGCCGAAATCGCGGACGAGCGGCGCCACTTTGCATTGACGGTAGGCGGCGCCCTCTTGCTGTCGATGGTCATGATCGTCGCCCTGCTCCAGCGCCGCCTGCTGGCCCCGATCAAGCGCCTGATGCACGAGTCGGCGCGGCTGGCCGCAGGTGATTTCTCGCGTCCCTTCGTGTGGCGAAGGGATGATGAACTCGGCGCCCTGGGGCGCAGCGTGGAGCATACGCGCCAGGCGCTGCACGCCTATTTTATCGAAGTCGAGGCAAAGAACATCGCCCTTCAGGCCGAGATCGAATACCACACGCACGCCGAGCTCGAACTCCAGCGCCACCGCGAACACCTCGAGGAACTGGTACGCGATCGCACGGCGCAGCTGCAAATTGCCAAGGAACAGGCCGAGTTCGCCAACCGCGCGAAGAGCACGTTCCTGGCGAGCATGACGCACGAATTGCGCACGCCGCTCAATGCGATCCTCGGCTACGCCCAGATCTTGAAACGGAACAAGGCGCTCGACGAACGCCAAGCCGCTGGATTGGACACCATCGCGCAAAGCGGCGAGCACTTGCTCATGCTCATTACCGATCTGCTCGACCTCGCCAAGATCGAGTCCGGCAAATTCGAACTGATGCCCGCCACGGTCGATCTCGCCGCCTTCATCGCCGGTGTGAAGCGCATTATCCAGGTGCGCGCCGAGCAGAAGGGCCTGGTCTTCGAGGTGTCCGCTCCCGAGCACCTGCCGCTGGTCCTGCTCGACGAAAAGCGTGTGCTCCAGATCCTGCTTAACCTGCTGGGCAACGCGGTCAAGTTTACCGATCGGGGCCAGGTCGGCCTGCGCGTGACGAGCGATGGCCTGGCCGGCGCCAATGGATGCGTGGCCCTGTGCTTTGAAGTGAGCGACAGCGGCGTAGGCATGTCCGCCGACCAGCTCGAAAGCATATTCCAACCATTCGAACAGGTCGGCGATGCGCAGCGCCGGCTCGGCGGCACCGGCCTCGGGCTGGCGATCAGCCGCCAGTTGGCGCGCATGATGGGCAGCGAGATCGAGGTCGCCAGCGATGCGGGCATGGGCAGCCGTTTTTGGTTCACCCTGGCAGCGGAGCCGGCGGCCGCGACCATAGCGCCGCCGACCGCCGAGCGCGACGTGATCGGCTACCTGGGCCAGCGCAAGTCCATTCTGATCGTCGACGACATCGCGGCCAACCGGGAGATGCTGAGGGACTTGCTCACCAGCATGGGATTTGACATCGAACTCGCTTGCAATGGCCAGGTAGCGCTCGACAGCGTGCGCGAGCGAGCGCCCCACGCCGTCCTGATGGACATCGTCATGCCCGTGATGGACGGGCTCGAGGCGACCCGGCAGATTCGCCGGCTGCCGGGTGCGGCGGCGTTGCCGATCATTGCCATTTCGGCCAGTGTGACCGAGGAAGACCAGGACAACTGCCTGGTCGCCGGGGCCGATGCCTTCATGACCAAGCCGGTGCACCAGAATGGCTTGCTCGAGACCTTGGGGCGCTTGCTCGGGGTGGCGCTCTGTTATGAAGAGCAAGCGGCGGCGACGGATAGCGCCGCCAACGCAACCGAGCTGACGCCGCCCCCCCGCGCCCAGCTCGAGCAGCTGTCCCTTCTCGCACGCGAGGGCGACATGCGTGCCATCCGCGAATTGGCCGACGAGATCGAAAATGCCGATCCACGGCATGTGGCATTCGCGCGGATGCTGCGCCAGCTGGCCAAGGAGTACCAGTCGAAAGCGCTGGTCGAACTGGCGCTGCGCTACGTGGATCCCACCCCATGAAGCCCGAACGGCAGACCATCCTCATCGTGGACGACGTTCCCGCCAATATCGGCGTGCTCGTCGATTTCCTCGAGGAGAAGCAATTTCGGGTGCTGGTCGCCCGCGATGGCGAAGAAGCCCTCGCGCGCTGCCAACTGGTCAAGCCGGACCTGGTCTTGCTTGACGTGATGATGCCCGGCATCGATGGCCTGGAGACTTGCCGCAGGCTCAAGCAGCACAGCGAGACGGTGCATATTCCCGTTATCTTCATGACCGCCATGACCGACAGCGACAACGTGGTGGCTGCCTTCGAGGCCGGGGGTGTCGATTACGTGACCAAGCCGATCCGGATCACGGAAGTGCTGGCGCGCATCCATACGCACCTGGCCCTGCGCGAGATGCACCGGCAACTCTCGGCCCAGAACACGCTGCTGCAAGAAGCGAACGATCGCCTCCTCCAGGCCGAAAAGATGGCGTCGATCGGGCAGCTCGCCGCGGGCGTGGCCCATGAGATCAACAACCCGATCGGCTTCGTCAACTGCAACCTGGGGAACCTGCAAACCTATGTCAAGACCTTGTTCGGGGTGATCGACGACTTCCAACAGGCGGCCGCCGCCACCAGTGCGGTGGCGGCGCGCATGGCCGAACTGAAGGAAGCGGCCGAGGTCGACTTCATCCGCCACGACTTCGCGGCCCTGATGGACGAGTCGCGCGACGGCCTGCAGCGTGTGAAAGACATCGTCCAGGCGCTCAAGGACTTCGCGCACGCCGACAATGCCAACACCGCCAGCGCCGACCTGCACCGGGGCCTCGACAGCACGCTGCACATCGTCAGCAGCGAAATCAGGAACAAGGCCGACGTCGTCAAGGAGTATGGCGACTTGCCCCCCGTCGAGTGCGTCGCCTCCCAGCTCAACCAGGTTTTCATGAACTTGCTCGTCAACGCCGCCCATGCGATCGCGGTCAAGGGCGTGATCACGATCCGCACCGGCCGTGCCGGGCAATGGGTCTGGATCGAAATCGGCGACACCGGTGCCGGCATGGACGCCGATACCATCCAGCGTATTTTCGAGCCCTTCTTTACGACCAAGCCGATCGGCATCGGCACCGGCTTGGGCTTGTCGGTCTCGTACGGCATCGTTAAACGCCACGGCGGCCGCATTGACGTCCACAGCGAACTGGGCACGGGCAGTCAATTTACCGTTCACCTTCCTATCCACCGAGAGGCATCCCCATGAGCCATGCAACACCGCATCCGATGCTCCCGCCCCTGCGCCAGCTGCGCAGCTCTCTGTGCGGCGCCCTGTTGCTCGCCGCTTGCGGCTTGGCCGGCGCGGCCGACGCGCCGGCCTCGCCTTGGAACATCGGGGGGGCGGTACGCGTCAACTACGTCTACAAGAGCTGGCAGCCCGAGTACCGGCACGGGTTCGTCGGCCTTGATACGCTGCGCCTGGACGTGAAGTATGACGATGGACACCTGATCGGGTCGGCGCAGTATCGCTACAACCATTTCCCTGCCGGGCAAGGCGGGTACACCAACAATTTCCTGCATCACGGCTGGGCTGGGGTGCGCTTTGCCGACAAGAGCGAACTGCATGTCGGTCTCGACAAGGTGCCGTTTGGCCTGCTCCCCTTCGCTTCCAACAACTTCTTCGAATCGATCGCCTACTATCTCGGCTTGGAGGATACCTATGCCCTTGGGATCAATTACGCGTGGCGCAGCGGCCCGGTGGCATGGCGGCTGGCCTACTTTGCGCGCGATGGCGGTTCCTATGGGGGCGGCGGCAACACGGCGCGCGCCTCGAACCGGTATTCCTTCAACCTGGTGCCGGACGATGACAAGCTAGGCTACGGGACGGGACAAGGTGACCGCGAGCGCGACACCCTGGTCGCGCGCGCCGCCTGGCACGCGCCCGGCGAGGCGAACACGGAACTTGGTTTGTCCCTTCTCAGCGGCGCGATCCACAGCAACAACGGCGAGCGGAGCCGGCGCCGCGCGGCAGCGATCCATGCCAAAGGCAGTCGCGGGCCGTGGGCGATGATGGCCGAGGCGCTGTACTACAACAATGACACGCGCCACCTGCCCGGACAGACTTTCGGGGGGCTGGACCCGAACAGCTTCGTGATCCTGGGCGCCTTTGGCTACCCGTATCCGGTGGCAGCGAAGGGGGTCGTGTACGTGGCGAACGTGAGTTACGACATCGCCGGCAGCGCGGGCCCGTTCACCGGCTTCAAAATCTATAACGACTATAGCGTGCTGAAAAAGAAGACCGGCGGTTTCAAGGACTCGCTGCAAAATGTGACCGGGCTGAGTTTTTCATCCGGCAAATGGATGTTCTATGCGGATGTCATGCTCGCGAAGCACCAACCTTATATGTCGCCCGACTTTGGCGGACTTGCGGCAACGTCACCGCTGCATGACGGCTTTTCGCGACGTATCAATCTGCAGGCGGGGTATTACTTCTGATCGAAGCAGTCGATAAGCGGCCAAGTCGCTGGCAGGTGTCCAGCAACGACGTTGGCACGGCCGCTTTCAATGCTGCTGAGGATACTTTGAAACGAAAAATCTCCGCGTTTTTGGTTTTCTTTAAGAATAGAAACTATTTATGAGAGCTTGCTTGGATATTTTGATATTTCCAACATGATGCGCCATACTGAAATATTGTTCACATATGCGCGCCCACGCCCACGGTCGTTGTCAACAAAGATGTCGCGTTTTCTCATGCTTCTTTTCTTAATTCGTCGGGCTGCTTTCGTTCTGGATTCAGCCACACCTCATCCTTCAGATTCCAATCCCGTGTTTCTCCAGTCCAGCGCTGCGGACGCCGTTCCTTCGCAGCCTCGTAGACTTGCTTGCGGTGCTGCAGGATCGCCGCGTCCCGGCCGTCATGCCGCTGCGCTGGCGTTATGAATTTCAAGCCGCTGTGTTTGTGCTGGTGGTTGTACCACTGCACGAATGCCAGCGTCCAGTGCCTTGCTTCATCGAGGCTGCCGAATGGCTTGCTGGGGTAATTCGGCCGATACTTGCAGGTCCGGATTGCTTGGCCTTGCCCACCAATGCCAAGCCCTGCCGCGCGAACGAAAAAAAAGCCCCTGGAATCAGGGGCTTAGTCGCTATAAATGCATGAGCCTGCCAGCTCATGCCACTTCCAACATCATTCCCACTCGATGGTCGCTGGTGGCTTCCCGGAAATATCGTACACCACGCGATTGATCCCGCGCACTTCGTTGATGATCCTGTTGGAAACTTTTCCCAGCAAGCTGTGCGGCAAGTGCGCCCATTGCGCCGTCATGAAGTCGAGCGTTTGCACCGCGCGCAGCGCCACCACGTATTCGTAGGTGCGACCATCGCCCATCACGCCCACCGATTTCACCGGCAGGAACACGGCGAAGGCCTGGCTGGTCGCTTCGTACCAGTTCTTCGGCGCGGCGCCGGCGTCGATGCTTTCCAGCGCCGGCAGCTCGCACGGGGTGTTGCGCAGTTCTTCGATGAAGATCGCGTCGGCCCGGCGCAGCAGGTCGGCGAACTCTTTCTTCACTTCACCCAGGATACGCACGCCCAGGCCCGGACCCGGGAACGGATGGCGGTACACCATATCGTGCGGCAAGCCGAGCGCCACGCCGAGTTTGCGCACTTCATCCTTGAACAGTTCGCGCAGCGGTTCGAGCAGTTTCAGGTTCAGGGTTTCCGGCAGGCCGCCCACGTTGTGGTGGCTCTTGATGGTCTGCCCTTTCTTGCCCTTGCCGGCGCTTTCGATGACGTCCGGGTAAATCGTGCCCTGGGCCAGCCACTTGGCGTTCTGCAGCTTGCCCGCTTCGACCTGGAACACTTCGACGAACTCGCGTCCGATGATCTTGCGCTTCGCTTCCGGGTCGGACACGCCGGCCAGGTGGCCGAGGAACTGCTCTTCGGCATCGATGCGCAGCACTTTGACGCCCAGGTTCTTGGCGAACATGTCCATCACCATCTTGCCTTCGTCCAGGCGCAAGAGGCCGTGGTCGACGAACACGCAGGTGAGCTGGTCGCCGATGGCGCGGTGGATCAGCGCCGCCGCCACGCTCGAATCGACTCCGCCCGACAGGCCGAGGATGACCTCGTCGGTGCCGACCTGTTCGCGGATCCTGGCGACCGCTTCGCTGATGTAGTCGGGCATGTTCCATTCCGACTTGCAGCCGCAGATTTCGTGCACGAAGCGGCCCAGCATGGCCTTGCCCTGCGCCGTGTGCGTCACTTCCGGATGGAACTGCACGCCGTAGAAGCGGCGTTCCTCGTCGGCCATGGCGGCCACCGGGCAGCTCGGGGTGTCGCCCATCAGCTTGAAGCCGGGCGGCATGTCGAGGACTTTGTCGCCGTGGCTCATCCAGACCTTGAGCATGCCGTGGCCTTCGTCGGTGACGAAGTCGTTGATGCCGTTCAGCAGCGCCGTATGGCTGCGCGCGCGCACTTCGGCGTAGCCGAATTCGCGCACCAGGCCGTTTTCGACCTTGCCGCCCAGCTGGGCCGCCATGGTTTGCATGCCGTAGCAGATGCCGAGCACGGGTACGCCCAGTTCGAACACGGCCTGCGGCGCGCGCGGGGCGTCGCCTTCCAGGGTGGAACTGTGGCTGCCGGACAGGATCACGCCGGCGGCGCCGTAGTTGCGCACGAAGTCGTCGCTGACGTCATACGGGAATACTTCGGAGAACACGCCGGCGTCGCGCACGCGGCGGGCGATCAGCTGGGTGACTTGGGAACCGAAATCGAGGATGAGGATTTTAGAGTGCATGAAGGGCCAGGAGAAATGACTAAATTGGTGCCGTTGGGAGGCGTTCGCGGGAAACGGGTGCCCACGCTAAAAACAACGCGGCGATCCGGTCGCCGCGTTGTGCATGCCTTTACTCGCCGGAACGGTAGTTCGGCGCTTCCTTGGTGATCTGCACGTCGTGCACGTGCGATTCACGCATGCCGGCCGAGGTGATCTCGACAAACTCGGCTTTTTCGCGCAGTTCGTCGATGGAGGCGCAACCGCAGTAGCCCATCGACTGGCGTACGCCGCCGACCAGCTGGTAAATGATCGCCAGCACGCTGCCCTTGTAGGCGACGCGGCCTTCGATGCCTTCCGGGACGAACTTGTCGGCCTTGGCCGCCGCATCCTGGAAGTAACGGTCGGCCGAGCCGTCCGCCATCGCGCCCAGCGAACCCATGCCGCGATACGACTTGTAGCTGCGGCCCTGGTACAGGATCACTTCGCCCGGCGCTTCTTCGGTGCCGGCGAACATGGAGCCCATCATCACGCTCGATGCGCCCGCGGCCAGTGCCTTGGAAATATCGCCCGAGAAGCGGATGCCGCCGTCGGCGATGCACGGCACGCCGGTGCCGGCCAGCGCTTCGGCCACGTTGGAAATGGCGGTGATCTGCGGCACGCCGACGCCGGCGACGATGCGGGTGGTGCAGATCGAGCCCGGGCCGATGCCGACCTTGACCGCGTCCGCGCCATGCTCGACCAGCGCCAGCGCGGCGGCCGCCGTGGCGATGTTGCCGCCGATGACGTCCACATGCGGGAAGCGCACCTTGATCCACTTGACGCGGTCGAGGATGCCCTGCGAATGGCCGTGGGCGGTGTCGACCACGAGCACGTCGACGCCGGCCGCGACCAGCAGTTCGATGCGCTCTTCGTCGCGGGCGCTGACGCCGACGGCGGCGCCGACCAGCAGCTTGCCCTGCGCATCCTTGGAGGCGAACGGGTGCTCGTGCGACTTCTGGATATCTTTTACGGTGATCAGGCCGCGCAGTTCGAATTCGTCGTTGACGACCAGCACGCGTTCGAGGCGGTGCTTGTTCATCAGGCGCTTCGCTTCGGCGGTGTCGGCGTCTTCCTTGACGTAGACCAGCTTGTCGCGCGGGGTCATCTTGTCGCGCGCTTCGGCGTCGAGCTCTTCTTCAAAGCGCAAGTCGCGGTTGGTGATGATGCCGACCACGGTCTTGCCTTCAACCACCGGGAAGCCGCTGATGCCGTACTGCTCGGTCAGGGCGATCACGTCGCGGATCTTCATGCTCGGTGGGATCGTGATCGGATCGCGCAGCACGCCCGCCTCGAAACGTTTTACGCGCGCTACTTCGCGGGCCTGGTCCTTGGGCGACAGATTCTTGTGAATGATGCCGATCCCGCCTTCCTGCGCCATGGCAATGGCAAGGCGCGCCTCGGTGACCGTATCCATCGCTGCGGACAGCAAGGGAATGTTCAAGGCGATATTACGGGTCAGGCGGGTCTTGAGGGAGGTGTCGGCTGGCAGGACATTCGAGTAAGCCGGGACAAGCAGCACATCATCGAACGTGAGTGCTTTCTGAAGTAGACGCATAGCATTTTCCTATTGGCGCAAAAGTGAATTATACAGAAGTTCCCGTGCGCCGTCTCATCATGCCCTCAAAATGCCCCGAAACCCGCCAAGTTCGTTGACAAGGCGGGCAATTCACGGTGAAATCGGGGATTGATTACTAACGGAAAGATTCACATGGCCAACCTTAACGTAAAACGAACATTGCAGCTGCTGGCCGGAGGCGCGCTGATGCTGTTCGCCTCTGTGTCCTACGCGCAATACGTGTGGGTCGACGCCAATGGCACCAAGCAATTCTCGGACCGCCCACCGCCGCCGGGCATCCCGGCCAAGAACATCATCAAGCAGCCGGGCGGCAGCGCGTCCAGGGCCAGCGAGGCGCCCGCCATTCCCGCGCCGGCCGCGCCGCCGGCGGCAGCCGATGAGAAGGTACCGCCGAGCCTGGCCGACCGCGAAGCGGACTACCGCAAACGCGCCAAGGCCAAGGAAGAAGCGGACAAGAAGGCCAGCACCGCTAGCGCCGACAAGGCCAGGAACAAGGCGGCCTGCGAAGGCGCGCGCAGCTACAAGCGCACGCTCGAGCAGGGCACGCGCGTGACCACCACCGACAAGAAGGGCGAAGAATCGTTCATGGACGACGCCAAGCGCGCGTCCGAACTGGCGCGCGCCAACAAAGCCATCGCCGAAAACTGCAAATAAGCCGCCGGGACGCGGCCGCTCTGCGCAATCAGAGCGGCTGCGCCTTCTTTTCCGCCCGCTTGCGGCGCGATTCCTTCGGGTCGGCCACCAGCGGCCGGTAGATTTCGATGCGGTCGCGCGCCCGCAGCACCGTGTCGAGCGGTTTTTTCTTGCCGTACAAGCCGACCGGCTGCAGCGCCAGGTCGATTCCGGGAATGTCCTCCAGCACGCCGCTCTGGCGGATCGCCTGTTCGATCGTGCAGCCCTGCTCCACCGTCAGCTCGCGCAGGCACGCGCGCAAGGCCGTGGCGTAGCAGACCTGGACGGTGATCCTGGCGCCCGCCGGGCCGGCCGTGGCATCGGCCATGACATCAGCCAAGGAATCAGCCATACACCGTCTCGGCGCGCTTGCAGAACGAGTCGACCATGCTGTTGGCGATGACGCCGAACACCGGTCCGATCAATTGTTCGAGTATCATGCTTGAAAATTCGTAGTGCAGGTCGAATTCGACCTTGCAGGCATCGGCTCGCAGCGCCTTGAAGGTCCAGGTGCCGTCCATGCACTTGAACGGGCCGTCGACCAGTTTCATTTTCATCTGGGTCGGCCGCGTGTTGATATTGCGGGTCGTGAAGCTTTGCTTCACACCGTGGAAGTGAATCGCCAGGCTGGCCGTCAGTGAGTCGTCGGTCCGCTCGATGAGCTTCACGCCGCCGCACCAGGGCAGGAATTTGGGATAATCTTCCACTTTGGCCACCAGGTCGAACATCTGTTCGGCGCTGTATGCCAAAAATACTGTTTTGTGTACTACTGCCATTAATCAACCGTTTGCTATGATGTTGGGTATGTTGCATCAGTAGTTTAACCGAACCGCGCATTTTAGCCATTTCATGAGTATTGTTGACAATAAAAAAGCATTCCACGACTACTTCATCGAGGACCGGTACGAAGCCGGTATCGTGCTCGAAGGATGGGAAGTCAAGGCGATTCGCGATTCGCGCGTCCAGATCAAGGAGGCGTACGTGGTCGTACGCGGGGACGAGCTGTTCCTGTTCGGCGCGCACATCAGCGCGCTGTCGACCGCGTCGTCATTCACCCACCCCGAAGCGGTACGCACGCGCAAGCTGCTGCTGCACCGCGCCGAAGTCGACAAGCTGATCGGCAAGGTCGAGCGCTCCGGCTACACCCTCGTGCCGATCAACCTGCACTTCAAGGGTGGCCGGGTCAAGTGCGAAATTGGCCTTGCCAAGGGCAAGAAGCAGCACGACAAGCGCGCCACCGAGAAGGAACGCGACGGCAAGCGCGAGGTTGCCGCGGCGATGAAGACGCACAGCCGGTAAGAGCCGGTTTGACCGCGTGAACGACTTGCCGTTCAGGTCTTATGGCGATGAGCCGATCCGACCTGACTGAGCAGCCATGGCGGCAGCTGGGGCGCGCTACGGGTGCAGCCATGCTCCGTGCCCGAGTCGGCATATTGAATGCCTGACGCCGCTCCCTGCTCTTGTGATCATGGAAAGGGGTGGCCTGCACATCGGTGCGGCGTCAGCTCGGCAGTGATCGCTGTTGTTGTCGCGGTTGCTCAGCCGTTGGACGCACAAGCGGCCAGGTGGCCGGAGCATGGTGATTTCCTTCACGCAGAATTGGCTGTGAATTTCATGGTGAACTCGTAGTCGTCTCCCGTACAGGTCAGGACACCTCTATCGCTTCCCTCCAGGAACTCGAAGGATTGATACGCCGGTTTGAACTCTTGAAAACGAATCCCGAATCCGCGGATTGTCTCATCGAAGACGAGATAAGGACCTTGATGGCCATGAACGTCGTTGTGAAATGCCACTTCCATCAGCCCGGAACTGCCGCCTTTTTTCGAAAAATAGCAATCGACAGGGTCGTGAACATGCTGATCGATACGCAGACCGAGATAAGCCATACAGGCTGTGATCGCTCCAATTGATTTGATGGACATATTTTCCTTTGTCTTTGACTAAGATGCACCGCAGAAATCAATGTGGCTGAAACTTGGCCGATGCAGCGAACGCCGCCCAGACAGCCGCCCAGTTATTCCAGGTGGGCGGAGCTGCCTTCTCAAGCTTTTGATCGAGCGGCACATGACGATCGCCCCGATGAATTTCCACTATGCAATACAAAGTGAAACATTGCAAGTCATATTACTGTGGCGGCGCCCAGTCCTTTCAACCCCGAAGCCAGCCACCCTCGGCTTGTTGCGTCGAGACGCCCGCAGCCGCACAGGCGGCGGCGCTTACGCCACCTGCACCGCGGGCCGCGCCACCAGCAAACTCAAACGCCAGCACAGGAAGCTCAGCGCCAGCGAGCCGCCCACGCCGCACGCCAGTTTCAGCGCGCTGTCGAACAGCAGCGGCGCCAGCATGCCCGACACCAGCGCGAACGCCATCATCTGGATGAACGACATCATCGACGACGCCAGTCCCCGGTTGTCCGGAAACAGCGACAAGGCCCCCACCTGGATTGCCGGCATGGCCACCGCCAGGCCGAAGGTGTACACCGCCAGCGGCAACACCGCCCACGGGATCGCGGCCACGAACATCAGGTTGTAGCCGATACTGATCACGCTACCAAGCGCCATGATGCCGAACCCGAGCCACATCATGTTGGCCGGCGCTATGCGCGCGGCCGCCTTGCCGCCCCACGCCGAACCGACCACCATGCCGCCGATCATGGGAATGAACAGCCACGCGAACGCGGTTTCCGGCAGGTGCAGAATATCCATGACGAAATTGGCCGCCGACCCGATGTACAGCGACAGGCCGCTGAAGGCCAGCCCCACAGCCAGCGAGAGCAGCAGGAACTGCGGATGGCGCAGCACCTTCAGATAGTTTTTGGCGATCGCAATGCCGTGGAAGGCATGTCGCTGCGCCTTGGGCAAGCTTTCCGGCAAACCGCGATACACCAGCAGCATCATCAAGGCGCCGAACACGGCCAGGAACACGAAGGTCGAGCGCCAGCCGAAGTGCACGTGCAGATAGCCGCCCAGCACCGGGGCGATGGCCGGGGCCAGCCCGAACACCATCATGATGTGCGACATGATGCGCTGCGCATGCGCCTGGTCGTGCGAAAAGCGGTCCTGCACGATGGCCTGCCCGATCACCGAGCCGGCGCCCGCCGCCAGGCCCTGCAATGCGCGGCAGGCCAGCAGCACGCCGAAGCTGGGCGCGAACACGGCGCCGAGCGAGGCCAGCGTGTACACCGCCAGCGCGATCAGGATCACCGGGCGGCGCCCGAACGAGTCCGACAGGGTGCCGTAGAACAGCATCATGAAGGCGAAGGTGAACAGGAACACGCTCAGCGTTTGCTGCACCGCCAGCGGGCCGACGGCAAATTCGCGCCCGATCGCCGGGATGGACGGCAGGTAGGTATCGATGGCGAGAGCGCCGACCATCCCCAGGCAAGCCAGGATCACTGTTAACAAACGCTGCATGCGGTAACGCCTTATGTGAAAACGGCAGCGCACCATGCGGCCCACCGAGGCCGCAATTTTACCGGCATTTGGGAAACGTTACCGGAGAGCCCCTCAGAGCGGGGCTTACGGCATCTTCATCCCGAAGCGCTCAAGGCGCGGCATCCAGTTGCCCTCGATCGCGGCCGAGGCCAGGATGCGCTCGGCGCGTCCGATCAGCAGATGGCGCGGCACCATGCCCACCATGCGCGAATCGGCGCTACGGTCGCGATTGTCGCCAAGCATCATGAACTGGTCCTTGGGCACCGTCACCGGTCCGAAGCTGCGCGGCGCCATCAGTTCCGGGATGACCTGGATACGGCGCCGGTGGCCGGCGAAGGTTTCGTCGACATTCTGGGCGGCGACCCGGGTGCCGTCGCCGAGCGGCTCGAGCGCCGTGCCGGCGGCGGCGTAGCTGGCCGGCTGGCCGTTGATGATCAGCTGCTCGTCGCGCATTTCGACAATGTCGCCCGGCAGCGCAACCAGGCGCTTGATCAGGCGCGTCCCGTCCGCTGGCGAGGAAAACGTCACCACATCGCCGCGCTGCGGCTCGCCCAGGCGCGCCAGCACCACGTCGGTGAGGGGAATCTTGACGTTATACGCGAGGCGGTTGACGAAGACGACGTCGCCTTCGAGCAGGTTCGGGCGCATCGAGCCCGACGGAATCGGATTCCAGTCCGCGACGGCGGTCCGGAACAGTCCGAATAACAACAGAAACATGATCCAGCCCTTGTTCTCGCGCAGCAAATTTTTCATTTCAGTCTCCTCTGTAAGTGGTGAACAAGTTATACGCGGCAGGTCTTTAGCGATGCTTAACGCCTGGACCAGACTGACTATTCGACAAGATTGCTTGCGTAAAAAAACCATTGCTGCGAGAATATTGCGACCTCACGCACGTCCTGAGCCCTTCCATTTCATCTTTCCCGACCAGCATGCAACCACGTTCGCTTTACCTCGCGCTTATCCTCGCAAGCCTGTGCACCGGCGCCCACGCGGGCCTGAACAAATGCAAAGGTCCGAACGGGCACCCCGTTTACCAGAACGCGCCGTGCCCGCCGCCGGCCAGCGCCTACGCGAAAAAAATGCCGACCCTGGCCGAGCGCAATGCCTTGTCCAGGCAGCAAAAGCTGGAGGAACAACAGCGCTACCCCGACGAGCGCCCTGGCGCCAATTGGGACCCGGGGCGCAAGCCGGCCGCGTCGCTGCCGCCGTACCAGCCTGCGCAGGTGGCGGCCGCCCCCGCCGCCCCTGCAGTCCCAGGCAAGGCTGCGGCTGGCGCGCCATCAAAAAGTGCGGCGCCGCAAAAGGCCGGCCAGGAGACGGTCCGGCCCGATGCCGCCCTGGCGCGGGCCAAAAGCCGGTCGAGCCAGTGCAGTCACGCCCGCCAGCAACTGGGGACGCTGCAAGATGGTGTGGGCGTCCACACGGTCGACAGCAAAGGACAGCGCACCCACGTCACGGATGCGAGGCGCCAATCGCTGCTGCCGGAAGCGCGGCGGCGCGTCCAGGAGGCCTGCGGCTAATCCCCGAAATCTGTCGACGGCTGCTTGTACGGTTCCGGGCAAGCGTTGCGAACACCCTTCGCTGACGCTGCCCAATGCTGCTTGACGCTGTTCGATGTGGTGCGTTGGCTAAGTATTCTGGCAACCTTACTTGCCAAATGTAAATATTGCTGCGAAAATTGACGTGTCATTACGCGCGTCCAGGGCTCTGCCCTGTCATTTCACCACACCACTCCCATCAGTATGCAAACACGTCTGCTTTATCTCGCGCTCCTGCTCGCCGCCCTGAGTACTGGCGCCCACGCGGGCTTGAACAAATGCAAAGGCGCGAACGGCCATATCGTCCTTCAGGACGCGCCGTGCCCGCCGCCGCGCGGCGCCGCCACGGCAAGGCTGCCGACCCTGGCCGAGCGCAACGCGCTGGTCAAGCAGCAAAAACAGCAAGAAAAAGAGCAAAAGTTCGCGGACGGCCGTCCCGGCGCCAACTGGGACCCGGTCCGCAAGCCTGGCACGCCCGTATACCGGGGGCTGCCGACCGAGGTCAGCGATCAGAACAACCTGATCGCCAACGAAAATGCCCGCATTGAAGCGGAGAACGTCAAGATACGCGAACGAAATCGCATCATCGAATGCGAAAACAGGCAACGCGGCGCGGGGCTGCGCGGCGGCGGTGGCTGCAGTTGAGGTTTCGCCCTGGCCGTCGGCCTTGAGCGGCGTGACCGGCGCGTCGGCGTCGGTCATCCACATGGCGGATCAAGAAAACTGGCAATGCCGCTGGCGGGCACCGTCATTGCGTCACAAGTTACCTACGGTTCCTTGACGGCGGCCAGCGCCATTTTCTCCACCAGCCCCGGCGCGACCAGCTTGAGAAAGCGCCCCGCCTTGCCCCTGGCGGTCATGACCACCTCGCGGCGGCGCCCCTCCATGCCCGCGATAATCAGGCGCGCGCATTCTTCCACCTCCATCGCGCCCTCCTCCTTGAGCAGGCTTTTGCCGAGCTGCTGTCCGGCCGCGTTGTAGCCGTGATGGCGGATCTGCGTGGCCACCACGCCCGGATACGCGGTGGTCACGCTCACGCCCGCGCCCTTCAATTCGGCGCGCAGGGCTTCGAAAAATCCCGCCATGGCGAACTTGGTCGCAGCGTACGCGGTACGCCCCGGCACGCCGACCAGTCCCGCCAGCGACGACACCGCCACGATGCTCCCGCGCGACGCCTTCAGATGCGCCAGCGCCGCATGCGTGCACCATACGCTGCCCCACAGGTTCACGCGCATCAGGTCTTCGTACCAGCCCAGGTCCTGCACGTCTTCGAACAGGGCGTGGGCCGAGCGCCCGGCGTTGTTGATCAGGGCATCGATGCGGCCGAAACGCGCCACGGCGGCGGCGATGAGCGCGATGCACTCGGCCTGCACAGACACATCGGTCGGCACGGCCAGCGTGTGTGCGCCGAGCGACCGGCACTGCCCCGCCACCTCGTCGAGCATGGCGCCGTTGCGGGCGGCCAGGACCAGCGCCAGCGCGCCGCCGCCACGCGCGGCCAGCTGGCGCGCCATGTCGGCGCCGATGCCGTCCGAACTGCCGGTAATGACGATCACGCGCATGGCCGCTCCCTATTTTTGGGTTTTGACGATCTGCATGGCGCTGGCGATCAAGCCGCTCATCTCGCCCAGGTTGGCCGGCACAATGATCGAGTTGTTGGTCTTGGCCAGTTCCGAGAACGCGTGCACGTACTGCTCGGCCACCTTGAGGTTGACCGCATCCTGCCCGCCCGGCTCGCGGATGGCGGCGGCAATCTGGCGCAGCGCCTCGGCGTTCGCCTCGGCCAGCGCCACGATGGCCTTGGCCTGGCCTTCGGCGCGGTTGATCGAGGCCTGCTTCTCGCCTTCGGAGCGCGCAATCGCCGCTTCGCGCTCGCCGGTGGCGATGTTGATCTGCTCCTGCTTGCGTCCTTCCGAGGCTGCGATCAGGGCGCGTTTCTCGCGTTCGGCGGTGATCTGGGCCTGCATCGCATGCAGGATTTCCTGCGGCGGCGTCAGGTCCTTGATTTCGTAGCGCAGCACCTTCACGCCCCAGTTGGCGGCCGATTCGTCGATCGCGTTGACGATGGTGATGTTGATGTGATCGCGCTCTTCGAAGGTTTTATCGAGCTCCATCTTGCCGATCACCGAACGCAGGGTGGTCTGGGCCAGCTGGGTGATGGCCGCCAGGTAGTTCGACGAGCCGTACGAGGCGCGCATCGGATCGGTGATCTGGAAGTACAGGATGCCGTCCACCTGCAGCTGGGTGTTATCGCGCGTGATGCAGACCTGCGGCGGCACGTCGAGCGGAATCTCCTTGAGAATGTGCTTGTAGGCGATGCGGTCGATGAACGGCGCCACGATCGAGAGGCCCGGCACCAGGGTCTTGTGGTATTTGCCGAGGCGTTCGACCACCCAGGCGTGCTGCTGCGGCACCACATTGACCGCCATGAAACCGAAGACCACCACCGCGGCCAGAACGATGAGTGACAATATTCCGAAACCTTCCATAGCCTACCCCTTTCAGTTGTTGTCGTTAGCTGTTGGCGACGATCAGGCGGCTGCCCTGCACTTCCACGATCCTGAAACTGCCCGCTTCGGCCAGCGCGCCGGGGCCGAGTTCCACATCCCATGGCGCGCCACGGTACATGACGCGCGCCTTGCCGTCGGTCCAGGTGGCCACGTGGACGCTCTGGCCGATGTCCATGTTCACGTTCGGATCGCGCGCGGTGTCCTGGCGCCCGGGCGCGCCGAAACGGCTCCGATGCAGCAGGCCGGTGGCAATCGCCCCGACCACGGCGGCGGTCAGGATCTGGACCGGCATGCCGACGCCTGTCAGCGCCGCGACGGCGCCGCATGCGACGCCGATAGCGATCATCAGGAGGTAGAAGGTGCCCGTAAAAAGTTCGACGATTACCAATGCGCCAGCTGCCGCCAGCCACCACGTCCAATCAGCCATGACACTCCTCCAGAGGCGGACCCAGATTATGAAAAGCAAAAACCCCCGTGGCCCGGAAGGGACGACGAGGGTGGGAATTTGTTGAAAAGTCGGTTTTTATGATGGTCTTGTTGGATTGACTTCGATGCGCTTAGTCTAGCGCGTTTTGGGGAAGTGTCAACCATATTTGCCGCCGCCCGCTTGGCGGCGAACAGACAAAACGCGGACCCCACAACGAAAAACCGTCGTTTCCGCCAATGGCGAGAACGACGGTTTGACGTGTAACGCCGTTGAACGGCGTTACACGATACGAGGCGCCAGCGATTACAGCGCGGCCAGCTTCTGCCAGGTATCGATCACCGAATCGGGATTCAAGGACATCGACTCGATGCCCTCGCCCATCAGCCATGCCGCAAAGTCGGGATGGTCCGACGGCCCCTGTCCGCAGATGCCGATGTACTTGCCCTGGTCGCGGCAAGCCTTGATCGCCATCGACAGCAGCGCCTTGACGGCCGGATCGCGCTCGTCGAAATCTGCCGCCAGCAGCGCCATGCCCGAATCGCGGTCCAGGCCCAGGGTCAGCTGGGTCAGGTCGTTGGAGCCGATCGAGAAGCCATCGAAGTGCTCAAGGAACTGGTTGGCCAGGATCGCATTCGACGGCACTTCGCACATCATGATCAGGCGCAGGCCGTTTTCGCCGCGCTTGAGACCATTCTTGGCCAGCAGGTTGACCACTTTTTCAGCCTGGCCCAGGGTGCGCACGAACGGCACCATGATCTCGACGTTGGTCAGGCCCATGTCGTTGCGCACGCGCTTCATGGCGGCGCATTCCATCTCGAACGACTCGGCAAAGTCGGGCGACAGGTAACGCGCCGCGCCACGGAAGCCCAGCATCGGATTTTCTTCATCCGGCTCGTAGCGCGAACCGCCGATCAGCTTCTTGTACTCGTTCGACTTGAAGTCGGACAGGCGCACGATCACCGGCTTCGGCCAGAACGCGGCGGCAATCGTCGCAATCCCTTCGGCCAGCTTGTCGACATAGAAGGCCTTCGGCGAGGCATGGCCGCGCGCCACCGATTCCACCGCTTTCTTCAAATCGGCATCGATGTTCGGATACTCGAGAATCGCTTTCGGGTGCACGCCAATATTGTTATTGATGATGAACTCGAGGCGCGCCAGGCCCACGCCGCCGTTCGGAATGGACTGGAAGTCGAAGGCCAGCTGCGGGTTCCCGACGTTCATCATGATCTTGGTGGCGATCGGCGGCAGTTCGCCGCGCGCCACTTCCGACACTTCCGTTTCCAGCAAGCCGTCGTAGATCATGCCCTCGTCGCCTTCGGCGCAGGACACGGTCACCAGCATGCCGTCTTTCAGCGTTTCGGTGGCGTCGCCGCAGCCGACAACGGCCGGCACGCCGAGTTCGCGCGCGATGATCGCCGCGTGGCAGGTACGCCCGCCACGGTTGGTCACGATGGCCGAGGCGCGCTTCATCACCGGTTCCCAGTTAGGGTCGGTCATGTCGGCCACCAGCACGTCGCCCGGCTGCACCCGTTCCATTTCGGACGGATCGTGAATCACGCGCACGCGGCCCGCGCCGATCTTCTGGCCGATGGCGCGGCCCTGCGCCAGCACCGTGCCGCTGCCTTTGAGCTTGAAGCGCTGCTGCGCGTCGGTGGCTTTTTGCTGCGACTTGACGGTCTCGGGACGCGCCTGCAGGATGTACAGTTTGCCGTCGCGGCCATCCTTGCCCCACTCGATGTCCATCGGACGGCCGTAGTGGTTTTCGATGATGACGGCGTACTTGGCCAGCTCCACCACTTCGGCGTCATTGAGCGAATAGCGGTTGCGCATTTCGATCGGCACGTCGACGGTCTTGACCGAGCGGCCGGCTTTGGCTTCGCTGGTAAATTCCATCTTCACCAGCTTGGAGCCGATATTGCGGCGGATGACAGGCGACTTGCCCTGTTCCAGCATCGGTTTATGCACATAGAATTCGTCGGGATTGACCGCGCCCTGCACCACCGTCTCGCCCAGGCCATAGCTGGAAGTGACGAACACCACGTCCTTAAAACCCGATTCGGTATCGATCGTAAACATCACGCCGGCGGCGCCCAGGTCGGAGCGCACCATGCGCTGCACGCCGGCCGACAGGGCCACTTCGGCGTGGGTAAAGCCCTTGTGCACACGGTAGGAAATGGCGCGGTCGTTGTACAGCGACGCGAACACATGCTTCATCGCCTCCAGCACGTTGTCGATGCCGACCACGTTCAGGAAACTCTCCTGCTGGCCCGCGAAGGACGCATCCGGCAAGTCCTCGGCGGTGGCCGAGGAACGCACGGCGAACGACATTTCGACTTCGGAATCGGCCACCAGGCGCGCATAAAAGGTGCGGATTTCTTCTTCCAGGCGGGCCTGGAAAGGCGTCTCGACGATCCATTTGCGGATCTCGGCGCCGGCGGCGGCGAGCGAGCGCACGTCGTCGATGTTCAAGCCTTCGAGGCGGGTCGCGATACGGTCGCCCAAGGACGGGCCGCCGTCGATGCCGTGCGCCAGGAAGTCGCGGAAGGCGTCGGCCGTGGTGGCAAAGCCGCCCGGCACGCGCACGCCGGCGCCGGCCAGCTGGCTGATCATTTCGCCGAGCGAGGCGTTCTTGCCGCCGACGGATTCCACATCCGTCATGCGCAATTTTTCGAACGATGCCACGTACACGCCGGTGCGATCCGGTTCCTTCAATGCTGCGGTAGACAAGTTGGTCATAACAAACACCCTTACTGATAGTAGAAATCTGTTCGCAGAGCGGGACTGACTATGTTTTCTTGTTATTCTTGGGGCCGTGCCGCACAATTGATGCGTTGCAGAGCATTTTACAGCCTGCGCCGCGAATTTACAGCGCACAACTTGAAACATTGGCAGCACAGGAAGCCGACACGACAAATATGACCACAGAACCACGCCCACCCCTGCCCACCTCCGCCCGGACCGTGTTTTTCGTTTCCGATGGCACAGGTATTACCGCAGAGACATTCGGCCACGCCGTCCTCACCCAGTTCGAAATGCGTTTCCGTCAGGTACGCCTGCCCTTCATCGACACGCTCGACAAGGCCTACGACGCGGCGCGCAAGATCAACGAGGCGCTGACCACCGACGGCCAGCGGCCGATCGTGTTCTCGACCCTGGTCAAGCCCGACCTGTCGAACGTGATCCGGCAGTCGCGCGGCATGCACATGGACTTGATCCAGACTTTCGTTGCCCCACTGGAACAGGAACTGGGCGTCAAGTCGACCCACACCATCGGGCGCTCGCACAATATTGTCGACAGCCAGGAGTACAAGAACCGCATCGAGGCGATTAACTTCTCGCTGGCGCACGATGACGGCCAGTCGCACAAGAACCTGTCGGCGGCCGATGTGATTTTGGTGGGCGTGTCGCGCTCGGGCAAGACCCCGACCAGCCTGTATCTGGCGATGCAGTACGGCATCAAGGCGGCCAACTATCCGCTCATTCCCGATGATTTCGAACGCGGCCGCCTGCCCTCGTCGCTGCCGCCGTTCCGCGACAAGATTTTCGGCCTGTCGATCACGCCGGAACGCCTGTCGGAAATCCGCCATGAGCGGCGCGCCGGCAGCAAGTACGCCTCCATCGAGAATTGCCGCTACGAAGTCAACGAGGCCGAGCTGATGATGAAGCGCGAAGGCATCCGCTGGCTGTCGTCGACCACCAAGTCCATCGAGGAAATCGCCACCACTATTTTGCAGGAAATCAAACCGGATCGGCGCGAGTATTAATTCATGAGTGAAGCTGAAAGCAAGAAGATCGATCCCCTGGCCGATGGCGCGGCCGATGGCCAGGTCGATGGCGCGGCCGATGGCGCCGCGGAACCCGCAAGCGGGACCGCGCCCGACGCGGCGCAGGAAAAGATCTCGGAGTTCCTTGACCGCAACCTGAGCGCGCACGACAAGCTCGAACGCGCGCGCATGGAGCTGCTCGACCTGTCGGCGCGCAACCGGCTGCTGAACATTCCGCGTTCGGCCAAGTCGACCCGCATCATCGACGTGATCGATGAGCGTTCGAGCGATATTTTCCGCATGCTGGTCACGGAAAACCGCGCGCTCACCTTCCTGCCCGGGCACAGCGCGGCCTTCGTGGCCACCGCGGCGCAGCTGGCCGAAGACGCCGGCGTGCCCGAGGAACTGGCCCAGCCCGACGAGGCGGTCGACGAAAACGGCGTCATGCTGCGCCATAACGACACCAAGCTGCAGACCAAGCTGACCTCCAAGGGCCTGCAAAAGCGCCTGCTCGACCTGTGCAACGACGCCCGCACCCTGGAAGAAGAACAGGGCGTCAATATCCTGTACCTGACGCTCGGCACCCTGAAATGGATCGACCCGGCCAACGCCAGGAACATCCGCTACGCGCCGTTGATCCTGATTCCGGTCAGCCTCCAGCGCGGCAACGCGGCCGAACAATTCAAGCTGCGCTGGCGCCAGGAAGAACTGTCGGCCAATCTCTCGCTCGAAGCGTTTTTGCACCGCGTGCACGGCATCACCCTGCCCGCCTTCGAGGCCGGCGACGACTTCAACCCGACCGTCTACATCAACGAGGTCGCGCAGGCGATCGCCTCGAAAGAAAACTGGCAGGTGCTTGCCAACGATGTGGTGATGGGCTTTTTCTCGTTCGCCAAATTCCTGATGTACCGCGACCTCGATCCGTCGGTGTGGCCGGTGCAGCAAGGCCTGCTCGGCCAGCCGCTGATGCGCGGCCTGCTGTCGGACGGCTTTGCCAGCGATACCTTGACGATCCCCGACGGCACCCCGATCGACGCCGTCATTCCGCCATCCGAACTGCTGCACATCGTCGACTGCGACAGCTCGCAGGCGCTGGCCGTGCACGACGTGCGCAGCGGGCGCAACCTGGTGATCCAGGGGCCGCCCGGCACCGGCAAGTCGCAAACCATCGCCAACATCATCGCCTCGGCGGTCGCCGACGGCAAGAGCGTGCTGTTCGTGGCCGAAAAGATGGCCGCGCTGGAGGTGGTCAAGCGCCGTCTCGATCATGCCGGCGTGGGCGACGCCTGCCTCGAACTGCACAGCAACAAGGCCAACAAGCGCGTGCTGCTGGAAGAACTGCGCCGCACCGCCGACCTGGGGGCGCCGCGCGGCGACCTGCCGGCCACCCTCAACGCGCGCCTGCAACTGGCGCGTGACACCCTCAACGGCCATGCGGACCGCATGCACGCCGAGCACCCGGTGGCGCGCCTGACGCCCTACCAGGTGATCGGCCACATCACCGAACTGCAGCGCCAGCGCGTGGCGCCGCTGAACAATCCGTTCGACCAGCCCGAGACCTGGACGCCCGACGAACGCGCGCAGCGCTACCAGCTGGTGAGCGAACTGGCGCAGCGCCTGGCCGAGATGGGCCTGCCCTCGCAGCACCCGTGGCGCGGGGTGCGCATGACGAATATCTCGCCGACCGAAATGGAGCGCCTGACCCAGCGCATCGCGCGCGCCAGCAGCGGCCTGTCGGAACTGGCGGCCAGCCAGACGACCCTGGCCGCGGCGCTCGACATGGGGCCGCCCGACAGCTGTGACGATTTCGCCCGCATCGCCGACATGGCGCACCGCGTGGCCAGCGCGCCGCGCCTGTCGCGCCAGGCCTTGTCGTCGCCGGTGTGGACCACCCAGCGCGAAGACATGACCAACCTGGTCGAACAGGGCGCGCAGTACGCGCAGCTGGTCACCTTTTTGGAAGGCAAAGCCACGCCCGACGCCTGGCACCTCGACCTGAAACCGGTGCGGCACGCGCTGCGCCCCCTGCCGGCCGGGATGAGCGACGCCGCCTTCGGGCGCCTGGCGCGCCTGGCGGTGCAGCTGCCGACGCTGCTGCAAGACACCGAACGCCTGCGCGAACACCTGGGCGCCACGGCGCGCACCGATACCCTCTCCGAGATCGGCAAGGCGCTGATCCTGGGCCAGCGCATCGCCTGCGCGCCGGACGTCAGCGCCGAGGTATTGTCGGCCAGCGTCTGGGATCACGGCATCGAGCAGGCAGCCGACCTGGCCGAGGCGGTGGCCACCCTGCACGAAGCCCGCACCTGGCTGGCCGACAAGGTGCTCGACGACGCTTGGGACCTTGACCTGACCGGCGTGCGCCAGACACTGGCCATCCACGGCGGCAGCATGCTGCGCTTCCTGCGCGACGACTGGCGGCGCGCCAATGGCCTGATCAAATCGGTGCTGCGCAATCCGGACATGGAGCTGGTCAGCCAGATCGACATCCTGGACCGCCTGTCGGCCGGCCAGAAGACCATGCGCTTCCTGCGCGAGAACGACCAGCTGGGACGCACCGCCTTTGGCGGCGACTGGCGCGCCGAGCGCTCGTCGCCGGTGCCGCTGCGCGCCCTGGTGGCGTGGATGCGCACCCTGCGCGGCATGGGCCCGGAACCGCGCCTGATCGCCGCCGGCGTGACCGACCGCCCTGCCCTGGGCGTGCGGGTGGACCACGTCCAGCGCTCGCTCGACAACACCTTGACCCTGCTGCGCGACTGCTGGAACGACTGCGGCGCGGCGATCCGCCACATGTTCCCCGACATCCTGACGGTCGAACATGCCAACCTGGCGGAAGTGGGTACCTTTGTCGCCGCCCTCGACGCCGCCCTTGGCACGGTGCGCAGCGCGCTGGCGTTCAGGCCGGCGCATTTGTCCGACCTGCTGCCGGTGCTGGACGCCCTGATCACGGCGCAGCGCATCGCGGCCAGCATCGACGACGCGCGCGTGCTGGGCGAGCAGGCGTTCGGCTCGCACTGGCAAGGCGCGGCCTCGGACTGGAGTTTCCTGATCGGCGCGGCGCAGTGGATCAACGCCAATCCGGCGTTGCCGGCGATGGTGGCGCGCCACGACGACCGCAGCCTGCCTTTGCAGCGCGCGCTGGCGCTGGAACAGAGCTACATCGCCTGGAACAACGAACTCGAAGGCTTGTTCGAAACCCTGTGCGCCGACGCCCGGTCGCTGTTCGGCACCGACAGCGCGGCGCAGGTGCCGATTGCCGACCTGCTGGTGCGCTTTTCCGACTGGATCACCTATGCCGAGCAGTTGTCGCGCTGGGTCACCTGGCGCGAGCGCAGCGGCATGGCGCGCTTGATGGGCATGGCGCGCTTCGTCGACGAGATGGAAAGCGGGCGCCTCGTCAGCGGCGCGGCGCCGGCCTCGTTCAACATGAGCTACTTCGAAGCGCTGTACGCATCGCAGGTGCGCGCCGAGCCGGCCCTGGCCAGTTTCGACGGCCAGGTGCACGACAGCGAAGTGCAGCAGTTCGTGGAGCTGGACCGCCAGCGCATCGCCGCCGCCGGCATCCAGGTGGCGCGCGCGCACTTCCAGCGCATTCCGCAAGGCGGCAGCGCGATCGGCCCGCTCGGCGTGCTGCGCGGCGAACTGGCGCGCCGGCGCGGCCACATGCCGATCCGCCAGCTGATGTTCAAGGCGGCGCCGGCGATCCAGGCGATCAAGCCGGTGTTGATGATGAGCCCCTTGTCGGTGGCGCAGTTCCTGCCGCCCGGCCAGCTCACCTTCGACCTGCTGGTGATGGACGAAGCGAGCCAGATCCAGCCGGTCGACGCGCTCGGCGCCATTGCGCGCTGCCGCCAGGTGGTGGTGGTGGGCGACGAACGCCAGCTGCCGCCGACGCGCTTCTTCGCCAAGCTGACCGACGACAATGCCGGCGAGGAGGAGACCGACGGCGGCGAGGCGCAGGTGTCCGACATCGAAAGCATTCTGGGCTTGTTCACCGCGCGCGGCCTGCCGCAGCGCATGCTGCGCTGGCACTACCGCAGCCGCCACCAGTCGCTGATCGCGGTATCGAACAGCCAGTTCTACGAGCACAAACTGTTCATCGTACCGAGTCCCTACACGCAGGAAGCGGGCATGGGCCTGTCGTTCACGCATGTGGCGGACGGCGTTTTCGACACCGGCAACACCGGCACCAACGTGCAGGAAGCGAAAGCGGTGGCCGAGGCCATCATGCGCCATGCGCTGCAATCGGCGCAGCATTCGCTGGGCGTGGCCACCTTCTCGGTGGCGCAGCGCAAGGCCATCGAAGACCAGCTGGAAGTGCTGCGGCGCGCCGACCAGCGCGCCGAAAGCTTCTTCCAGTCGCATCCGAGCGAGCCGTTCTTTATCAAGAACCTCGAAAACGTGCAGGGCGACGAGCGCGATGTGATCCTCATTTCGGTCGGTTACGGGCGCAATGCCGACGGCACGGTGAACATGCGTTTCGGGCCGCTGAGCGCGGACGGCGGCGAACGGCGCCTGAATGTCCTGATCAGCCGCGCCAAGCGCCGCTGCGAGGTCTTTGCGTCGATTACCGACGACGACATCGACCTCGAACGCGGCAAGGGCAAGGGTGTGCAGGCCTTCAAACTGTTCCTGCGCTATGCGCGCACCGGTCAGTTGGGCATGGCCGTCCGGAGCGGGCGCGATTACGACAGCCTGTTCGAAGTCGAAGTGGCGAACGCGCTCCAGGAACGCGGCTTCGAGGTGCATCCGCAGGTGGGCATCGCCGGCTTCTTCATCGACCTGGCCATTCCCGACCCGGACCGGCCGGGGCGCTACCTGCTGGGGATCGAATGCGACGGCGCGGCGTATCACTCGTCGAGTTCCGCGCGCGACCGCGACCGCTTGCGCCAGGCGGTGCTGGAGGACCACGGCTGGATCATTCACCGCATCTGGAGCACCGACTGGTTCCAGCGCCCGCAGGAACAACTGCAGCGCACCATCGCCGCCATCAACGAAGCGCGCAAGACGCTCGACCTGCGCGCAGAAGAAAGCAAGAAGCTGCACAAACCGCCAGCGCCGCAAGGGGTGCGCATCGAACGCGAGATTCTGACCGAAGTGGCGATCACGCCGGCCGAGGAAGCGCCGCAGCGGCGTAACCGCTACGTGGAAGCGGTCCTGGTCAAGCCGGGCGGCGACTACGAACTGCACGACGCGCCGATCGACGTGCTGGTCGACCTGGTCGAGCAGATCGTCTACATCGAAGGGCCGGTGCACCTGGACGAAATCGTGGTCCGGCTGCGCAATACCTGGGGCTTGCAGCGGGTCGGCCCGCGCATGGCGGCGGCCACCGAGCGCGCGGTCGACGCGGCCGTGGCGCAGGGGCTGGTGGCGCGCCTGAACGGCTTTGTGTGGAAGCCGGGCAGCCCGGTGACGCCGCGCGACCGCACCTTTGTCGATTCGGAGGGACTGCGGCGCGCGGACATGCTGCCGCCGAAAGAAATCGAGGTAGCCATCATCCAGGTCGTGGAACGCCACTTCGGCGCCAGCCAGGAAGAGATCGTGAAGGGGGTGCTGAAGATGTTCGGCTTCAAACCGATCCAGGGGCCGCTGCGCGACGCGGTGCAGATGCGCCTGAACCTGATGGTGCGCGAGATGGTGCTGGTGGCGAGCGGGCCGGTGCTGGTGCTGTCGGATCATGCGCGCTCGCTATGAATTCGGTTGACGAGGCAAGTGAACCGCAGTGGCATCGGCACCGAAGTATTTGCCGTGGTATTTCCATGTCGGTTTGATGGTATTCCTGCTGCTGACGGCCTACTTCATAGGGCACCTCGAATTACCGGTAAATCCCGCGTAATCGCCGGTCGCGATGCCGGCAGTTGCGTTTTTTGATGTCAGACCGAGCCGCTTCCCGCCCGTTTTATGAGCGCTGAGCCTCGTTTTGTGCAGTC
>NZ_WHJH01000260.1 GCF_011682145.1 Massilia mucilaginosa
CGCTGGCCATCCTCGCGCATGGTTTTCATGCCGCTGGCCTGGGCCGCCACGCGGATCTCGGCTTCGGACGCGCGGTTGTGGATCTGGGCGCTGATCTTGTCGTTCGTCTCTAACAGTTCGTACACGCCGACCCGGCCGTGATAACCGGTCTGGCCGCACTTGTCGCAGCCGACCGCTTTCCACTGGACCGAGCGGCCCTGCGGCGTTTCGACTTCGTCGCGCACCTTGCAGTGCTCGCACAGTTTGCGCACCAGGCGCTGCGCCATCACGCCCAGCAAGGACGAGGACAGCAGGAACGGTTCGATCCCCATGTCGAGCAGGCGCGTGACGGCCGCCGCCGCATCGTTGGT
>NZ_WHJH01000261.1 GCF_011682145.1 Massilia mucilaginosa
GGCGTTCCAGGCGGACGGTCGCCTTTGGCGTGGCGGGGGCGAGCAGCACCGGTTTGTTGCCGGCAAATGTCAATGCGATTTCAAGCAGCTCCGGATGGTCCTTGAACACGGCAGGCACGGTATTGATGTTGAAGTCGGTGGCATAGGTGTTGCTGGTGGAGACATCCAGAATGTCATCGAGGAAGCTGGTTCGATTGCCCGCCGCCAAGCGGCCGTTGAAGTCGATCCGGTCGGCATACCTGCCGGCCGACAGTTCGATGTCGACCCAGCCGCGAAACAGTGTCTTCTCGGGAGCGTCGCTACAGATCGCCGCCCACAGGGCGCGGAACTGGGTCAGGTTCAAGTCAAGC
>NZ_WHJH01000262.1 GCF_011682145.1 Massilia mucilaginosa
CCGGACATCGTCGCCACCCCGTTCGAGATGCCCGCTCACGGCGCCGACTACGTCAAGCGCATCGTGATGATTCCGATGCGCGACGGCGTCAGGCTGCACACCGTGATCACCATTCCCAAGGGCGCGACGCGCGCGCCGATGATCCTGTCGCGCACGCCCTATAACGCGGCCAAGCGCAGCGAGCGCAATGTGAGCCCGCACATGGCCTCGATGCTGGCCGAAGGCGACGACGGCTATGTGGCCAACGGCTACATCCGCGTGTACCAGGATGTGCGCGGCAAGTACGGCTCCGAAGGCGACTACGTGATGACGCGCCCCTTGCGCGGCCCGCTCAACACCAGCGCCGTCG
>NZ_WHJH01000263.1 GCF_011682145.1 Massilia mucilaginosa
CAGACGGGCAAGCGACCATTCCCCAACAGTTTCTGCTGGCCGGACTGCAACACGATCTTGCGCTCAACCGCCGCACGAAGCCTGGCAGCGGCGGGCGCGGCACATGCTTGCCGGGGGCGGTCCTGGCGCAGTCGGCGCCGTTGCCGCCAGCGTATCTGCCCATGCTCAAGCGCGCCTATGCCGACACGGCCGGTACCTACGCTCCCGATTGCGTTCGCGCGGTGGAGGACATTATCGCCAACAGCGGGAGCCGTGCCGCTGTCGGGTTCCTCTACGAGCAACTATTTTCCAAGAGGTCCGAGGAGGAGCGTCGCATGCTGATGCGACCGCTGGCGAAGAATGTGGGACT
>NZ_WHJH01000264.1 GCF_011682145.1 Massilia mucilaginosa
CACCCTATATAACTGGCAGATATGAAAACCGCTGTCCTTATGGTGTTTGCTTAAGAGACCTGACACCGTATTCACGGTCTTACAGCTGCGTTCGTGTCCGAATGTCAGACCTGACACCGTATTCGGTGTCCGAATGAGACCTGACACCGTAATCGACACCGTATTCGGTCAGACCTGACACCGTATTCGGACACCGTATTCGTTGCGCATCAATACATGAACTTTTGCAAACGGCTCGTTATCCAAAGCGCTTTCCTTCAACTATGTTCACTGGCGATCCCGCCCAATCACGTATGCATGGAGGGGGAAAAGAACACGATTTCCGGCTCGTCCTCGTCCAGATTAT
>NZ_WHJH01000265.1 GCF_011682145.1 Massilia mucilaginosa
TATATCAAGATTGCCAGCGGCGATTTGGCTTGAGGCAGTGGCAATCGTGTCGGTGCCAGAACGAACTTGCCCGACGATTTTGGCCAAGGAGGTGCGCATGACCTCCATTGCAAACAACAAGCTCGTTTGGTCGTTGGCGCGCAGCTGAATCGACGTTGACAACTTACCGGCCGCGATTGCCCCGGCCACGTCGGCAGCGTATGCCGGCTCCCCGCCCAGTTGGCGCGTCAGTGCGCGCGTAATCCACAGTCCAATCGCAATGCCTGCGGCAAGGCTGCAAAATACGAGCAAGATCATCAGCAATCTACTTTCACGGTAAAGCTGCCCCGACTCTTCGGCTGAT
>NZ_WHJH01000266.1 GCF_011682145.1 Massilia mucilaginosa
GGAAGTCCAGGTCCATGGCGTCGGCGAGGAACTTGCTGCCGGTGATAGGACTGATGGGAGCGCCTACAGATGGCACGCATTTTACGCACGGTATGTTGGCCTGGCCTTCCTTCCGCGATTCGGTCTGCTTGGGCTTGGCAGCCTCCGGTTGCGCCGGCGCCGGTTTTGCCACGCTCGGCCCCTTGCCCGGCCCCTCGGCCGCTGCCGAGGTCTTGATCCTTAATTTGGGGTGGCTCATCACGATCTGCTCGTTCTTCGCCAGCCAGGCGGCAAATCCCTGTCCTAATTTGCCGCCGGCAATTTTTTTGAGCACTGCGGACGTGAGTTTGCCCGCGTACACCG
>NZ_WHJH01000267.1 GCF_011682145.1 Massilia mucilaginosa
CGCGCGCGCCGAACTGATCCGGGCGCTTTTCCACCGCGGCGCCAGCTTCACGAAGGACGGCATCACGGTGCAGATCGAGCGCACGCCAGAGATTGGCGGCGGCCGCGAAGACAACGGCAGGTGGTTTTTGCCCGTGAAAGTCCGCTGGTTCTGCAACCTGTAAAGCGCACCACCCACACAGATCGCCTCGGCGGTCTTTTTTTCGACCAAAGAAAGGCAATCCCCCATGAGCACCACAGCAAACGGCATTGACACCCTGCTCGTCATCGGCAAGCAGTCGGCAGAGGGTATCAAGGCCCTGGCCGCCAACGGGCGCTTCTACCCGCGCGTTACCGGCACCTT
>NZ_WHJH01000268.1 GCF_011682145.1 Massilia mucilaginosa
TTCCGTAAAATACAATTTTCGGCTTATCTTCTTTTAAATATGGTCACCATGGAATGTAAGCCACCGTATGCTCTCCACCTTCCACTTTTGATAACCGATCAAAATCTATTTTTGTTCCATATGACTTATTCAACTCATCACCCATCGACCTTGGAGTTGCTATTTTTTTCGCATCATTGGAAGGCACGCATATAGGCTGATGAAATTTGCATTTCTGAGATGCAACTCCTTTATGCGCCGCCATTTTTTTGTCAATCTCATCCGACAGAGCAACGTAATGTACATCCTTCTTTGATAACTTTACTTTTTGCTTGCTTAACTTATCTATCTCGTCATTCGC
>NZ_WHJH01000269.1 GCF_011682145.1 Massilia mucilaginosa
GGCCAAATAGAGAAAACCATATTTATCGAAATTGAAAGCATGGTAGGTTCCGCCGGTGGCGGTTTTCAGGTTACTCAGAACGGTATTTATCCACCTGAAACAAGGCATTGCGCTGCTCTTGCGGGCAGTGCCCACGACCGATGGCTCATGCTTTGCACCGGCCGCCTGCACTGCCGTGAAGCAGTTCAAACCATCGGAGACGACGATACTCGCTGCTGCCAGATGTTTCAATGCCCATTGCGCCACATCGGCTTTTCCGAACGTTTTCACCCTGGAGAATATGGCATATACCGGATGGCCTTCCGGCGAGATTTGCACCGCCGCGATGAATGGCACCT
>NZ_WHJH01000026.1 GCF_011682145.1 Massilia mucilaginosa
TGACCCTTCGGTCGGCATGGCCCAGTGCAGTGCAAAGGTGTTCGAGATACTCGTCCAGATCTGCCAAATTGTCCATCTTCACCCCCATCGTCATGGAAGGTTTCAGTATACACAAGGGCTAATAGTTTACAATGCTTTTATGACACAGTAAGATTAACAGGGTGTTGATTTAATCGCCGAGCCCGTCAACCGCCCAGCGCCAGTAAACGTTGTTCAATCAACCTCACTTTACCGCCGTAACCATGCGTAAAACCGACGTCACCCAGCACTCCTTGTACAGCTACCGCACGCTGGAGGAACGCATTCCCGATGCACATCCATTGCGCAAGTTGCGGGTGCTGGTCGACGGCATCCTCGCCAACATGAATGATGATTTCCAGGCACTGTATTCGCGACGCGGCCGTCCGTCCATCGCTCCCGAGCGCCTACTGCGGGCCAGCCTGATCCAGACGCTATTCTCGATCCGCTCTGAGCGTCAACTGGTGCAGCACATCGAATACAACCTGTTGTATCGCTGGTTCGTGGGCATGAACCTCGACGAGCCCGTGTGGAACCACTCGACCTTTAGCGCCAACCGCGAGCGCTTGTTCAGCGAGGCAATGACGCAGCGTTTCTTCGCCCAAGTGCTGCGCATCGCTGAATGGCAAAGCCTGATTTCGGACGAGCATTTCACTGTCGACGGCACCATGATCGAGGCGTGGGCTTCGGTCAAGAGCTTCACCAAAAAGGATGGCAGCGGGCCACCGCCGAGCGATGAAGGGCGCAACGCCACGGTTGACTTCAAGGGCGAAAAACGTTCCAACGAGACGCACCAATCGACGACCGATCCGGACGCGCGCCTATACAAAAAGGGCGACGGCGACAAGTCCAGGCTATGCTACCTGGGCCACGCGCTGATGGAGAATCGCAACGGCCTGGTGGTCGATGCCACCACCACGCTGGCGAGCGGCACAGCCGAACGCGACGCGGCGCTCATCATGGCCAAACGCAGTGTCCAAAAAGCCGGCGCGACGCTGGGTGCCGACAAGGGCTACGACGCGGCCGAATTCGTCAAGCAGTTGCGCGAGGAAGGCGTGACCCCGCATGTGGCCCAGAAAAAGCACAGCGCCATCGATGGGCGAACCACGCGCCACGCTGGCTACACGGTCAGTATTAAGAAACGAAAGCTGGTTGAGGAGATCTTCGGCTGGAGCAAGACCATCGGCGGGCTGCGCAAGGCGCGCTTCGTCGGCCTGGTCAAGGTGCGCGCGCAGACCACGTTCACCTTCGCTGCGTACAACCTGACTCGCATAGCGACCATCTTTGGCTGGCGTTTGTCGGCCGTGGTGGGATAAATCCGTCCGGAGGGGGCGGGAAACGCTGAAAAGTACCAAAAAACAGCCTAAAAGGCGGCTAGAAACCAGTTCCTAGGCAGAATGTGGGTTCCAGCCCGAAAAATTGGTGCTTCGGGCGACAAAACCCGAAGGACTGGGCCACTTTTTCAACGCCCTGTTAAGTCCTACAATGCCGCTTCTGGCAGCGAATGAACAACGGGTTATTCGAGGCGCCAAATCGGAATTTCATTTCATCAACTTCTGTTTCGCGGACTATCAGTCTAATAGAAAAACCAAAGGAATGTTTAAACAGCCCTGCATGATGCGCGATCAGCTATTGACAGAAATCAACACTGAAATATTGCACTCCCGTAAAGTGACCAATGCCAATATTGGCTACTACTGGAGCATGTCATGCACGAATTGAATGCTGAAGAGATTATCATGGTATCCGGAGGCAGGACCGTTAGCCGCAGGTTTGATAGAGTCCCAAATGCGCAGTCTGAATGGGGCAAAGTAGCCAACGACGCTTTTAATGCCCTTGGAGAACTTGGCTCTGATATTGGAGTCGGCTTGTACGATCTCTTCCATTAATATTCGTATCAAAAACACGATGTTGAAACATCGCACCGCCGAACACACGGTGCGATATTTCCTTATAGTCAATAGAATCCCATCTCCATAATTTCAACGGCCAATAAATGGACGAGGTGCAGACATGACCTTCAAGGTTACCATCTTAATATTTATCTTCAGTATGGTAATCCGCGCAGGATTTTATAATGCTGTAGCCGCGAATTGGCCTGAAAGCACATATTATGCAGAACACATTGCCATCGTAGCGATGTATGCAACTTTGACTATCGCATGCATTATTCAATTTAAGATTACCCGTGAAAAATTTTCATTTATCATGGGAAATAATCCAACTTTTTCGCAAGTATGTTTATCGATATCTATCGCCATTTTGCTACTTATGCTCAGCTTTGGCGAAAATGCGATTTTCACGTTTTCATATGCACAATTTAATCTTGAGAATGCATATGATTCAGGAAAATTTCATTCCCAACCACATCAGTCGCATTCTGTATTTTCCTGGATGATCATGAGTTTTATTCTGTCAAGTGTAATTCTTCCCGCATTAATTGAAGAAGTATTTTTCCGCGCATTGATTTTTCGCTCACTTTACAAAAATTTCTCGTTTTTTAAAAGCGCGCTTGCAACAGCAACGTTTTTTACGTGCATTCATTTTTCTCAGCCAATCTACATCAGTACGTTTATATTTTCATTTGTATTATCCTATCTGTACGCGACAACACGTTCCCTACCGACTTGCATGATCGTGCATGCCACTTTTAATCTCCTCGCATTTTTGATTCAACATTACTTTGACCTACATCGCATCAGAACCATAGATCAGCTAAGCCATTTACAGGACTGGATTCCTGAGCTAGTAATGCTTGGGTTCGCCATATCTGCGTTTAGCTTGCTCATCGTCTGGGCCAAAGATCGATTAACGCAAGCGGCCCTTCCGCATCTACCGTTAGGGAACTGAACATGCAGGCGCAAATAAGTAAGAGATTCCGCTAAACTTAGCGGCATTCGATGCATGACACTTGACGCAGCGCACGCGGGAGGAGCAACCACGCTTTAAGGCGCTAAGAATGGGTAACAATCATAATTATGTTTGTTCGGGCTCTTGCTGCTCAACATAGTGGCGGTCAGGCATTCAGCTATGCTCAGCCATTACCCGCCCATACCAGCGCAATGGCGTCGGTCGCTGGCTCGGTGAATCGGTGATATCACCTACTAATGCCTGTCGCAAGGCGAACTATCGCCGCCTCATAGCATGCGCACGAAAGAAAGTGGCGATCCCAGATAGACAAAAGCGCTCACATTGCTGATCACCGTCATCCAGAACGCCACTTGAAACGCCCGCTTGGACGACTTGTGCCGCAGCCACTGCTGAGCCAGCACCGCGCCTGGCCAGCCGCACAGCAGCCCGAGCAGGAGCAAGCTGCGTTCCGGCGTACGGCGCTGTCCGGCGCGCGCCGCCGCCTTGTCGCGCGCGTAGACGGTAAAGCACACCACGCTGGCGAGCGCGTACAGAGCCCCCACCCACAGCGGAACATGCCAGGCGAGCACGGCGCTCGCGAAAACGGCGGCAAACAACAGGATCGACAGATAGGGCATCGGCGTGAGCTCGGAAAAACCGCCAGCTTAGAGTGCGCCGGCTTGTCACGCAACCATTCCCGTGAACCCAGGAAACTTGCCTGATTGGCAGCTTAATGTACCGCATGGTGCGTTGCCGTACAGATGCCGCCGCCGCACCGGCCTAAGCTCCCGCATCGGCTTCGCGCTCGCCAACAGCGCAAGCCTTCTCAATCCACGTGGAGGTATGATGGCTTTCGATCTAGGCAATCTGTTACAGCAATACCTGGGCGGCGCCGCCGGCAACAATGGCGGGCGTGCCGTGGACGACGACTTCGACCAGGTCGCGCAGAACGCGCCGCGTAGCACGGTGGCCCAGGGTGTCACGGAGGCATTGCGTTCCGACCAGACGCCGCCGTTCCCGCAAATGATCGGCCAGCTGTTCGGTCACAGCGATCCCAGCCAGCGTGCCGGCATGCTCAACCAGCTGATCAGCAACGTCGGCCCTGGCCTGCTCAGCTCGATCGCGGGCGGCGCCCTCGGCAACCTGTTCCGTGGCGGCGCGACGCCGGCGGCGATTACGCCGGAACAGGCGGCCCAGCTGACGCCGGAGCAAGTCCAGCAGATTGCGGAAGACGCCGAACGCAACAATCCAAGCATCGTCGACCGCATGGGCGACTTTTACGCCGAGCATCCGACCCTGGTCAAAACCATCGGCGGCGCGGCGCTGGCGATCGTGCTCGGCCGCGTGGCCGAAGGCATGAAACGCTGATCCGTTAGTATTCCGCTACAATTAACTTATTCACCAACAAAAACGAGGTATTACATGGGCATTCTCAGCAATATTTTCCACAAAATCTTCCCGTCGACGCACCCAGCCGTGCAGCCGGCATCGACCCAGGCCGCACCGCCGGCAGCGGCGCCTGCAGCTGGCGCAGCGCCAGCCGCCGCCCCGGCAGCGGCGCCGAAACCAGCGGCAGCGCTGGAACAGGTTGACGTCGAAGCCATCCTGAGCGGCATGCCGCAAAGCCAGGCGCTGAACTGGCGCACCTCGATCGTCGACCTGCTCAAGCTGCTGAACCTCGACAGCAGCCTGCAATCGCGCAAGGAACTGGCCGCCGAACTCCACTACACGGGCGACACCAGCGATTCGGCCTCGATGAATATCTGGCTGCACCGCCAGGTCATGAACAAGCTGGCGGCCAATGGCGGCAAAGTGCCGGCCGACCTGAAAGACTAAGCACTAGGCGCGGGACTGCGGTCCCGCCTTGCTCAGAACGAAAAAACGCCGCCGGGCAATCAAGCCGGCGGCGTTTTTCATTGGCGCTTCGCCTGTGAAACTCAGGCTTTTTTGTTGCGGCGGGTCGTGAAACCGACAACAGCCAGACCCAGCAGGAACAGGGCGTAGGTTTCCGGCTCGGGTACCGGCGTCACTTCAACCGATACGGCATCGAGGTAGGAACCGTAGGTTGGCGACGAGCTCGGGCCAACCGATTCGAAACGCAGCTTGGTCAGCGCGCTGGTGGCGACCAGGTCGGTGATGCTGAAGAAGCTCCACTGGCCGTTGGTGCTGCCCATCAGCAGCGAATCGTTCAGCTTGGTGTCGCCCCAGTACACATTCATCGCACTGTTGGCGCCGCCGGCGGTGTCCGGACGGCCCGAGAAGGCGAACGAGACCGAGTACAGGCCGGCTTCCGAGGTATCGATCATCTGCCACACCGAGCTCAGGCCGGTGCTGTTCAGTTCCAGGTACTGGCGGCCATTGGCTGCGTACGGATTGAAACCGGCGACGCCGCCCTGCTTGGCACCTTTTTGGATTTCGAAAACGCCATTGCTCGAGGTCCAGCCGTTGACGGCGTTGAATTGCTGCCACGAACCGGACGACTTGTTGACTTCGAAGCTGCCGTTGGTGACCAGTTCGGCGCGGGCTGCGCCGCTGACGAGCATGGCGGCGGCAAACAGGCCGCCCAGGAGTGCTGTGAATTTCATGAATACCCTAACTGTTATCTTGAAGGAAATAGTTGTTACGTAATTGATAGCGGATCATATCATTGATCCATATCATCTTTGTACACAGTTAACAAAACTTTCCTCCCCACCGGCAATTTCTCCTTGTTTTTTGCCATCTCCGCCACATCGCGCCTCAACAAACTGAACTTTTCCGCAGCGCCGGATATCTAAATTTCAAATTGCTTAAATGGTATGAGTGAGCCTATGCAAACAACTGACAGCGATGCAGCACGCCAGCCGCTCGCCCTCTGGGGCGGGCTCGAATGCACGGTCAACCGTGTGGGAGAAAACTACTTCAGCCAGATAGAAAGGAATGGACATCACGGCCGCGCCGACGACGTGGCCCGCTTTGCCTGGCTCGGGATCGGCACGATCCGCTACCCGCTGCTATGGGAACGGGTGGCGCCCGACGGCCTGGCCAGCGCCGACTGGCGCTGGTGCGACCAGCGCCTGCAAGCCCTGCGCGAGGCCGGCATCAGCCCCATCGCCGGCCTGGTGCACCACGGCAGCGGCCCGCGCACGACCTGCCTGACCGACCCCGGCTTTGCCACCGGACTGGCCGGGTACGCCGGCGCCGTGGCCGCGCGCTACCCGTGGATCGACGACTACACCCCCGTCAACGAACCGCTGACCACGGCGCGTTTTTCCGGCCTGTACGGCTTGTGGTACCCGCACGGCCGCGACGACCGCAGTTTCCTGCGGGCGCTGCTGATCCAGTGCCGCGCCACCGTGCTGGCGATGCGCGCGATCCGGCTGGTCAACCCGCGTGCCCGCCTGGTCCAGACCGACGACCTCGGCAAGACCTACAGTACGCCCCCCATGGCCCGCTGCGCCACCTTCTACAACGAGCGGCGCTGGCTGGCCTGGGACTTGTTGTGCGGCAAAGTCGACCGCGAGCATGCCCTGTGGGACTACCTGACCGGCCACGGCGCCGATCCGGCCGCGCTGCTCTGGTTCCGCGACAACCCCTGCCCGCCCGACATCATCGGCGTCAATTACTACGTCACCAGCGAGCGCTGGCTGGACCACCGGGTCGAACGCTACCCCGCGCATTTTCGCGGCGATGCCGATGGCGTGCCCTGCGCCGACATCGAAACCGCGCGTGCCCTGGCCACGCCCACGCCCGGCATCGCCCCGCTCCTGCAAGAAATCTGGGACCGCTACGGCATTGCGCTGGCGGTCACCGAAGCGCACATCGACGCCAACCGCGAAGACCAGCTGCGCTGGCTGCTCGAAGTATGGGAAGCCGGGCAGCAAGCGCGGCGCAACGGCATCGACCTGCGCGCCGTCACCGTCTGGGCGCTGCTCGGCTCGTTCGACTGGAACTGCCTGGTGACCGCCTGCCGCGGCTACTACGAACCGGGGCCGTTCGACGTGCGCCCGCCGCTGCCGCGCCCCACCGCGCTGGCGGCCATGATGCGCGAACTGGCCGCCGGGCGCGCGCCCACCCATCCGGTGCTGCGCGGCCAGGGCTGGTGGCGGCGCGCCGGGCGCTGCCTGTGCCCGCCCGTGGCCACGCCGGAAGCGCCGACCTCGATCACGGCGGACGGGCACAGCCTGGTCGGCAGCGCGTCCGCCCCGATCCTGATCGCCGGCGCCAGCGGCACCCTGGGGCGCGCCTTCGCCCGCATCTGCGCGCGCCGCAACCTGGCCTACCGCCTGCTCAGCCGCCAGCAGATGGACATCGCCGACCCGGTCTCGGTCGAGCAAGCCATGCAGCGCTACCAGCCCTGGGCCGTCATCAACGCCAGCGGCTACGTGCGGGTGGACGAGGCCGAGAACGATGTCGAACGCTGCTTTCGCGACAACGTCGCCGGCCCGGCGGTGCTGGCCGCCGCCTGCGCCCGCCACGGGGTGCACCTGACCACCTTTTCCAGCGACCTGGTGTTCGACGGCCGCCAGCAATGTCCCTACGTGGAAAGCGACGGCGTCACGCCGATCAACATCTACGGCAAGAGCAAGGCCGCCGCCGAGCGCGCCGTCCTCAAGCGGCAACCGGGTGCGCTGGTGGTGCGCACCAGCTCCTTCTTCGGCCCCTGGGACAGCCACAATTTCGTGACCCGGGCCCTGGCCAGCCTGGAAAGCGGCGCCCCGTTCGCGGCCGCCAGCGACATCACGGTCACGCCGACCTACGTGCCCGACCTGGTCAACGCCTGCCTCGACCTGGCCATCGACCAGGAAAGCGGGGTCTGGCACCTGACCAATGGCGATCCGCTCACCTGGGCCGAGCTGGCCGGCAGGGCGGCGCACCAGGCCGGGGTCGATGCCAGCCGGCTCGAAGCGCAGCCGGGCAGCGCTTGCCGCTACCTGGCGCCGCGCCCGCCCTACAGCGCGCTGCACACCGAACGCGGCATGCTGATGCCGGGCCTGGACGACGCGCTCCAACGCTTTTTGCAGGCGCGCGGCCAGCAGGCGCGCGGCCAGCAGGCGCGCGGCGACGCCATCGAACTGGCGCAGCCGATTCACTGCACCGATACGCGCCAGCAGGCCAACAGCGGGAGGCGCCAGAAAGCGAGCTGAAACGCAACACCGGGCCGCCTACTCGAGCGGCCAGAACCAGATTTCCCGGGCTTGCCAGTAGCATTCGGTGCCGCAGGCGGGGCTGCCGTCCGCGTTCGGGTCCGGATAGACGATATCGATATGGCCTTCGTCCGGCCCGTTGCCATTTTGGATGCCCCAGAACGACACAATGCCGCTGCGCTTGCCGATGGCCTGGCGCGCCTGGCCGGCGCGATGAATCTCCGGCAGGCCGAGCAGGTTGCGGCGTTGCAGCAGGATCGACAGGCGCGCGTGGCCCGGTTCGATCAGGCTGCCCTTGAACTCGCCTTTCAGGATGGACAGGCGCCCGGGCAGGCGCATGCCCGAGCGCACCAGCGCCAGGCTGACCCGGGTGGCGCAGGTATTCTGGTAGGCCGTCACGCCGATCAGGGCATCCCAGCCGATCGCCTTGTACAGCGCGGCGAGGTTGATCGACGCGCGGCTCGGGTAATTGCTGCGGACGGTGAAAAACGAAGGCTTCATACAGGAACTCCGATGAGGCGGCAGGTCCATCATCTTGCCTCGAGGATACAGTCAAGCTTTTGCGCGGTCGCAAGGCAAGCCCACGCCACCGGCCAAACGCGGCCGCGCCCGCGCCGGGGCGGCCACCGGAACTTGCCCATTTTTCTATCCGGCCACAGGCAGGAACACCCGCCACGCGCCACCCCCTGTTATAGAATGGCAAGCGCGATCAACCACACGACAGGCCCCACCCGTGCAAGAGCAACACGCCTTCCCCTTCCTGCGCGAAATCCTCCTGTTCCTCTCGCTGGCGGGCATTCTCATTCCCACACTGCAACGCCTGCGCATCAACCAGGTGCTCGGATTCCTGGCCGTGGGCGCCCTGCTCGGCCCGTTCGGCCTGGGCCTGTTCGCCGACACCCATCCGTGGCTGGCCTACCTCACCTTCCCGCGCGCCGAAGGCGTGGTGGCGCTGGCCGAACTGGGCGTCATGTTCCTGATGTTCATGATCGGCCTGGAACTGTCGGCCGCCCGCCTGTGGTCGCTGCGGCGCTGGGTGTTCGGGGCCGGCACGGCCCAGGTCTGCATCAGCGCCGCCCTGCTGGGCGCGGTCATCCATCTGCTCGGCTACCGGCTTGAAAGCGCCGTCATCCTCGGCATCGTGCTCTCGCTCTCCTCGACCGCCGTGGTGATCCAGCTGATGAACGAGCAGCACAGCACCAACACCCCGCTCGGCCAGGCCGGTTTTTCGATCCTGATGCTGCAGGACCTGGCGGTGGTGCCGCTGCTGATCCTGATCGGCGTCATGGCCAAGGGCGAGTCCGACGGCATCGTCTCGCTGGTGGCCATCACCATGGTCAAGGCGGCAGCCGCCATCGCCCTGATCTACCTGGTCGGCGGGCGCCTGATCCGCCCGCTGTTCCGCATCTTCACGCGCCATCGCCAGCCCGACGTGTTCATGGCGCTGGTGCTGCTCTCGACCCTCGGCATCGCCGGCCTGAGCGCGGCGGCCGGCCTGTCGATGGCGCTCGGCGCCCTGATCGCCGGCCTGCTGCTGGCCGAAACCGAATTCAAGCACGAAGTCGAACTGATGGTCGAGCCCTTCAAGGGATTGCTGATGGGCCTGTTCTTCATGACGGTCGGGATGGGCATGGACGCGCGCCAGATCATCGACGCCCCGCTGTGGCTGGCCGCCGCCGTGTTCGGCCTGATCGCCATCAAGGCGCTGGTGATCGCCGTGCTGTTCCGCATCGGCGGCTTGAGCTGGGGCCGCGCGGTCGAAGGCGGCCTGCTGCTCGGCCAGGGCGGCGAATTCGCCTTCATCGTGATCGGCTACGCCACCGCCAGCAAGCTGGTCGACGCCGACCTGGGCGCGCGCGTGATGCTGGCCGTCGGCCTGTCGCTGTTCGTCACGCCGATGCTGGCGCGCCTCGGGCGCGAGATCGGCACGCACTGGGAGCCGCGCGGCGACGAACAGGCGGCCACGCCCGACCAGGCGGCACTTAGCGCGGCGCGCGGCCACATCATCATCGCCGGCTTCGGCCGGGTCGGCCAGCAACTGGCCAAGCTGCTCACGGCCGAAGGCATCGGCTACATCGCGTTTGAAAACGATGCGCGCCTGGCCACCAAAATGCACGGCCAGGGCTTGCCGGTCTACTTCGGCAACGCCGCGCGCGCCGAGCTGCTGCGCCATGTGAACGCAGGCGAAGCGCCCGCGATCGTGCTGACGATGGACCATCCGGCGTCGGCCCTGCACGCGGTGCGCGGCATCCGGCGCGAATTTCCCGACGTGCCGCTGCTGGCGCGCTCGCGCGACGAAGCCCATGCGCGCGAACTGAAACGCGCCGGCGCCACCATCGTCGTGCCCGAAACGCTGGAGGCGAGCCTGCAGCTGTCCGCCTTCGTGTTCGAAGCGCTCGGCATGGACGAGGACCGGGTCGACCGCATCGTCGACGCCGAACGCGACCTGTTCCTGGCCACGCTCGACGCCGAGGCGCATGCCGTCAGACGCGGCGCGGCGGCGGCATCATGAAAACCCTGCTCCTGCCGCTGCTGCTCCTGTGCGCGCTGCTGGCGAAAAGCGCGCCGGCCCAGGTGGTCACGGTCTACACCAGCGCCAGTTTCGCGCCGCTGATGCTGGCCGACGGACGCGGCATGTACCCGGACCTGATCGCCTACCTGAACCAGCGCAAGCTGGGCACCCTCACCTTCCGGCTGCGCTACATGCCGCGCAAGCGCCTGCAGGTCAAGCTGGAAGAGGGCAGCATCGACGGCATGGTGATCGGCATGATGCCGGAGTGGTTCGACGACGTGGAGCAGAAAAAGTATCTGTGGTCGGCGCCCTTCGCCACCGACCGCTACGCGCTGGTGTCGCTGGCGGCAAAACCGGTCAGCCCGGACGCCCCGGCCAGCATGGTGGGCGCGTCGGTCGGGGTCACGTTCGGCTACCACTATCCCGGCATCGAGGCCTGGCTGTCCGGCTCGGGCATGCTGCGCAGCGAAGGGCCGAGCGACGAGAAGAACATCGAAAAACTGCTGCTTGGCCGGGTCGAGTGCGTGCTCGTGGCCGAGTCGATGGCGCGCTACTTCATGCGCGCAAACGGCATGACGGCCAGGCTGCACCTGGCCACCCTGGCCAGCCCGCCCACCGAACGGCGCATGCTGGCGCCGCGCAGCCACGCCGCCGCTTTCGACAAGATCGCGCCGGTGCTGAAACAACTCAAGAGCGATCCGGCCTGGCAGCGCATCGTCGCCACCTACCAGTAAACGCCTGTTCGGCAAGCGCCTATTTCAGCACCTTCAGCGCGGCCTGCACGCCCCACCACGCGGCTTCCTCGAACACCGAAAAGCCCGACAGGTCGGCGTGCGCGAACACGATCGGTCCGTCCGCGTCGCGCAAGGCCTTCAGGCCCGCATTGCTGCGAAAGCCCGGCAGCGGCGCCGCCATCGCGTGCCCGCGCAGGGTAATGTCGACCCGCTCGACGCAGGCCGCGAACTTCCAGCCGTAGGCGCTGGTCAGGTCGGCGCTGGCCAGCGCCACCAGTTCATCGCCGCTGGCGCCCATCATCCATTTGCGCGCCGCCTCGGGCGTGCGGTCCGACAGCGCCACGTAGGAAGAAAACACCGTCTTGCCGGGCGGCGCGACGCGGATATCCTGGTGGGTCGAGACCACGTAGCCCAGGCCCGGCTCCTGGTACACCACGTTGTCCCACGACAGCGGCGCGTGCGGCAGCTCGCGCGGGAAGTCCTTCATGAGGAAGTTCGCCACCAGCCACGGGGCGTACGACGGCGTGTGGCGCTTCGCATCGAAGCCATACGCGCCGATGTTCTCGACCACGCGCGCGGCCACGTAGAGCGGCATCGCGCAGATGGCCTTGCGCGCCCGCACCAGCGTGGTGCGGGCCACGCCGCCTTCCAGGGTGAAGCACAGGGCTTCGACGCCCTCGCCGCCGCGCTTGAGCGAGACGGCGGTGCCGGCGCGGCGCCGCACGCCGGAGGCCGCAGCCAGCTTGTCGGCCACCACCTGCATCCCGCCCGGCCAGGTCAGCCAGGCGCCGTTGCCGGCATTGGCCGCCTGTCCCCAGCGGCTGCAGTAGTAATGCAGCCCGGCCCATGCCGAGACCTTGTCGTAGCGGGTGCCGTAGTCGTCGCGGCAGCAGTAGTTCAGGTACCAGTGCAGGGTCGGCGAGCGGTAGCCCTGCTGGTCCAGCCAGTCCTTGAGCGTGATGCGGTCGAGCGCGTCGAAGGCCGGGTCGCGCGACGAGTTCACGGTCGGGAACACAAAAACGCGGCGTCCGTCGCTCCCGCGCAGCGTGCGCAGGCGCTCCACTTCCGCGAAAAAGCGTTTGTGCTCGCCCAGTTCCCCGGCGCTCACGCCCTCGGTCGGAATGAAGCCTTCCTGCCAGCGGCCGTTGAACAGCAGCCGTTCTTCGGGGCCGTGCAGGATGCTGCGCTCGTCGTAGTAGGGTTTTTCGCCGTAGGGATCGCGCTCGATGATGCCAAGGTCGAACAGGATTTCGCGCACATGCACCGATTCGGGCGACGGCAGCGGCAGGTAGTGGCCGCCGGTCGGGTAGGCCAGCTCGCCGAAGCGGCCGCCGGCGGCGTTCCCGAACGGCTGCGGGCCATCGATCATCAGCACCTTGCGCTGCCCTTCGCGCTCCAGCTTCCAGGCAGCGCTCAGGCCGGCGATGCCGGAGCCGAGGATCACGATATCGGTCTCGATGACCTCTTCCGGCGCCGGCAGCTTGCCGCGCTCGCGCAAGAAGTGGCCCTCCGCGCGGCCCGGATAATGCACGGCCGGGGTCATCTCGAGCCAGCGCCGGAAGAGCGCCGCGCTCAGCGCCGCCGCTCCCGCGCCGCCGGCCAGCGCCAGGAACGAGCGCCGGTCCATCAGCGGATCACCCTGCGCCAGTCCTGCTCGAACTCGTGCACCAGCGACTGGGTATTGAGCCGGTTCGGCGCCATCTCCAGGCGCTGCATGTCGGGCGGGAAGACGAACATCTCGCGCGTGGTCGCTTCGTTCAGGTAGCGCATCGGCAGCCGGTAGCTGGTCGGCGCCACATATTCCCGCTCGGGCGAGGCCATGATGAAGCCCCATTCGCCGAACGAGGGCACGTAGGCGTGAAACGGGTAGGTGCGCATGCCGACCTCGCGCAGGGTGGCGTCGATGGTCCAGTAGGCGTGCGGCGCAAAGAAGGGCGAGGTCGATTGCACCACCACCAGCCCCTTGGCCGCCACATGCTTTTTCACCATGCCGTAGAACGGCACCGAATACAGTTTGCCGAGAGCGAAGCTGGACGGATCGGGGAAGTCGATGATGACCGCGTCGAACATCTGGCGCGTATTCTGCAGCCAGATCGCGGCGTCGGCGTTGACCACCGTGACGCGCGGATCGGCAAAAGCGCCACCATTGAGCCTGACCAGTTCCGCGCGGGTGGTGAAGGCCTGCGTCATGGCCGGGTCCAGGTCGACCACGGTGACGTGCCGGATGTTCGGATAGCGCAGGATTTCGCGCAGCGCCAGTCCGTCGCCGCCGCCCAATACCAGCACGCTGCGCGCCCACGGCAAGGTTTGCAGCGCCGGATGCACCAGCGCTTCGTGGTAGCGGTACTCGTCGCGCGAGGAGAATTGCAGGTTGCCGTTGATGTACAGGCGGGTGTCGTCCTTCCAGCGCGTGATCACCAGGCGCTGGTACGGCGTGCTGGTGGAGTACACGATCTCGTCGCCGAACAGGCCATGCTCGCCCCACTGCACCATGCGCTCCGACAGCGCAAAGCCGGCCACCAGGACGATCATGACGAACGTGGCGCGCAGCACGCGTGCGCCGATGTTGGTCAGTTCGGCGCGGAACACATACAGGGTCCAGAAGCCCACGCCGACATTGAGCATGCCGAACAGGAAGCCGGTGCGCACCAGCCCGACGTAAGGCGCCAGCACCAGCGGGAACAGCAGCGATACCGCCAGCGCCCCGAGGTAATCGAAGGTCAGCACGCGGCTGACCAGGTCATTGAAGGCGGTGTCGCGCGCGTTCAGGGCGCGCATCACCAGCGGCACCTCCATGCCGACCATGGCCCCGATCATGAAGACCAGCACATACAACAGGGTGCGGAAAGGCGCGGTCATCCACGAAAACGTCATGAACAGGATGGCCGCCGAGAGGCCGCCGATCAGGCCCACGGCCAGTTCGATGTCGATAAAACGCGACAGCACGTCCTCGTCGGCCACATACTTGGAAAAGTGGGCGCCGACGCCCATGGCGAACAGGTAGCAGCCGATGATGGTGGAAAACTGCAGGATCGAATCGCCCAGCAAATAGCTGGACAAAGCGCCGGCAATGAGTTCGTAGGCCAGCCCGCAGGAGGCCACCACGAACACGGAAAGTATCAAAATTCGTTTGGTCATGTGGTGTTTTTTGCTCTAAGATCGTCGTGCGCTGCCATTATGACCATCTTTCATGGGGAAACTTCGTGCCCGCCATCCTAAACTATCTGCTCCACCTTGCAACAGCGGTTGCCATGGTGATGGCGTTTTTTGTCATCTATACGCGCCTGACGCCATTCAACGAAGTGGCGCTGATCCGGGGCGGGAACCACGCGGCCGCCCTGTCGCTGGGCGGCGCCCTGATCGGTTTTTCGCTGACCATCGCCTCGGCCCTGCTGCATACCCGCGACTATTACCAGTTTCTCGAATGGGCGGGCGGCGCCATGCTGGTCCAGGTACTGGCGTATAACATCGCCACGCGCCTGCTGAAAATGTCGAAGGACCAGATCGAGGCCGACAATTCGGCCTTCGGCGGCCTGCTCGGCGCCATCTCCGTGTCGATTGGCCTGGTCAACGCCGGCGCCCTGTCCTGACCGGCCCTCATTTCACGTATCTTTACCGGAGACCGACATGTCCCTTGGCTCATTCATCCGAAAACAGTTTATCGATGTCCTGCAATGGAACGAAGAAAACGACGGCGTGCTGGCGTGGCGCTTTCCCATGCAGGACTTCGAAATCCAGAACGGCGCCATCCTCAATGTGCGCGAGTCGCAGATGGCGCTGTTCGTCAACGAAGGCAAGATCGCCGATGTCTTCGGCCCCGGCACCCACACGCTCACCACCAACACGCTGCCGCTGCTGACCAACCTGAAAAACTGGGACAAGTTCTTCGACTCGCCCTTCAAGTCGGATGTGTACTTCTTCAGCACGCGCGTGCAGACCGGCCGCAAATGGGGCACGCCGCAGCCGATCACGATCCGCGACGCCGACTTCGACATGATCCGCGTGCGCGCCTTCGGCATGTACTCGTACCGGGTGGCCGATCCGCGCCTGTTCTTCACCGAAATCAGCGGCACGCGCGAGGTCTACACGCGCGACGAGGTCGAAGACCAGCTGCGCGGCATCCTGATGGCCACCATGGCCTCGTCGCTGGGCAGCGCCAAGGTCGCCTTCCTCGACATGGCCGCCAACCAGGCGCTGATGGCGCAGCAGGTCAAGGGCGACCTGTATGCCGCGTTTGCGCGCTACGGCGTGGGGCTCGATGAATTCAACGTCGCCAGCGTCAGCCTGCCCGAAGAACTCCAGGCCGCGCTCGACGAACGCATCTCGGCCGGCATGAAGGGCGGCCTGTCGAGCGAGAAGATGGGCGGCTTCACCCAGTTCCAGGTCGCCACCAGCATTCCGCTGGCGGCACAGAACGAAGGCGGCCTGGCCGGCATCGGCGCGGGCCTGGGGGCCGGCGCGATGCTGGGCCACGCCATGGCGCAGGGCATGAGCGGCTCGATGATCCCGCAGGTGCCGCCGGCGCCGACCGCGCCCCTGCACGCGCCAGTGCCGGAACTCGACCCCATCGAGCAACGTCTGATCAAACTCAAGGGATTGCTCGACAAGGGCCTGATCTCGCAAGAAGACTACAACAGCACCAAGACGGAGCTGCTCAAAAAACTGCTCGACTAACCGGCTGTCCATGCACATTGTCTCCTGCCCAAGCTGCGGCGCCGAGGTCCGGTTCAAATCGCACGCCGCCGTCATGGCGGTGTGCGGGTTTTGCCGCGCCACCCTGCTTAAGGATGCCGAATCGGTCAAGAACCTGGGCACCATGTCGTCGGTGCTGGAAGACTATTCGCCGATCCAGATAGGCACCAGCGGCATCCTCGACGGACGCGATTTCACGGTGGTCGGGCGCATCCAGCTGCGCTACGCGCACGGCATGTGGAACGAATGGCATGTGCTGTACGGCGACGGCGGCAATGGCTGGCTGGGCGACTCGTCCGGCCAGTTCACCATGACGGCCGAGCGCAAGGTGCGCGAGGCGCTGCCTGCGTTCGACACCCTCAGGATCGCGCAGCCGGTGCGCATCAACGGCGAGAACTTCCTGGCGGCCGAGATCCGCAGCGCGGAGTGCATCGCCGGCCAGGGCGAGCTGCCGTTCCGGATTGGCGAAGGCTGGCGCATCCGGGTTGCGGACTTGCGCAACGGCGCGGCCTTTGTCACGCTCGACTACACCGACGGCGAAGTGCCGCTGGTGTATGCGGGCGTGGCCGTCACGCTCGACGAGATGCGCTGCCAGCTCCTGCGCGACGATGACCAGGTCAAGGCCGGCGCCGGGCGCTTTCGCGGCAAGGTCGATGCGCTCGATTGTCCGTCCTGCGGCAGCGCGATCAAGTACCTGCCGGGCATCACCACCACCCTGATCTGCCCGGCGTGCAAGGCGCAGCTGGACGCCTCCGGACCGCAGGCGAGCGTGCTGGCTGCCGGCGCCAAGACGGCGGCCATGCGCACCACCATCGAACTCGGGGCCACGGCCAACATCCGCGGCAGCGAGCACACCGTCATCGGCGCCATGGTGCGCGCCACCAGCGGCGCGGGCGCCAGCAAATGGACCGAGTACCTGCTGTTTTCGGCGCGCGGCGGCTTTTTCTGGATCGTCGAGACCAATGCCGGCTGGTTCCAGGCCAAGGTGATGCACCGCTGGCCGGCCTGGGATCCGGCGGCCGGCGAGGTGGCCAGGGCCGAGAACCAGGCCTACCAAAAGAGCGACAGCTACCTGGCGACCGTGGTGGCGGCGGCGGGCGCCTTCAACTGGCGCGTGAGCGTGGGCGACCAGGTGTTCGTCACCGAATACGAGAACACTTCCGGCACGCTGGCGGCCGAAACCACGCGCGAAGAAATGACTTGGTCGCGCTCGACCCGGCTGGCCTTCGACCAGATCAAGACCTGGTTCGGCGTGGCGCCGAAGGCGGTCGACGCCATGACCGCGACCGAGGCGGCGGCGCCAGGGGCGGGCACCCTGCAAAAATTCTTCTGGTGGCTGATCGGACTCAATGCGATCCCACTGATTTTCAATTTCAAGGAGACGGCGATCATCCTCGCCCTGACCCTGTTTCTGATCGCCGGGATGATCTTCTCTGGCGACGACAAGCAATGAAAAACAAACACTTTATCGGCGCGGTTTGCCTGACGATCGTCGCCACCATGACCAGTTGGGCCTTCATGTTCGATACCTCCTCCAACATCGGCAGCGGCAGGGGCGGCGGCAGCAGCTGGAGTTCCGGCGGCGGCAGTTATGGCGGCGGTTCGGGCGGCGGGCACAAATGAGCATGGGCGCGCATCGTCCGGCCGGCATTCATCTGCTGGCCGATTTCCATGGGGTCGATGCGGCGCTGCTGACGGCCGGCGCGGAGATCGACGCGCTGCTGCGCGCCGGCGCCGAAGCGGCTGGCGCGTGCATTTTGCACAGCCATTTTCATAGTTTTGGCGAGGCGATGGGCGTGACCGGCGTGCTGCTGCTGGCCGAGTCGCATATCTCGATTCATACCTGGCCTGAATACGGCTTCGCGGCGGCCGATATTTTCATGTGCGGCGACGCCCAGCCGCAGCTGGCGTTACAGGTGATTGAGCTGGCGTTCAAGCCGGTCTCGCGCGTGGTGCAGACCATCGAGCGCGGCGTGGCGCAGGTGCCGGCCGCTTAAGTCACGGTAAATCGGAACGTGCGGCGCAGGCGCTGCCCCGGCGCCAGGATCGTCAAGCCATGCCTGGCCGGCCCGCCCGCCATGTTGTGCGCGTTGATCAGGTGGTCCACCGGTTCGAAGCAGAAAAAATCCCCGCCGGCCGGCGCATACACGATGTAGTACCCGCCATCGGCCTCTATCGCCAGCGTCAAGCCGCTCTGCGGCCAGGCAATGCGCGCCTGGCCATCCCAGCCTTCGAACACATTGTCGACCGGGCCCTCGGGCAGCGCGCGTTCGCGCTCGAACGACCAGGCCTCGGGAATCGCCTGCGCGTGCGACGGCAGCTTGTCCGCCCCCGCCATCCACACCTTGCGCGCCCCGGCCTGCAAGGTGGTGCCGGCAGTGCGCGGCATCCACGGATGCAAACCCAGGCCGAAGGGCAGCGCCAGCGCGCCGGTGTTGCTCACTTCCAGCGTGACCAGCAGCGCATTGCCGCGCAGGGCATAGCCGAGCGAGGCGCGGTACGAGAACGGCATGCCGTCGCGGCGTTCGAGCATCAGCAGCACCTGGCTGGCCGACTGGAACGCCACCGTCCATGGCCGCTGCCAGCCTTCGCCATGCATCGGAAACGGATCGCCTTCGCGGTTCGGCGCGATGGCGTAACGCTCGCCGCCATACGAAAACCCGCCAGCCATGCGGTTCGACCACGGCACCAGCGGAAAGCAGGCCAGCTGGTTGGGACGCGGCGCGGCGTCGCCCGCTGCGCCCGCGTACGGGCGCAGCACCGGCACCGGGGCGTCGCCGCCGATCCAGTCCAGGCGCGACAAAGCACCGCCGAAACCCGGAAGGATCTCGGCGGACAGCTGCGCGCTGCGCAGGACCAGCGACGGCAGCTTAGTTATATTTCGGCCCGGTCAGCAGGAATGGCCCACCCTGGTAGGTGATGGCGAGGTCGTCGTCCGGCGCGTAGGTGCCGCTGAACGGGAACATGCCCTCGAACTGGGTCGAGCTGTCCTTGGCCACGAAGCCGAGATGGCGCGAATGGCGGTCGTCCCACCATTTGGCCTTGTTGTCGGAGACGCCGAAGGCGATGGTGTGGCCGACGCGCGCGGCGAACAGCGAGCAGCGCAGCGATTCGACCAGGTCGGCCAGGCTCAGGTAAGTGATCATCATGCGCGCGCTGCCCGGCTTGGGGAAGCAGGAGCCGATACGCAAGCACACGGTCTCGATGCCGAAGCGGTCGAAGTAGTAGCGCGACAGCGATTCGCCGAACACCTTGCTGATGCCGTACATGCCGTCGGGGCGCGGCGGCATCTCGGCGTCGACCAGGTCGGTGGTCTTGTAGAAGCCCATCGTGTGGTTCGAGCTGGCGAATACCACGCGCTTGACGCCGCACTTGTGGATCGCTTCGTACAGATTGGCCATGCCGAGGATGTTGGCCTGCATGATGGCGTCGAACGGCGCTTCGACCGAGATGCCGCCGAAGTGCAGTACCGCGTCCACGCCTTCCATCAGCGCCAGCACGGCGGCCTTGTCGGCCAGGTCGCACTGCACGACTTCTTCGCCCTCTCCGGCCGGGCCAATCTCGGCCAGGTCGGACAGGCGCACGATGTCGGCCCACGGTTTGATATGGTCGCGCAGCTGGCGTCCGAGGCCGCCGGCGGCGCCGGTCAGCAAAATGCGTTTGAAGGGTTTGCTCATAATCAGGTCACCGGTGCAGGATTGAAAAGGGTCAGGGCATTGTGCAGCTTCCAGTGTTCGGCCCAGGTCTTGCTGCCGCTGGCCACATCGAGCATCAGCTTGAACAGCTCCCAGCCGACGTCTTCGATGCTCGCTTCGCCACTGGCGATACGGCCCGCGTTCACGTCCATCAGGTCGTGCCAGCGGCGCGCCAGGTCGTTGCGCGTGGCCACTTTGATCACCGGGCATTCGGCCAGGCCGTACGGCGTGCCGCGCCCCGTGGTAAACACGTGGATATTCATTCCCGCCGCCAGCTGCAAGGTGCCGCAGATGAAATCGCTGGCGGGGGTGGCTGCGTAAATCAGCCCTTTCTGTTTGAGTTTTTCGCCCGGCGAGAGCACGCCGGTGATCGCGGACGATCCCGACTTGACGATCGATCCCATCGCCTTTTCGACGATGTTCGACAGCCCACCCTTCTTGTTACCCGGCGTGGTGTTGGCGCTGCGGTCGACGCCGCCGCGCGTCAGATAAGCATCGTACCATGCCATTTCGCGGATCATCGCCTCGGCCACCTCGGCGTTGACGGCGCGCGAAGTCAGCTGATCGATCCCGTCGCGCACTTCCGTCACTTCCGAAAACATCACCGTGGCGCCGGCGCGCACCAGCAGATCGGTGGCGTAGCCGACCGCCGGATTGGCGGTCACGCCCGAGAAGGCATCGCTGCCGCCGCACTGCACCCCCACCACCAGGTCGGACGCCGGGCAGGTTTCGCGCCGGCGCGCGTTGAGCGCCTTGAGCTGGACTTCGGCGGTGCGCATGATCGAATCGATCATCGACTGGAAGCCCACATGGCCGTCGTCCTGCAGGCAGACGTGCGCGGGGTCGGCGCCGGAGAGGATCGGGATCGAGCCTTTCGGGAACAGGCGCGCCGGCTGCAGTTTTTCGCAGCCCAGGCTGACCACCATGGCCTGGCCGCCGAAGTTCGGGTTCTGGGTGATGTTGCGCAAGGTGCGGATCGGGATCTCGGCGCCCGGCGCGTCAATCGCCACGCCGCAGCCGTAGGTGTGTTCGAGGCCGACCACGTCGTCCACGTTCGGGTAGCGCGGCAGCAGTTCGCTCTTGATGCGCTTGACCGCGTGTTCGACCACGCCGGAGACGCATTGCACGGTGGTGGTAATGGCCAGGATATTGCGCGTGCCGACCGAGCCGTCGGCGTTCTTGAAGCCCTGGAAGGTGTAGCCTTCGAGCGGCGCCATGACCGGCGCGGCGCGGGTGGCGATCGGCAGGCCTTCGAGTTCGCGCGCGGCCGGCATGCGCAGCACCGCTTCCGAAATCCAGCTGCCCTTGGGCAGGGCGCGGGCGGCAAAGCCGATCGTCACGTTATAGCGCGTGACCGGGTCGCCTTCGGCGAAATCGGCCAGGGCCACCTTGTGCCCCTGCGGCACCGCGTCGACCAGCACCAGCCCATCGGGAAACACCGTCCCCGCCGGCAAGCCGCCATCGTTGACCACGATGGCCACGTTGTCGGCCGAGTGCATGCGGATATGGAGCGGGGGTTTTTCCGGTGTCGTCATGTTGATAGCCTTGTCTGCCCGTACCCGCATACGCCCGGGAATGGCGGGCGCGATTGCGGTCGGTTTTGCTAAGTATGCCAGCAAACTTTAGAATCGGCTAGTCCAATTGTCGTTATTGGTCAGGCCAATTTAACTTTTCCACACAAAATGGTCAGGGTGGTCCGACCGCGTTCCGCGCTTGGCCGAAGCGGCCCGCAAGCCGATATAATTGCTGCCTGATTTGCAACAAGGCAGACACAATGACTCAAGCATTTTCGGGCATGCCCAAGGCGCTCGGCCACATCCGCGTACTCGATCTGTCGCGCGTGCTGGCCGGTCCCTGGTGCTCCCAGAACCTCGCCGATCTCGGCGCCGACGTGATCAAGATCGAACGACCCGGCGTGGGCGACGACACGCGCGCCTGGGGCCCGCCGTACGCGCGCGACGCCGACGGCAACAACACCAGCGAGGCCGCCTACTTCCTGACCGCGAACCGCGGCAAGCGTTCGGTCACGGTCGATATCGCCACCCCCGAGGGCCAGGCGCTGATCCGCGACCTGGCGCGCGAGGCCGACGTGGTGCTCGAAAACTACAAGGTCGGCCAGCTGAAACGCTACGGCCTCGATTACGACAGCCTCAGGGAGATCAAGCCCGACCTGGTGTACTGCTCGGTGACCGGCTTCGGGCAGGACGGGCCGTATGCGCACCGCGCCGGCTACGACTTCCTGATCCAGGGCATGGGCGGGCTGATGTCGGTTACCGGCGAGCGTGACGACCTGCCCGGCGGCGGTCCGCAAAAGGCCGGGGTGGCGCTGACCGACCTGATGACCGGCATGTACGCCACCGTGGCGGTGCTGGCCGCGCTCACGCACCGCGACCGCAGCGGGCAAGGCCAGTACATCGACATGGCGCTGCTCGACACGCAGGTGGCGATGCTGGCCAATGTGGGCAGCAACTACCTTAACAGCGGCAAGCCGCCCAAGCGCTGGGGCAATGCGCATGCCAACATCGTGCCGTACCAGACGTTTGCGTGCGCGGACGGGCATATCATCGTCGCCACCGGGAACGATGGGCAGTACCGCAAGTTCGTGGAAGCGGGCGGACGCGACGATTTGCTGAGCGACCCGCGCTTTGCCACCAACCCGCTGCGCGTGCAGCACCGCGACGTGCTGGTGCCGCTGCTGGCCGGGATGGTCGCAACGCGCACGCGCGGCGAGTGGATTGCGCAGCTCGAAGCGGTCGGCGTGCCGTGCGGGCCGATCAACGATGTCGGTGAAGTGTTCGAGAACGAGCAGGTGAAGGCGCGCGGCGTGGCCATCGAGATGGATCATCCGGCGGCGGGCAAGGTGAAGCTGGTGCGCAGCCCGATGAAACTGTCGCTCACGCCGGCGCAGGCCGATCTGCCGCCGCCGATGCTGGGGCAGCATACCGATGAAGTGCTGCGCGACCGGCTGGGGCCCCGCGATGAGGCGCGCGCGCCGCCCCGGGCCACGGGCGCGAGCTCAACCCCCCGTCGTCCCCGCGCCGGGCGCGGGAACGACGCGCTCAGGCGGCCTTCAGGCCGGCCGCCTCGATCGGCGCCAGTCCGCGCAAGCGCAGCGCCATCGCCAGCGCCAGTCCGAGGGCCAGCGCCAGCAGCGCGACCACGCCATTCCAGCCGGCCGCGCTCCACACAATCCCCGACCCCGCGCCGATCACGCTCGATCCGATATAGTAGAAAAACAGGTACATCGCCGACGCCAGCGCCTGCGGCGCCCTGGCCCGCCGCCCCACCCAGCTGCTGGTGACCGAATGGGTCCCAAAAAAACCGAACGTGAACAAACTCATTCCCGCCAGGATCAGCACCAGATGGCTGGACAGGGTCAGCAGCAGCCCGGCCAGCATGATCACGGTCACCATCCACAGCACATTGCGCCGTCCGATGCGGTCGGCCAGGCGGCCGGCCCACACGGAACTGAACATCCCGATCAGATACAGCACCGACATCGCCCCCACCGCGCTCTGGCTCAGGTTGAACGGCGCGGCCAGCATGCGGTAGCCGATGTAGTTATACAGGCTCACGAACACGCCCATCACCAGGAAACCCAGCGCGAACAGCCACGGCATGCCGTCGTCGCGCAGATGGGTGCGGGCGCCTTCCAGCAAACCACGGACGCCCGGCTTGCCGCCCCTGAAATTCTGCGATTCCGGCAGGCTGCGCGCGAACTCCCAGGCCGCGACCAGGCCGGCGGCGCCCATCGCACCGAGCGCCAGGCGCCACGAGTAATGGTCGCTGACGACCGAGGCGATCACCCGGCCCGCCATGCCGCCCAGCGCGGTGCCGCTGATGTAGAGGCCCATCGACAGCCCGAGCGACGGCCCTTCGATCTCCTCGCTCAGGTAAGCCATGGCCACCGCCGGCATGCCGCCCAGCGAAAAGCCGAGCAAGGCGCGCAGCACCAGCAATTGAAAGTAGTTCTGGGCGACGGCGGTCAGCACGGTGAAGACGGCGGCGGCCACCAGCGCGAACGTCATGAGCTTCTTGCGGCCGATGCGGTCCGACAGCGCGCCGCTGATCACCAGCGACACCGCCAGCGCCAGGGTGGCGATCGACAGCGACCAGCTGCTCTGCGCCGGCGTGAGCGCGAACTGGTGCGCCAGCAGCGGCATCAGCGGCTGCACGCAGTACAGCAGCGCGAAGGCGGAAAAGCCGCCGCACAGCATGGCGCGGTTGATGCGCTTGAAAGCGGGGGAAGCGGCGGTAACGGCGCTGGAAGACATGATGGACAACCCGAAGTGAATAGACTGGGATCATCTTAGGTTTGCGCTTTTATACTGTCCAATATATATTTATGGCGTTACTTATACATCGAATCGATTACAGATAATGGAATTTCGCCAGCTTCGCTACTTCATCGCCGTGGCCGAGGAACTGCATTTCACGCGCGCCGCCGAGCGCCTGCACATCGGCCAGCCGCCGCTGAGCCACGCGATCCAGATGCTCGAAGCCGACGTCGGCGCGCAGCTGTTCGAGCGCACCAAGCGCTGGGTGAGGCTGACCGAGGCCGGTAAACTGTTCCTGGACGATGCGCGCCGCATCGTGGCCTTGTCGGAGCAGGCGGCCAGCACCGCGCGCAGGGCCGAGCGCGGCGAGGCGGGCGAACTGCGCATCGGGTTCACGTTCTCGACGCCGCTCACGCCCTTGTTTGCGAACGTGATCAACCGCTATCGCCAGCAGTATCCGGCAGTAACGTTGACCCTGCACGAAATGGCGACCGTGCCGCAGCTCGACAAACTGGCGCGGCGCGAGCTCGATCTGGGCTTCGTGCGCCCCCCGGAAAATGGGCTGCCCGAGAATATCGGCTTGACGGCGCTGCGCGAAGATCCGCTGGTGGCGGTGCTGCCGACCGGGCTGGCCCTGGCGCGCAAGAAAGCGATCGCGCTCAGCGAGATGGCCGAGCTGCCGTTCGTGATGTATCCGCACAGCGCGGGGACCGGGATCTATCCGCAGATTTTCAGGTTGTGCCGGGATGCCGGGTTTGTGCCGAGGGTGGAGCAGACCGCGGGGGAAGCGTCGACCATCATCGGGCTGGTGGCGGCGGGATGCGGGGTGTCGGTGCTGCCAGGGTCGTTCGAGCGGATCAGGATGGATGGGGTGTGTTACCGGCCGCTGCTCGATGCGGGAGCGACCACCACCTTGTTGCTGGCGCAGAGGAAGGGCGAACATGCGCCGCTGGTGCAGGCGTTTCTGGCGTTGGCGAGCGAGGCGGCGCTTTGATTCGCCCCACCCGCTTCCTCGGCGGGAATCCATAGCACCTTTGCTCACAGGTGCTATGGATTCCCGCCTTCGCGGGAACGACGGTTTCAAGGGCTAGTGGTACTAATTACAGAAGCTACAGAAGCGCCTAACCGTAGTCGGCATCCAGCTCCGAGCCCGCATAATTTTCGAACTCGGCAAACAAGGTCTTCATCGCCGTGCGCGTGCGGATTTTTTGAATGACCGTGCAGTTGGTGCGGTACGATTCAATCCGCTCCGCGATCACCGGCTGATGCTGCGCCGGCACCTGCTTCATCAGCGCCGCCCAGCCCTCTTCGTAATCGGGCTTGTTCTTGCGGACCGATTTGACCAGGCGCTCAAAATCGGCCTGCCCGGTGCGCGCCACGATGCGCCCGCCGCCTTCGATCGCAAAAATGATCGCGACCGCAATCACGCCTTCCGCATTCAGGTCGGCGTCGTTGATCGGCCCCGCGTAGTGATGGCGGCGCAGCCAGCCGGCCGCGCGCACGATCGCCTGCACCGCCTTGCGCTGCTTGTACTGGACCTCGAATTTTTCGAACCCGGCCCAGTTCTGGTACGGATCGGCGGCGCAAATATCGACGAACAAATCCTTCAGGCGCCGCTGCGCGTACACCGGGTCCTGGTCGTACTCGCCCACCAGCGAGTCTTCCGGCAAGGCGGCCAGATCGCGCACCATGCGAAAACCCGTCTGGAACGCATGCTCGGCGCCTTCGTCGATCAGGAAATCGAGCGTGGCATCGTCGTCTTCTTCGCCCAGTTCGTGCTCGAGTCCCAGCGACACGCAGCCCACCGTCAGCAGCAGGGCCTTCTGGATGCCTTCGGCGGTGCGGTCGTTGGTGAACTTTTCGGCCACCATGGCGGTGATGCCGGCCAGTTCGTCGGCCAGGATCACCGACTCGTCGCCGATCGCGCGCGCGGACAGGCAGCGGATCGCCCGCACCAGCCGCGGCAGGCGTTCGACGACGATGGCCGGCAGCATGTTCTGCGCCGCCTCCATCACGAGAAGATTCCCGTGCCGATGCTCTTGCGCGCGCCGCGCTTGGGCACATTGCTGCGCGAGGACGGCACTTGCTTGCGCAAGCGGTACAGCAATTCCTTGGTGCTGCGCATCAGGAACTGCTGTTCTTCGTCCGGGTCGTCGGTGTACTCGGCGTCGGCAATGTCGCCGCTGTGGCGGAAGTCGGGGAACAGTTCGAACAGGGCGCGGTCCCAGCCATCTTCGCTGGCCTTGGCCAGTTCGATCGCGAGCGGCGCCACGTCGCTGTCGGACGAAGTCTGGCTGGTGATGTACGGGCCCTTGGCCAGCACTTCGCCAGCCAGCTCGAGCATCTCTTTCGGCGCCATCGAGAACAGGATCGCGAACACGGTGGCGCCATGGTCGGTGGCCGAGGCTTCCGACAGCAGCTCGGCGCGGCGCTCCGGGTCGTCGGCCGAAAAGACGATGCCGTGCACGTGCGCGAACAGGGTTTCGGCGACGCGCTCAGGGTCGTCTTCGATCATGTCGTCCGACCAGGTGGCGGCGAAAAACGCCAGGCTGTCGGCCCAGGCCTTGGGCGGCACAAGCAGGGTCGCCAGCGAGGTCTTGCCGCCGTCGAAGCCGGACAAATGCAGGGCCGTGACCTGCGGCGCGAGCGTGGAGAGCACCTCGACCACGGCCAGGTCGCCATGCGTCTCGACCGCTTCCGAAAACGCCTGCTCGGCATGCGACAGCGAACCGGCCAGTACCAGTTCGCTGATCTGTTTCGACAGCGCGGGCAGATTGCTGTTGTCGCTCATGCTCAATCTCCTTCCTTATCGAACATCTGGGCGAAGTCGTCGGTGACGCCGTCGTCTTCGTCGTCGTAGCGGTCGTCGCCGTCATCGTCGCGCGAGAGCTGTTCGAGCGACTCGTCGTCCTCGTCCCACAGGCGCGGGTGCTTGAACAGGAAGGCGGTGATGATGGCCTGGCGCGCCAGTTCCGGATGGTTATCGGTCATGGCCTTGTACATGGCTTCGGCATCGCCTTCGCAGGCGGCCATGGCGAACACGTTCTCGGGGCTGCCGCCTTCGTAGTCGCCCGCTTCCACCAGCAAGCCCTTGGGATTGCTGAAGGTGATGTGGTCGACCAGCGCGAAGCTCATCATGTTGACGTCTTCGATGCCGCCGCCGCTGGTGTATTCGCCAACCAGCGCACTGACCATCATGTCGTAGTTCTTGCGGTTCGGCGGGTCGCCCAAAATGCCGTCGATCTGGCCGCCGAGTTCACGCGACTGGTAGGCAAATTCGGGATGTACTTTTCTCATTTTCTGATCCTGTTGGTAATGCGTATGAAGCGCGGAGGCACGGCGCACGCGGCAGGCGCGCGCCATGTCCGAAAGTTGGGGGCGGTGCTTACGCCGGCAAGGTCACGCCGTTCAGGCTGAACAGCGAACGCCACAGGGCGAAAGCCTCTTCTTCCGCATCGATGATGATGCGGTGGTTGACGCTCTGGTTGTATTCCTCGCGCCTGGCCGGGTCGGACAGGATTTCGTAAGCCTTGACGATGCTCTTGAAACGCACTTCCGCACCGGGAGCGTCGTTGCGGTCCGGATGGAAACGCATCGCCAGCGAGCGGTAAACCTTCTTGATCTCGTCGTCGGTCGCATTCGGCGCCACGCCGAGGGTGGTGTATAAATTGTCCACGGGAAACTCCTGCTGCCGAAACTGTAAAGCGAGATTATCCTATAGAACGGGATCAAAGGGGCGGAACGCGGCGGCCGGCGCCGGGACAGGCGCCCTTTGACAGCGATAGCGACTCCTAATTGCGTTAAAATGACACAACCTTATCATTCGCAAAGCATCCCTCCATGAGCAACGAAAAAAACCCTGCGGCGCCGGCTGCGCATGCCCCGTCGCCGAACTTCCTGCGCGCCATCGTCGAGAACGACCTGGCCGCCGGCGCGCACGTCCGTGAGGGCTTGCCGCCAGTTATCACCCGCTTCCCGCCGGAGCCGAACGGCTACCTGCACATCGGCCACGCCAAGTCGATCTGCGTCAACTTCGGCCTGGCGCGCGACTACCAGGGCCGCTGCCACCTGCGTTTCGACGATACCAATCCGGCCAAGGAAGAACAGGAATACGTCGACACCATCATCGACAGCGTCAAATGGCTCGGTTTCAGCTGGGAACAGCAGGGCCAGGACCACCTGTACTACGCGAGCGACTATTTCGAGCGCCTGTACGCCATGGCCGAGTACCTGATCACGGCCGGCTACGCCTACGTGGACAGCCAGAGTGCCGACGAGATCAAGAAAAACCGCGGCAACTTCGGCACGCCGGGCACCAATTCGCCCTTCCGCGACCGCACGCCCGAGGAATCGCTGGCGATGTTGCGCGACATGAAGGCCGGCAAATACAAGGACGGCGAACACATCCTGCGCGTCAAGATGGGCGCCGATTCGATGGCCTCGCCCAATATGACCAACCGCGACCCGGCCATCTACCGGATCCGCCACGCGCACCATCACCGTACCGGCGACGCCTGGTGCATCTATCCGATGTACGACTTCACGCACCCGATTTCGGACGCGCTGGAAAACATCACCCATTCGGTCTGCACGCTCGAATTCCAGGACCACCGCCCGTTCTACGACTGGCTGCTGGCCACCCTGGCCGAGGGCGGCTTCTTCAAAAAGCCGCTGCCGCGCCAGTACGAATTCGCGCGCCTGAACCTGACCTACGTGGTCACCAGCAAGCGCAAGCTGCGCGAGCTGGTGGAAGAAGGCATCGTGAGCGGCTGGGACGATCCGCGTATGCCGACCATCGTCGGCCTGCGCCGGCGCGGCTATACGCCGGAATCGATCCAGCTGTTCTGCGAGCGCATCGGCGTGTCCAAGGCCGACGGCTGGATCGACATGAGCACGCTGGAAGGCTGCCTGCGCGACGATCTCGACCCGAAAGCGCCACGCGCCACCGCCGTGCTGCGTCCGTTGAAGTTGATTATTGATAACTTTCCGGAAGGCGAATCGGTCGAATGCAGCTCGCCCGTGCACCCGCACTTTCCGGAGCGCGGAATGCGCACTTTCCCTATCACGCGCGAGCTCTGGATCGAGCAGGACGACTTCATGGAAGTGCCGACAAAAGGTTACTTCCGGTATTTCCCGCCGCTCGGCGACGCCCCCGGCAGCCGGGTTCGCCTGCGCCACGGCTACGTGACCGAATGCACCGGTGTCGACAAGGATGCCGATGGGAATGTTACCGCCGTTCATGTGAAGTATTTCGAGGACAGCAAATCGGGCACCGAAGGTTCGAACACCTACAAGGTCAAAGGTAACATTCACTGGGTCAGCGCCGCCACTGCCCTGGAGGCCGAAGTGCGCCTGTACGACCGCCTGTTCACCGAGCCGCAGCCGGATGCCGGCGGACGCGAATGGAAGCCATTCCTCAATCCGAAGGCGCTGGAAGTGGTCACCGCCTACCTGGAACCGGGCATGAGCGCGGCCGAGCCCGATCAGCGCTTCCAGTTCGAGCGCCACGGCTACTTCGTCGCGGACCGTGTCGACTCCACGCCTGGCACGCCGGCATTTAACAGAATTACTACTCTGAAAGATAGCTTCGCTAAATAACTGTTGCCCCGAAGCGACACTTTCGTCCCCTCCAAACCCCGCCCCGGCACTGCCGCGGCGGGGTTCTTTCTATATTCAGACTTTTCCGATCTCCATACCTATCAGTCTAAATAGGTATTATGACAACTAACTTCCGGTTAATGTGGATCAAACACTGCATCGCCATTTGCGGCTACCGAAAGGAATGCAACGCGCCATGCTTACTATGAAGACAACGATAAAAGCATTCTCGACGGCTCGGCCCGCCCTCTGGGTAGGTCTGCCCTTTTCCCTGGCGGTGGGCATGGTGCTTTACCTTGCCACCGCCAATTCTATTGAAACCGACTCGCGCGCCCGCTTCGCCGGCCTGGCGCAAAATGCCCGCAACAACATCAACGCCCGCATCAAGTCGTATACCGACGTGCTGCGCGGCACGGTCAGCGTGTTCCAGATCAGCGAGCCGCTCACGCGCCGCCAGTTCCACGGCTACGTCAACGGGCTGGGACTGGCGCGCAATTTTCCTGCCATCGAAAGCATCAATTTCGCCCAGATGCTGCAGGACGCCGACCGCGAAGCCTTCCTGCAGCGCGTGCGCAAGGAACGCGCGGCCGACGGCGCCGAGGCGGAGGAGTTTTCCATCAAGCCGCCCGGGCGCCGCCCTTCCTACACGGTGGTCACCTTCGCGGAGCCGGAAGAACGCTGGGCCGCCACGCTCGGCTACGACCTGTTGACCAATCCGCTGATCGTCGGCACTCTGGGCGAGCTGCGCGACACCGGCAAGCTGTTCACCTCGGGCTTGCCGATTTCCTTCATTTCGGGACCGAACCGTACCGGGCTCGGCATGCGCCTGCCGGTCTACCGGCCGCATGCGCCGACCGCGACCGTGGCGCAGCGGCGCGCCGCCTATCTGGGTACGGTCGGGATCGCCTTCAGCGTGCACAAGCTGGTGCAGGGCGTGATCGACGAAGTGCCGATCAAGAATGTGCGCATGATGCTGATCGATAACGCCATGGGGCCGGACAAGTTGAGCGGGCGCGTGTTGTTCGACAGCGGCGGCGACGCCTCGCCCCTGCCCTCCCTGCTGGCGCCCAAGCACTTCAATGCGACCCTGCCGATCGACTTCAACGGGCGCCAGTGGGACGCCACCTTCACCGTCTCCGCCAACGAGCTGTACACGGGCTTCGAGGAATTCGCGCCATGGCTGGCGATGATGGCCGGCTCGGTCAGCTCGATGCTGCTGTACGCCCTGTTCCATGCGCTGACCTCGTCGCGCCGGCGCGCCATCAAGATGGCCAAGGGCATGACGCGCGAACTGCGCGACAGCCAGGCCAAATTGCAACTGTCGCACCAGAACCTGCGCCGCCTGGCGGCCCACGCCGACCAGATCAAGGAAGGCGAGCGCAAGCGCATCGCGCGCGAAATCCACGACGACCTCGGACAAAACCTGCTGGCGCTGCGGATCGAAGCGGACATGCTCAGTTCGCGCACGCGCGAGCGCCATCCGCGCCTGCACGCGCGCGCCCGTTCCACCCTGCAGCAGATCGATGCCACCATCAAGAGCGTGCGCCAGATCATCAACGACCTGCGTCCGAACGTGCTCGACCTGGGCCTGTCGGCGGCGGTCGAGTGGCAGATCGCCGAATTCAAGCGCCGCACCGGCATCGCCTGCGAACTGATCGACGAACCGAAGGAAGTGGCGCTCGGCGACCATGCGGCCACCGCCTTCTTCCGCATCCTGCAAGAGTCGCTGAGCAACATCGTGCGCCATGCGCAAGCCACCCGGGTCAGGGTCGAACTCAAGCTGAGCGGCAACCGCCTGTCGATGACCGTCAGCGATAACGGCATCGGTTTGCAGGCGAACGAACGGGCCAAGGTCGGCTCGTTCGGCCTGGTCGGCATCGAGGAGCGCATCAGCATCCTGGGCGGCTCGTTTTCCATCGCCAGCGATGCCGGAGAAGGGACGACGGTCTGCGTGAGCGTCCCTTTGCACAATGAACCGGCGCGTGGCCACGCCACCGGCGCACCCAGCAAAACCGAATCGCATGCCGCGTTTGTCTGATGAAGACGGGCATTGTCCTAAACAGATTCCTCCTGTATGGCCTGCGGCACAGTCAGTGCATCCGCGGTGCACTAGGAATATCCCCCGAGCAATGATTGAGCTAAGTCAACAAGTCGGTCGCGGACCGGCGCAACATCCTCAAACAGTAACGGAAATCAATGTAATCGGACAATTGATTGACCGTAAGAAAGAAAGGAGACAGGCAGTCAGCAGCACCGGCAATATCCGCAAGTCCAAACAGGGAATGTAGTCACTAAACCAATCACAACTCTACAAAAGAGGCTTAATCATGATGAGCAACGACGCAATCAAAGCAATTTCAGAACTCGATCTGGACCCGATCAAATTCAAGCTCACGCATGCCGAATCCGGCGAAGGCTGGTCGCAGGAAAAGGCCGATGCGGTGGAAGTGGAATATCGCCGTTTCCTGTATCTGATGAAGGCCTTCCCTGAAGACGAAACCGCGCCGATGATTGAAGTCGACATCTTCTGGCACTACCATATTCTCGACACGATGAAATACGCGAAAGATTGCGAGCACGCGTTCGGCTACTTCCTGCACCACTATCCGTATGTCGGCATGAGCGGCGAAGAAGAAGATACGCAGCACCTGCAGGACTGCGGCAACCGCATGCGCGACCTGTATGAAAGCACCTTCGGCGAAGTGTACGGCGCCCGCGCCGCCGCCTGGTGCACCCGCACCGTGGAAGCGGCAGCGCCGCTGGAAGCTGCCGGCGCGCAATCGGCCTGGTGCACACGCACCGCCACCGAAGGTGAAACGGCGGTATCGGCCGGCGCCAAAGCCGCATGGTGCACCCGGACCAACGCCGAAGCAGCCAAAGCCGCCTGGTGCACGCGTACCACGACCGACAGCGCCAAATCGGCCTGGTGCACCCGCACCACGACCGACAGCGCCAAAGCCGCATGGTGCACCCGCACTGTGACGCCAGAGGCAAAAGCCGCCTGGTGCACCCGCACCACCACCGACAGCGCCAAATCAGCATGGTGCACGCGCACTGTGACGCCGGAGGCAAAAGCCGCCTGGTGCACCCGCACCACCACCGACAGCGCCAAATCAGCATGGTGCACGCGCACTGTGACGCCGGAGGCAAAAGCCGCATGGTGCACCCGCACCACGACCGACAGCGCCAAATCCGCCTGGTGCACGCGCACTGTGACGCCAGAGGCAAAAGCCGCATGGTGCACCCGCACCACCACCGACAGCGCCAAATCCGCCTGGTGCACGCGCACTGTGACGCCAGAGGCAAAAGCAGCATGGTGCACGCGCACCGTGACGCCAGAAGCCAAAGCGGCCTGGTGCACACGCACCAGCACGGAGGCGGTGAAATCGGCGTGGTGCACCAGGGCCATGCCTGCGGCTGTGCAATCAGCCTGGTGCACGAGGGTCGCGAGCGAGCCAACGATCGTCACGGCAGCCACGTCGGAGCTGCTGCTAGCGATCAGCAAGGGCGTCGCGCAGCCGGCTTGAACACGTCAGGCCACGCGCAATACTGGAATGAGTAAGGCACTGCCGCACGCACAGTGTGCGCCACGCCATGGTCCGGCAGGCATGGCGGCTGCCAGTTCCGCACACGGGCTCTAAATCGGAAAACGAAAGCCGACGCGCTGCACAGCGGATCGGCAATCCCAAGGGGCACGCGGTGCCCCTTTTCTTTTGGCTCGCCTCAGGCGTTGAGGCTGATGCTCACCGCCGGCACGCCCATCATCGCGCGCAATTCCCGGATACTGAAATCGCTGATCTCGTGCATGCGCAGCAGGATGGTTGCGCCGATCGGCAAGGTGCGGTGGCGAATTTTACTGATCACAGGCGGCGCAACTTCAAGCGCGCGCGACAAAGCCGCATCGTTCTTGAGCTGCAAGCGTTCGATGATGGCATCGAGCACCTTATTGGGATCGTAAGTCGGTTCTTCTGGAAATCTGCGGTTGGTCATGAATTTAAGTCTCTCGAAATTCGCGCCCGTGGCATATTCGCCAGGGCACTGTCTTTACAGTCGATTAGTAAGCGGCAATGGCAAAAACAACCCGAATATGCGGCTGCTTCGGCATAGGATTGCATCATACACCTAAGTGTTGACATTCGCTCAACCAACAGAACTTAAACTCAATACACTTTGTATTTAAGGCAATATTTGGTGAGATTGTGACCGGCGCGCAGCGCGCCGCACGGGCGCAAACAGCCAGTCCAGCGCGATCTGCGTGGCCAAACGGCTGTAGTTGGTGGGAATCAGATAGAATTCGACGAGCAAGCGCTCACTGTCGTTCGGGACCAGGCGCCAGCCGAGCTGGCGGCGGATCTCGTCTGGCGGCGGCGGCGGGCGGCGCGCGCCCTCGCGCCGGGCCATGTAGGCACGGACTTGTTCTTTGCTGGGCTGGATGATCCGATGCGGCACGGCGGTAGGCACAAGTGAGCAATTGAGAAACGACATCGCACACGATACGACCAAGCCGCGTCCAGAACTTGACGGCCGTCAAACGAGCGCCAGTATTTGCCCATTGACAGCCGGGTTCCTGCCCTATTTCTTCTGGCTGGCCAGATACAAGGCCTTGGCATCCTGATGCGCGCGGTCAACGGTGCGCATGGCTTCCTTTTCGTCATGCTCGACGAAAAATTCGGCGTCCTGCGCCTTTACGACCAGCTTGATCGCGGCGGCATCGCTCAGGTTGTACTTTTCGGTGATCAGGGTGGTTACTTCGTCAAGATATTCTTCGTAGGTCATCGCGCTTCCTTAGTGAGGACCGTCATTTTACCAGCGCCATCGCCGCCACCGCCGGCGCCACTTGCGGATAGCGCAGGCGCACGCCCAGTTCCTGCTTGATGCGGCGGTTGCTCATGCGGCGCGACTCGGACATGAACGACAGCAACATAGGCGATACCGAAGCAACTAGTTGCGATCTCGCAACGCGCGGCGGGCGCGCCATGCCGAAGGCGTCGGCCACGGTATCGAAATAATCGGTCATTTTCATGTGGGTATCGTCGACCGCATGATAAATGCGTCCTGGCAATGTCCTGTACAAGGCCAGGGAGACAATGCGCGCCAGGTCGTCGGCGTGGATGTGGTTGGTGAAAACGTCTTCCGAGGCCAGCAGCGCCGGCGTGCCCTGCTCCAGGCGGCGCAGCGGCAGGCGGTCGCGCGCATAGATGCCGGGCACGCGCAGGATCGCCAGGCGCGCGCCGCTGCGGGTCGCCCAAGCGCGCAGCACCCGTTCGGCATCGACCCGGCGCTGGGCGCGCGCATTGCGCGGGGCCACGGTGCGGGTTTCATCGATCAGCGCGCCGCCGCAGTCGCCGTACACACCGGTGGTGCTGATATACACCATGCGCGCGCCGGGCGGCAGCACCGCGCACAGCTTGCGGGTGCGCGTATCGAGCGTTCCTTCGCTCGGGGGTGGCGCCATGTGCACCACCCAGTCGGCCAGGCCGGCCAGGCGTTTCAGGCTGGCCGGCCGGTCCAGGTCGGCAATGATGGGAATCGCGCCGGCCGCGCGCAGCTCGGCGCAGCGTTCGGCGTTGCTGGTCACGGCAAACACGCGAAAGCGCGCGCGCACCAGCGGCAGCAGGCGCATGCCGACATCGCCGCAGCCGAGAATCAGGAGGCGCGGCCGTTTGAAGGATGAAATGGTGATCATGTGAATGGATGGTTATCGATGGCGTAGCCGGACAATATACAAGATAAGGGCGCAGCTGGTGCCGGGGACCGGCGGCCTGTTGCACGCGGCGCTGTCGGGAGTGCATGTAAAATACCGGCAACCGTCGATCGCCGCGGCAAAAGCCGCAGCAACAGTGCAATCGACCCCGATTATGTAGCTTTGATTGATGATGACGATATGACGTTTCAGATTACTGTCCAGCCCAGCGGCCACCAGTTTGCCTGTGAAGCGGACGAAACCGTGCTGGCGGCGGCGATCCGCGCCGGCGTCGGCCTGCCCTACGGCTGCAAGAATGGCGCCTGCGGCTCCTGCAAGGGCAAGGTTGTGTCCGGCACGGTCACGCACAAGGCGCACCAGCAACGCGCTCTGAGCGAGGAAGAACAAGCCCAGGGATTTTCGCTGTTCTGCTGCGCCATCACGGCGGCCGATCTGGTGATCGAAGCGCGCGAAGTGGGTGGCAGCACCGATTATCCGGTGCGCAAGATGCCATCGCGCGTGGCCAGCATCGAAAAACCGGCGCCGGACGTGGCCATCGTCACCCTGCAACTGCCGGCCAATGAAGCGCTGGCCTACCGTCCCGGCCAATATATCGAATTCATGCTGCGCGACGGCAAGCGGCGCAGCTACAGCATGGCCAGCGCGCCCAGCCAGGGCGGTCCGCTGACCTTGCACATCCGCTACATGGCGGGCGGGCTGTTCACCGAGCAAGTATTCAACACCATGAAGGAGCGCGACATTTTGCGTTTCGAGGGTCCGTTCGGCACCTTTTACCTGCGCGAAGAGTCCGACAAGCCGATCGTGCTGCTGGCCTCGGGCACCGGCTTCGCGCCGGTCAAGGCGCTGGTCGAGCACCTGATTCACCTGGGTTCCACCCGTCCGGTCAGCCTGTACTGGGGCGGACGGCGGCCTGTCGACCTGTACATGAACGCGCTGTGCGAAGAATGGGCGGCCACCCTGCCCCACTTCAGCTACGTGCCGGTGGTCTCGCATGCCTTCCCGGAAGACCACTGGACCGGGCGCACCGGCTACGTGCATGCCGCCGTGATGCACGACTTCCCCGACCTGTCCGGCCATCAGGTATACGCCTGCGGCGCGCCGGTGGTAGTCGACGCCGCGCGCCGCGAGTACGTCGAGCAATGCGGGCTGCCCGCCGACGAATTCTACGCCGACGCCTTCACCAGCGAAGCCGACCTGGCCTGATCCGGGCCACGCCCCCCCCCGGCCCACACCGGGGTCAGAGCTCTGACTCGAAACATTTCCTACACGCCAGCCGCGGTCCACACCGGGGTCAGAGCTCTGACTCGAAACATTTCCTACACGCCAGCCGCGCCAACCGGGGGCTGACCTCTGATTGGCAATAAATTGCTTAACCGCAGGCTCTACCCGGCCTGGTCACGGCTACAAGCCCCGTTTTTTTGACCATGCGCATCAATACCGGCACTTTACCGTCTGATCAGCAACTCATGTCTAATCAGAGCTCAGACCCCGGTGATGGGGTTTAGGAATTAATTGCAAGTCAAAGCTCTGACCCCGGTTGTAGGATTATTTACGCTTGACCGCGCTGGCGTCGAACTGGTCGCTGTTCTTGCCGGTCACGCCGCTGTAGAACTGCTGGATCTCGGCCATGTCGAGCGCGATGTCGCCCGTGGTCTGGAACATGCGCCCGATCCCGCCTGTCTTGCGCTTGAAGTCGAGGAAGGCCAGCGCGATCGGTACGTTGGCGCCATGCGCAATGTGGTAAAACCCGGTCTTCCAGTGCGTGACCTTGCCGCGCGTGCCTTCCGGCGCGACAATCACCGCCAGCCGCTCGCGCTTGGCGAACGCGTCAATCGTGTTCTGCACCGTGTTGTTCGAGGCCGTGCGGTCGATCGCTATGCCGCCCAGCCAGCGCGAGAGCCAGCCGATCGGCCATGTGAACAGACTCGACTTGGCCATCCAGTACACCCGCAGCCGCAAGGCGAAACACACCATCAGCGTGACCGGGAAATCCCAGTTGCTGGTGTGGGGCGCGGCAATGAGCACGTACCTGGAATAGCCGGCAATCTGCTCCGGCGTCAGCCCTTCGGTACGCCAGCCCATCAGCCGCAAGGTCAGGAGGGAAAAACCTCTCATCAGGGTGTTGACGACAGGGGTATCAAATATGGTCTTCTGCATAAAACAATAACGGCAAGGAGGGGGCACAGCCAGCAGGGTCGGGAAACATCGGGCACAATACAACGTTGATGGTTCTAGAAAGAATCATTTTACCCTACCTGCTTAGCCCCGCCCCGAAAGTTCCTATGTCCGTGATGTCGCCGTCCAACGGTTTCAGTGTTTTGCGCAACCGAAATTTCTCGTTTTACCTGGCGGCGCGCGTGTTGGGGACCCTGGCGGTACAGATGCAAAGCGTGGCGATCGGCTGGCAGGTGTACCAGATGACCGGCAGCCTGTTCGACCTGGGCCTGATCGGCCTGGCCCAGTTCGCCCCTTTCCTGGTGCTGATTTTGCTGGCCGGCCATACCGCCGACCGCTACAACCGGCGCCTGATCATCATTCTGTGCCTCATCACGCAGTTGCTGTGCGGTTCGCTCCTGCTGGCCTTCACCGTGAGCGGGATCGCCGTGGTGTGGCCGGTGTTCGCGGTCCTGGTGCTGTTCGGCAGCGCGCGCGCTTTCATGATGCCGGCCACCCAGGCGGTGCTGCGCAATATGGTGCCGAACGAGAGTTTCAGCCAGGCTGTCGCGCTCAGTTCGTCGGCCTTTCACGTCGCCGTCATTGTCGGACCGGTGCTCGGCGGCTTGCTGTACATCGCCGGGCCGGCGACCGTGTACATGGCGGCCGCCGCGCTGCTGGTGTTGTCGGTGATCCTGATGACGCTGACCAAAAGCGCGCCGCAGGCGGTCAACAAGGAGCCGGCCACCTGGCACACGGTGCTGGAAGGATTGCGCTTCGTGTGGTCGCGCCCGATCATGCTGGGCGCCATTTCGCTCGATCTGTTCGCGGTGCTGTTCGGCGGCGCCACGGCGCTGCTGCCGGCGTACGCGCACGATGTGCTGCAGGTGGACTCGGCCGGCCTGGGCCTGCTGCGCACCGCCCCCGGCGTCGGCGCCGCGCTGTGCTCGGTGCTGCTGGCGTTCTATCCAATCCGCCGCCGCGTCGGCGCGTGGATGTTCGGCGGCGTGGCCGTGTTCGGCCTGGCTACCCTCGTGCTGGGCTGGAGCGCGAGCTTTCCGGTCGCGCTGGCGGCCCTGTTCCTGCTCGGCGCGGGCGATATGGTCAGCGTCTACGTGCGCCATCTGCTGGTGCAGTTCGAAACGCCGGATGAAATCCGCGGGCGCGTGAGCGCGGTCAATGCGGTGTTCATCGGCGCGTCCAACGAGCTCGGCGAATTCGAGTCGGGCCTGACCGCCGGCTGGTTCGGCCTGACCCGCGCCATCCTGTTCGGCGGCGCCGCCACCCTGGCGGTCACGGCGATCTGGATCTTCAAGTTCCCGGTGCTCTCGCGCATGGACCGCTTTCCCCATCACGACAAGGAAGCAGCGGAAGAGGCCGCCGCGCGCGATGCCAAGGCCGGGGCATGAGCCTGGCCGCCCATCTGCACGCCTTCGGCGCGCGCGCGCCGCTGCCGGGCGATGCGCCGTTCCTGGCGCGCCTGTACGCGTCGACGCGCCAGGACCTGCTCGGCAGCGGCCGCGCCGATCCGACCCTGGCGGCCTCGATCATGTCGATGCAGCAGCGCCTGCAAATGGCCGGTTACCGCGCGCGCTTTCCCGATGCCCTGTATCTGATCCTGCAGGAGGGCGGCGAGCCGGTGGCGCGCATCGTCGTCGACCATGGGCCGCTGGCGCTGCGCCTGGTCGATATCGCCCTGCTGCCGCAGGCGCGCGGACGCGGCACCGGCAGCGCGCTGCTGCGCGCGCTGCAGCAATGGGCGGCCGCTCATCAACTGCCGCTGACCTTGTCGGTGCACCGCGGTAACCCGCAAGCGCGCCGTTTGTACCTGAGCATGGGCTTCGCCATCGAGCGCGCCGACGAGCACGCCGACGCCCTGCGCTGGCAGCCCGCATGACCCGATTTCATTTGCACTGGGCAATATCAACGAAAGGTGTAATATAGGACTGTGCTTAACGAAGTGCCAACCCTGGCGTGGCGCAGCAATGCGCGCAAGCCGCACATGCAGGTCAACAAGGGGTTGTGCGAGTACCTTTATGAACAGCCGGGAGTGAGCTTATGCAAATCAACATCAATACCGATAAAACGATCGAACGTCATCAAGGCCTGGACGATCATGTGCAATCCGTGGTCTCGGCCGCCGTCTCGCGTTTTAGCGAACACATTACCCGTGTTGAAGTCCACCTCAGCGACGAAAACAGCCAGAAATCCTCCGACGGCGGCAATCGCTGCCTGCTCGAAGCGCGCGTGACCGGCTATCAGCCGATCGCGGTCAGCGACCACGCGGTCAGCTTGCACCAGGCCATCAGCGGCGCTGCGGACAAACTCAAGCGCGCCATCGACAGCGCCCTGGGCCGTCTGCACGACAAGCAGCTGCACGCCACGCCGAAGCTGGTGCCTGAACCGGACGAAGTGAACGAGTAATTGCCTGACAATCGGGCCAGCGCCTGCCCCCGCGGCAGGCCGGCCTGAGCCAGCGCGAGGCAACACCGGCATGGCACATCCGCTGCCCAGCTCAGAACATCTGCGCCGACTGCGCCATGGCGCGCAGGTAGCGCAAACCAGCCAGCGAACGGCTGCCATACCACGACATCATTTCACCATCGACCAGATGGACCGGCTTGCCGATCTGCTTTTCCAGCGCGTCCGCGTGGACCTCGGTGAAGCGGTAGGGCTCGGTCGACAGCAGCACGCCGTCAATGCGCGCCACCAGTTCCTCGGACCAGGTAAAGCGCGGGTAGCGCGTCGCATCGCCCAGTTGCGGCACGCTCCAGCCGATTTCGGCCATCATGCGGGCGATATAGGTATCGGCCGAAATGCTCATCCACGGATCTTGCCAGATGCAGTACAGCACTGTCGCCGGGCGGCCTTTGGGCAGCGCCTGCAAGGCCGCGTACTCCGCTTCAAAGTCGGCGCACCAGGCTTCGGCCTTGTCTCCGGCGCAAAAAATCCCGCCCATCAAGCGCGCCAACGCCAGGTTGTCGCGCGGCGCCAGCGGATGGGTGACGACGATGTTCGGCACGAATTCGGCCAGCGCCTCGACCGTCGGCTTGTCGTTTTCGTCGATGTTGACCACCAGATGGGTGGGTGCGAGCTTGCGGATCTTTTCCAGGTTCACATCCTTGGTGCCGCCGATCTTGGCGATCGACGCCACCTGCCCGGCCGGATGGATGCAAAAGCCGGTGCGCCCGACCAGTTGCCCGGCCAGGCCGAGGTCGCACAGCAATTCGGTAATCGAGGGCACCAGCGACACGATCCGTGCCGCCGGGTCCGGCGTGTGTTGGGTGCCAAGGGCGTCGGTGAAGTGCATGATAGGGATGGTTCAATTCGAATGACGCTATTGGAACACTGATATGATGCAAACGCCAATGGTTATAGCGGCGCATACTTGACCGGAGAGACTATGTTGGAACAGATCGGCACCTTCGCAGCATCGAGCTACACCATCCGCGACCTGCATTTGTTCCGCGACATCGACGACGAACAGATCGCGCAAGCGCTGGCCGAGTGCGCCGTGATCCGGCTCGACACCGGCGCCACGGTCGAAGACAGCAACCGCGCGCGCCTGTACATCGTGCTGCGCGGCGCGCTGGCGGTCGAGGCCGACACCCGCAACGGCATGGCCGACGGCACCGTCAGCAAGATCTTGCCGGGCGAGAGCGTGGGCGAGCAATCGGTGCTGGACGAAGCGGCCAACCTGGCCTCGATCAGCGCGCTCGAAGAAACCGAGCTGCTGGTCATCGAAGGCGAACTGGTGTGGAAGCTGATCGACCAGTCGAACGGCCTGGCGCGCAACCTGCTGCGCCTGCTGTCGTTCCGCATCCGGGCCGCCAACGCGCTGCTGCGGCGGCGCCAGAAGCTGGGCGAATTCTACCGCCAGCTGTCGATGAACGATGGCTTGACCGGGCTGTACAACCGGGCCTGGATGAACGACATGCTGCCCAAGCTGATCGCCACCGCGCACCGTGCCGGCACGCCGCTGGCGCTGGTGATGCTCGACCTCGACCACTTCAAGCTGTTCAACGATACCCACGGCCACCTGGCCGGCGACGATGCCCTGCGCGCGGCGGCCGATGTGATTTCGACGGCGCTGCGCCCGTCCGATTTTGCGCTGCGCTACGGCGGCGAGGAACTCATGGTGATCCTGCCCGAAACGCCGGAAGCGCTGGCCGTGATGGTGGCCGACCGCCTGTGCGCGCGCATGCGCGAAGCGCCGATTTTCCGCGACATGCGCGTTCCCCTGCCGCACATCACTGCCTCGTTCGGCGTGGCCTTGCTGGAGCCGGGCATGGATGACAGCGCCCTGATCGCAGCGGCCGACGCCGCCTTGTACCGCGCCAAGGATGGCGGACGCAACCGCGTTTCGCGCTGAAAGCACGCCCCACGGGGCGTCAATCTGTGTACCATATGGGTCCGCCCCTGCCGCCGTCGAGATTCTGACCGCAACATTCAGAACCGTCATTCCCGCGCAGGCGGGAATCCAAGGCAATGTCGATTAGCGTACATGCCTTGGATTCCCGCCTTCGCGGGAATGACGGAACTGAGGGTAGTGGATAGCCGCAGGGTCCGTCCCGGACGACCCACGTCCTCCGGGCTGCAACTTATTGATCGACGTTCCATGACCAACCATACTTTTCTCTGGCACGACTACGAAACCTTCGGCGCCCAGCCGCGCCGCGACCGTCCCGCGCAGTTCGCCGCGATCCGCACCGATGCCGCCCTGAACGAAATCGGCGAGCCGATCATGCTGTACTGCCAGCCGGCCCCGGATTTCCTGCCCGACCCGCAAGCGTGCCTGATCACCGGCATCACGCCGCAGCAATGCCTGGAAATGGGCGTGCCGGAGCATCAGTTCGCGGCCACCATCGAGGCGGCCTTCAGCCAGGCAGGCACCATCGGCGTGGGCTACAACACCATCCGTTTCGACGACGAAATCACCCGCTTCCTGTTCTGGCGCAACCTGATCGACCCGTACGCGCGCGAGTGGCAGCATCATTGCGGGCGCTGGGACTTGCTCGACGTGGTGCGCATGACCTACGCACTGCGTCCGGAAGGCATCGAATGGCCGATGCGCGAGGATGGCAAGCCGAGTTTCAAACTGGAGCACCTGGCCAAGGCCAACGGTTTGCTGCACGAGTCCGCGCACGATGCGCTGTCGGACGTGCGCGCCACCATCGCGCTGGCGCGCCTGATCCGCGACAGGCAGCCCAAGCTGTTCGATTTTTGCCTGGCCCTGCACAAGAAAGACAAGGTCGCCTCGGAAATGGGCATGCATCTGGCGGCGGCGCAGCGCCAACCCTTCCTGCACGTGTCGGGCATGTTCCCGACCGAGCGCGGCTGCATCGGCCTGGTGTGGCCGCTGGCGACGCATCCGACCAACAAGAATGAAGTGCTGGTGTGGGATTGCAGCTACGATCCGACCGAGCTGTTCGGGCTCGATGCCGACACCATCCGCCTGCGCATGTTCACGCGCTCGGCCGACCTGCCGGAAGGCGTGACGCGCTTGCCGATCAAGAGCATCCATGTGAACAAGTCACCGATGCTGGTGGGTAACCTCAAGACCTTGAGTACCGAGATGGCGCGGAAATGGGGCATCGATATCGAGCAGGCACGCGCGTTCGCGGCGGTGGCGGCGGCGGGGCCGGACATGGGGGCCTTGTGGGCGCAGGTGTACCAGCGGCCGGGGGCGCAGGAGAGCGTGGATGTGGATGAGGATCTGTACGGCGGGTTTATCGGCAGCGGCGACCGGCGCAAGCTGGAGTCCTTGCGGGCAGAGACGCCGGAGAAGCTGACCAAGGCCAGGCCCTCGTTCGAGGATCAGCGGCTGGTGGAGCTGGTGTTCAGGTATCGCGCGCGCAATTTCCCGGCGTTGTTGAATGAAGCCGAAGCGCAGCGGTGGGAAGAGCACCGCGCGGCCAGGCTGTTCGACGGGGAAGGCGGGGCGCGGACGATCGAGCAGTTGTTTGCGGAGATCGATACCTTGTCGGAAGACGCGGATGAGCGGGCCGAGGAGATTCTGGGGACCTTGTACGATTACGCGGAGGCGATTGCGCCGAGCAGGTATTAATTATCCTGTCGCCGCTAGCTCGTCGTTCCCGGCCTCGGCGGCCCCCTTGGCGGGAAGGACGGTTTGGAAGCTAGCGGGAACGACGATCTAGCGATACAAATTGATCGCGTCGCGCGTCTCGGTCGCCACCCGGCGCGCAGCCGCGGCGAAATCCTCGCTCCCCTGCGGCGCCGCATACAAAATCGCGCGCGAGGAGTTGATCATCATGCCGGCGCCGCCAGCCGTGCGGCCCGACCTGACGGTCGCTTCCACATCCCCACCCTGGGCACCCACGCCCGGCACCAGCAGCGGCATCTCGCCCACGATCGCCCGCACCTGCGCCAGTTCTTCCGGAAAGGTCGCTCCCACCACCAGCGCGCACTGCCCGTTCTTGTTCCACTTGTCGGCCACCATGCGCGCCACATGCTGGTACAGCGGCTTGCCGTCGGCCATCAGGAACTGCAGATCCGATCCGCCCGGATTGGACGTGCGGCACAGCACGATGGCGCCGCGGTCGGTCCATTCCATGTACGGCTCGACCGAATCGAAACCCATGTAGGGGTTGACCGTCACCGCATCGGCCCCATAGCGGTCGAACGCTTCGCGCGCGTACTGGCGCGCGGTGGCGCCGATGTCGCCGCGCTTGGCGTCGAGAATCAGGGGGATGTGCGGATAATGCTGGCGCGCATAGGCGCAAATGCGCTCGAGCTGCCCCTCCGCGCCCAGCGCGGCAAAGTAAGCGATCTGCGGCTTGAAGGAACAGGCCAGGTCCGCCGTGGCGTCGATGATTTCCTTGCAAAACAGGTAAATCGGGTCCGGCTCGTTTGCCAGTTGCGCCGGGAAACGCGACAGGTCGGGGTCCAGGCCCACGCACAGCAGGGAGTTGTTGGTGGTCCAGGCGGCGGACAGCTTGTTGATAAAGTTCACAGGACAGCCTCGTAGTCGATTACAAACCCGCCATTGTAACCTTCCCCTTCCCCTCCCCGCCCGCCGCCACGCACGTTTGAAAAGTCGTCTTGTTGGCATTTAGGGTATATTTTTGACCATTCGACAACTTGCTACGGACGGAAATACCATGACAAACAATGCATTCGCACGCTGCGCACGGGTGTTGCTGACCCTGGCACTGACAGGAACACTCCTGTCCGGCTGCGGCTACAACGAGTTCCAGACCAAGGATGAAGCCACCAAAGCAGCCTGGGGCGAAGTCGTCAACCAGTACCAGCGCCGCGCCGACCTGATTCCGAATCTGGTCAACACGGTCAAGGGTTACGCCAACCACGAAAAAGAAACGCTGGAATCGGTCACGCGCGCGCGCGCCGCCGCCACCAGCATCCAGGTCACGCCCGAGGTGCTCAACGATCCGGAAGCGTTCAAGAAATTCCAGCAGGCCCAGGGCGAGCTGTCCGGCGCCCTGTCGCGCCTGATGGTGGTAGCCGAGAAATATCCCGACCTGAAGGCCGACGCCAGCTTCCGCGACCTGCAGTCGCAACTGGAAGGCACCGAGAACCGCATTACCGTCGCGCGCCAGCGTTACATCGTCACGGTGCAGGATTACAACGTTCAGGTACGCAAGTTCCCGACCAACCTGACCGCGATGATGTTCGGCTATGAAACCAAGCCGTCGTTCACTGTCGAAAACGAAAAGGCGATTTCGACCGCCCCGGCCGTGAACTTTGGCAAGTAAGCCGATGAAGCTGCTGCGTTATCTCTGGCTGCTGGCCCTGGCGTTCGGCCTGGGCCTCGGCGCCACCGCGCATGCCCAGCTGGCGCCGGTGCCGACCCTGAGCACCCATGTCACCGACCAGGCCGGCATGCTGAGCGCGGAACAGCGCGCCAAACTGGAAGCCGTGCTGACGGATTACGAAAGCAAGACCGGCAGCCAGATCGCGGTGCTGCTGGTCAAGACGACGGCGCCGGAACAGATCGAGCAGTACAGCATCCGCGTGACCGATGCCTGGAAGCTCGGCCGCAAGGGCGTCGACGACGGCGTGCTGCTGGTGGTGGCGCCCGACAATCCGCCGGCCCTGCGGCGCTTGCGCATCGAGGCCGGGCGTGGCGTGCAAGGCGTGCTGACCGATGCGCAATCGAAGCGCATCTTGCAGGATGTGATCGCTCCGCATTTCCAGCAGAAACAGTTTTATGACGGCCTGGTGGCCGGCGTGGGCGCGATTGCGACCCTGCTCAACGCCGAGCAGTTCCCGGCACCGCCTCAGGCACAGCGCCCGGCGCAGGAGTCGGGCGGCGGCGGCATGCTGGTGCCGCTGATCCTGTTCGGCGCCATTGCGCTGGCATCGATGCTGCGGCCGCGCCGTTCGCGCCTGGGCAGCGGCGGCTGGAGCAGCGGTGCGACCGGCTTCATCATCGGCAGCGCGCTTGGCGGCCTTGGCCGTGGCGGCGGTGGCGGCGGTGGTTTTTCCGGCGGCGGGTTTTCCGGCGGCGGCGGCAGTTTTGACGGCGGCGGCGCCTCGGGAGATTGGTAATGAGTCAGTCCGCCACATCGACAAGCGCTTCGCGCCTGGCGCCTCGCGCAGCGCGTATCTGGCGCCACTGGCGCAGCACGCAGGCAAAAGGCCGCCGCGCGTTTCCGCCGGAAACGCTGGACGCGATCGGCAAGGCCATCACGGCCGGCGAACAAACCCATCGCAGCGAACTGCGCCTGATCGTCGAGACCGGCATGCCGTTCGACGCCTTGTGGGCCGGCATGGGCATCCGCGAACGCGCGATTGCCTTGTTTGCGGAATATGGCATCTGGGATACGGAAGACAATTGCGGCGTGCTGGTCTACGTGAACCTGGCCGAGCATAAGGTCGAAATCGTGACCGACCGCAACGTCGGGCGCAAGATCGACAATATCGTCTGGAAACGCATTTGCGCGACGATGACGCAGGGCTTTGCGCGTGGCGAATTCCATGCCGCCACCCTCGCTGCATTGGAGCAAGTCAACGCTTTGCTGGCCGAACACTTTCCGGCCAATGGCGTGCGCGCCAATGAGTTGCCGGATCGCCCCATCATGCTGTGACGCAGCGCAAAAAACCCGCCGCCGGGCGCGCTGTGTGGTTAAAATTCGCTATTCCGCACCACATTGAAAGCAATACATGAGACTTGAGCAAAAAGTAGCGATCGTCACCGGCGCCACGCAAGGCATCGGCCTGGCCTGCGCCCAGCGTCTGGTGAAGGAAGGCGCGCGCGTGATGCTGGTCGATATCAAGGCCGACGGCGCCGCCGCGGCCGAGGCGCTTGGCGAGAACGCCCGCTTCTTTGCCGCCGACGTCAGCCAGAAGGCCGATGTCGACGCCATGATCGCCGCGACCGTGACCGCCTTCGGCCGCATCGATGTGCTGGTCAACAACGCCGGCGTGACGCACGCCGCCGATTTCCTCGACCTGACCGAAGACGATTTCGACCGCGTGATGCGGATCAACCTCAAATCGATGTTCCTGTGCGGCCAGGCTGCCGCGCGCCACATGGTGAGCCAGCAGCACGGCTGCATCATCAATATGTCGAGCGTCAATTCGGAAGTGGCGATCGCCAACCAGGTGCCGTACGTGGTGTCCAAGGGCGGCATCAACCAGCTGACCAAGGTGATGGCGCTGAACCTGGCCGGCTACGGCATTCGCGTCAACGGCATCGGCCCCGGCACCATCCTGACCGAACTGGCCAAGAAAGCCGTGCTGGGCAGCCCGGAAGCGCGCAACACGATCCTGTCGCGCACGCCGCTGGGACGCTGCGGCGAGCCGGACGAAATCGCCTCGGTGGTGGTGTTCCTGGCCAGCGACGACGCTTCCTACATGACCGGCCAGACCATGTATGTCGATGGTGGCCGCCTCGCCCTCAACTACACGGTCCCGGTGAAGGAATGAGCCAAACCAAACAGCCGCTGCCGGCAGGGATCAACATGCTGGCGCTGGAAAACCAGTTCTGCTTCGCACTGTATTCGGCCTCGCACGCGATGACCAAGACCTACAAGCCGATGCTCGACCGGCTTGGCCTGACCTACCCGCAATACCTGGTGATGCTGGTGCTGTGGGAACAGGATGCGATCCTGGTCAAGGATATCGGGGCGCGCCTGTTTCTCGATTCGGGCACGCTCACGCCGCTGCTCAAGCGCCTGGAAGCGAACGGCCTGCTCTCGCGCAACCGCGATCCGCATGACGAGCGCCAGGTGCGCATCGTGCTGACCGCGCAAGGGCAGGCGCTGCGGGTCCAGGCCGAAGCGATCCCGGAACAGGTGCTGTGCGCCAGCGGCCAGGAACTGGCCGCGCTGGGACGCATGCGCAGCGAGCTGTCGGGCGTGCGCGACGACCTGTTCAAGGCGATGGAAGACCACGACTGATTGCACGGCGGGGCACGTCCCCGCCCTTCGCATCAACAAATTCGAATAAAACGATTGCACACAATTGAATTGTTCGCTATAGTTCTCTCATCGGCACAGCGTTGCCGCCCCAACCCAACCAAGGAGTCACCATGCAAGTTCTCTACACAGCACACGCAACAGCAACCGGTGGTCGCGATGGCCGCGCCGTTTCCGATGACAAAGTCCTGGATGTCAAACTGTCGACGCCGAAGGCGCTGGGCGGCGCGGGTGGCGCCGGCACCAATCCCGAGCAACTGTTCGCGGCAGGCTATGCGGCGTGCTTCCTGTCCGCACTGAAACTGGTCAGCGGCGCGCTGAAGACCCCGGTTCCAGCGGACACCAGCATCGACGCATCGGTCGGCGTTGGCCCGAACGACAAAGGCGGCTTCGGCCTGACCATCAAGCTGGTGGTCAACACCCCCGGCATGGACCAGGCGACGGCCCAGGCAGCGGTGAACAAGGCGCATGAAGTCTGCCCTTACTCGAACGCAACACGCGGCAATATCGACGTCGACCTGAGCGTCACCGTCTGAGGCGACCGCAACAGATATAAGACAGGCGTATGTCTGGTATCCAAAATGGCAATTAGACATATAAGTCCCCGCACCGCATAATTGCACCTGTCTCCACTATCTTCCTCCAAGAAAATAGTTTGAAGCCCGCTTTCATCAGCGGGCTTTTTTTTGCCTGTTCGAACAGTGCGCAAACGGCACTCGATGCCGCCCGACACTTTTCTCATTGTTTTCCCACATTGTTGCGCAGTGTCATAGCTGGGTAACATTCCCTGCCTATACTTGCTTCATCTGCTGTACACGTAACCGATATGCGTGACTGGCAGCCAGGTGTGCCGACCCAGAGGGCGGCACACCACTCCGAATTGACGATCTCTTGGCCCGATCTTGGGTTTAGCCCGCTCCCACAAGCGGGCTTTTTTTGGCGCAACACTTTTCCCTGTTCCTTTGACTAGAACTTGCAAAAAGATGACGCAAAGGCTTGAAGCTGGCGCCCATTCATCTATCATGAAGTTCCTCGAGCTTTTTTCATAACCATTGGCCAGCCAAGCGGAGCGATAAGAATGAGCGAATATGTCCTAGATGCACTATCCGAGCCACTTTATCAACAGGCAAACGCCAGCCGCCGCCAGCGCCACACCCCGGACGACACGCTCGTCCTTACCGAGCTCAATCCCGACACGGTTGTCGACCACCTCGATAGCGATAATGCCCCGGTCGAACTGATCACCTTCGGCACGGTGCGAGAGACTTGCCCGAATTGCAATCATACCCACCTCAAGCTGGTCTTGCGCCAGCGTGCCGTCCGCGTGGCCCATCTGTTCTGTGCCGAATGCCAAGCCTGCTTTGATGCGCGCTACCCCAACGGCGCGCCCGCACTGACGATCTGAGCGCGTTATCGGACACACAACTCGGGCAAACAACATGCCGGCCGCGCACGCGCGGCGGCCGGCATGGTAAGGTGGCGGTTTTCCCTCACGCCCCCCTGTCATGTCCGCCCTGCTTTCCCTGCTTGTTCTCGATGAACGCCTGCGCAAATTGCGCTACGGCACCGCGATCGCGATCTACGCCGCCATTCTCATCATGGGTTCCCTGCCTGGTGCGCGCGCCGAGATCGGCACTGTGGCGTCCGGCATCGTGCTGCACTCGCTGGCCTACGGCACCATTACCTTCCTCTTGTTCACCGGCAGCCTGGGCAGTGCACGCGAACGCGCCATCAAATCGGTGCTGACCGTGATGGTCATGGGCGCGCTGGACGAACTCGTGCAGAGTTTTTTACCGTACCGCACAGGCGCGCTCGGCGACTGGATGGTCGATTGCAACGCCGCACTCGTCACCGCCGGCCTGCTCTGGGCATTTCTGCCGCAAGCGCGTTCCCGCTAGCGCCGCCGCGCCGGGCGCGGCATCGCCAGCGCCAGCGCCAGCGTCATGCGCGTGCGCCTCGCGCATGAGGCGCCGCACCGCCTGTTCCGCGCGATGATGCTCGCGCAGGCTGGTGACGCTCGACTCCATCGAAGCGACCAGGTCGGTGATCAGGCTGGAAAGTGAAGTGGCAGGCATGGAAAACTCTCAAAAATTTCAGTAGGAAAATTATTGCCCGTTCAAAGCTGCGGGCATTTGCGCTGTATCAAGCGCGCACTGCGCTGTTTTTGCGCCATCGCCGTACTCTCCGAAAAATTCAAGACAATCTGCTCATTGTTTGACCTGTGTCAAAAGGCATATGAATGCATGGGAACGTTAGTCGAAACGCCCGCTCTTACCCCAGTGGCACGCGGCATTGTCACGCACACAAGGAAGACACCCAACCAAAGGAGTTGATCATGAAGCGTATCGAACAAAGCGTGCTCTTGGCGGGCTTGCTGGCCCTGGCGGCCTGCAGTTCCACCGGCATGAACGGCAGCGACACGGCCAGCGGGACGAGCGGCACCAGCGCAGACACCTCGGCAAGCACCGCATCGACCGGAAGCGGCACGACCGGCAGCGGCGGCGCGGCCGCTAGCGCAGGAAGCGGCGGCAGCGGTGGCGCGGCAACGGGCGGCAGCGGCCAGACCAGCGCCAGCGGCGGCAGCGGAAGCATGGCGGGCACCGGCACGGGCAGCAGTACAGGCAGCATGGGCACGGGCGGCTCGACCTCGACTGGAAGCACGATGGGCAGCGGCAGTTCCACGTCGGCCGCGAGCGGCAGCGGCATGGCGGGCTCGGGGAGCTCAGGCAGCGCCACCGGCACCGGCATGGACAGCTCCATGGCGGGCGCGGGCAGCTCCACTGCGACGGGCAGCGCCCAGTCGGGCGGCAGCATGGCCAGTGGAACCAGCGCGTCCGGCGCGCCGGGCGGAACGCCCAACAGCACCGTGAGCAAGATCGAAGTCGTACCGCGTCAGGCCAGCGGGACCGCAGGCACCGGAGGCGCGGTTGGCGGCACCGGCAGCGCCGGCAGCACCGGCACCAGCGGCGGCACCATGAGCGGTGACCGCGTCTACCGCATTACCCTGAAAATGGACGATGGTGCGACCCGGGTCGTCACACAGGAAACGGCGCCATCGTTCGCCACCGGCGACCGCGTGCGCATGTCGGGTGGCGCAATCGAGCGTTAGTAACGCCCGGTAGCGGGGGCTGGCGCTTGGCTGGCCTTCCTGTCGGCAATGCTGTCGCCGCTGGCGCACTGTGGACGCTAGCCTCTGGCGCACTTTGGACGCTAGCCGCTGGCGCGCTGTGGCCGCTGAACGGTTTGCCCACCAAGATGCGGTATTCGCGGACACCTTTGACCATCAGGCAACATCAGCGCACCAGAACATGCGTGCGCAGGATGTCAACGATGCCCGCTCGGATCACTCCGATCACTCCGATCCGACATTCTTCGCCGCATCCGCGCGCTGGCGCAGCACCGCTTCCGCCGCCTTCTTGCCGGCGATGAACGCATGGTCGGAATTGTAGTATTCCCATTCGCTGTAACGGCCCGCCAGCACGATGTCGTAACGCGCCAGCCATGCTTTCACCAGCGCCACGTTGGCCGCGCGCGCGTGGTCGTACACGACATATGCATACGGCATGTCGACCAGGTTGGCGGTGATGATGCGGTCATCGGGCCTGAGCATGGTGACCTTGACGCAGTCCTCAATGCAGCGGTCGATCAGCGCCTGGCCGTCGAGCGGCAGCGGCTTCCAGGGGGAATACGAAATCTCGCAGGTCAGCCCGAATCCTCCGGGCGGATTGCAGTGCGGGCTGGCGTTGCCCTGCACGAAAATGCGGTGGAAAATCGTGTCTTCCGGATAGTAGATCCAGTGCTTGTCGGTGATGTTGTCGCGCGCCACGCCAAGGTTGACGCAGCGCACCGACAAGTGGCGCAAGCCGGCGGCCGCCGCCCGCACCTCGGGCGGCGCTTCACTGCCGATCAGCTTGATCAATTCGGGCAAGGGCATGGTGCTGATCAGGTGGTCGTAACGGTAGCGGCTGCCGTCCGCCATCACCAGCAGGTGTTCGCGCGGCAGCAGCTGGGCCGCTTCGGCATTCATCTCGATCTTGCCTTTGATGTGCGGCAGGAAACCGGACATCAGCGCCTGGAAACCGCCCGAGAGCGGATAGCCGAAGCGCGCATTCGGCCCCATCGGCCTGGCGACCGGTTCCAGCGCGCCTTCGATGATTTCTTGCAGATCGGGCAGCGGCACCCTGCCGCCGAGCCAGGAGGTCTCCATCTCGCTCAGCGGCACTGTCCACAGTTTTTTGTTGTAGGGAATCGCGAAGTGCTCGGCGATGCCGCGCCCCCATACCCGGTAAATGAATTCTTCGAAGTTCTGGCTCTCGCGCTTGCGCGGGACGATGCTGGCCGTGCCGTGAGCAAGCTCGACCGTACCGTCGGCGCAGCAGTCTTCCACCGGCTTGACCGCGCAGGGCGGCGCCGCCGCCGCAGCCCCGTTGATGCTGCCGAAGCGCGCTTCCACCGCGCCGACGATGCATTCGGTGATGACCTTGGGCGGCAAGCCGTACAGCGCGCCCTGGAAGGGGTAGCGCGTGTACACCTGCTTGCTGTAGACCCAGGCTTCGCGATTCTGCCAGTGCAGGTTGGGGCCGAGCAGCATCTCGTACAGCGAGAGCACGTAAGGATCGTTCGAGAACATGATGTGGCCGGCATGGTCGAAGGTGAAGCCCTGGTCGTGGATCGAGCGGCACCAGCCGCCGACGCTGCTGTTCTTGTCGAGCAGCAGCGCGCCCTCCCCCAGATGGTAGGCTGCGGACAGCCCGGTCGGACCGGCGCCGACGATGACAGTCTGCACGTTTTGCGCGCCAGTCTGCGAGCGCAGCGGGTTCACCGTGGCGCCGCTGCCGCTGCCGCCGCCAGCCGCGCCGGCGCCCGCATTCCCGGCGCCGCCAAAGCGCGCCGTGCTGCGTGACGGCGTGGTCTCGGCCAGCAGAAGGCGCATCGCGTCCACGGTGACGTCCCACGAGGTGCCGGCCACGATATCGCGCATGGTGGCGCACATCGCGGCGCGCCGTTCCGGCGTCATCGACAGGGCCGCTTCGCACGCCGCGATGAAGTCGCCGGCATCGCGCGCGATCGCCACCACATGGCCGTAGGGCCGGGCCACGTCGGCAATGCCGGTGCTGACGATCGGCAATTCGGCGGCCATGTATTCGAGCACCTTGGTCGGGCTGATGAAGCGGGTGGCCTCGTTCAGGGCGAACGGGAGCAGGCACACATCCCATCCGGCCAGCAGGCCCGGCAGCGCCGCGTACGGTTGCTGCCCCAGGTAGTGGATGTTCGGGCGTTGCGGCAGGCTGGCCGGGTCGATTTTCATGACCGGACCCACCAGCACCAGTTGCCATTCGGGATGCGCATCGGCCAGCGCACCGATCAGCGGCGCGTCGAAGCGCTCGTCGATCACGCCGTAAAAGCCCAGGCGCGGCGCGCCGATGCCGCCCTGGAGCGGATGGCCGCGGTCGCGCTCGAGCGCGCGCTCGAAGTGGCGCACGTCCACGCTGCTGGGAAAGCAGTGCGCGTTGGGATGGCGCTCGCGCTTGGCCTGGTACAGGCTCGGCCCGCCGGCAAACACCAGGTCGGCCAGGCTCAACAGGGCGGTTTCGCGCTGCAGGAGCTGGCGCGGCGGGTTCTTGAATGCCGCCAGTTCGTCCATGCAGTCGTACACCACCAGGCCCGCATGCAGCTCCTGCAGCAGCGGCAGGGCCATCGGCGTATAGAACCACACGATGGGCCGCTCGCCGGGCGGCACCAGGCTGGCCAGCATCGGTTGCAGCAGGCGGATCTGGTCGTCGTGAAAGCCCGGCGCATGCACCGGCGTGTGCGGCCGCAACACGGTCACGTTCGGGACCGGACGCGATTGTTCCATGAAGCTGTCGCCATCATCGTGAACGGGCTCCTCCACAAAGAGGATGCGGAAGTGGTGCGCCAGCCGCGATAACAACTGCTGCGGCCGCTGGTAAACAAAGTCCCAGCGCAGGTGGCAAAAAACGATGATGGTCGACATGTGATCTCCTTTCGCCCGTCCCGGGCGTATATTGTTGGCGGGTGTGGTGTCCTGCAAACGCGTAGCGCCGTCGCGCGCGGGTGAGGAAGGTGGCTGCTCATGCAATTCCGGGGTAGCAATCCTCCTTCTCGAGGTCGTTGAGCGTGGCCGCGCGGATCAGTTCGAGCGGGACCTTGGGCGTGCGGTCGGCGCACAGCAGGCCGTTCGCTTCCTGGAAGGTGTCGCTGAACTGGGTGTAGCAAAAGCCGCTGAACATGGTCGTGGTATTGACCACCGCCAGCAGGCGCCGGTACAGATCGAGGAAACTGTCTTCGGTGTGGGCGCGCGAATAGCCCCAGGTACGCCCGCTGGCGCCATGTTTGTCGAAGGCGATGCCGCCGAACTCGGTCAGCACGATCGGCTGGCCGCGGTGCGGAAAGCCGTCCAGCGTGAGGATGCGTCCGCCCGGACGGCGCTGGTCGAACAGGGTGCGGGTCGGCTCGCTGGTGGTGTAGCGCGCCGCCAGCCGCTCGGGATTGCAGTCGTAGTCGTGGATGCCGAGGATGTCGGTGGCCGACGCTTCCCAGCCATCGTTGCCGATCACCGGGCGCGTGGCGTCGAGCGTGCGGGTCAGGTGGTACAGGGCCTCGACCGCGTTGCGGTGGGCCTGGGTCAGGGTCAGGTTCGGCACGCCCCACGATTCGTTGAAGGCGACCCAGACGATGATGCACGGGTGGCTGTAGTCGCGCTCGATCGCCTCGGTCCATTCGCGCACCATGCGCGTGATGGCCTTGGGACTGAAACGGTAGGCCGAGGGCATTTCTTCCCACACCAGCAGGCCCAGCCGGTCGGCCCAGTACAGGTAGCGCGGGTCTTCGATCTTCTGGTGCTTGCGCACGCCGTTAAAGCCCATCGCCCTGGCCAGTTCGACGTCGCGCCTGAGAGCCGCGTCGGACGGCGCCGTCAGCAGCGACTCGGCCCAGTAACCCTGGTCGAGCACCAGCCGCAGCGCGTAGGCGCGCCCGTTGAGCATGAAGCGGTCGCGGTTGATCGCCACCGAGCGCAGCGCCGTGTAGGACCGCACCACGTCGAGCACCTTGCCGCGGTGGTGCAGGGTCACCTCGGCATTGAGCAGGGTGGGACGCTCGGGACTCCACAGCAGTTCGTTGCGCGAATCGTCGATGCCGGGGTCGGACAGGGAAATCTTGCGGTTGGCCTCGTGCCCGAGCAGCTTGTAGTGGTCGTCGGCCAGCAGGTTGTCGCCGTGCCAGATCTTGACTTCGACGAACAGTTCTTCGGTGATGTCGCCGGTGGCAAAGATTTCGCAGCCGATTTCGTAGGTTTCGAAAATCGGCGTCCAGCGCAGGCTCTGGATGTAGGTCGAGGCCACCTGTTCGATCCATACCGTCTGCCAGATGCCGGTGGTGCGCGGATACCAGATCGAGTGCGCTTCGAGCAGCCAGTCCTGCTTGCCGCGCGGCTTGGCCAGGTCGTGCGGATCGTCTTCGACGTACACGGTCACGAGCTGCGCGCCCTCTTCGTCGAGTACGCCGGTAATGTCGGCCGAGAACGGCGTGTGCCCACCCTCGTGCTCGACCACCAGGTGCTGGTTGACCCAGACCCGGGCGCGGTAGTCGACCGCGCCGAAATGCAGGATGGTGCGCCCGGCGTGCGGCTTGAGCTGGAAGCTGCGCTCGTACCAGCACACCGAATGAAAGCCGGTATCGCCCAGGCCGCTGGCGCGCGCTTCGGGCGCGAACGGCACCTCGATCTGGTGCGTCCATGCGCTCGCGCCATCGGGCATGCGGCAGCGCCGCTCGTCGTCGAACATGAATTTCCACGGGCCGTTCAGGCTGATCCAATGCTCGCGCACGAGCTGGGGCCGCGGGTATTCGAATTGACTCATCGATGCTCCTCGTCGTGGGCCGAAACGGCCGTGGCCGCAGGTCCTTTTCAGGCTGCGCGTGGGCAGCGCCATGCCGCGAAAACGCCGTTGATCGCAGACAGGGAATGGATGCTAGCACGCCAATTTTGCGTATTTTCACGCTTGGACGAAGCAAGATTTCTAAAGGAAAATGGCTTGTAACCGGCTGTATTTCAGCGGCGCGAAGACGGCGTCGCGCGCCAGAGGGAGGCGTCGTGGGACTGACGATTGAGCGGAGCAACTGGTTACATAAAGTAGGCTGCTACCTACATCACGGATCGGTGTTTTTACGGGTGCGATCGAAGCGGACACGTGGAGGTGCGCGGCCGGCGAGGCGCGGCCGGCGAGGCGGCGGCGCATGCCGCGTCGCCGCCGCGCGTGTCTATTTTGCGAGCTCGACCATGACGGCCGTGTACATCTGCAGGTTCAGCATCAGCTGCTTGACGGTGATGAATTCATGCTCGGAGTGGCCCGAGTACACCGTGCCCGGCATGGCCGGCCCGAAACTGACCGCATTCGGGAACAGGCGCGAATTGGTGCCCCCGCCGATCGAGACCGGACGCGGATTCTTGATCCCGGTGTAGTAGGAAAACACCGACAGCAAGGTCGGCACCTGCGGCGCGCTTTTCTGCAGCCACGGTTCGGTGATCTCGACCTTCACATCGGCCAGCGCGACGCGCCGCGCCTGCCACTGCGCCAGCGCCGCGTTCACCTCGCGCGTCAGCTGTTCGGTCGTCTTGCCTTGCGGACGGCGCAGATTCACATGCAGGGAGATGCCGGCCTCGCCCTGCTTGATGACGGTCGGCGCCACTGTCAGCGGGCCCATGAATTTATCGCGGTAAGCGATGGCGCCGAACTTGTCGCCATACATGCTGGTCCCGATCAGGTCGTTGAGAAAATTGACCATGGCGCCGGCCGTGCTGTTCGGCCACGCCTGCACGCCGAGCGCATCGGCCAGCATGCTGATCGCGTTGACGCCGTCTTCCGGCTTGGACGAGTGGGCTGCGAGTCCCTGCGCCTTGACCAGCAACTGCTGGCCCTGGCGGGTGAAGGTGTAGCGCATGCCGCCCTGGGCGGTGGCGCGCTGGCGGATGCGCGCCTCCAGCTCCGGCGTGGCGTTGTCGATGGTGGCGTTGGCGTCTTCCGGAATCTGGCTGCCGAAAAAGCCGCCGCCGAAGGCGCTGAGCGAGGCCGTGCCCGCCTCCGCCGCCACCGCTGCCTGCGGCGGCACCGTCACGCTGATGGTGCCGTAGCCCTTCTCGGCCGTCACCACCGGATACTCGGCGTCGAGGGTGATATTCACCTGCGGCGCCTGGTGCGTCTTGAGAAACCCGGTCAGCGGTCCCCAGTCCGATTCCTCGGCCATGTACACATACAGTTCCAGCCGTTTCGACAGCGCCAGCTTGCTGTCCTTGATCGCCTTCAGCGCGTACATGGCGGTTGCGATCGGTCCCTTGTCGTCCTCGGTGCCGCGCCCGATCAGGCGCCCGGCTTCGCTGGTCTTGTCCAGCTCGAACGGCGACTTTTTCCACTTGGAGGGATCGACCGGCTGGATGTCGCCGTGCGTGATGATGCCGACCCGCTCGCTGCCGCTGCCCAGGCCGATGACCATCACATAGCCGTGGTCGGTGTAGTCGAGTCCGAGCCGCTCGGCCTCGGCCTTGAGGTACTGCTTGAAACCGAGATGCTGCGCATTGCGCTCGAACGGCACTGCCTTGTCGGCGACCGTATTGAAGCTGACCATCTTGCCCAGGCTGTTGATCAGATCGGTGCGATACGTCGCCGCCGCATGGGCGGCCGCGCGCAAGGCCGCATCTCCCGGTGGTGGAGGAGCGGCGCCGGCGGCGGTGCCCAGGCAGCACAGCAGGCTGGCGATGACGAACGAATGGCGCATGATGACAATCCCGGACGTGGTGTTGATGAACGTCAAAGTCTATCACCGCCAGCCGTGCGGCGCAGCGGCCTGGCAGGCTAGCGGCTGCGCGCGGCCATCTTGCTCAGCAAGTAAATACCATACAGCGACGCGATGCCGACCAGCGCATACACCAGGCGCGACCAGGTGCTGCGCTCGCCGAACAGCGCGGCCACCAGGTCCAGGTCGAAGGCTCCGACCACGCCCCAGTTGATGCCGCCGACAATCATCAGCACCATCGCGACCCAGTCCAGGGTCGAAAAGTGCGTTGAGTGCAAGATGCTGCTGGCGTTGCGCCGTTCGGGAATGTGGCGGCGTTCGTTTGCGGGTGCGTTCATTGTTGCCATTATTGCCTCCTTGTGGTCTCCACCAGAGCGGTGGCGTCCCTCTAGGACAGCACACCGGGGCATAAAGTTTTCGCAATCGTGCAGGCCGACGCGCGCGCCGCGCTTCGGGTATGGTAATGGACGACACCACCCATCCAAGGAGTTTGCCCATGAGCGAAAAGAGCATCAAGCGCCTGCACCCCGCGCAGCGCGACGACATTGGCGAGCTGATGACCCAGCGCCCGCTGCCCGGCCCGTACGCCGAGCAGATCGACCCGTTCCTGTTCCTCAATCACCATGGTCCGCAGCACTACCCGCCCGGCAACCGTGGCTTGCCGTTCGGACCGCATCCGCACCGCGGCTTCGACACCGTGACCTTCATTATCGACGGCACCCTGATGCACAAGGATAGCGCCGGCCACGAAAGCGTCATCGGCGCCGGCGGCGTGCAATGGATGACGGCCGGCAGCGGCATCGTGCATGCCGAAGTCTCGCCGCCGGCCTTTCGCGAGCAGGGCGGCCAGCTCGAAATCCTGCAACTGTGGATCAACCTGCCGGGACGCCTGAAGATGAGCGCGCCGGCCTACACCGGCTTGCAGCGGGGCGACATTCCCACGATCGCGCTCGACGGCGGCAAGGTCGAGCTGAACCTGATCGCCGGCGCATGGGACGGCCGCCAGGGTCCGGTGCGCTCGCTCACCGGCGTGTTCATGAGCACCTTGGCGATGCGCGCCGGCGGCCAGCTGCACGTGCCCGACCTGCGCGCGCGCAACGTGTTCCTGTACGTGGTGCGCGGCACGGTGGAAGTGAACGGCGACCGCGCCGACGCCTTCCACCTGGCCGAACTCACCGAGGAAGGCGTCGCGCTCACGGTCACCGCCGAGACCGATGCGCTGCTGATCTTCGGCCACGCCACGCCGCTGAACGAGCCGGTGGTGTCGCACGGACCGTTCGTGATGAACACGCGCGAAGAAATCCAGGCCGCCATTGCCGACTTCGAAGCCGGGCGCTTCCAGAGCGTGCGTTAAGGCCGCATCAACCCTGCGCGAGGAGCGCCTCGGTCGACAGCACCAGCGTCTCCTTGATCTCCTCCATCACCACATAGCTCTTCGACTGGGCCGCGCCGGGCAGCTGCAGCAGCATGTCGCCGAGCAGCTTGCGGTACTCCGCCATCTCGTGGATGCGCGCCTTGATCAGGTAATCGAAGTCGCCCGACACCAGATGGCATTCCTGCACCTCGGGAATGCGCAGCACCTCGCGCCGGAACTGCTCGAAGGCCGAGGCCGACTTCTGGTTCAGGGTAATTTCCACAAACACCAGCAACTTCGCGCCCAGCGCGGCCGGATCGACGCGCGCGTAATAGCCGCTGATGACGCCGTCGCGCTCCATGCGCTTGACCCGTTCGATGCAGGGCGTGACCGACAAACCGACCCGCTCGCCCAGGTCCTTCATCGAAATGCGGCCTTCAAGTTGCAGGATGCGCAGGATGTGGCGGTCGAGCTTGTCGAGGCTGCGGGTCGATTCTTTAACGATGCGCATGAAATTCCACTAAATAAGTGCAGTTATACGTGAACAAAGACTGGTTGAAACCCAATAATATAGCGGAAATTCTTGCATCCACACTTAATCTTCCGGAGAGACCATGCGTGTCGTCATTTTGGGCAGCGGCGTTATCGGCGTGACCACGGCTTACTACCTGGCCAGGGCCGGCCACGACGTCACCGTGCTCGACCGCCAGCCCGGCCCCGCGCTGGAAACCAGCTTCGCCAATGCCGGCCAGATTTCGCCCGGCTACGCCTCGCCCTGGGCCGCGCCCGGGATTCCCCTGAAAGCGGTGAAATGGATGCTGCAGCGCCACGCGCCGCTCTCGATCACGCCGGACGGCACCACCTTCCAGCTCAAATGGATGTGGGACATGCTGCGCAACTGCACCGCCGACCGTTACGCGGTCAACAAGGAACGCATGGTACGCCTGGCCGAGTACAGCCGCGACTGCTTCAAGACCCTGCGCGAAGAAGCCGGTATCAGTTACGAAAGCCGGCAGCGCGGCACCATGCAACTGTTCCGCACCGAACAGCAGTTCGCCAGTGCCGAAAAAGACATCAAGGTGCTGCAGGATTCCGGCGTCCCCTACGAACTGCTCACGCGCGACCAGCTCGGCAATGCCGAACCGGCGCTGGCGCTGGTCAAGGACAAGCTGGTCGGCGCGCTGCGCCTGCCCAACGACGAGACCGGCGACTGCCAGCTGTTCACCACGCGCCTGGCCGCCATGGCCGAAGCGCTGGGCGTGCGCTTTCGCTACAACGTCGCCATCGACCGCCTGGCGCTGAGCGGCAACGCGATTGCCGGCGTGCATTGCGGTGACGAGCTGGTGCAGGGCGACGCCTACGTGGTCGCGCTCGGCGCGCACTCGACCGCGCTGTTGAAATCGATCGTCGACATTCCCGTGTACCCGATGAAAGGTTACTCGATTACCGTACCGATCACCGACGCCAGCAAGGCGCCGGTCTCGACCATCCTGGACGAGAGCTACAAGATTGCCGTGACCCGTTTCGACGACCGCATCCGCGTGGGCGGCATGGCCGAGATTGCCGGCTTCGACCAGCGTCTCAATCCACGCCGGCGCGCCACGCTCGAGATGGTCGTGGGCGACCTGTTCCCGGGTGCTGGCGACAGCGCGCGCGCCACGTTCTGGACCGGCTTGCGTCCGATGACGCCGGATGGCACCCCGATTGTCGGGCGCACCGCGCTGGGCAACCTGTACCTCAACACCGGCCACGGCACGCTGGGGTGGACCATGTCATGCGGCTCGGCGCAGATGCTGGCCGATCTGATGTCGGCCAAGCGCCCGGCGATCCGCTTCGACGACCTCTCGGCCGGGCGCTACCACGGCCGCGGCAGCGACGCCCGCCTCGACCTCGCCAACGCCTGACCCCAAAAACTCCTACCCCCATCCCAAAACCGCCTACAACCGGGGTCAGAGCTCTGATTCGAAACATTTTTTGTTGCTAATCAGAGCTCTGACCCCGGTTGTAGGACGATTCGCGTTGCCCTGCCCGATGCTACCAACGGCGTGACACTGGCAACTCCTCGACCACGCCAACTTCTGACGCCAAAACTCCTACAGCCGTAAGCAAAATACGCCAACCGGGGTCAGAGCTCTGATTCGAAACATTTTTTGTTGCTAATCAGAGCTCTGACCCCGGTTGGAGGCGGTTTGATGGCAAGGGTAGGAAATGTCCGTTGTAAAAGGTGGACAGCGCTGAGGAAGAAAGTTGGCGCAGGCGAATTCATGTTGCGATTTGGATACTGTTCGTGCATCCGGTAACTATCCGCTGCACCGTGATTCAGCGCCAGCACCCAGACTGACCGTCCATCGCACGCCTTGGACGCTCGTGCGGAGCGAAAACTTCTTTCATCCCGACCGCGCCGCCGTTGCGCGCGCACGGTCCTCGTCCAGGAAAATATATGAAAAAGAACCTCCCATGGGTCTTGGCCGCCGCTGCACTCGCCGTTGCCGGCAGTGTCTGCGCCAGTACGATCACGATCGAATCGGCTTCCGCCACGCCGTCCGGCATGCTGTCCGACGCCGGCGCTTACCAGAGCGCCGTCAACAGTTCGCTGCAGGGCACGACCTACACCAAGACCAGCGTCGCGTCGTACAACAACATCACCCACGCCAGCCTGTTCGGCGGGAACAGTAACTTCGCGCTGAAGTCGACCATCCATTTCGGCGTGACGCAAGCGACCGCCGGCCTGTGGCAGTTCCGCGCCGGCGTCGATTTCGGCTACGGCGGCGCGCTGTTCCTCAACGATGTGGCGCTCGACGTGAAAAGCTACGACATGTGGTGGGCCGGCCAGTACAACAATGCGTCGCAGTATTTCAACGCGGCAGTCAATCTGGGCGCGGGCAACCACATCCTGACGATCTATGGCTTCGAGGGCTGCTGCGATGGCGGACAGCAGGCGCAGTTCATGGCGCCCGCCGGCACCTTCACCAGCTTCAGCAATACGGACAATCTGGTCAGCGCCGTGCCGGAACCGGAAACCTATGCCATGTTCCTGACCGGCCTGGGCATGCTGGGCTTCCACGCGCGCCGCCGCGAGCCCTCGGCCACCATCACGGCCTGAGACAAAGCGGGACCAGGGCGGGCCGCACCACGCCGGCCCTCCCCCCTCATTCCACCGTGATCGGCAGGTCGCGTCCGCTCAGCGCTTCATTGCCGGCATAGTCGGCCGCGAAGATGCGGATCACGTAGTCGCCCGGCGCCAGCGCGGCCGGGTCCCAGCCTCCGGTTTTGGCCACGCCGTCGCGCACGGTGTTGGTCACCACGTACAGGAAGCGCGTCGTCGCGCTGCCATACACGGTGATGCCGCTGTTGTCGGCATACGCCAGCTTGACGCTTTCCGGATCCGGCGGCAGCTTGTTGAATTCGATGTTGACCAGCGGCTTGCCGAAGCCGGCCACCGGCGTGCCGTCCGCCTGCAAGACCTGGTAACCGACCTTGTACAAACCGAGCTTGCGCCGCGCGGCGTTGCCGTCGGCCTGGTCGTAGGCATCGACCACGATCCCCAGCGGCCCGGCGCCGCGCGCCACCATCACGCGCTTGCCCGGTTTGCGCGCCAGCGCGCTGCCGGCCGCGTCGACCAGCCCGATTTTGTCGATGCGCGGCGCCACCTGGTCGCTAAAACCCGTGAACGGCAGCACCATCGGATTGGCTTCCACCCCGCCCGGCTGGTACACCAGGTGCACGTGGTACATGCGGTTGACCGTGCCCAGCGCGTCGCCGACATGAAAGCGCGTGCCGCGCCGCACGCGCATGCGCTCCGGCTTGCCTTTCTCGTTATCGAGCATGATGAAGCGCGCCGGGTCGAGCGGCGCGTCCTTGAGGGTGCGCCCGACCCGCATGTGGATGTAGGCCATGCTGTCGATGCTCATGCCTTCGCCCACCTCCCCGAAGGCCCAGTTGGGCACGGGGCTGCTGACCTTTTCGTCGGCCACCGCCAGCACCGGCACGCCCATGTCGGCCTGCACATCGAGGCCGCTGTGGAAGTGGTGGCGGCTTTCGCCGTTGTAGCTGCCGCGCACTTCGCCGATGGTGCCGACCACTTCGTGGCGCTGGTCCTGCGGCTTGAACGGCCACGGGAAATTCCCGGCCGCCGCCGGCCGCGATGCGGGCACAGGAACCGGCACGGTAGCCGACGCGGTAGCCGACGCGGTAGCCGGCGCGGCGACCGGCGCGGCACCCGCCACATCGGCCGGCGCGGCGGCCGTGGCGACCGGCGCCGCCTTGGGCGCCAGCACCGCGCTTGCACCGTCGGCGCGCGGCGAGACCCGGTGCACGGTGCGCCTGACGGCGTCGCTGACATACAGCCCGCCCGCGCGGTCGAGCGCGATGGCACTCGGCCGGCTCAAGCGCACCGATTGCGCGTCGCCGATCTCGATATCGACGCCGATCCCGGTCAGGCCCTGCAAGACGCCGTCGGGACTGAGCTGCAGGATGCGCCCGCGCCAGATGTCGCCCACGTACAGAAAGCCGTCATGCGTGAGCGCCAGCGCGACCGGGCGCCGCAGCAGCGGTTTTTCGGCGTTGTCCGGCGCTATCGCCACGGTGCTGACCTGGCCGTCCGGCGCCAGCTTGCGCACCGCGCCGTTGCTGGTGTCGGCCACGTACAGGTTGCCTTTGGCGTCGACCACGACCGAGGTCGGCGTGTCGAACTGCGCGGCGCCGGCCAGGCCGTCCACGTAGCCGGGCGCACTGCCTGCGATGGTGCGCACCATGCCGTCCGGCCCGATGGCGCGGATGCGGTCGTTGTAGGTGTCGGCCACGTACACCACGCCGGCCTTGTCGACCGCGACGCCAACCGGCCCGTTGAACATGGCGACGTCGGCCTTGCCGTCCAGGTAGCCTGGCACGCCGCCGCCGGCCAGGGTGCTGACCACGCCTTGCGGGGTGACTTTGCGAATCGCGTTGTTGCCGGTATCGGCGACATACAGGTTGCCGGCGGCATCGATGGCCATGCCGGACGGGGTGTGGAACGCGGCGCCGCCGCCGGTGCCGTCGGCAAAGCCTTCCTTGCCGCCAGCCAGGGTCGAGACCAGTCCCTCGGGCGTGATTTTGCGGATGCGGTTGTTGTCGCCGGCGTCGGCCACGAACAGGTTGCCGTCGCGGTCGATCACCATGCCGAAGGGGTCGGAAAAGCGCGCCTGCGCCGCGCCGCCATCGGCAAAGCCGGCGCTGCCGTTGCCGGCCACGGTGCCGATGCTGACCGGCCAGCCCAGCACGGTCGGCCGCGGTTTGATGCCGACCATGGCCGCCACCCTGGCCACCGACGGCTGCGCGCCGCCGTGCAGCGCGTACCAGGCGCCGCCCGCGCCGATGGCGCCAATGGCGCCAATGGCTGCCGCGATCAGCAGCGGCTTCGTGTATTTTCCGTTCAAACTTGTCACCCGCTCAGCATTATCAAAACACGAAGCTTACCTCATCATCAAGTACACTAGGTGCCGGCCGGATGACCGGCAATTTTCCGAACGGAGTTTCCATGATGACCTCGACCCGGCTGGCGTGCGCGCTGGCCTTTGCCGCCTGCCAGGCGGGACCCGCACTGGCCGCCGGCGCGCCTCCGGCCACCCTGGAACGCTTGCACGTGGCCAGCGCCCTGACCGCGCCGAAATCGTTCACCTTCGGCGTGGAAGGCCCCGCCGTCGATGCGGCCGGCAATGTGTACGCGGTCAATTTTGCGCGCCAGCAAACCATCGGCAAGGTCAAGCCGAACGGCGAGGCCGAGGTGTTCGCGACCCTGCCCGGCACCAGCGTGGCCAACGGCATCCGCTTCGGGCCGGACGGTGCGATGTACGTGGCCGATTATGTCGAACACACGATCTACCGGATCGATCCGGCCAGCGGCGCCATTGCCATCCACGCGCGCGAGGACGCCATGAGCCAGCCGAACGACCTGGCCATCACGGCCGCCGGGGTCATCTATGCGAGCGATCCGGACTGGAAGAAGAGTACAGGTCGCGTGTGGCGCATCGAGCGCGACGGCAAAGTAACGCTGGCGGCCGACCAGCTCGGCACCGCCAACGGCATCGACGTCAGCCCGGACGGGCGCACCCTGTACGTGAACGAGAGCGTGCAGCGCATGGTCTGGGCGTTCACCATCGCGCCCGATGGCACGCTCGGCGGCAAGCGCCGCATCGCCAGTTTTTCCGATCACGGGCTCGACGGAATGCGGGTCGATGTCGACGGCAATCTGTACATCACGCGCATCGGCAAGGGCACGGTGGTCAAGCTCTCGCCCGACGGCCGCACCCTGGCCGAAATTTCCCTGCCGGGCAAGAAGCCGAGCAATATCAGCTTCGGCGGCCCGGACGGGCGCACGGCGTATGTGACCGAAGTGGAGAATGGACAGTTGCTGCAGTTCCGGGTGGCGCGTCCGGGACTGGAATGGCAGCAGCGCCAGGCTGGCGCCGCCAGGCCGGCGCAGTAACGATCACGACAACGCCAGGCCCGCGCCGCCCGGCGTCCTAGCGGCGCGCTGGCGGCAACCCTTGTTCGGCCGGCGGCTGGATGGTGCCGCCGCATTCGCCGTACTTGTGCACAAAACTCTCGTAAGCCGCGTCCGGCGCCGCAAAGCGCGCCAGGCTGCCCGGCGTCCTGGGCAGCCCCGGCCAGATGGCCGCTGCCGCCGCAAGGCTGGCGTCGATATCGCCGGCCTGGATTTTCCCCAGCACGCCCAGTCCGCGCAGCACGTCGACCGCGATCAGTTCCTGCGTTTCGGCGCAAAAGTCGGCCAGGTCCATGCGCGCGCCGACCTCTTGCCATAGTTCGCGCGTGATGCGGTACAGGCCGGCGGCTGTACAGGTGCCGTTGTGGCCGGGTCCGGGATGGGTGGAAAAATCGGTGAAGCGCCACGGGTCGTTGCGCCGGCCGCGAATCGCGCCGTCGAGAAAATCGACGCCGCCGCCCAGGCAGTGGCACATCGCGCGCAGGAACGCCCGGATGTTGGGCTGTTTCAGGTAGATCCGGTTTTCTTCAAGCCGGCACGCTTTTTCCAGGCGGATGCGCACCGTCTTGGCTTCGGCCTCCTCGGCCGGCGTGGTGCTCAGGCGCGCGCGGTGGTGCAGGACGGCGCCGGACGGCGAAATGAGGGTGGCGCACATGCTGCTTCCTAGACAAAGAGTTCGACCGATTCGGCCATCGCCGTGGTCGACAGCAAGTGGGTGTAGCCGTTGCGGTCGGAGGTGCCGAATTCGAGCTGGCCGCTGGCGCGCACCACGGCGTATTCCTTGTGCACCAGCGGGTCGCCCGTTTCTTCGTCGAGCAGCACGAAGCGCTCGTTGAAGCTCGGTCCGCGCGGCGCATCCCGCAAGGCGCGCGACGGCCGGCTGTCGCTGTCGGACAGGGCGCGCCCGGTATCCTTGAGCACCTGGCTGCGCATCATCTGCACCGGCAGCAGCTTGGGCAAGGGCGAGCAGCGGCAGCTGCACAGATCGTTTTCGAGCGCGACGTGCTTGCCGTCGGACATTTCGGGAATGCGCGGGCCGACGCACATGATGCGCCCGGTCGCCTTGCATGCGGGACAGGCCACCAGGTCGCCCTCGAGTGCGATGGGCACGCCGTTGATGCAGCCGCTGCCGCTGGCCGAGACGACCCTTCCGCCGGCGCTGGTGGTGGCGCCGAGGGTGATGGTGTAGCGCCTCATTGCGCCAGGCTCCGCAGGGCGCAATGGCGCCCGGATTCGGCGGGAACGACGGGGTGGGAGATCAGTTTCATGGCTCTTCCTTTGCGACGGTATCAACAAGCTGGCGTTAGCGGCACCGGGGCGCCTGACATACGCCAAGGTTACTTTTCGAGGCGCTTGCGAGCTTGATATCGATCAATCAAACCATTGCTAGCTAGCTTGAACAGGGTGACAGCACCTCCTGTCAAGGGATGTCCGCCAGCTTGTTGACGAGCGTGTCGGCGGGCTCCAGCAGGCGGCCGTCGGCGGCGCGCGGCAGCATGGGCGCCAGGGCCTGTCCGCTCTGCCTGTCAACCAGCTGCGAGTGCGCTTCGCCCTCGGCGAACAGCTGCCGCTCGCCCCACTGGCGCAGCGCCACGATCAGCGGGAACAGGCTCTCGCCTTTGGCGGTCAGGACGTATTCCTGATAGGCCGTGCCGTCGGCCGCCGGCTGCACGGCCAGCACGCCCTCCTCCACCAGCACGCGCAGGCGGTCGGCCAGGATATTGCGCGCCACTCCGAGGCGGCGCTGGAAGTCGCCGAAGCGGCGCGCGCCGTCGAAGGCGTCGCGCACCACCAGCAGGCACCAGCGCTCGCCGATCGCATCGAGCGAGCGCGCCACCGGGCAGGCGTCGGCTTTCATGCTTTTACGTTTGGCCATCGTTGCGGATTCCCTTCTTCAGCGTTAACTAGTTGCATTTTAAAACCAGAATCTCTACACTTCAACTAGTTTCGATTTGCAACCAGTTTAGGATAACCATGATGCAACCCTTCCCCGGCGCCGCTGCGGCGCCGCGCGTGCCGCCCCGGCTGGTCGCGCTGTTTGCTTGCGGCAGCGGCCTGAGCGTCGCGAATGTGTACTACGCCCAGCCCCTGCTCGGTTCGCTGGCGGCCGACTTCGCGATCAGCCCGGCGGCCGTCGGCGGCGTGATCACGGCCACCCAGGCCGGCAGCATCCTGGCCTTGCTGCTGCTGGTGCCGCTCGGCGACCGGCTCGACCGGCGCCGCCTGATGCTGGTCCAGGCCCTGCTGCTGGCGCTGGCGCTGGTGTGCGTGGCGATGGCGCGCCAGGCGCCGCTGCTGCTGGCCGCCATGCTGGCCGTCGGCCTGCTCGGCACCGCCATGACGCAGGGCTTGATCGCGACGGCCGCCAGCGCGGCCGATGCGTCCGAGCGCGGGCGCGTGGTCGGCGCGGCGCAAGGCGGCGTCGTCATCGGCCTGCTGCTGGCGCGCGTGCTGGCGGGACTGGTGGCCGATGCGGCCGGCTGGCGCTGGGTGTATCTGCTGTCGGCGGCCACCATGCTGGCGCTGGCGGGCCTGTTGTGGACGGCGCTGCCGGCGCAGGCGCGCGCGCGTTCGGGCTTGTCGTACGGCGCGCTGCTGCTGTCGATGCTGGACTTGCTGCGGCACGAACGGATGCTGCGGATCCGGGGCATGATCGCGCTGCTGATGTTCGCGGCGTTCAGCATTTTCTGGAGCGCGCTGGTGCTGCCGCTGAGCGCGGCGCCGTATGCGCTGTCGCACACCGCCATCGGCGCCTTCGGCCTGGTGGGCGTGGCCGGGGCGCTGGCGGCCGGCAAGGCGGGCAGCTGGGCCGACCGCGGGCTCGGACAGCGCGCCACCGGCATCGCGCTGGGCCTGCTGGTGCTGGCCTGGCTGCCGCTCGGCTTGCTGCACCGCTCGCTCTGGCTGCTCGGACTGGGCATCGTGCTGCTCGATATCGGCGCGCAGGCGATCCAGGTGCTCAACCAGAGCATGATCTTCCGCAGCCGCCCGGACGCGCACAGCCGGCTGGTGGGCTGCTACATGCTGTTCTATGCGGTCGGCAGCGGCGCCGGGGCGCTGGCGGCCACCGCCATGTATGCGGCCGCCGGCTGGACCGGCGTGTGCCTGCTCGGCGCCGGCGTGAGCGCGCTGGCCGGGCTGTTCTGGGCGCTCAGCTTGCGCTGGACGCCGGCCTGACGGGGCCGCTTCCTACGACGTCCCGAGGCGCCGGGCAAAGTCGGCCAGCATGGCGGCGTCTTGCACGCCTTCGAGCAAGGCGGGCACGCCGCTGACCCGGATCAATGCCTTTTCGTAGGCATCGACCCAGGGGCGGTGATCGGTCCGGCCGGCATTGAGCAGATGCCGCACGCGCGCCAGGATGGCGAGCGAGGCGGAGGTGGGAACGCGCTCGACCAGGGACAGCATCGCCTCGCGCGCGCCATCGCGCACCTGGGGTACCCAGTCGTTGAGCCGGGGGATCAGCAAGGGCAGGATGCGCGGATCGGACAGCGTGCCGCATTCGCGCACGGCGGCTTCGCGAATCAGGCCGCCGTGCCAGTCCAGCCGGTCCTTCAAGTCTTTGAAAGGATCGGGTGGCTCGGGCGGCGTTGGGGAACTGGCCATGATTCAGCAGGGAACCTGGGCACCCGCCTGCGCGGGTGCGACGGCGTGGATGACCGTGCCAGTATAGGGCATGCGGCCACGCTGCCCGTCCCTTGCGCGACGCCCCCGCCGGCACGCCGCCAGCGGACGGCCGGCAGCGCGGCCTGCGTTTACTGGCCGGGCGGACGCGTGGTGCCGGCGGTGCCCCGGGTACCGGTGTCGGTGCTGTTGGCCCCGGCAGCGCCGTCGCTGCCGGTCATCGAGGTCGTGCCAGTCGGCCCGGTCATGCCTGTTCCGGTGGTGCCCGCAGTCCCACCGCTGCCGCCGGTGGCAGTGCTGCCGGCCGCGCCGCTGGTACCCGTTGCAGTGCTGCCGGCCATGCCGCTGGTGCCGGTGGCCGTGCTGCCGGCCGCCCCGCTGTTGCCGCCGGTGACGCCCGGCGTGGTGGCGGCGCCGCTGTCATTGCCTGCCGTGGTCGAGGTCGCCGTGCCGCCGGTGGCGCCGGTGGTGCTGTTGCCGGCCCCGCTACCGGCCACGGTGGCCGATGGCGCAGCGTCGCTGCCGGCGCCCGGGCCCGCACCGTCGTTCTTGCACGCCGCCAGCGACATTGCTGCCAGCAAGATACACGCTACATTCTTTACCAGAGGAAGTTTGTTCATGTCGCAGCTCCTTTGCATGTTGCGGTGGATAAGAGCGGCGCGCGTCCTTCACGAAGCGCGCAGCCAGTGAGTCGTATCCTAGCGCCCTGTTCCACCCCCGGCCCATCGGCCAACTTGCCCATTGCATGTAGGAGATGTCCGGCCCTCACCCGCCGCGCATGCGGCCTGCGGCGCGGCTATTTGTTAGTGACGCCGGGGACGTCGCGCGTGGGGCGGGCGAACTTGCCCTTGAGCTCGTCCACGCCCGATTGCGGCCTGGCCATCTTGGCCAGGTCGGCACGGTACTTGCGCGTTGCGGCGGTGTCGAGCTTCATGCGGCGGTCGCGCTCTTCGACCAGGCCGGGCTGCGCTTCGCCGTCACGGTTGAAGGACCAGGCCAGCATCGGCATGCCCATCGGCAACTTGTCCTTGGGCTGGCCCATGTGGCCGGTGTTCCAGACATGCCAGGTTTTGCCGTAGCTATTCATCTTGGCTTTCATCAGCGCTTTTTCAGCCACCTTGGGAATGCCGGGCGCCATCAGCTGGCCGCTGAGGATTTCGCCGTTGTGCGGATGCCAGAATGTCTTTTCTTCGGCGGGCAAGGTCTCGAACAGGGTCTCGGAAATGATGTACTCGACGCCGTGCATATTGGCTTTTCTGGTGTTGCTGTCGAACAGGACGCACTGGGCGAAATCTTCGTTCATCTGGTGGCAGTAATGGTGCGCTTCCATCTGGTGCTCGGGATGGTCCTTCATGGGATGGAAGCCCACCAGGTAGATATCGAACCCGGCGAACGGGCTGTTGCTTTGCAAGAGTTTGGCGCCCGCTTCGAGGGCGCGGGTCCTGGGCGCCTTGTCGGCGCCGGGCGGCGATTGCGGCGGCGCGACTTTTTCTTGCGCCCAGGCCGGGGATAGCGATAGCAGCAGCGCTGCCATCATCATGGAAAGAGGCGTGCGTGTCATGGAACAGCTCCCGAAAAGTGGGACGGCGCGGACGATCCGGCGCCGCCGGTTCACCGATACGGTAGCCCAGCGCCGCACTTTGCGCCACGCGTTACGGGCGTGACACGGTTGATGCCGGAGATACTTTGCAGCGCCGGCAAACCAGTACGCCAGCCTCTTCCTTGCCCCGCTGGATGTGCACATCCACCGGGGCAAACCGCGGGTCGCTCAGGATACGAAAGGCGAGGCGCCGCCACGCACCAAAGCCTGCAGTTTTTCTTCGTCGAGCGTGCCATCCGGCATCAGGACCGCGTCGATCAGCACCTGGCCGAGCGGGACGCCCCCGCGCGCATCGATGAAGCGGCCCTGCACGCCGCCGTGGGCGACAATCTCGTTCATCAGCGACAGTACGGTGGGACAGACGATCTTGCCGCGCACGTTGACGTACGCGCCGTACTCCGACAGAAAGTCGCAGTGCAGGTCGCCGCCGACGAACAGGCAGTAATCGTTGAGGGTATTGAGGCACAGTGTTTTTACGTGCAGGTCGCCGCCGACGACGACATCGATGTTCATGCGCCCCAGGTGCTGGCAGATGACGTTACCGGACACGACGAGCAGGCCGGTGTCGTACGCATAGTCGATGTCGCGCACGGTCAGGTTGCCGTCGATGACGGTGACCGGAGCGACCATCAGCGTATCGATCTCCAGGTCGCCCTGGTGAAAACGTACCTGCTCTTCGTCGTCCGGGTCGGCGTCGTTGAAAAACGCCCGCTCGCACACGGGCGGCGGCTGGCGCCTGACCCAGTCCTCGAACGCGTCGTAAGAAATAGTGTGCATCTTATCCCTTCACCACCTTGACCAGTTCGACACGGCGGTTCTTCGCACGGGACTCGTCGCTGTTGTTATCGGTGAGCGGTTTTTCCGAACCGTGACCGGCGGCGACGAGGCGCGTGCCGTCGATGCCGTCGCCGACCAGGGCCTGCACCACCGCCTGCGCGCGCTCGCGCGACAAGGCCTTGTTGCGGGCCTGGTCGCCGACGTTGTCGGTGTGGCCTTCGACCGACAGGTGCAGCGCGGTTTGCTTCTTCATCAGCGCGGCGATCTCATCGACCGCCGGCTTGCCGTCGGGGCGAATGGCGGCCTTGTCGGTATCGAAATTGATGTACAGCGCGATGTGGCCCTTGCTCTCAAGCTCGGACTGCATGACGGCGGAGGTCACCATCTTCACCGACGAGGCAGTTTGCTTTTCTTCGACGGCAAGCATGCGCACGCTGCTGTCGTTGACCATCAGCACCAGCCATTTGCGGCCGGTCGGGGTCGGCAGGAAATACGCTTCATAGCTGTAGTTCGAACCCGGATAGTCGAGTTTCTTGCGCAGCTCATAGCCTTTGTCGTCATTGGCCTTGTCGAACGCATCCTCGTCGGGAGTGACGGTATTGACCTTGACCCCGCCCAGCTCCTGGGCCGCCTTGGAATAATCGCGCTGGGCCTGGAATCGCGAAATCTTGGCATCCGACAAATCGAACGCGGACTTGCGGAAACGGCCTTCGATGGTGTGCACCTTGTTGCCAACCAATATGTGCAACTGGTCGAAGTCGGATTCGTTGGTGCGCTGGCGCGTCTCGGGGACGGTGTCCGGATAATCGATGAACGGGAACGGCGGCAGCGGCTTGCTGATGACCGCGATTTTATCGAGATCGGCGATGGCCTCGGCGGTCGCTGGCGTCGCCGCCGCTGGCGCAGGCGCAGGCGCAGGCACTGGCGCTGCCGGCGCCTGCGCGACCGGTGCGCTGGCCACCGGTGCTTCCGCCGGGGCGGCCGGCGTTTTCGGTTTGCATCCGGTGATCGCAAAGGCAAGCGAGATCGACAGGCAAAGGGCAGCGTTGAGTTGTTTGGTCATGGCAGTGATTTAGAGTAAGAAAGGGATCGGCCTGGCGCTGCAGGATCAGGTAAAACAATTACATTAAAACAAGTTCATCATAGCGTGCGGATGATGTATCTCAACCGGTAATCGCGACGGCGTTTTACCGGTTCACGCTGGCGCTCAGCCTTTGACCACCTTGACCAGCTCGACGCGGCGGTTTTTCGCACGGCCCTCTTCGCTGCCGTTGTCGGTGAGCGGCTTGTCGGCGCCGTGGCCGGCGGCGACGAGGCGGGCGCCGTCGATGCCGTCGCCTAGCAGCGACTGCACCACCGCCTGCGCCCGTTCGCGCGACAAGGTAGCGTTGCGGGCCTTGTCGCCGAGGTTGTCCGTGTGGCCTTCGATGGACAGGCGCAGCGCTGTTTCCTTCTTCATCAGTGCGGCGATTTCGTCGACCGCCGGTTTGCCGTCAGCGCGGATGGCCGCCTTGTCGGTATCGAAGTTGATGTACAGCGCGACCCGGCCCTTGGTGTCGAGTTCGGATTTCATGACGGCGGCGCTCACCGCTTTCAGCGACGATGCCGCCTGTTTTTCTTCGACGACAAGCACGCGCATGGCGGATTCGTTGCCCATCAACACCATCCATCTGCGGCCGGTCGGGGTCGGCAAGAAATACGTTTCGTGGTTGAAGCTCTCATGCCAATAGCCCATTTTCCCTCGCAGCTCATAGCCTTTGCCGGCATTGGCCTCGTCGAACGCATTGTCATTCGGTTCGATGGTATTGACCTTCACGCCCCCCATGTCCATGAATGCCTTGGCATAGTCGCGCTGCGCCTGGAATTGCGAAATCCCGGCGTCGGACAAATAGAACTCGATCGTCCGCACCCGCCCTTCGACGGGACGCGCCTTGTTACCGACCACCAGGTAAACCTGGTCGAAATCCGATTGCTCCGTGCTCTGCTTCTCTTTGATGACCTTCTCGGGATAATCGACGAACGGAAATGGCGGCAGCGGCTTGGTGACAACGGCGATCTTGTCGAGGTCGACATCGGCGGCGTTGGCGGCAGCGGCGGGCGCAGGCGTCGCGGCGGGCTCGGCCGGTGCGACAGGCGCCTCGGCAGCGGGCGCGCTGGCGACCGGCGCTTCGGCCGGCGCGACGGGCGCCTTCGGCTTGCATCCGGCAATGGCAAAGGCCAGCGACATCGACAGGCAAAGTGCGGCGTTGAGTTGTTTGGTCATGTCGTGCAATCTCAGAAAGGAATGGGCCTGGCGCTGCAGGGAAATGGTGAACGATTACAGAAAAGCAAGGTCATCATATATTGCAGATGAGATAACGCAACCGGTAATCGCAGCGCGGTTTTACCGCTTGCCCGCGAATGGCGGCGCTCATCCTTTGACGACCTTGACCAGCTCGACGCGGCGGTTTTTCGCACGGCCCTCTTCGCTGCCGTTGTCGGTAAGCGGCTTGTCGGCGCCGTGGCCGGCGGCGCTCAGGCGGGCGCCGTCGATACCATCGCCCACCAGGGCCTGCACCACCGCCTGCGCCCGCTCGCGCGACAAGCTCAGGTTGCGGGCCTTGTCGCCGACGTTGTCGGTGTGGCCTTCGATCGACAGGCGCAGCGCCGTTTCCTTCTTCATCAGCGCGGCGATTTCGTCGACCGCCGGTTTGCCGTCCGGGCGGATGGCCGCCTTGTCGGTATCGAAGTTGATGTACAGCGCGACGCGGCCTTTGGTGTCGAGTTCGGACTTCATGACGGCGGCGGTCACCATCTTGACCACCGATGCGCTTTGTTTTTCTTCGATGGAGGTGACGCGCAACTTTTCTTGGCTGGCCATGATCAACATCCATTTGCGCCCGCCTGGCGTCGGAAAATAGTAGCTCTCGTAGCTGTAATTCTCCCCTGGATAATTCAGTTTCTCCCGCATGGCGTCGTTGAACGCGCCGCTGACCTTCTGGAACGCGTCATCCTTCGGCACGCTGGCGTTGACCTTGACGCCGCCCATGTCGGTGGCCGCCCTGGCGTAATCGCGCTGGGCCTGGAAGCGCGAAATGCCGGCGTCGGCCAGTTCGAACGCAATCGTCCGGAAGCGTCCTTCGACGGCGACGATCTTGTTACCCACAATCAGGTGCAGCTGGTCGAAATCGGACGCCTTGGTGGTCTGCTTCTCTTTGACGATATTCTCGGGATAATCGACAAACGGGAACGGCGGCATCGGCTTGGCGATCACGGCGATCTTGTCGAGATCGACATCGGCGGCATCGCTGACGGCGGCCGGCGGCGCCGTTGCGGGCGCCGCAGCCGGCGCGGCGGGCGGCGGCGCCACCGGGGCCGCGGCACTTGGCGGCGGTGCCGGCGGCGCCTCCACCGGTTCTTTGGGCTTGCATCCGGCGATGGCGAAGGCGAGCGGGATCGACAAGCAAAGGACGTTCAAGTGTTTGATCATGGCGGGCAGTCGAAATAGAAGGGGATCGGCCTGGCGATGCAGGGAAAAGTACAACAATTTCATAAAAGCAAGCCAATCATACACGCGCGCTGATGCGGCGCAATCGGTAATCACGGCAGCGTTTTACCGCCTCGCCTTGGCGCCTCGCCTTGGCGCGCCGCCTTGGTGCTTCGGCCGGCGCCGTGGCCGGTTGGCCGGGCCCTGCGCGGCGCCGCGTCGATGGTATGATGACGCCCCGAACGCGCGGCCGCCGGCCCGCTCCCCCCCTCACATGACAAACATGGATCCGTACAAAGTTCTCGAAGAAGCCCGCCCGATGCTCGATGCCGTGCTGACCCAGGCCGGCCTGCAGGCGCCGGGCGAACCGCTCGACCTGGAGGCGCTGCGCGCGCCGTTCAGCCAGTGGCTGCAGGCGCAGCCGGTCGGGCGCGAGGACCTGGGGTTCTTCGTCGGGCTGGCCGGGGCCTTCATTTCGCACTACCTGGCCGATACGGCCGACGCGTCGGTGCAGGTCGATGGCGAGCGCATCAGCGTGCGCGTGCCGCTGGCGGGCGGCATGGAACGCCGCTTCGATCCGTATGCGGCCGCTTCCAGCCTGATTCTGAAAAAAGGCAGCGTGGCCGATTTCCTGGCCAGCGTGCGCGCATGACCGGACAGGCCGGTGCTATTGATCGGCCTTTGAAGCGCGCTTGTTCATCGCTGATGCGGCTTATCCATAGTGCGTTTGCATCGCGTCGACATATTTGGGCACGTTGATGGCGTAAAACCCCGAGCTGTTGATGTTATTGAATTCGATGACTTTCAAGCCGTCTTGCGTGAGGCAGACATCCATGACGAACGACTCGGCCGGGGTCCATTTGCCGATCACGCTGCGGGCATAGTCGAGGACATCGTCTTCGACGTCGGGCGAAATCTCCGCGCGGCCGCCGATCCGGTACACCGAGCCGGTCACCACTTTGCGGTTGACGATGAACAGGCGGTACTCCCGATAAATCGCCTTGACCGGCGAGACGATGACGTCCATCTGCTGCAGATGCGCTTTGGCCGGATCGCGCCGCCAGTCGGCGATGGTTGCGCTGTCCATGAGCATGCCGTCGAAGGCCTTGTTGTCTTCGGCCGGGCGAATGAAGAACTTGGCCAGGTGCGCCGTGCGCACGTTCGCCAGGGCGCCCGATTCGATGTCGTGGTTCAGCAGTTCGGCACCGAGTTGCGCGAGCCAGATATCGAACTTGAAATTCTCGTTCAAAAAACTGCCGGGAACCCAGCCCTTGTCGCGCGCGATCCTGGCCAGCTTGATGGCGCCGCAGACGTAAACCTTCCCTTCCAGGTTCACATCGGGAACCAGGTCGACGGTCCCGTTGGGAATCGCCACCGCCGTATGGGCAATGCCCAGCGTACCGAGCGCATTGACCAGCAACTGGTAATTGCCCGGCTTGAAAATACTTTGTTGAATGACCCAGTGCATAGGAATCCGATGAGAGGTTGATGTCGTTAGCCGGCTTGGTCCAGCCATCGTCGAACCAGCGGCGGGACGATCCCGGTCGCTTTACCTGACATGAACGTAAAGCCGAACGGGACGCGCTGTATGTCCAGACAATTGATGACCTTTTCGGCGCGCCCGCGCGCCGCCTTCACCAGCGAGGCTGCCGGGAAAACCGACAGCGATGTACCAACCACCAATACCCTGGCGGCGCTGGCGGCATGCCGGCGCGCCTCGTCCATGTGCTGGACGTCCTCGCCGAACCAGACGATGTCGGGACGCAGCTGCGTCCCGTCCTCGCACAACTGGCCGAGCGAAATCGGCGCCGCATCGATCCGATAGCGCTTGGGCGCGGTCGAGGTCCCGCGCGCGTATGCAAGTTGACCGTGCAGATGGATCACCGTGCGCGATCCCGCGCGTTCGTGCAGATCATCGACGTTCTGGGTAATGACGACCACCTCGTACGCTTCGTCGAGCGCCGCGATGGCCTCATGCGCCACATTGGGCTCGGCCTCAGACGCCCTCGCGCGCCGCTCGTTGTAAAACGCGAGGACGGCTTCCGGGTTCGCTTTCCATCCTTCCGGCGTTGCCACGTCCTGCAAGGAGAAGTTATTCCATAGCCCGTTCGAATCCCGAAAAGTCGGCAGGCCGCTCTCGGCACTGATGCCGGCACCGGACAGGACCACGATCTTGTTTGGCTGGACCTCTGGTTTCATACGATTCAATCAAGCGTTGCTGGCAGCAGAGTCTAGCAGAACAAGGCCGGCAAGCTTGCTGCCGCCTGCCCCACCCGGCGTAGAATCAAGCCCTGCGCAGGCGCCATCGCGCCCGCATTCAAGAATGCTCCACCGTCTCATCACTGACAAGAGGAGTACACGCATGGCTGCGCTCACGCCGGATGGATTCATCAAGGAGGAAGGCTGCGCCGAGGGGCAGGCCGAGCCGAACCTGACGCTCTGGATTTCGGAGGCCGGCGGACTGACGCAGTTCGGCGCCTTCGTGGAAGTGCTGCAACCTGGCACGCGTTCTTCGATCAAGCACTGGCACAGCGCCGAGGATGAAATGGTGTACGTCCTGGAAGGCCATGTGACGCTGGTCGAAGGCGATGCCGAAACCATCCTCAAGCCCGGCGACGCGGCCACCTTTCGCGCCGGCGTCGCGCTCGGCCATTGTTTGTGGAACCGCAGCGCCTCGCCTACGCGCTGCCTGGTGGTCGGCACCCGTGCGCCAGTCGACCGGATCACCTATCCCGACCACGACCGGGTGTGCCACCGCGACCGCGCGCTGCCCGACGATCTGTGGATGACCGCTGCCGGAGAACCCGCCGCGAGTCCCTATTGACAGCACCCATGGCGTCGGCCGCGTAACATCCGGTAACTCATCCATACGCCATATTCCGACCGCATAGGCTATGATGGCAAATTGTCATCATCAACCATCGCTCATGGATGGTTGATATCGACCGTTGCGCAGCATGCGCGGTCGCGCTATTGGAAGAGGTTTGGATGTCTGTCGTTGCAGAAAAAGTACCCGGGGCCAAGGCAACTGCCCCGGCGCAGTTTGGACTCATCAATCTGTTGAAAGTCATCGCGGCACAGTTGATCGTGCTGCATCACCTGGCCTTTTACGGCCCCATGGCCGACTATGCGCGGCCACTGATGCCGGATGTGATCGATTGGCTCGGTTCCTTCGCGCGCATCGCGGTGCAAGTCTTCCTCGTCATCGGTGGATTTCTCGTCGCTAAATCCCTGTTCCCGCAAGGCCAGCCCGGCGTGATCAATCCGCTGGGAACGGTGTGGCGGCGCTATGCCAAGCTGGTGCCGCCGTTTATGGTGGCGATGCTGTGCGCCGTTGCCGCGTCGGCCCTGGCGAACCGGTGGATGACGCACGATTCCATCTCCGCCCCACCCGATTTCATGCAGCTGGCCGCGCATGCGCTGCTGCTGCAGGGCGTGCTCGGTTACGATTCCCTGTCGGCGGGGGCCTGGTATGTGGCGATCGATTTCCAGTTGTACGCGGTGGCGGCCTTGCTGGTCTGGCTGTGCGGACGTTTTCCCGGCAGCGCGCTACGGCGCTGGCTGATGCCTGCCGTGGTCGTCGTCGGGGTCAGCACGTCTTTGCTGTACTTCAACCGCGATCCCGGCTGGGACGAGTGGGCGCCGTATTTTTTTGGCAGCTATGGACTGGGCATCATGGCCTGGCTGGCGAGCGATCCGAAACGGCGGCCGCGCGCGGTGGCGCTGCTGGTGGCGATGATCCTGGTGCCGACCCTGGCCGCGCTGGTACTCGATTTCCGCCTGCGCATCGCGGTGGCGCTGGTGGTGACGTGCATCCTGTTCCTGTTCGGCCGCGCGCGCATCGGATCGACGTCGTACTGGGGCATGTCCGCCGTCAATCGCCTGGCGCAGATTTCCTATTCGGTTTTCCTGATCCACTTTCCGGTCTGCCTGGTGATGAATGCGGCGTTTGCCCAGTTCGTGCCGCCCACGCCGCACTATCAGGCGCTCGGCATGCTGGCGGCTTGGGCTGCCAGCCTGTTAGCGGGCGCGGCATTTTACCGCTGGGTCGAGCTTCCGCTGGGCCGAATGTTGCAGTCGTCCACCACGGCGCCTTCGCCGCGCACCGCATTCATCTAGTCGCGCCGGTCAATCCCGGCCCAGCGCTGCCCGTTCGATCATGGCGATATCGATTTTTTTCATCGTCATCATCGCATCGAACGCGCGCTTGGCCGCGGCCGGATCGGGGCCGAATACGGCTGCGGTGAGCGCGCGCGGAGCGATCTGCCAGGACAATCCCCAGCGGTCCTTGCACCAGCCGCATTCGCTTTCCTGTCCGCCATTGCTGACGATGGCGTTCCACAGGCGGTCGGTTTCGGCCTGGTCGTCGGTGGCGATCATGAACGAGAACGATTCGTTGTGCTTGAAATGCGGGCCGCCGTTGAGCCCGAGGCAGGCAATGCCGGCGACCGTGAACTCGACCGTGAGGACGTCGCCTTGTTTGCCATCCGGATAGTCGCCCGGTGCGCGGTGGACAGCCTGGACTGCACTGTCGGGAAATGTTTCTGCGTAAAAGTTTGCGGCGTCGACAGCGTCGCCGTCGTACCACAGGCAGATCGTGTTCTTGCTGGTCATTGCGTGCCCTCCCGAAAAGTTGAACACCGGCAGCGATTGCCGCGAAACGAACGACGGCATCCAAGGAGACATCGGTCGCTCGGTGAGACTAAAGCGCTGACCGGGATTCGTCAATAGCGCCCGCAAGTACTTGCCTGCGGGGCCAGGCACGTCACGCGTGCCCTCAACGACGCGCAGCATTGACCGGCAAGCTGGCGCCTGTGCAAGCCAGGCATGCGCCGCTGTTCAGTTGCCGTTGTCCGTGAAGCTTACTTGCGGTTGCGCCGCCGGGTGAACGCGGCCAGCGACAACAGGCCCGCACCGAGCATGAGGTAGCTGTGAGGTTCAGGTACCGCGGTCACCGTCATGACTGTCTCGGGCGCCCAATAGTGTCCATAGTCCTGTCCGTCTGTTCCCGTCCAGAACGCGCTGCCCCAGTTCGCGCCCGTGTTGATAAAGAAATGCGTCCCGGACCAGCTGCCAGTTTCCCGGAGCTCGTAGTTGAAGGACAGGGCACCGGCGGGATTATACGAAAACGTCGACACAGCGCAGGTGATATTCCCGATATTCGCACACGGCACATGGGCAAGTGTGTCGTAGGTGAAGGATTTCAGTTCGGTCAGATCGAAATTGCCATCCTGATTCAGATCGTTCACGACGAACTGTCCCGATATCTTGACGTCAGGATCAAAAACATCGCTGTGTTTTTCAGTAAAGCCCTGGAAGGACCATTCATACGTCTGATCGGCCGCATTCGCGGTCAGGGCGCATAGTGTGAGGGCGGCGCAACTCGCCAATTCCATGAACATGCAGACCTTTTTGATAACATGATAGGAGTAGGCATCTTATCAGAAAGTTAATTCGCGGCGCTTGATTTGTAACTTTTTGACACCGATAGAAATATTTCTAAAACAATCCGGTGGAAAAATTACCGGATCCGAATCGACGCCAAAGTTTGATGAACGCGGTTGACAATGACCCACGCTGTCCTGATGATAGCCGCATGACTGACCTCACCCGCCAGGAAATCGACGCCAAGCTTGTCGCCGGTGAAGCGAAGGTCGACGCACGCCTGGCGAACTTCGACACGAGCATCAAGACCGGCTTCGCCGATCTGCGCGCCGAGTTCGCCGATCTGCGCGCCGAGTTCGTGGAACTGCGCGGCGAGATGGCCAGGCACAGGGCGGAGGTGCGCGCAGAGATGGAAAAAATGCGCGCCGAAATGCACAAAGGAATGACGGACATCGTCAAGTGGGTGATCGCCGTTAACCTCGCCAGCGTTGGCGCCCTGTTCACCGTGTCGAAAATGACAGAAAAACCGCCATCACCGGCACTGGTGCAGCCTGCACCAATCATCATCACCATTCCCATGCCCCAGCTCGCGGCACCGCCCGCCGCCCCGGCCCCGCCGAACTAGCTTCTCCCAACACAAGCGCAGCCAGCCCGGGCGACTCCCTGTCCGATCGGTCGCGCTTCCGGTATCATTCGGCATGAATAAGATATCTTCCCCTCCATTTGTAATTGGTGTCGCTGGCGGAAGCGGCAGTGGCAAGTCAACCGTGTCCCAGCAAGTGCTGGCTTCCTTTGGCGCCGATATGGTCTCGGTCGTGATGCAGGACGATTACTACTGTGACCAGACCCACCTTACCCCTGAAGTGCGCCGCCAGCAGAATTACGACCATCCGCAGGCCTTCGATTGGCCATTGCTGGTACAGCACGTCCAGGCCTTGTGCAATGGCGAAGCGATCGCGATGCCGGAATATGACTTCACGATCGATAACCGCTCCGACAGGACCATTCCAGTCAAGCCAGCCCCGGTCATCGTGATCGAGGGCCTGTTCGCCTTGTATGACGCCGACTTGCGCGACATGATGTCGCTCAAGATCTTTGTCGACACCGCCTCCGACATCCGCTTCATTCGCCGCATGCAGCGGGATATTACAGAACGCGGCCGCTCGGTGGAAAGCGTCGTCGGCCAGTATCTGGACACCGTGCGCCCGATGCATAAGCAATTCATCGAGCCAACCAAGCGCTACGCCGATGTCATCATTCCGCATGGCGCGAATGGACCGGCAGTCGATATGATTACCACCAAGGTGGCGAGCGTTATCGGCCAGTTGAAGCGGCATTGATTTAACGGCGCGCGTCCCTGGTCAGCGAGAAGATCGCCCGCTGTCTGACATGAGCCTCACGGCAGTGCTCCGGCGCTTGAAGCGCGACGACATTACCGTGCACGGCTTCCGGTCGACGTTTCGCGACTGGTGCGCGGAGGCGGTCGGCAATTCATACCCGCGTGAAGTATGCGCACACGCGCTGGCGCATAAGCTGCCGGATAAAGTCGAGGCCGCCTACAGGCGCGGGACGTTGCTCGACAAACGTGTGCTGCTCATGCGTGATTGGGCGAACTTTTGTTACGGAAAAAATCGAACGATTCCTAATGATGTGCCCGAGCAATTTCGGGCGCCTAAACACGAAAGGAATCGAGTCATGAATCACCGTATCATCCGCCTCCCTGAAGTAATCGGCAAAACCGGACTCGCCCGCGCTACCCTCTACAGGATGGCGACGAGCGGACGCTTTCCTGCATCGATCAGCTTAGGAGGAAAAGCCATTGGATGGGTCGAATCGGAAATAGACGCCTGGATCGAACGTGGCATGCTGGCTCGCCAAACACCCGGTAAGCAAGCTACTGGTCAGTAACATAGGCCTAGCGACACATCGGCACTTTGACCTCGACCTACGTAAGTGCAGAGTGCGGCATCGCGCTTGATATCCTCACTTGCGGCCAGGACCACAGTATGCCTGGCAGCAAAGTGCGCCGGCATTAGCTGCACCACGACTATGCCGACGAGAAACGCGATGCGTGGGCCAAGCTCGGCACTCACTTGTCTACTGTTTTGAAATGAATGCCGTTTGTTGGACCCTGAGCTCCATTTTGCTCATCTCATAATTGTAGCAAGCCAATAGGGTCGGGCACCTCTACTGACTGATTTTCAATCACGAATAGCGGAAACCCTAGGTTTCGCTCGCCCAATGACGTCAATCGCATCGACCTAAATTCCGGCGATGTGTACAGCTGTGACCCAATTTTTGTTAAAGCTAGAATAAGCGCCTGCATGGTATCGTCTCCTTCTGCGTAACGAATTCTGTCGTTATGCAATCCTAGGAATTGAAAATGGCAACGAAAGGCATCTGAGCCCGCGAAAGGCTGCGGTTTGCCAATTTTAACGATAATGGACGTGACGCTCCCGTCTTCCAAGGTCAGGCTTAACTCGCGCTCCGCGATTACTTCCAATATTTCATTTTTCATAGCAAACTCCTTAGTTATTTTTTGCAGGCTAACCGATCACGACGATCACGACAGTCGGCAGCGTCGCGTGCAGCTTTTGCATAACAAGAACGCCGAGCGGGGCCTCGCAATTGGTCGCAGAGCATCTCGTCCCTCTTTTCTTGTTTATCACATTCGTCGTCGTCTGGGTGTGGCTGATTTCTCCCTTGCGCTTTAGCGATAACATTTGCTGCAGCGACTGAAGCGAATTTCTTACGAGCTCGTTCCTTAGACCTCTCGCTCATTTCCGGATCGTCTGGGTGGGTCCAGTCATAAATGCTGGTGCCAAAGGGCTGGCCAGCAAAATGCTCCCACGCAGAATTAAAGCCGAGGCCAATACCCACACCTACGGCACCAGCTGCCGCAACGCTGGCGCCTGCCGCTGCGGTTGTAGTGCCAGCCGCTGAGCCGGCCCATGTAACAACGCCTGGTGCCGGTACTAGCAGACCCGATGGGTCGACGTATGAGACCGGATTTCCGAGAACGTAACCGTACGTATTGATTCCACCAGCAAGCCCAATCGGGTCGGATTGCACATACCGTCCAGTCTGCGGATCGAAGTCTCGATAATAGTTGTAATGAAGATTCGTCTCTCGATCATAATATTGTCCGGGAAAACGCAGGTTGTAGGCGAAGTTTCCTGCGCGGTTCGGGTTTTCGTCGGGCTGGTCCTCGCCGAACGGATTTGCGCCGTCCCAGCGCCACACCATCTTGTTGTCGCTGCCGCGCGTGATGACCCGGGCTGTCGCCAGATGATCGGCATAGACGTAGTATGCATTTTCTTCTGCACCGCTGGCACGCGGTTTGACCACGGCCCAGGGCCGACGGTTTCCCATTGCTGTCGTAGGTAATGTCGATGCGATTGCCGCTGGGGTAGGTCATCGAGGTCACGTGGCCCACGGCGCTGCTCGTGCTGCCATAGGTGTAGGCTGTCACAAAGCGCCGGGAAGCCGCTCCGTTCGTTTGCTCCTTCCTCAACA
>NZ_WHJH01000270.1 GCF_011682145.1 Massilia mucilaginosa
GAGGAGGTCGGCACCGACCACCCGGCCTATCGAATAATTATAGTCTCCCGCCGACCACGCAAGTATCAGGAACGATGTTACGCTGACCAGTCCCGTGAAATAGGCAAGCGGCCGATATGCGGGAATGAGCGCCGCGGCGATAAGCAGCAATCCGACTAGCCCGAACATGACTGCACGATGCTGCATCAGGATGAGCAAGTTGCGGTCGTGCAGCCGCACGCCGTAAAGCTGGGCGAGCGAAGATTCGCCCAGCACGCCCGTTACAGGAATGAGGTGAATGAGTGCGGCGACGGTC
>NZ_WHJH01000271.1 GCF_011682145.1 Massilia mucilaginosa
TCATCGAGACGTGCAGAAAACGTTCGGCCTCCTCTTGGACCTTCATTGCCAGCGTCATTGCCGCAGCCAGAAACGGTCTGACGGTGCCGGCGCTGCCAAAGATTCCGCTCGGGGTGTGAACGGCTACCTGCTGGCGCATTATGTTCAGCAAGGATTTGAGTGCGATAAAGTGATTCTGGTGACGCATTCCATGGGAGGGTTAGTCGGGCGGGCCCAATGACGTTTTCGGTGAAACTTGACATCTGCTATGCTGTGAGGTTCTACCGTCCCGGAGTGCGGTCAAGGGCGGCGCGCGCTGCGCGCGTGCCGGCGTAGCGCACCCTTGACGGCATGCAGG
>NZ_WHJH01000272.1 GCF_011682145.1 Massilia mucilaginosa
GAGGACGAATTTGCCGCAAGCCCCGACTACTCCTGCTTCGAGCATGTGGACGACGTGACGGGCAGTTGTCGGCTGATCCACTGCGTGGCCTACACCGAGTACAAGGAAGACGCCGGATTTACGCTGGTAACCGTGGGACCGGACGGGCAACTCGACCTGAACTTCGACCGGGCGCCACCTAAGACGGGCGCACGTCCGCCTGCAAGCCCATACGCGCGGCGGCAAACACCGCCTCCGTCCGGTTCTGCACCCCAAGCGTCCTGAACGCCGCCGACAGATGGGCCTTCACCGTTCCTTCCGAGAGCTGCATTTCGCGGGCAATGACCTTGTTGGCCTT
>NZ_WHJH01000273.1 GCF_011682145.1 Massilia mucilaginosa
ATGAGACTCGCAGCCGACCCGCAGCACCCCGACTACGATGCCGTTATGCTCCCGGCCAACGTATACCTGAACGGCGAATACTTGGGCCACTGCATCTTTGCAGATGAAGATTCCGGCGAGGCAGTCTGCGCCGCGCTGAACAGTGACGGCAGCATCTACCTGGTCGATGACGAGTTTGCTACCGAGGTGATGTGCGGACACATCCGCATCGAGAAGCGGACCACACCCGGCGCTGCGGGCTTCGATGCATGGATGCGTGAGCGCACCGGGGCAGCACACGCCGCATACATGGCGCGGCACAGCGCCGGCGGCCAGGCATACGCATAACGATGGCCT
>NZ_WHJH01000274.1 GCF_011682145.1 Massilia mucilaginosa
GATCTTGCCCTCCTTGACCAGCGCGTCGAAGGGGGCGCCATTGGCGTAGCCCGCGACCACGCCGATCTTCATGCCGGCCAGGTCGCCCACGCTGTGCCAATGCAAGGGCGTGCTCTTCAGATAAGCCAGGCCGACGATGCTGGTGCTGATCGGCGCCGACAAGTGACAATCGCGCGCGCGTTCTTCCGTGTAGTAGGCCGGGAAATAACCGGCAAACCGGGGATCGTCGTGGCCGAGCTGCACGGTCCTTCGCCACGGAAAATACGCGAAGCGCACGGTATAGCCAAAACGCCCCGCCGCCGTCGCCACCACCGCGCTTGCCGCGCCGTCCAACGG
>NZ_WHJH01000275.1 GCF_011682145.1 Massilia mucilaginosa
GAACTCGGCGATACGGCGGCGACCTATCAGTTCTACAAGGCGCTGGCCGCAGCCTCGCCGGTATTTGCCGCCGACTGCGCGCTCATTGCCATGCCGGCCATTGTGGAGGCGCGCGACTACGCCCTGGCGGCAAAACTGATGCCGCCGGCCGAGCCGTTCGTGCGCGAGATGGCGCGCGTGCTCGAACAAGACATCGCGGCAATCAAACAGCGCCCGTTCTCGCACTTACCCGAGCGGCGCGCCGAAATCACGACCTACGTCAGCGAAGTCCAGCGGGTACTCACCGTTTTGGCCGGCAATGGCGAGCTTGAGGACGCGGCCCGTATCAAGGTGCTG
>NZ_WHJH01000276.1 GCF_011682145.1 Massilia mucilaginosa
GCGGGGCCCGATGAACGTGCTGAACCTGTTCCTGTTCGAGCATGACGGGAGCATCCTTCTCCCTGCGCAACTTCGCCTGCGCGTGGCGGCCTTTTGCCCGGCGCCTGCGCCAAATTTCCTGACAAGCCTTGCCGCTTTGCCCGAACCGGAACAGCCAGCGCAAGATGACGAGGGCGATGCGCCGCCGCTGACGCAGCGCAATACGGCGCCCGATGCCCTGTACGAGGTCGTCGCCATGCTGCGCATGGTCGATCAAAAGCGCATTTCCGTCAGCGATAAAACGCGCATGCCGGGCGTGACCGCCTTGCGTGCGATCGAAGGCAAGCTTGCCAAC
>NZ_WHJH01000277.1 GCF_011682145.1 Massilia mucilaginosa
CTCCCATCCCGAAGCCGGCAAAGCGCCGCTAAGCACCTCCAACTCATTCAACCTGCCTTCGCCTCGATGTCAGCATCATGCCGTCTGGTGGATTAGCGGGCAAGCCTGAGGTTCATGGATCGCTTACTGGACACCGGGTCCGTATTACACGGTTTCCTCAGCAACCACGGGCATTCTTTGGCAATTTTCACCCACCCCGTAACACAGTAAGCGCTCCATAAACCCCAGACTTGCTGGCTAATCCGAATTTCCGCATTCTTGCTACTTCGATTTGATACCGGAGCAAGCATGGAAAACACGACCGTTTTTTGGGAGAAGCACGTTGCCGCGATT
>NZ_WHJH01000278.1 GCF_011682145.1 Massilia mucilaginosa
AGCCGCCATCGCGGACGCGATGGTTGCGGCCGGAAGCACCCCGGCTTTGCGCACTGTGCGCGAGCGACTGGGAAACATGGGGAGCTTGGGCACCATCAGCAAGCTGTTGCAGCAATGGCGCGCGGATCGGGAAAAGAAGATCGCCAGCGCATTGACCTTGCCGGCGGGAGTGCAGCGCGCCATTCTGGAATTTATGGGACAGGAACTGTCCAGCGCGAAAGCGGCGCTGGAAACGGAACTGGCCGAACAACAGCAAGAGGCGGCTGATCTCGCCACCGAGAATGAGCGCCAGGGTGCAGAGATCGAGGGCCAGGGCGACGCGCTGACCGCGCG
>NZ_WHJH01000279.1 GCF_011682145.1 Massilia mucilaginosa
CCTTGACGCGCACGTGTTCATTATCGATGAACGGCGATGGCGGCGCGTACTCGGGCAGCACGCCCGGCGCGATGGAACGAATCTGCGGACGCGTGATCAAGGTGCAGTCGAGCACCTGGAACGATTCGAATCGCTCGTAGCCGCCGGCGCGGATCCGGATATGCATCCGCTCGCCCACCGTGAAATAGATGGCGCCGGCATAGCGACCCTTGACCGGATTGCCGTTGCCATCCTTGCGGCTGAACTTCCATTCCAGCGTCTCGCCGATCTGGTTAATATCGAAATT
>NZ_WHJH01000027.1 GCF_011682145.1 Massilia mucilaginosa
TGGAAGCTCAGGCGGTCGAGCAACTGGAATTCCATTTGTTCGTCGCTCAGGTTGAACAACTGCTGGATCAGCAGGACGCGAACCATGAGTTCGGTCGGGAACGGAGGACGCCCGCCGCGTTCGCGGCCGGGACGTGGAGCCGCTTCGTCAACCGCATCGGCAAGCGCGATGAAGTCGACATGCTGCCCCATCACCTTGAGCGCATCACCAAGCTTGTTCAGCTTGGCTTCGCGCTCTTGGTCGGCAAACAGACTCGTCTTGATCATGAAATTGGGGCAGCAACGTGGAGCCGCTATGATGCCACGGCTGGGTCGGTTTTTCGAGGTCCCCGCCAGTTGTATGCCAGCTTCGATTCGTCATCGTAATACTGCCCCTGGAAGCGGATCGGACAGTCTGTCTTGCTGACAATCGTTTCTTCAACCTCGCCCCACAGATTGCTTTTCGCCTGCCAGGCAATAGCTCCGTCGGCATCGATCAGTTCCTTCGGCGTGCCGATGTGGTCCAGCACCACCGCGTACGTCTGGCTTGTTTCCTTGCCTTTGCGCCGGATCGTCTCGGTCTTGGCAAGCGGGCGGAAGCTGTCGGGCTCGTAGTCCCAGGTGGCGCAGATCTCCTCGATGAGCTCCGAGCCGCCATTGCCATCCGGCTTTCTTCCAAAACGCCGCTCTTCCGCAACCGTGTGACCATCCCACAGGTAATTAACCTCTGTAAAGCGCGCGGCGCTATCGCTCGGAACCTGCTTTTTGGTCAGCCTGCGGCCTAAGGCATCGTATGTGTATTCCCAGGCATCGCCGTCGGGCGTGATCACGCGCTTGAGACGGTTTTCGCTATTCCACACATAGTGCCAGTGCTGTTGCCGGCCCCAGCGCTTGCCTTCGATACGGGCAATCACGCGGCCTTCCGGGTCGTATTCATACTTGACCTTTCCAGCCTGCATGAGCCTGCCGCGCTGGTGAACGCGCTGCCCCAGCGTATCGGCATTGCTGTCGTCGGTGCCCAGCATCGCTTTTTGCTTGATGGCGTCGATCAGATTGCCCGCCAGATCATAGGCATATTGCTCGCCGCCATTGTCACGGCGCGCTTGCGTCACCCGGCCAACTTTGTCGTAGCCGATGTCGATGACGCCAGCGCTGCGCTCGCCCAGCTTGCGCGGGTTGCCGTTGCCGTCGTAATTGACAGCACGTTCCTGCAGCGTGCGCCCCTGCTGGCCCTGGTCCGACGCAATGCCGGTCCACTGGCGCGTCAGGCGGTTCAGCTGGTCATATTGCTGATCGATGCGGACGCCACCCGGCAATTGACGGCCCGTCTCGCGCCCGCTGCCGTCATGGCGGAAGCTGAACGTCTGCGCATCGGGCAGCGTCAGCTCGATCGGCAGGCTGTTGGCGTCGAATTCCCACACGCTGCTATGCCCGCCGGAACTGGTGCGCTCGGTACGCCGGCCCATCAGGTCGTAATCGCTGGTGATGCTGCGGCCGTTCTGGGTTTCCCTGACAACACGGCCCTGCTCATCGCGCTCGAAGCGGATGTCGCTGTCGGCGTTGACGGCGCTACTCAAGCGGCCCAGGACATCGTAGGTATAGCGGGTGCTGCCCTCGCTGGCGATCTGCTCGAGCAACTGGCCCGCGTGGTTGCGCAGGTAGCGCGTGTGCTGGCCCGAAGGCGTGCGTTTCCCGATCATCAGACCGTCGGCATCGACCTCGTATTCGACCCTGCGGCCGGCGAAATCGGTTTCCGCGATCACGTCGCCGGTGGCGTTCCGCACATAGCTCCAGCGCTCGCCGGTCGGGTTGATAACGGCAACCAGACGCAGCTCGGTATCGTACTCGTAGCGCGTGACGGCGCCGTTGGCCTCGGTGGTTTGCTTCAGCCTGTCGAAGACGCCGTAGGCATGGCGGGTCACGTTGCCCAGTGCATCGGTGCGCGCGATGCAATTGCCTTCAGGATCGTACTTGGCAAGGTGGCGCGCGCCATCGGGCAAGGCGATCTCCAGCGGCTTCCCTTCGACGTTGTAGACGTAGTGGCTGGTATTCTGATGCGGATCGGTACGCGCGGTAACGCGGCCAAAGGCGTCGCGCGTGAGCCGGGTGGGGTTGCCCAGCCAATCGGTGGCACTGGTCAGCAAGCCGCGCTGATCGTGCGCAAAGGCCGCCGTGGCACCGGCTGGATTGACGACGCGCAGCACATTGCCGTGCGCGTCGTGCTCGAAGCGCGTCCACGCGCCGTTCTCTCCGATCTGGATCAGGTTGCCGCGTTCGTCGTAATCGCGTTCGACGCGCTTGCCGTCAGGCGAGGTCATGGCGACCGGAAGGTCGAGCTGGTTGTAGACGACGACGGTTTCTTTGCTCAACGCATCGATGTGACCGACCAGATTGCCACGCGCATCGTATGTCCAGCGCAGAACCGCCTCGCCCGGCGTGAGCGCAGTGATCAGGTTGTAGTGCGCGTCGTAGTCGAACTTGCTCACCCCGCCGCGCGCATCGACTTCCTTGATGACCTGGAGTGCGTCGTTGTAGTGGAATTCGGTTGGGTGACCCAGTGAATCGGTGTAAGTGTTGACCTTGCGCATGTCGTCGTAGACAAAGCCGCCGGTCATGTGGCCGCCGCGACCGCCGCTGGTCTGCTCGCAGCGCCCCTTGGCGTCGTAGCGGTAGCCGATCCAGACACCGTTGCGGTCTTGCCAACGCGTCAACCGATGGGCATCGTCATAGGTGTAGGTAAGCGGCAAGCCGCTGCTGTTGACGATGGCCGACAGCTCGCCGTCAGCATGATAGGCGTAGCTGACCAGTGTGGTCTGTGCACCGCTCGCGTCCAGCAAACTGATGCGGGTAATGGTGTGTTCGCTCGCCTCGACCTTGAGCCGCGTGCCACCGCTGTGGCGCACCTCGGTCAGCACCGCGCCGTCGTAGATCAGCGCAATCTGGTTGGCGTTGCGGTCGGTAATGGCCGACAAATGCCAGTGGGTCGCATCGCGCTGATCGAAGCGCAAGGTGGGCTGATGGTGTTGCTCAAGTAAAAAGTGGCCGTCGTGTCGCGTGACGCTGTAAGTTTGATACACGCAATGAATGACGCTCGCCCCCGGCTCCGGCAAGTCGAAACGCATCGATGCGCCGTCCTCGGCGTGGAAGACCAGTTCCGCCTCGCCGACGACTTCGATCCATTGGCCCCAGGTGCTGGCCCAGGCTTTGCCAAATACCGTGCCGCTCGGATTGCCCGAGTTGTGGAGGCGGCGCAGCACGATGGGCAACGCGCCCGGCAAGGCGAGATCGGTCTGTTCCAGAATGACGTTGCCGGTGATGACGTCGATCGGATCGCCGCACTTGCAGATTGTCCCGTCCGGACGTTCCTTGGCGGGGTTAAATTTGCTCATGCCAGGCACGCCTTCTTTGATAAAGGCAGTGGCCGGTGTCTTCGGATTGGCAATGAACCTGTTGCCAAGTCCAGTCCCGATTTTTGCGCCCCGCGCGCCCCCGCGCCAGGCGCCGAGCAGCATCATCGCCTTCTGGCCGTCCGAACCTTGGCCGAAAAGCTCGCCGCCGGCCCATGCCCCGACCTCAGCGCCCGCATAGCCGGCCGCAAATGCGGCACCCACGACCAGCGGGCCGGCCAGCAACAAGCCCGCACCCACGCCTGCGACGAGCAATACCGTGTGCACATCGTCCGATACCTCGGGCGTGATCAGTTCGGCAAGCGTAGTGTCCGTCGGGCCACCCACGAAGACATTTGGCGAGCCGGACTGTATCTTTGCGCTGCACAGAATCAAGTCGCCCACGCGGGCGAACGGCTTGCCGTTGACGAACACCGTGGACGAGCCTTCCGCCACAAGCTGAGGCGTGGGGGCGTGGCTGGCGCAGACCGCGGTATCGACCTGGGCACGCGCCACCGCCTTGCCGTTCGCAAACACATTCGGCGAGCCGGTCTTGACCTGCCCAGTCACGTTGGCGCCAAAGATCTGACTGGTCACGTTCATCGAGCCGACCACTTCCCCGACACCGGCGCCACCGGCCGCTGCGGCTACCACCCCAGCGACGGCGACGAGAGCCAGTCCGCCGGTGGCGACGACGACCGCACCGACCAACACGCCCGCCAGCGCGCCCGCGACCAAGCCGACCACCAGGCCGGCCACGGCATGGCTATGCGCAATGGGATCGTCGATACGTCCGGCCGCCGCGCCCAATCACGACTCCTGCGCCGGCTGGGCCACGGCTGGCATCGGCGCGTGCAGGCGCATGCTGCCAAGCATGGCCTCGAACGCCAGATTCCACTCGTCCTTGAAGGGGCCATGACTGGTACCGGTCAACAACAATGCCTTGGCACGGTCAGCGCTTGCGCTCTGGACGAACACGGCGACCTGGCGCTGGTGCATGTCGCTGTCACCGTTGCGCCAGGTAAAATGCAACTCAACGGCCGCCGAGCCGTCGACGACCAGCGCGCGCTGGCCTATCAGTTCGAATTTCGGCAATGCCTTGCGCATCTCGTTGGCCAGTGTGCCGGCGAAAGCTTCCACGGTCGTTTCGGCGAAGGCCTCGGCGCGCGAGATGACGAACGAGAAATCGCTCGGGCCGCTGTCGTTGATGATGAATTGATTGACCGTGCGGTCTTTCAGGCTCGGGTGCAGGTCGAAGCTTGCTTCGTCGAGATTGTATTGGCTCATTGCTGTGGTTGTTGTTGGTGGAATAGGATCGTGGGCTCAAGCCGTAGTGGACGTTTTGGCCCCGCTGAGCTCATCGCCAGCCAACCGGCTGATCGAGAATTGGACTGTGGCCACGCTTGCACAGGAAAAGGCAAATGTGCCGCATTTCCCGCTCTGCCCGAGCCGATAAGCTGGGCCTGGCGGTGTCGTCCAATCTGCTGTCATTCTGCCATCGGACTTGCATTACACTTAACTCTTAGCAATTTTTCTAGTGTTAATGTTATCATTTACAAATCAGAATGCAGTGATAGCCCTTGATCCTCCAGCCGATGCAAACCGCTGTATCCGGCTCCCGCCGTTCAGGCCGCGCCGCCCAGGATGTCATTTCCGGACAGCTCTGCCGACAACTTCCAGAACAATAACGAAAAGCAATATGCACGCCAATCCCGCATTCCCGCCGCCCGCATCGACAGCCCGGCCCGCTTACCTGCCCTGGTATGTCCACGTCGGCTTGATGGTGTTCACCTTGAATACCTTCTTCTTCGCGCACGTCTTTTTCGGAACCAGTTTCTATTTTTGGGTATGGTCGACCATCATTCCCGGCATGCTCCTTGCCGTTGCAGGAAAGGGCAACCGGCTGTTTTTCGCGGCGCTCCTGGTGCTGGTCAATGCGATTGCGTTCGCCGGGCTGGGATTGCTGGAGATCGATAGCAATGCCATCGGCGTGTTCTCAGGCATGCTCATCTGCATCCTGGTGGTACTGTGGCCCGCCCTGCTCTTCTGGCTGGCGCATACGCTCAATATGCGCCAGCGCACGCAATCCACCCAGGCCGGCGGAACGGTTGCACATGGTGGGTGGCAGCAGTCATGACATACATCATTGTCGATTTCGAGGCAACCTGCTGTAACAACGGGCACATTGCGCGCGATGAGATGGAGATCATCGAGATCGGTGCGGTTGCCTTGCACGGCAATGGCCCGTTTACGCTCGGCGAGTTCCAGGCCTTCGTCAGGCCAGTCCGGCACACGCAACTGACAGCCTTTTGCAAACAGCTGACCAAGATCCCGCAGCAAAAAGTCGACAGCGCGGATGGCTTTGGCGCAGTGATGGAACGCTTCTCCATCTGGATAGCCTCATTCGATCAGGCGATTTTTTGCAGCTGGGGCGACTACGACAAGCATCAACTACGGCAAGACTGCGAATACCATGGCATTCGCTATCCGTTTGGGGATGAACACATCAACATCAAAAAGCGCTTCGCCGACAACATGAGCATGCGCAAGCCTTGTGGACTCGAACAGGCACTGGCCAAGGTCGGCCTGGAGTTTGAAGGCCAGCCGCACCGGGGCATCGACGACGCCCGCAACATGGCCAATTTGGCGCCGTATCTGTTCTTTTGATGCGCCGGGATCATCCAGTCGATCAGGATATTGGTGTCGAACAGCACTAGTCCCGCCATGCGGACCTCAACTCTCTTTGGTAGTCCAAGCCGTCGGCCGGGATATCCGGTCGCCGCGCCCAAATATCTGCAACTTTCTTTAGAGCAGCCATACGGCGGGCACGACGTTTTTCGATCGACTCTTCCGCTAACGCGTCGGCTACCGCGTTGGCTGGCGCGGTGGCAGCGATGACATGAGGGTCATCGCGCGATTGCTTCAAAATTGCCATAGCGGACCTCCAATCAGGTGAATGCCGGTGTCGGCATAGCGTATCGCAAACCGGAAATACCCCCTTCCCCCCTCTTGCCAAGTTCACGTCGCCGCTAGAAAAACTGCCGCCAGTCCGCCAGCCAATCCGGAAAGCGCTGCGCTTCCATCGGCCGGGCGATGTGATGGCCCTGCGCGTACGTGCAGCCCAGTCCCTGCAAAAAGTCCCAGTCCTGGCGCGTCTCCACACCCACCGCGCACGACTTGCGGTCAAGGCTGCGCGCCAGTCCCAGGCAGGAACTGAGCACGGTCGCCAGCGAACGTTTGCGCGAGGCGCCGTCGACAAAGCTGCGGTCGATCTTCAATTCCGAAAACGGCACGCGCGCCAGTTGCTGCACGTTCGAGCGCCCGGTGCCGTAGTCGTCTACCGCCAGGCCGTAACCCATCATGCGCAGGCGCAGCAGGCGTTCCAGAAAACTCGGGTCATTGGTCAGCACCGCCGATTCGGGCAGCTCGAAGGTAAGAAGCGATGGCGCCACGCCGTGCCGGCCGGTGCACACGCCAATCTGGCGCAGAAAATCCGGATGACCGATGGTTTCCGCCGACAGATTGAGCGAGATCGCGGCGGGCAGTCCCTTGTCCTGGAAGGCGCGGCAATGTTCGGCCGCGCCTTCAATCATGGTCCAGTCGAGAAAGTCGATGCGGTGGTTCTGTTCCAGCGCGTCGATAAAGGCGGCCGGCCCCAGCACGCCGTGCTCGGGGTGGATCCAGCGCGCGAACACTTCCAGCCCCTTCACCTCGCCGCTGGCCAGCTCGATCTTGGGCTGGAAAAACGGCTCGAACTGGCGCGCCTGCAGGCCCACGCCCACCTGCGCAAAGCTGAAACGCGGCACCGCGCGGCGCTCCTGCACCGGGGCTGCCGGCGGCGTGTAGTGCGACAGCACCGCTTCCAGATGGCCGCCGGTGAGCGGCTTGGGGATGGTGCCGAGCAGGTCGAGCCCATACGCGAGCGCCAGGCTTTCGACCGAAAACAGCAGGCTGGCGTGACAGCCGCCGGTGATGATGGCGCGCGTGCCGGTATTGAGCACGGTGATGTCGCGTATCAGCTCCAACCCGTCGCGCCCGGACAGGGCCAGGTCGATCACGGCGATGTCGATCGGCGGGCCGGCCGGCGCTTCGATCTGGCGCAGCGCGGCGTCGCCGTCGGCGGCCACGCTGATGCGGCTCGCGCCCAGGCGCCCAAGCATGTCGATCAGGGTCTGGCGCTGCGCTGGGTCGCCGTCGGCGACCAGAAAATGCAAGTGGGCGATGTCCATCATATCTCCGCTGAAGTCCGAGTATTGACATTACCCCGGGATTGCAGCGTCGTCTATGCTGTCAAGAAACTGTTTCGCCTGACTTTGATGAAATCTGCCTCGACTGTTCAAAAAAACCCACAGGTGCACAGGCGGCTAGCTTGCACAAGAACCAGCCCCAGACGCAACGGGGCCTTCCTCAAGTAGCAGGTCTGTGCAGGCAATCCAACACCAGCGCATCCAGGTCCACCCACGCATCTTCCAGACGAGCAAATTGTTCCAGGCGGACCGTCGGTGGCCCGTCATAACTGAGGAACATATTGCGCACAACCTGAGGCAGGGTATACAAAGAGCCCACAAGGTCCTTATCGATCACAGTTTCGTGCTGCAATACGTCAGCCAGCTCCGACAGCAGCCCCTTGAGCCTGTCCAGCTCCGCATCCTCGTACAGGCGCGTCATGCGCACGGTAAAGGCGAACTCCTCCATGCAATCCATGACTTCCCGCTTGAATTCGCTGTTCATTCAACAACTTCCAGGACGCGGACGAGCTTCATGCCGATTGAATCTGCCGCAACTGTTCAAAGAAACAGACAGCCGCGCACGCGGCCACGTTGAGCGATTCGATCTGGCCCAGGTGCGGAATGACGACTTGATGGGTTGCCAAGGCCAGCAAATCGTGCGCCACGCCCTGCCCTTCGTGCCCGAGCAGCCAGGCCACCGGGCGCGCCAGGTCGACGTCGTACAGGCGCTGCTCGGCGTAGCCGCTGGTGGCCAGCACCGGAATCGCGGACGCCTTGACCAGTGCGGCCAGGTCGACGTTTTCGTGGATGTCGACCACGAAGTGCGCACCCATGGCCGCGCGCAGCACCTTGGGCGACCAGCAGAAGGCCGTGCCGCTGCTGCAGTAAACCTGGGTGATGCCGGCCGCCGCCGCGCTGCGCAAAATCGAGCCGACGTTGCCCGGGTCTTGCAGGTTGTCCAGCAGGACCGCCGAGGCGGTGAGCACGCCCGGCGCGGCCAGCACCGGGGTGGCGATCAGGAACATCAGGCCGACGCCGTGTTCGACCTGGCTTAAAGCGTTGTACAGCGCGTCCGGCATGGCGGTGACATGCGCGCGTGCTGTTTCGCACTGCATGACGATGTCGGCCACTTCCGGATTGGCCAGCGCGCCTTCCGAGACGATGCAGTGCAGCGGCGCGCCGCGCAGCGCCAGGTACGACTGGCACAGGTGCACGCCGTCGAGCAGGGTCTGGCCGGCCTTGCGCCGCGCCTGCGAACTGCCGGCGAGGTGTTTCAGGTCCTTATAGAGCGGATTGTCGCGCGAGGTGATGGTTTTCATGCGGCCTCGCCAAAATCGAACGACATGTCCATGCCGACGATGGTGTTGGCCACCGATACCGGCAAGGTGGCGCGCACGGGCGCGAACGAGCGCCGGTGCACCGGGCAGGCACCGTGCTCGCGCAGGCGCGCCAGGTGCAGCGCGGTGCCGTAGCCCTTGTGCTGGTCGAAGCCGTACTGCGGATACAGTTCGTGCAGCGACACCAGGGCGGCGTCGCGCGCGGTCTTGGCCAGGATCGAGGCGGCCGAAATGGCGTGCACCTTGTCGTCGCCTTCAATAATCGGGTGGCAGCGCACCTGCATCACCGGGCTGCGGTTGCCATCGATGAGGGCGATGGTCGGCATGGTGGACAAGGCTTCCACCGCGCGCCGCATGGCCAGCATGGTGGCCTGCAAGATGTTGATGCTGTCGATTTCCTCGTGCGAGCATTCGGCAATCGCCCAGGCCAGCGCGTATTCCTTGATCTGCGGGGCCAGCGCTTCGCGCTTCTCGGCGCTGAGCTTCTTGGAGTCGCGCAGGCCCTCGATCGGGCGGTCCGGATGCAGGATCACGGCGGCGGCGAACACCGGGCCGGCCAGCGGGCCGCGCCCCGCTTCGTCGACGCCGCAGACGATATCGTCCGGCGTGAACGGATAGGCGTTCTTTTTCAGCCCCGGGTAGAAATTGACTTTTTTGGTTCTCATGATGACTTCTTCGATGCCGCGATAACGCGCATGACGGCGGCCGCGCTTTCCTGCGCGCTGTTGCGCAGCAGGCTGTGGTGCATCTCGGTGAAGCGCTGCACCAGCAGCTTGCGGTTGGCCGCGTTGTTAAGTTGTTCCCACATGGCGTCGGCCAGTTTTTGCGGGGTGACATCGTGCTGCAGGATTTCCGGCACCAGGAATTCGCGCGCGAGGATGTTCGGCAGCCCGATCCACGGCTGGTAACCCATGTGGCGCATGATCTCGTACGAGGCACGCATGACTTTGTACGCAATGACCATCGGCTTCTTGAACAGCGCCACTTCCAGGGCCGCCGTGCCGGACGCCACCAGCACCGCGTCGGCGGCGGCAATCGCTTCGTGCGAGCGGCCGTCCAGCAGGTCGATGCGCACCGACTGCAAGCCGGCGTTGGCGATCAATTCGGTGAAGTACTGGCGCTGGCGCTGGCCCGCCATGGGCGCCACGAAACGCAGCTCCGGGTCGCGCGCGGCCAGCAGCTTGACCGCGCCCACAAACGGTTCGGCCAGGTATTTGAGTTCGCCCATGCGGCTGCCCGGCATGAGCGCGATCACGCGCGCATCGAGCGGCATGCCGAGCGCCGTGCGCGCCGCCGCCACGTCGGGCTCCGTGGGAATGAGCTCGGCCAGCGGATGGCCGATGTAGGTGCATGGCACGCCGGCCTTGCGGTAGATCTCTTCCTCGAACGGGAAAATCACCAGCATGTGCGAGACCGCCTTGATGATCTTCTTGATGCGCCCACCGCGCCAGGCCCAGATCTGCGGGCTGACAAAGTGCACGGTCGGGATCCCGGATTCTTTGAGCTGCTGTTCGAGCCCGAGATTGAAGCCCGGGTAGTCGGCGCCGATGAACACGTCCGGACGCTCGGCCAGCAGGCGGTCGCGCAGCGTGTTCTGGATGCCCTTGATCTCGCGGTAGCGCGGAATGATTTCGAACAGGCCGCGCACGGTCAGGCGGTCCATCTCGATGTCCGACACGAAGCCTTGTTCGGCCATGCGCGGGCCGCCAATGCCGTGGAAGCGCGCGTCGGGAAGGAGCGGGCGCAGGCCGGCCAGCAGGCGCGCGGCGAGCATGTCGCCGGATACCTCGCCCGCTACCAGTGCAACAGACACCCCGGCCGAAGCGGCGCCGGCGCCCCGCCCTGAATCAGCGGACAATGCCACGGGACGCAGTCCCCAAAAATGCCAGCATGGCGCCGATATCAAGCGCGGCATCGGGCGATTCGTGCTGCTGGTCGACCAGGGCCGCCTTGGCTTCTTCGAGCGTCATGCCGGAGCGGTAAATGAGCTTGTAGGCGGCGCGCACGCCGTCGATCTGCGGCCGGGTGAAGCCGCGCCGTTTCATGCCTTCGATGTTGACGCCGTGGGCGCTGGCCGGATTGCCCGAGACCAGCACGAACGGCGGCACATCCTGCGTGAGGCTGGTGTACATGCCGATAAAGGCATGCGCGCCGATCTTGCAGAACTGGTGCACGCCGGCGAAGCCGGACAGGATCGCCCAGTCGCCCACTTCCACGTGCCCGGCCAGCTGGGCGTTGTTCGAGAAAATCGTGTTGTTGCCGACCTGGCAGTCGTGCGCCAGGTGGCAGTAGGCCGAGATCCAGTTGTCGTGGCCCAGGCGGGTGACGCCTTCATCCTGCACGGTGCCGGTATTGAAGGTGCAGAATTCACGCACCGTGTTGCGGTCGCCAACTATCAGGCGGGTTGGTTCGCCGTCCCATTTCTTGTCTTGCGGCGGTGCGCCGATCGACGAGAACTGGAAGAACTTGTTGTCCTTGCCGATCGTGGTGTGGCCTTCGATGACCACGTGCGGACCGACCACGGTGCCCGCGTCGATCGACACGTGCGGGCCGATGATCGAAAAGGCGCCGACGTCGACGCTGGAATCTAGCTGCGCGCGCGGGTCGACGATGGCGCTGGGATGGATCGTGGCCATTTAGTTCCCCATCGGCTGGCTCGCGTCGCTCGCGCTGCGGATGGTGCACATCAGTTCCGCTTCGAGCGCGATGGCGCCGTCGACGCTGCCGACCGCCTTGTATTTCCAGATGCCGCGCGAGCAGCGAATGATCTCGATATCCATGCGCAGCTGGTCGCCGGGACCGACCGGGCGCTTGAAGCGCGCGTTGTCGATGCCGACAAAGTAGACGACCGAATTCGCATCGGGTTTCACGCCGATCGACATGAACGACAAAATCGCCGCGGTCTGCGCCATCGCTTCGATCATCAAGACGCCCGGCATGACCGGCTTGTGCGGGAAATGGCCGTTGAAGAACTCTTCGTTGGCGGTGACGTTCTTGATCGCGCTGATCGACTTGTGCGCTTCCCAGTCCAGCACGCGGTCCACCAGCAGCATCGGATAGCGGTGCGGGAGGTATTCCTTGATCTGGCAGATGTCGAGGGTCTTGCCGGGTACGCCTTTGTTGTCGGTAATGGTCATATGTCTTCTATTTTTGTTCTGTGAGTGCCTTGACGGCTTTTTCGAGCGCGCGGATTTTTTCGCGCATCGACGTCAGGTTGCGCAGCAGGACCGCGTTCTTTTCCCAGTCGCTGTTCTTGGCGATCGGGTAGAAGCCGGTGTACTGGCCCGCTTCCTTGATCGAGTTGGCCACCAGGCTGCCGGCGGTGACGTACACCTTGTCGACGATGGTGATGTGGCCCGAGACCATGGCCGCGCCGCCGAAGGTGCAGTACTTGCCGATGGTGGCGCTGCCGGCCACGCCGACGCAGCCGGCCATGGCGGTGTGCGCGCCGATGTGGCAGTTATGGCCGATCTGGATCAGGTTGTCTAGCTTGACGCCGTCTTCGATGACGGTGTCGGCCATGGTGCCGCGATCGACCGTGGTGTTGGCGCCGATATCGACGTCGTCGCCGATCATCACGCGCCCGGTCTGCGGAATCTTGACGTACACGCCGCCTTCGTTGGCAAAGCCGAATCCGTCGGTGCCGATCACGGCGCCCGAATGGATGACGCCGCGCTTGCCGATCTGGCAGCGCGCATGGAAGGTGGCGTTCGCGAACAGGCGGGTGCCTTCGCCGATGACGGCGTCGCGTCCGACGAAGCTGCCGGCGTCGATGACGGCGTTGGCGCCAATCACGGCCCCTGCTTCGATGGTCACCTGCGGGCCGATATGCGCGCTCGGATCGACTTTGGCGCTCGGATGCACGCTCGCGCTGGGATCGATGCCGGCCGGCGCCGCGATCGCATCGAGCGAGGCGAAGTACTGGGCGGCGTAGGCGAAGTAGACGTGCGGGTTGTTGACGACGATGCGCGCGCCCGGAAAGGTCGCGCCGACCAATTCGTCGTCGGCGCTTGAGACGATCATTGCCGCCGCGCCGCTCTGCGCGGCCTGGGCCCGCAGTTTGCTGTTGCTGAGATAACTGATGTGCGAAACGCCTGCGTCAGCCAATGACGCGACACCGGATACCTCGGTATCCGGGTCGCCAATCAGCTGTCCTCCCAAGCGTTCGACCAATTCACCTAGTCGAGTGCCCATCTTCGATTCCTATCTTGTTGTGGGGACCTCGCTAAACCTACTGCGCGGCGCCATTTTCGCCCTGCGATGCTCACCGTACCTTCGTACGGCTGCGCTTCTCGGACGAAACTGACGCTGCTCGCTACGGTTTTTCGGGGTCCCACTGTTTGAATTTATTTGTCGAGCTGTTTCAGGATCTTGTCCGTGATATCGATGCGCGGGCTGGTCCAGGCCGATTCCTGCAGCACGATATCGAGCTTTTCCTGCTCGGCGATCTGTTCGATCAGCTTGTACGCCTTTTGCGCGATGTTGGCGCGCTCTTCGCTTTTCCGCTGGATCAGGTCTTCGCGGAACTCGCGCTGGGTACGCTGCACGTCCTTTTCGAGGTCGAGCAGTTCGCGCGCGCGCCGCGTGCGCTCCAGTTCCGGCAGGGTCGGCGCGTCGGTCTCGAACTTCGCTTCCATCGACTTGAAGCGCGTCACGGTGTCCTGGATCGACTTCTGGCGCTTGGAAAACTCGGCCTCGATCTTGGCGTCGGCGGCCTTGGCCAGCTTGGACTCGGTCATCAGGCGTTCGGTGAAAACGTAGCCAATCCTGCTCGGCGCGGTTTGCGCCTGGGCCAGCGAGCACGCGCACAAAGCCAGCAGGGCAAGATGCTTGGGCCAGGAGGCAGTCACAGTGTTCAACATAGTTCTCCGCAATCTAAAATGGAAACGGTCGCGTGATGCGATCAGAAACCGGTACCCATCTGGAACTGGAAGCGTTCCAGGCGATCGCCAGGTTTCGCGTTCAAAGGCTTAGCATAACTCAACTTGAGCGGACCGACCGGCGAAATCCAGCTCACGCCCAGGCCTGCCGAGTAGCGCAGTTCGTTCAGGCGCATTTTCTGGTCTTCGCTGTAGACCTGGCCGGCATCGGCAAAGCCGAACCAGCGCAGGCTGCGGTCGGTACCGCTGCCCGGGAACGGCATCTGCAGTTCGGCATTGCCGATGATGCGCTTGGCGCCGCCGACGGCGTCGCCGTTGCGGTCGACCACGCCGAGCGACTGGCTCAGGTAACCGCGCACGGAACCGATGCCGCCGCCGTAGAAGTTCTTGAAGACCGGGTACGGGCTGCCCTTGATGCCCTGGCCGTAATCGAGTTCACCGCGCAGCGCCAGGGTGATCTTGTTGGTCAGTGGACGGTACCATTCCTGGTTGTAGATCGCGCGGTAGTATTTGGTGTCGCCAGCGAGGTCGAGTTCGATGTTGAAGCGCTGGTAGCGGCCCGCCGATGGCGTGATCGCGCTGTCGCGGCTGTCGCGCTGCCAGGCGGCGGTGAGCGGCAAGGCGTTGGTGGTGGCGGTGCCGATGCCGCTCTCGATGCCGGTGATCTGGCGCACGTAGTCCTGGTAGCGGGTCGGGCTGGTGATGTCGGTTTCGATGGTGGTGCGTTCCAGGCCGACGCCGAAATAGACGGTATCGGTTTCGGAGAACGGCACGCCGTAGTTGACGCGGCCACCGGTCTGCTTGACCTTGTAGGTACCCTGGTTCAGCGCCGGCGGATTGAGGGTGCGCAGGTACAGTTCGAACTGCTGCGACACGCCGTCTTCGGTGAAGTACGGATTCATGTGCGACAGCGCGATGGTGCGGCTGTAGTCGCTGGTGTTCAATTCCATGCCGACCGTGTTGCCGCTGCCGGCAAAGTTGGCCTGCTGGATCGACGCCGTGAAGGTGAATTTTTCCGCCTGCGAGAACGAGCCGCCGATCAGGAAGTTACCGGTCGGTTTTTCGGTCACGGTCAGGTTGACGTCGACCTGGTCGGAAGTGCCCTGCGCTTCCGGCGTATCGATGGTCACTTCCTTGAAGTAGCCGAGGCGGTCGACGCGGTCGCGCGACATCTTGATCTTGTTGCCGTCGTACCAGGAGCCCTCGAACTGGCGGAACTCGCGCCGAATGACTTCGTCGCGCGTGGTGGTGTTGCCGGCGATGTTCATGCGGCGCACGTAGGCGCGCTTGCCCGGATCGACGAAGAAGGTAAACGCCACCTGGCGCTTTTCGCGGTCGATTTCGGGATTCGCATTGACGTTGGCGAAGGCGTAGCCGAAGGTGCCCATGCGGTCCGAAATGAGCTTGTTGCTCAAGGTGAGCAGGTCGCCCGAGTAGGTCTGGCCGGGGCGCAGGCGCACCAGTTCCTTGAGCTCGTCCTCGCGCCCGAACATTTCGCCTTCGAGCTTGATGGCGGAGACGGTGTACTTCTCGCCTTCGGTGATGTTGATCGTCAGGTAGATGTCTTTTTTGTCGGGCGTGATCGAGACCTGGGTCGATTCGACGTTCGCTTCCAGGTAGCCGCGGTTCAGGTAGAACGATTTGATCGACTCGATGTCGCCGGTCAGCTTGGTCTTGGAATACTGGTCGGCCTTGGTGTACCAGGTGAACCAGCCGGAGGTGCCCAGTTGCAGCACTTCGCGCAGTTCCTTGTCCGAGAAGGTCTTGTTGCCGACGATGCTGATCTGCTTGATGCGCGCGACCTCGCCTTCGTCGACGTTGAACATGACGGTGACGCGATTGCGTTCGATCGGGGTCACGGTGGTGGTGATCTTGACGCCGTACAGGCCGTGCGACAGGTACTGGCGCTTGAGTTCCTGCTCGGCGCGGTCCACGGAGGCCTTGTCGAAAATCTTGGTTTCGCCGACGCCGATTTCTTTGAGCGCCTTGACCAGCACGTCCTTTTCGAATTCCTTGGTGCCGGTGAAGTCGACGGTGGCGATCGCCGGCCGCTCTTCGACCAGCACGACCAGCACGCCCTTTTCTTCTTCCAGGCGCACGTCCTTGAAGAAGCCGGTCGCGTACAGGGCCTTGATGGCGGCGATGCTTTTCTCATCGTTGAACGTTTCGCCGACGCGCACCGGCAGGTAGCTGAACACGGTACCGGCTTCGGTACGCTGGATGCCCTCGACCCGGATATCCTTGACCACGAACGGATTTACTGCAAGGGCTGGTCCGGCGCACAGCGCCAGGACGGCAGCGCCGATTAAGCTGCGACGAAAGAAAGGCAAGGCAAAACGTTCAGAATTTAATTTCATTGGGGTTATTCAATGGTCAATCGTTGGGACAACGTACATATGTATTCGCGGAAGGCGTGGGCGCCGGTTGCACCAGGCGGTTCACGTCATTGAAGAGCGCCAGGGCCATCAGCATCACCAGGAACACGATGCCGGCGCGCTGCGCCAACTCGACTACACGGTCCGGCAGAGGGCGCCCGGTCAAAACTTCCAGCGAATAATACAGCAAAAGCCCACCGTCCAGAACCGGAATTGGTAACAGATTCATCACTCCAAGACTGACGCTGACGACGGCGATAAAGCTCAAAAATTCCATCGGACCCATGCGCGCGGTCTTGCCGGCGTAGTCGGCAATCGTGACCACGCCGGTCAGATTGGTCAGCGAGACCTGCCCGGTCACCATCTTGCCGATCATTTTCAGGCTCATCACGCTTTGCTGCCAGGTGGTCGCCGCGCCGGCGGCAATCGCCTCGAGCGGGCCCAGGGTGACCTCGACCATCTCCGGCTGCGAGATGATCTGGGCATTGATGCGCGAGAGATTAGTGGCTTTATTCAGTTCCGGCGTGACCGCCAGGGTGAGCGTGCGGCCGGCGCGTTCGATGACGAATTCCATGGTGCGTCCGCACGCATTGCCGACCAGCTTCATCAGCACCGAGCCGTCCGGCACGGGTTTGCCGTCGATGCTGATCACGCGGTCGCCAGGCTGCATGCCGGCGCGCCCGGCCGGGCCTGCGGGATCGGGAATCTTGCCGATGGAAACCGGGGTCAGGAAGACGGAAATGCCGAGTTCGCCGAGCAGGTCGCCTTCGACATTCTTCCCGGCCAGCGCAGCCGGCGGCAAGGTGGCGCTGTAGCGCGCCCCGCCCTGCTGGGCGACGTCGAGACGCACGCCGCCCTTGTCGAGCACGGCCTTCAGGGTTTCCCAGCGCAGCTCGGCGTAGGTGCTCACCGCTTCGCCGTTGACGGCCACGATGCGGTCGCCGCCGCGCAGGCCGGCCTGGTAAGCGGGCGTACTCGCTTCCATGCCGCGCACGCGGGTGCCGATTTCGTCCATGCCCACCATATACAGGCTGCCGAAGACCGCAATCGCCAGCAGGAAATTGGCGACCGGACCGGCGGCCACGATGGCGATACGCTGCCAGACACTCTTGCGGGTGAACTCGCGCGCCTGGTCGGCTTCGGACGTGGCGCGGGTATCCGGATCGCGGTCGTCCAGCATGCGCACGTAGCCGCCCAGCGGCAGCATGGAAATGACCCACTCGGTCTGGTCGGCGCCGAAACGGCGCGACCAGATCACCTTGCCGAAGCCGAGCGAAAAGCGCAGCACTTTCACGCCGCACAGGCGGGCCACCGTGTAGTGGCCCAGTTCATGGAAAATGATCAGCGGTCCCAGCGAACACAGGAACGCCAGGATGGTGGTGAGAAAGGTCATCGGGTGGGCAGGTTTATCTGGCGAGGCCGGCGACGATGGCCTGGGCGGCGGCGCGGGCGCGCGCATCGCAGTCCATCACGGCGCCGATGCTGGTGGCCGCGTGATGCGGGTTCTCGTGCATGACGCGCGCGATCACGCGGTCGATGTCGCGAAAGCCGATGCGGCGCTCCAGGAAGGCTTGCACCGCCACTTCGTTGGCGGCGTTGAGCAGGGCCGGCGCGGTACCGCCCGCGTCCAGCGATTCGAAAGCCAGCGCCAGGCACGGAAAGCGCGCAAAGTCCGGCTTGTGGAACTGCAAGGTACCGATGCTGGTCAGGTCGAGCTGGGCCACGCCGGATTCTATGCGTTCAGGAAATGCGAGCGCGTTGGCAATCGGGGTGCGCATGTCGGGGTTGCCCAGTTCGGCGATCACCGAGCCATCCACGTACGACACCATCGAGTGGATCACGCTTTGCGGATGGATCACCACGTCGATCAGGGAAGCCGGCGCGCCGAACAGCCAGTGCGCCTCGATCACTTCCAGGCCCTTGTTCATCATGGTGGCCGAATCGACCGAAATCTTGCGCCCCATCGACCAGTTCGGATGCTTGCAAGCTTCGTCGGGGGTGACGTGCTCCAAGGTCTCGACCGCGCGGTTCAAAAAGGGGCCGCCGGACGCGGTCAGCAGGATCTTGGCCACGCCGGCCGCGCCGGGCTGGCGCGCGTACGAAGCGGGCAGCGACTGGAAAATTGCGTTGTGCTCGCTGTCGATCGGCAGCAAGGTGGCGCCATGCTCGTGCACCGCATCCATGAACAGCTGGCCTGACATGACCAGCGCTTCCTTGTTGGCGAGAAGAATTTTTTTGCCGGCACGGGCCGCGGCCAGGGTCGGCGCCAGACCGGCGGCGCCGACGATGGCGGCCATCACGGTGTCGACTTCAGCGCTGGAGGCGATGGAACAGAGTGCCGCTTCGCCGTGTTCGACCTCGACAGCGAGGCCGCGCGCGCGCAGCAAGGCGTCGAGGCGGGCGGCGGCGTCGGCGCTGCCGACCACGGCGCGCGCCGGACGGAACTGCGCACACTGCTCGGCGAGTTCGTCCACCTTGGCATGCGCGCTGAGCGCATACACCTGGTATTTTTCGGGATGGCGTGCAAGCACGTCCAGGGTGGACACGCCGATCGAACCGGTCGCGCCTAGAATGGTGATGCGTTGCATAGGCGTTCTTTCAAACTTTCTCTCAGACTTCTTTTCAAAGCATCCCGGTATAGATCAGGGCGGCCAGCGGCATGACCGGCACCAGCGCATCAATGCGGTCGAGCACGCCGCCATGGCCAGGCAGCAGGTTGCTGCTGTCCTTGACGCCGGCGCGGCGCTTGAGCTGCGATTCGACCAGGTCGCCCACCACGCTGGCGGCAACCAGCACCACCAGCACCGCCAGCGCCCCACTCCAGCCCAGCTTGGCCTGGAGGTGGACCGGGAAGGTATCGGCCAGCAGCGGGCCGGCGAACATGATCAACAGGGTCGACAGGACCAGCACGGCAATGCCGCCGCCGATCGCGCCTTCCCACGATTTACCTGGGGAAATGGTCGGCGCCAGCTTGCGCTTGCCGAACGCCTTGCCGGAGAAGTAAGCCCCGATGTCGGCGATCCAGACCAGCGCCATGACCGACAGCAAGTACACGGCGGAATGCTTGAAGAACAGCACGATGGCGGCGAAGCAAGCCACGATCGAAATCGCATACATGGTCGCCAGCATGGTGTTGCGTCCGCCTTCGGGCGGCGGCAAGCCGGTTTTCAGTGCGGGCACGAAACGGAACAGCCACAGCAGGGTCGACAGGCCGAACCAGAATTTCACGGCGCTGTTGTCCTTGTACAAGAAAGCGTAGGCAAAGGCGGCGCTCCAGAACAGGGCGACCAAAAAGGCTTGCTTGCGCGAGGACTTGAACAGCTGAAAGCTTTCGGTGATGGCGGCCGTGAGGAACAGCAGCACCACCGCGGCGAAGGCGGGGTAATACCCGCCGAACAGCACCGCCAGCAGGACGACAAGCAAGACGACAGCGGTGATGATCCGGGTAATTAGCATCAGCTTTTCTTTTCAGCCAGTTGGTCGCCGGTGCGCCCGAAGCGGCGCTCGCGGTTTTGATAGGACGCGATGGCCGCGTCCAGGGACTCGATCGAAAAATCGGGCCAGTAGGTATCGGTGAAGTACAGCTCGGAATATGCCAGTTGCCACAGCAGGAAGTTGGAGATGCGCTCTTCCCCGCCGGTGCGGATGAACAGGTCCGGCTCGGGCGCGTAGGCCATGGCCAGATGCTCGGCCAGCTGCTCTTCGGCAAAGGTGGTGATGCCGGGATTGGCGGCAACCATCTTGCTGGTGGCCTGCATGATGTCCCAGCGCCCGCCGTAGTTGGCGCAGATGGTGACCGTCAGGCGCGTATTGTTGGCGGTGCGGCGCTCGGCCGAGGCAATCATGTCTTGCAACTTGGAATCGAAACGCGACAGATCGCCCACGACTTTCAAGCGAATATTGTTTGCGTGCATCTTCGCCACTTCGCGTTCGAGCGCGGTGACGAACAGGCGCATCAGGAGCGAGACTTCTTCTTCGGGGCGGCGCCAGTTTTCGGACGAAAAGGCGAACAGGGTGAGGTACTCGATGCCGCGCTGAATGCAGGCCTCGACACAGCCGCGCACGGCTTCGACGCCCTTGACGTGGCCGGCCACGCGCGGAAGGAAGCGTTTTGTTGCCCAGCGGCCGTTGCCGTCCATGATGATCGCAACGTGGCGCGGCACGCGGGCCACTTCAGGTACTGCTGTCGTCGAACTTTTATAGATCATAAATCCAGACTATCTAGAACAAATGCATGGGAAGCGGACGCCGGGTCCGCCTCCGCGTGGGCAGACCCTGCCTTAGCGTCTTCCCCCTAAGCGGGCCTCCCAAACTCTACACCGTCAGGACTTCTTTTTCTTTTTCAGCAACCAGTTTATCGACATCAATGACGAACTTGTCGGTCAGTTTCTGGATTTCTTCCGATGCACGACGCTCGTCGTCTTCGGAGCAAGCCTTGTCCTTGACCAGCTTCTTGAGCGACTCGTTGGCGTCGCGGCGGATATTGCGGATCGCGATCTTGGCGTCTTCCGCCTCGCCCTTGACCAGCTTGACCATTTCCTTGCGGCGTTCTTCGGTCAGTGGCGGGGTCGGGACGCGGATCATGTCGCCCTGCGACGACGGATTGAGACCGAGGTCGGCATCGCGGATCGCTTTTTCGACCGTGGTCAGCATCTTCTTTTCCCACGGCTGCACGCCGATGGTGCGGGCGTCGATCAGGGTCACGTTGGCGATCTGGGTCAGCGCGGTGGCCGAACCGTAATAATCGACCATGACGTGATCGAGGATGCCGGTATGGGCGCGGCCGGTGCGGACCTTGGCCAGATCGCTTTTAAGGGTGTCGATCGACTTGTTCATGCGCTCTTGCGCGTTTTTCTTGACGTCAGCGATAGTCATGCTGCTCTCCTGTAGCTCTGAATGATATTAAACGTGTACCAGTGTACCTTCGTCTTCGCCCATGATCACGCGTTTGAGCGCGCCCGGCTTGACGATGGAGAACACCTTGATCGGCAGTTTCTGGTCGCGGCACAGCGCGAACGCGGTCGCATCCATCACCTGCAAGTGCTTGGAAATGGCTTCGTCGAAAGTAATCGACTCGTAGCGGGTGGCGTTCGGGTCCTTTTTCGGGTCGGCGGTGTAGACACCATCGACCTTGGTGGCCTTGAGCACGATTTCGGCGCTGATTTCCGAACCGCGCAAAGCGGCGGCGGTATCGGTGGTGAAGAAGGGATTGCCGGTGCCGGCGGCGAACACGACAACCTTGCCTTCTTCCAGGTATTGCAGCGCTTTCGGGCGCACGTAAGGCTCGACCACCTGCTCGATGGCAATCGCCGACATGACGCGGGCGACGATGCCGACGTGGCGCATGGCGTCGGCCAGGGCCAGCGCGTTCATCACGGTGGCCAGCATGCCCATGTAATCGGCGGTGGCGCGGTCCATGCCCTGGGCGCCGGGAGCGACCCCGCGGAAGATGTTGCCGCCGCCAATGACGACGGCCAGCTCCACGCCCAGGTTCGCTACTTCCGCGACATCGGCGACCATGCGCTCGATGGTGGCGCGGTTGATGCCGTAAGGATCATCGCCCATCAGTGCTTCGCCAGACAATTTCAGGAGTACGCGTTTGTAGGCTGGTTTCGACATGGGGGTGGGCTCCAAAAAATGACGGTTTGTATTCGGTCTTGCCATGCGCACACTTTCATGTACGCAGATTAAAAAAACGGGCCTTCCGGCCCGCTTTCACACTTACTGCTTGTTAGCAGCCATTTGCGCCGCAACCTCTGCAGCGAAATCGTCCTGCTTTTTCTCGATGCCTTCACCAACAACATACATCGTGAATGCTTTCACGGTGGTGCTTTTTTCTTTCAGCATCTGTTCGATCGACTGCTTGTCGTTCTTGACGAACGATTGATTCAGCAGCGACACTTCTTTCAGGTACTTCTGGATCGAGCCTTCCAGGCGCTTGGCCAGGATTTCAGCCGATTGTACCGGCTTGCCTGCGGCAACGGCGACGTCAGCATCTTCCTGAGCTTTCAGAGCAGCAACCGAACGCTCTTTTTCGATCAGTTCGGCAGGCACCTGGTCCGACGACAGCGACACTGGCTTCATTGCAGCGATGTGCATGGCCACGTCTTTACCGACTTGCTCGTCGGCGCCGTCGAAGTCAACCACGACACCGATACGGGTGCCGTGCAGGTACGAGGCCAGCTTGCTGGTGGTCTCGAAACGCTGGAAGCGGCGGATGGTCATGTTCTCGCCGATCTTGCCGATCAGGGCGATGCGCACTTCGTCCAGGGTCTTGCCATCGAGTGGCAGGGCCAGCAGAGCGGCGACGTCGGCCGGGTTGTTTTCGGCAACCAGGCGCGCGGCGTTGTTCGCCAGTGCCAGGAAGTCGTCGTTCTTGGCGACGAAGTCGGTTTCGCTGTTGACTTCAACCAGGGCGCCGACATTGCCAGCGATGAAGGTTGCTACAACGCCTTCAGCGGTGATGCGGGTGGCGTTGCTGGTGGCTTTGGTGCCCAGTTTGACGCGCAGGATTTCTTCCGCACGTGCCATGTCGCCATCGGCTTCGGTCAGTGCTTTTTTGCATTGCATCATCGGTGCGTCGGTTTTCGCGCGCAGTTCGCCTACCATCGCTGCTGTAATCGCTGCCATGTGTTTCTCCTAAATTTGTGACATATTCTGTTTAAAAAAAAGGGGGAGCTGCTGCTACCCCTTTTGATTTCCGTGGCGCCTCAGGGGCGCCTGGGGCAATTAAGCCTGCTCGGAGACTTCGACGAATTCGTCGCCAGCCGATTTAACCAGTTCAACGATTTCGTTGGAGGCGTTTGCACGGCCTTCCAGGATCGCATCGGCCACGCCGCGGGCGTACAGCATGATCGCTTTGGACGAATCGTCGTTGCCTGGAATGACGTGGGTCACGCCTTCTGGCGAGTGGTTGGTATCGACGATGCCGATAACAGGGATGCCCAGCTTGCCGGCTTCGGTGATCGCGCCTTTGTGGTAGCCGACGTCGACGACGAAGATTGCGTCAGGAACGCCGCCCATGTCCTTGATACCGCCGATGGCTTTTTGCAGCTTGACCATTTCGCGCTGGAACATCAGGCCTTCTTTTTTCGACAGCTTCTCAACCGAACCGTCTTCAACTTGCGCTTCCATGTCTTTCAGGCGCTTGATCGAGGTCTTGATCGTTTTGAAGTTGGTCAGCATGCCGCCCAACCAGCGCTGGTCGACGAAAGGAACGCCGGCGCGTGCAGCTTCAGCGGCGATGATTTCGCGCGCTTGACGCTTGGTGCCGACCATCAGGATCGTGCCGCGGTTCGATGCGACCTGCTTGATGGTTTTCATGGCTTCTTGATACATACCCATCGTCTTTTCCAAGTTGATGATATGAATCTTGTTGCGGTGGCCGAAAATGAACGGCGCCATTTTTGGGTTCCAAAAACGGGTTTGGTGACCGAAGTGGACACCGGCTTCCAGCATTTCACGCATTGTTACGGACATGTAATTCTCCAGGGTTGGGTCTGGAATCCGGTCAGTCACCATACAGGCACCCTTTGCGACCGGATTCGCGATTTTAACAAGATTTGTGGCACTACTTGAACAACATTGCTCGAAAGCGAATTCAAGCAACCCGAGATTCTAACCGGAATTTGGGATTTTTTCAAGCACCGCGTAGCGCGATCAAGCATTTCCTCGTCAGCCCCGCGCGGGAACGACGCGGGCGTTATCCCTTATAATGGTCGCCATATTTGCACGGGTTTTCGCAACATCCTCCCGCTGTTACTGATTCTTACCGCTTTGTCTCTTACTGCTCCATTGCCGATTGCTAATTATGTCCAACATCTCGATCAAATCCCCCGCCGACATCGAAGGCATGCGCGTCGCAGGCCGCCTCGGCTCCGAAGTGCTCGACTACATCACGCCCTTCATCAAGGTCGGCGTCACCACGGGCGAACTGGACCGTCTTTGCCATGAATACATGGTTAACGTGCAGGGATCGATCCCGGCCCCGCTGAACTATTGCCCGCCGGGCTACACGCCCTACCCGAAAGCCATCTGCACCTCCGTCAACGACGTGATCTGCCATGGCATTCCGGGCGACAAGGCGCTCAAGGATGGCGACGTCGTCAACCTCGACATCACCGTCATCAAGGACGGCTACCACGGCGACAACAGCCGCATGTTCCTGGTCGGCAAACCGTCGATCCTAGCCAAGCGCCTCTCCGAAGTCACCTACGAATGCATGTGGCTCGGCATCGCCCAGGTCAAACCGGGTGCGCACCTGGGCGACATCGGCCACGTGATCCAGCAGCACGCCGAAAAGAACGGCTACAGCGTGGTGCGCGAGTTCTGCGGCCACGGCATCGGCAAGATCTTCCACGAAGAGCCGCAGGTGCTTCACTACGGCCGTCCGGGCACCCTGGAGCGCCTGGAAGCGGGCATGATCTTCACCATCGAGCCGATGATCAACGCCGGCCGCCGCGACATCAAGGAAATGGGTGACGGCTGGACCATCAAAACCAAGGACCGCAGCCTGTCGGCGCAGTGGGAACACACGATCCTGGTCACCGAGACCGGCTACGAAGTGCTGACCCTGTCGGCCGGTTCGCCGCCGCCGCCGGCCTTCATCACCGCGGCCAGCCAGCCCGTCACGGCGTAAGGCCGGACCCGCCATGCCCGCCGCCGCGCTCAAGAAGCAGTCCTGCGACCTCCTCAAGCAAAGGCTGAAAGCCGAGCGGGCGGTGCTGATCGCCGCTTTTCGCGCCGACGGCAAGCCCGAAAAGCTGTTGCGCGGCCTGCGTCACAGCGTCGACGAGGTGCTCACCGAAGCCTGGCGGATGGTCGGCCTGCCCGCCACGTGCGCGCTGGTGGGCGTGGGCGGCTACGGGCGCGGCGAACTGTTTCCGTTTTCCGATGTCGACCTGCTGATTTTGCTGGGCCAACCGGCCGACGCCATCACCCAGGCGCGCCTGGAAGAACTGGTGCAGATGCTGTGGGACCTGGGCCTGGAAATCGGCTCGAGCATCCGCACCATCGACGAGTGCATGAGCGAGTCGAAGGCCGACATCACCGTGCAAACGAGCCTGCTGGAGGCGCGCCTGGTGTGCGGCGACGCGGCCCTGTTCGAACAGTTGCAGCAGCGTTACGCGGGGGCGCTCGACCCGCAGGCGTTTTTCCACGCCAAGGCGGCCGAAATGCGCCTGCGCCACGCCAAGTACGAAGACACGGCCTTCTCGCTGGAGCCGAACGTCAAGGAAAGCCCGGGCGGCCTGCGCGACCTGCAAGTCATTTTATGGGTGGCCAAGGCGGCCGGCCTGGCCAATTCGTGGAGCCAGCTGGCCACGCGCGGCCTGATCACCCAGACCGAAGCGCGCCAGCTGATGGAAAAGGAACGCGCCTTCAAGGATATCCGGGTGCGCCTGCACCTGCACGCCAACCGGCGCGAAGACCGCCTGGTGTTCGATGTGCAGACCCCGATCGCAGAAAGCTTCGGCCTGAAAACCACCGGCGAAGGCATCAACGCGCGCCGCGCCAGCGAATACCTGATGCAGCGCTATTACTGGGCGGCCAAGACGGTCACCCAGCTCAATACCATTATGCTGCAGAATATCGAGGCGCAGCTGTTCCCCGAAGCCAACGAGGCCGAGGCGATCAACGCGCGCTTCAACGATGTCAACGGCCTGATCGACATCGCCCACGACGACACCTTCACCAGAGAGCCCTCGACGGTGCTGGAAGTGTTCGTGCTGATGACCGAACGCCCGCACCTCAAGGGCATGACGGCGCGCACCATGCGCGCGCTATGGCATGCGCGTTTCGAGATCGACGCCAAGTTTCGCGAAGATCCGGTCAACCGCGCCCTCTTCCTGCGCATCCTGCAGGCGCCGGTAGGCCTGGTGCACGCGCTGCGGCGCATGAACGATACCAGCATCCTCGGGCGCTACCTGCCGAATTTCCGCCGCATCGTGGGCCAGATGCAGCACGACCTGTTCCATGTGTACACGGTCGACCAGCATATCCTGATGGTGGTGCGTAACATGCGCCGCTTCACGATGACCGAACACGCGCACGAATACCCGTTCTGCAGCCAGCTGATCGCCAACTTCCGCAAGTCCTGGCTGCTGTACGTGGCGGCGCTGTTCCACGACATCGCCAAGGGCCGCGGCGGCGACCATTCCAAGCTCGGCACGGTCGACGCCGCCCAATTCTGCGAAGAACACGCGATCGGCTCGGAAGACACCGAACTGGTTGTGTTCCTGGTCGAGAACCACCTGACCATGTCGCAGGTCGCGCAAAAGCAGGACCTGTCGGACCCGGACGTGATCGAAGCCTTCGCCAAAGTGGTCAAGGACGAGCGCCACCTGACCGCGCTGTACCTGCTGACCGTGGCCGACATTCGCGGCACCAGTCCCAAGGTATGGAACGCCTGGAAAGCCAAGCTGCTCGAAGACCTGTACCGCGTGACCCTGCGCGTGCTGGGCGGCGAGCCGCACTCGGCCGACCGCGAACTGAAGAACCGCCAGGAAGAAGCGATGGCCACCCTGCGCCTGTACGGCTTGCCCGACATCGCCCACGTCGACCTGTGGAAGCAGCTCGACGTCGCCTACTTCCTGCGCCACGACGCCTCCGACATCGCCTGGCAGACGCGCTGCCTGTGGGATAAGCTGAACAGCGACAAGCCGGTCGTCAAATGCCGCCTGGCGCCGATTGGCGAAGGCTTGCAGGTGGCGGTGTACGTCAAGGACCAGCCCGACCTGTTCGCGCGCATCTGCAGCTATTTCGACCGCAAGAATTTCAGCATTCTCGACGCCAAGATCCACACGACAAGGCACGGCTACGCGCTCGACACCTTCATGGTGACCGAGCAGAGCTTCGCCAAGAGCTACCGCGACATCATCAACCTGATCGAGCACGAGATCTGCGAACTGCTGACCTCGCAGGCGCCCTTGCCGGCGCCCACGCGCGGGCGGCTCTCGCGCCTGTCGCGCACCTTCCCGATCACGCCGACGGTCGACCTGCGGCCCGACGAGCGCGGGCAGTATTACCTGCTGTCCATCGCGGCCAACGACCGCACCGGGCTCCTGTACGCCATCGCCAACGTGCTCACGCGCTACCGCATCAACCTGCACACGGCCAAGATCATGACCCTGGGCGAGCGGGTCGAAGACGTGTTCCTGGTCGACGGCGCCGTGCTCAACAACGCGCGCAACCAGATCCAGCTCGAAACCGACCTGCTCGACGCGCTGCGCGTGTAGCGTTGCAGAACTCCCTTTCCAGAAACCCTTTACGTAACCTTTGCAAAGCAAGCCATGACTGAATTAGTACGCCTCTCCAAACGCATGTCCGAACTCGGGCTCTCTTCGCGCCGCGAAGCCGATGAATGGATCGCACGCGGCTGGGTGCGGGTCGATGGCCAGGTCATCTCCGAACTCGGCAGCAAAGTGCTGCCGCACCAGAAAATCACGGTCGAGCGCCAGGCCGCGGCCGAGCAATCCAAGCGCGTGACCGTGCTGATCAACAAGCCGATGGGCTATGTCAGCGGCCAGGCCGAAGACGGCTACACGCCGGCGGTGGCGCTGATCAAGGCCGAGAACCGCTGGGCCGAGGACCCGTCGCCGGAAACCTTCCACCCCACCCAGCTGCGTTCGCTGGTACCGGCCGGACGGCTCGACATCGACTCGGTCGGTCTCTTGATCCTGACCCAGGACGGGCGCGTGGCCAAGACCCTGATCGGGCAGGATACCGCCATCGAAAAGGAATACCTGGTGCGCGTGCAGTACACCAAGGAAGGCAAGCTGCCGGAATCGGATCTGAAGAAATTGTGCTTCGGACTCTGGATGGACGGTAAACCCTTGCTGGCGGCCAAGGTGCGCTGGCAGAACGACGACCAGCTCAGCTTCACCTTAAGAGAAGGCAAGAAGCGCCAGATCCGCCGCATGTGCGATATGGTGGGCCTGAAAGTGATCGGCCTCAAGCGCGTGCGCATCGGCAAAGTCAAGCTGGGCGATTTGCCGGTCGGGCAATGGCGCTATCTGCGGCCTGACGAGCAGTTCTGACACCCCGGCTGCGATCACTTTTTTACGCGCTCCGATGTCCGCTTTGGGATTGGACGGCCCCTGACGTGACGACCATACTCTGCTGGCGAGCCGTGGCACACCATGGCCGTACCGTCCGCCCGCAGGCGGCGGTCCACCAATCGAGACTGCCAATGTTACAACACCCTGTCATCCCGGCGGGCCGGCTCGCCGCCCCGCTCCTGCTCCTGTTCCTGCCCGCCCTGGCCGGCGCCGCGGCGACCACCTTCATCAACCCGGTCGGCCCTGCCACCTCGTCCTCGGCCGATCCGCACGTCATGCGCCACAGCGATGGCAACTATTACTTCGTTTCCACCGCACCCGGCTGGGACAAGCTCGAGTTGAGAAAATCCCCTTCGCTGTCGGGCATCGGTGCGCGCACGCCGGTCACGGTGTTCGTCAAAACCGCCGCCTGCAGCGGCAATAACTGCACCAGCAAGGAAATCTGGGCGCCCGAGATCAACCATATCAACGGCGCGTGGTATATCTACTTCTCTGGCGCCGGCAGCGACAACCAGCACCGCGTGTTCGCCATCCGCAACCCCAGCGCCGACCCCACCACCGGAACCTGGAGCGCGCCGCTCAAGGTCGCCGACAGCGAGGACAGCTGGGCGATCGACCAGACCGTGGCCAACATCAACGGCCAGCTCTACATGGCCTGGTCGGATATTTCCGGCGGACAGCCGCAGCGCATCAAGATCGCCCGCATGAGCAGCCCGACGGCCTTGATCGGCAAGGGTGCGATCATCTCCACCCCGACCCTGGCCTGGGAAAAATCCGGCGCGGCGGTGAACGAGGCGCCGGCCTTCATCGTGCATGGCAACAAGGTCCACATGAGTATCTCGGCCAGCGGCTGCTGGACCGACGACTACAAGCTCGGCCTGCTCACCGCCAACCTCGGCGCGGACCTGACCATGCCGTCCAACTGGAGCAAGGCGGCCACGCCGATCCTACAAAAAGGCAACGGCGCTTTCGGTCCCGGCCACAACGGCTTTACCAAGTCGCCCGACGGCAGCGAAGACTGGATCGTTTATCACGCCAATCCGGCCACCGGCCAGGGCTGCGGCGACTCGCGCACCACGCGCATCCAGAAAGTGAGCTGGAACGGCGACGTTCCCGTGCTCGGCGCCCCGGTCGCCGCCGCAACGCCCGTGACGCGCCCATCGGGCGAAGGCAGCGCCACCATCTGGTACCGCGTGCGTAACGAGGCCAGCGGCAAGGTGATGAGCATCGACCGGGCCGCCGCCGCCAACGGCGCCGCCATCTGGCAGTTCAGCAACCTCAACAATACCGACCAGCTATGGTCGCTCGACCCGGTCGACGGCGCCTGGCTCAAGCTCACCTCGAACTACAACGGTAACGTGGTCGACGTGACCGGCCACAGTACGGCGCCCGGGGTGGCGGTCAAGACCTATCCCTACGGCGCGACCTACAACCAGCAGTGGCTGCCGGTGCCGGGCACTAGCCAGTATATCGGCATGCGCAACCGCAACAGCGGGCTGATGCTTGACAACCGCGATGGCAGCCTGCTCGATGGCGCCGTGATCCAGCAGTGGAGCGCAAACGGACTGGCGCCGCAACGCTGGCGTTTGGAGCGGGCCAACTAGTGTCCCGAGTTGGAAATTCGTTGATGATTAAATATGGCGAAATCGCACCGAGACAAGGAACAAAGCGCAGACAGGCAAATGCCTGGCGAGCATTTGTGACGCGGTATCGGCGCGATTATCGCCATATTTATTCAACGAATTTCTGACTCGGGACACTAGGATACTCAGCAATCAGTCGTGAACGTGTGGCCGGCCCGGATTCACCTGGGGCCGGGCATATGCGACAGCGTTGGACTGAAAGCGGGCCGCAAGCGCGCTCGCTGACGGCGCGGAAGGCTCGGCCTTCCTGTTCTTTCGGCAAGGGACGAAGCTGCGGCTTGTCTCGGGGCGGCGGTTCAGTCGCTTACCCGCCCATCGGATGGCCAGCGAACAGGCGCTCTTGCATTTCATGGAGTGCGATATTGAGTTCCATCGAACGAGGATGTGCCAGCATTTCTTCCCTTGTTATTCTTGGTAAATCGTCGATATCCTCGAACGCATCGACATCGGCTGACTCCGTATGCATGCCCTCCTTCGCACCTTCCGGAAAAGCCGGGTCGGAGACGTCCGCTCGCGTGCTGACATGGGTAGGCGGCCCACTCGGCTCAACGCCGGCCATGCGCCCGAACAGGGGTTCGAACGACGACGTGCGCGCCGGACCCGCATAGCAAAACCGCGCGCTCAGCGAGCACCACTGATCGATCCACCGCATGGTTTCTTCAAATAGTGCCGCAGTCACCGTAGCGGCATACAGCGCTGGGCCTGCAAAACTGGCGCGCACGGGATCGACCCAGAAATACCGTCCATCCTTACCGCTCCTGAGCCGCCAAAAGCATGATTGCTAACGGTAACGGCATTTCATCACCATTGGCGATGTCGATACATTGAAGACTCACATTCCTGCCGAAAGTTCGCTCGCAGGCCAGCGAAAGTTTGTAAATGGAGGGCCAGTCCCAAGCGGCATCGAGCCGGCCGGCAGCGCGGACGTGGGGCTGGACCAATGCACGCCAGCGTAGCGCGTCGGCCATAGCGCCGTCGTGCACGTGGATGTCGATCAATGAGGCTCCACCCTGGACAGGCAGACGACGCAGATGTGTGGAAGGCATACGCACAGGATGAGTGATTAAAAACGCAATTCTCTTCCTGCCCGACGTGACGCGATAACGAAAAATACAACTCATCGTCAGAAATTTGTGCTCTTTTCCTGTGCGCTGCGGTTGATCAAGCTTGATCAGCAAACCGGTATGGAGCCTGGTTTCACGTACAACAAGAGCAAGGCGCAACAAGGACGCCGCGCGGGTGAAGGTGGCTGGAAATGACAGACATAAGCCGGGTACGCAATAGCACCATCAAGCTGGCCGCAGTGCCGATCAACTGATCGCGAAGGCAGCGGCGCCGTACTCTATATAGATCCGGCTTGTCGGGTAAAGTTCCCGGAAAAAGGTCGATACTGCATGGATATCGGACGGCGCTACCCGGCAGCGTCGCCTCAACCATCCACCGGGCACGCCGCTGCGAGCGTGCCCGGTGTACTGGATTACTTCTCTTCGCTGGCAATGAAGCGGTAGATCACCGCACCGAGCAAGGCACCGACGATCGGCGCCACCCAGAACAGCCACAGCTGACTCACCGCCCAGTCGCCCACGTACAGCGCCACGCCGGTGCTGCGCGCCGGATTGACCGAGGTATTCGTGATGGGAATACTGATCAGGTGAATCAAGGTCAGCGCCAGCCCGATCGGCAGCGGCGCAAAACCGGCCGGTGCCCGCTTGTCTGTCGCACCGAGAATGACGATCAGGAAGAACATGGTCATCACCACTTCGGTCACCAGCGCGGCCAGCATCGAGTAGCCGCCCGGCGAATGCGCGCCGTAGCCGTTCGACGCAAAGCCCTTGCTCACGTCAAAGCCGGCGGCGCCGCTGGCGATGACGTACAGCACACCGCCAGCCGCGATCGCACCGATCACCTGCGCGCCGATGTACGGCAGCAGTTTCGATGCCGGAAAGCGCCCGCCAGCCCACAGGCCGATCGACACCGCCGGGTTCAGGTGGCAGCCGGAGATATGGCCGATGGCATACGCCATGGTGAGCACCGTCAGGCCGAAGGCCAGCGAGACACCGTGCAAGCCGATGCCGACGCCGGGGAAGGCCGCCGCCAGCACGGCACTGCCGCAGCCGCCAAGCACCAGCCAAAATGTGCCGAGAAATTCGGCGCTGTACTGTTTCATGAAGTTATCCTTATCACTGACATGGTTTCGAAAGAAAATACCCGGCCCGACACTTGATGTCGTGTCCGTCAAGAAAGCATGTTGCCAGTGACAAAGAATTATCGCAACAACAAAATTGCGGATTTATTCATGCGAAAAGGGTCGTTGCGCAAGCCCGCAAGATCACCCGTTACCCAGGCGCGGGTAAGTGAACGCGATAAAGTGAATGCTGTTGAGCGCCAGGTGCGTCAGGATGGCCGTTTCGATGCGCTTCGAGCGCAGGAAGGCATATCCGTAGCCCAGTCCGGCCAGCGATGCCAGGCCGACAAAGGTCCACCCTCCGCGCGCGTGCGCCAGCCCGAACAGGAGTGCCGCCACGCACATGGCGATGGCCGGTCCCGCCTTCCAGCGATCCAGCGCGCGGCTCAGTTGCACCTGGATCAAGCCACGGAAAAACGCTTCCTCGGTCACGCAGGTAAACAGCAGATTGAGCGCGATGAACACCGGCGTGTACGCCAACAGCTTGAGGTCCACATCCACATACCCGACCAGCAGCCCGGCCGGCAGCACGAGCAGCGGCGTGCCGAGGATGATCCAGTAATGCCGCCCGACCTCGCGCCACTGCTCGCCGGTGCGCGCCGGCACGCAGAACAGCGCGAACAGGATCAGCCCGGCGGCGGCCGTATCGAAATTGAGCCGGTGCGTCACCGGTTTGGCAGCCGCGCTGACCACCATATCGGTCACCAGCGGCGGATTGACGAATCCCGGAAACCGGTGCATCGACAGCGCCAGCATCATGCACCCCATCGCCACCATCAACAGCACCCGCAGCGGCCCGCTTTGACAGCGCCGCGCCGCATACGCCAGCGCACCCAGCACGGCAATGGCCCCGATCGCCGCCAGCGACAGCAGGCCGCTCGCCACACCGCTCGCGCAGGCCAGCACCAGCATGCACAGCCACGGCGCGACGGTCAATCCCGGACGCAGCTTCACGGGCGCGAGCCACAGCGAACAAACGGCAAGCGCCAGGAGACCATAGGTCGTCACCAGCGCGGCGGAGAGATGCATCATGTGTTTTTCCGATCAGGCTGGCCACGGCAAGAATGGCGGTACGGGAATGGGTGAATGTGCCGGGCACGCCCGCAGGCGGCCAAAGTTGCAAAATTGTAATTGATAAGCGGCTCGTAAGTAAATAGCGGGCAGCGCCTGAGGCAAACCCGCATTGCTTCCCCGCCCCATTCATGGCAGGATGTTCGATTTTCATTGGAGCATCAATGCGCCGCGTTTCCGCACTCGCCATCGGCCTCGTCCTCGCCACCCAGCCGGCCCTCGCCCGGAAACGCGCCGCCGGCGCGGCCACCACGCCGGCGGTCGCCGAAGCGCCGCTGCGCGCGCACCTGTCCTTTCTGGCCGACGACATGCTCGAAGGGCGCGGCACCGGCCAGCGCGGCGGCGATCTGGCCGTGCGCTACCTCGAAACGCAGGCCGCCGCCATTGGGCTCTTGCCCGGCGCCGGCAAGGGCTACCGCCAGTCCGTGAAAATGGTCGGCACCAGAACGCTGCCGACCAGCGCGGTCAGCTTCGAGGTGGGCGGCAAGACGCTCGCGCCCAAGCTGGGCACGCAGATCGTTTTCAACAACGCCAGCGGCAAGCCCACCGTGCGCTTCGAGGCGCCGGTGCTGTTCGTCGGCTACGGCATCAGCGCCGAAGACGAGAACTGGGACGACTACCAAGGCGTCGACGTCAAGGGCAAGCTCTTGATCATGATGGTCAACGACCCGAAGCCGACGGCGGCGGAACCGAACCGCTTCGGCGGCAAGTCGCTCACCTATCCCGGGCGCTGGATGTACAAGTACGAAGAAGCGCTGCGGCGCGGCGCCGCCGGGGTGCTGCTCATTCACACGACCGAGTCAAGCTCCTACCCATGGAGCGTGCCGGCCAACGGCATGAGCAAGGAACAGTTCCACCTGGCCGGCGCCGGCAACGCGCTGCAAGGCTGGCTGCAGGAAGACACCGCGCGCGCGCTGTTCGCCGCCGCCGGCCAGGACCTCGATGCGCTGCGCGCCAAAGCCGACGTGCGCGGCTTCAAGGCGGTCGACCTGAACGCCCGCGCCAGCGTCGCCGTCGACAGCGCGATCCGCCCGGTCGAACAGTTCAACGTGGCCGGCATCGTGCCCGGCACCGATCCCAAACTCAAGGAGCAGGCCGTGATCTACTCGGCCCACTGGGACCACCTGGGCATCGACAGCGTTGAGGGCAAGCCCGATCATATCTGGAATGGCGCGGTCGATAACGCCTCCGGTGCGGCGGCCCTGCTGGCGATGGCGCAGGCGGCGGTGCGCCAGCCGGCCAAACGCACCCAGATCTTCCTGTGGCCGTGCGCCGAGGAACAGGGCCTGATCGGCAGCCTCGGCTACGTGCGCGAACCCCTCTGGCCGCTGGCCAGCACGGCGGCGGACCTGAACCTGGACAGCATGAATTTCGTGGGCACGACGCGCGACATCGGGGTGGCGGGCGCGGAACGCAGCAGCCTGCACGCCAGCGCCGCCAAGGTGGCCAAGGCAATGGGCCTGCGCCTGGCGCCGTCGACGCCCGACCTGGGCGGGGCCTACTTCCGCGCCGACCATTTCAATTTCGCCAAAGCGGGCGTGCCGGCCTTTAACGTGGGGTCGGCCGTGTTCTCGGGCGACGGCAGCTTCGCATTCGACCATGACCACGGCGGCTCCAGCGCCAGGATGGTCGGCTTCAAGGATCATTACCACCAGGTCAGCGACGAGTACAACCCGGCCTGGGATTTGCGCGGCATGGTGCAGCAGGCGCAGTTCACGCTTAATCTGGGGTACGAGGTGGCCAATGCGGCGACCATGCCGACCTGGAACAAGGGTGATCCTCTCGGGAAGATCAAGCGCTAAGCGGGCGAGCCGATTCGGCGCTTTGTGCCACTATGGCCTCCTCACTACCGCGAGGAGGCCGCACATGAACGAACGCATCACCATCGACACGCCGGACGGCAGCTTTGGCGCCTACGTCGCCCGCCCTGCCGCCACGCCGGCGCCGTCCGTCGTCGTCCTGCAGGAGATCTTCGGCATCAACGCCGACCTGCGCGAAACCTGCGACCGGCTGGCCGCGCAAGGCTATATCGCGGTCTGCCCCGACCTGTTCTGGCGCCTCGAACCGAATGTGGAACTGAGCGACCAGTCCGAGGCCGAATGGAAAAAAGCCATGGCGCTGTACAAGGCGTTCGACATCGACAAAGGCGTCGACGACATCGCCGCCGCCTTGGCGGCGGCGCGCGCCCTGCCAGGTGCGACCGGCAAGGCGGGCGTGATGGGCTTTTGCATGGGCGGCCTGCTGACATTCCTCGCCGCCACCCGCGCCAGGCCCGACGCCGCCGTGGCCTACTACGGCGGCGGCACCGAGAAACACGCCGGCGCCTTCAAGACGCTCGCCTGCCCGCTCATGATGCACCTGGGCGAAGCCGACGAATACATTTCAGCGGACGCCCGCGCCACCATCGCCAGGGCCGCCGAGGGCAACCCGCTGGTGAAGATTTTCACCTACCCCGGCCGGAACCATGCCTTCGCGCGCTGGAACGGCGTGCACTTCGATGCGCAGGCGGCGGCGCAGGCCAACGAACGAACGCGGGCCTTTTTCGCGCAGCACCTCAAGCAGGGTTAAAAGCCGCCGCTTATTCGAACAGCTTGAGTTTGAGCTGTACCGAAATCCCGCCATGCAGCCGGTCTTTATAGGTCGGCACCACCGCCACGTTCACGCCCACGCGCTTGTACTCGAACGTGGCGGTCGGAATCGCCGCCAGGAACCAGCCGCCATCGCGCATCTTGGGGTAGCCATCGAAGCCGCCGAACACCGCGCCGAAGCGCACGCCCGCGTACGACAGGGGCTGGTAGTACATGCCCGCATACTTCGAGTGCTGGCGGTCGCTGTTGAAGAAGCGTCCCGCCGTCAGGGCCGAATCTTCCGACAGGCGGTACTCGACGCCAATCCCGGGATTGCGCCCGTTCAGGTCCTTGTCGCTCTGGAAGTGGTAGGTCGCAAAGCCGCTGGTCAGCCACAACTGGCTGCGCTTGGCGCTGCCGTCGAAGGCCTTGGCCTCGGGAGCTGGCGCACCCTGGGCCAGCGCCGGAGCGGATGCCAGCAGGGCTAAACCTAGACCCAAGCCCAGGCCCGTCAAAGTTTTCAATATCATGGTGATCAATCGTCGTCGTCGGGATCGAGGTCGGGGAACATGACCTGGGTGTAGCCAAATTTGCTGAAGTCCGTGATCCGCATCGGATACAGGATGCCGAGCAGGTGGTCGACTTCGTGCTGCACCACGCGCGCATGAAAACCGTCGACCTCGCGATCGATGCGATTGCCATGCTGGTCCACGCCTTCGTAGCGCAGGCGGGTAAAGCGCGGCACGCTGCCGCGCAGCCCCGGCACCGACAGGCAGCCTTCGAAAGCGTCTTCCTTGTCGCTTGAGAGTGGCGTGAGCACGGGATTGATCAGCACCGTCTGCGGCACCGCCGGCGCGTCCGGATAGCGCCCGTTGTCCTTGAAGCCGAAAATGACCAGCTGCAGATTCACGCCGATCTGGGGCGCCGCCAGCCCCGCGCCATTCGCATGGTGCATGGTGTCGAACATGTCGGCGATCAGCGCCTCAATGGCCGGCGTGCCGAACTCGCGTACCGGTTCGGCCACGCGCAGCAGGCGCGGGTCGCCCATCTTGAGAATCTCGCGGACGGTCATGAGAAGTTCTGCTCGCGGTGAAGTTGTTCGAGGAAGGTGCGGAAGCCTTCGCCGGTTTCCGGGTGCTTGAGTCCCATCGCCGTCATCGCCGTCAGGTAGCCCAGCTTGGAACCGCAATCGTAGCGCTGGCCCGCATAGCGGTAGGCCAGCACCCGTTCGGCCGCCATCAGCGCGGCGATGCCGTCGGTGAGCTGGATTTCGCCGCCGGCGCCGGTGCCGATGTGCTCCAGGTAGCGGAAAATCTTGGGCGACAAGATATACCGTCCCACCACCGCCAGGGTCGACGGCGCCACGTCAGGCATCGGCTTTTCGACGATCTGCGACACCAGTTCCAGGTTTTCGCGGTAGGACGTGGCTTTCACGATGCCGTACTGGCGCGTGTTCGCGCGCGGTACCTCTTGCACCGCCAGCACGCTGCATTGCTCGTAGGCGTAGACATCGGTCATCTGCGCCAGCACCGGGCGCTCGCCCGGATCGGTATCCATGAAGTCGTCGGCCAGCAGCACCGCGAACGGCTCGTCGCCCACCACCGGACGCGCGCACAGCACCGCGTGCCCCAGGCCCAGCGGCGCCGACTGGCGGATGTAGATGCAGTTGATGTTCTTCGGGATCACGTTGCGCACCAGTTCGAGCAGTGCTTCCTTGCCGGCCGCTTCGAGTTCCGATTCGAGTTCGTAAGCCTTGTCGAAATGGTCTTCGATGGCGCGCTTGTTACGGCCCGTGATGAAGATCATTTCGGTGATGCCGGCGGCAACCGCCTCTTCGACCGCATACTGGATCAGCGGCTTGTCGACGATCGGCAGCATTTCCTTCGGCTGGGCCTTGGTGGCCGGCAGAAAACGGCTACCCAGACCGGCTACGGGAAAGACTGCTTTTCTAACTGGATTCATCTTGATTCGGTTCCGTGGAAGATGCTGTCGCCAGCAGTGAAAGAAGGGCCGCTTCGTCGAGGAGCGTGATGCCGAGCTCCTGCGCCTTGGCCAGTTTGCTGCCGGCATCCGCACCGGCAACGACGTACGATGTTTTTTTCGATACCGATCCGGCCACCTTGCCGCCGGCCGCTTCGACCAGCGCGCCGGCTTCGTCGCGCGACAGGGTCGGCAGGGTGCCGGTGATGACAAAGGTCTTGCCGGCCATGGCGCCGGTGTTTTTCATCACATGCTCGCCTTCCTTCCAGCGCAGCACGCCCGCCATGGTGCGCACCAGCGCCAGGTTGTCGGCGTCGGTCAGGAATTCGCTGATCGAGCGCGCCACGATCGGGCCGATGTCGGGCACTTCCAGCAGTTGCAGGCCGCCTTCGAAGCTGGCCGCGTGCAGCAGCGCTTCGAGGTTGCCGAAGTGCTGGGCCAGCGCCTTGGCGGTCGATTCGCCGACGTTGCGGATGCCGAGCGCGTAAATGAAGCGCGCCATGGTGGTGTCGCGCGATTTTTCGAGCGCGTCGACCACGTTCTGGGCCGACTTGGCGGCCATGCGGTCCAGGCCCGCCAGCTTGGCCTTGTCGAGCGTGTACAGGTCGGCCGCGGTGTGGACCAGGCCCTTGTCGACCAGTTGTTCGATCAGCTGGTCGCCCAGCCCTTCGACGTCGATCGCGCGGCGCGACACGAAGTGCATCAGGCCGCCCTTCTTCTGGGCGCTGCAATGGGTCCAGCCGCCGGAGCAGCGCGCCACGGCTTCGTCGTCCAGGCGCACGATGGGCGAGCCGCATACCGGACAGTTGGCCGGCATGACGAATTCGCGCACATCTTGCGGGCGACGCTCGGCCACGAACGACACCACTTCGGGAATCACGTCGCCGGCGCGGCGCACGATGACGGTGTCGCCGATGCGGATATCCTTGCGCCGCACTTCGCCTTCGTTGTGCAGGGTGGCGTTGGTGACGTTCACGCCGCCCACGTTCACCTGCGCCAGCCGCGCCACCGGGGTAATGGCGCCGGTGCGGCCGACCTGCACTTCGATGTCAAGCACCTGCGTGAGCGCTTCTTCGGCCGGGAATTTGTGGGCAATCGCAAAGCGCGGCGCGCGCGAGACGAAACCGAGCTTTTGCTGGTGTTCGAGGCGGTTGACTTTATACACCACGCCGTCGATTTCGTAAGCGAGGGCCGGGCGGCGCTTGCCGATGTCGCGGTAGTAGTCGATCAGGCCTTGCGCGCCAACGACCACGGCGCGTTCGCCCGAGACCGGCAGGCCGAGCGTCTGGTACCAGTCCAGCAGGGCCGAGTGCGATGGCGGCATGTCGGCGCCTTCCAGCGCGCCCACCCCGTACGAGAAGAAGCGCAGGCTGCGCGTGGCCGTGATGCGCGAATCGAGCTGGCGCAGGCTGCCGGCGGCGGCGTTGCGCGGATTGGCGAACTCCTTCTGGCCGGCGTCGCGCTGGCGCGCATTGAGCTTGGCAAAATCGGCCTTGTACATCAGTACTTCGCCGCGCACTTCCAGCACCGCGGGTACGGTGTCGCCGTGCAGGCGCAGCGGAATGGCGCGCACCGTGCGGATGTTGGCGGTGACGTCTTCGCCGGTGGCGCCGTCGCCGCGCGTGGCGGCCTGCACGAACACGCCGTTTTCGTAGCGCAGGCTGATCGCCAGGCCGTCGAATTTGAGTTCGGCCGCATACTCCACCTCGTCCGCCCCCAGCCCTTCGCGCGCGCGGCGGTCGAAGTTGACGATGTCGTCGTCCTCGAAGCCGTTATTCAGGGACAGCATCGGGATGCTGTGCGTGACCTGCTTGAACTCCGGCAGCGGCGTCGCGCCCACGCGGTAGGTGGGCGAATCGACCGATACCGCTTCCGGGTGGGCCGCTTCGAGCGCCTGCAGTTCGCGGAACAGGCGGTCGTACTCGGCGTCCGGAATGGTCGGCGCATCCTGCACGTGATAAGAGAAAATGTGGCGATTCAGTTCGGCCGTAAGCTGCGCCATGCGGCCGAGATCATCGCCGTCCTGCGTCGTTGTCGTTGTTGTTGTGGTCACGATGATATTTTCTGTTAGCTGAACAAGCGCATGGCGCGCGTCGAACCGGCCGGAATGTCGGCCGCGTCCATCTCCTGGTAGAAATCGAGCACCTGGCTGTTGATTTCATTGAGCGCCTGGTCGGTCAGCGGCTGGTCGCTGTCGTCGACGATGACGGCGTCCAGGCGGCCCACCAGCGCCCTGGCGCAATCGAGCATGGCGCCGAAGCCGTTGCGCGCCGGCGCCACGCAGGGCACGTCCAGCAGGAGGGTCAGACGCGAGGTGGTGTCGGCGCCCAGGGTGACGTTGGTGGTCAGGGTAAACAGCTGGCCGCCGTCGCCGTCGGGCATGATGTAGCGCCCATCGGGACGCACGTCGAAGCCCTGCTTTTCCAGGGCGCCGATCAGGGTCGCGATCGACCATGGCGCGCCGTACGACATCAGGTTCACGCCCAGCTGCGCATCGTGGCCGGCCACGAAGCGGTGCAAGGTGCGCGACTCGCCCATGACTTCGATCATGTCCGGAATTTCCGGCTCGGCGCCGATGTCGTCGGCCACCGCGCGCAGGCGCGTGACCAGCTCGGAGTACTCGAGTTCGTTCAGCGCCGTGGTGCGGCTGGCCATCTGCACGCCGGCCTGCAGCTTGGTGTACACGCCGCCGTGGACGATCGGTTCCCAGTCGCCGTTGACGTGCAGCCCGATGAAGTGCACCGGCTTGTTGCCGACATGGCGCAGGGTGTGCAGGATCGGCAGGATCTTGTCGCCCCGCACGGGAGCTTCGAGCGCCAGCGGAATGAGCACGTCGATCAGCGGGTCGACCAGGCTGGTAGCCTGTTCGGCGGCCGGCGTGATCAATTCCACCGGTGCCACCGGAACCACCGGCGCCACCGGCGCGCTGGGGGCCACGGGGGAATCGTCGGCACGCGCGGCCCCTGGCGCCGGGCTTGCGGCCGGTGCGCCTGGCGCGGCGGGGACGGGCACCGGCGCCGGCGCATCGGCGGCCACCGGGGCCGGGTTGATGTCCAGGGTCGGTTCGCTGCGCACGATGTCGCCGGGCCGCAGCAGCACGTCGTCGTGCTCGGACGCGAAGGCGCGTTCGACGCTCTTCTTGGCCTTGTGCTCCTGCCATTTGTTGTACGCGAAGACGCCGGCGACGAATACGCCGGCCGCGCCGATCAGGCTCATTTGTAAATCTGTCATGCTGCTTGTGCCTCGGTAGCAAAATTCGCGGCGGACTCCATGTCCACCGCCACAATGCGCGATACGCCCTGCTCCTGCATCGTCACACCGATCAGTTGATTGGCCATTTCCATCGCAATTTTATTGTGCGAGATGAAAAGGAATTGAGTATGGTCCGACATCCGTTTCACCATCCGGCAGAAACGCTCGGTGTTGGCGTCGTCCAGCGGCGCGTCGACCTCGTCGAGCAGGCAGAACGGCGCCGGATTGAGGCGGAACATCGAGAACACCAGCGCGGTCGCGGTCAGCGCTTTTTCGCCGCCCGACAGCAAGTGGATGGTGGCGTTCTTTTTGCCCGGCGGCTGCGCCATGACCTGCACGCCGGAGTCGAGGATCTCGTCGCCCGTCATCACCAGCTTGGCGTTGCCGCCGCCGAAGAGGATCGGGAACAGTTCCGAAAAATGGTGATTGACCTTGTCGAAGGTATCTTGCAGCAGCTCGCGCGTTTCCTTGTCGATGCGCGCGATCGCGTCTTCCAGCGTGTTGATCGCCTCGACCAGGTCGTTGTTCTGCGAGTCGAGGAAGTTCTTGCGCCCGGACGCCTGCGCCAGCTCGTCGAGCGCGGCCAGGTTGACCGCCCCAAGCAGCGCGATGGCATTCGTCAGGCGCGTCACCTCGCCTTGCAGGTAGGACGGCTTCATGTCCGGGTGCAGCTTTTCGGAGAGCGCCGCTTCGTCGGCGTCGACCGTCTTTAACGCTTCGGCGAACTGCTCCTGGTTCAAGCGCGCGGCCTGCTCCTTGAGCTGCATTTCCATGATCCTGTCGCGCTGCGGTTGCAGGCTGCGCTCGGACTGGGTGCGCGCGTCTTCCGCCGCGCGCAGCTGCTGCGTGATCTGGTCGAGTTCATGGCGCGCGTCCGACAGCGCCTTTTCCTGGCTGGTGCGGCGCTCCAGCAGGTCTTGCAGGCCGTCGCTGGCGGCGCCGCTCTCCAACGCTTCGAGCTCCATCTGGCCGACCGCGATCGACTCGCCCACCTGGCTCGCCTGCTGGGTGGCGGTGGCGATGCTGCGGCGCAGTTCTTCGATCTTGCTGCGCTGGGATTTCTCGGCGAACTGCGCCTCCTGCGCGGCGCGTTCGAGTTCGCGCAGCTTTTCGCGCGCGTCGGCCAGCGCCTGTTCGCGCGCCAGGAAGTCGGTCTGGCCGTCTTCGTGCGCGCCCTGCAATTCGGCCAGCTCCATGTCGAGCTGTTCGAACTTTTCTTCGGACTCCATGCGGATCTGCTGCTGTTCTTCTTCCTGCGCCGCGATCTCGGCCAGGTCGGCGCCGATCTGGGTGCTGCGCTGGTTGAAGCGCGCCTCGACCTCGGACTGCTTGACCACCTCGATCTGCAAGGCATGCACGCCCTGGGTGAGCGTGGCGACGCGCTGGCGCGCATCCTGCAGGCGCCGCGCCAGGTCCGACATGGCGGCGTCGGCGCGCACCGCGCGGGCGCGCGCTTCGTCGGCCAGCATGGTCTGCGCGCGCAGCTGCTTGCCGATGTTGTCGATCTCCTGCTGGCGTCCCAGCATGCCATCCTGCTCGCTGTCGGCCGCGTAAAAGCGCACGCTCGAGCCGGTCACCACGTGGCCCTGGCGCGTGATGAAGGAGCCGCCCTGCGGCAGGCGCGCGCGTTCGGCAAAGGCGCTGGCCGTGTCGTCGGCGGCGTACACATTGTGCAGCCAGTCGCCCAACAACCCGCGCAGGCCCGCCTCGTTCAGCTTGAGCAGGCTGGCGAACGGTTTCAGGCCCGGCGTGTCGACAGGTGCGGCGGCGCCGGCCGGCATTGGTGCATACAGCGCCAGCTTGGCCGGCGGCGCATCGCTGAAAAAGGCCTTGGCCCATTCGATGTTCGACATTTCGAGCGCGCCGGTGCGCTCGCGCAGCACCGATTCGAGCGCCGTTTCCCAGCCCTGTTCGATGCCCAGTTTTTGCCACAGGCGCGGCAGCGCATCGAGTTCGTGCTTTTGCAGCCAGGGCTGGACCTTGCCCTGCGTTTGCACCCGTTCCTGCAGTTGCTTCAAGGCCGACAGGCGCGCTTCGAGCTGCGCGTTGGCCGCGGCCTCAAGATTGACCTGGGCCTGGGCGGCGCTGCGTTCTTCTTCCGTACGCTGCTGCTGTTCGGTCGCTTCTTCGAGCAGCATGGTCTGCTCTTCCAGCGCCTGCTGCTTTTCCTCCAACTGCATGCGCAGGTTGGCCAGGTGGCTGCTGTCGGGGAGATTGAGGCCGTTCTTTTCCTGCTGCAGGCGCTCGCGCCGCGTTTGCAGGCCATTGAGAATGTTCGAGGCGTTGCGCTGGTGCGCCGATTCGAGTTCGATCTGCTGCTGCGCCTGCATGATGCGGGCGCGCGATTCGGTGGTCTTGTGCTGGGCCGCGCGCCAGGCCGCGTCCAGCTCGGGCAGGCGTTCGCCCTGGGCCTCGGCGCTCATCTGCGACTGCTCCACGCGCCCGCCCAGCTCTTCGAGCAGGTACTCGGCTTCTTCGATCTGCTGCTGGTAGTCGCCGCTTTGCGTCTGCCAGCCGTTGCGCTGGGCGTTCAGCGCCAGCAACTGGTTGTGCAGGCGGCTGCGCGATTCGATCACGAACTTGATCTGCGCTTCCAGGCTGCCGATTTCGGAGTTGGTCTGGTACAGGTGGCCCTGCGCCGTATGCAGGCGGTCGCCCACCGAAAAGTGCGCCTGGCGCAGGTGCTCCAGATCGAGTTCGACGTGGCGCAGCTTGGCGGTCTGCTCTTCCAGGTCGGTCTGGGCCTGTTCCATCTCGCGGAAGTAGCGATTCTGCTCGGTCTGCGCTTCGTTCTTGCGCAGCAGCCAGAGGAGCTTCTGCTTTTCTTCCTGGTCCGCCTGCAGCGAGTGGAATCGGTTGGCGACGACCGCCTGCGCCTCGAGTTTTTCGAGGTTGGCGTTCAGTTCGCGCAGGATGTCTTCCACGCGCAGCAGGTTTTCGCGCGTGTCGTTCAGGCGGTTTTCGGTCTCGCGCCGGCGCTCCTTGTACTTCGAGACGCCGGCCGCTTCTTCCAGGAACACGCGCAGTTCTTCCGGGCGCGATTCGATGATGCGCGAGATCATGCCCTGGCCGATGATGGCGTAGGCGCGCGGACCGAGCCCGGTGCCGAGGAAGATGTCCTGGATGTCGCGCCGGCGCACCGGCTGGCTGTTGATGTAGTAGGTTGAGGTGCCGTCGCGCGTGAGGGTGCGCTTGACGGCGATTTCGGCGTACTGGCCCCATTGGCCGGACGCCTTGCCGTCGTTATTGTCGAAGACCAGTTCGACCGAGGCGCGCCCGGCCGGTTTGCGGTGGGTCGAGCCGTTGAAAATGACGTCCTGCATGGACTCGCCGCGCAGCTCGGAGGCCTTCGATTCGCCCAGCACCCAGCGTACCGCGTCGATGATGTTCGACTTGCCGCAACCATTGGGACCGACCACGCCAACCAGCTGCCCCGGCACCTGGAAATTGGTGGGATCGACGAATGACTTAAATCCCGACAATTTGATGGAAGACAGGCGCACGTTGTATAGCTAGCTCGGGAATCCTAAAGGTGGCCATCATACCATTTGTTGTCATGTTTTCGGGGATGGGGCGTAGGCCGGGGGGTGAGTTCTTTGCCAAGCGACGATGCCTTGGGTTCCCGCCTTCGCGGGAACGACGGATCCAACGGTATAGGTCATCGAGAAACTGGCCGGCAAGCGGGCAAATATCAAAAACACACGTAATTGAAGTAGCGTTCGTCCTTCGGGCACGGCGGCGAGTACGGATTGCGGGTCGGCCCCCAGGTGGCCGTGGTGTACACCCGGTCGGCCCCGGACAGGCCGAGCGCCAGGCCCGTCATCCACTGCTGGGAACTGTGCGCTTCGCCCTTGTAGGGAATGCACAGCACCGCCACGCTGAGCGCAATCAGGATCGGGCTCGGTTGGAACTGGCGGTTCGAGCGCACCAAGGCGATGAAGGCGGCGGCGCAGGCCAGGCCCAGCATGCAGCCGAGGATCGCTTCCGATACGCTGTGCGTGTCGACCATGACGCGCGAGAGCGTCACACCCAGCGCCAGCAACACGCCGACACTGACGGCCACGTAGCGCCACAGCTTGGGTCGTCCGCACAGCGCCAGGTAGGCGGCCACCGGGAACACGGCGGCGGCGCGCGCGGCGTGGCCGCTGAAACCGGCGAAATGGACCGCTTCGATGCCGACGCCCCAGCCGAGAAAGGCGATCTTGCTAGCGATGACAACCATCAGGGTGGCGCCGAACAGCAGGCACCAGTACAGGGCGCGGCGGCGGCAGTGGGCGGCGGCCAGCCAGACGGCGATGGCCGCGCCCAGGGGTGCGGTGACGGCAATGCCGCCCAGCGCGCTAAGGTGATACCAATTCATAGACAAAAGCCGGAAGTGAAAAAAGCCGGGCCAGGCCGGTACTACGGCAGCGGTCAGGCCCGGTCCGAATGATACGCGAATGTTAACAATGTGCGGATACTAACGGAACACCCCTGCGTGCGCGCCCGTCTCAGGCGGCAACCGATTGCGCCTTTTCCGAGTCGCTGAGCGCCTCGTCCATGGCCTGCGACAGCGCCCGGCTGACCACGCCCTCGACCGTCATCACGCGCACGCGCTGGGCGCGGTAGGCTTCGATGAGCTTGTCGGACGAGAGCGAAAATGCTTCCTGGCGCGCTCCGGTGGAGAAAATGTACAGGGTGCGCAGCGGGCTGATCCAGGCCAGCTTGACCTTGCGGATGCTGCCGTCCGGATCGGTAAATTCGATCCACATATTGCGTTCGAGGGCGTCGACGCCGAGTTCCGCATCGTCCAGCTCGGCATGGGCCGCTTGTTCGGCCTCGGCCAGCGCTTCGTTTTCCTTTTCCAGCCGGCGCATCGCGTCTTGCTGGGCAACTTCGACGGCGATTTCGAGCTGGCGTTCCGGCGTGATGTCGAGCGGTGCGCGGACTATTGACGCGTGGCACTCGGCCAGGTCGGCGAAAAACTGGATGCGGTCGGCATCTTGCCACTTGATGACGTCGAGCCATTTGTTCAGGGTCGCCAGCAGGCTCGGCAGCTTGCCGATCAGGTCGCGCCGCTGTTCGTGCGTGATCTTCGGCTTGACGCTCCAGATCAGCTCATCCATGGTCTTGGTCGCATTGCCGACCGCGCCCGGCTTGTCTTCCTCGACGCTGTAGGCGACCGTCATCACGGAGGTCCACTTCTTTTCAAGAAAGGTTTCCAGCATGGCGACCACCTGGCCGCTGCCGACCCGGGCCGCGACCGCGGTCCTGGCCGAGCGGGTGGCGGCGGTGACTTTTTCCTTGCGCAGGGCATCGGCGATTGGCGCCGCAATGGCGGTGGCCGCCGCATGCTCCTCGGCCTTGATGGTTTCTTCGAGCTCGGCCACGACTTCCGAAAACACATCGGCCGGCGCGCCGCCGTCGTCCTGGTCGCGCCCGACCCGCTCGACGCCGCGCTGCATCACCTGGAACAGCGGATCGTCCGGGCCGGAGCGCTGCTCCAGGCCCATGGTCGACATCAGGTCGATCATGCGGCGCGCCGGGTGCGTTTCTTCGAAGAAGAAATTCTTGTCGGCCAGCGCGGCCTTGAGCACCGGAATTTGCAGCGACTGGATCAGGTCGCGCGAATCCTTGGGAATGTTCGGATCGAGGAAGACCGTCTCGAAAATCTTCGACAGCAAGTCGATGGTGCTCTCGTCGCCGCGCGAAAGTGTCCCTTTTGGAATGCTTTCCTTCAAGCGCGGCAAATAGAACACGTTCCCCGTCTGCGCTTCGACCGGCGTCGGCGCGATATTGCCGAACTGGGCCGGCAAGCCGCCCTGGAAGCCCTGGAAACCCTTGAGCACGTCGAGCAGCGAGGCCGGCACCAGCACCTGGCCCTCCCCCGACTGGCCGAAGCCGCCCGCGTCGATACCGCCGCCGCCGCCGGACTGCGGCGCCGCGAAGCCGGGCGCGGCATGCACGCCCTGCCCTGCCGGTCCGCCCTGGGCCGGCGGGCCGCCCTGCCATGGCGCGGGCACGCTGGCCTCGGCGCCAGCGGCGCCGGGCGCGCCATGGAACGCGGCCGCGCCGCTCGGGCGCCAGCCGCCGCCGGACGGCGCCATGGCCGGCAGGTCGGGAATCATCGGAATATCGAACGACGAGGCCGGGGCCTGCTCCTCATCGCTGAGGAACTGGCGCAATTGCTTGGCCAGCTCGGCCTGGCTGCTGGCGCGCGCCTTCTTGGCCGCGACCGCGCTCTCGGTTTTCTTGATCTTGAACGCGTCCACCGAACCGGGCTGCACGTTCTTGTTGATCAGCAGATCGCACAGGGCGTCGTACATCGGCGCGAAATCGAACAGCAGCGAGGGGCGCAGCATCGGCAGGATCAGGCTGTGGGCATCCGGGTCCGGTTCGAACTCGCGCCAGGCCTGCTGCAGCGCCGACAGGAACATCTCGGGCCGGAACGGGTTCTGGCTGATGCGCAGCACTTCGCGTTCGAGCAGGAAACCGAGGCGGACATTGAGCGTGGCGATCTGGGTCGCATACTGCATTTCGAAGGGGCGGCTGATGGCGTCGAACACGACCCGGCTGTCCATCTCTTCATAAGGCACCAGCTCCAGCGTGGCCGGCAGGGCCGCCACGGTTTTCTTGGGCGACGGCGCCAGCACATCGATTTCGGCGCGCATGGCGCGCACGATGCCGGAGGCGGCCACATGGAAGAAAGCGTAAGTGTTGTTTTTTAGCAGATTACCCGATTTCACCCGCAGGAACACCGTGCGCGCATCGAGCGCGGGATCGGTCACATCCAGCAACGCCGCAACGAGGCGCGTCGCTACCGCCATCAATTGGTCATTGACGTGCTTGGTCACGCTGCCCAGCAGCGTATCCAGCAACTCGTGGCGTGACGGACCTGTCTTCCTTGCAGCGGTGGAGGGTGAAGGTGGAGCCATTGTCTGCTCGTTCGGGGTTAAAGATCTTTTGCCATAACAAACATTCTCTCACATTATTGCCGACCGGCAACCGGAAAGTTTGAAACAAAGTGTTATTTTTTGTTTAAGCGCAGGATGAGTGTGCTCATTCTTGCTTTTCCCTCAAGAAGAAGCCTCACATCGTCATTTCAACTGTTGATTAGAAACAAACTCAAGGCTAGAAGTTTCTCTAACATAATAACAATTCCACAGAGCAACCTCTTTCTCAAGGACCTCGCCATGATCGCCAGCCGCCGCACCGATCTCAAGCTGACACTGACGCTGTGCTTCGCCATCCTGGTCGGCCTCGGAGCCTGGCTGGCCGCCGTACTGCTCAGTCAGCTTGCGCTGATGCAGCCGGTAACGGCAGCGGCCGCCCAAAGTTTAGCCGACAATGGCGGCGCCCTGCGCTTTGTCGCCGCCGGTGCGGCCGATGCCACCAACACCGGGGCCGAGGCCGAGGCCAACTACGCCAGCGCGCGCCTGTGGGTGTGGTTTTGTATCGGCGCCAACGGCGCCGGGGCGGCCCTGCTCGGCTTGTGGCTCAGGGCGGCCGTGAGCGTGCCCGCCACGCCGGCGCAGCACCCGCCCGCTGCGCCGCCGGCACAGCGCCCACCCCTTGCGCTGCCGGCGCCGCGCGGCAACCTGATCGAACGGGCCATGCACGCCGGCGGCGCGCGCGGCGCCGGCGTCGACAGCGCCTCCCCTGGCGCCATCGGCAGCCGGCCCGGCCCGCTATCGCCAGGCTGCGGGGACGCAGCGGCGCGGCTGGCGCGGGTGGCGCGCATCATCGACAACCTGGCCTTCCAGACCACCTTGCTCGCGGTCAACGCCGCCGTCGAGGCTGAACGCGGCAGCCGCATGCCGCCGCGCGCTTGAGTCGATTCTTATCAGAATGTATTTCAATTTTGTAGGAACTAATCCTACACGAGTTCAAGGTGGATTCCGATACCTCTTCAACAGTGCGGCTCGCATGATTGTGTCACCGGAAACGCTGACGAGAGCACTTCCTCAGCACCATCGGCGAGCACGACATTTTCAAACTTCGAAAAGGAATGAACATGAACTCGAATCAGAAAAGCGGTCAAGGCAACAAGCAGAGCGATAGCTCCAGTTCCAACAAGCAATCGGGCTCGCAAGGCTCCGGCAGCGGCTCGGGCAGCAAAAGCGGCGGGACCCAGGGCGGCACGCATGAGCAGCACGTCGAAGCCGGCCGTCAAAGCCACAAAAATGACGACAGCAATTCGAAACAGTCCGGTTCGGGCTCGGGCAGCAAACAGTCGGGATCGTCTTCCGGCAGCGGCAACAAAAGCGGCGGCAGCAAAAGCTGATTAGTCTGATACCGCAGGCGTCGCCGGGTTTCCGGGCGGCGCCATGCAGCAGGTTAACAGGAATCAATTGAGAGAGTCTGCATCGGCCTGGCCGTTGACAGGCTCTTTTTTTGGCCGTTGCGGCCGGTATCGGAAGGCGGCCCAGCTAATGGCTGAGCCTGCGCTTCAAATATTGCGAATACGCACGCCTTTGGGTGGCGCGAAGTCGGCCACGTCATTGACCATGCGCGCCACCTTGGCGTCGCGCGCGGTCAGGTGCAGGTCGGAATACTGGTGGATCGCCCACTGCTCCGGCTGCAGCTCGATATGCTTGCGCAGGATCGATTCGGTGCGGGCGTCGTCGGCGCGCAGCCCTTCGACGATGATATTGAGTGCGTCCGGACGCGCCCCCGGCGAGGCCGTGGCATGCGACTTGTGCACCATGAAACGCGCCGTCTCGCTGGCGTAGCGCCGGGTCCCGGACAAAAACAGGATCACGGCGATCGACGCCACCGCTCCCGCGTTGTACATCACAAACTTGACCGGGGAGTTGAAAAGGAAGTTGTACAGGCATAGCCCGTCGCTGACATAGCCGCCGTTGGACTGGATCAGCACGTGCGCCGTTTCGACGCCGTTCTCGGTCATGCCGGACACCGCTTCGAACACGCGATGCACCATATCGCTATTGACATCACCCGACAAAGTAAACCAGGCATCCGTCGATGGGGTCGTTTTTTCTTCGCTCATGGCTGTCTGCTCGCAAAGTAGATGAATTATTTTAACAAATCGGGCAAACCATGGGTTTCCGTGCGCCCCTCATTCGTGCGCGCCCCCCGCACCCCCTCTGCAAGGTTGACAGTTACGCCCTGCTGGCATATCCTCCTCAGTCTTGATCGGGAGAGGGCAGCGCAGGCTGCCGCCGAAGGGGCATCACCCAAAAACTCTCAGGCAAAAGGACCGGTCAGGGGTCGGCGGCGCACAGCGCCCCCGGCTGAACTCTGGAGAGCGGCCGCGGCACCATGCCGGCGGCCCACCGAAGGGGCAGGCGGACTCGCATCCGCTATCTCTCAGGTACCAAGGACAGAGGGGCGCGAAGCATCACGGAACGGCAGAGCCGTATCACGTCTGCTCGTCGTACCCCCATTCACTCTGCCTTGAGGATTCCATGACGCTTAAAGCGACTCCGCTCAATTCCGCACACCGCGCCGCCGGCGCCAAGATGGTCGATTTCGGCGGCTGGGACATGCCCGTCAACTACGGCTCGCAAATCGAAGAACACCACGCCGTGCGCAGCGATGTCGGCATGTTCGACGTCTCGCACATGTGCGTGGTCGATATCGAAGGCGACAACGTCCGCCCTTTCCTGCGCGGCCTGCTGGCCAATAACGTCGACAAGCTGCAAGTGGCCGGCAAGGCCCTGTATTCGTGCATGCTCAATCCGCAGGGCTTCGTCATCGACGACCTGATCGTCTACTTCTTCAGCGAGACCTGGTTCCGCCTGGTCGTCAACGCCGGCACCGCCGAAAAAGACGTGGCCTGGATCACAGCCCAAAACGACGCCACCGGCAGCGGCGTGACCATCACCCAGCGCCGCGACGGCAACGACCCGATGGCGCTGATCGCCGTGCAGGGCCCGAACGCGCGCGCCAGGGTATGGCAGGTGCTGCCGACCACCCAGGCCGCGTCCGAGCCCCTGAAACCGTTCAACGCCGTCATCGTCAAGGACACCGCCTTCGGCGACGTGATGGTGGCGCGCACCGGCTACACCGGCGAAGACGGCTTCGAGCTGGCCTTCCCCGCTGCGCAGGCCGACGCACTATGGAACGCGCTGGTGGCCGCCGGCGTCAAGCCGGCCGGCCTGGGTGCGCGCGACACCTTGCGCCTGGAAGCGGGCATGAATCTGTATGGCCAGGACATGGACGACACCGTCAACCCGCTCGACGCCGGCCTGGCGTGGACCATCGATCTGGTCTCCGAGCGCGACTTCATCGGCAAGACCGCGCTCAAGGCCATGGGCCAGAACGCGCAGTACGTGGGCCTGATCCTGCGCGAAAAAGGCGGCATTTTGCGCGCGCACCAGAAAGTGGTCGCCGCCGACGGCGCCACCGGCGAAATCACCAGCGGCACCTTCAGCCCGACCATGCAGGAAGCGATTGCGCTGGCGCGCGTGCCGATGGGCGTGGCCGTGGGCGACACCGTGCACGTCGAAATCCGCGACAAAAAGCTGGCCGCCAGCGTGATCAAGCTGCCGTTCGTGCGAAACGGTAAAATCCTCGCTGCCTGATTCCTGGCACCACCTACATTACGTCATATTTACCTTACCGCGACCTCTTGGAGCAAACACAATGAACATCCCAGCCGACCTGAAATACACCGAGTCCCACGAATGGGTGCGCGCCGAAGCTGACGGCACCCTCACCGTCGGCATCACCGAATACGCGCAGGACGCGCTGGGCGACATCGTCTTCGTCGAACTGCCGAAAGTCGGCAAGATCCTCACCGCCGGCGACGACGCCGCCGTGGTCGAATCGGTCAAGGCCGCCAGCGACATCTATGCGCCCGTGTCGGGCGAGTGCATCGCCGTCAACGACGCCGTCGCCGACGCGCCGGACTCGATCAACACCGACGCTTACGCGGCCTGGCTGTTCAAGCTCAAGCCGAGCGACGCCGGCGCCATCGACGGCCTGCTCGACGCCACCGCCTACGGCAAAGCTACCGCAGAGTAAAAACTCCTGGCCGCCCCGATGACCATCGCGGCGGCCATTTTTTCAGTTCGCCGCCGCCATTCGCTGCGGCAGTCTTTTTTCGGCTCCCACTACCATGACCCGCACCAGCCTGACCCAACTCGAAGCACGCGACTCGTTCATCCCGCGCCACATCGGCCCCTCCGCCGCCGAACAGGCGGCCATGCTTTCCACGCTCGGCTATCCGTCGCGCGCGGCGCTGATCGACGCCATCGTGCCCGCCAACATCCGCAAGAAGAGCAAGCTGGAACTGGGCCAGTTCTTCGAGCCGATGCCGGAACAGGCGGCGCTGGGCAAACTCAAGGCGCTGGCCGCCAAGAACAAGGTCATGAAGTCGATGATAGGCCAGGGCTACTTCAACAGCCATACGCCGGGCGTCATCCTGCGCAATATTTTCGAAAACCCGGCCTGGTACACCGCGTACACGCCCTACCAGCCGGAGATCTCGCAAGGCCGCCTGGAAGCGATCCTGAACTTCCAGCAAATGATCACCGACCTGACCGGCATGGGCATCGCCAACTCGTCGATGCTCGACGAAGGCACCGCCGCCGCCGAAGCCATGACCCTGATCCAGCGCGTCGGCAAATCGGCCTCGAACGTGTTTTATGTGGCTGACGACGTGCTGCCGCAAACCCTGGAAGTGGTGCAGACGCGCGCCGAGCCGATCGGCGTGGAAGTGCGCACCATCGCCGCCGCCGACATCGGCGGTCTGACCGAGCCATGCTTCGGTGTGCTGATCCAGTACCCTGGCGTGAATGGCGACGTGCGCGACTACCGCGCCGCCGTCGAAAAACTGCACGCGGCCGGCGCCATGGTCGTTGCCGCCGCCGACCTGCTGGCCCTGACCCTCTTGACGCCTCCGGGCGACTGGAGCTGCGACGTGGTTGTCGGTAACAGCCAGCGCTTCGGCGTGCCGCTCGGTTTCGGCGGCCCGCACGCCGGCTACCTGTCCACGCGCGACGAATTCAAGCGCAGCATGGCCGGCCGCCTGGTGGGCGTGACCATCGACGCGCAGGGCAACAAGGCCTACCGCCTGGCCCTGCAAACGCGCGAGCAGCACATCCGCCGCGAAAAAGCCACCTCCAACATTTGCACCGCGCAGGTGCTGCTGGCCGTGATGGCCTCGATGTACGCCGTCTACCACGGTCCGAAGGGCCTGCAGCGCATCGCCCAGCGCGTGCACCGCTTCACCGCCATCGCCGCCGCCAAACTCGGCCAGCTCGGCTACGAGATCGTCAACACCACCTGGTTCGATACGCTGACCATCAAGAGCGCGCGCGCGTCCGAACTGCACGCGATCGCCATCGAACACGGCGTCAACCTGCGCAAGGTCGACGACCAGCACGTCGGCATCTCGCTCGACGAAACCACCACCCGCGAAGATATCGCGCTGCTGTGGACGATCTTTTCGCAAGGCGTCCCGAACGCCCCGGCGTCGCCGGACTTCGACGCGTTTGATGCAAGTGCGCAGAACGCCTTCCCGGAAGCGCTGGCGCGCACCAGCACCTACCTGACCCACCCGACCTTCAACCGCTACCACGCCGAACACGAAATGCTGCGCTACCTGCGCGGCCTGGCCGACAAGGACCTGGCGCTGGACCGCACCATGATCCCGCTCGGTTCCTGCACCATGAAGCTCAATGCGACCAGCGAAATGATCCCGGTGACCTGGCCCGAGTTCTCCAACATCCACCCGTTCGCGCCGGACGCACAGACGGTCGGCTACCGCGAAATGATCGGCCAGCTCGAAGACATGCTGTGCGCACTGACCGGCTACGCGGCCGTGTCGCTGCAGCCGAACGCCGGCTCGCAGGGCGAGTACGCGGGCCTGCTGGTGATCAAGGCTTACCACGAGTCGCGCGGCGAAGGCCACCGCAATATCTGCCTGATTCCGTCGTCGGCGCACGGCACCAATCCGGCGTCGGCCAATATGGTCGGCATGAAGGTGGTCGTCACCGCCTGCGACGCCAGCGGCAACGTCGACCTGGCGGACCTCAAGGCCAAGGCCGAACAGCACAGCGCCAACCTGGCCTGCGTGATGGTCACCTACCCGTCGACCCACGGCGTGTTCGAAGAAGGTATCCAGGAACTGTGCGAGATCATCCACTCGCACGGCGGCCAGGTCTACATCGACGGCGCCAACATGAACGCGCTGGTCGGCGTGGCCGCGCCGGGCAGCTTCGGCGGCGATGTGAGCCACCTGAACCTGCACAAGACCTTCTGCATCCCGCACGGCGGCGGCGGCCCTGGCGTCGGCCCGATCGGCGTGGGTGCGCACCTGGCCAAGTTTTTGCCGAACCAGCGTTCGACCGGCTACACGCGCGACCAAGCCGGCATCGGCGCGGTCAGCGCGGCGCCATTCGGCTCGGCCAGCATTTTGCCGATTTCGTGGATGTACATCGCGATGATGGGCGGCGAAGGCCTGACCGCCGCCACCGAAACGGCGATCCTGGCCGCGAACTACATCGCGCGCCGCCTGGCCCCGCATTACCCTGTACTGTACACGGGCCACGACGGCCTGGTGGCGCACGAGTGCATCCTGGACCTGCGCCCGATCACCGACGCCACCGGCATCAGCAACGAAGACGTGGCCAAGCGCCTGATGGACTTCGGTTTCCACGCGCCGACCATGAGCTTCCCGGTGCCGGGCACGCTGATGATCGAACCGACCGAAAGCGAATCGAAGGCCGAGATGGACCGCTTCATCGACGCCATGATCGCGATCCACGCCGAGATCGTGAAGGTCGAGCGCGGCGAGTACGACCGCATGGACAACCCGCTCAAGGGTGCGCCGCACACGGCCGAAGTGGTCACCGCCGACGTCTGGGAGCACAAGTACAGCCGCGAGGCGGCCGCCTTCCCGGTGGCGTCGCTGCGCAAGCAGAAGTACTGGCCGCCGGTCGGCCGCGCCGACAATGTCTACGGCGACCGTAACCTGTTCTGCGGCTGCGCGCCGATCAGCGACTACGAGTAAGCGCACTCGCCGTTATCAGGGCCGCCGGGAAGCGAGCCGCAGATGCGGCGCGGTCTTCTTCGGCGGCTCTGCCGTTTCAGGCACGCTGTCGTCGAACTGAAATCCGCCGACCGCTTGCGACAGGGCTAGCGCCTGGCTCTGCAGCCGTCGGGCTGCCGATGCCGCCTCTTTCACCAGCACCGAATTGTGGCGCGTCATCTGCTCCATCTCGACGATCGCCGCGCTCACCGCGCCGATACCGCCGGCCTGGCCCGCGCTCGCCTGCCCGATGCGGCCGACCGTCTCTCCCACCTGCTGCACCGACAGTGCGATGCCGGCCATGCGCGCGCCCGCGTCCGAGGCGCTGGCGCTGGCGCTGTCGATGTCGGCCAGCGACTGCGCGGTCAAGGCCGTGATCTCGTGCGCGGCGCCGGCCGTGCGCTGCGCCAGCGCGCGCACTTCTCCCGCCAGCGCGGCCAGGCCGCCGCCCTGCTCCCCAACCCTGCCCGCTTCCAGCGCCGCATTGAGCGCCAGCGCATTGGTCTGGCCGGACAGCTGATCGATCACGCCGACCAGCTGCGCCACGCGCTGCGCGTTGGCGCGCAGCGCCGCCATCGACAGCACCAGGCGGTCGACCACGCCGCCGCCGCACAGGGCCTGCATCGACGCCTCGTCGGCCAGCAGGTTGGCGCTGTGCGCGCCCTCGACCGCGCCGCCGGCCGCCGCGCCAAGCTGGCCCACCGTGCCGGCCGCGCGCTGCAGCACGCTGGCCTGGGCCGCATTCCTGCGCGACAGGCCGGCGCTGCCGCTGGCGATGCCGCGCGAGGCCGAATCGATCGAGCGCGCCGAGGCCTGGATGCTTTTCAGGGTGACGTTCAGGGAGCCGATGGCCGCATCGAGCGTGCGCGCGCTGTCGGCGATTTCGTCGCTGCCGTAGCTGCGGTTCTTGACCGTCAGGTCGCCGCTGGCGAGTTCCCCGGCGCTCCGCTTGACGTCCGCCACGCCGCGCAGCAGCGCGCGCCGCACCAGCGTGGTGATGCCGAGCGTGGCGGCCACCGACAGCGCCACCAGCAGCGGCATCAGCACCGACAGGGCTGCAAAATCGGCGGCCGCGCGGCTTGAGGCGTGTTCGCTCAGTTCCTGCTCGAAGCGCGCCAGTTCCGCCAGCCGCAATGCCACCACGCCGAAGGCCTGTTCGGCCTTGGACATGGCGTTTGCACTCATCGAATGGTCGACCTGGGAAAACTCGATTACGTCGAGGATGGCGCGCACGTAGGTCGCGTGCGCGGCCCCGGCCTGGGTGATGAAGCGCTGCTCGGGGCCATGGCCTCCGGTGCGCCGCGCCAGGGCCGCGAACTTGCGTTCGATGGCGGCGTGGCGCTGATAGATATCCTGGCCCAGCCCATCGATACGCGGCGCCGAAAAACTGGCGCTGATCCAGGTCAGCAGCTGGTACATGCGCGCGTGCGCCTGCTGGACGTCGGTCGCCAGTTCGCCGGCTTCGCGGATGCGGGCGGCGCGCTCGTTGACGATCATGTCGACCGCCTGGTTCTGGCGCACCATCGCATACCACGCGCTGCCGGAGGAGACGATCAGCAGCAGCAGCACCATGCAGGGAGCGAGCAGCAGCTTGGGACCGATACGCAGGCGTTCGAGCATGTCAGTGCTTGTAGACGCCGGCTTCGAGGGCCACGTCGCCAATCCGCAACACATACGTGGTCTTGGCTTCGACCTTGCCGTTGACCGGATTCTTGAACTTGTAGTCGACCCAGCCGCGCCCCGGACCGTTGGCGATCGCAATCATCTCGTGGCGGAACAGCTTGCCGTCGGCGTCAGGCACGTCGCGCAGGTCCTTGCCGATCAGGGCCACCGTCGGATGGGCCACCGTGATGCCGCCCAGGTCGCGCATGGCCAGGTACAGGGCGCCCTGGTTGTACTCGGGGTCGCGCGCAATGATCCGGCGGATCATTTCCTCCTTGCCCTTGAGGCGCATGAAGCGCGCGCCCTTTTCGGCCAGTGCGACCGCATCCTTTTCGCTCGGCTCGGCCGCGGCGGCCGTGCCGCCGGCCGCCGCCGCGCCCCAGAAACAGGCCAGCAAGACGCCGGCCTTGATGAGAATCTTCACAATGATGTCCTTCAACGTCGGTGAACGCGCATTCCGGTGCCGGCGCAGGTATGATTGTCTGCCAGTGGGCTTGCGCGAGATGAGTTCGCGCAATGTTTCCTGAGCGCATAGGTTAATTTACGCGTTCGCGCGGGGCGCCGGTTTGCGCAGGATCAATCGTGCGGACCGCGCCAACCCAGCCAAGGAAGAGAGATGGATCGTTCAGTTGTCGCCCTGTTGTTATCAGGTCTCGTGTTTCCGGGCACCGGCCAGTTTTACCTGGGCCGGCGCGCGCGCGCCTGCCTGTTCATCCTGCCGACCCTGGCCGCGGCCATCTATTTTTTCAAGCAGGTTCTCGACAGCGCCTCGCTGATGGTCGATGACGTGCTGCGCGGCGCGCTGCCGGCCGATCCGGTGCTGATCGCCGAGCGCCTGCACCAGCAGGGCGAGACCGCCTCGCCGATGATGAATCTCGCCGCCGCCGTGATGCTGGTGTGCTGGCTGGCCAGCGCGCTCGACGCCTGGCTGCTGGGCCGCGCCATGGCGCGCGGCGCGAAAGCGGCGCCATGAGGGGCGTTGCGCTGGTGTGCCTGCTGGGCCTGACCCTGGCCGGCTGCGCCGCGCCGCCGCCGCCATCGCCATCGCCGCCGCCATCGCCGGGGCCGGGGCCGGGGCCGGGGCCGGGGGGCATCGTGCGCACCGAAGTGCAGCGGGCCGCGTCATCGCTTCCCGGGCATGATGCGGTGGTGATGCGGGTCGAGCTGGCGGCCGGCGCGCGCGCCGGGCGCCACACCCATCCGGGCGACGAAATCGGCTATGTGCTCGAAGGCGAAGGCCAGCTGCTGGTCGACGGCGCCGCGCCACGCCTGCTGCGCGCCGGCGACGCCTTCGTGGTGCCGGCCGGCGTAGTGCACGACGCCCACAACCCGGGCCGCGCCGCCATGCGCCTGGTGGGCGTGTTCGTGGTCGACAAAAACAAGCCGCTGGCCACGCCGGCCCGGTAAGCCACCGCCGGCGCGGCCGCCTTGTCGTTAACGCAAAAAGCGCCGCCCGCAGCGATGCGTGACGACGCTTGCCGGCCGCGCCGCGCGCGCGCCGCTTAGGCCAGCTTGACCGCGTGCTCGCGGGTGGCGTGGAAGGTCAGCTTGGGCCAGCGCTCTTCGGTCAGGCGCAGGTTGACGTTGGAAGTCGCCAGGTACGCCATGTTGCCGGCCGCATCGTAGGCCACGTTGTGGCCGAGGGCCGCTTCGAAGTCGGACAGGATGCGCTTGTCTTCGCCGCTGATCCAGCGCGCGCTGCTGATGCTGGTGCCTTCGAACACGGCGTCGACGCCATACTCGTTGAGCAGGCGGCTGGCCACCACTTCAAACTGCAGCACCCCGACCGCGCCCAGTACCAGTTCGCCGCCCTGCACCGGTTTGAAGACCTGCACCGCGCCCTCTTCGCCGAGCTGCTGCAAGCCTTTGTGCAGCTGCTTGATCTTGAGCGGATTGCGGATGCGCACCGAGCGGAAGAAGTCCGGCGCAAAATACGGAATGCCGGTAAATTGCAGCATCTCGCCTTCGGAGAAGCTGTCGCCGATCTGCATGTTGCCGTGGTTCGGCAAGCCGATGATGTCGCCGGCGTAGGCTTCCTCGACCTGCTCGCGCGAGGACGCCATGAAGGTGACCACCGACGAGACCTTGATCTCGCGCCCCAGGCGCAGGTGCTTGACCTTCATGCCGCGCTCGAAGCGCCCCGAGCACACGCGCAGGAAGGCGATGCGGTCGCGGTGGGCCGGGTCCATGTTGGCCTGGATCTTGAAGACGAAACCGGAGAACGGCTGCTCGCTCGGGGCGACCACGCGCACGGTGGCGTCGCGCTCGCGCGGGGCCGGGGCCCAGTCGACCAGCGCCGAGAGGATTTCGCGCACGCCGAAGTTGTTGATGGCCGAACCGAAAAACACCGGAGTCTGCACGCCGGCCAGGAACTGCTCCAGGTCGAACGGGTGCGAGGCGCCGTGTACCAGCTCCACTTCCATTTTCAGCTGCTCGATTTCGAGCGGGAACATGGCCGCCAGCTTCGGATTGTCGATCCCCTTGACGATTTCGAATGCGCCGTCGGCCTTTTCTTCGCCGGCCTTGAACAGCATGATTTCATCGCGCAGCAGGTGGTACACGCCGCGGAAGTTCTTGCCCATGCCGATCGGCCAGGTCACCGGCGCGCACTCGATCTTGAGCACCGATTCGAGTTCGTCGAGCAGGTCGAGCGGATCGCGCGTTTCGCGGTCCATCTTGTTCATGAAGGTGACGATCGGCGTGTTGCGCATGCGGCATACGGCCAGCAGCTTGATGGTCTGCGCTTCCACGCCCTTGGCCGCGTCGATCACCATCAGGGCCGAGTCGACGGCGGTGAGCACGCGGTAGGTGTCTTCCGAGAAGTCCTGGTGGCCGGGGGTGTCGAGCAGGTTGATGACATGCTCGCGGTGCTCGAACTGCATCACCGAGCTGGCCACGGAAATGCCGCGCTGCTTTTCGATCTCCATCCAGTCGGAGGTGGCGTGGCGGCCGCTTTTGCGCGCCTTGACCGTGCCGGCCATCTGGATCGCGCCCGAAAACAGCAGCAGCTTTTCGGTCAGGGTGGTCTTGCCGGCGTCGGGGTGGGAAATGATGCCGAAAGTACGGCGGCGCGCCACTTCGCGGGCAATCGCCGCGGGAGCGGGCGTCGCGCCGGAGGCGGAAACGTCTGAAGCGGGAAGGTCTGAAGCGGGAAGGGAAGTATCGGTATCGTTGGCCATATTCTCAGCCATAACATGGCCTCGCACAAAACCCACGATTTTACCGATACTTGCCCTGCTCGTGTGAACTGATTCAGGCGCGGCGGGGAGCCGCGCCTGCGGTGTTACGGCCGCCCGGCGCCCCGGGCCGGCCTTACCAGCACTTGTCGGCGACTTTTTCGGTGCTGGTGGTGCCGGTGTGCTCGAGCATCAGCGCGCCGCATTTGTCGTCGAGCTGCTTGCCCTGCGGCGTGGCGAGCAAGGTGAACGCGTCGGCCGTCTGCGCCTTGATCGAGATCACATACCTGGCATCTCCCGTTTTCGGCGACTGCGCGGCCAGCACCGGGGCGGCTTCATAGGTGCCCTTGCTGGTGTAAAAGCGCTCCATGTACTGGGCCTGCTCGCTCAGGATCGCCTTGGCGGTCGACCTGTGCGAGTTCAGCACGTACTGCGTATAGGACGGGTACGCGATGGCGGACAGGATGCCCACCACGGCGCACGCGATGAACAACTCGATCAGGGTGAAGCCGCCGGAGCGGCGCCGCCCCGGCATGGTGCGTGCGCCCGCCATCATCGCTGCAGCTCCCGCCAGTTGATGCGGCCGATATTGGGCGACTTCGAGGGTTCACCCTCCTCTACCACAGTTGGCTTGCAGTCGGTGCCAACGCAATCCTCGGTCTCGCCGCCGACCAGCACGCCGCCAGCGTCGCCGGTCCCGGTGCTGCCACTGCTGCCATTCGGCCAGACGGTGGTCGACACGCCCGTGCGGATGTAGCCGCCATCGGTCCCCTGGGGCGTATGCGTCCAGACGATCGTGGTGACGCTGCCGTCAAGGTTATTGGTGACGGTATTCGGCGGCGGCGGCGGGATGTCGTCAGGCGTTTTCCCGGGGACTGGCACGAACACGCCTTTCGGATCTTTCGCTCCTTCGGCCGACTTGCCCGGAATGGCTGGCGCGCCTGCAAGTTTGGTCGTTACTGGCGGAGCCATGTTGTAGGTTCCATCCGTCATGCAGCGCACCTCGGGATGGTGCCAGTAGATCAGGTACTCCGCAATGAGTTTGCCGGATGACGCCTCGTAGCGATCTTTCTTGAGGCGGTAGCCCAGCTTCGGCTGGCCCGCCACATTCAGTTCGATGTCATCCTGGGTGATGTTGGCCGAGACGATCTGCAGGGTCAGGGCGCCATTACGCCATGCACTGCCCGCACCGCGTACCGCCTCTTTCACGGCAACGCCGGCGCAATTCGGGTGCATCGGATGCACGCCGGTCCGCTTTTCGCCCGGCACCCACTCCTTGACGGTAAATGCGTTCAGCGGCATCGACCACATCATCTCCTTGACCGAGGCCATGGAGTATTTCGTCATTTCCGCCACCTTCATTGCGTCCTGGGTCTGGTACCCGATCACCGGGCCGTCGTATTCGGCCTGCTTGCCAGCCACCACCGCGCCGAGCACCTTGAAGCTGATTGCCGGCGAATGCTGCTGGTTTGCCATCAGCAGCTTGAACTCGGTGTTATCCGTGGTGGCGCTTTCGGTGAGGGTGGTTTTCCATGTTTTCTCCGTCCTGGTCCGTTTCTGCCAGTAAGGCGCCTTCTTGTCGCCCGATGCTGTATAGGAATAGGCATTCTCGACGTAGGTCGAGGTATACTCTCTCGTTGTCACCATTGCCACTTTGCCACTGACCAGTACTGGCACCGGTCCGGACACGTAGGTGATTGCCGAATCAGTCAGGTAGCTCACCTCGGTTTTCTGCGTGTTGCTAGCCACCTTGGTCGTCGATGTGGTCGGGGTGCCAGCCACCGTCGTCGCCTCGGGTGGGTAAGTTTTTGCCGCTTTCAACGCGGGCGTGTCCGGCAGGGACTTCGTGGTGATCGCGGGTACGGAGACCGTATGCAGGCGCTGCAAGTCCTGGCTCGGATTGATCATGCTCAAGCCGGTGACGTCATAGATGTCGTCATACTCGTGAACGTGAACATAATTGAGACCCTTGCCTTCGACCGCATTATCGGCAGCCCGGCCCAGCGAATAGTAGCCGTTGCTCGACTGGGTCGTGGCATACCTGTATGCGCCGGTCGAGCTGCTTTTCAGATTGCCGCAGCGCACGTAGCAGAAGAAGTCGGTATCGAAGTGACCACCTTCCACGCCGCGCTCGCCCTTGACCACTTCCGGAAGAACATCGACGATAACCGGCGGCTTCGGCGCGCCGTTGCGGTCGAAGCTGGCCTGGAACACGTCAATGCCGCCGGCCGATACGCCAACCAGTTGCGAACGCACGCCTCCACCCATGTGGCGGCCGACCGGATAATAGGTCGTGGTGGTGCTTCCCACGGTTTCGTCGATCAGATCGTCGGCGGTAAATGCACGGTCGACGTTCAGGTCGAACACCACGCTGTGGGTGTCGCCACCGGTCAGGTAGTTCAATTGCATCCACCAGTTCTCGCCGGGCGGCTTGGCATCGGGCGTTTTAGTCGGGTTGGTGGTGAAAAACTGGAACACTTTGCCGTTGACGTAAGCGCCATCGCCAACCACGCGCTCGCCCGCGTCAATTTTCAATTCCACTTTCCAGCCCTTGTTGACACCGCCGGAATAGTTCAGCGGCTCGTTGGTGACGGTGCGAACGCGCACCTTCTCCGCCTCCGTCCCCGTCTTCAGAGTGTACTCCCGCTCGGTCAAGGTCTGCGTAACATAGGTGCCCTTGGTGAGGTCGGCCTTGTCCCATACGCCAATCGCATGGTCCACCGTCGTTTTCGCGGTCAGGTCGCCCGGAGTCAACAGCCGTCCGGTGACGAACAGCACCATCGAGCCGCCGGCCGGATGCGATGCCAGGCCGGGAGCCATGGTGATCGAACGCCCCGCGCCGCCGCCGTCATGCAGCAAGGTCGAGGTTCCCTTGATCAGGTCGAACATCCACATATTGCCCAGCAAATCGCCGGCATACGCGGTATCGCTGTAACCGTCGTTATCGCTGTCGCGCACGGACGGCGAGGAAAGGCCGTTCGGCGCGCTCGCGCTGCCGGCGCCGGTATCGATCGGACGGATCAGCTCGCCGGTCTTGGCGTTGATTACGTACAGCACGGCATGGCCGTTGGAGGTGGCAGGGTCGCCGTAGTAGCCGTTACCGACCACCGCCGCCGGGGTGGTGGCGTTGAGCTTGACCAGGACCGGCGCGCTGTAGGTGTAGCCCAGGTCCTTGTAACCTTCGGTCTTGTTGGTAACTTCCCACAGGACCTTGGACGCCGCGCTGGTCTCGTCGGCCGGCATGCTGGTCACATCGAGCGCATACAGGGCCTGGCCGCCAGCACCAAGGGCGCCGACCAGGAAGGTTTGCTTGTCCATGGTGCGCAAGGAAATGCCGCCATCGACATAGTAGCGGTGTTTGTAGTCTTTGCTCGCCAGATCCTTCAGGCCGCCCATGAGCGCGCCGGGAATATAGGCGAAGCGCTCCGAGCCGTCAGCGGCATTGATTGCGTGCAACATGCCATCGTTGGCGCCGACAAACACGGTCTTGCTAGTGCCGTCGTTGTGGTAGACCGGAGTCGAGTGGATGATGTCACCGAGCACACTGCCGCGCGAGCGCAGCCCGCCGCCGTTCTTGAGTTCCTTGCTGGTATCGCCACGCACGAACTTGAGGATGTCGGAGTCGTCCGCATCCACCGCGGTCGGATCGAGCAGCTTGCGGTATCCGGCCTCGTCCTTGCTCATCTTGACCCAGCGGAACGGCATGCCGCCGCTGCCGCTTTCGTTGCGGGTGACGATGATGCGGCTGTCGGCGGTCTGCTTGCCGATCGCCGCGGCGGCGCCGCCGGTCCAGGCATCGGCGGCGCCGATGGCGCCGGTCTTGGTGATCGGATAAGCGTGCAGATTGCCGCTCCAGTCGAACGAGTTATAGTCGATCGAAAACATTTTCTCGGTGCCGCTCGAGACGTCGATGTTCGACGGCACCGGCTGGCCGATATAGCCGACCGGCTGCGCCGACGGTGTGAACACCTCCGCCGCATTCACCGCGACGAACGCGGCAACAGCCAAACCTGCCAGGCTGACCCCCGCGAGTAATTTAGTTCTTAGTTGCATGATGATTCTCCGACGGTTGTGAGTACAGCACTAGCCGCAAACATTGGTAAAGACACGGAAACGAAAGGTCGATTGCACGATGGCCACCGCACCGCCTTTGCCCTTGGCCCGTGCCGTCACTTTGGCAATCCCGGGCGAGCACGGCGTTTTGGCATTGATATATTCAGGAGCCTTGATCAGTTCGATGAAGTAACGCGGTTGCTCGTTCAGGTCGGCGACCTGGTCGGCCAGGGTGGCGAAGGTGTTGGTGACCGCTTCATCCTTCCAGTCGACGATGTTGACCATGTCGGTTTCGACCTGGTTGCGGCAGCGTGCTCCGGGGCAGGCCACACTGAACTGGGTGCTGTCGAACGGGTCGAACGGGGCTCTGTTAAACATTGTTTCCTCGGCATGGCGCAGCATCGTTTCGGCCGCTTCGCGCGCCACTTGCTGGTCGCGCGAGTTGCGCGCCAGGCGCTCTTCGAGCGTGCCGCCGCGCACCAGGGCGAGCACGAACATGGTCAGCACCACCAGGAAAATCAGGCCGCTGACGAGCACCGCACCTTGTTGGGAAGCGCGGTAGCGCGGAGTAGTATGTATTCTCATTAATTCCACCTTGTCTGGTTACGCACCATGAACGTGGTCGTGACCACGCTGCGCAGGCGGCCATCGGCGATGGCCACTTTGGCGCCGTTGAAGTCGAGCGATTGCGTGCCGCCGACCACGCCCTTGGTGGACGGCCCGCGCACCAGCAGGCTGACCCGGACCGCCGAGACCTGGAGGTACTGCGCCGCGTCCGGACCGTCGATGTAGGCGGTGATGGCTTCGGCCCCGGTGCCGATGCCATAGGTAACCTGCATGTTTTCAATGTTCTCGGCCACCACCACGCCAGTGCTGGTGTCGACATCCAGGCTGTCCGTGGCGAAGCACTTGAGCTGGGTTTCCACCACGCGGAACTGGTAAACCACCTGCGACACGTTGGTGCCGGGAGCGCCGGTGCCGGGGTCGTTCGGATTGTTGGAGTCCACGGTCGCCCCTTCGCAGTTGGCTTCCTGTCCGGTGCGCAAGCCGGTCGCCGCCGCCGTCGAGGTCCAGGACGGGTCATGCCGCACGATCAGGACATCCGAGCCCGCACCTGGATCATTCGTCCCGCCCAGCGGACCCGGCACCAGCGGCGCATCGACATTGAGCTTGTAGCCGGCCTGGCGCAAGGCCCGCCCCATGACATCGGTGGCATTGCGCGCCGACTCATTCATGCGCACGCCATCGCTCTGGGCCACCGACATCTGCTTGCTGCCGATGAACAGGTAGCCGACCCCGCCCAGCAGCACCAGGCCCAGGGTCATGGCGACCAGCACCTCGATCAGGCCGAACCCGTCCGCGCCGGCGCGTGGCGCCCGGTACGGGGCGAAGGAAATAGGACCGCTCATAATTGCGTCTCCACGGAAATTGATTGGGCCGCCGGACCATAGGTGGTGGCATCGGCCTTGACGCGCGAATCGTCCCATTGGACGACAATTTGGAACTTGCGGGTGGCGGGAACATACTTCACCGAACCCTTGCCTTTCGGGATAGCCTGGGCCGCCGCCGCGCGCCACTGCGCCAGGTCCATCGACACCACGCTGGCATCGGCCGGCGCTTCGGCGTCGATGGCCAGGGTGTACGGCGACTGGCCGGCCACCAGGGTTTCGGCGGTCGTGCGGTTGGCGCGCATGCGGTCGACGATGTCGTTGACCAGCACCGTGGCCTGGCCGCGCGCCTGGGAGCTCTGGTTGTTCTTCAGGTTGGTCAGGATGATGCCGGCGATGCCGAGCAGACCCACACTCATGACCAACATCGTGATCAAGATTTCAATCAGCGAAAATCCTTGCTGACGCCGCATTGTTTTCTCCTTGCTTAAGCTGTACATGTGGCTGCTCCATCAACAATTTTGACGCCGACCCAGCCCGTGCCCGGACGGAACTCGAGGACGCGGCGCTTGGCCTTGGTCGAGGACTGGCAGGAATAGATCGTGCCGCTCAAGCCGGCATTGGCGGCGCTGCGGGTCTGGCCGGTGCCGTTGTACGAGATGAAATCGGCAACGTCGCCGGTGGCCGTCAGCAGCGCCTTGCCGGGAACGCCGCGCTGCACGCGCAGCAGCTCATCCTCGCCATCCTTGACGCCGACGGTATCGCCATCGACGAAGACCAGCCAGCCGGCGTGCCAGTCGCCTGCATCGCCACCACCGCAGGCCAGGCCGTCCGCGCTGCGGCACATGCTGACCCGGCCATTGCGCTTGACCGCTTCGGAACGGGTGTAGTTGATCGAGGCCAGCAGTTGTTCGGCCTGTGCCGAGACCGCCGAATCATCGACGAAATCTTTCATGAGCGGCAAGCCGACCGCGGTGGCGACACCGAGAATGACGACCGTGATGAGCAACTCCGGCAGGGTGAAACCGTGCGCGCGCCGTCGGACGACGCGGCGGGCGGGGCCGGTGCCGCGCGCACTGGCATGAAGCGCCGAATAGGTCATGGGATACACTTTCAAAAGGTTGGGAGCGGACGGCCTCCTTGGATATTGCCAATTATAAATACCCAACCTTGCAGTTCCCTGAGGAAAGGCTGACAAAATCCTGACAAGTGCACGTAAACCGCTGTTTTTTGGCTAATTTTTGGGGAAACGCACGCACATCAGGGTGCCGCCGCCGCCGGGACCGGCCAGCACATCGATGCGGGCGTTATGCGCCAGCGCGATGTCGCGCACGATGGCCAGGCCGAGGCCGCTGCCTTCGGTCTTGTCGTCCAGCCGCACATAGCGCTGGAACACGCGCCCGCGCAGGTGCGGCGCGATACCGGGGCCGGAGTCTTCGACCTGCAGAACGCTGGCGTCGTCCTCGCTGAAGCAGCGCACCGTCACGGTGCCGGCGCGCGGGGTGTAGCGCACCGCGTTGTCGATCAGGTTATCGATCAGGTCGCGCAGCAGGAAGCGGTCGCCGGCCACCATCGTGCGCTTGAGTTCGAATCCGATGTCGATCCGCTTCTTGCCGGCCTCGTCGACGAAATACTGGATCACCTGCTCGACCAGCAGCGCCAGGTCGATCTGTTCGAGCCGGTTCTTTTCGAAGCGCGAGGGCTCGGCCCGGGCCAGCGCCAGCAGCTGGTTGGTCTGGCGGATCATGCGCTCGTTCGAGAGCAGCATCAGGCGCACCGAATGCAGCGTTTCCGGATCGGCCGGGTAGCGCGCGGCCAGCCACTCGAGCTGCAGCTTGACCCCGGCCAGCGGGGTGCGCAGCTGGTGCGCGACATCGGCCAGGAAATCGTGCTGGGCCTTGGCGCCGGAACGCACCTTGTCGAGCAGTTCATTGAAGGCGCCCATCACCGGGCTCAGTTCGAGCGGCACCCCGACATGGTCGAGCGGGGCCAGTTCGGTGGCGTCGCGCTGGAGCAGGTTGGCGCGCATGCGCGCCAGCGGCTGCAAGCCGTTGGTGACCGAGATCCAGATCAGGCCGATCAGGGTCAGGGTGAACAGGGTTTCCAGCAAGACCAGGGCGCGCAGGGTGGCCGAGCGCACCTGGGAGCGCTTGCGCATGGTCTTGGCCACCCCGATGTGGACCGCGCGCGCGCCCTTGCCGACGATCCGGCTCGACACCCGTACCGGCTCGCCGCGCATCGCGTCGTCGTAGGCGCGGCTGTTGGGCGCGGCCAGCGCCGGAAAATCGGCGTCGCCGGCGATCACCTTGCCGTCGTGGGTGCGCACGATGAAGTACAGGGCGTCGACATCGTCGGCACGCAACACTTGCTCGGCCTGGGTCGGCAAGTCGATGCCGGGCTGGCCCGGTCCGCTGTACAGGCGCGCCGCCAGCGCGCTGCCGGCGTCGGCCAGGGTCTGGTCAAAGGCGAGCTGGGCGGGTATCCAGGCCAGCATGTAGGTCAGGGCGGCGCCGGCCAGGTTGATCAGCAAAATCGGCACGATCAGCCATTGCAGCAGGCGCAGCCGGATGCTTTTCATACATCCTGCTCAAGCATGTAGCCGAAGCCGCGGATGGTGCGGATGCTGATGCCGGCGTCGGCAATCTTGATGCGCAGGCGCGAAATGTAGACTTCCACCGCGTTCAGGCTGACATCCTCGCCCCACGGCAAAATGGCGTCGATGATCTGCTGTTTCGAGACCACCCGGGCACCGTGCTGCAACAGGTATTCGAGCACCGCCCATTCGCGCACCGACAGCTCGACCGGGCGCCCATCGATATTGGCGCGCTTGGACGAGGTGTCGAGCACCAGCCGGCCCAGGCCGAGCACGGCCGGCTTGGGCGTGTTGCGCCGCGCCAGGGCCTTGATGCGCGCCACCAGCTCGGCGGTGGCGAAGGGCTTGACCAGGTAATCGTCGGCACCCAGTTCGAGGCCGCGCACGCGGTCTTCGATGGCGTCGCGCGCGGTCAGCAGCAAGACCGGCACGGCGCTGCCGCGCGCGCGCAGGCGCCGCACCACCTCGAAGCCGTCGATGCCGGGCAGGCCGATGTCGAGCACCACCACCGCCACCTCGGTGCGCTGCAGCACCTGGTCGGCCTGGGTGCCGCTGCCGACCACGTCGACCACCATCGCGTGCCCCTGCAGCAGGCGGGTCAGGCCATCGGCCAGCACGGCATCGTCTTCGACCAGTAATACGTGCATGCCGGGGCTTTCAGTAAGTTGCGATATTCATATTATGAGGCATGGCAGGGGCAGCTTCCAAGGATTGCCGACTGTCAAAAAGGTGGTTTTGTGCATGTTCTGTGCGTTCACCCACCTTAAAGCATGAGCAAAATGATAATTATTCCCAATTCTCCCCAGTAGGACCAGGCCCACAAGGATTTATGCATTGAACCTACATGGGGGCGACTAGCAGTCTTATGTTCGCCAACAGACGGAAGCTTTACTGTTCGTACATCGCGATTCGCTGCAAGTCCAGGTGAAGCGCCCTTGAAGTCCGTCTCAGATAGTGAGGAATAAAAATGAACAACACTCAACTTGGTGGTACCGCCCAGAACACATCGCCGGTCGGCCAGATTCCTGCCAGCGCGCAAGAATTAAAAGTTGCGGCCCGCCCCGTTGTCAGCTTTAGCGGTACCCAGCAGAACGAATTGCTGGCCGCGCTTCCCCGCAAGGATCTCGAGACCCTGTTCGAACACCTGGAACTGGTCGCCCTGCCTTTTGGCAAAGAATTGTTTGAATACGGCAGCAAGCTCGAAAACGTCTACTTCCCGACCACCGCCATCGTCTCCTTGCTGTACGTCATGGAAGACGGCGCCACCACCGAGATCGCCGTGGTCGGCCATGAAGGGGTGGTCGGCATGTCCCTGTTCATGGGCGAGCGCGCCATGTGCAGCGCCGTGGTCCAGAGCGCCGGCTACGGCTACCGCCTCAAGACCCAGTACCTGCGCGACGCCTTCAACCAGGGCGGCGCCCTGCCCCAGCTGCTGATGCGCTACACCAATGCGCTGTTCGCCCAGATGGCCCAGAACGCCGTGGGCGGGCGTCACAGCTCGATCGAACAAAAGCTGTGCCGCTGGCTGCTCGACCGCCTCGACCGCTCCGCCTCGAACGAGCTGAAAGTGACCCAGGAACTGATTTCGATCATGCTGGGCGTGCGCCGCGAAAGCATCACCGCGGCGGCGGGCAAGCTGCAGGACGACGGCCTGATTCAATACCGTCGCGGCAACATCACCGTGATTGACCGCCAGGGCCTCGAAGCGTACGCCGGCGAATGCTATAAGGTCGCGAAGACTGAGTACGATCGCCTGCTGATGGATGTAGCCCGCTAGAGCCTATTACGGGCGATAGGAGGAAGCGAATGGCGATGCATGGCAAGCGTGGGCAAGGCGAGAGGAGGACGCATGGTTTACCATGCGACGACGAGCAACGATGCCCCCGCTTGTCAGGCGCGCCAGTTGCGACTTCTATCGCCCGTAGTAGGCTCTAGAGGCAGCGGCGCCGGGAGCTCCGGCGCCGTTTCTCCGCTGTCGGCCACGCGCGACAGCGGAATGAATGCTTCCACGCATGTTCCCACGTTGTTGACGCCGCGCTTCACCCGCAAACTCCCTCCCAGCAGCAAAGCGCGCTCGCGCATACCAAGCAAACCATGCGATTTTGGCTTGGCCACGGCGTCGACGTCGATGCCGACCCCGTCATCGCTCACTTCCAGCGACACGCCGCCCGCTTCGCGCCCCAGATGCACGATCACATGGCGCGCGCGCGCATACTTGGCAATATTGTTGAGCGACTCCTGGACGATCCGGAACACCGCGATCGCATGCATCGGCCCGGCGACGTCGACATCGCCGTCGATCAGGGCCTCGCAGTCGAGCTTGGTGACCTTGCCGAATTCTTCGCAATAGCTTTGCACGGCGGCCGCCAGGCCCAGGTGGTCGAGCAGGCTGGGGCGCAGGTTTTCGACGATGCGGCGCTTCAGTTCGACCGTGTCGACCAGGGTGCCGCGCGCGCGGTCGAGCATCAGCGCCAGGTCCGGCCGGGCCGCGCGCACGGCGTCGGCCACGGCATTCAAATCGATATTGATCGAGGTCAGGTTGGCGCCCAGTTCATCGTGCAGTTCGCGCGCCAGGCGCGCCTTTTCCTCTTCGCTGACGCTGATCAGGTGGCGCGAGAGCACCGACAGCTGCTCGGTGCGCAACACCACCATCGATTCGAGGTTGTCGTTGGCGCTTTCCAGCGCGCGCTGGGTCGTGACGCGGGCAAAGTAGCTGCGCCGGATCAGGCGGTAGAACAGGGCCAGCACCAGGATCGCCATGGCGTTGATGCTGATGCCCAGGAACACGGCATTCTGGTACTCGCGCGCAAAGGTGGCGCTGCGGGCGGCCAGCAATTCGTTTTGCTCCTGCACCAGGATCACCACCTGCATGCGGATTTCATCCATGTCGGACTTGCTGTCGGAAGAGCCGGCGATCTTGACGATGTCGTCCAGCCCGCCCTGGCGGTAGACGTCGAGCACCTGGTTCATGGTGTCGAGCTTGCGGTAGACCAGGGTGTGCAGCTGGGCCAGGTTGCGGCGCTGGGATGGCGTCTCGGCCAGCAGGCGGTCGAGTTCGGCGAACTGGGCGTCGATCTCGGACGAGGCCGTGCGCAGCGGTCCCAGGTAGACTTCCGAGCCCGACAGAAAGTAGCCGCGCAGGCTGCTTTCGGCATCCATGATCAGCACGTTGACGTACTGGACCTTGTCGATCACCTTGGCGGTCTGGCCCTGGATCTCGTTGGCGCCCTTGAGCTGCCCCAGGTTGTGAAACAGGCTGAAGCCGTTGATGATGAGGATGATCACACAGGTCAGGCAGACCACCGTCTTATAGAAGGGCAAACCGGTGGTCACCGGTGGTTCGGTGGAAAAATACATCCTGGAAATCCTTTTGCGCACTGCAAAGCCGGGCGGAAACAAATTATAGACCGGGAAATGCCGTGGCGCAGCCGAACTGGACTGTAGGAGGAAGGGACGCGCCGGCGCGGGCGGGGCGTGCCGCCAGGCCGCGCGGCCGGAAAGACAGGCGCAGCTGCGGGCGGCGGCCCGGCCGCGCCCGCCACACCCGGGAGGTCAGTCGAGCAGGTTGTTCTTCATGGCGTAATAGGTCAGGTCGCTGTTCGACTGCAAACCCATTTTTTCCATGATCCGGGTGCGGTAGGTCGACACGGTCTTGATGGAGAGCGACAGCGCCACGCCGATGTCGGACACGGTTGCGCCCTTGGCCAGGCGCAGGAACACCTGGAACTCGCGGTCCGACAACTCGGTATGGAGCGCCGTGTTGGGATCGCGGTCGAAGCTCTGCGCCAGCAGTTCGCCGACCGTGGAACTGACGTAGCGGCGGCCCTGGAACACGGTACGCACCGCGGTCTTGAGCTCGTCGGCTTCGCATTCCTTGTTGAGGTAGCCGTTGGCGCCCATCTTGAACAGGTTCAGCGCATATTGCTGCGCCGGATAGCCGGACAGGATCAGCACCGGCAGGTTCGGCTGCCCCTGGCGAATGGTGCGCAGGATATCGATCCCGCTCTGGTCCGGCATGGCGATGTCGAGCAGCAGCACGTCGCAAATTTCGCGGCGCGCGATGTCCAGCGCTTCGCGCCCGGTGGCCCCTTCGGCCACGACATCGAAGTCGGGTGACGAAGAAAAAATCTGTTTGAAACCTGCACGTACTATCTGGTGATCGTCACATATGGCAACGCGTATCATTGTCTTCCCTTAAATTATCCTTGCATAGGAAAGAGCCGAGGCGAACCGCGCGCCCGGCACTGCGCATGCGTTAGTATTCTAGCACTCTGGCTGTTCAGTACAAACACGTATGACGCGCCGCGCGGCCCCGCCCGCTCAGATGGGCTCGAACAAACAGGGGGCGCGAAGCCCCCTGCAATGTGCCACGGGACCTCGCCGCCGTCCTAAGTGCCTTTGAGCACGGCCAGGATGGCGAGCAGTTCGCTGCGGATCAGGGCGCGGTCGATCTCGGGCGGCGCCGCCACGGCATCTTGCTCCGGGCCGGCGTCGGCATCGGGTGGCGCCAGCAGCGCGCCGATGCGGCTATCGAGTTTATTGCGCGCACCACTGATCGTAAAGCCTTGTTCGTACAACAGTTCGCGGATACGACGGATCAGCAACACCTCGTGGTGCTGGTAATAGCGGCGGTTTCCACGTCGTTTGACCGGTTTAAGCTGGGTAAATTCCTGCTCCCAGTAGCGAAGTACGTGCGGTTTGACGCCGCACAACTCGCTCACTTCGCCGATCGTGAAATAGCGCTTGGCCGGGATGGCCGGCAGCACGATCAGCTCGGACTTGCTCGCACGATCATTCATGGGTCAGTTCAGGCGGCGCGCGCCATCGGGCTGGTTTCTTCGACCATGCCTTTGAGCTTCTGGCTGGCGTGAAAGGTCACGACGCGGCGCGCCGTGATCGGAATTTCTTCGCCGGTCTTGGGATTGCGGCCGGGGCGCTGCGGCTTGTCGCGCAGCTGGAAGTTGCCGAAGCCCGACAACTTCACCGCTTCGCCACGCTCGAGCGCGTTCCTGATCTCGTCGAAGAAAGTCTCGACCATGTCCTTGGCTTCGCGCTTGTTCAGGCCGACCTGCTCGAACAGCAGTTCGGCCAGCTCGGCCTTGGTCAGGGTCGGCAGATTCTTCGCCGCATCCTGGCGAACCCTGGCATCCTGCATCGCGCGGTGCAGGTCGGCTGCCAGCGCCGACTGGAGTACGGCGGAATCAACGTCGTTGTTATTAATTTTACAGCCCTGCCTCGTGTCGTTACTGCTGGTGGGATCGGTTATGAACGCAGCTTCGCGTCATGTTTCTGCTCAGCCGACGCAGCCAGCGCCTTCATGACGCCTTCGACCACATCGTCCTGCAGGGTGGTTTGAGTATCTTGCAAGCTAAAGCGGAAAGCAAGGCTTTTTTCGTCCGCCTCCAATCCTTTTCCGCGATATTCATCAAACAAAACAATGGCTTGCACAATCTTTCCTGCCGGATTTACCTGCAATTCCGCAGTGAACGCATCGAGCAGGTCCTGCGCCGCCAGCGTGCTTTTCACGACAAAAGCGAGGTCGCGCGTGGCGCCGGGGAATTTCGAAATCTCTTCATATTTTGGCACGGATCGTTGCTGCAACGCAATGGCATCCACCTCGAAAAGTACCGGCGCCTGCGGCAAATCGTACTTTTGCAGCCAGCGCGGGTGCAATTCGCCAATGAAACCGATTTCCTGGCCGTCGAGGTCGATCACGGCCGAGCGTCCCGGATGCAGCGCCGGATGCGCGGTTTTCACGAAACGCAAGGTGCGCGGCGCGAACAGGGCTTCCACATCGGCTTTCACATCGAAATAGTCGACAGGCGCCGACTTGACCGACCATTGCTCGTCCAGCGCCGGACCGTAAGCGATGCCGGCCACGCGCTTGGGCTGGTCGAAACCGGCGATCGCGAGCGGACCATCGGCCGCTTGCGCATTGCGGCGGAAGATGGCGCCGACTTCAAAGGCGCGCACCCTGCCCGCTTTGCGGTTCAGGTTGTAGCGCACATTGGCAACCAGGGAGCCGATCAGCGAAGAACGCATCACGTTCATCTGGCTGGCGATCGGGTTGACCAGCTTGATCTGGTCGGTGTTGTCGGCAAAGTCGGTTTCCCATGCGGAATCGACGAAACTCATGTTCACCACTTCCTGGTAGCCGAGGTCGGCCAGCTGGTGGCGCACGGCGAACAGCGAACGGGTGTTTTCGGGCGCGATGATCATCTGGCTGGCGGCCACCGGCGGCAGCGCCGGGATGTTCTCGAAGCCGTACACGCGCGCCACTTCCTCGATCAGGTCTTCCTCGATTTCGATGTCGAAACGGTAGGTCGGCGCGGTGACGGAAAACACGCCAGGCTCCTGCGTGAACGGCAGGCCCAGGCGGGTGAAGATGTCGGCCACCATGGCGTCGCTAATCGGCACGCCGATCACTTTTTGCGCGCGCGCGGTGCGCAGAGTGACCGCTTTCGGCAGCGGCACGTTGACGATCTGGTCGTCGATCGGGCTGATCACGGTGTCGTGGGTGCCGCAGATTTCGACGATCAGCGCGCTGATGCGCTCGATGTGTTCGACGGTCGTGGCGAAATCGACGCCGCGCTCGAAGCGGTGCGCCGCATCGGTCGAAAAGTTAAAGCGGCGGGCGCGGCCCTGGATCGCGTTCGGCCACCAGAACGCCGCTTCCAGGTAAATATTCGTGGTTTCTAACGTCACCGAGGTGGCATCGCCGCCCATGATGCCGGCCAGCGATTCGATTTCCTGTTCGTCGGCAATCACGCCGATCCAGTCGTCGACGTCCACGGTGTTGCCGTTCAAGAGCTTGAGGGACTCGCCCTTTTTGCCCCAGCGCACGTCCAGCGAACCATGGATCTTGTCCATGTCGAACACGTGCGACGGACGGCCCAGTTCCAGCATGACGTAGTTGGAAATATCGACCAGGGCCGACAGCGGACGCTGGCCGCTGCGCTCGAGGCGCTGGCGGATCCAGTCCGGGGTGGCGGCTTTGGCGTTCAGGCCGCGGATCACGCGCCCGGTAAAGCGGCCGCACAGGTCCGGCGCACTGATCTTGACGGGCAGGATTTCGCTGCCGTTGACGGCCACCTGGCGCGTTTGCGGCAGGGTCAAGGGGGTGCCGGTCAGGGCCGACACTTCACGCGCCACGCCCAGCACCGACAGGCAGTCCGCCTTGTTCGGGGTCAGCTTGATGGTGAACTTGAGGTCGTTCAGCGCAAGGTAGTCGCGGATATTCTGGCCGACCGGCGCATCTTCCGGCAGCTCCATCAGGCCGCTCGTTTCCTCGGACAGTTTGAGTTCCTTGGCCGAGCACATCATGCCCTGCGATTCCACGCCGCGCAGCTCGCCGACCTTGATCACGAACGGCTTGCCGTCCGCGCCCGGCGGCAGGATCGCGCCGGCCATGGCGCAGATGGCCTTCATGCCGGCGCGCACGTTCGGCGCGCCGCACACGATGTTGAGCAAGGTGCCGGTGCCGACGTTGACCTTGCACACGTTCAGGCGGTCCGCGTTCGGATGCTTGGCCACTTCCAGCACTTCGGCCACGACCACGTTCGAGAATGGCGGCGCGACCGCTTCGACTTCTTCCACTTCCAGGCCGGACATGGTCAGCAGGTGAGCCAGTTCATCCGAAGTCATCTTCGGATCGACCATGGTACGGAGCCAATTTTCGGAAAATTGCATAATCAGTGAACCTTGAATTAGTTAAATTGCTTCAGGAAGCGCAGGTCGCCTTCGTAGAACAGGCGCAGGTCGTTGATCCCGTAACGCAGCATCGTCAGGCGCTCGAGGCCGGAGCCGAACGCGAAGCCGATGAATTTTTCAGGGTCGAGCCCGAAGTTGCGCACCACCGTCGGGTGCACCTGGCCGGCGCCCGACACTTCCAGCCAGCGCCCTTTGAGCGGGCCGCTGCCGAAGGCGATGTCGATCTCGGCCGACGGTTCGGTGAACGGGAAGTACGACGGACGGAAGCGCACCTGCAGGTCGTCGGTCTCGAAGAAAGCCTTGACGAAGTTCAGGTACACGCCCTTGAGGTCGGCGAACGAAATATCTTCGGCGATCCACAGGCCTTCGACCTGGTGGAACATCGGCGAGTGGGTCGCATCGCTGTCGACACGGTAGGTGCGGCCCGGTGCGATCACCTTGATCGGCGGCGTGTGGGTGCGCGCGTAGCGTACCTGCATCGGGCTGGTGTGGGTGCGCAGCAGCAAGGGTTTACCGGTGCTGTCATTGCCTTCGATGTAGAAGGTATCCTGCATCGAACGCGCCGGGTGGTTTTCCGGGCTGTTGAGCGCCGTGAAATTGGTCCAGTCGTTTTCGATTTCGGGACCGTCGGCCACATCGAAACCGATCGAGCGGAAGATTTCCTCGACCCGTTCCCAAGTGCGCATCACCGGGTGGATGCCGCCCGTGGAGCGGCCGCGGCCCGGCAAGGTGATGTCGATCGCTTCGGCGTTCAGACGCTCTTCGAGCTGGGCGTTGGCGAGCGCGTCGCGGCGCGCGGTCAGGGCGTTTTCGATCCGGACCTTGGCGGCGTTGATCAGCGCGCCCTGGGTCTTTTTCTGTTCCGGGTCGAGCTTGCCCAGGCCCTTCATTTGCTCGGTAATCTGGCCAGTCTTGCCAAGATACTTGGCTTTGGCGTTTTCCAGTGCGGCAGCGTCTTCGGCGGCGATAAAGTCAGCCTGTGCCGAGACGACAAGTTCTTCCAGGGAGTTCATGCGATGGTTTTTTCCTGTTGAGCGGGACTGGCGCACGCGCCACAATCAAAAACGGGGCACAGGTTTGAACCTCTGCCCCGCTCTTTTCGCGCCACCCGAAGGCGGCACTTGCATCGATCATTGCTTACGCAGCGATCTTGGCTTTCACTGCTGCGACAATCGCGGCGAACGCCGGCTTGTCCATCACAGCCATATCGGCCAGGACTTTACGGTCCAGTTCGATAGATGCTTTTTTCAGGCCGTTCATGAATACGCTGTACGTTACGCCATGCTCACGGGAAGCGGCGTTGATACGGGCGATCCACAGGCGGCGGAATACGCGTTTCTTGTTGCGGCGATCGCGGTAAGCGTATTGGCCAGCGCGCATGACTGCTTGCTTGGCAACACGGTATACACGGCTGCGGCGACCACGGTAGCCTTTAGCTTGTACAAGAATTTTCTTATGACGGGCACGAGCTGTAACCCCACGTTTTACTCTAGGCATAGTAACTCCTTAATGTGAGTGGTGAGATTAAGCCGACGGCATCATACGCATGACGGACTTGACATCCGCTGCATCGACGTTCGTGATTCCGCGCAGTTGGCGCTTGCTCTTGGTGGTTTTCTTGGTCAGGATGTGACGTTTGAAAGCGTGACCGGATTTAACGGTTCCACCTGGACGCACGCGAAAACGCTTCTTCGCGGAGCTTTTGGTCTTCATTTTAGGCATAGCAGTTCTGTCCTTCCGGACAGCTCCATTATAGGATTGCAGGTGGCAACGCTGTGCTGCACTTAGATGCCTGCTTTCACATTGTCTTCCGCCAGTGAAGGAGGAAGCCGGAGATCATAACACAGAAATTGGCTGCAAATGCAAGCATATGAGGGGAATGTTGCTTTTGACACACTCGCAACGGGCATTTCCGCAGTTGCCAGCTTTAATATCGTCGTCCCCGCGAAGGCGGGGAAGACGACCCATAAGGTAGCGACACGAATACGCACTGTGCAACCCACAAAACAAAGCGCCCCTGGCACTTGCGTGGCGGGGCGCTTTTTTGCACAAGCTGCCTGGGCAGCCCGTTCTTTGCTTATTTCTTCTTCTTCGGCGAGAGGATCATGATCATCTGACGACCTTCCATCTTCGGGAACTGCTCGACCTGGCCATACGGCTCGAGATCGGCCTTCAAACGTTCCAGCATGCGGAAGCCGATGTCCTGGTGAGCCATCTCACGGCCGCGGAAACGCAGCGTGATCTTGGTTTTGTCACCCTCATCGAGGAACTTCATCAGGTTTTTCAGCTTGATATTGTAATCGCCATCATCAGTACCCGGACGGAATTTGACTTCCTTCACGAGGATGATCTTTTGCTTCAATTTGGCTTCGTGCGCCTTCTTCTGCTCCGAATATTTGAACTTGCCGTAGTCCATCAGACGGCATACCGGTGGTTGCGCGGTCGGCGCAATTTCCACCAGATCTACGTTCGCTTCTTCGGCCAGACGAAAAGCCTCAGCCAGGCTCACAATGCCAAGCGGCTCGTTTTCCACCCCGGATAAACGCATTTCGGGGGCGGTGATTTCGCCATTGATGCGATGCGACTTGTCAGTAGCTATGTTGTTTCCTTTTAAAATCTGATGAATTAGCCGCGTCGAGATTTAACTCGTCAAGCTTTGGAATCGACCTCGTGTTTGAGGCGCTCCACCAGGGCATCGAGGGACATGACTCCCAAATCGACATTGCCACGAGCTCGCACGGCCACAGTGTTGGCATCCCGCTCTTTGTCACCGATCACGAGGATGTACGGCACTTTTTGGACGGAATGTTCACGTATTTTAAACGTAATTTTCTCGTTGCGCAAATCAGCGTGAACGCGGTACCCCAGCTTGCGCAACTTCGCCGCCACATCCTGGGTGTATTCGGCTTGCGAATCGGAAATATTGAGCACCGATACTTGCACTGGCGACAGCCAGAGCGGCATCGCGCCGGCGTAGTTTTCGATCAGGATGCCGATGAAACGCTCGAGCGAACCGACGATCGCGCGGTGCAGCATGACCGGCACCTGCTTGGTGTTGTCGGGCGCGGTGTACTCGGCACCCAGGCGGCCCGGCATCGACGGATCGATCTGCACCGTGCCGACCTGCCATGCGCGGCCCAGGCTGTCTTTCAGGTGGTACTCGATCTTCGGACCGTAGAAGGCGCCCTCGCCCGGCAGCTCGGTCCATTCCACATTGCAGGCACGCAGCGCGCTGCGCAGCGCCTCTTCGGCGATATCCCAGCTTTCCTCGCTGCCGATGCGGCTGTCCGGACGCAGGGCCAGCTTGACGTCGATGTTCTCGAAGCCGAACGCGGTGTAGACTTCCATCGCCTGCGCGTGGAAGGCGGCGACTTCGCCCGGAATCTGCTCGTCGGTACAGAAAATGTGGCCGTCATCCTGGGTAAAGCCGCGCACCCGCATCATGCCGTGCAGCGCGCCGGACGGCTCGTTGCGGTGGCACTGGCCGAACTCGCCGTAGCGCAGCGGCAGGTCGCGGTAGCTCTTCATGCCGGAATTGAAAATCTGGATGTGGCCCGGGCAATTCATCGGCTTCAGCGCGTACGAGCGGTTTTCCGACTCGGTGACGAACATGTTTTCGCGATAGTTGTCCCAGTGACCGGTCTTTTCCCACAGGCCGCGATCGAGGATCTGCGGCGCTTTGACTTCCTGGTAGCCATTGACCTGGTACACATTGCGCATGTACTGCTCCACCTGTTGCCAGATGGTCCAGCCCTTCGGATGCCAGAAGATCAGGCCCGGCGCCTCATCCTGGAAGTGGAAGAAGTCGAGCGACTTGCCCAGCTTGCGGTGGTCGCGCTTTTCCGCCTCTTCCAGATTGTGCAGGTAGAGTTCCTGGTCTTCCTTCTTGAGCCAGGCGGTGCCGTAGATACGCTGCAGCATTTCGTTCTTGGAGTCGCCGCGCCAGTAGGCGCCCGCCACTTTCATGAGCTTGAATACTTTCAGCTTGCCGGTGTTGGGCACGTGCGGGCCGCGGCACAGGTCGGTGAAACCGCCTTCGGCGTACAGCGACACATCTTCACCGGCCGGAATCGATGCAATGATTTCGGCCTTGTAGTCTTCGCCGATCGACTTGAAGTAGGCGACCGCCTCGTCGCGCGGCAACACCGTGCGCGTGACTTTCTCGTCTTTCTTGACCAGTTCGGCCATTTTCTTTTCGATCGCCACCAAGTCTTCCGGGGTGAACGGGCGCTTGTAGGCGAAATCGTAGAAGAAACCATTCTCGATCACCGGGCCGATGGTGACCTGGGCTTCCGGATACAGTTCCTTGACGGCGTAGGCCAGCAAGTGGGCGGTGGAGTGACGGATCACATCCAGGCCTTCGGGATCTTTATCGGTGATGATGGCCAGATCGGCGTTTTGCTCGATCAGGAACGAGGTATCGACGACTTTGCCGTCGACTTTGCCGGCCAGCGCCGCTTTGGCCAGGCCTGTACCGATGCTGGCTGCGACCTGGGCTACGGTGACTGGGCCATCAAACTGGCGCTCGGAACCATCGGGAAGGCGGACTGAAACCATGCTGTTCTCCTGAACGAAACTGCTATTTAAAGACAAACATCGCGGGCCTCGACAAACCGTAGCGAGCGGCGCGAGTTTCGTCCGAGAAGCGCAGCCGTACGAAGGTACGGTGAGCATCGCAGGACTTTCGCGTCCCGGGCGGAAATCGCGCCGCGCAGCAGGTTTGTCGAGGCCCGCAAAAATGCGGACGAAAAAAAACGCGGGCTAGCCGCGTTTTTCATTTTGAGAAAGCAAAAGGAAGCACCTCGACTAGTGTCGCTGGAACAACTCCGTCGTAGTTCGCGGTGTCATAACCATGATGCCTTTCTCTCTCTTACTCAGTACTACATGTTCTGGTGGGCGGTGAGGAATTCGAATCCCCGACCCCTTGGATGTCGACCAAGTATTCTAACCAGCTGAACTAACCGCCCGAAGACCAGCATTATAGAGAGCCATTCTCCGAATGACAAGCGCTTTTTCAACACGATGTTCAAGCGCTCAAAAGTACCCCGCCTGGCGACAGGGAAATGCGCTGGCGTTTTCTATTACACTCCTGCCATGCACGCCAAACCCACCCCCTCCTCCGCCCACCTGCACGCCCATCACAAGGGCGATGCCAAACATACCCACGTGGCCGTCGGCCGCAGCCAGGGCGCACTCGCCTTCGCCCTTGGCCTGACCCTGGTGTTCGCCGTGATCGAAGTGCTGACCGGCTTCATCGCCAATTCGCTCGCGCTCATCTCCGACGCCGGTCACATGGTCACCGATGCCGCCGCGCTCGGACTGGCGCTGCTGGCGCAACTGATCGCCAAGCGCCCACCCTCGGCGCGCCACTCGTTCGGCTTCGGCCGCGCCGAAGCGCTGGCCGCCTTTGTCAACGCGCTCGCCATGCTGGCCGTGGTCGGCTGGATCGTGTTCGAAGCGCTGCACCGCTTCCGCAGCCCGCAACTGGTACAAGGCGGCACCGTGTTCGTGGTCGCCGTGGTCGGCCTGGCGATCAACCTGCTGGTGGCGTGGTTGCTCTCGCGCGACCAGGGGAGCCTCAACACCCGCGCCGCGCTGGTGCACGTCATGGGCGACATTCTCGGCTCGATCGCGGCGATTGCCGCCGGCGCCGTCATCTACTTTACCGGCTGGATGCCGATCGACCCGCTGCTGTCGCTGTTCGTGTCGGTACTGATATTGCAATCGACCATCGGCGTGCTGCGCGACTCCTACCATGCGCTGATGGAAGGCGTGCCGAACCAGATCGATTACCTGCAAGTCGGCGCCGATCTGGCCGCCATGCCTGGCGTGCTGTCGGTGCACGACCTGCATGTGTGGGATATGTCGCCCGGCCAGCCGGCGCTGATCGGCCACCTGCGCATCGGCAACCTGCGCGACTGGCCGGAAGTGCTGGCCATGGTCAAGGACATGCTGCTCACCAAACACGGCATCGACCACGTGACCCTGCAACCGGAGTCGCACGACTAGCTGTCCGGCAAATTCCGGTGCCGTGGGCGGCGGAGCGGCTCTTCGTGCGCCACGCGCGCCTCCCGCGAGGCACGGCAACTAGCAAGGTGCCCTCCAATCCCAGCCGATCAACGGCGCGCCCACGCGCACGGCAAGCCACGAACCGCTCTTGCTGGCCAGCAGGCCGGACTAGATGTCCCCGCGTAATTCACTGCCGCTCATTGCGAGAATCGAGCAGGTCGACGTTGGTCCAGCAGACATATTCGGCTGCGACGCGCGCCTTTGTAAATAACGCGAAGCGCTTAAAGTCGCAGCACAATTCCTGCTTCGATCGCTTTCAGATGCGCGCGAACTGGTCGCCAGCATTGACTCATCAGACATTTACCAGCCGACGCTGTGCGCTGGCGCGATAAATACATCGAACGACATACTACTTTTCGTAACACTATTGGGCACCTCGAAAAACCGACCCAGCCGTGGCATCATAGCGGCTCCTGTTGCTGACCTAATTTCATGATCAAGACGAGTCTGTTTGCCGACCAGGAACGCGAAGCCAAGCTGAACAAGCTTGGTGATGGAGCAGCATGTCGACTTCATCGCGCTTGCCGATGCGGTTGATGAAGCCGCTCCCCGCCCCAGCCGCGAACGCGGCGGGCGTCCTCCGTTCCCGACCGAACTCATGGTTCGCGTCCTGCTGATCCAGCAGTTGTTCAACCTGAGCGACGAACAAATGGAATTCCAGTTGCTCGACCGCCTGAGCTTCCA
>NZ_WHJH01000280.1 GCF_011682145.1 Massilia mucilaginosa
GTCTTTGACTTTGGCCAGCGATTTGTGCTTCTTGCTGTAGATGGCGATCGGCGCGGTCGGAATGGTCACCAGGTCGGTCAGCGCCAGTTTGTGCTCGGTCGCGAATTTGGTCAGGTAGACGATGTGCTGGAACACGTTGGCGTCGAGCGAGCCTTCAGCCAGCGCAAAGTTGGGCTGGATGTAGTCGTTGAACTCGATCAGCTTGATCTTGTAGCCCTGTTTTTCGAGGATCGGTTTGATCCCCAGCTTGATCTGGTCCGCGTACGGGCCGGCGCTGGTGCCGATGACGATTTCTTTCGGGTCCTTGGCGGCGCTGGCGGATGTAGCGATAG
>NZ_WHJH01000281.1 GCF_011682145.1 Massilia mucilaginosa
GCCAGTTCTGCCACGGCGCGGGCGTGACGTTCGATGACCAGTTGCGCTTCGGTGTCGGTCAATTGGTCGTCGAGGCGCAGGTGGCGTTGCAGCAAGGCGTAAAAGCCCCAGCCGATGAGCAGTATCCAGAACAGGGCGAGGAGGGCGGTGGGCGTGATGTGCATAAAAACCTTCCGAGAAATCTGATAAGACAAGCTGGCAAGTCCAAGCTGACTCTGATCAAGTTACTCTCCGTCATCACCAGTGATATTGTCTCCGATCAACTCTATTCCAATTGGGAACGTTTCTGTCGTAACGGCATCATTTTTGGTGATTTCCAGTTGCACTACGCG
>NZ_WHJH01000282.1 GCF_011682145.1 Massilia mucilaginosa
CTCCCGCGCCTCGATCTCCAGGTGCGCTTCGACACCGGGGCCACGCTGCGGGCATTGCGACAGGCCCTGGACGGCAACGGCGCGGGCATGCCGTTTGCCGCGTTGATCAGGTATCTGACCGCCCCGCCCAGTGGCCTGTTCACCTTCAGCGCCACCGTTGGCGGCGCGGCCGCCCCGCAGCTCGCGCTGGCGCTGGCGGCGCGCCTGCGCCTGGCGTTCGGCCGCTACATGCCTTGCCGCCGTATCGACGACGGGCCGTATATCAGCCTTGACCTGCCCGCCACCGGCGTGGCCGCTTGCACGAATTGGGACCTGCGCACACCGTGCCTCG
>NZ_WHJH01000283.1 GCF_011682145.1 Massilia mucilaginosa
CTTGACCACCTTGGTGATGGGCGCGGCGTTCTGGCGTTTCAGGGCCTTGACAATCTTGCGCTGGACCGCCAGCGAGATCGGGGCGGTCACTGCCGCTCGCGTGGCGCCATTGGCGTACACCACATTGGTGCCGGCCCGCAGCACGCCGTAGCGCATGCGCTCGATCATTTGCGCGGCCTGCTCGCCCAACAGGTCGATCGCTTCATTCAGGACGTTGTCCTCATGGGTGTCTTCGATGATGTCCGTGATAGTGATCATCGAGCCGTACTGGGTCAGCATGCACGGCACATCGGTGGACGCCATGGTCTGCGAGCCGGGCGTGACGCCTT
>NZ_WHJH01000284.1 GCF_011682145.1 Massilia mucilaginosa
GGGGCCCGGCAACATAGCCGCCTGCTGCGCCTGTCTTTTCCAAATCAAGATGCTCCTCTTGGCGATTTACTTGTTAATAAGCTCGATGCCTTCGAGAGCATGTCCAAGCCGTTCGAGTTCAAAGTTGAACTCCTGTCAGATAATCCGAATATTCCACTCAAGGATATGCAGGGCAAAATGCTCTGCGTGGAAATGGTGCGCCGGGACGGCACGCTACGCTATTTTACCGGAAGAGTATTTGCTTTCACTCTCAAAACAGTGGATGGTGGAGTATCGTATTATGAAGCTTTGCTAGGGCCATGGTACAAATACCTTGGCATGCGCAAAG
>NZ_WHJH01000285.1 GCF_011682145.1 Massilia mucilaginosa
AGTTCGTCGTGCGGCCGTACAAATTCGCCTTGAGCACGCCGCTGGCCAATCCGGCCGGCCTGGTCGAGCAGACCAAGATGACGGCCGATATCGGCCGCTTCTGGAAGGCCGGCGCCGGCTTCACCCTCGATGTGATCGCGCAAAACTTCGACGGCCTTCCGACCCCCAATTTTGGCAGGGAAACCACGCCGCAGATGGTCGACCTGATCACCACGGTCGCCATCGATTCGCAAAACTACGCCGATCCGGGCGACCCCACCTCGGAAACGCTGGCGTTCGCCGACATGGCGGTCGAGAACGGCGATCCGTTTCCCCAGGTGGAAGGGGA
>NZ_WHJH01000286.1 GCF_011682145.1 Massilia mucilaginosa
CATCGCTTTTGCATAGGAGAGGCAGGGAATGTGCACAAACAAAACGATGGCAATTTGAGAAATTGACAATATTTTTGATAATTCAATCAGCCTTCTGACGATCAAAATTCAGCCTATTCGTGAATTTCCAATATGGAATACTGAATCACCGCTCAGCCATCGACTTGCGCAGCGCGTCAACATAGCGCTCGCTGACGGGGACCAGGGCGCCGGAGCGCAGGGTTAGGCGATACGCACCGTCGCCCGCCACCTCCAGGTTGGCGGCCTGGCCGGCGCGCACCACGGCGCTGCGGTGCACGCGCAGAAAATGGGCCGGGTCGAGATGGC
>NZ_WHJH01000287.1 GCF_011682145.1 Massilia mucilaginosa
GCCGCCTCCTTGCGCGAGCGATTGCACCAGGCATCGGTGTTTGTAGCGGGGTCGCCGGTCGTGCGTCTTTCCAGCATTGCCGAGGTTCAGGCCATGCTCAACCAGCCCACGGAGAGCTAAACCATGCCAAAAGCAGCAAGGCTGGGGGATTCGATCGGCCACACGCCGCCCGGTGACGGTCCGATAGGAGGCATCGGCGACGTGACCGGCAAGATCGTCGGTCCTTGTTCCAGCAATGTGTTCACCAACGGCATCAAGGCCGCGCGGGCGTATGTTGACGTCGTGGTGTGCGCGCTACACCCGCAGGCGCCGTTGCCGATCGCGC
>NZ_WHJH01000288.1 GCF_011682145.1 Massilia mucilaginosa
ACGTGTTCAGGTCGAGTTAATGGTCCTGGCTGGAATCGTCAGATACAGACGCTCGGCCAGGGTGTGGAGCAGATGTTTGACTGGGCAGGCGCTTGGCAGATGAAGAACGATCTTGTTCTTGTACTGCCTGACCTGCACGGCGATTTTGAACAGTTTGGAAATGACCGTTGATGGCTGCGCCTGCGACAGCGCGGTATACCGTAGCCCTTCGGTACGCAGTTGCTGATGCAAAATGTAGGCCGCCGCGTGCAGCAACAAGCGCATGCAATTGGCGAGAAAGCTGGTGCAGGAAGTACGGTCGGCGGCGAGGTCATCCTTGAGATG
>NZ_WHJH01000289.1 GCF_011682145.1 Massilia mucilaginosa
ACCAAACTGATCGCCGTTCATGCTCTGAAAATAGGTCAGCCTGCAACCCGGTGGAAGCGCTACGGTGTAAGAGCCTGTTTTCTGGTTCTGGGCCAGCTGGAGATAGCCACAAACGCTGACAGGCTTAACGCCATAGTTGTTTACCTTGCCTGAGGCGTCCCATGTCTGAACTCCATATTCCGCCATCCAGTCCTCCTGAAAAAAAAGAGGCTCCGTAAGAGGCCTCCCGTTACCATGTTCCCGTGATTCTCCCGATCTGAACCCTCAACACATTGTTGGCATCCTTGACACTGATCGTTTGATTAGTCTGCTTCATCGCCCCTT
>NZ_WHJH01000028.1 GCF_011682145.1 Massilia mucilaginosa
CTCGCTGTGGAGTCAAGAGAATTACAAAGGGTCGGGGAGCCAATGCGATATGGTGAAAATTCCGCGTGCCCTATTCGAGCGCCTGACAGAAACCGTCTGCTACGCGAGATAGTTGGACAAAGTCGAGGTTAGATGATCTACATAAACATAGAATATTTTTCGGCTGCGGCAGCCGTGTGCGGCTTGATCACGGCAACTGAAACACCTTCGAGATAAATCGTTTCCTGTATTAGCGCTCCTGCATTGTCGTATTCGCCCACCATCTGTCCAGCCTCGTTGTAGACAAAGTAAGTCGATGCACCAAACGCATCCGACTTGATAACCCGCTGTCCACTTCCATTGTAGCGGTATTGAACTGACGCACCAGCGCCGCCTGATATGCTGCTCATGCGGTCGTTGTTGCCGTAGCCGAAGCGCAGAGTCCCATCGCTGATCAGATTGCCTGTGGCGTCGTATGTGTTTCGTTTGGCTGGCACCGGCCCGGAAGTGAACGCCAGCCGATTGCAGCCGGGATCAATAGTGTTGAGGTAGCTGTTGGCACCGAGAGTTAACTTTGTGCGATTCCCGTTGGCGTCGTATTCAAAACGCTGACTCGCCGTGGCGCTGTCGAAACCGATCAGGCGATCTCGTCCATCGTAGTAATACCGTTGGTCGAGCCTGCCCGGCGTGGTGTTGCCTTTATGCGTCATCGAAACGATCCGCCCGGCTGCGTCATAACTGAGCGTGCGTACTGCCCCCCCAGCCGCCAGGTGCCCCAGCGGATAGCTGACCAGCCGATTTTCAAGGTCGAACTGGCGCTCGTATTTGTTGGGGCTGGCAGCGCTGTGATTACCCCACAACCACGACCGCACGGCACCGAACGGCTGGTATGTGATGTCGCTCAGAATCGTGACGCGCGCCGCATTCGGGCGCGTCAGCCCCAGGGCCGACGGTTTCCCATTGCTGTCGTACGTAATATCGATGCGATTACCGCTGGGGTAGGTCATCGAAGTAACGTGCCCAACAGCGCTGCCCGTGCTGCCATAGGTGTAGGCTGTCACGAAGCGCCGCGCCGCCGCTCCGTTCGTTTTCTCCTTCCTCAACAGCCTTCCCATACCGTCGTAGGCGTACACTGTTTTTCCGGCCTCATCCGTCATCAGCGTGACTCGGCCCGCTGCCGCCGTGCCGGCCGCGCCATATTCGAACGTGCTGGCGCCGATGCCCGTCACCCGTCCCGCCGCGTCGTAGCGATAGGCCGTCTTTCGCCCAGCCGCATCCAGGCGCGATATCACGTTCCCCGCGCCGTCGAACTGCGTGCTCGTGGTGCCGGTATCGGGGCTGATCAACGTCGTCTGCTGCCCCAGCCCGTTGAAGACATAACGCGTCTGCAAGCGGCGCGGATCGAGCACGGATGCAAGCTGATCTTGCGGCGTGTAGGCGTAGTCAATCATCGCCGGCTTGCCCGTGGCATCCGCCGCAGGGAGCGTCTGTTGTATCAGACGGTTGAACGTGTCGAAAGTTCCCTTGCTGGCGCGCGCCAGCGGATCGATGCTCGCCGTCAGATTGCCGACGGCATCGTATTCAAAGCGCGCCCCAGAGTCCTTCTCGCTTTTCTGTTCGCGCTGCAAGCGGTTGAGCGCATCGAAGGCACGCGTGGTCTGCGCTACCAGTTTGCCACCCGGATCTTTCACTTCCTGGCGCACGGTATTGCCCATTGCATCGAGCGTGAAGTCGATGCTGTTGCCGGCGCGGTCGCGCAAGCCGATCAGGCGATGGGCATCGTCGTAGCTGTATTCCAGCACCGCGCCATCGGGCGCCGTCATGCGGATCAGCTGGCCCGCGACGTCGTACGCATAACGCGTGGTTTCGGCCTGCGCACCGGCCGCGCGGACGGTGCTGGAAATCATGCGCTGGCGCGGGTCGTATTCGGATTCAACGATCCGGCCATTCGGATGCGCGATTTTGGTCGGCAATCCATCCTCGCTGTATTCGAGGTAAGTGGTGACCTCGCCCACGCCGTTGCGTACGCTTGCCAGGTCGCCCGGACGGTGGCTTGCGCTGCTATCGGTGTAGTAGCTCATGCTGGCCGATTCGGCCTTGCCATTGGCGTCAAGCGGGCCGCTACTGGTCAGCAACTGGCCGCTGCGGTTGTAGGTGTAGCGCCATTCCTGGATCGGACCGGTCCCGGTCGCCGCAAACCCGAGTCCGCCATTGCTGTCGTTGCTCGCCTGGACCGTGGCGCGGCAGACGACGGCAATTGGCTTTCCATTCGGCAGCAGCGCGCCGCCGGCGCACTCCACCACCTTGCCGACGACGTCGCGCTGGCCGTTGTAGACCTTCGTTTCCAGGCGTGCCGGCGCGGCGGTGGCAACTGCCAACGCCAAATCGGGATGCCAGCGCGTACTGGTTTTGCGCGCGCCCGCCGGCAGCGCGCTGTCGATGCTGGCGGGACAGGCGGCGCCTTTGGCCAGTCCCGTGATGCGGGCGATCTCGGCTCCACGAAGCGGGTCGCTGAACAAGCAGGTTTTGTTACCGTTGAAGTCGGTCGTGCTCGTGACGTCGCCCTTGGCGCTGTAGGTCCTGGCACTGGCGCTGGCGGGCTGGCTTTGCGCGACGATCCGGCCCGTGCCGTCGGTGCCGAAGGCCAGGTCCACGGTGCGGCGGCTGCCGAGCGGATCGGTCACGATGCGGCTGGTGCGGCTGGGGTACTCGAAGGTGTGACGCCCGGCGCCGCCGGCATGCTCCGACAGCACGGCCCTGCCATCGATGTCGTACGCGTAGGTGGCGAAGCGCTTGCCATGTTCGTCGGTGATGCCGGTCAGCAGGAAGCGCTGATTCGGGTCCTCGTAGTGGTAAGTCCGCGACGAAATCTCGGCGCCGGCGCGGTCGAAGAAATGCACGCCGACAAGGCGCCCCATGCCCTCAATCGGTCCAGAGCCAGGAAGTTCCATCTGCTCGTATTCGTAGCGCACGCTGCCGCTGGCGCCGGAGATCGATGCAATGGTGTTGCCTTCCCACTTGATCGTCACACGACGGCCACTGGCGCTGGAAATGTCGCTGAGCTGGTTGTTCGCGTTGTAGGCGTAGTGAGTGACCATGCCGTCGCGGGTAAGCGCGCTGGTGAGTCTGAAGGTGTCATTTACTTTGGTAAAGCGTTCGACCGTGCCGTCGGGTGTCGTCAGCAGCCAGCCGGCGTCGTCACCTTGTGCCACCAGAGCCATGCTCCGGTCGTAGTCGGAACGATAGGTGCCGTCGCGCTGGCGCGAGAACTGGAAATAGCTGCCGTCGCTGAGGGCGCCGCTGACTGTGGGCCGGTTGGGGCCGCCGAACTCGCGGCGAGCGTAGAAGGCGCGCTCGAAAGAAAACGACCAGCCCGCGCCGGCCGATTGGCCGAGCCCGTTTTCGCGAACGCTGCGGTAGGTGCGCTTGATATGCAGCGCCGCTTCCGGGCCAGCGACCAGGTCGGTTTCATGCTGGACTTTGGCGCCGCTGGTGAATTGCACCGGGTTTCCCGAGGAACCCTGGCAGGTCAAGGGTAGGGCAACCTCGGGTTGTTCCTTGCGACAGACCCCTTGGGAGTATGCGTTGTATCCGGGTTTGCATCTCAATATGGTGTTTCCAAACCACTCCACACCGCCGACAAGCAAGAAATGCGGATAGATGCATTTATACCAATCACGGCGATTTTCATATGGTTCTATCGCTTTAAGCGCCGTTCTCATGTGCCATTTTGCGGTTTTTTGACAAGCGGTGACGGGATCGGCCGCATACTCGTCCGGTCCGAAAATCCCGGTGTAGTATTCCCAGCCTAGCGTTCCCTCAGGCAAGTCGTTTTCCGCCCGCGCAGGGCTGTGCATCAGGACAAGAAACAAGAGCGCGAAACGCAGGAATTGATTGATGCAATGAAAACTGCTGGTGGCGCGAATGGGCATGGTTTTTCCTGTCTTCTACGTGAAGAATGCTGGCGGAGAATTGCCAGTGGGAAAACCAAGCGTAGCAAAGTCAGAGATAGAGATATTGCATTTGCGCAAGCATGCAGTTGCGGCTAGGACTTACTGCGAGGGAGAGATCTCTTGTGACGGAGCGGAATCGGCCGTCCAGGTTTTATGGTGACGATCATCAACATAGCGTGAAAACAGGCAAAAGGCCGAGATAACCGGCCCTTCGCCCAGGGCACTGATCAGGGACGCGCCTCGGCAGGCTTCGGGTAGCCCTTCGAATTGTCGCGTGCGACTTTCGAACCCAGTCGTAAAGCGTCTTGTATGATTTCCCAGCCCTTGACCGGATCCTTCTCGACGCCACCCGCACCTTCATAAATAGCGGCGCCGACATGGAACATGGCGTCCGGATGATTCTGCGCGCCCGCTTTCCAAAACCATTGCAGTGCTGTGCCAAAATGGCGTTGCACGCCTTCGCCATTCAGATACAGCAATCCCATTTCATACTGGGCTACCGGCTGGCCGACATCCGCCGCTTTCCGAATCCACTCCGCCGCCTTCTTCAAATCGGTCCGGGTGCCGGTGCCTTTTATGTAGAACAAGCCCAGGTCAAGCTGCGCCCCCGGGAACCCGGTATCGGCGGATGCCTGCATGATTTTGAAAGCCATCTCAGGGTTCTTGGCGACACTCCAGCCGTTCAGATAATACAGCGACAGGATGTACTGGCCTTCGGGATGGTTTTGCGCCGCGGCGCGTTCCAGCCAGCGGAATCCCTCGACCGGATCGTTGAACTCGCGGTGCAGTTTTTTTGCATACTCGACCTGCGCATCGGCGTCGCCGTTTTCCGCCGCCCGTTTCAGCCCCGCGAGAGCCGGTGTGCGTGGCGCAATCTTGCGTTCCTCGGCGATCGTCTTCCGATTTTGGTTTTCAGCCTTCTGCACTTCGGCCGACGCCGCACCGCAGGCCAGCAGCACGGCCGCGCACAGCAGCAGGCGCGCTTTCAAGGAGCCGCGCACAGGGCGCTCGAACGCATCGCTGGCGATACGCTGTCGTGTTGTTCCATTTTTTTGCATTGCGTAGCTCCTTCAAAACCAAGGTCGAGATATGTTCGCACGGCCATATTGCAGACTGTCAAGCCATTATAGGAAGGAGAATGGAGGGAGTGTAAATATTCACACCGTTGGGTGTCGTCCGGCGCAACCCTTCAAGTGGATCATGGAGGCCGACACCGCGTGTCGCCCATGCGAATCATCAAAATCACATGGAAAACAGGCAAAAAACCGGGGAAACCGGCCTTTTGCCGCTGGCGCCGCTCAGCGGCCGGCTGCCGGGTCCGGATAGTTCTGGATGTTGTTTCGCGCGACGCTCGACCCCATGCGCAAGGCCTCTTGAATAATCTCCCAGCCATGCGCCGGATTTTTATCCGTCCCCGAACCTTCGTACACGGCCGCGCCGATATAGAACAGTGCATCGGGATGATGCTGATCCGCCGCTTTCTTGAACCAGCGCAGCGCTGTCAGAAAATCGCGTTGCACGCCTTCGCCATTCAAATGCAGCAAACCCATTTCGTACTCGGCCACCGGCAGGCCAGCCGCCGCCGCCTTCGAAATCCATTCCGCCGCCATCTGCAAATCAGGCGCGGTGCCGTTGCCTTTGATGTACAGTAAGCCCAGGTCCAGCTGCGCTGGCGGGAAGCCGGTTTCCGCCGACGCCTGCATCAGCTTGAACGCAACGCCAGGGCTTTGCACCCCATTCCAGCCGTTAAAGTAGAACAAGGACAGGATGTACAGGCCTTCCGGATGCTGTTGCGCCGCGGCGCGTTCCAGCCAGCGGAATGCCTCGACCGGATCGTCGAATTGCTGATGCAGATATTTGGCGTAGTCGACCTGCGCTTGTGCGTCGCCGTCCTCCGCCGCGTGTTTCAATGGGGCCAGTTCGGGACTGCGCGCCGGGATCTTGCGTTCTTCTGACATTAACATCCGATTTTTCCTTTCGTTTTCCGAACCCCGGCCGCAAGCGAACCGTGTTTCTATTTTCCAGCAAGTGTCATCGGGCAGCCATGTTGCCGCCCTTGCCATATTATAGAAAACTTAATGGCATGGCTGTCAATATCATGCCGGATGGGGGTATCGGGAATCATCGGTCAATCCGGCCCGCGTCCCTTTTTGCCCCAGGTTGCGCAGCAAAATCCGGCCCCGAAAACGTCCACGGAATGATCCATCCGGCGCACGCCAGCAGCACTTGGGTAATATCGCCAAAACGCCCCGGCAAGCCTTGCTGCGACCATTCCAGCCAGAATACCGCCACCGCAATGGCCACTGTGCCGATCGCCACCACCGGCTGGCGGTGCCCGATCGGCGTGATCGAACGCGCAAAATACGCGATCGCAAAAAACGGCCAGAAAATCTCCAGGATATTCTGCAATCCCGACAGCGAACGCATTTGCCCCACCAGCGGAATCCAGTTAAAACCATACATCATGCCGTCCGGCCCCGGCGCCAGTTCGCTGATGACGAAAGCGGCGCCGATCAGCCCGATGCCCATCCACGCGGCCTGGCGCACGCGGCTGACGAGGAGCAAGAACATCCACGCGGCAAACGCCCCGGCGACGGCTTCGAGCGACAGTTGGCGTCCTTCGACGATGATCTTGAGCACGAGCACGCAGGCCACCAGCGAACCGAACAGCAGCAAGGCGGGCTTGTCTTCCCGCGTGACCGTGCGCGCCAGCAAGCCCAGGCCGGCGAGGTAGCAGGCATAGGTCAGCAGTTGGGCGATCTGCATGGTTTCCGGTGCGCGCAGCGAGCCGTAGAGCAGCGCCAGCCCGTGGCGCACCTGCCCGATGTCGAAAGTCGGCACCAGCGGGCTGGTTTGCGACAGGGCCCACAGCGCCAGCGCCGCCAGCCCCAGGTTGGGCAAGGTGCCCGTGCGTAACCAATGCGCGCGCAGGGCCACCAGGCGCGGCCCGCCCACAGTGTGGCCGTGCAGCAGGGACGCGAGCAGGCCGCCGGCCACGCTGCCGAAAATATTCAATACCAGGTCGATGCGCGAGGCATCCCGGCTGGGCAGGAATTGCTGGATCGCTTCCATCGACAGGCTGAGCACGCCGCCAGCGACGGCGGCGGTGACCAGCGCCACGTGAAAGCGCGTGCTGCGCATCAGCCAGGCCACCATGAACAGGCCGAACGGCATGTAGGCGAGCACGTTCTGGACCAGGTCGGCCTTTTCCACGCGCGCGGGGTTGGCGAACAGGAAGCTGAACAGGGGAGCGGGCGGCTCGCTCCAGCCGCTGAACGGATACAGGCTGCCGTAGACGATCAGGACAAGGAAGACAAGGACCAGGCGGCGCATCGCTGCGCCTCAGTCCGGGCTGCGCCAGCGGCGGCCCTGCTGCGGCGTACCCGTCATTGCGCCGGCTCGTCCCATTTGCCGGCCGCGACCAGCTTGTTCTTGAGCCCTGGCAAAGGAAAGCCCAGCGCGTACGCCTTTTTCGCGTGCACGCGGGACTTGGCGTACTCTTTTTTCTTGAGGTAGGCGAGCCCGGCGTTGTAATTGATGGTCGGGTCTTCCGGCGCCATCTCGACAGCGGTGGCGAACATGCCGACCGCGTCGTCGGTCTTGCCGAGCGCGAGCAGATAGGTGCCGTAGGTGGCGCGCACGGCGGCGTCATCCGGCGCGAAGCGGATGGCGCGGTTGAAATAGCATTCCACCGGCCACTTGGTCGCCGGCACTTTGACTTGCTTGTCGCGCAAGGCGACCATGGCCAGGGTGGCCAGCGCGCGCGGATGGTTGGGAATCGCGCGCAGGGTGTAGTCGAGGTCGCCGCCGAGATAGCTGGTGGTGCCCTTGATGCCGGCTTCGACCTCGGGCGTGAAGTGGGCGTTCTCGACGATCTCCAGGTTGACCTCGCCGCGCTTGCGGTAGTCGAGCGGACCGTAGTGGTTCTTCAGTTCGCCGCAATAGTTGACGGCGTGGGCGCCGGTCGAGGTCAGCAGCACGGCGCCGGCTAACAGGTAAGGCAATAGTTTCATCGATATCCTTTTGTATGGCATGAAGGCGGCGCGTTTACCACGAGCGCAGCCAGTCGCCGGTCCAGTCAAGCACCTGGTCTTTCCACACGCGGCGCGAAAATGTGTGGTCCGCTTCAAGCAATGTCTGGCGCGACACCCGCGGCGCGGCCAGCAAGCCTTGCCACTGCGCCGATCCGGCGGCGGTGTCGAGAAACTCCTGGGCCGTCAGGTCGGCGCCGCTGATGATCAACAGCACCTTGCCGCGAAAGCGCGCCAGCCCGGCCTGCATGCGTTCGGGCAGCGACGCCGGCGCGGCGGCTGCGGCGGACGCGCCGCCCCCGCCCTTGCCGACAGCGGCGCCGGCGATGCGCAGGAACGAGGCGGCGGCCGCACCGACATTAAATTGACCGCGCAGGATCTTTTTCCACAGTTCCGGGTCAAACAATCGGGCGCGGTAATAGTGCTTGATGGTGGCCTTGGCGTGGCCGCCGCTGGTGCGCACCCATGGGTTGAGCAGCACCAGCCCGGTCACGCGCGCATCGTTGGCGGCGTAGAACAGCGCGGCCGAGGCGCCGTCGCACAAGCCCCAGATGACCACGTCTTCAATGCCGGGCAGGGCCTTGAACAAGTTGTCGACGGCGGCGCGCAGGTCGTCGCCGACCACTTCGAAGTCGCGGATGGCGCCGTGGCTGTCGCCCATGCCGCGGTAGTCGAAGCGCAGCGCGGCAATGCCTTGCGCGGCCAGTCCGCGCGCGAGCGTGGTGAACTGGCGGTGGCTGCCGACCCGGTACTGCGGGCCGCCGACCACGATCAGCACGGCGCGCGTGGCCGGCTGCGCGGGCACGCTGAGAACCCCGAACAGGGCTTCATCGCCGCAACTGAAGCCGAGCACGTCTTCACGGTAGCCGGGGGGCGCCGCGAGGGGACCGGCATGGGGCGCACGCTGTGCCTCCGGCATGCCGCCGTCCGCCGCGACCGCCGGCGGCGCGGAGTTCGCCACCGTGGCGCGGGCGCTTGCGGCGTCGCGCTGCGGTGCCACGCCGGCATCGCCCTGCGCCGGGACTGGCGCGGCCTGCGCCGCGCCGTCGAACAGGGCCGATGTGGCCGCCAGCAGCTCGGGCGACTCGGCGATTTCCTGGGTCGACCAGAAAGGCATGCAGGTAACTTGTTGCAGGTGCAGGTCGACCCCGGCCTCGCGCCAGGCGTCGGCCAGACGCGTCACGGCGGGCGTGAGCGGGCGCTCGGCCGAGCCCGAGGTTTCCAGCCAGTGCACCGGGCAACCCAGCGGCGCGAGCTTGGCCGCGTCCTTGCTGTCGATGGCGGCGGCCAGGGCCGGGGCGATGTCGTAGCCGGCCACTTCGAGCATCTCGCCGCCGAGCAGGGTGGCGCGCAAGGCCGTGGTGCCGCCGCTTTTGGCGGCCGTTTTGCCGTCGCCGCCCTCGGCCAGCATGGCGTTGGCGGTGAGCAAGCGCAAGAATTGGGTGAGGAAGGTGGCGCCGCTCTGTACCGGCTGCCACAGCACCACCCGGGCCAGCCGATGGCGGGCCTGGTGCGCGTAGTCCAGCGCCAGCAAGGCACCCAGGCGCAGGCCCCACAGGGTCAGCGGTGCGTCCAGGCGCGCCGACAGCCAGGCGCAGCCGGCGGCCAGGTCGTCTTTCCAGATCTCCCAGCGGGCCTCGGCAAACTCGCCGCTGCTGTCGCCGCTGCCATACAGGTCGAGCTGGAGCACGCCGTAGCCCTGCGCCGCCAGCGCCCGCGCCTGCAGGGCGGCCATGCGGCGCGCCTTGTTCATTTCGTCGCCGAAAGGATGGACGTACAGGATCGCGCCACGGCAGCGCGCGCCGGCGGGCGGGTGGAACAGGCAGAAACGTTGTCCCAAGTCCGTCTGGAGAAAGAAGGGCTCGGCCCCCGGCGACTTGGGATGGGCAGTCATCAGGCCAGTTTTTGCTTGACGAAGGCGTTCAGGCTGCCCAGCGTTTCGAAGGTGCTGGCGCTGATTTCGTCGTCGTCGATGGTGATGCCGAAGTGTTCTTCGAGCGCGGCCATCAGGTTCACCACCGCCATCGAGTCGAGCTCGGGGATGCTGCCCAGCAGGGCCGATTGTTCGTTCAGTTCCTTGCCGGCGTCGCCCAGGCTGAGCACGTCGGTGAGGATGGTTTTGATGTCTTCGAGATACATGGAAATCCTAGATGGAAGTGCGTGAGAGTGTGTTGACGATGATTTTTCCTCCGTCGTTCCCGCGCCAAGGCGGCCCTCGGCGGCAACGACGGTTGGAAGTGTGGCGATATTCGGTTCTACTGCGGCTGTTTAACGCCGTATTCATTGGGTGACATGGTACACGGGCCTCGCCCGATCAGTCCAGACCGCTACCCGGCGTGCGCGCGCCTTACACCGTGTCGCCATTGCGCCGCAAATTTTGCATCATGCGCAGCATGTAACGGAACTGGCCACGGTCCCACGGGGTAAATCGCGGCAACTGAAACAGATCGCCTCCCGGCCGCGCCGCGCCCCACGAGGTCGACACCGCCGCCTCGAAGCCCAGTTCCCGGACGATCGCCACATGCTCGGCCAGGTAATCCTGTCCCGGCTTGCCGTTCGGGTAAGCGAACAAGCTCACCGGTGCGCCGATGATCGCTTCCAGCGCGGCTTTGCCATCGGCGATTTCCTGGCGCGCCGCAGCCGCCTCCATGCGCGCCACGATCGGATGATGGACCGTGTGCGCGCCGATGCCCATCCCGGCCTGGTGCAGCTGGCGCACCTGCGCGGAGGTCATCATCAGGTCGGTCGGCAAGTCCACCGGCACCAGCGCGCACAGCGCCGCCACCTGGCGCAGGCGTTCTTCCAGCGGCAAGTACTTGAGCGCGCCGAGCAGGGTCGCAATCGCCGCCTGCCGCCTGGCCACCGTATCGAGTTCGAACTCGCCCTGCCCGGCCGGGCGCAGGTCGATCCGGTCCGGCGCCCGGCGGATCAGCTCGATCACCGTGTCGTTCCACATGCGTCCGCCGTTCAGGAAGCCGCTGGCGATAAAGAAGGTCGCATGCACCCCATGCCGCTGCAAGATCGGCAGCGCGATGGTGGCATTGTCGGCATACCCATCGTCGAAGGTGATGCAGGCCGCGCGCGGCGGCAGCTTGCCGGCCTTTAAGCCGCGCACACCGTCGGCCAGCGAGATGATGTTGAAGCACTGTTTCAGCTGGGTCAGCTGGGCGTCGAAACGGCGCGCATCGACCTCGTCCGGAAAAATCGCATCCTGGCGCGGCAGCACGCGGTGAAAAATCAGGATCGACAGGCGCTGGCGCGCACTGCCCATGAAGCCCAGATGACGCATGGCGCGGCTGGCCATGCCGGCCCGGGCCGGTCCTGCCGGCGCGGGGTCGAAGCGATCGGTGCGCTGTAGCGGCATGGCATGTTCTTTCGTGGTGAAACGGGTCATGGGGCGGCCGCGCCGTGCGCCTGGGCTTGTGCCTGGGCCTGGGCATGGGCCTCGATCTGGGCGGCGCGGGCAGCCTCGCGCGCGGCCGCCCTGGCTGCGGCGGCCTCGGCCGCCAGGGTTTGCTCGACCAGGTAACCGGTGCTCACCACCGCCGCCATCAGATAATAGGGCACGTCGTAATACAGCAGGCTGAGGAAGGCGCCGCCCACGCCGAAGCCGAGCAGGCTGACCTGGATCATGCGGGCCAGGTCCGCCGCCCATTTCAGGTCCTCCCTTTTCTCCGTCGTGCGCACGATCCAGGCCGCCTTGCGCCAGGTGAGGAACGCCAGCAACAGATAGATGCCGAGCCCGATAAAGCCATGCTCGCCCAGCGCCTGGAAATAGATACTGTGGGCGGCGTGCACATCGTCCGGCACCGGCGCGTACAGCTCGAAGGCGGTACGGTTGTAAATCTCGAAGCCGCCGCCGAGCGGGCGGTCCTTCGCCATGTTGTAGGCCATGTACCAGGCATTGATGCGCCCCATGGCCGAACTGTCTTCCTTGTAGGTATTGATGGTCTCCATGCGCGAGGACCATTTGTCGGGCATGAAGGTGATGGCAATCGGCACCATCAGCACCATCAAGGCGCCCAGCACCACCTTCTTCGGGCTTTTCAGCCACAGGAAGAACAGCATCGCCGCGATCCCCACCAGCGCGCCGCGCGAGTAGGAACCGAGCGCGGCGAAGGCGCACAGGATGATCGACGCCAGCATGGCCCAGCGCGCCCACTTGTTCTTCAGGATCGTGTACAGGAAGCACATCACGGGAATGATCGTGATGAAGGCCAGCGCGACTTCGTTATTGCCCTCGATATAGCTGCCCTGCGGCCCCCACACAATGCTGCTGCCGCCGGTGGCCACGGTAAAGATGCCGCCCTTCACCCCGTAATAGGCGAGCGAGCCGACCAGGGTCCAGATCAGCAGCTCGATCTGTCTGCGGGTCTTGATCAGCATGATGGTGGCAAACGTCATCAGCATGATCTTCGAGACGCGGTTGAGCATCACCACCGATTCGTCCGGCCACATCGAAAAGATGGTGGTAATTCCCATCCACACGCCGAACACCATGAGCGTGAGCACAATCGGCGTCATGGGCAGTTTTTTGGGATCCCGGGTGACCAGCAGGCCGATCAGGGTCACGCCGGCGATGATCGCGGCGAACGGAAAGGAATAGGCGAAGCCCCAGCTGAGCCGGTGCGGGTTCATCACGCTGATCCATACCCACATCAGCACGCCGATATACGGGCGCTTCAGAATGAACGGCAGTGAACCGAACACAACCAGCGTAATGACTAAGTCTCTCATGAACGATCTGGCGCGGTCCGGTTAGGCTAAGCGGCCCTCTCGGATTCGCTTAAGTAATATGTAATTGATATTGTTAGTGTTCAAGTGGTAAGATTGTACTTGAACTTCTTCCAAATTTCGCTTGCACGGAGAAATTGATCTCCGCACAATTTGGCTAGCGTCACGCATGGCACAATCCACGGCGCAAGTCGCCCCCCTTATCGTCCCGAACAGCAACGCTTTGGCTTCCAGCCGTACGCAAGGTTTCAATGAGTGACTTGATCCACGACTTCATCTTCCGCTCTGCCGGCCGCTCCCCACAAGCGGAGGCGCTCGTTTATGGCAGCCGCCGTCTGGATTACGCAACACTTGCGGATTCCGTACGGCAAGTCTCGACAACCGTGCTCGGCCTTGGCCTGGGCCGTGGCGAGCGCCTGGCGGTGTATCTTGAGAAAAACATCGAGAATGTGGCCACCATGTTCGGCGCCGCGGCCGCCGGCGGCGTGTTCGTGCCCGTCAATCCCCTGCTTAAACCCGAACAGGTCGCTTACATCCTGGCCGACTGCAATGTGCGCATCCTGGTCACCTCGGCCGACCGCCTGAAATTGCTGGCCGGCGCCCTCGATGCCTGCCCCGACCTGCACACCGTCATCGTCACCGGCAACATCGACAAGGCGCCCGCCCTGGCCCGCATCCGCGTGCTGGGATGGGACGCTGTTTTGGCCAAATTCGTGGCCGCAGCCGAACCCGCCATCCCGGCGCGCAATATCGACACCGACATGGCGGCGATTTTGTACACCTCGGGCAGCACCGGCAAGCCGAAAGGCGTGGTGCTGTCCCACCGCAACATGGTGGCCGGCGCCAACAGCGTGGCCAGCTACCTGGACAATACCCCGGCCGACCGCATCCTGGCCGTGCTGCCGCTGAGCTTCGACTATGGCCTGAGCCAGCTGACCACCGCTTTCAGCGTCGGCGCCACCGCCGTGCTGATCAACCACCTGCTGGCGCGCGATATTCTCAAAGCCGTGCAAGCCGAACGCATCACCGGCCTGGCCGCGGTGCCGCCGCTGTGGATCCAGATCGCGCCCCTGCCGTGGCCGGCCGACTGCACCCTGCGCTATCTCACCAATTCCGGCGGCGCCATGCAGCGCCCCACGCTCGACGCCTTGCGCCGCGCGCTGCCGAACGCGCAACCATTTTTGATGTACGGCCTGACCGAAGCCTTCCGCAGCACCTACCTGCCGCCGGCCGAACTCGATCGCCGCCCCGACTCGATGGGCAAGGCGATCCCGAATGCCGAAGTAATGGTCTTGCGCCCCGACGGCAGCGAATGCGATCCCGGCGAAGCCGGCGAACTGGTGCACCGTGGCGCGCTTGTCTCGCTCGGCTACTGGAACGACCGCGCCAAGACCGCCGAGCGCTTCAAGCCGGTGGTGTCAATCCATCACGGCCTGACCCTGACCGAAATGGCAGTGTGGTCGGGCGACACGGTGCGCAAGGATGAACAAGGCTTCCTGTACTTCATCAGCCGCAACGATGAAATGATCAAGACCTCCGGTTACCGGGTCAGCCCCTCCGAAGTGGAAGAAGTGGTCTACGCGCGCGAGGGCGTGGCCGAAGCGGCCGCCATCGGCCTGGCCCACCCCACCCTGGGCCAGGCCATCGTGGTCGTCGCCCACCCGCGCGAAGGCAGCGGCCTGACCGCCGAAAGCCTGCTGGCCGCCTGCAAACCGCATCTGCCGGCCTACATGCTGCCGGCGCGCGTGATCATCGCGCCCGAGAGCCTGCCGCGCAACCCGAACGGCAAAATCGACCGCAAACTCTTGAGCGTACAAATGGAACAGCTGTTTATGGAACCCTTGAAGGAAGCAAACTCGTGACCGCACCCCGTCCGCAACACGCGCCGCTGGCGCAATTCGAGGTCGAGGGCGATTGCCTGCAGATCGGCGGCATGCCGCTCACGCGCCTGGCCGAACGGGTCGGGCGCACGCCCTTCTACGCCTACGACCGCGCCAAGCTGACCGAGCGGGTCGAACTGCTGCGCCGCCACCTGCCGCCCGAGATCCATCTGCACTACGCCATGAAAGCCAATCCGATGCCGGCCGTGGTCCAGCACATGGCCACCCTGGTCGACGGCATCGACATCGCCTCCGGCGGCGAACAGCGGGTCGCGCTCGACACGCCCATGGCGCCGCACCTGGTCAGCTTCGCCGGTCCGGGCAAGAGCGATACGGACCTGGGCTGCGCGATCGCCGCCGGTGTGACCTTGAACATGGAGTCCGAGGCGGAAATGGAGCGCATCGCCGTCATCGGCGCGCGCCTGGGCCTCACGCCGCGCGTGGCGGTGCGGGTCAATCCCGACTTCGAACTCAAGTCGTCCGGCATGAAAATGGGCGGCGGACCAAAACAGTTCGGGGTCGACGCCGAGCGCGTGCCCGCCATGCTGGGACGCATCGGCGAACTGGCGCTCGACTTCCAGGGTTTTCATATCTACAGCGGCTCGCAGAACCTGAAAGCGGCATCGATCCAGGACGCGCACGAAAAAACCTTCGCGCTGGCGATCCGCCTGGCCGCGCACTGGCCCGGTCCCCTGCGCACGCTCAACATCGGCGGCGGCTTCGGCATTCCCTACTTCCCCGGCGAAGAACGGCTCGACCTGGCCGCCGTGGGCGAGAACCTCAAGCGCATCCTGCCGGACGTGCGGCGCGCGCTGCCCGGCACCGAGATCGTGATCGAACTGGGACGCTACCTGGTGGCCGAAGCGGGCATTTACGTCAGCCGCGTGATCGAGCGCAAGGAGTCGCGCGGCCAGGTCTACCTGGTCACCGACGGCGGCCTGCATCATCACCTGGCGGCGTCCGGCAACTTCGGGCAGGTGATCCGCAAGAACTACCCGGTCGCCATCGGCAACCGCATGAACGCCGAAGAACGCGAAACAGTCTCCGTGGTCGGTCCGCTGTGCACCCCGCTCGACCTGCTGGCCGACCAGATGCCGCTCGCCAAAGCCGAGGTGGGCGACCTGGTGGTGGTGTTCCAGTCGGGCGCCTACGGCCTGTCGGCCAGCCCGGTCGCCTTCCTCAGCCATCCCGTGGCGCTGGAAGTGCTGGTCTGATGCCATAATCCGCACTCGATCCGCAATCAACGATGACAACCAACGCAAGCGCGAGGATAGCAATGACTGAATTTTCCGGGAAGCCGCAGTGAGCGGGCTGTGTGGCTGGATCGGCCACGGCGCCAGTGCCGCTGACAACCAGGTCCTGATCGCGTCGATGGCGGCGCCGCTGGCGGCCTTCGACCAGAACCCCGTCAGCACCGTGCAAGCGGCGCGCAGCGCGCTGGCGGTGTCGGCGCGCGCGGCCAGCGCCCACGTGTACCAGGGCGAGGGCCTGTTGGTGGCCGTCTGGGGCGAACCGGAACTGGCCGACGGCCTCGAGGCCCAGGGCGGGCACGAGGCCGGGTTGGCCGAACGCGTGGCGCGCCTGTGGCGGCGCGACCCGGACGCCGTCTGCGTCAAACTGAGCGGCGCCTTTGCGCTCGCCATCCTCGACGACGCCAAGGGCGACGCCCTGCTGGCGATCGACCGCATGGGCACCCACCAATTGAGCTACCAGACGGTGGGCGAGGCGCTGGTGTTCGCCACCTCGTCGGACGCGCTGATCCGCCACCCAAAAACGCCGGCGGCGATCGATCCGCAAGGCTTGTACAACTACGTCTACTTCCACATGGTGCCGGCGCCGGGCACCGTGTACCGCGGCCAGCAACGCCTGCTGCCGGGCGAATGCCTGCGCTTCAGGCACGGCGGCGTCGAGAAACGCGCCTACTGGCGCATGGTGTTCGACGAACAGCCGCAGCACTCGTTCGAGGACCTCAAGCAGCAGTTCCGCGACCTGCTGCGCAGCAGCGTGCGCGAGGCGGCCGGCAAGCAGCCGTACGGCGCCTTCCTGTCCGGCGGCACCGACAGCTCCACCATCGCCGGCATCATGCGCGAGCTGAACGACCAGCCGGTCAACACCTACTCGATCGGTTTCGAAGCCGAAGGCTACGACGAAATGTCGTACGCGCGCCTGGCCTCGAAACACTTCGGCACCAGCCACCACGAGTACTACGTGACGCCGGACGACGTGGTGGCCGCCATTCCGCGCATCGGCGCGGTGTTCGACCAGCCCTTCGGCAATGCCTCGGCGGTGCCGGCCTTTTACTGCGCGCGCCTGGCCCGCGCCGACGGCGTCACCCGCATGCTGGGCGGCGACGGCGGCGACGAACTATTCGGCGGCAACGAGCGCTACTCCAAGCAGCACGTGTTCGCCCTGTACGACAAGGTCCCGGGCCTGCTGCGCAAGGCCCTGCTGGAACCGGCCGTCTTCAACTTCCCGGCCGGCGAACGCCTCAAACTGATTCGCAAGGCGCGCAGCTACATCGAGCAAGCCTCGCTGCCGATGCCGGCGCGCCTGGAAACCTACAACCTGCTGGGCCGCTTCGGCCCGGCGCAAGTATTTACCGCCGGCTTTCTGGCCGGTGCCGACACCGGCGCGCCGCTGGCCAGCCTGTCGCACACCTACGCCCAGAACGACGCATCGAGCCTGATCAACCGCATGCTGGCGCTCGACCTGAAAGTCACCCTGGCCGACAACGACCTGCCCAAGGTGATCAAGGCCTGCGAGCTGGCGGCGATGGAAGCGGCCTTCCCGTTCCTGTCGGACCGGATGGTGGCCTTCTCGGCGCGCCTGACGGCCAAACAGAAACTCAATGGCACCCAGCTGCGCTACTTCTTCAAGGAAGCGCTGCGCGGCTTCCTGCCCGACGAAATCATCACCAAGCAAAAGCACGGCTTCGGCCTGCCGTTCGGCGTGTGGCTGCAAAAGCACAAGCCGCTGCAGCAGCTCGCGCTCGACAGCCTGTCCGACCTCAAGGCGCGCCAGATCGTGCGTCCCGAATTCATCGACGCGCTGGTCGGCCAGCACCTCAACGAGCACGCCGGCTACCACGGCACCATGGTGTGGGTCCTGATGATGATGGAACAGTGGTTCAAACAACGCTCCGCACCGCAAAGCTGATTACCGATGCCCGAATACCAGCGTTTCGACGCCGTAGCATGTGAATTTCCCCGTCCGCGCGTACCTCTGTTGCCGGCCCTGCACTGGGCCGACCTCGGTTTCGGCAGCGGCACCGTCGCTCCCGCCCTGATCGACGGCACCGCCGTGCGCCACTTCGCGCGCGGCCGCTACGCCATGCACGCGGCCTGCCAGGCCGGCGGCATCGGTCCCGGCACGGTCTTGCTGGCCCCGTCCTACCACTGCCGCACCATGATCGACCCGGCGCTGGCGCTGGGCGGCACGGTGCTGTTCTATGAGGTCGACAGCGACCTGACCCCGCGCGTGGACAGCATCCGCGCCCTGCTGGCGCCGCGCGACCACGGCATCAAGGCCCTCGTGCTGCCGCACTACTTCGGCTTCGAACAGCCGCCGGCATTGCTGGCGGCGGTGAGCGCGGTGTGCCGCCACCACGGCATCATGTTCATCGAAGACTGTTCGCACGCCTGGCAGGTGGCCGCCAAACGGGCCCAGACCGGCCAGGCCAACGCCGACCATGTGCTCATGGCCAGCCCCTACAAATTTTTCGGCTGCGAAGACGGCGGCGTGTTGTGGGCCAACCCGGCGCTGTTTCCGATCACGCCGCCGGCCAGGCCCGGCCTGCTGCGCGAAATCAAGGCCTTCAAGTCGGCCTGGTCGCGCAACCGCGCCGCGCATGCGCCGGCCACCGCCGCCGAGCCGCGCGACCCGGCCTTGCGCGGGCACGACATCGTCGAGCGCCACGACGGGCCCTCGTCCCAGTACGAGCGCGCCATGGAAAACAAGAACAGCCTGGCCCTGTCGCGCTGGGTGATGCGGCGCACGCGCCTCGCGCCCCTGGTCGAACGGCGCCGCCAGCATTACAGCCAGTGGCTCGAAGCGGTGGCCGGCGCGCGCGGCGGCCAGGCGCTGATGCCCGACCTGCCCGACGACTGCGCACCGTATATGTTCCCGATCACGATCGCCGAGCCGGACCCGGTGTTCTACCAGCTGAAGCAGGCCGGCATGCCGATTTTCCGCTGGGACGACATGGCGGTGTCGAGCTGCACGGTGGCGCGCAACTACCGCCTGCACCTGCTGCACCTGCCCTGCCACCAGGGCCTGTCCGCGCAGCAGATGGCGTGGATGACGGCGCTGGTCTCGAAAGCGCTGGCATGAGCGGCTGGAGCGGCGTGCCGCTGCAGCGCTCCCTCGGCAGCCACGGCGCGGCCTGGGATGCATTGAATGCGCGCCTGTTCGGCGGCCATCCGCTGCTCGGCGCGCTGTTCATCGACGGCTTGCTGACCCAGTTCGGCGACGGCAGCGAGCAGCTGTGGACCTGCCGGCGCGACGGCCAGGTCGAGGCGATGTGCATACTCAAGCCGCGCAACGCGCTGGTGTGGGCCAGCTTCCTGCCGTCGCAGGCGCAGCTCGGCGCCACCCTGGTGGCCGACGCCGCCCTGCTCGATTCGCTCTCGCACAGCCTGCCGCCGCTGGTGATCCAGCTCGACCTGCTGTGCAACGACCCGCAAGTGGGCGCGGTGCTGGACGGCCCGGTGCCGGGCCAGCACCTGCTGAACCACGCGCGCACGATGCGGATCGCCCTCGATGGCAGTTTCGCGGACTACTTGTCGGGGCGCGCTCACCTGCAAAGCAATATCAAGCGCTACCAGAAACGCGTGCTGGAAAACGGCGTGGCCAAGCGCCACGTGTACATCCTCGACCCCGCCGCCATGGACGCGGCGGTGGACCGCTACGCCGCGCTCGAAGGGGCGGGCTGGAAGGGCCGCAGCGGCACCGCGGTCGGCGCCAGCCCGGCCCAGCACCAGTTCTACCGCGACCTGCTGCGCCGGGGCGCGGAGGGCGGCAACGCCATGGTGTGCGAGCTGTGGCTGGACAACAAACTGGCCGCCTCGCGCCTGCTCCTGCGCCGCAACGGCATGTACGTGATGCTCAAGACCAGCTACGACGAGAGCTTTTCGGACTACTCGCCGGGCCGCCTGCTGCTGCGCGGCGTGATCGAACACGCGTTCGCGGCCGATCCGGGCGGCGCCATCGAGTTCTACACCGACGCCGACCCCAATCTGCTCGAATGGGCCACCGGCCAGCGCTGGATCCGGCACCGCACGCTGTACCGCTGGAGCGTGGCCGAAGCGCTCAAGGTGTCGCTGCGCGCCTGGCACAGCAAGCCGCGCGTGCAGGAAGGCCTGGCGGTCGAGGTGTTCCACCACCCGGATGCGCTGGCGCCCGACGTGCAAAGCTTCATGACCAAGGCCGAAAAGCAGAATGTGGCCGGCGGCCTGGCGTGGTACCGCAACCTGGTCGACACGGTATACCCGGCCAATCCCGGGCTGCGTTTCTACGTGCTGCGGCGCGGCGGGCAAGTGATGGCGGTGCTGCCGCTGCGCGCCGAAAAATCCGGCGGCGCCTGGCAACTGAGTTCATTGTCGAATTTTTATACCAGCCTGTACGAGCCGGTGCTCGACCCCGGCCTCAAATCGCGCGAGATGGTGATGGTGCTGGCGGCCATCCAGGACGAATTCCCCGGCCTGGGGTCGCTGACGCTCACGCCGATGGACCCGGAGTCGCACTCCTACCAGACCTTGCTGGGCGCGATGCGCATCAAGGGCTGGCTCGCGTTCGAGTATTTCGCCTTCGGCAACTGGTACCAGCCGATCGAAGGCGACTGGACCAGCTACCTGGCCGCGCGCGGCGGGCAGCTGCAAAACACCATCCGGCGCACGGGCAAGAAGTTCGCCAACGAAGGCGGCACCCTGGAAATCGTCACCAGCGCCAGGGACTTGCCGGTGGCGATCGCGGCCTACGAAAAGGTGTACGCGGCCAGCTGGAAGAAGCCTGAGCCCTTCCCCGCGTTCATGCCGGCGCTGATGCAGGCCTACGCCGCCAAGGGTTTCCTGCGCCTGGGACTGGCGTGGATCAAGGGCGAACCGGTGGCGGCGCAGTTGTGGATCGTGTCATACGGACGGGCCGAAATCTACAAGCTGGCCTACGACGAGGGCTTCAAGGCCTATTCGCCGGGGACCCTGATCACGGCCATGCTGATGGAGCACGCGATCGACAAGGACAAGGTCACCGAGATCGATTACCTGATCGGCGACGATGCCTATAAAAAGACCTGGATGAGCCACCGGCGCGAACGCTGGGGCGTGGTGGCGTACAACCCCCGATCGCTGCGCGGCCTGAGGGGACTGGCGCGCGAAGCGGCCGGCCGCGCCGCGCGCGGCGTGGCCGACCGCCTCGCTTGAATGCTCAAGCCGAGGTGCGGATGAAGAAGACGTTGTCCTTCCCGTTCGGCATGAGCATGAAACCGCGCAGCGCCGGCACGTAGCGGAAGCGGTTGTGCACCCCGGCCCCGCTGCTCTCGGGCGGACGGGTGCGGCCGGCCAGTTCGAACATGCTCATATCCCAGGTATTGCCCCCGTTCGGCTTGATCACGTAGATGCGGCCGGCGCCCGCGCCCTGGCCGCAGTAGAACAGGAAGCGGTCGTTGGCCGGATCGTAATCCATGCCGGCGTAGGTTGGCTTGTCGGCCTTGAAGCTCTCCAGCGCCGCACTCGGATTGAACGACACCGATATCTGCACCGTGCCCTCGAGCGGCACGCGCGAGGCGAACACCCCGGGCGTCCCGTAACCCATGCCATCGGCCCAGTTCAGCGAAAACAGCTGGTTGCGCAGGGCGTCGTGTGCGATCGGCCAGCGGATCGTATCGTCGGTGCGCTGCGTGATCGGCTGGCTCCAGCTGCGGGTGGCCGCCGAAAAACGCGCCAGCCCGGTGCTCCAGACGTCGCCCGTGTTGCGGACGACGACCGCGCCCAGGTGGCCGGTCGGAATGTCGGCCCAGGTGCCGGCCGCATCCCAGGTGTTCGTTTCCAGGTCGAAGCCATCGACGTTGTGGAAGGAGTGCGCATTGCCGTAGGCGGCGCGCACGCCGAAGGTCATTATCCGGTTCAGTTGAGGCACGTAATGCGCGGTGCTGTACAGGTGGCGCGAGGTCGGCTTGCCGTCGGCGTAGTAGGCCACGTCGATCGCGGTGCGCGCGCTCTGGCCCTGGCGCAGCTGCCATACCGGCGCATTGTCGGTCAGGCGCAGCGACACCGCGCGGTTGTCGGGCGAGTCGAGGTGGCCGCCGGCCGCCGCGATCAGGATTTCGTTGCTGCGCTCATTGAAGGCGATGCCGCTGTAGGCATGCACCGCCGAGCCGCCGGCACCAAGGGTGCCGGCGATTTCGATCCACTCGCCCAGCCCCGTGCCGGCGAACCAGGACGGATCGCCTTCGTGCGGCGTGCTTGGCACCGGCAGCGGCGTGGGCGGCGCGTACAGCGCCGGTTTCACGCCCCACACCGGCTTGACGTCGAAGGCGGCGCGCAAGGCGCCCCAGTTGGTGGCGCCCGTCATGCGTTCGTACGCCTCGCGCGCACCCGGCACGCCATGGCGCACCGCGTAGGCGATGGCCGGCACCAGGTTGCCCCACATGGCGCGCTCGCCCGGCATGTATTCGGCGGCCAGCACGCCTTCGGTCTTGCCCAGCCAGGCCGGCGGCGTGGCATAGGTGGCCTGGTATACCTCGGCCTCGGAGCTGTACCAGGGACCGGTGCCGTTATCGTAATCGGGCTTGGCGCTGGGCGAAATGACCATCGTGTACGGTACCGCGTTGACGTACCAGAAGGCGGCTTTGGTGCCGAGCCGGCCGACCGCGCTGCGCGCCTTCCAGGCGAAGAAGGCACTGAGCTTGGTGCTGGCGGCCGCCGAAATCGGCAAGCCCAGCGAGACCGAATAGCCGAAGGCCGCGGTGACGAAGTCCTGCTGCCACGGTGAACCCATGCGGATGGTGCCGTCGTAGCCTTCGCCCGGCTTGATCCAGCCGAACGGATTGTTCGGACGGGCCACGTAACGGCCGTGGAAGTGCTCGATATTCGCTTCCACCGAGGCGATCAATTCGGCGCGCAGTTCGCGATCGTCGTCGGGCGTGACGCACAGGGCCTGCACGCGCGTGCGCCAGTCCCACGCGCAGCTGCGGGTCTGCCAGGCCGCGACGGCGGTTTGCACCAGGCCCTTGCTGCCGGTGCGCAGCGCGGTGTTGTCGCCATTGCCAAGGTAGTTGGCGGTGGCGGCGAACTGCACCTGCTCCATAAAGTAGAAACGGCCGGTGGCCAGGTAGGCCGCAAACCCGACCGACGGGCTGTGCGCCACATCCCAGCTGGGCGGATTGCCGCCGGTGGCGACCGGGGTGTACTGGCCGTTGGTGGAGCCGCCGGTATCCTTGAACCCATGGCCGGCGCGGATGTTCAGGGTCGGATGGCTGGAAAAGCGCAGCGGACGGTTGGTGTTCTCGTCGCGGTAGTGCAGGCCGTAGCGGCCGGCCGAAAAGCCGTTGCGCACCACGCCGGCGTAGGTGGCCGGGGTGTCGGCCACCAGAAACAGCACGTCGTGCTGCGGCAGCAGCCCGATCGGGTCCTGGTAGCCGGACGACGCCATGCTGTCGCCGTAATAGGTGAAGTTACCGGCCTGCAGCGGCGTGTAGCTGGCCGCCAGGGCCTTCACCGCGCTCGCATCGGCGGTCAGGCGCGCCTGGTACGACGGCACCAGTTCGGTCGCCTGCAGGTAGACCGGATTCTGGCGCGGCACCACGCCGGGATCGGCGCCGCCCCAGTACGACAGCGCGGTCCCGCTGATCAACGGCGTGCGCTGATGGTGTTTGAGGTCGATGGCGGCCGACATGCGCAGGCTGCCATTGAGCGAAAACGTGTAGGTGGCCGCCTTGTTCGATGGCGCGGCCACGCGCAGGTAGCCGTTCTCGATCCACGGCAGCACCTCGAGCGCGCCGCTGGCCCACAGGCGCACTTCGAGCCAGGCCACCAGGTGCGGGTCGCTGCCGACCGGCTTGCGGTAGATCCAGGACGACATCAGCGGACCGCTGACCCAGGTCTTGAACGGGCTGTCCCAGTCGGCGCCCTGCCAGCTGACGGTGCCGAACGCGCCGCAGCCGACTTCGGCGACGGCGCCGCTGTTGCGCAGGCGCGCGGTGTCGATCAGGCTCTCGCCCGCGGGGGCCGCGATGGTGCCCAGGTTGACGGTGGTGCCGGCGGCGCCGGGCAAGCTGGCCTGGCCGGAGAGCAGCGCGAATTTGAGCGAGCCGTCCGGCCACACATTCTTGACGTTGACCTGCAGCGCGCCCTTGTCCGAACCGAGCGTGCGCCCGGCCGGCACATCGCCGCGGCGGAAGGCGAAGCCCAGGCTGAACGGCACCGAGGCCTGGCCGGTGGTGCTCACGACAGTAAACGAGGCATTCGGGACCGGCGCGCCCGGCTGCGGCACGAGCGGCGGCGTACCCTGGTCGAAGGGACCGGAGGCCGTGGTCTGCACGCCGCCGGCGGCGGTCGAGGTGGGCGCGGCGGCGGCGCCATCGCCATCGCCGCCGCCGCCGCCGCAAGCGGTGAGCGCGCCGGAGGCGACCAGCATGGTGGAGCGTCGGAGGAAAATACGGCGTTGCAAGTCGGTCATAATGGTTTCTTCGTAATAACAATGAAAAGAGTGCTATTAACGCGGCGTCGCTCGTTCTTTAGACCACCCCAATAGCGCGGCGATGAGTTCGTTTGTTGCGGCATGGAAACGCCATTCTACCCGCATATTTACCGCGCGCGAAATGACGGTTCACAAACAAAACGAGAAAAACGGCTATTTATTTTTGCGGGATGATTAAATGGCAATGATTATTGAATTGCCGAATTGGAATAATAATGAAGGCTTGGTCAATATTACCGCCGGCATAATCAGATAGCCGCTTTGGCATTATCAGGCGCGGTGCCGCCATATTAACCGGCCTCGACAATAATGAACAGCGCCGTCATGCCCGCACGGGCAACGGGGGCTTGCCCCAGCGGGGCGGGAAGAGGCAACGGCGGTCCCGGATAATCGCGCTGCGATATAATAAGGCGGGCTGGTCTGTAAAGAAGGGATAAGGCGGATCTGGAATGCGCTGTTCAATATTCAAGTATTCGAGAAACACAACGGTGATAATATCTTTGGCAACGCCGCCGGGGTGCCCGGGATAATCAAGTCCGGGGGCGCGCATTAATGCGCGATCAAGCCCCGGCCGACTTGCGGCGCGCCTGCGCGATTGCCATCAATTCGCGGTACAAGGGATGGCGGAATGTCCACAGCAGCAATGGCCAGGCCACGCAGGTGGCGCCGGCGCAGGCAAAGAAAACGGCGTGGCCGAGCGCCTGGCCGGCCGGACGCAGCCACATGACCATGGCGATTGCCGGTGCCAGGCTCAGCACCGCCAGCAACAGGTTCATGCCCACGTTGCGCAGCAGCGCGCCGAAATCGGTCGGCAGGCGGCGCTGCTTGAGCGCATACCAGTACGGCACGCTGACCACGGCCATGACCATGAAACCGATCGCGAAATACTCCAGGTTGCGGTAATAGAAGACCACCAGGCACAGGGCGATCGCCTTGACCGGCTGGATCACCAGTTCGGCCGTGGCCACCAGTTGCGAGTGGCCGGCGGCCAGCAGCACGGTCGGGGTCAGGTTGATCATGGCGCTGGCGGCGCCGGCCAGGCAAAAGAACGGCACCAGCGGCGCCGACTGGTCCCACTGCGGCCCGAACATCAAACGCAGCACTTCGAGCGGGAACAGCGCGGCGAAACCGTAAAAGGTCCAGGCGATGGCGGTGACGTTGGTGACGCTGAGGACGTACTTTTCTTCCAGGTTGTCGTCGTTGCGCACCGCTTTCGAAAACGCCGGATAAGCCACATTGCGCACCGCGCCCATGAAGTCGCGGTGGAACAGGTTCATCAAGCCCTGGGCGCGGCTGGCGATGGCCACCGCCGAAAAGCCCATGATCTTGCCGACCGCCAGATCGTTGATATCCATCGTGATCGAGGTGATCACGTTGGCCACGGTGAGCGGACCGCCGAACTTCATGATCTCGCGCCACTTGGTGAGGGCGGGACGCAGCAGGCGAGCGGCCGCGCCCACATGCCAGATGCCGGCGGCGATGATCGCGTTGTTGAGCACCGCGCCGAACGCCAGCGCATACGCGCCCGCGCCCTGCCACGCCATGAGCAGGGTGGCGATGGTCGAGAGCACGGCCCCCGACAGGTTAATCCGCATCACCGACTGGAAATTGAGCTCCCTGCGCAGCAGCGCCAGGCACACCGAATTGAAGGGCAGGATCAGGAAGTTGAGCGCGACGATGCGGGCGATCGTGGTCAGGCTCTCTTCATGATAAAACGCGCCGATCAGCGGGGCGCACAGCTGGATCAGCAAGAACAGGCCGGCGCCGAGGATCAGGGCCAGGCCCCAGGCGCTGGCGATGTATTCGCTGGTGAGCTCCTTCTTCTGGATCAAAAAATTCACCAGCCCGAAATCGCGGATGACCTGGGTGACGCTGATGATCGCCAGCGCCACCGAAAACAGGCCGACCTGCTTGGGCGTGAGCAGGCGCGCCAGCAGCACGAACGACACCAGGTTCAGGGCGATGCCGAGATAACTCTCCAGGAACGAGAACACCATGGCGCGCCGCACGGTGCTCATGCGGCGCTCCGGGGGTGCCGCACGATGGCGCCAAGGGCGAGCGCCAGTTTGCCGGTCAGGCTGGCGCGCGTGTACATCGCCAGTTCGCTCGGAATGCGCTTTGAAAAGATCGCGCCCGGGCCGCTCTGGCACAGGGTAGCCAGGATAGCGGCCAGCCCCTCCACGTCGCCCGGATCGGCGCGCCGCGCGCCACCGACCTGGGTGAGCGTCTTGGCCACTTCGCTGACCGCCTGCGCCGACGCCAGGATCGGCCGCCCGCTGCCCAGGTATTCGAACAGCTTGCCCGGCATGCTGGCGTGCTCGTAGAGGCCTTTCGAGACCGGCAGGTACAGGACGCTGGCGCCCGACATCAGCGCGGTTGCCTCGGCATGCTGCACGCGCCCGCGTTCTTCGACGATGTCGTCGATGCCGTACTCGCGCGCGGGACCGGGCGCGTAGCCGGCCACCACGATATCGAGGCGTGCCAGATGCGGCGTGCCGCGCTGCTTGAGCAAGCGCACCGCCGCGTACAGATCGTCCGGGCCGTAGCCGGGGCGCCATACGCCGGTGTAGACGATGCGCACGCGCTCACTGGCCGGCGCCGCTGCCGATCCTGCGGGCGGAAAGTCCCCTTCATTGAAGCCGTTGGTGATGAAAAAACGGTTCGCCGGCAGCAGTTCCTGCGGCAGCAGGCCGAGAAACGATTCGGTGGTGGCGATCACGCCGGAGGCGGCGCGCAGCACGCGCCGCTCCAGGCCGGGGTTCAGGCGCCGCTGCAGCCAGCTGGTCTTGTCCCACTCCACCTCGGCCGGCTTCCACAGGTCGCGGTAATCGACCACGAACGGCACGCCGGTGCGGCGGCTGACTTTTTCGGCCACCAGAAAGGAGGACCACGGCCAGCCGGTGGCGTAGATGGCGTCGAACGGTTCCTGCGCGTGCAGGCGCACCGCATGTTGCACCGCCATCGGAATCCAGCTGGCGCATTCGTCCGGCACGTTCCAGAAGCGGCGCACGCGCCACTCAAGGGCGCCGGACAGGCGCTGCGGGTCGACCAGGCTGGCGAATTTTGCCGCGAACCTGGGCGCCATGTGGCGCGTCCACAAGGGCGCGCGTTCGATGCGGGTGCCGGGCCGCACTTCGTCGAGCAGCGAGGGGTCGCAGTGCTGGGGATCGGGGCTGTCGACCGTGAGCACGGTCGGGGTCCAGCCATGGTCGGGCAAATGGTTGACGAATTCGAGGCTGCGGCGCGTCCCCGAATTGAAAATCGGCGGATACAGATAAGCGATGACCAGCACTTTCTTCATCGGTCAGCCACGCACTTTGCGATACACCGCCAGGTGACTGGCGAAACTCTCGGACCAGGCGAACTTGCGCACCCACGCCGCCGCCGCCGCCACCATCGGCGCGCGCTGCTCGCCCAGGTTGGCGGCGCGGTCCAGCGCCGCGACCCAGGCCTCCAGGTCGTGCGGCGGCACCACCATCGCCAGCGGGCCAATCAATTCCTTCAGGCTGCCCAGCGCGCTGAAAATGACCGGCACCCCGGCTGCCTGCGCTTCCAGCGCGGGAAAGCCGAAGCCTTCGTACAGGGTCGGGTACAGCACCGCCCGGGCACCGCGATACAGGGCGCGCAGTTCGGCGTCGGACAGGAATTCGGCGAACAGCACGCGGCCCTGCAAATGCGGCGGCAGTTCGGCCAAGGCCGTGCGGCGGGCGGCGGCGCCGAAGCCGCAGATGACCAGCTTCAGGTCCTTCTGGCCGCTGGCGGCGACCACTTCCATCGCCCACTCGGGGCGCTTGCGCTTCATCGGCCCGCCCAGGTAGACGGCGTACGGCGACGTGCCGATTCTCTGCGCCAGTTCGGCGTGCATCGGACAGGGGTTGTTAACTAAGTCGTTGGTGAAGTAGGCTTCGTCGATCCCGTGCGGAATCACCGTCAGCTTCGGTTCCAGCCACGGCCAGCGCGCCAGGATGTCGGTGCGCGAGCATTCGCTGATGGTGATCACGTGCGCGCATTTTCTCAAAGCCGCCGGAATCGTGTGGTCCCAGTACAGGCGCGCGCCGAGCGTGTCGGCGCGTTCTTCCCACGCCAGCGTGTCGTGCACCGTCACCACCGTCGGTTTCGGCTGCCACAGCGACAGGGCGCCTTCGGTCGCGTGCAGCAGGTCGATATCGAGTTTGCGCAGGCGCAGCGGCAGGCCGAGCTGCTCCCAGGCGCGGAAACGGTCGCCGCGAAAGGTGAACACATCGGTTTCCAGGTTGGCGCCGGGCGGCGTGACCATGCCGTGGCGGTCGTCGTCGCCGAACAGGCGCCAGTGCATCTCGGGATGCTCCTTCGAGTGGCTGAGCAGCTCGAACACGTACTTGCCCATGCCGCGAATATGTTCCGTGTTCAGGCAGCGCGCCACCAGTCCGATATTGAGTGTCATGCGTTTTCCTTTGATGGCGACAGCGCCTTGAGGCCGGTCTTGACCAGCACTTTCCAACCCGGCACGTGGGTGGGGTCGGTGCGCAGCGCGGTCAAGGCGGCGCGCCGCGCCTGGCCCAGGTTGCGCGCTTCCAGGTGCGCACCGGCGAAGTCGCTCCAGCTCTTGGCCAGCATGCGCCGCACCGCGCTGGCATCGCCCGCGCGCCCGTCCGGCGAGGCCAGGCCCCAGCGCCCGAGCGCCTGGCCGATCACGCGCGCGCGGTAGTTTTCGGCCGGGGTGGCGCGCGTGATGCTGGCCGGGTGGATGCGGTACAGGGCGTACGGCCGCGCCACGCGCACAATCGGCGTGATGCGCGAAGCGCGCAGCCACAGGTCGTAATCTTCGCCGAGGCGCAGGCTGGTGTCGAAGCCGTTCAATTCGGCCAGCAAGGTGCGCCGCATCAGCACCGTCGAAGTCCACACCACGCAGTCGAGCAGCAGCTGCGGATAAATCCAGCCGCTGGCGCCACGCCAAAGCGCGCCATCGACCGCTTCGTCTTGCAGGCGCGCCAGGTAGTCCTGCGCTGGCTGCGGCACGTCGCTCGGCCACACCTTCCACGCGGTGTAGCACATGCGGCACTCGGGCAGCGCCGCCATCTGCGCCAGCTGGGCCGCCAGCTTACCGGGCAGCCAGATGTCGTCGGCGTCGATGAAGGCGATCCACTCGCCGCGCGCGGCGGCAATGCCGGCATTGCGCGCCGCCGCCACGCCGGCGTTGGCCTGCTCGATGATGCGCACCGCCGGGAAACCCTTGCGCACCAGCGCCACCGACTCGTCGCGCGAGCCGTCGTCGACGACGATGATCTCCAGCGCGATGTCTTTTTGCGCCAGCACCGAGGCGATGGTCGCGCCGATGTAGCGCTGCGCGTTGTAGCAGGGGATGATCACCGAAATCAGCGGGGTGCTTGTCAAGGGCATGGCTGTTTTCCCAGGATCGCGTTGAAGAGTGTCAGCTGGCCGGCGGTGGTGCTGTCCCAGCTGAACTGCTCGGCGTAGCGGCGCGTGTCGTCGTGCGCCGGATAATCGGCGCGCAGCGCGTTGACGGCGTCGGCCACGCCCTGGCGGCTGCGTTCCATCATCAGCACACCGGCGGCCGGTGCTGCCACCACTTCAGGCGTGCCCCACACGCGGCTGGCCACCACGGGGGTGCCGCAGGCCATCGCTTCGAGCAGCACATTGGCCCAGCCTTCGCGGCTCGACGCCAGCACCAGCGCGTCGGCGGCGCCGTAGTAGCGCGGCAGCTCCGGCTGCGGCACGGCGCCCAGGAAGCGCACGCGCTCCTCGACCTTCAGTTCGCGCGCCAGCGCCTGCAGGCGTGGCAGTTCGACGCCGCTGCCGGCGATCAGCAGGGTCACGCCCGGGAGCAGCGGCAGCGCGCCGATGGCCAGGTCGTGGCCCTTGAGTTCCACCAGATGGCCGACCGAGAGCAGGGTAAAGCCTTCGAGTCCGAGCTCGCGGCGCAGGCCCGCACGGTCGCCCTGATGGAAGCGCTGCAAGTCGACGCCGTTGCGCAGCGGCGTGATGGTCGCCGGGTCGGCGCCCAGCTGCACCAGCTCCGTCTTGAGGGCGTCGCACACGGTGATGACGGCGGCGGCGTTGGCGGCGGCCCACTGGATCATCTTGCGCGGCTTGGCAAAATTGGGAATCAGGCTGATGTCGGACCCGCGCGCGGTGATCACCACCGGCTTGTTGAAATGCTTGCCCAGCTTGACCGCCGCCACGCCGTCGGGATAAAAATAGTGGGCGTCGATCAGGTCGAAGTCGAATCCCTCGTCGAGCATGCGCCCCACCGTGTCCCTGGCGGCGTTGGCCAGCAGCGCCGGCGACAAATTCATGCCGATCTTCGGGATCACCGGATAGCGCGGGTGCAGCACCGGCAGGCCGAAGCGCTCCTCGCTGGCGGGCACGCGCGCAAAGTCGCCGTACTGGCCGAAGCGCTTGCCCGTGAACGGAAACCACGGCACGGGCGCGACCACGCGCGCCTCCACCTGGCCGCTGGCGACCAGGTGGCGCAGGCGCGTTTCGACAAAGATGGCGTGATTCGGCTTGACCTGGTTCGGGAACAGCGTCGTGAAGGTCAGGATTTTCATTTGTCGCCGGCGCGCTTGAGCGAGCCATACACCTTTTGATAGCGCGCCACGCTGGCGGCCCAGGTGCGTTCGCGTTCCACGAACGCGCGGCCGTTGGCGCGCAGCGCGGGCCAGCGCTCCGGCGCGCCCAGCAGGTCGAGCACCTTGCGCGCCAGCGCGGCCGGGTCGCTGGCGGCGAACAGCACACCGGTGCGGCCGTCGTCGATCAGTTCGCGGTGGCCGCCCACGTCGGATGCGGCCAGCAGGCGGCCCTGGGCCATCGCTTCGAGCGGTTTGAGCGGCGTGACCAGGTCGGTCAGGCGCATCTTCAGGCGCGGGTAGACCAGCACGTCGACCAGGTTGTAGTAGCGCTGCACCTGGTCGTGCGGCACGCGGCCGGTAAAGATCACCTGGTCCGCTACTTTCAACTCCTGCGCCAGCGCCTTGAGCGCGGCGTCCTGCGGGCCGCCGCCGACCAGCAGCACGCGGATGTCGGGGTTCGCCGCCAGCATCGACGGCAGCGCGCGCAGCAGCACGTCCAGCCCTTCGTAGGCGTAGAACGAACCGATGAAGCCGAGCACCGACTTGCCAATCAGGTGCAGGCGCAAAGCCAGTGCTTCGTCGCGCGCGCCGTCGACGCTGAAGTCGGCCACGTCGACCGCGTTCGGGATGACGGTGATTTTCCCGGCCGGGATGCCGCGTCCGACGATTTCGGCGCGCAAGCCTTCGCAGATGGTGGTGGCGGCGTCCACGCGTTTGAGCGCATAGGTTTCCAGCGCGCGCGTCATGCGGTAGCGCAGGCCCCATTCGCGGCTGGTGCCATGGTCGACGGCGGCGTCTTCCCAGAAGGCGCGGATTTCGTACACCACCGGAATGCCGAGGCGGCGCCCCACGCGCAGCGCGGCCACCGCGTTCAGTGCTGGCGAATGCGCATGCAGCACGTCGGGTTTGATATCGAGGGCGACGTTGAGCAGGCGGTCTTCCAGCACGTCGATGACGGCGACCTGGTTAAACACCGGCAGGCGCGAGAGCGGCCCGCCGGCGGCGGCGGTGCGGTAGAAATCGAGGCCGTCGACCTGCTCGAACGCGGCCTGGGTCATGCCCTGCTTCGGGCTGGTGACGTGGAAGGTCTGCCAGCCCAGGATGCGCTGCTCGTTGATGATCGCGCGCGTGCGGAAGGTGTAGCCGCTGTGGAGCGGAATCGAATGATCGAGTACGTGCAGGATGCGCAATGGCGCGCCCTCCCCCGTCATGCCGACGCTCCCAGCTCTTTACGCAGGAAGGCCTCGAACATGAGGAGCGTCCAGATCGGGGCGCTGTAGTCGCGCCGGCCCGACTCGTGCTGCTCGACCATCTCGGTCAGGTAATCGATGTTGAAGATGCCGGTTTCCTTGAGCGTGTCGCCCAGCAGCGAATCGCGCACGCGCTGGCGCAGCGGGCCGCGGAACCAGCCGGCCAGCGGCACCGCGAAGCCCATCTTCTTGCGGTACAGGATATCGTGGGGCAGGTACTGCTCCAGGCTTTTCTTGAAGATGTACTTGCCTTCGCTGCCGCGCAGCTTCATCTCGGGCGGCAGGCCCGAAATCCATTCCACCAGCTTGTGGTCCAGCAGCGGCACCCGCACTTCGAGCGCGTGCGCCATGCTGGCGCGGTCGACCTTGGTGAGAATGTCGCCCGGCAGATAGGTTTTCATGTCGAGGTACTGGATCATCGAGAGCGGATCGTCGGTCGGCGATTTGGCCGCATGGCCTTGCATGACGTCGATCGCGCGGTAGCCCTGCAACCGGGTGTGGAAGGCGGGCGTGAAAAGCTGCGCGCGCATGGCGTCGGACATGATCGACACGCCGTGAAAGTAGCCTTCCACCAGGTCGCGCGAGAGCGCTTCGAAGGTGGTTTTGGCGCGGAACATGCGCGGCGCCCAGTCGGCCTTGGGATAGTATTTTCCGAGCGGCCCGAAGACCAGCTTGCGCAGGCCGGTCGGCAAGCGCGAACGCACGCTGTCTTCGGCCATGGCGTAGCGGTAGCGGCGGTAGCCGGCCAGGTTTTCGTCGCCGCCGTCGCCCGACAGCGCCACCGTCACGCGTTTCCTCGCCAATTGGCACACGCGATAGGTCGGAATGGCCGAACTGTCGGCATACGGCTCGTCGTACAGGTCGGCCAGGGTGTCGAGCAGCGCGTAGTCGTCGGTGTCCACCGTTTCGGTGTGGTGGTGGGTCTTGTACTGGCGCGCCACCTGTTCGGCGTATTCCGATTCGTCGAAGGCCTTGTCGTTGAAGGCGATCGAGCAGGTGTTGACCGGGTCCTTCATCAGGCCGGCCATCATGGCCACGATGGCGCTCGAATCGACGCCGCCCGACAGGAATGCGCCCAGCGGCACTTCGGCCTTGAGGCGGATCTTGACCGCTTCGCGCAGGCGCTCCACCAGTTCGCCCTCGGCGTCGGCCTGGGTCATGGCGCCGTGCAGCTTGAACGGCACGTCCCAGAACTGGCGCGGCTGCGGAATCGGCTGGCCGACGGTAACCAGCAGGCAAAAGCCGGGCGAGAGCTTCAGCGCCCCGCTGTAGATGGTTTTCGGCTCCGGCACGTAGCCGTAGGCGAAGTAATCTTCGACCGCGCGCGGATCGATCGCGCGCGGCAGGCCCGGATGCGCGCGCAGGGACTTGAGTTCCGAGCCGAAGATGAACATCCCGTCCGGCAGCACGGCGTAATAGAACGGTTTGACGCCGAGGCGGTCGCGCGCCATGAACATGGTCTGCTTGACCCGGTCCCACACGGCGATGGCGAACATGCCGCGAAAGTGCCGCACGCAGTCTTCGCCCCAGGCCGACCAGGCGTGCACGATGGTTTCGGTGTCGCTTTTGGTGCGGAACACGTAGCCGAGCTTTTGCAGTTCCTCGGTCAGCTCGGGGTAGTTGTAGATTTCGCCGTTGAAGACCACGCCGACATTGCCTTCGGCGTTGAACATCGGCTGCTGGCCGCTCAGGATGTCGATCACCGACAGGCGCCGGTGGCCGAAGCCGACCCCGGGCTCGATGTACACGTCGCCCTCGTCCGGACCGCGATGGTGCTGGGTTTCGTTCATGCGCTTGACCAGCGCCGGGTCGATCTCGCGCGCACCGCGCGTATCAAAAATGCCGACTATTCCACACATGATTTCGCACTCTTCCTGAATTGTTTTTTATGTTCGCACAAGGCGTCGTACAAGGATTCGTAAGCGGCCACCATGGCCGCCATGTTGTAGTGGCGTTCGACCCGGGCGCGGCCGGCGGTGCCGTGTTCCAGCCTGAGCGCGGCGTCGAGCGCGTAGCGTTCCAGCGCGGCGGCCATGGCGGGGGCGTCGGACGGCGCCACCAAGAGGCCGGTCACGCCGTCGGCGACGACTTCGGGCACGCCGCCCACGCGCGTGCCGACCACCGGCAGGCCGCTCGCCATCGCTTCCAGCGCGGAGCCGGGCGTGCCTTCGGCAATCGAGGACAGCGCGAACATGTCGAAGCCGCGCAGGATATCGGCGACATCAAGGCGCGCGCCGGGCAGCCAGACCAGATGGGCCACGCCGGCCTGTTCGGCCTGCGCCTGCAGGGCCGCCAGCAGCGGGCCGCCGCCGACCACCGCCAGGCGCACCTGCGGCAGGCGCGCGTGCAGCAGCACGAAGGCGCGCAAGAGCGTCGCATGGTCCTTCACGTCCTGGATGCGGCCGACCGTGCCGATCACGATGGTCTCAGGCCCGAAATGGCGCACCACGCCGCCCTGCGGGGTGAACTTGTCGGCGTCGATCCCGTTCGAGAGCAGCCGGCTCTTGTTCTCGGCCACGCCGATGACCGTGCGGTTCCAGGCCAGCATGTCGGCCGAATTGGCGTAGCAGCAGTCGTAGAACGGCAGCATCAGGCGGCGCAGCATGTTGTGCTTGCGGTTGCGCCCTTGCGGATCGCCCGCGTCGCGTCCGTGCAGGCCGTTGATGCGCACCGGGACCCCGGCCAGCAGCGCCGCCGGGGCGTATTCGAGCGCCGACAGGTTATAGGTATGCAGGATGGTCGGGCGCAGTCGGCGCAGCAATGTGAATAGCGCCGCGTGGGTGCCGAGCGACAAACCGGGCTGCTTGTGCAGCGCGAACAGCTCCACGCCGGGCTTGGTGATCTTGTCGGCGAACGCGGTGTAGTCGGTCAGGCACACCACCGCATGGCGGTAGTGCGCGGCCGGCATGCGGTTGATGCGCTCGACGAGCAGGTTCTCCAAGCCGCCGAAGTCGAGCCGGTAGATCAGGTGGACGACCAGGGGCGTATCGGTCATCGGTGCCTCGTGTTGGCGGCCAGCGCGGCCTCGATGGCGGCCAGGTCGCCCTTGAGGAAGGCACGCATCGCCACCCGCGCCGGCTCCGGATTTTCGTCGTATTGGGCGAACACCATCACGGCGGCGCCGTCGTCGCTGGCGTGCAGCAGCTTCTGGCGGATCTGCAGCAGCTTGCCGACGTAGTCGTTGCTGGTGGTGCTGCCGTCGATCCAGTACCAGTGCCACACCAGCATCTTGCCGCCGGGGCCGGACATGGTGCTCTCGCGCACACGCAGGCCGCGCGTGCCGATGGCTTCATCGCGCACAATGGTACTCACCGTGCGCCACACCGGGTCGGTGACCGGCGACAGGCGGTTGGTGGTGGTAATGAGCTTGGTGCCCTCGGGCGGCTTGCGGTAGTACAGCAGCTTGACGCCGACGCCCACGCCGTCCTGCGCGTGGAACTGCTGCAGTTCGGCGTTCGCTTTCGGGAAGGCCGGGGTCCAGTCGACGAACGCCGGGCCGCGCGGCGCAGCGGTGGCCACGCCGCTCAATACCACCGGCGCCGGCGCCGCTTCGGTCTTCTCGAGATAATACTGGTAAGCGGGCCAGATGCCGACGCAGGCGATGATCGCCAGCGCGGCCGGCAGCAGTTTGCCCGCCGGCGCCGGCGGCGCGTCCGGCAGTGCCGGCGCGGCCGCCACCTCGACGGCGGGCGCGGTAGCCGACGCAGTGTCTTCGCGCCAGATCGCGCCGATCCAGAACAGCAGGAACATCACGATTCCGAAGAACACCCAGCCGTAAATCAGATGGTCGACGCCGACCGCCAGCGTCATGCCGCTCAGGTGGCCGATCATCACGATCAGGTAGGCGCGCGCGCCGTTGGCGAAAATCGGCACGATGATCGAGGCGACGATGAACAGCGCGCGGCGCCAGGTGCTGCGGTAGGTCAGGTAGGCGTACAGGCAGCCCAGCGTCACCGACGAAATCAGATAACGCACGCCGCTGCACGCTTCCACCACCGACCAGTTGCCGCTCGGGATGCTGAAGTTGTTCCCTTCGCGGAAAACCGGAATGCCGGTGGCGATCAGCGCGTCGACCGTGAAGTTGGCGGTCATGCCGATCAGCGGTTCGATGAACACATCGCCGAACGGCACCGCGAACAGGATGAAGGCCAGCGGAAAAGCCAGGCTGCGCGCGATCGGCAGGCCGAGGATCGCCAGCGCCGACAGGGGCAGCATGGCCACGAACGCGTAGTGGCGCACGATCTGCACTTCGCCCATTTCGCCCAGCAGCCAGGCGGCGCCGCAGGCGGCCAGCAGCGGCAGCGCGGGCCACCACGGCGCTACCTGCATGCTGCGCAGCACGTCGCGCCGGCCCCAGATCAGCCACAGGCTGATGGGCAGGATCACGTAACCGTGCGCGAAGGTGCCGGAGCTGTCCCAGATGCCCACGATCGACGCCGCCGTCTGGAAGTAGGCGAGCAATGGGAACAGCAGCACGGCGCCGATCAGCAGCGTCTGCAGCAGATACGGGCGGGCCGGACGCGCCGGGTTGAGGGCAAGACCTTGTTCCACTATGCGCTTTCGACAGACATTTGTTCCAGCAGCGAGACCACCGGCGCCAGGTTGCTCGACCAGCCGTAGCGGGTTTCGACCACGCGCCGCGCGGCCCCGCCCATCCCGGGCTGCGGCGTGGTCAAGGCCTGGCCGATGGCGGCGGCGAACTGCGGCGCATCGTGCGCCAGCAGCAGGTCGCGCCCCGGTTCGGCGGCGATGCCCTCCAGCGCCTGTGGCGAAACCACCACCGTCTTGGCCATCGACATCGCTTCCAATACCTTGTTCTGGATGCCGCGCGCGATCCGCAGCGGCGCCACGCACAGCGCGGCGTGGGCCACGAACGGACGCACGTCGGGCACGGTGCCGGTCACGGTCACGCCGGGCAGCGCGGCCAGTTGCAGCACCTCGGCCGACGGCCGCGCGCCGACGATGACGAACTGCGCGGCCGGATGGCGCGCCAGCACGCTTGGGAAAATCTCGCGCGCGAACCAGCTGACCGCGTCCACGTTGGGCCAGTAATCCATGGCGCCGCAAAACACCAGCGCCTGCTGGCCGGCCACGAACGGATTCGGGTAATCAAGCTGCGCGGACTGCGGCGTGAAGTAGTCGGTATCGACGCCGTTATTGAAAAAGCCGATGCGCTCGGCGCTTTCGGGCGCGAGCTCGCGGAACAGCGCCGCTTCCGGCGCCGAGACGAACAGCGCGGCGGCGCATTCAAGCGCCACCTTGCGCTCGTAGCGCAGCAGCTGGCGCGCTTCATGCGCGTACAGCATGCTCATGGGCCAGGATTTTTGCACGGCGTACTGGCGCCATTTGTCCGAATCGACATCGCAAAAGTCGACCACGCGGCGCGCTTGGCGGTACGGCTCGGCATACTGCGCCATGGCCGACGAAAACACCAAAATGCGTTCGACCTTGTTGGCCGCCATGGTCTTGCCGACCCACTCGCGCAGCCCCTTGTCGCGGTAGTAGTCGAGCGAGAGCGAACGGTTGGCCAGCAGCGCGCCCAGGCTGCGCACGCGCGCCATGGCCGGATCGAGCCGGGCGAAGTGGCTCGACGCGCACAGGGCCTGCACGCGCGGCAGGTGCTGCCAGTCGTCGGCATCGTCCACGAAGGTGGCCAGGTGCACCCGGTAGTGGCGCGCCAGGTGCTTGAGCAGGTGATACGAACGGATCTTGTCGCCCTTGTTGGGCGGGTAGGGAATCCGGTGGATCAGCAGCAGCAGGTCGTCCACGCTCAGCCCAGGCTCTTGACGATGTGCGGACCGAGGACATTGGCCAGCGCCAGCGGCATCTTTTTCCACAGCTTGATGAACAGCTGGTACTTGGGATTGAGCGGGTTGTTGTCGGGCAGTTCGGTCGATTCGTACAGGCGGTACTCGTAGGCCAGCGGCGTGGGCGAAAAGCCCCAGTTCTTCTTGAAGTCGAAGGCGCCGGTACCGAGCTTGCTGCGGCCGAAGTCGAAGATGCGGGCACCGCGCGCGCTAGCGGCCTGCATCAGGTTCCAGTACATGAAGTCATTGCCGGCGAACTCGCGCGCGGCCGGCATGCCGCCGCCGTAGTACGGCAGCACTTCGTCGCGGAAGTAAAAACTGAGTACGCCAGCGACAAGCGCGCCATCCTTGACGATGATGCGGATTTCGCATTCCTCGCCAAAGACTTCCTTGATCGCGGCGAAGTACTTTTTCGGGAATACCGGGGTGCCCAGCCGGTGCACGCTGGTGGCGTAGGCGATGAAGAAGCGGTCCACGCCCTGGTCGATTTCGGCGGTGAGGCCGCACTTGATCCCCTTGCGCACCATGGCGCGCTGCTTGCGCGGGATGGCGTTCATGTTCTCGTCGTCGTCGGCGGTGATGGCCTTGCGGAAGGTGACGTACAGCTCCTTCTGGTGCCAGGCCGGGTCGCCCGCGTGCGCCGGCAGCAGGTTGCGGTATTCCAGATGGCCGACCTTGAGCGACGCGGCCAGTTTGTCGGCGGCGGCGTCCAGCAGCGGGCGCGCCGCGTCACTGGTGGCGGCCACGCCGCCCAGCACGCAGAACGGCAAGGAACCCAGGGAATGGCCGAACAGGCGGCTCTTGATCTCGGCCAGCGGCAGCACGCCGACGATGTGGCCATCCTGTTCGACGTAGTAGAACCAGGTCTTGTGGCCGTACACGCGCTCGATGATGGTTTGCCAGCCGGCGCGGTGGAAGAAGGTCGCTTCCGGGCAGGCCGCCACGAAAGCGTCCCAGCGCGCCATGTCGCCGGCGTCGCCCGCGCGCAGCAGATGCACGGTGGCGGCACCGCCAGTGGTGGTGGCCGGGCGGTCCTGCACAGCGTCGGTAGTCGAACTCATTTGGTCCCTAAAAAGATGCGGTCCATGCGGTCCCAGGCAAAATCGCGGGTGAGCAGCTTGATGCGCCCTTCCATGCGTTGCAGGTTCACGTAATGGCGGAAACGGGTTTTCAGGCTGGCGCCTTCGGGACGCGGCTGGCCGGGATCGAGCTCCCACGGGTGGAAGTAGAAGATCGCCGGCTGGCCGTCGTCGCTGTTCACGCGCCGCATCATCCAGCGCGACAGGCTGTAAGGCAGCAGGCGAAAGTATCCGCCGCCGCCGGCCGGCAGCTTGCGCTGGCCCAGCATGGCGGTGGTGATCGGCACTTCCAGCAGGCCATCGGGGCCGTTCGGATAAAACGCGAAACGCGGCGCATCCGGCATGCCGTAGTGGTCGTGGGCGATCGGATAGATGCTCGAACTGTAGCGGTAACCGGCTTCTTGCAGCACGTCGAGCGCCCACAGGTTGCTTGTACCGATCGAAAAACTCGGAGCGCGGTAGCCCAGCACGGCCTGGCCGCCGATGTCTTCGAGCAGGGCCTTGCTGCGCCCGACGTCGTCGGCGAATTCGGCGCGGGTCTGGTCGGATGCGCGCAGATGGCCGTAGCCGTGGCTGGCCAGTTCGTGGCCGCCGGCGACGATGCGGCGCACCATGTCCGGATAGCGTTCGGCGATCCAGCCCAGGGTGAAAAAGGTGGCGTGCACGCCGCCGCTCTCGAGGATGGCCAGGATGCGTTCGATGTTCGCTTCGACCCGGCACTCGCGCGAAGGCCAGGACTCGCGCGCGATGATGGGCGCGAAGGCCGACACCTGGAAGTAGTCTTCGACGTCGATCGTCATCGCATTGCGGATCGGTTGGCCGAGCGCGCGCGGCATGGCGGCGGGATGCAGGCGGTCGTTCATTCGTGATGGTCGCTTGGATGGTGGGACAATGCCGGCAAGGTACTGACGACTTTTTTGAGGATCGACAGCACCGAGGCCATCGACTTTTCCATCTTCAGGATGCGTTCGTCCAGGTAGCCCGGATTGTCGAGCGTGCCGAGCGATGCCACCCCGGAGAGGGCGGCGGCGGCCTGTTCGCGCACCACTTCCGGCGGCAGTTCGTATTCCTGGCGGATGTCGCGCACCACTTCGTTGACGTCGGCTTCGGTAAAGGCGTGCATCTCTTCCAGGTAGCCCATCAGCAGCAGGCGGTCGCACAGGGCGTTGGTCTTCCTCGGAATGCCGCCGCTGTAGTCGTAGATGGCGGCGTGCGCGCCGGCCGAAAACGAGGGATCGTCCTTCCAGCCGACCGTGTGCAGGCGGTGCTCGACGTACGCCTGGGTTTCCGGGCCGTCCATCGGGCCGAGATGATAGCTGGCCGTGATGCGCTGGCGCAGCTGCTGCATGCCGGCGCTATGCAGGGTGGTGCGGAACTCCGGCTGGCCCAGCAAGAAGGTTTGCAGCAAGGACTTGTCGTCGGTCTGGAAGTTCGACAGCATGCGCAGTTCCTCGACCGCGCGCGGGGTCAGGTTTTGCGCTTCGTCGACCACCAGCAAGGCGCGCTTGCCTTCATCGTCGCAGGCGCGCAGGAACTGTTCGAGGCGTTCGAGCAGCGCGGTCTTGCTGGCGTTCTCGTAGGGCAGCCCGAAGGCGGCGACCACGGTGCGCAGGGTGTCGTCGGCATCGAGATGGGTGTTGACGATGTGGGCGGCCACGATCTGCTCGGACGGCATCTGCTTGAACAGGTTGCGCACCAGGGTGGTCTTGCCGGCGCCGACTTCACCGGTGATGACGATGAAGCCTTCGCCGTGCGACAGGCCGTACTCGAGGTACGCCATGGCGCGCTTGTGGCCTTTGCTGGCAAAGAAAAAATGCGGGTCCGGCCGCAGCCGGAAGGGCTTGTCGCTCAGCCCATAATAGGTTTCATACATCGCTGACTCGATTCGGCTAGAACTGCAAGGACAGAGAGGCCGTTACGGCATTCTCGCGGTACGACGCGGCCTGGTCGGCCGTGGTACCGGACACGCGGCGCGCCTCGAAGGCGCCCCGCACTTTGGGCGAAAACTGGCGCGTCACGGCCAGTCGCAAGGCGGTATTCTTGCTCGCCAGGCCGGTGCCGTTCGACTCCTGGCGTGAGCTGATCCACGAGGCGTTGACCGCGCTGCGCGAGGTCAGGCGCAGGTTCCACATGGCGCTGCCGCCACGCTGGGTGGTGTCGTCGTTCAGGCGCGCGCTGGCCGGCCCGGTGAGCAGGCTGTCGGTCTGGATCAGCGACAGGCCCTCGCGCCGGCTGTCGAACGCGCTCACGATCAGGGTGGTGCGCGCCGTGTTGAAGGCCACCGACGCCTGCAACTGCTTCTGCAAGATGAAGCGGTTGCTGAAGTAGTTGATGCTGTCGGCCAGCGCGGCCGGAAGACCCGTGGCGCGGATGTAGGCGTCGACCGCCTGCGCGCGCGCCACCGCATCGGGAATCTGCGCCGTGAACAGGCGGTCGAGCATGGTGGCCGTGTCGATGGTGGCCGGCAGCAGCAGTTGCGAGCGCGTGGTGGTGACCGAATCGCTGTAGTTGATGCTCCAGACCGAACGCCGGCTGCGGTGCAGCGCCTGCAGGTTGTAGGTGTTGCCGTAATAGCGCTTGCCGGCGCCGGCCACCAGGCTGGTGCGCGGACTCGGGGTCCATTCGATGCCGCCCTGCCAGAAGCGCCCCTTGGTCGGCTCGCCCTCGGACTGGTAATCGTATTCGTCGTAGCCGGCGCTGGCGGTCAGGTTGAAGTCGGCGCCGAGGCGGTAGCGCGTATTCGCGCTGACCATCTTGACGCTCGATTCGGGCGCGATGCTGTCGTCCACGCGCTGGTGGCTGTACTGCAGGCCCCAGCCGAGGCGGCGGAAGGTGCGCCCGCTGTTCAGGTTCATGGTCAGCACGTCGCCGGTGCTGTCGCCGAAGCCGGTGCGGCCGGCGTCGACCGAGTCGTGGGTGTAGCGCACGGCGGCGGTGGCGCTGTTGCCGAAGCGGTGCAGCAGGTAGGGGCTGACCCGCCAGGTCTTGACGTTGGCGCGGTTGGCGCTCGCATAGCCGTTGCCGTTCACCTGCGGGCCGAAGGCCGATACCGGCTGCTGGCCGATGGCGCCGTCGGCATCGAAAAACAGCAGGTCGTCGACGACGGTGGCGCGCACGTCGGTGCGCAGTTGCGACTGCGCGTGGCGCACCCCTTCCACGCCGTCGTCGTCGAAGGCGTAGTAGTGCAGCTGGTAGTTGGCCGAGGCTTTCAGGCGCGGGCCGCGGTTAAGCAGCGTGAAGCCCGGCGTCAGTTCGGTCACGAAGCGGCTCCTGGCGTCTTCCGCGCGGCTCAGGGCGACGTTGTCGGTGTAGGTTTCGCGCAGGTCGACGGTGGGCGTGAAGCGCCACTCGGCGCGCGCGCCCGGCGCGGCCAGCAGGGCCGCCAGGGCCGCCGGCACGACCACGGCGCGGCGCCGTCCAAAGCGACGCTTAGCCATAATGGTAGTCATACGTTTCGGTGCCGGGGAATTCGCGCGTCTTGTTGTAGATCAGGTTCACATTGCTGCAGCCTTCCAGCTGGCGCAGCGATTCCTTGACCGCGTGCTGGGTGGTGCCTTCGGCTTCGACCACCAGCGCGATCTGGCCCATGTGGCTGGCCAGGACGTGCGCTTCGCTGGTGAGCAGCAGCGGCGGCGAATCGAAAATGACGATCCGGTCGGGATAGCGGTTGGCGATTTCGTTCACAAAGGTGCTCATCGCCTGGCTGGCCAGCAGTTCGGTCGCGCGCGGGTTGTTGCTGCCGGCCGGCAGGATGCTGAGCGTGTTCACATTGGTGCGCAGCATGACGTCGGCCATGTCGAGTTTGTCGTCGAGCAGGATGTCCATCAGGCCGCGGTGGGCCGGCAGGCCGAGCGTGCGCAGCACCGACGGGCGCGCCACGTCGGCGTCGATCAGCAGCACCGTGTGATCGAGTTCCATGGCGATGCTCATGGCCAGGTTGATCGAGCAAAAGGTCTTGCCTTCGCCCGGCAGCGAACTGGTGACCATGATCAGGTTGCCCGGTTTTTCGCCGGGCGCGCGCGGCCCGAAGGCGCGCTTGAGCAAGGGCCGCTTGATGATGCGGAAGTCCTCGACCAGGGTGGTGCGCCCGCCGGCCGCCGTCACCAGGCCGAGCGCCTGCATGCGTTCCAGGTCGAGTTCGACCTGGTTGGCGGTGCGGCGCGGCGCGTGCACGGGGGCCGCGGCCGGTGCTTCCATGGACGGCGCCGCTGGCGGTGCGGTAGCCGGTGCGGTAGCCGGCGCGGTAGCCGGCGCCGGATTCTCGGCCGCGCGCGCGGCGGCCGCCGGCGCGCCCTGCTCGTCTTTTTTGTGTTCGATGCGGCTGGCCGCTTTTTCGATAATGCTCACGCTGTTCTCTCCAGTGAAGGCCGCATCAGAGCAGCGGTCGGACAAATAGGGCCGCCATCACGCCGCCGTAGGCGCCGAACAGCACGATCACGGCCGCGCTGAAGGCGTACAGGCGCTTGGTGCGCATGACCTTTTGCTCGTTGGTCCAGTTCATGCTGATGCTGCCGAGGATAGGAATGCCGGTCACGTCGCGCAGGCTGCCCTGGCTCATGAAGGTCGGACGCAATTGGCTCATCAGCAGCGCCACGCCCAGGCCGGCCGCCAGCGCGGCGGCGAACACGAACGAGAACAGGCGATGGCGGTTCGGTCCCGACGGGGTCGAGGGCACGGTCGGCGGGTCGATCACGCGGAAGGTCAGCATGTCGGTGGCCGAACTGAGGTCGCCCGAGAGCTTGGCCGCTTCGCGCCGGCCGACCAGTTTTTCGTAGTTCTCTTTGTTGATCAGGTAGTCGCGGTTGAGCTGGGCCAGCTGGGCCTCGACTTCGGGCGCGTTGGTGCTCTGCGCGCGCAGGCGCGCCACGCGGGTGGTGTATTCGCCCACGCGCGCCTTGAGCGAGGCCACGCGCGCTTCTTCCACCGACAGCGCCACGTTCATCTGCTGCAGCATGGGGCTGTAGTTGGCGCCGGGGTCATTGTTGCGCTTGTTGCGCTTGGCTTCTTCGAGCTTGCGCGCTTCGAGCTGGCCGATCAGGCGGCGCGCCGCCACGATGTCGGGGTGGGCGTCGGTGTACTGCATGCGCAGGCTGTCGAGATTCTTGTTGAGCGCCGCGATGCGCGCATCGATTTCGGGATTGGCCACGGTGGCCGCTTCCGGCGGCGTGAGCGGGGCCGGTTCTTCGCCTGCGATCTGGCGCTTGATGGCGTTGCGCGCTTCCTCGGCTTCGGTCAGTTCCAGGCGCGCCTGGTTGAGCGAATCTTCGAGCGTGGTCATGTTGGCGCTAAAGTCGCCGCCGGCGCGCGGCAGCATGCCGAGGTGCTTGATCTTGAATTCCTTGAGCGCGTTTTCGGCCTGCACCAGCTTTTCTTCGTAGTTCTTGATCTGGTCGTCGATGAACTGCACCGCTTTTTCGGAATCCTGCTTCTTGCCGCCGAAGCTGCCTTCCACGAAGATCGTCAGCAGCGACTGCACGATGTCCTTGCCCAGCTTGGGGTTGGAATTCTTGTACGAGATGGTGTAGATGTCGTCGCGCTCGGTGCCGCCGATGCTGATCTGCGCCATCAGGTCGTCCACCATCTTTTCGTTTTCCTTGGGCGTGGAAGCCTTGATGTCGAGGTCGACCATGCGCATGACGCGCTCGACGTTGGGACGGCTGATCAGGGTGCGCCGCATGAAGGCCACCTGCTGGTCCACGTTCGGTACCGAAGTCATGCCCGCCAGCAGCGGCTGCAGGATGCTCTGGGTGTCGACGTACACCCGCGCCGAGGCCTGGTATTCGTTCGGCAGGCGGTACACCACCGCCCAGCCGACGATGGCCACGATCCAGGAAATGACGACCGCATACCAGCGATATTTCCAGATCGCTTTGAGGAAGTTCGTCAGTAGGGCCTGCAGTTCTGCCATCTCGTCAATCTCGCCATAAAGGGCATCCCGGGAGCGACTCCCGCAGCGTGGCCCAGGCCGGCAACTTTGCGCACACACGCGGACGGACCGCCCGGTGCCGCACAGCGCCAGCCAAAGTGTTGTCGGATGCACAAAAGGCAATTTGTTACGGCAGCTGAGAAAGCCTGACAAGAAATTGCTTTAAGGCATTGATTAATAATCATATGATACAGGAAATCCGTTGCCTATTGATACTGAATTCGCCTCGTACAGTGTGCGTTCAACAATTGTTTACGGCATCACTCATGTATTCAATGACAATTCGGCCAATCCTGTTGCCCCTCGCAAAGAGTTTCGCACATCGATTCCCAAAAAAGGAGGAAAACCGTGGTCCGAAAGCCGAATTTACAACAGTGGCGAACCGACCATTGCCAGGCGGTTTGCGTGAATGAAACTAGTTGTTGCCGGCGCGCCAATCGGGTACTGTCGGCGCATGACTTCTTCCCTTCTTTTACGCGCCTGTGCTGGCATGCGCCTGGGCCTGGGCGGCGCGCTGCCGGCCGGCCCCGCCCTGGCGCTGGCACTGGCGCTGGCGCTCGCTCCCGGGCCCGCCGCGGCCGCCCCCTTCGGCCAGGTGATCGCCGCGGTCAAGCCCTCGGTGGTCGGGATCGGCACCTACCAGCCCACGCGCAGTCCGGCGATCGTGTTCGTGGCCACCGGCTTTGTCACCGGCGACGGCCTGAGCGTGATCACCAACGCGCACGGCATTCCCGACACGCTCGACAGCGAACGCAATGAAACGCTGGGCATCGTGGTGGCGCGCGGCGACAAGGTCGATTTCCGGCCGGCCCGGCTGGCCGGACTCGACCGCCTGCACGACCTGGCCCACCTGCGCCTGGCGGGCGCGCCCATGCCGGCCCTGCGCCTGGGCGACGGCGGCGCGGTCGAGGAAGGCCAGGCGCTGGCGTTCACGGGCTTTCCGCTCGGCATGGTGCTGGGCCTGCATCCGGTGACCCACCGCGCCATGCTGTCGGCCATCACGCCGCTGGTGATGCCCTCGGCCAGTGCGCGCAAGCTCGATGCGCGCGCGATCGCGCAGCTGGCGCGGGCGCCCTCGCCCATTTACCAGCTTGACGGTACCGCGTATCCGGGCAACAGCGGCAGCCCGGTCTACGATCCCGACACGGGCCAGGTGCTGGCGGTGCTGAACATGGTGTTCGTCAAGGGATTGAAGGAAAATGCGATCACCAACCCGAGCGGCATCAGCTATGCGATTCCGGTGGTTCATGTACGTGCGCTGCTGCAACAGTCAGCGGCGCAAACAACACCCTGAGGCAGGAAAACCACGCCCAGCCTTTCGCTTGAAAAACTTCATGCTAAAATAGAAACTGTTGTAATTAAAATTGCACTATAGTAATCCTCGTCCGCATAAAGGAAAATCAGGTGAACACGTTCAAATACACGATGAAATGGCTGGGCGGCAGCGCACTGGCCCTGTCCGCCCTGCTGCTGGGCGGCTGCGCTTCCCCGGTGTCGACCGTGGTGCCGGACCCGGCGCCGGCCAGCGCCCATGAATACCTGATCGGCCCGGGCGATACCGTCAATATCGTGGTGTGGCGCAATCCGGAAGTGTCGACCACGGTGCCGGTGCGTCCGGACGGCAAGATCACCACCCCGCTGGTGGAAGACTTGCAAGCGAGCGGCAAGACTTCGACCATCCTGGCGCGCGATATCGAAAAGGCGCTGGAAAAGTACATCCAGCAGCCGGTGGTGACCGTCATCGTGACCAGTTTCGTCGGCAATTACAGCGAACAGATCCGCGTGATCGGCCAGGCCGCCCGTCCGCAAGCGCTCGCTTACCGGCGCGACATGTCGCTGATGGATGTGCTGATCGCGGTCGGCGGCGTCACCGAGTTTGCCTCTGGTAACAAAGCCATCATTATCCGCAAGGTCGACGGCAAGCCGGAAAAGCTGGCCGTGCGCTTGAACGACCTGATCAAGCAGGGCGATATTTCGGCGAATATCTACATGCGCCCGGGCGATGTGCTGGTGATTCCGGAAAGCTTCTTCTAAAGGCGGTCGACAGACGACCCAAATGGTGGAATACTTGCGCGAAAGACAGGCTGTCGGGATTTTTTACAGAACCGGCCGCCTGGTGCCGACGCCGCTAACACGAAGCGCCACCAAGCCCTTGATCTGCATCAGTATTTAGCGCCGGGGCACGCGATTGGAATAAAAATTGCTTTAACTTTGTATCAGGCACGGCATGCCAGGCATCGCCTGACGCTGCCGTTCAATTCGAGGAAACTGACGTGACTATCAATCATCAACCGGACCGCCCCAGCGGCGAACCAGCAGCGCCGCCAGCGTCCTTGACGGCGTCCGGCAACGCGCGGCGCCGCTTTACGCGCGCCGGCCTGGGCGCGTCCGGGGTCCTGATGACCTTGGCCAGCCAGCCCGGCATGGCCGCCACCGTGTGCGCCTCGCCGTCCGGCTCGCTGTCGAACGGCTTGCAATCGAGCCACCGGCCCGACAATCCGCTCACCTGCGGCGGCAATTCGCCGGGCTTTTATGCCAACAACGCGGCCGGATGGCCATCGAACCCGGCGCCGACCCGCAAGTTCAAGGATGTGTTCACGGTCAACGCCAGCCAGGCCATGCTGGGCGAATTGACCCTGGCCGAGGTATTCAAGACCAACGGCAACAAGCACGGCGGCAAAGGCGGCAAGGGCCCGTTCAAGAGCGAAGACCTGGATCCGCACAATGTGGCCAGCCATGTGCTCGCCGCCTACCTGAACATCCAGTCCAAGCGCTCGACCGTGCTGACCGAAACGCAGCTGCGCGCCATCTGGCACGAATACCAGTTCAACGGCGGTGGCAAGCTGGGCTATTACTCGCCGACGGCCGGCGTCAAATGGTATGGCGACGACATCGTCGCTTACCTGAAAACCACCTTCCATCAGTAGCCTGCACGGCGCCGGCGCCGCGCGCGCCCGCCTTTCCGAGACCATGCCGCACGCCCCTTCCTGGCACGTCCTTCCCGGCCAGCGCCTGCACTACCGCCAATGGGAACAGGAAGCGGTCCTCTTCAACGACCTCAGTGGCGACACCCACCTGCTCGACGCCGATGCGCTGGCGGTGCTGCTGGCCGTGCGCGATGGCGCGGCCGGCCTGGCGGCGCTGCGCGCTGCGCTCGGGGCCGAAGACGACGCCGAGGGGGAAGCCGATTGCGCGTTGCAGGCGCTGCTCGAGCAACTCGCTTCCATCGACCTGATCGAACAGCGCGCATGAGCACTGTCAGCGCGCTCGGCCGCGTCGAACTGGGCCGCCGCCTGCGCGAAGGCAGCATCGACCTGCAAACCGGCGCCTTCGTCACCCGCATCCACAGCCCGTTCGCCAGCGTGGCCGATGGCCTGCATTTGCTGTACGCCGACTACCCCCTGCTGGAGAACAACGACTTTGCCGACTTCCACGTCGACATCGCGCCGCCGCCCTCGCTGCGGCGCTGGTACAGGCCGCTGGCGCGCTTCGTCTACGACGGCATGGTGCCGTTCCTGCCGCTGCCGGCCGCGCAAGCGTTTCCGATGTTTGAATGGGGCATGAACTGGTGCGTGTCGAGCCGCGCGCACGACTACCTGATCCTGCACGCGGCCGTGGTCGAGAAGAACGGGCGCGCCGCCATCCTGCCGGCCCCGCCCGGTTCCGGCAAAAGCACCTTGTGCGCGGCCCTGGTCAGCCGCGGCTGGCGCCTGCTGTCGGACGAACTGGCGCTGGTGCGGCCTGAAGACGGCTTGCTGGCGCCGCTGCCGCGCCCGATCAGCCTGAAGAATGCCTCGATCGAGGTCATGCGGCGCTACCAGCCGGACGCCGTCATCAGCAATCCGGTGCCGGACACCACCAAGGGCACGGTGGCGCACCTGAAAGCGCCGGCCGCCAGCATCGCGCGCGCCCACGAAGCGGCGCGTCCGGGCTGGATCGTGTTTCCCAAATACACGGCGGACGCGGCCACCACCTTGCTGGAAGTGGCGCCGGCGCGCGCCTTCATGCGCGTGGCCGAGAACGGCTTTAACTACAGCGTGCTGGGCGCGCGCGGCTTCGCCGCCCTGGCCACCCTGGTGGAGAGCACGCGCAGCATCGATTTCACGTACAGCGCGCTGGACGAGGCGATCGCCGTGTTCGAGCAACTGGCGCGCACGCCATGACCCCTGCCATGACCGAGGCCGGACCGTTGCTCCTGCAACTGCTGCGCGACCCGGGGCGCGCCGCCAGCCTGGGCCTGGCCGACTGGGACCTGCTGCTGCGCCAGGCCGCGGCGGCGCGGGTGGAAGCGAGCCTGCACGGCTTGCTGGACGAACACGGCCTGGCCGGCACGATTCCCGCCGCCGCGCGCCGCCACCTGGACTGGGCCGGGGTGCACGCCGAGCGCCACGCGCGCGCGGTGCGCTTCGAAGTGGCGCGGATCGGCGCGGCGCTGGCCGCCAGCGGCGTGCCGCTGCTCCTGCTCAAGGGCGGCGCCTACGCCATGGCGCAGTTGCCGGCCGGGCGCGGGCGCCTGTTTTCCGACATCGATATCCTGGTGCCCAAGGAACGGCTGGCCGAGGTCGAAGCGGCGCTGATGCTGCACGGCTGGGCCACAGTGGCGCAGGATGCCTACGACCAGCGCTATTACCGCACCTGGATGCACGAATTGCCGCCGATGAAGCATGCGCGCCGCGCCAGCGTGATCGATGTGCACCACGCGATCCTGCCGGAAACGGCGCGCCTGCGGCCCGACCCGGCCAGGCTGCGCGCCGCCGCCGTGACCTTGCCCGGGCCGGCCGGCCAGCCGCCGCTGCAAGTGCTGGGACCGGCCGACATGGTGCTGCACAGCGCCGTGCATCTGTTCTACGACGGCGAATTCGACCATGGCCTGCGCGACCTGCTCGACCTGCACCGCCTGCTGACCCGCTTCGGCGCCGCACCCGGCTTCTGGGAGCTGCTGGCCGCGCGCGCCGCCGAACTGGAACTGGGCCGCCCGCTGTTCTACGCGCTGCGCTACTGCGCGCGCCTGCTGCATACGGCGGTGCCCGACTCTGCCCAGGCCGCCGTGCGCGCGGCCGGCCCCGGCGCGCCGCTGCTGGCCCTGATGGACGCCCTGTTCCTGCGCGCCCTGCTGCCGCACCACCGCAGCTGCGCCGACCGCTTCAGCGCCGGCGCGCGCTTTTTGCTGTATATCCGCGGCAACTGGCTGCGCATGCCGCCGATGTTATTAACACGACATCTGTTTCACAAGGCATTTATTTCTCCTCGTAAAGATTAATCGGCGGCCGCGCTGTCGGTTTTCCTTACACTATCTCATGCACATGCCATGAAAACGGTGATAAGTCCTTGATTTAAAACAAACCCTATCTTCTGGCACGACTCCTGCTTATAGAGAGGCACGCAGGATCAACAAACAAAAACCGGGAGAACTACTTATGAAACTGACAAAATACCTCGCCGCCGCCGCCGTCTCGGCCGCGTTCATCGCAGCGCCGGCATCGGCCGCCACCATGGGCATGGCTGACCTGGCCATCACCGGTCTGATCATCCTGAACGCCAACAATGCGCCAGTGACCAGCGGCATCGTGATCCAGAACGAAAACCGCACCGGCACCGCCAACTCGAACTTCAACAATGCCGAGGGCTCCGGCGACGGCGTCGGCAACATTTTCAGCACCACCATCGGCGGCACGGTCGACGTGAAAAACCGTTGCGCAGGTCCATCGTGCGGCGCGGCTATGCCAGCTGGTAACTATCCAGGCGGCGTGGAAAACAACTTCACGGCGCACATTGCCGCACCGAACGGCAACTATGCCATGGGCGACATGTTCATCTCCGGCACCGCGCTGGGCGTGACCGGCGCCAACGGCCTGACCCGTGCCGATTCGTCCGTCATGTCGCCAGGTAACGCCGGCAGCGCCAACGCGACCATCGCCAACTCGGCCACCTCGATCACCACCTTCACCGTGGGCGACACGCTGCAGGCGAAATTTGCACTGGGCTACAACGCCTACGTGGCCGCTTTCGTCGATGCGCTCAACGGCGTCAACGGTTCCTCGCTGGCCACCATCAGCTGGGCGCTGTCGCTGCAAGAAGTGATCGGCAACGTCTCGACCACGATCCTGAACTGGAGCCCGACCGAGATCAACGACGGCGTGACCTCGAGCGATCCATCGCAAAATTCGATCAAGGAAACGTCGGGCACCACCCTGTCGAACCTGGTCACCCTGACCGGCGGCCGTACCTACAAGCTGACCATCAACCAGGCATCGAACTCGATCGCTTCGGAAGTGCGTGCCGTGCCTGAACCAGGCAGCATGGTCCTGGTCGGCCTGGGCCTGCTGGCCCTGGGCGCAGCCTCGCGTCGCCGCAAGGCCGCCAAGTAAGATCCATGCGCGCAGCGGGGTGGTCCCGGCCCCTGCGCGCACCGGTGTTTGTCAGCGAACGACCCGACCGCCCCGGCGCTCGGGTCGTTCGCTTTTCTGCAGGCATTTTTAAGCGATAATGCATAAATGGCCTACACCCAGAGCGAGCATCCCAGCAATAACATCACTGGCCGCGCCACCGATGTGCGCGGCCAGGTGCGTCCGCCCAGCGTGCGCGCCGTCATCAAGCTGGTGCGCGAAGCGCGCAGGAACGGCACGCCGCTGTATCCATTCTCGACCGGGCTGAACTTCGGCTACGGCGGCAAGTCGCCCACCGCGGCCGGCAGCCTGCTGGTCGACCTGGGCTCGCTGGACTCGATCCGCATGACGGTCGACAAGACCAGCGGCCGGGTGCTGCCGGTGGCCGTGATCGGCCCCGGCGTGACGCAAGGCATGCTGTACGACTTCCTGGAAGAACACCATCCGAACCTGACCTTCAATGTGACCGGCTCGGCGCGCGCCACCAGCATCATCGGCAATGCGCTCGACCGCGGGGTCGGTTACTTTGGCCCGCGCAAGGAAGACCTGTTCGGGCTGGCCGTGGTGTGCGGCAACGGCAAGCTGCTGCGCACCGGTTTCCGCCGCCTCAAGCGCTCGCCGCTGGGCACCAGCAATCCCTACGGCCTGGGACCGATGATCGACGGGCTGTTTTTCCAGAGTAATTTCGGGATCGTGGTCAGCGCCTGTTTCCGCCTCGTGCCCAAGCGCCCCAGGCAGGTGGCGCTGTCGCTGTCGCTGCGGCGCGAAGAAGACTTGCCGGCCTTTATCGACGAGCTGGCCAACTGCAAGCGCGAAGGCTTGATCGAGTCGGTCACCCACATCGCCAACCGCGCGCGCACCCATGCCACCCTGGCCTACGGCGTGACGAAGTACCTGGAAGAACAATGCGCCTACACGCCCGAGCGCGCCTTTTCCGAAGCCGAAAGCGTGATGGACCTGATCGCGCCGGGCGAGTGGGCCAGCCTGGGCGCCATTACCGGCACAAAGGCCCAGGTCAAGGCCAACCTGGTCGAAATCCGGCGCCGCATGAAGGGGCTGGCGCGGGTGCGCCCGATCACGCACCAGTTGCTCGACACCGCCTACGCGGTGGCGCACTGGCTGCGCTTCATTCCGGCGGCGCGCGCGAATGCCGCCGCGATCTCGGCCATCCGGCCGCTGCATACGCTGGCGCTGGGGGTGCCGACCGATGCGGCGATCGATAATTTGTTGTGGAAATTCGGACGTACCGACCTCGGCGCGGCCCAGCTCGACCAGTCGAATTGCGGCTTGCTGTTCATTAATCCGGCGCTGCCGCTGGACGGGGCCTTCGTCGACCATTTCATCGATGAAATGAAGAAAACGGCGGCGCGCTATTATCACGACACCCTGTACATCACCATCAATATCGAAACCCCGACCTCGCTGGTGGCGGTGATCAACCTGCTGTTCGACCGCAGCAACCTGGAAGGGGTCAAGCGCGCCCACTACTGCGCCGACCGCCTGCTCGACAAGATCCATGAGATGGGGCTGGAAGTGTACCGCGCGCGCGCCGACATGATGGCCGCCATCGTGCGGCGCGATCCGCATTACTGGGCCGTGATCCACTCGCTCAAGACCCGGCTCGATCCGGACGGCATCATCGCGCCGGGACGCTACGATGCCCAGCCCAGCGCGCCGGCCACCGCAGCGAAGAACTAGCCGAGCCTGATCAGGCGGTTGGCGATCCCCTCTTCCTCGCGCTGCGAGAAAAAATACGGATACAGGGAACGTTCGGTGCCGGGATGGCTGCTGGTGCCGCCCAGGCGCGCGATCTGCCGCGCCATGTGCTCGACGCTGAGCCACATCAGGTAGGCCGGGGCGTCGACCCGGGTATTGTGGCGCAGCTCGGCCTGGTCCTGGAAGTCGAGCATGGTCTGGTAAAAGCGCCGGTGGCGCGGATTGACTTCGATCAGCACGTCGGTGCGGCCGTGGATGTAGCGCGCGTAAATGAACAGGACGTGGAACAGGGCCGCCAGCGCCATCTTCGATTTGACCTGCGGGTCGAAGGCCAGCTTGGTGATTTCGCACAGCCTGGCGCCGCGCGCGCGCCAGGCGTCGACATGGTCGCGAAAAATTTCGTCGGCCAGGATGCCGCGTTCGGAATCGAGTCCCAGGGTCACGGTGCCGATCACGTTGCCCCGGTCGGCGGCCGAGAGGGTGATGCGGTTCGGGTCTTTTTCCATCCTGGCCACGTTGTAGCCGCGCATGGCGTACATTTTGCTGATCAACAGGCTGGCCGAATTGCGGCCCTCGTCGGTATCGGCCAGGCGGATCCCGAAGGTGCGGTCGTTATCGGTGAAGTTGCCGATCAGGAGGCTGCCATCTTCCGCCGCCCCCTCCTCTTCGCCGCCGACCACGTAGGACGACTCCAGATGGGCCTGCTGCCTGCCCATCGCTTCCACTGCGTCGTGCGCTGCATTCATGTGAAAACTCCCTGTCGCGCCGGGCCGCCCGGCATGGCTGCCGGGCTGGCCGCTCTATAGTTGTTTGAGCAAACCCCGTGCTTCTTCCAGTTGCGGAAATTGTTTGTGTTTCTCCAGCAAAAATTCAAGTTCCTTGCGCGCCGCCGCGTGTTGTTTCGCCTTGATCAATCCGCTGGCCAGGTGCAGGCGGATTTCCGGCACGCCGGGCAGCTTGGCGCTGGCCTCGCGCAGCAGCGGCAAGCCGCGCGCCAGGTCGCCCTGCTGCACCAGCAGCCAGCCCAGGGTATCCATGACCGCCGCGTTACCGGGCAGCGCCTTGAAGGCCGCTTCGGCGGTCGGCAGTGCGCGCGCATCGCCAGCCAGCTGGTAGGCCACCGCCAGGTTGTTCAGCGCGCTCGGATAGCCGGGTGACTTCTTCAGTATGGCTTCAAATTCCGTAATTGCTAATTGATATTTTTTATTGGAAATATACTGCTCTCCAAGGTAACCCGGCACCTTGACGTCGTCCGGATGGGCGGCGCGCCATTGTTGCACTTTGGCATCGGCCTCCCTGGCCTTGCCGCCGATGCGCAAGGCTTCGTACAGCTTGATCAGCAGCTCGGCATTGTTGCCCAAAGAAAACGCCTTATCGTACAGGGGGATGGCGGCCGCCATATTGCTTTGGACCAAAAACACATCGGCTTCGGCCACATAGCCGACCGGCAGCTTGGGATGCATCTTTTGCATGGCGCGCGATACGCCGAGCGCATCGTTGAACTGTTTCTGGCGCAGGTGGGCCGACGCCAGCGCCAGCTGGGCGTCCAGATACGCGGGCTGCAAGCTCAGGGCGCGCTTGAGCGAGGCGCTGGCCGAGGGCAGGTTGCCCATGGCCGCATGGGCCGTGCCGAGGCGGAAATGCGCTTCGGCCGACTGCGGCGCGGCCACGGTCAGCTTGGTGAAGGTTTCCATGGCGCTGCCGTTGTCGCCGGTGGCGGCCTGCAGCTGGCCGAGCAGGTCGAGCACGGCCGGGTTGTCGGGATTGGCCACCAGCAGCTTGCGCACCAGGGTCAGGGCCTTGTCCGCCTGGCCGGTGCGCACATAATGGTTGGCCAGCACCATGGCCGGGCCGACCGCGGCCGGGTCGACCGCGCTGGCGCGCTCGAGCAGGGTAGCGGCTTCCGGCAGGCGGCGCTGGGCCACCGCCATGGCGCCGAGCGCGGTCAGCGCGTCGACGCTGTCGGGATACTTGGCCAGGAAGCCTTCGTAGCGGCGGCGCGTGGCGTCCAGGTTGCCGGCCTGCATGTCGAGGCGCGCCAGGTTGTCGAGCGCCGGGAAAAAATCCGGATGCAGGCTGAGCGCTTTTTCGAAGGCGATACGCGCGCCGGCCTGGTCCTTCTTGCCCAGCAGGGCCAGGCCCTTGAGGTTGAGGATCATCGGGTCGCCCGGCGTGCGCGCTTCGAGCGGCGCCAGCGCGGCCAGGGCCTTGTCGAACTGGTTCAGGCGCAGCGCCGTCATGGCCAGGGTGGTGCCGGCGGCGCTGGTGGTCTGGTCGAGCGTGCTGGCCAGTTCCAGTTCGGTCAGGGCGCGCGCTTGCTCGCCCTGTTCCAGCTTGCTCAAACCGAGGGCGGTGCGCAGCTGCGCCTTTTTCGGATCGAGCGTGCTGGCGCGCTCGAGCAGCTCGGTGGCCTTGCCGAACTCGCGGTTGTCGGTGTAGGCCTTGCCGGCGATGGCCAGCAGCTGGGCATCCTGGGAAGCGGCCACGACCGGCGCGAGCACCGCGATGGCGCCCTTGGGGTCGCCCGCGGCGATGCGGGTCGAGGCCAGCAGCTTGCGCGCGTAAGCGCTCTCGGGATGGGCTTCGTGGTATTTCTTCAGGTTCTGCTCGGCCTGCGGCAGCGACTTGAGGGTGAAGTGCACGGCGCCGGCCAGCAGCACCGAGGGCATGTGGTCGGGCGCCACGCGCAGCACTTGCTGCAGCGAGTCGAGCGCGGCCGCGTGCTTGCCCTGGGTAAAGTCGAGCATGGCCTGGGCGTAGGTCACCATCAGGTTCTTCGGCGCGCTTTTTTTGGCGGCGGCCAGCGCGACGCCGGCTTCCTCGTAGCGCCGCTCGGCAATGAACAGGTAGGCCTTTTGCAGGTGGCCGCCGGCGCTGGCGGGGTCGAGCGCGAGCACCTGGTCGTACGCGGCCAGCGCCTCGGCCGGCTTGCCCTGGGAGCGCTCGAAATCGCCCTTGAACAGCCAGCTCTCGACATCCTTGGGGTTTTTCTCGACCGCCTGCGCCACATAGCGCGCCGCGCCCGCCTGGTCGCCATTGGCCAGCGCGATATTCGCCAGGCCCATCAGCGCGACCGGATAGCCGGGATCGAGCTTGAGGGCGCGTTCGAACGCGTCGGCCGCTTCGGCGCGCTTGCCGAGCTGGTAAAAGGCGGCGCCGCGCTGGCTGACCACCTTGACGTTGGCCGTGTAGGCGCTGTCGGCGGTGGCGTCGATGACTTTCTGGAACTGTCCCTGAAACAATTGCGCCAACAACAGTTCGGGCAAGGTGCGTTCGGGCGCCATGCCCAGCTCCATGGCCTTGCGCACTTCTTTCTCGGCCGAGACGGCGTCGCCCAGCTTGTTATAGGCTTCGCCCAGCGCCAGGCGCGCTTCGGCATCGAGCGGATTCTTGGCGACCGCGTTCTTGAGCTGGATCAGGGCCGACACATGGTCGCCCTTCTGCTGGAATTGCCTGGCGTCGGCCAGCAGGGTTGCCGCCGTTTCGGTCTTGCCGCAGCCGCCTAATGCACCCAGCATAAGGAGGGTGGTGAGGGCGGCGGCGCCGGCCAGGGAGTGCGCTTGCGTTGACATGACGATCCTGTTGTACCATGGCGCTGGCCTGATGCCGCCCCGCGCCGATTGCGGGAATGAAGCGCCGCCGGCATGCCGCGCCGCCTGCGGCAGGGCTCAGCCGATCGACAGCAGGCGGTCGGCGATGCCGGCTTCCTCGCGCTTCGAGAAAAAATAGGGATAGAGCGAGCGCTCGGTGCCCGCATCGTCGTGCACGCCGCCCAGGCGTTCGATCTCGGACCCCATGAAATCGAGGCTGAGCCAGAGCAAATGAGCGGGCGCATCAACGCGCGGATTGATCCGCACCCCGCTTTGGGTGCGAAAACCGAGCATGTGCTCATAATAGCGCCGGTGACGCGGATTTATCTCGATAAACGCATCCGTGCACTGGTAAATATGGTGGGCGTAGATGTACAGGATGTGAAACAGCGAGCCGAGCGCGAACTTGGAGCGCACCGTGGGGTCGAAGGCCAGCTTGCTGATTTCGCACACCTTGGCGCCGCGCGCGCGGAATTCGTCGATGTGATCCTTGAACACTTCGTCGGCCAGGATGCCGACCGGGGAGTCGACCCCGAGCGTCACGGTGCCGATGACTTCGCCCTGGTCGAAGGCCGACAGGGTGATCTGGTTGGGATTGTCCTCAAGCCGATGGGTCCCGGCATATCCACGCCAGGCATACATCTTATTGATGAGCATGCTGGCGCGGTTACGCCCTTCCTCGGTGTCGGCAACGCGAATCCCGAAGCTTCGTGTATTGATCGTCATCTCGGAGATGTTATCAGAATTATCTTCCACAAAAACGCAATGGCTGCCGAGATTACCAGTATCGGGCGCGGGAAAATTGAAACGAGTTGTTTCAACATTATTGAGAAACTGATCCATCGACTATGATCCCGAAGATATTGTCCAAGCTGCGAATTCAGTAACATATTGCTAACAAGGACTATCCTAACATCGACAGCAAGATGCAGGGAGACAATTAAAATTTTTCTTCGCAAATATGCAACAGCTGAGTGATGGATCTCCTCGCCTGGCCGGCGTCCTGCCCACGTTCGATTGCCCCATCAACGGCAAAACCGTCATTCCCGCGCAGGCGGGAATGACGGTCTTTAAGGTATTGCCGGTGCATAGGCCGGCGATCAGGAAAGATCGCCGGCGACTTTGACTACAACTCCTTGGCCAGCGCCTTCGCCTCGTCCATCTGGGCAAAGTTTTTGCTGGCCATGACTTTCTCCAGCTCACGCTTGGCGCCGGCCTTGTCGCCCGTCCTGGCCAGTCCCGCCGCCAGGTGGAAGCGGATATCGGCCGCCTCCGGCGCCAGCGCCACCGCCTTTTGCAGCAGGGTCAGGCCGCGCTTGGCGTCGCCCTGCTCGACCAGCATCCAGCCCAGCGTATCGGTCACCGCCGCACTGTTGCCGGCCAGCGCGAAGGCCTTTTCGGCGGTCTTCAGCGCGCGCGGGTCTTTTTCCTGCTGGTAGGCCCAGGCCAGGTTGTTCAGGGCCGCGGCATTCTCCGGCGCTTGCTTGAGCACCGCTTCGAGCCCGGCGATGGCCGCCTTGTAGCGCTTGCCCGCCAGGTCGTTCTCGGCCACGTACAAGGCCAGCGCCACGTCGTTCGGATGCTCGCTGGCCGCCTTGGCCAGGCGCGCGTCGGCTTCCTTGCCCTTGCCGGACTGGCGCAGGGCCGCGTGCAGCTTGATCAGGTTGACGCTCGAGGGCGTGAGCGCGAAGGCTTTCTCGAAGGCCGCCGCCGCTGGCGCCGCCTTGCCCTGCGCCATGCTGAGATTGCCTTCCAGCATGAAGCCGAGCGCTTCCTTCGGACGCTGTTTCTGGACCTGGCGCGCAATCGCCAGCGCGTCGTCGAACTTGCCCGCGTTGGCGGCCAGCTCGGCCTGGGCCACCTGGGCATCGACAAAGTCGGGCTGCAGCGCCAGCGCCTTTTTCAGGTCATCAAAGGTGGCGTTCAGGTTCTTCATCCGCACGTGCACCGTCGCCAGGCGGAAATGCGCCATCGCCGATTTGGGCGCCACGGCGACCAGCTTGCCGTAGGTGTCTAGCGCGCCCGGCAAGTCGCCATTGGCCAGCTGCGCCTGGCCCAGCAAGTCGAGCAGGTCCAGGTTCTTCGGATTGGCCACCTGGAACTTGCGCGCCAGGGTCAGGGCCTTGTCCTTCTGGCCGATCGACAGGTAATGCGCACCGAGGGTGCGGGCCGGGCCGATGGCGTCGGGATTTTCGCTGCTGGCCTTTTCCAGCCACTGCTTGGCTTCCTCGTTGCGGCCTTGCGCCAGGGCCAGCTTGGTCAGGGCGTAATAGGCTTCGACATTTTTCTTGTCCTTTTCCAGGAAGCCGACCAGTTGCTGTTTCGCCAGGTCGGGCTTTTTCTCGCGCAGGGCCAGCTGGGCCAGGTTGGCGGCGGCCGGGAAATAGTCGGGCTTGAGCGAGAGCGCCTTGTCGAAGCTGGCGCGGGCGTTGACCACGTCGTTCATGCCCAGGTACACGCCGCCCTTGAGGTTGTGCACCATCGGGTCAAGCGGCTGGGTCGCTTCGAGCGCCTTGGCCGCGGCCAGCGCCTTGTCGTAGCGCTTCAGGCGCAGTTCGGTCATCACCAGCAGCACCGCGGCCTTGGGCGACTTGGCGTCGAGTTTGGTCGACTGTTCGAGTTCGCTGACCGCGCGCGCATCGTCGCCGGTGGCCAGCTTGCCCAGTGCCAGCGAGGTGCGCAGTCCGGCCGCGTCAGGCGCGAGCGCGCTGGCCTGCTCGAAGTAGCCCGTGGCCCTGGCGTAGTCGCGCCCCTGCATGTAGGCCTCGCCGGCCAGCGCCAGCAATTGCACGTCATCCTTGCCGGAATCGAGCATCGGCGTGAGCTGGGCCAGCGCTTCGGTGGTCTGGCCCATTTTCAGCAGGGTGCTGACCATCAGCTTGCGCGCGTAGCGGTGCTCGGGCATGGCGGCCAGGTATTTGCGCAGGTGCTGTTCGGCCTGCGGCATCGAGCCGAGCGCATGCTCGACCGCGCCCGCCATCAGCACGCTCGGCATGTGCTCGGGCGCGGCGCGCAGGATCTTTTGCAGCGTGTCCTTGGCGGCGGCGTGCTTGCCCTGGGTGAAGTCGAGCAAGGCCTGGGCGTACGACACCATCAGCGCGTTGGGCGTGATCTTGCGGGCGGCGTCGATGTCGGTCCTGGCGGCGTCGAACTTGCCTTCCGCGATCTGGACAAAGGCGCGCTCCAGGTGCGCCGAGCGGTGGTTCGGCTTGAGCTTGATGACCTGGTCGTAGGCGGCCAGCGCTTCCTTGCCCTTGGCCTGGGCGCGCAGCAGGTCGCCCTTGAACATCCAGGCGGTGGCGTCGGACGGGTTGCTGGCGACGACCTGGTCGGCCAGGCGGTTGGCTTCCTCCAGATCCTTGCGCGCCAGCGCCTGGCGGGCCGCGCCGATCAGCGCGCCGACATGGCCGGGCTTGGCGGCCAGGGCCTTGGCATACAAGTCGCGTGCCTCATCGGCGTGGCCGAGGCCGGCGCTGGCTTCGGCGCGCAGGGCCAGCATGTCGGCGTCGGCAGCCACGCTGGCGGTCTCGTCAAGCACCTTCTGGTATTGCTGCTGCTGCATCAGGACCTTGGCCAGGGCGGGCACTGCCTTGTCTTTGGGCGCGCCCAGTTCGATGGCCTTGCGCAATTCCTTCTCGGCCGAAACGGCGTCGCCGGTGTCGAGATACAACAGGCCCAGGGTCAGGCGCGCGTCGGCGTCGGACGGGTTTTTCACCAGCGCATTTTTGAGCTGGATCACGGCGGACTTGCTGTCGCCCTTGTCGATGAACTGGCGGGCGTCGGCCACCAGCGAGGCCGACGTTTCGGTCTTGCCGCAACCGCCGATGGCGCCCAGCAGCAATAATGCGGACAGTGCGGCGGCGCCGGTGCGCGCCCTGGATCTGGTAACGGATCTGGTAACTGACATGACTTCCCTATCGTGTGCAACGTGAAATGAGTGGCTGGACCAAGCTGAGCCGGCCTGGGCGGCCGGTCTTTTGAATTTTGAATATTCTATATCGATTTCTCGGGGGAACGAGAAGAATAGGCCCCTGGGCGAAGCCGTTTACACCGGGTCGGCGGCAGCGAGGGTGTAGGGCACCAGCACCGTCTCGCCCGGCTCGAAATCGCGGGTGTCGCGCGTGACCAGCACGCGCCCGGACAGATTGGCGGTGGCCAGGATCACCGCGTCCGGCAGGCGCATGGCGTGCGCCTCGCGTACGCGCGACGCTTCCATGGCCAGCCGGTGGTCGATCGGCAGCAGTTCGAACTGGGCCAGGAAAGCTTCGACCAGCAGCCGCTCGGCCTCGTCGTCGGACACGCCTTCCATGATTTCCATCCACGTCACCACGCTGATGGCCTTGTCGACATAGTGATCGCAGGCCAGTTCCGCTTGCGCGATGCCGTTCAGATAGTCGATCAGGATGTTGGTATCGAACAGCGCCTTTACCATTCGTCGCGCAACCTGTGCTGATAACTGACGCCATCTTCGGGGATGCGCTTTTTCCACAGGCCGAAGGCACTCGGCTGCGGCGGTGCGCGCCGCTCGGGGGCGACCGGCGCGGATCTGCCTGTTTCATCGGCAATGCCCCCTGGAACATGGGTTACCGCGGCGTCGTTCGGATTGCGGCCCATGTGGCGCCTCGAAAGTTGTTCAATGTTAAGTAGTGTATAGCATCGTTTGCGCCCCGTCAGCATGGCACGCTGGGGTGGTGGCTTATCCTGATTGCATAGGGAAAACGGAAATTGGCGACCTCTGCCGAATAAGCGTGGAACTGAAGTCCGTTCTAGCTAGCAATCTTTGGAAATTTCAGTATTTACATCAAGAAAATTCGGCTGTCGTGAATGACAGCCGCCCAGCGCGCCATTGGTATGCTTGTGCCGATTGGATACATACAGCATCTTTCTCCCGTGGTAACGTTCTGCCGTCGGAATTGATAGCCTCACGACAACTTTCCGCCAATCCGCGCGGACAGTGGCAGATCGATACAAAATGACAACACCGGAGACTGAATGACATCCTCGCACACCCTGTTCCTGCTCATGGCCGCCGCCCTTGCCGGTAGCGCCACCGCCCAGACCGATCACGCCAGCGCGCAAGGGGCCCGCCCCGCCGCCGGCATGCAGATCGGCAACGTCGACGCGGTGCTGAGCGGTTTCGCCGCACAACACGCCAACGGCCGCACCCTGCAAGTGCAATCGGTCGGCGGCCACACCGTCGCGGCGCATATCCGCGACTACGCCGACAAGAACGGCGTGGTATCGATCACCGGTACCGCGGTCGACACGCCCGATTCGGTGTTCGTGCTCAAGGGGAACAAAAAAGCCGTGTACGGCTACCTGCTCAAGTACGACACCCGCAAGGCCTGGGAATACACCACCGACAGCGCCGGCAAAGTCTGGCTGACGGAAGTGCCGATTACCAAAATCGTGCCCGACTTCGACCCTGATTTCCGCGACAAGCGCACCCCGGCCATGCTGGCGCTGGCGGTGTCGCACCCGGTCTACAGCCCGATGGCGCTGCGCCAAGCGCGCCATATCGGCCCGTACCAGAATGAAGACGTGACCCAGCTGCAGAGCAAACCAGGCAGCCCGTACGTGTTCTACCTCAACATCACGGCGGTGATGAACGGCAGCACGCCCTTGAACGGCGTCACCAAGGAAAACATGTACCGCGCCTGGCAGTCGATGGCCGACCAGTACTCGATGCTCAACATGAACGTGACCACCAGCCGCGCCGTGTACGACGCCGCGCGCACGGCCAACGTGCTGCGCACCGGCATCATCAACTTCATCAACCAGGATGGGCGTTCGTTCGCGCCGCTGCGCTCGTTCGGCACCACGGCCGCCGGCACCCTGTACCGCAATCCCTCGTCCGGCTTCGACTACGGCTACGGGATCGGCATGACCGGCGCCCACGAAGTCGGGCACCAGATGGGCATGAACCACGACCGTGGCGGCAGCGGCGGCGAGTATTTCGAAGGCATCGCCGCGTTCCAGTGGGGTCCGATCATGGGCAACTACTGGATGGGCGGCGGCTGGGCCAACCAGCTGTTCACCTGGAGCCGCGGCGAGTACAACACCGCCAGCAATTTCGAAGACGACCTGCGCATCATGAACGTGGACGAGGCGGTGCCGTACATGGCCGACGATATCCCGGACACGCGCGCGCTGGCCCTGGGCACGGGCGGCGCCATCGATCCGACCCGCAACTTCGGCCAGATCGAACGCAACACCGACAGCGATACCTTTACCTTCACGACCACTGGCGTGAGCACCCTGAACCTGCGCATCGACCCGCTCGAATACCTGCGCATGCTCGACGTCGACGCCAGCATCCTCAACGCGGCGGGCGCGGTGGTGGCGCGCAGCAACCTGGCGGTCAACCGCTCGGCCCAGTTCACCAATCTGTCGCTGCCGGCCGGCAGCTACCGGCTGGTGGTGCGCGGCGGCGCCGAAGGCACGCCGGCCAACGGCTTCTCGAACTACTCCTCGCTCGGTCACTACGCGATGAAGGGGACCCTGGCGGGCGCGGGCGGCTCCGGCTATCCGGTGCTGAACAACGGCGTGGCACTGACCGGCCAGGGCGCGGCGACGGGCGGCTGGCAATATTTCACGATTGACGTGCCGGCGGGTAAATCCCAGGTCGCGTTCGCGCTCAACGGCGCCAATGGCGATGCCGACATGTTCGTCAAACTGGGCGGCACCCCGACCACGGCCAGCTACAACTGCAAGTCGGACGGGCCGAGCAGTGTGGAAAACTGCACGGTCAGTGCGCCGGCGGCGGGCCGTTACTATGTGGGCGTATATGCGTATGCGGCTTACAACAGCCTGAGCGTCAAGGCGACTTACTAAGCATGCGAAAGGGAGGCAGCGGCAACGCCGCTAGCCGTCCTTGAACAGCGCCGATACCGGGCAGTCGAACAGGCTGGCCAGTCCCTCGAGCAGGTCGATGCTCAGGGACTTGGTGCTGTTGTTGACCACGCGCGTGAGCTGGGAGTGCGAAATCTCCACGCCCATGGCCGTCAGGCGTTTCCACAGTTCTGTGACGAAACGGATGTCGTGTTCAGCCATCAAAACCTGGACCCGCAGGACGGCTTTGCGCTGTGGCCCCTGGAGGGGCGTGGATAAGGGGGGTGTTTTTAGTGTTTGCATGGGTTCGTCGTACCTCACTACGACAGCCGCCATCATACCCGTTTGCCGCCGACCCCGTTTTCATCTGTTGCAAAAAAACCCAAGCAGCGCGATTTTTTTGCATCTGATGCAAATTATTTTCGACATTTGCTTGCTTTCCGATTTTGTGCGTGTCAGAATGCATTCACTCGCTCAGCCAGAGCACCAACCGCAGCAACGACCACAGGGATTTACCGTGAAAACAACGACGCAACAACAGATGACGACGCAGCGCCCAGCGCGCGGCCTGTCGCCGCTTGCCTGCAGTTTGTTGGCGTCGCTGCAAGTTGCTGTGCTGGCCGCCCTGCAAGGCGCCAGCGCCGCAGCGGCGAAGGGCCTCGGCGCCCTGGCCGCCGCCGCGAATGATGCGCGCCGTCCGTTACCAGCACCGTATTACCACCAACACCACCAGTGGCCCGCATTCTGTGGCGCAAATTGGGAACCTACAAACAACATCCGAGGGGGCTACCCCTAGCCGCGGAGGCTTACCCCTCCCCGGCTGACCGGCAGGTCAAGCTCAAGGGCTCGGATGTTCCGCAAGGACTCCGGGCCCTTTTTGTTTTGGCCGACAGTTTTACCGCAGTAATCGCAGCACATGCAGTCAAGCCCTTTCAGTTTGAGGCCGTCCCCGGACAAGCCGGACCAGACGCAGGTTCTTTCACAATTCGGACAGGTAATAAAACGGTTCCGCCTGTATCGGTATCGCACCCTCACGTGCGATACCAGTGCGGGTGGAACCGGTGCGGGAATAGCTCAATCGCAGAGCGCAACCCTGATGGGTTGAGACCGGAAGTGTGAATCTTCCCTCCCGCGCCATTCCACAAAGCGCTTTCAAACAGCGCATGGCCCCGCCAGGGGCAAGTCACGCCGAGAGGCTTTGTGGAATGGCCGATCAACGCCTGGGTGACGAGCAGCATTGGCGACTGCAGCGGACTGTAAATCCGCCGTCTACGACATACGGGGTTCGACTCCCTGGTCACCCACCATATTTCATGCACCGGCCTGGCCGGGCATCTTCCTTTTTCCCCGATACGCTAACTGGTAAGCGGACGCACTGTTAATGCGTTGTAGGCCCGACAGGGTTATGCAGGTTCGAGTCCTGCTTGGGGAGCCAGTTTCAATTGTGGATTAGCTCAGCTGGTAGAGCACTTGACTTTGACTCAAGTTGTCGCAGGTTCGAACCCTGCATCCACTGCCAGTTTGCCGCGTATGACCGCGCGGTTCTTTTTCAATGGTGACGTTAGCTCAGTTGGCAGAGCTTTGGATTGTGATTCCAAGGGCCGCCGGTTCGAATCCGGTACGTCACCCCATTATTCTCACCTTAGCTCAGATGGAAGAGCGCGACGCTACGAACGTCGAGGCCGCAGGTTCGATTCCTGCAGGTGGGTCCATGCAAGGCACGTGTCGCCCGCACGCGGCATTCCCATAGTTCCCGGATAGGGTTCGTGGCGAAGGCCGTGCGCGGGTTCCGGATATCAGCCCGGCACGCGCAAGCCGTGGTGCTCCGACAGTTTGAAGCGCACTACCCCGGCAGGCAACCGGGACCCGCACCGCGCTCGTGGTGGAAATGGCAGACACACCAGACTTAGGATCTGGCGCCGCAAGGCATTGGGGGTTCGACGCCCTCCGAGCGCACCAAGTTTTTCCTGATGCCGATCGCGCGCCTGGCGCCGCGATCACGCATTCCCTATCTCAGTGGCGCAATTGGCAGCGCAGCGGTCTCCAAAACCGAAGGCTGAAGGTTCGACTCCTTCCTGGGATGCCATTTTTATGTGGGGTTGCCCGAGCGGTCCAAGGGCGCGAGCTGCAAACTCGTTGTTCGCCGGTTCGAATCCGGCACCCCACTCCAATGCAGCGCAAGCGATATCGCTCGGGCGTCCCGCACGGCGCGCGCGAATGCGCGCTGCGCTGCGCCTCATTTTCGTGCTTGCTGCTTTGCCTGCAAGGCGTATTATCACGTTTAGCACCTGTCCGGATTTTCATCTTCCCGCCAGCGCCACGGCGCCGGCCTTTTCTACTATTCCATTCAAACAGGCATCAGTAAAAGTGAAAATATGACTCCGCAAATCTTAGCACTCGACATCGCAGGAAATCCATTCGGATGGATCTCCGCCCAGGAAGCGATCCATTATTACGCCGTCGGCAAGGTGGCGTGGGAACTGGGCGACCGTGAATTTCTGTTTCGCGGCGGGGTGTCGAATGCGGGCGTGCTCTCGACCATGACGGTCAAGCCGATCATTTCGATCATGGGCAGCGAGCGCATGACCAAGAAACTGCGCGTGGCGCTGCCGCTGGGCGACGACAACCACTTGCTGTTCGCGCGCGACCGCCATACCTGCGCTTATTGCGGCAACGTGTTCGCGCGCCAGCACCTCTCGCGCGACCACGTACTGGCGCGCACCCACGGAGGCAAGGATAGCTGGACCAACTGCGTCACCGCCTGCAAGCCGTGCAACCAGGCCAAGGGCGCCACCATGGTGCACGATTTTCATCCGCTGCTGTACGTGCCGTACGTGCCTTGCCGTTTCGAACACTTCATCCTGAGCGGCAGGAATGTGCTGGCCGACCAGCACGATTATCTGTCGGCCAAATTGCCCAAGCACTCGCGCATGCTGGCTTGACCGTTCCGGCGTAGCGCCCCCGTGCGCTACGCCGGCGCGCCCGTTTCACCTTCAAGTAGCGCAAAAGCATCATCGCGCGGCCGGTAATCGAGCACACTGCGCGTGCGCTCGATGGCCAGGCGCTTGTAGCGGTTGTCCGAGACACCATGCACCACCGTAAAACCGCTCAGGTCGGCATCGATGCAGCGCGCCAGCAAATGCACGACATCGCGCGCGCTGATGAAGGCGGCAACGTCGCGCGCACTGTACCGTTCGCCCGCATGAAACGCTGCCACGTTGGCGATCCGCACGGCAACCGTGACGAGCGGATCGCCAACGTCCGCAAACAAGGAGGCGAGCGCTTCGCCGAACGCCTTGCTCACGCCATACATATTCTTGGGCCGCGGCGCCATGTTTTCCTGCACCTGCACGTCCAGCGGATATCCTTCAACGGCCTGGGCGCTGCTGGCAAACACAACACGCCGGCATCCCTGCGCCTTTGCCGCCAGGAACACGTTATAGCTTCCGATGATGTTCGTCGGCAGCAGTGAGGCGTGGAAATCGGCGTCGGGCAAGGGGTCCGCCGCGAGGTGAAGCACGGTGTGCACACCCGCGCAGGCGCGCATGCAGGCGTCGAGGTCGGTGACGTCAAGAAGCACGGCCTCGCCGCCCATGTGCGCCAGCGCGGCGCTATCGAGGTCACCCAGGCGCAGGTCGAAGCGGCCGTGCTGCTCGCGCACGAAGGATCTGCCGATGCGCCCTGCCGCGCCGGTAACGAGCACTTTGCGAGCCGTCATGCGCCACCCGATTCGCCGACCCGTCGATCACTACGGAAATACTGGTTCATCATTGAGGTTCGACCAATCGGAAAACTGGATTATCCGAGCGAGCAGGCGGCAGGGTCAAACGAGGATTCCTGCGCCCATGAACAAGTATTTCTTACCCATCGCTCGGGCCCGGGCAATCGGGTAAACTACCCGCTTCCCACGTTGCCGAAACGGCACGATCGACTGCCTTTTCAAGCCATGAACCTGCCACCCTATGTTCCGCCCCAGCTCAACAGCGATGATGTGTGGGCGCTGATTCGCTGCATGCCCTCGCGCAGCATGGTGCCCATCAACGGCGTACGCAACTACATCACGCCGCTGGTGCGCGATGGGGAAGAGCTGGCGGACATCCTGGCGCAGTACCCGTCGCTCAGGTATGCGCCCCTGGACCCGCATTACGTCCTCCTGAAACTGCTCGGAGGAATGAGTGAAGCGCTGATCAGCGACCTGAACCCGCCGTGCGGAGGCGGGTGCGGGGTGCAGTACGCGGCGTTCCTGGTGGCGCTGGCCCCGGATCCCGTCTACCGCAAACATCTGCTTGTCCATTACGACCGGCTTCCCCGGTGCCAGTGGCTGGTCGACCTGGCCCTGGCGGAAATCGATGGCCGGGTATGGGATGTGGACCCGGCGTTCCAGCAACTCATCCATCGCCTGCGCGCGGTGCTGGCACGGGCACCGTTGCCGTCCACGCCATTCCGTCCGGCCTTCGACTTTCAGCAGGAGCAGGCGGAACGCGAGCAGGTGCGCGCGGCGTATCGCGCCGGCGGCATCGAGGCAGCCATCGAAACCCGTGCCCGTACCCAAGTCTTGAGCAAGCTCAAGCGCTATTGATCGCCCGCCGGCGCGACCAGGCCTTGTACGAGGCCAAGCATGGCGGCAGGAATGGCGTGAAGGCGGCGCACGGTACTGAAGAGGTCGCTGTCGGGCTATGATGTGGCTGGCACAACTTCACTCATCACTCACAATGACAACATTGAAATTGCTCGGATGTTTTGCGCTTGGCGCGATGTCGGTATCGACCGCGGCGCATGCCGACAGGACTGTACGAAACAGCACGGAATGGGCCAGTGCGGTTGCCAATGTCCAGCCTGGCGAGACGCTGCTCCTGAGCGGCCAGTCAGGCGATTATCCCGGTGCGCTGACGCTCAAGGGCAAGGGTGACGCCACCCTCGGTCCGATCACCATCCGCACCACGCAGCCGTCGCTGGTGCTCCAGGCACTGGTCATCGATGGCAGTACCAATGTCGTGGTACGGGATCTTCGATTCGCGTCGCCCAGCGCTTCCGCGCTGATCAAGATCAAGGGCTCCAGCAAGGTAAACATCAGCGGCAATGTGTTCAGTCATGCCGGCGTGCGGATCAAACAGAAATCGGTGGAATTTTCCACCGATGGCGCCAGCCATGGCAATGAGATTTCGTACAACAGCTTCCAGGATTTCGACCGTTCCTCCGACAGTCCCGTGAAACCCGTCGCCGGGGCCGATTCGGGCGGCAAGCCAGTGCCCGCCAGCTTCATCCAGACCGCCTCGGCGCTCGCTACCCGTATCCACCATAACCATTTCAGGAACATCCGCCCGTTTATCCAGAACCGCGCGGTTGCGGGAGACTCCGACCGGGAAGCGATCGCACTCGGTACCGCAAGTACGCAGCAGATTGCAGCGGGAACGATCATTGAATCAAATCTGTTCGAAGATTGCGACGGCGAAGACGAAATCATTTCGGTCAAAACGTCGAAAAACCAGATCCGTTACAACACCTTCAAGAACTCCTACGGCAGCCTCAGTTTGCGTCAGGGCATGGGCACCAAGGTCTACAGCAATTACTTTTTGGGGGCGGGTGCCGGCCAGGTGCCTGAAGATCCCAACTACCAGACCGGTGGCGTGCGCGCCTACGGCGCCAGCCACGACATCTATAACAATGTGTTCCACGGCCTGAGCGGCACCAAGGGGCGCAAGCCGATCGTTCTCGATGCCGGCGACATCAGCGCCGCCGACCCGGATGCCGTCTCCGACAAGCACCGGGCGGCGACCAGAGTCCAGGTGCTGTTCAATACCTTGACCAATAACGCGGAAGGCATCAGCGTCGAGCCAGTCGATGCAAAATATGTCATTGCCGCGCAAGGCAATGTGATCGCCAATAATCTCATCGAGGGCAAGCTTGGAGCCTTGTTCAATGATCGCGGAGCGAATACGGTCGCGGCAAAAAACATCGCTTACCCTACCGCTGATGCCAGCTTGGGAAGCTCAAGCCGCCCTCGCCCGAACCAGGCCTGGACGGCGGCGGAAGTCAATGAAATCAGCGCATCAATGGTTGCGGTCAGCAAAAACGGTTACGCGTTGCAGGCGCCTGGCAGCGGCAGCCATGCCTATGGCTATGCCAGTGCCGCGTATCCCGGCATCAAGCTCGATATCGATGGCCAGGTCCGCGCCAGTGCCGTGGTCGGCGCCGACGATTATTCAAGCGGCGTTGCCGAGTACCGCAACAAGCCGCTCACCGCCCTGGATGTGGGACCGGCTGCAAGGCCGTAGGCTGCCGGCGTTGCTGCCCAGGCCGCCAGAGAATGCACTGACCTGAGCGATGCGCACACACGCTGCGCAAGCGTAGCGAGCGTCATGAGAGGCGCAAGCACCGCCGCCTCAGCCGAGCACGCCTGTCAGGTCGCGGATCGACACCGCCGCCTGCTCCGGGGTGGCATTGCCGCGCCGGTCCAGATGCAAGGCTTGCAGGCCGGCGGCGCTGGCGCCAAGATAGTCGCAACGCCAGGTGTCGCCCACCATCAACACCTCGGCGGGTGCCAGGTTCAGCTGGCGGCACAGCGCGCGATAGAAAGCGGGGTCGGGCTTGACGTGGCCGACCTCGAACGACAGGCATGCGGTGTCGACAAGATCGCCCAGCTGATCGCGGAGCGGCTGGGCGTAAGGCAGCGCCAGATTGGATGCCACGGCTATACGAAGGCCGCGCTTGCGCAGCGCGATGAGCACCGGGCGCGCTTCGGGGTAAGGCGCGATCGACGCCAGCTCGGCCGCCAGGTCGCTGGCATGGCGGGGATCCGGCGCGACATCGCAAGCGCGGGCAAGTTCGGCCAGGCCGACTGCGCCGACCATCGGCGATCTGGCAGGTGCCGACCTGGCCAGCCGCAAAATGGCTTCAAACGGCCGGCGTTTGTCACCGATCTCCACCAGCGTGCCGAAAGCATCGAACGCGACCGCTTTGATTGCCATACCTTACTCTCCTTAAGTGCCGGCACCGGCAAGCACATGTTGCCCGATGCATATCAGAAATAATGGAAGACAGCTTGAACCAGGCGGCGGCACTGAGCAACAAAGAGCCTCGGAGGCTCATCGGGCACGCCTTACCTGGCGCTTTCCTGGAGATGCTTGGCCTGGTCGCGCGGCGTGTAGGCGGCGGCCGCAAGGCGCGCATCGCAGGCAAACGCGGCTTCCAGATCGGTCAGGGCCAGGGTCCCCTGTTCCAGCGCCCGTACCCCGTTCGAGAGCAGCTGGGCCAGCGGCATCCCATCCTTGCCGCCCCTTGTGTGCGCGATGTTCAACTTGGGAAAATCGTGCAGAACGACAGCCGCGTCGGACTCCGTGAGGCCGTAGAGCTGCATGACGACAACATCGATCGTTGCACGCAGCAGCGCGCGGCGGCCCAGCCACAAGGCGGCGTCCTCCGTGCCGCCAGGCGGGCACGAAAGCAGGCGCGCAGCCTCGACCAGCAGGGCTTCCTGTGCGGGGTGGGCACCGCGTGTTGGCAAGGGAATATTCTGCCAGTAAAAATGGTTGACCGTGGTCGACACAAAACGGCGCATGATCCAGTCCACCACCAGCGAATTGGCCAGTGCGAGCCACAGGAGCTGATCGTCGATGCCACCAGAATTGAGCTTTAGCACGGGCACTTTGTTTCCACAGACACAGTTTGCCGGGAGTAGTGCCGCCAGTAGCGTTCGCTCGTTTGCGTGTCCGCTGATCTCGCAATACCCGACCCGCACGCTCGGCGCCCACCCGCGGCCGGCCAGGTAGTTTTCATCGATGAGGTAGTGCGGCCTGACCTGGCGCGCGGCGATCGCGGGCACTTCCCAGGCCGCCGATCTGCCCTGGCCGGCCAGATACACCTTCGCCGCGTTGTCGAACTGGTGCACCATGCGGCCTTCGTATACCGGCAGCAACGCGACAGTGGATTCACCCGACAACCAGCGTCCATCCTCCTGCACCAGATAACCCTTCTTGCGCGCCACATCCACAGGGACGAAAGCGTGGGCGTCGTTGGTCATGTCCACTTCGCGTTTGAAGCAAAAATCCCACCCGCTTGCCGGGTCGCTCACGGCCGGATACTGTTGATAAATCCGGTGAAGAACATCCCGTTCGTGAGTGGTGCGGACCTCGGGAATGAGTAAATCCGGGCCGCCGGCCAGGCGCAGGAAATCCAGGCTGAGTGCAACCGTTTCTGTGGCCGTCGCGTCGACATCTTCGCGGCCGAAACTTGCCGCCTCAACGCCGCCGGCGTCGCCGTTGTCGAACAAAACGGTGCAAAACCGGTACATCGAGTGAATATCAAACAATTTTCTCTTGTTGATGTACTCGATGAGCTCCGTCACCGTCCCCCTGGAACGCAGCAGTTCCCGCAAACCGGCCGACCCTTGCGCGCGCAGTACGCCCGATGGCAACAGCAGCGCGGCGCTGCCTGCGGGAGACAGCAAGGCCAGCGAGCGTTCCGTAAAATACTTGTAGAGGTCGGCGTCGCCCGCCCCCTCGCGGTTGAGCGAATACTCGGTCGACTCACGCAAGGTGCGCGACAGCTCCAGCGTTCTCTCGGCGTGCTCGGTCCACGCGCCGCTGACAAGTTCGGTCAGCTGCGATGCCAGATAGCGGCCGAGCTCAGTCCCCTGGTAAAGCCGAACGCGCGCGTCCATATGTTCAAAGAACTCGTGACGCAGCGGGCGCAGTTTGCTCCAGGGCGGATTGGTAATGACCGTCGTGAATCCAGCCGGGAACACCTGAGGGAACCACGCATGAAAATCCGCCATTGGCGCGCTGACGGAATCGGCCACCCGCAGGTGGCGATCGAGCTCCGTGCCTTCCCATCCGGACAGTCCGACCTGGGCGCGCAGCAAGGCGCGCGTGGTCGCAATGGCCAGCGGGTCGATATCGACGCCGAAAATACAGTGCGACGCAATCGCTGCGCGAATCCCGGCAGGCGTCATGTGGCTGAAGCCTTCACGACCATGCAAGATGTCGGCGCCAATGCGGACAGCCGCCAGCAAAAACGCGCCGCACCCTGCCGCGGGATCGATGATGGAAATCGAGGCAAGGTCCTGGGCGTTGCGAACAGGTGCGAGCGCCTTGGCGAGCGCCTTGCCGACAATCGCTTCGGCCAGCGCAACAGGGGTAAAGTAAATGCCCTTGCCCCTGCGTTCCGGTGAGGTCTCGACCGTCACATGGCCACTGCTGTCAATGACGAGGCGCGTTCCCCGGATGGTTTCGAACGCCGTTCCCAAATGCGCGGCAATCTGGTCCGCCCCGCCGATGAAACGATCGAGCGCGTCGTCGAATTGGCGCGATGCCTGCACTGACGGCGGCAGCACGGGCCCGTCCGACCCAAGACCGAGTCGGCGGAATACGCCGGACAAGGCGGTGTCCATGGCCCGGGCGATTGCCAGTTCATGCAAATCGTGCGGCGCGATGGCGCGCACGCTCATCTCCTGCTCGGCGTAGTACACGACCAGATTACCAAGTGCTTCTTGTAGAGAAATCATTTAACGATGCATTCTAAATCAGGCTGCCAACAGCGACTCCAGCGCGGCAGTCAGGGTCGTATCGATGTGTTGTAAATCCGCGTGCACGCGCAAAGCGCTCAAATCGAGCGCCAGCGCCCCCACGCGAAGCGTCGTACCAAAGGAACTGACTGTCCACGTGTGAAGCTCGTGGTCATTCAGGACGGCGTCGCCAAGCACGCGGGGATACACCAGCAAGCCGCAGCGGCAGTTATGAGCGGTCATTGCCGCCACCAGCTCGTAGACATCCGCGTTGACCGGTTTGCGGTTGCGCATGCCTTCGGCGTCGGATAAACGCTTGTACTTTGCGTCCACGACGACCGCCGGCACGCCATGCCGCAAGACCAGATTGTCGGGACGGGAAAAGAACCGGATGCTGCTGCCCGGATCCGGTTCGGCGTACGCGATCGATACCTGTGTGCGCGCACTGAAACCTTGCTTGTTCAATATCGCAACGGCACGCGCAAGGCTCAGCTCGATAAAATGCTCGAACAGGCGCTCCATATTGAAAACGAATGAATATCCCTGCGCCACTCCACGGCCAGTGGCGTGCGACAAACCCGATGACAGCAGGGCGGCGATCTCGAGCGCTTCGGTCCAGACCCGGAACTGCGGCGGCGGCTGCAAGCGGCCGCCCTGCAGTGCGATCCTGCGGCTGGGCTTGCCGGGGAGGCGCAGCGCCAGGTCGGACAGCCTGCGGCGCAGAGTGGGCGCGCGAACGGCTGCGGCGAAGGCCAGCGCCGCCCACTTCAGCAGTCCGTTATAGCCGTTGTCGGCATCGAGTTCGTCGACGTCGCACTCGAGCAGGTGTGGCCGGGCGAAGACCGATCTGATCTGGCGGGGCAAGTTCATGCGCCCGCGCAGGACCGGCAAGCACTGCGGGCTGGTTTTATACGTGTGAATCGCCTGGTCAGCCAGGCCGGCCTCTGTTGCATCCGAAAAAGCCATCGCCAGCAAATCGACAAAGCTGTGCCGCTCGACGGCCAGATGCCGGGCCCGATTAAGTGCCAGGTCGCGTTTGCGCGCATGCTGCATCAGCAACAGCATACTGGCGCTCCAGTCGCCCAGGCCGTCGCCCCGCGGTACGAATTTGGGGGCGATATCGAGCACCAGGTCGCCCACGCTCACGGTCCCTGCGATACCGGAGGTGCGCACTTCGACCGCACCGCCCATACCGCTGCGAAATGCGAACGGATCGGCACGCAAACCGAGCTGCTTGCGAAACTTCTTTCCCAAGCCCTCCAACGATTGCCGCAATCGGTCGGGATCCCCGCGCCCGGCGGAAAAGCCCGCGTCCCAGGGCTGCCAGTCGCCGTTCTCGATCAGCAGGCGCTCGTTATGCATCACGGCCGGCGCTCATCATGGCGCCGTACTTTGCGCTTGCGGCGCCCCGGCGAAGCGTTGCAGGAATGCGAGCACGGCGGCACTCTGCGGCGCCGGTTCAGCGGAGGCAAGATAGGCCATGGCGCCGGCTTCCGACTCGTCCGAGTCCGGTTCATGGACCTGCAAACCGGAACCGGCATCGCTAAGGTCGAGACCGAGCAGCGCGATCAACACCTCTGTGCGTCCGTGAAACAGTTCGATCAGTTGCGGAAGAATGCGAAACAGCCAGGTTTCCACCAAGGCGTCCGGGATGGCCGCGTGCGCGTTCGCGCGCACCGCTTGCAGATACCAATGGCCCAGCATGAAATCCTGGCCCAGATGCAGCCCGATGCCGCGATTGAGTTTTTCCATGACACGCACTGCCAGACGCGCCACGCCATCGTTGGTGTCGATGCCGCCAATGGGGTCGAGCGCCGCGCTGTCGCTGGGCGGCAAACCAACCGCGGAGCGCAGGTCATGCGTCGAGGGGAACAGATTGATGGTGTGAAACCTGCGCCGCATGGCCGTATCGATGGGCGCGATCGACTTGTCGACCGAATTCATGCTCGCCAGGGTGTACAGGCCGGCCGGCATCGCGAAATGGCGATGCAGTTCGCGCTCCGCGCCGCCGGCGGTGATGACGTTGATACTCTCGCCCGGCGCCAGGTACGGCAGCGTCAAGGTGATGGTTTCAAGCGTCTCGTTACCGGCGGCGTCGAGCCGCTTGCTCGGCTCCATCAGCGTGATGAACTCGCCGAAAATCCGCGACGTATTGCCCCGATTAATCTCATCGATGAGCAGCAGGCCGGCACCTTGTTGCGCCTCGGCGGCCAGCTCCAGCAAGACGCCCGGGCGCGGCACGAGCGAGAACCCGCCGCCCGGGGCCGCGTGGGGCCTGAGGCCAAGGACAAAATCTTCGTACGAATAGCCTTGATGGAAAGTGACCCAGCGGCTGGGCACCCGCGCGGCGCTGCCCACCACCAGCGGAACCGCTTCGGAGCCGGTATCGACGAAAATGCCGTGATCGACCTCGGCCCCGTCGTCATCGACGCTGAAAAGCCGGGCGACTTCGTTCATCAAATGCGATTTGCCGGTACCCGGAGGGCCGTACAACAGGACATTTTTATGGCGGCGCAGCGCATTGATAATTTCAGAGACTGTCACACTCATTTATAGTCCTCCATCCCACTTCGTCCGCATTGAGAAAATTTCTGATCTCTTCAGGCAGCGCGTTAAAATCGGCATGATGTATCCAGCGGGCGTGGAATTTTCCACTCTTATCCCGAATCAACAACATGAATTCGTTTGCATGCTCGTTAAAGACGCCACCGACACCGCGTCCGGGTCGCCACAAGGGGTAGGCCGTGTCCTTGCGCTGGGAAGGGATATTCCAGTCCTTGCGGCCCGACTTCTCGCCCATGAAGCGCACTTTCAGCACAGTTTGCGCGACCGGCGAGGCGCCTGTGTAAGGCTCGAGCGGCACGTTCAAGGTATAGCCGCCAAGGCCCGTCAGGTTGGTCTGTTCAACATCAACAAAGAAATTCTGGAAATCGCGCCTGGCCAGCCGGATATCGTACTGGCCGTCCGATAAATCGTTCAGCGTATCAAAGGTCGCCTTATTGCATTTTCGCCATAAAATGGCGCTGACAGGCTTCAGCATGGATTTTCCTAGCTCACGGCAAGGTGGTAAATTCGCTCGGCGACATTCGGCCCCTTGTGGGGGAGAGCACTGCTCTTGTATCTGCGCAGGGACATCTCGCGGAAGCTCACGCGGCCATACCCCCCTAATACGTCAAGAATCCGTTCATGCTCCATCTGGCCATCTTCGTTATAGCTCAAGAAGAAATGCTCGCATTCCATTACGCCCAGCATCGCGTTGAGCGCACCGATAGCACGGCGCTTGTAGCAGAAGTCCGATGCATGCGTTTCCCAATTGCGCAGCCCGGTGGAGCCGATCAGGGCCGGTTTGTCGTTGCGGACGATCGTTTCCAGCACATGATAGTAAGCGGCGTACTGCCGCTTGGTGTACGGCGGGTCGGCGTAAATGATGCGTGCCTTCACTTGCGCGACGGCGTCCTGCGCCTCCATCGACAGCACGGCATGATCGCCGCGATGACCGTCGATAAAACCACTTGGCCTGAGCAGCATGGGCGCCAGCGCCCGCGCTTTCCACTGTTTCAGATAGCAACCGAAGGTGCCGGCGACGTTGCTGACAGAACTGACGGCCCGGATCAGATCGCTGATCAGGAGCGCGTGCTCGGCGTCGGTGAGCAGCGGGCGCCAGGCCGCGATCTGGTCGCGAATCGCATCGATTTTCTGGGCATTGAACTCTGTAAAGTAGCGCCGCTCGGTCGCAATCTCGACCGCTGACGCCGGCGAAAAATTTTTATGAACGAAGCCGCCTGGCGCCGCGCTCAGGTCATTCAGGAAATCCAGGACAAGCTGATACGCCCCGAGGCCTGCCGCGTTGAACGACAATGACGCCGAAAGACGTTCGAAGCCGGGGGCCGCATGGTTGAGCAGCACCGCCGACGTCAGATTGAAGCAGGTGGCAAGGTGATCGTTCGCGGTCACAGTGAACCCCAGGTTCTTGAACGCGGCGGACACCACGCCGGTCCCGGAAAAAAGGTCCAAGATGTGTTTCGGCCCACTTCCACTCTGGTCCACCACGGCCCGTGCCACAAAATCGATCAAGGCACGCTTGTTACCGATATATTCGGTTGCCAGGGGAGGCAAAGTTGCTACAGCTTCGCTTAAATTAGACATCAATTCACTTAAAAAACGTTCGCGCATCGCCTTGCCGGGTTTACACGACGGCTCGGTGGGCAGGTCGCATCGCACAATCGTGCGCAAGGCCCCCCCTGAATGCAACTCATGAGTGTATCAGATCGACAGTGGGCGCGGACGAATGTTCAGCTTTTGCGCAGGCCGCCGCAAGCCCCGGCGAAGCAGCCGGCCTCGCACGCAATTCATTGAATTGAAAGGATAAATTCCTCACAGCGCGACCGTGAGCCCCCACTCGATGAGGTCCCGAACGGCCTGCGGGGTCAAGACCAGGGCCTCGCCCTGGAACGTCGGGCAGGCGGTGCGAATCGTCGGCGCGCCACGACCGCGCGCGACCACGGCGGTTCGACTGTCATCGGGCTGATGCAGTCCATAGCGCAAGAATAGCGTCTGGTCCATCGCCGCGACCGTCACCTGGACGCCATCGAACCAACCCTGATCGTAAATTTCAAAGACGCGCCACAGATAGACGCGCTCATTGACAGTGATGCGGCGCATTCCTTTGGTACTGATTGCCATCGTGTTCCTCATGGATAAACGCTGCCAACACCAAAACTTCTCCCCATCGTCTAGCCGAAGTCTGTCTCGGCATACAGAAGTGCCTTCAATGCGGCGACTTGGGCTGCGCTCTTCGTTGCCTGTTTCTTCTTAAAACGGGTCAAATTCTCCAACTTCCATCGCAGGGCCGGAAGCGTCTGGACATCCGGATTCGACAAGAGTGTCCAGTCTGGATTGGCATCGGCCAGGCTGACCAGGAACTCACGATGGCGGCTCGTCAATTTTTCCATCATGTCGCTGCGCAGCCGGCTTCGCGTTTCCAGCAGTACCTCAAGTGACGGCGGTTCTGCCTCAGTCATGCCGATGAACTGGTCTTCGTAGATTTGACGGAGGTCGAGGTCGTTGCCACCCAAGACTTCGTGGGTTGGGCGATTGTGGCCCGCAAGGTAGACGACGAAGCAATCGACCATGGCCGATGTCAGGCCACCGTTCTGGTAGAGCAGCCAGACGTCGAACAAGTCTCGAGGGTGCTGTCGGTCCAAAGCAGCGACGAGCTTGCTCGCATAGAGTTCATCGTGGTCGAAAATCGGGGCGTAGACGTGGATTCCAAACTGCTTGACTACCGCTGCCGAGACGGACTGGCGTGCTGTAACGGGCAGAACCGTGCCTCTGAAAACGGTGTTGACCTCGATTTTCAGGGTAAGGCCGTCTCGGCCTTCCATGACCAACAATTTCGACTCCGGCTCGTTTCCGACTCGAACCGGCCTGGCCTTCAGTCCTCGGGCTTCCAGCCTGCTCGCGATGTCTTGAAGTGCTTTCGCTATCGCCGCTAACGCGACGTCCCTGGGCTCAGTGCCGTTGAGGTAGACAAGGTCGATATCGACGGACAAGCGCGGCGCCTCTTGGACAAACAAGTTGATGGCGGTGCCGCCTTTGATAGCAAATTGACCCTCAACGAATACATCCGGAATTACGTCCAACAACAAGCGGACGGTGTTGATATAGATGGCGTCGAGCATGATTATTTTATGGTGAGAAGGGTGCCGTCCCGCAGGCGGCGCGTCCAGCGTGTTTTGCTTCCGAGTTTGAGGCTAAAGCGTTCACGCAGGGCAACGACATCAATGGCGTTTGTTTGCTGCGCAAGCTGCAGAAACAATCGGACAGTCTTGATGCGGGTGCATGCCGTCAACAGAGCGCCCATCGCGTCCAGACGCATACTGGTAAAGGACTCGAACAGGTGCGTCGCTTCCTCCAAATCCTGCGTGACACCGACTTCGTTCAAGACTTCCAGCAACGCACGCTCGCGACTCGATACGCACAGGCCGGCAGCATGGTCCGCAACGCTTGCATACCCCTCGTCATCGAGAAGGGACGTTAGCGTATCTACATCAAACAGTGCGCGTTGATGATAGCGCGCCGGGAAGCGCACCGTGAACCAATCTGGCAGCTGAAAACGTTGCGCGCCCCATAACTGGATTCTTGAACGAGAACTGATGTTATGACGTATTCCTTGCCATGAAAGGGCAGTCTTTCCACCTACGTGCAGGCCAGGGCTGCGCTTCTGCAAGTACAGCAGGCAGTTGTCGAGCTGCAAGGTGTCGTTGGGATATGCGTAGGTTCCCTGCTCCAAGCGCTCCAGCCAGCCGCTCTTCGCATACTTGGCGGCCAAGGCGGGAGATATCTCATATTCCGCCAGTTCGGCCAATCCAAACGGCTGCCCGTGAGGCAATCCTTGAAGGACCAATTTGAGTAAGGAATGTCGCGAATTTGACTTCATGGTTGAATTTTACAACAAAAAGCAAACACAAAAAACGTGAATGTTTGATTTTTGCTTCAAAATTCACCTCACAGACGAATTTGGCGTGAAAAGATAAACATCAGGCCATCAGACATCTTCGGCCCTTTTGCCTTCTGGCATCACGATGCAATGAGCATTTGTTGCGACTCGACCGTAAGCGTCCGGCCTACCCACCTATGATTTCCTGATCGGCAACGCCACACTGTTCTCCTTGATTTTCTTAGGAGGAAGCGGATGGTAAACAAGGCACGCGAGCAGTTGTGGCAAGAGCGCATCGCACAGTTGCAGGCCAGCGGCATGTCGCAGCGGGCGTATGCTATGGAACACGGTTTCTCAACGCGGCAGGTTAGCTATTGGGTGCGCCGGATGACGAAGTCGCAGGCCGCGCCTGCGCTGTTGCCGGTTCGGGTAGCGCCATCGATAGTCCCAGCGGTGGCCGCGATGAGCCTGCGCAGCGAACGCGGCTGGACGTTGAACCTACCGAGCGATGTGCCGGCCAGCTGGCTGGCCGAATTGATGCGGGCTCTCTGATGAAGCTCTCGGCCGATACGATCTGGCTAGCGACCGCGGCGGTGGACATGCGCACTGGCATCGACGCTCTGTCGTTGCACGTACAGCAGGCGCTGGGGCGTTCGCCCTGTGACGGCACAGCTTACGTGTTCGCCAATCGCCGCCGTACGCGCCTAAAGGTGGTGTGCTGGGACGGTACTGGTGTTTGGATGTGCCTGCGTCGGCTGCACCGTGGCCAGTTCGTCTGGCCCCAGGTTGACGATGCGTGCTGGCAGATGAGCGCTGAGCAATGGCAATGGTTGGTGACGGGAGTCGATTGGCAGCGCCTGTGCGCGCCAGCGCCCGCACAGTGGCGGCTATGAGTAGGTAAACTGTTGCGCTTGTAAACATGAAGCAGGCCCTGTAAACTGCTCAGCATGAACCCGCTCGACGCACTCGCCGCCACCGACATCGACCCAGCGCTGCTGGTGCAAGTGCGCGCCTTGTTCGAACGGCAGCAGGCCGATCTGGAGCAGAGCAGTGTGACCCTTGCAAAATTGGATGCCGAGCTGGCCGAGAAGAAGTTCAAGATCACGGCGCTGACGCACGAACTGGCGTATTACCGCCGGATCCGTTTCGGCAAAGCCAGCGAGGCCTTGGCCGGTGAGCAGCGCCTGCTGTTCGACGAAACGGTCGACATGGACTTGGCCGCCATCGAAGAAGAACTCGAGCGGCAGGAACCGGCCAAGCGGCAGCGCAAGCGCGCCGGGCGCCAACCGCTGCCACCGGAACTGCCACGCATCGAACACCGGCATGAGCCGGAGTCGTGCCAGTGCGGTCAATGCGGCGCCAACCTGATCAAGATTGGCGAGGACGTCAGCGAACAGCTGGATGTGGAGCCGGCACGCTTCTTCGTGCATCGTCACATCCGCCCGCAGTATGCCTGCCGCCCTTGCGAGACAGTGACGGCAGCGCCGATTCCGCCGGCCGTCATCGATGGCGGGCTGGCAGCCGTTGGCCTGCTGGCGTGGATCGCGGTCTGCAAGTATCTCGACCACCTGCCGCTGTACCGGATCGAACAGATCGCCGCGCGCCAGGGCGTGCCACTGGCACGCTCCACGTTAGGAGAATGGATCGGGCGCATCGGCGTGGCCCTGCAGCCGCTGGCCGACCGGCTAGCAGAACTACTCAGGGAACGAAGTTGCCTGCATGCCGACGAAACACCAGTGCGCCAGCTTGATCCCGGCAGCGGCAAGACCAAGCACGCCTACCTGTGGGCGTACCGTTCCAATGCGCTCGATGACGGGCCGTCAGTGGTCGTGTTCGACTACCAGACCAGTCGTGCTGGTGCGCACGCGCGCGCCTTTCTGCAGGACTGGCGCGGCCACCTGATGGTTGACGATTACGCCGGTTACAAGGCGCTCTTCACGACAGGCCCAACCGAGCTCGCATGCCTGGCCCACATCCGCCGCAAGTTCTTCGACGTGCATGCCGCCAGCGGCAGCCCGGTGGCTGAGGAAGCGCTGCGCCGCATCGCCCAGCTGTACGCCATCGAACAGCAAGCATCGGGCATGACGCTGGCGCAGCGCCTCGCATTACGCGAACAACATGCCATCCCGGCCTTGGCCGCCATGCACGCCTGGTTGCTGACCACGCAGCTCAGCGTCGCCGTGGGCAGCGGTACCGCCAAGGCCATTGAGCATGCTCTCAAACGCTGGCCAGCGCTGCAGCGCTATGCCAGTTCGGGCAGTCTGCCCATCGATAACAACCCGGTCGAGAACGCGATACGCCCCATCGCTATCGGCAAGAAAAATTGGCTGTTTGCCGGCTCGGAGCGGGCGGGCCGCCGCGCCGCTGCCATCCAAAGCCTGTTCGCCACCGCAAAACTCAATGGCCTCGACCCGGCACGCTGGCTGGCCGAGACTCTCGAAAAACTTCCGACCTGTCCAAATAGCAGGATCGATTCGCTGCTACCGTTTCCAAACTCTACACAGCTCTAAGCAGCGATGGAAGGTGGGCCGACTGGACGCTTACACTCGACCGTAAGCGATCCATCAACCCCAGACTGTTCAGGAAGTCACGCCGCTGGTTAAATCGGGGGTATGCAAATCCTTCATATTCCACGGCAGCAGCGCCGCGACGTCATCCACGGTTTTCGCCGCTGGCAA
>NZ_WHJH01000290.1 GCF_011682145.1 Massilia mucilaginosa
GCCACACGATGCGCTTCTACCACCCACGGGCGATCGATCCCGCCGGCGGCCTGTTCCACTATTTCAAGGACGACGGCGCGGTCTATGACCGGCAGCACCGGCACCTGGTCAGCAGCACGCGCTTCGTGTTCACCTACGCGATGGCGTACCGCCAGTTCCAGGATCCGGCCTACCTCGATGCCCTGAAGCACGCGCTGCGCTTCCTGCGCGAGGCGCACCGCGCCCCCGATGGCAGCGGCTATGCGTGGATGCTTGATGGCGGCAAGGTGGAAGACGGCACCCAGCACGCCTACGGCCAGGCCTTCGTGCTGCTGGCGTATTCG
>NZ_WHJH01000291.1 GCF_011682145.1 Massilia mucilaginosa
TGCTCTTGCGCCGACTGCGGCATTTCCTCCAGCACGCCCTCGCTCAGCATGCCTTTCCCGACCCGGCCGGCGAGGGAGCCGCGCACCTGGGCGCCGGCCGATCCGGTCGCAATCTGCGTGGCCGCGTCGCCCATCAGCTTGCCCGCGCCGAGCCCGATCAGCGCGGTACCAAGACCGGCGCCCACTGCCGGCAAAGCGTAGTCGCGATATTCCCGTCCCTCGGCCTGCGCCCGGTCGGCGATGTTGCCGGCGGTCTGCGCGCCTTCCGTGAGGGCGCCGGCGCCGATCAGCCTGGTCCCGGCGGCGTTGACCGCTTCGGCGGC
>NZ_WHJH01000292.1 GCF_011682145.1 Massilia mucilaginosa
TAACTGGGCCCCTTGGGCACGGCCCAGCTTTTCATGGTGCCGTCCAGTTCCAGCCGAAAGTCGTAATGCAGGCGGCTGGCCCAGTGCTTCTGGATGACGAAGGTGAGTGCACCGGGAGTCGCCTCACCTCCCTCGGCCGGTTCGGACGTAATCGAAAAATCGCGTTTGGACTGATACACCGTTAATGCATCCGGCATGGCGGCAACCTCGTGAGTGTGGTTTTTTACCGATTTTGGGGCCAAGCGGACAGAACGACTGTTCGCCAGCTAACTGAGCGACTTTCCCGGCTGATTGTAAGTAGTTGTAAATCGCGTCAACTGG
>NZ_WHJH01000293.1 GCF_011682145.1 Massilia mucilaginosa
CGACCAGCGCGGCGCAAAGCGCCACACCGCGCCGATGTTCTTGACCGACTTCGAAAACTCGGTCTCGCCGCCCTGTACCTGCCGGTTGCCGTAGGCCGCCAGCGTGGTGTAGGTGTCGATCGTCAGCCTGGCTTGTTCGTGGCGCACGCCGCCGCGCAGCGTGACCGGGCCGAATTCGTATTCGAGCTGCGCAAACGGCGCGTTCGACGCGAACTGCAACTGCGGCACCCAGGTGCGGTTGGTCGTGGCCAGGCGCTGCAGGGTGTTGTCGCGCAAAAGATCGAGACCGACCGTCATTTCCAGGCCGCGCACCAGCATGT
>NZ_WHJH01000294.1 GCF_011682145.1 Massilia mucilaginosa
GCTCCCGCCGGGGTGGCCGGTGCGATCAGCTATCGCGGCGTACCGGTGCCGGTGCTTGACCTGAGCAGCATGACGCTGGGCCGTCCGGCGGCGCGGCGCATGAATACCCGTATCGTGCTGGTCCGCTGGCCGGACCGTGACGGCGCCCTGCGGCTGCTCGGCCTGATTGCCGAAAAGGTCAACAACACCATGCGCCGCAACCCGGACGACTTTCTCGATCCCGGCATCGGCAATCCCGACGCCCCCTATCTCGGCAAGGTTGCGACCGACGCCCAAGGCCTGGTGCGGCGGGTCGAGATCGACAAGCTCATTTCGCCCG
>NZ_WHJH01000295.1 GCF_011682145.1 Massilia mucilaginosa
CGTTTGTGCCGCAGAACCTGTCCCAACTCCCGATTCTCTGGCGTGCGCTGCTCGGCTATTCGAACAATCGCATCAACTGATCGGCAGTCAATACCAGCAAGCCAAACATCAAATGCGACATCACCTTGTCCGGACCGCGCACCCGGATGTTGCGTCCGCCGAATTCATCCTTGAGCCTTGCATTGCTGCGCTCGGCCACGGTGCGCTCCTTGTAACGCACGGCGTCGGCAGGTTCAAACTCTTCCTTTGGCCCGCCGCGCGCGTTGTGGTCGATCAGCGGAACGTGGCCCAGACTGCGGCTATGCTCATGCAATTGCT
>NZ_WHJH01000296.1 GCF_011682145.1 Massilia mucilaginosa
GGTGACATCCTGGAAGCCGTTTGCCGCGAATTCGCGCGCCTGGCGGTCTTCCACCACCCCTTCTTTCAAGTAGGCGCGAATCTGCGTGCGCAGCTTGGCGCCCAGCTCCGGATTCGACTGTTCAAGTGCATGCAGCGTTTCGTGGCCGGCAATTGCCAGCTCGGCGTTGCGCATACCTTCGGTCAGGTAGGCCACGCCGTTATAGGCCACGCCCTCGAACTCTGCGTTCTTGCTTACGAAATTGACCTCGATGCCCAGCGCCTTGCCAACCTGGCGCGCCAGGGCGAACTGGGCGTTGGGAGCGGTGCGCAGCGCG
>NZ_WHJH01000297.1 GCF_011682145.1 Massilia mucilaginosa
GGCCGGCCCCGGCGCCTGCCTCCACATAGCCCTTGGCGGTCTTTTCGCGCACCAGTTTGCCCAGCGCGGCGGCCGCCGTGGCCTCGTCCGCGAAGGTTTTCGGTTTGCTTTGTCCTGCGGTGCCGATCCTGCCGAAGCGGATATGCAGTTCGCAACCGGCTTGCCCGACTTCCCAGAATTTACTGGAAACGCCATCGTCTAATTCAAATCGCCGCATCATGAATGTCCTGGAAAATGGATTTCTGCCGGTGCCGTTTCAGACGCACAGTTGTTGCAGGTCGCGTATCAGTTCACTGGCGGCGACCGGATCGGGCG
>NZ_WHJH01000298.1 GCF_011682145.1 Massilia mucilaginosa
TCATACGCCTGCACGGCCTTGCTCGACGAGGCGGGCGTTGCCGGCGTTATGGCAGTTTGCGAGGACGTCACCGAGGCGCGCGCCGCCTCCGCCGCTAAAGCCATCCAGTACCTGCGCTTGGCCGAAGACGCGGCAAGGGCACGACGGGACACCGACGAGTTTAAAACGGCCCAGCTACAGCGGCTGCGGATGATGTTCGAGCAGGCCCCAGGCTTCATGTGCATCCTTGATGGGCCAGACCACGTTTTCGAGTTCGCCAACGCCGCGTTCTTACGCTTGGTGGGCGGGCGGGATCTCCGTTGGAAGTCGGCGCG
>NZ_WHJH01000299.1 GCF_011682145.1 Massilia mucilaginosa
CGCGGCCCCGGCTCGACCTTCCCGGCTTTCTCATTTACGTGGGGCCGAATGTCCTGCTGTTGATGGTCATGAGCTGGCCGCTGGTGCGCATGCCATTGACGCTGTTCCAGCACGTCTATCCATACATCGTCCAGGCGCTGCGGCGCTGGGGCATGCGCGAGCACGCGGACGACGTCGCCGCCGTGATTGTCGGGGTGTTTTTCCTGACGTCTTTCATCAACGTGATCAAGTAGAAGCCAATGAACATCCTCCATTTTCCACCACTGCGCGCACTGATGCCGCCAAAAATCCTGTGGGTACGTGCGAACCGCAT
>NZ_WHJH01000029.1 GCF_011682145.1 Massilia mucilaginosa
GCCTATCTGCGCATGTCCAAACTCGCTCATTTACCCGTCAATCCCTTGCAGGCCGCCGCGCAGCGGTCGATTTCAATTAGGCGATACCGTGGCGGTCGTCAAGTTTCACCGAAAACGTCATAGAGCCTGCGAAAAGGGCCTTCAACCCGGGCACTTTCAAGAGGACGACGTCGGATCGTCTCGCCGTTGGGCGGGCATAACGCACCAGGCGACTCGCCGGCGTCATGCCCGCCAAGGAGCAGGGCGGCCAATTCATGTTCGCGCTGCACGCCACCGTCCAGATAGGGCGGGGCCTGCCACCGGGCACCAAGCAGATTGACGCCAGCGCGACGCTCGTCCCGCTGGCCTTTTTCATGCGCGCAGCATTCTCCCTTCCACCGTTGCCTGAGCAATCAGGCACCAGCCCCGGCGCAGCAATGCGTGCGGGGCTTCTTTTTGGGCGTCCGTGATGGCACGAGTAACCCCCGTCGAGCAGGACCCCGTGGCCGGGCAGGCCCAGCCCACGATCTACCAGGCGCGCAATGCGGCCGCGCCATGGCTGCGCGCCCAAGTTCCCGAAGACGACTTCGAGGACGTCGAGTTCGCCCGCAGCTGGGCATTGGGTCACGACTGTGTCGACTCGATCGGCACCCTGCAGGGCAAATATCAGAAAGCGCGTTGATTCCCATGGCGAAAGAAAAAGTAGGTGATCGACTGGGATCTGGTCGAAAAGGACTGGCGCGCCGGTATCAAGACGAAGCAGCAAATGGCGGTAGAGCATGGCGTTTCACGCGCGGCGATGGACAAACGGTTCGCCAAGCTCAACATCAGCCGGCACCTGGGCGTCAAAATCCGCGCGAAGGCGATGTCGCTTATCGAGCAATCCGTTGTGCCGGCCACCGCCGAACCGCTGTCGCCGGCGCGCGAGCGCGAGATCGTGGAGGTCACCGCGGCGATGCAGTCGCAGATCATCCTGTCGCACCGCTCGGACATTCAGCGCACGCGGCGCTTGTCGATGCAGCTGCTCGAAGAACTGGAAATCCAGACGGACCACGCGGACCTCTTCCGCGACCTGGCGGCGATGCTGTGCGCTCCAGACGAGAAGGGCGTCAACAAGCGCCTTGAGCTGTTCGAGAAGCTTATGCCCCTCAATTCCCGCGCCGGCACCATGAAGACGCTGGCCGACGCCTTGCGCAACCTCATCGCCATGGAACGCCAGGCGTTCGGACTGGACGACAAGATCCGTCCGTGGCCTGATGGTGCACGTCCGGAAAACATGCCCGAATACGCACCGTCCGGCGCGCCGCACTATAATAAGAGTTCGATCGCATTGTTCTGCTCCCTGCTGTTAGCCAAAACGGACCTACCCACTCTATGCACTACGTGTCTACCCGCGCCGCCAAGGCCACCGCTTCGCAAGCTCCCCAACAATTCTCCGACATCCTGCTGGGCGGCCTTGCGCCCGACGGCGGCCTGTACCTGCCGGCCGAGTATCCGCAGGTGACCGGCGCCGAACTCGATGCCTGGCGCAAGCTGTCGTACGCCGACCTGGCCTTCGAGATCCTGAAAAAATTCGCGACCGACATCCCCGAAGCGGACCTGAAAAAGCTCACCAAAAAGACCTACACGGCGGACGTTTACCGCAACGTGCGCAAAGGCGAAAAGAGCGCCGAGATCACGCCGCTGCGCATCCTCGAACAAAACGGCGACAAAACGCTGATCCTGCAAGCGCTGTCGAACGGCCCGACCCTGGCCTTCAAGGACATGGCGATGCAGTTGCTGGGCAACCTGTTCGAATACACCCTGGCCAAGGACGGCGCGGAGCTGAACATTTTTGGCGCCACCTCGGGCGACACCGGCAGCGCCGCCGAATACGCCATGCGCGGCAAGAAGGGCATCCGCGTGTTCATGCTCTCGCCGCACAAGAAAATGAGCGCCTTCCAGAGCGCGCAGATGTTCAGCCTGCAGGACCCGAACATCTTCAACATCGCCGTCGAAGGCGTGTTCGACGACTGCCAGGACCTGGTCAAGGCGGTCTCCAACGACCTGCCGTTCAAGGCGAAGCAAAAAATCGGCACCGTCAACTCGATCAACTGGGCGCGCGTGGTCGCGCAGGTGGTGTACTACTTCCGCGGCTACCTCGCGGCCACCACCGAGAATACGCAAAAAGTCTCGTTCACGGTCCCGTCGGGGAACTTCGGCAATATCTGCGCCGGCCACATCGCCCGCATGATGGGCCTGCCGATCGACCGCCTGGTCGCCGCCACGAATGAAAACGACGTGCTCGACGAATTCTTCCGCACCGGCGTGTACCGCGTGCGCAAGTCGGCCGAAACGTACCACACCAGCAGCCCGTCGATGGACATCTCCAAGGCGTCCAACTTCGAGCGCTTCATCTATGACCTGGTGGGGCGCGACGCCGAGCGCGTGCGCGCGCTGTTCCACAAGGTGGAAACCCAGGGCGGCTTCGACCTGTCGGGCAAACCGGGCAGCGACGGCGACGAATTCAAGCTGGTCTCGAACTACGGTTTCTCGTCGGGCAAATCGACCCACAAGGACCGGCTCGACACCATCCGCGACGTGGCCGACGACTTCGACATCACCATCGACACCCACACCGCCGACGGCATCAAGGTGGCGCGCCAGTACATGGCGCCGGGCGTGCCGATGATCGTGCTCGAAACCGCGCTGGCGGCCAAGTTCAACGAAACCATCCTCGACGCGCTGGGCGTGGACGCCGAGCGTCCGCCGGGCTTCGAAGACATCGAATCGCTGCCGCAGAAGTTCGTCGTCATGCCGGCCGACGTGAAGCAAATGCAGGCTTACATCGCCGCCAACACGGGTCTGTAACAGCATGGCGAACGAATCACCCAAGAGCCGCCCGCCGATGCTGTCGGTGCGCGAGGCGCTCGACTTCCTGGAAGCCGCCGCGCGTCCCGTGCATGAGGCGGAAGTCGTGCAGACCCTGGGCGCCAACGGCCGCGTGCTCGCTGCCGCCCAGGTCTCGACTATCGACGTGCCGTCCGCCGACAACACGCAGATGGATGGTTACGCCGTGCGCGCGGCCGATTGCGCCAGCGGCGCGGCCAGCTTGACGGTGACCCAGCGCATCCCGGCCGGCACGGTCGGAAAACCGTTGGAAGCCGGCACTGCGGCGCGCATCTTCACCGGCGCCATGATCCCGCAAGGGGCCGACGCGGTGGTGATGCAGGAGCAGTGCGAAGCCGGACCTGATAACACGGTCACCATCAAACACGCGCCGCAGGCGGGCGAATGGATCCGCCGCGCCGGCGAAGATATCGAAGCCGGCGGCGCCATCCTGGCCGCCGGCACGCGCCTGCGCAGCCAGGAGCTGGGCCTGGCCGCATCGGTCGGCCTGGCCAACCTGCCGGTTTACCGCCGCCTGCGCGTGGCGGTGTTTTTCACCGGCGACGAACTGACCATGCCGGGCGAAGCGCCGGGCGGACAACTGGCGCCGGGCGCCATCTACAATTCCAATCGCTTCACCCTGCGCGCGCTGCTGGAGAACCTGGGCTGCGCGATCAGCGACTTCGGCATCGTGCCCGATACGCTGGACGCGACCCGCGAGACCCTGCGCAACGCCGCGCGCCAGAACGACTTGATCATCACCTCGGGCGGCGTGTCGGTCGGCGAGGAAGACCATATCAAACCGGCGGTGGAGGCCGAAGGGCGCCTGAACATGTGGCAGATCGCCGTCAAGCCGGGCAAACCGCTGGCCTTCGGCGAAGTCGATCGCGATGACGGATCGGCGTTCTTCCTCGGCTTGCCCGGCAATCCGGTGTCGAGTTTCGTGACATTTTTGCTGTTCGTGCGCCCGTTCATCCTGCGTTTGCAGGGCGTGAGCGGCAGCGTCGAGGCGCGCGCGCACGCCATGCGCGCCGACTTCGACTGGCCCAGGGCCGACCGCCGCAACGAGTTCCTGCGCGTGCGCATCAACGACGCCGGCGGGCTCGATCTGTTCCCCAACCAGAGTTCGGGCGTGCTCACGTCCACCGTCTGGGGCGACGGCCTGCTCGACAATCCGGCCGGCCAGACGATCAAGGCGGGCGACATCGTGCGCTTCATCCCATTTAGCGAATTACAGCATTAGGCATCGATGAACATTACACTGCGTTTTTTCGCCAGCGTGCGCGAGGCACTTGGCACGTCCCAGGAAACGGTCACGCTTCCAGCGGGGATCGGCACGGTCGGCCAGGTACGCCGCCATCTCATGGAGCGCGGCGCGAAGTGGGAGCAGGCGCTGTCGGAGCAGCGCTCCCTGCGCATGGCCTGCAACCAGGTCATGTGCGGCCCGGACCAGGAAGTGGAAGAGGGCGCCGAAGTGGCGTTCTTCCCGCCCGTAACGGGCGGTTGAAACGGCTATTCCTGACGAGCGACCCAGGCGGCGACGCCGTCGATACTGCGAAAATCAGCGACCGAGCGGCAGGCAATGTGCGGATGGCGCGCCTGCATCATCCGCGCCAGGGCCGACCCCGGCCCCAGTTCCAGCGCCACCGTAATGCCGGCTTCCACCGCCGCATCCATGCAGTCGCTCCAGCGGATCGTTTGCACCAGCTGACGCGATAATTCATCCACGGCCTGCGTTTTTGTGTGCAGCGCCAGTGCGCTCACGCCGCCGAGTACCGGACATGCCGGCGTGGCGAACCGCAGCGCCTGCAGGGCCGCGTCGAAAGCCGGAACGGCCGGTGCCATCAGCGACGTATGCGACGCCACCGCGACCGGCAGGCGCTGGAGTTTTGCGCCGTCGGCGGCCACCGCATCGCCCAGTGCCGCCAAATCCTTGGCCAGACCGCCGGCAATGCAGGTATCGTAGCCGTTGACGATCGCGATCTCGTACCCGTATTCCGCACCCAGTGTGGCGGCTTTGTCGATCGCCACGCCGCTGATGGCAACCAGCGCCTGCTCCGGCCCGGCACGTGCCGCATCGTCCATCGCCGTCGCCCGTACCCGGCTTAGCGCAATGGCGTCGAGGGGCGCCAGCGCGCCCGCCACCGACCACGCGGCGACTTCGCCGATGCTGTAACCGGCGGCCAGCATTGGTGTGGGCAGGTGTGCGCGCAGGGCTTCCCATAGCGTCAGCGCGGCAGCGACAATCGCTGGCTGGGCGACTGCGTTATCGAACAGCGTGGAAGTACCCAGACTGATGCCCGCCTGGTCGAGCAGGGCGGCGGCGGCGGGGTCGCTGCGGGCCAGGTCGAACATGCCCGCATGCTGGCCGCCCTGGCCCGAGCACATGATGAACAGGCCCTGGGTCACCGTTCGTGCTCCACGGTCAGCGTGTGCACGAAGCAGCTTGCCGCCAGCAGGTCGGCTGCGCCGCCGGGCGACAGATTGCGCTCGACGAAGGCGTGGTGGATCGCCAGCGCGTGCGCCTCCCAGCCTGTCGACGCGGTACCGCCGGCATGGCAAAAGGCGCTGGCCTGGATGCGGACAAAGGCCGCGCCCTGCGGTCCGCCCCGGTGCACCACGTTGGTGTCGCTGACATGGATCATCAGCGCGAACAGCGCGTCGATGCGCGCCTGTCGCATGGCGCGGCCATCGTTGAGCGTACGGCGCAGGGCGCCGAGGCCCGTGCGGAAGACCGAGGGCAGGCCGCTGGCCGCTTCGTGGCGCGCGCCTTTGGCGCCGTGCTTTGCAGCGGCCGCCAGCCCGTGCGACTGCTGATGGATCGCCGTCGTGTGGCTACCCAGCTCCTTGCCCCATCCCGCCAGCAGGTGCGCCTGCAGCGCTGCCGCGGTCAGGTCGCCGCCGTGGGCGTAGGCCCGTCCGGCGGCGGCGCACAGCAGGCCAAGGCTGAAGATGGCGCCGCGATGGGTGTTGACGCCGCCGGTGGCGCGCAGCATGCGTTCTTCGGCGTCGATGCCGAGCCGCTTGAGCGTGGCAAATGGCGCGCCCTGGCCACCGGCGAGGCAAATATGGCGGAAGTAATGGCGCAGCGAGAACAGGCTGCGCATGAAGGTGGCGGCGTTCATGTCGGCGTGGCTGCCGTTGTCGACCATCGACACCAGCCCCGGTTTGGGGTACAGCGCCAGTTCGGCATACAGGCTGGCGATGGCCAGCCGCGCGGCATGCCGGCTGAAGCGGCGTGCATCGGTAACCGGTGGCGCGAGGGAAAACGCATTCATCATGCGAGCAGCTCCCGCAGCGAATCCGTGGTCGCCAGCCGCACCCCGACGGCGTCCTTGACCAGCACCCGCGCGCCGGCGGCGGCCGCATCGCGCCACTCTTTCCAGGCGACGGCGGCGCCGTCCGGAAAAACAATCTCGCCGTCGAGCGGGAGGTGCCGGGCATGCGTTTGCAGAACCTGCATGCCGGCGTCGAGCTCGTGCGGGCTGGCAGGCTTGAACAAGAGGTCGATGTCGGACGATTCGGTCAGATAGGCCAGGCCTGTGACGGCTTGCAGGGCCAGCGAGCCGTAGGCGCGCAAGGTGATGTTGCCGGCATCGGCCAGCAGCGCCGCCAGTGGCGCGGCCCAGCGCGCCGGCGCCGCTGCCGCGGCGGCGTGCAGCGCCAGCGCATGGCCGACGCGGGCCACGCTGTTTTGATGGACCTGCAAAGCGATGCGCAGTTTGCGGCCCGCGTCCGGAGGCAGCGCCAGGCCGAGGCACACCGCATCCGGCAGGGCATCGGGTGTGCGGCGCGTAACGATCAACGGCCAGTCGTGCCGGCGCCATTGTTCCAGCGCCTGCGCATGGGCGGCCACCGCGCCGTCGAGCGCGGCGGCCCAGCCGGCGCTGTTCAGCCAGGCGTGGTCATGGCGCGAGTACATTCGACCCTGCGACGATGGCGGCGATGACCGGTTGCGCCAACTTGCGCCCGCCGCGTTCCAGTCCGCGCGCGCTGCGCACGTCGGTGGCGCCGGCATCGCTGAACGCCTTGGCCAGGCTGGCGGCCAGGTCGCCATCCCAGATCGCCTCGATGCCGCCCATGCGGGCGTAGTTCTCCGGCCCCGGTGCGAAAACGGGATTCGATACGGCCAGTTCGGTCAGCCGTTCTTCCGGCACCTTGGTGATGCGCGCCATCGCCGGCAAGCCCATGACGCGAATGGTGGCGTCGGGCAGGGCGTAGCAGGCGTCGGCCATCATGCCGCTGGTGATAAACCCGCCCGACAGCGCCTGGTCGTACACCAGTCCGACGATCTTGTGGCCCGAGCGGCGCGCCAGGTCCACGCATTTGCCCAGGTGCGCCATGAAGCTGTTGATGCCCAACATTTCGTCGCGGTGGCGCAGGCGCTGGCCCTGGGTGTCGACCATGATCAGGATCGGCCGGCCCGGATGCTCGCGCACCGTTTGCAGCACGAAGCGGGCCTGTGCCAGCGCGATTTCGACCCCGATCGGGGCGTGCCCGGTAGTGCCGACAACCGCAATGTCGGCGCCGGCCAGGCGCGCGCTGCCGGAGAGGAAGTTGTCGCTTTCCGTGATCGCATGGCCTTCGGGGAACAGCTGTGCGGCCAGTTCATTCCAGTTCATTGTGCTGCTCCAGGTCTGTGGCTTGCCGCGAGGGCGGAAAAGGCGTCGGCTTCCATCATCGGCACGGCGGCCGGCTCAGGAATGCCCAGTTCGCGCCAGGCGTCGAGCGGATCGGCGCAGCCGCCGAAGCGGGCAATCCGGCCGGCCAGTAAATCCTGTTCGGCTTCCAGCGCGGCCAGGCTCAGTTCCACGCCGGCGGCCGAACTGTGCGCGATGGCGGCGATGGCGGCGTCGCGGAAGGCGCGCACCTCGTCGGGCACGATGGCCTGGCAGTCGCCCATCAGGTAGCGGTGCTTGCCGCCGGTGGTGCGCCAGACCAGGGCGCGGTCGCGCGAATCGAATTCTTCGACGCCGGAGGCGGTTTCGATCACTTCGGGGCCGGACATGGCCAGCCGGCCTTCTTCCGACATCACCACCGCGTTGGCGCAGCGCGCCACGATGCCCATGCCGCCGAAGCAGCCGTTCGAGCCGCCCACCAGCACGATCACCGGGATGCCGGCGGCGCGCGCGTCGAGCAGGGCGCGCATGACTTCGGACACGGCGATCAGGCCGGCGTTGGCTTCGTGCAGGCGCACGCCGCCGCTCTCCAGCAGCAGCACCACGGCGGCGGCGCTATCGCGCACCGCGCGGCGCAGCAGGCCGGTGAGCTTGGCGCCGTGGACTTCGCCGACGGCCCCACCCATGAAGCCGCCTTCCTGGGCGGCGCAAAACACCGGCTGGCCGGCCAGCTGCGCGCGGCCCACGGCAACGCCATCGTCAAAGGCGACCGGCGCGTCGAGCTGCCCCAGGTGCGGGCTGACCACGCGCGCCGACGGCGGCAGGAATTCTTCGAAGCTGCCGGCGTCGAACAGGCGCGCCAGGCGTTCGCGCGCGGTCAGTTCCAGGTAACTACTCACTGCGCTGCTCATGCGTCTTCTCCCAGCATCGTTTGCACCGCCTGGTCCAGCCGCAGGCTCACCACGGCGGGCGTGGCGCCCATGTCGTTGATGTCGATGCGCGTGTCGGCAAGTTGCCAGCGCTCGTGAAAGTCGCGCATCACCGCTTCCCAGGTGGCGCCGAAGCCCACGGCGGCGGTCTTGATGGCGATGGCGCAGGCGCCGCCAAGGGGCGCCGATTCGATCAGCACTTCCAGATTGCCTGAGCCGACCACGCCCACCACCTGCGCCTGCGCCGGCAGTACGCGGCTGCCGTTTTCGAAGCGATATTCGAGCGTTTCCATAAAGTCTCCAGTTTCTACCAGTTGCGGAAGCGCTTCGGCGGGTTGTACAAACCGCCCGAGGCGCGCACCAGGTCTTTCATGTTCCTGGCGGCGAGCAGGTCGCGCGTGGCGAGCCGTTTGTCGACGCCGATATCTTCCGCGCGGGCGATAATGCCGCGATCGCGCAAGTTCTCCACCATGCGCCGGTCGCGCCCCATGCCCACCGGCGTGTAGCCGGCAACGCCGCGAATGGCTTGCTCGCGCTCTTCGTCGCTGCGGCACAGCAGCAGGTTGGCGATGCCTTCCTCGGTCAGGATGTGAGTCACGTCGTCGCCGTAGATCATCACCGGCGGGAGCGCCATGCCGGCCTGCTCGGCCAGCTCCCACGCATCGAGCTTGTTCACAAACGCCGGCTGCATGTGCTCGCGGAAGGTTTCGACGATCTGCACCACCAATTTCTGGCCGCGCGGGATGGTGTTGCGGCCCTCGCGCGCCTGCTGGCCGGCTTTCAGCCACGCCGGGCTGGCATGGCGCCGCCCGCGCGCGTCCGCGCCCATGTTCGGTGCGCCGCCGAAGCCGGCGATGCGGCCCTGGGTCGCGGTCGAGGAGTTGCCCTGCAAGTCGATCTGCAGGGTCGAGCCGATGAACATGTCGCAGGCGTAGTGGCCGGCGGCCTGGCACAGGGCGCGGTTGCTGCGCATGCTGCCGTCCGGCCCCGTGAAGAAGACGTCGGGCCGGGCGCGGATGTAGTCTTCCATGCCAAGCTCCGAGCCGAACGAATACACCGATTCGACGAAGCCCGATTCGATCGCGGGAATCAGCGCGGGGTGCGGATTGAGCGCCCAGTGCCGTGCGATTTTTCCCTTCAAGCCCAGCGACTCGCCGTAGGTCGGCAGCAGCAGTTCGATGGCCGCCGTGTCGAAGCCGATGCCGTGGTTCAGGCGGTCGACTTCGTAGGGCGCGTAGATGCCCTTGATGGCCATCATCGCCATCAGCACCTGGATTTCCGAGATCTGCGCAGGGTCGCGCGTAAACAGCGGTTCTATATAGTAGGGACGCGGCGACTGCACCACGAAGTCGACCCAGTCGCCGGGAATGTCCACGCGCGGCAGGGTGTCCATGATACGGTTCACCTGGACGATCACGATGCCGTTCTTGAAGGCGGTCGCTTCGGCGATTGCCGGGGTGTCTTCGGTATTCGGGCCGGTGTACAGGTTGCCGTGGCGGTCGGCCGCTTCGGCCGCGATCAGGCAGACGCGCGGCGTGAGGTCGATGAAGTAACGGCTGAACAGCTCAAGATAGGTGTGGATCGCGCCGATCTTGAGCTTGCCCGCTTCGAGCAGCTTGGCCACGCGCCCGGCCTGCGGCCCGGAGAATGAAAAATCGAGGCGGTCGGCGACCCCGCGCTCGAACACGTCGAGGTGCTGCGGCAGTGCCAGCACCGATTGCAGCATATGCAGGCCATTCACCCTTGCCGGATCGAGCTGCGCCAGCGCCTGGCCGAGAAAATCGGCCTGCTTCTGGTTGTTCCCTTCGAGGCAAACGCGGTCGCCCCGCTCGATCACGGCATACAGCAGGTCGGCCAGCAGCGCCGCCGGCAGCGCTTTGCCGTCGAGCGCACCGCCAAGCGAGGCGCCGGCGCGTGCCAGGCGTGCGGCGCGGTTGGTTTGCAGCGTGTTCCACTTCGCTGGCGATGCACTCATCTATTTTGCTCCCATCATCATGTCAGGCAGGCCGGTCGCGATCGAAGGGAAAAGGCACAACAGCACCACCGCAACGAACATCAGACCGAGGAAGGGCATGACGCCCCAGATCACATCCTTGAGCGGAATATCGGGCGCGATGTTCTTGATCACGAAGATATTCAAGCCCACCGGCGGGTGAATCAGCCCCATTTCCATCACCACGGTCATCACGATACCAAACCAGATCAGATCGAAGCCGGCTTCTTTCAAAGGCGGCAGGATGATCGGCGCGGTCATCAGGATGATCGATACCGGCGGCAGGAAGAAGCCGAACACCACCACCATCAGCAGGATCACCGACAGCAGCACCCAGCGCGACAGGTGCATGTCGACCACCCACTGCGCGGCCGACTGGCTGATATGCAGGTAGCTCATGACGTACGAATAGAGCAGCGACATCCCGATGATCAACAACAGCATCGTCGATTCCTTGATGGTCGACGACAGGATCGGCGCCAGGTCCTTCGGCCGCCACACATTGTAGACTACGGCGATCAGTACCAGCGCCAGCATCGCGCCAAGGCCGGCCGTCTCGGACGGCGTGGCGTAACCGCCGTACAGCGCCACCATCACGCCGATCAGCAGGACGATGAAGGGTAGCACGCGCGGCAGCATTTCGACTTTTTCGCGCAGGGTGAAGTGCTCGGTCTCGAGGTAGGGCGACTTGTCGCCGCCCGCTTCGTAGATGGCCTTGGCCATGCCGTATTCCTTGCGCGCGCGGTACACCGCATAGCCGGCGAACAGGGCGACCAGCAGCGCGCCAGGGCCGATCCCGGCCAGGAACAGGCGGCCGAGCGATTGTTCCGCCGCCACCGCGTACAGGATCATGGTGATCGACGGCGGCAGCAGGATACCCAGGGTGCCGCCGGCGGCGATGATACCGGCCGCGAAACCGGGCGAGTAGCCGCGCTTGCGCATTTCCGGAATGCCGGCCGAGCCGATTGCCGAGCAGGTCGCGGGCGACGAACCGGCCATCGCCGCGAACAGCGCGCAGGCAAACACGTTGGCGATGCCGAGGCCTCCGGGGACCTTGTGCAGCCAGGTGTGGATGGCCGAATACAGGTCCTTGCCCGCAGGTGACTTGCCGATCGCCGCCCCCTTGAGGATGAACAGGGGGATCGAGAGCAGGGTGATGGACGCCATTTCTTCGTACACGTTCTGGGTCACGGTGTCGAGCGATGACGACGGCATGAAGAAGAACATGAAGGTAATGGCCACCACCCCGAGGGCGAAGGCGATCGGCATGCCGGAGCACATGACGATCAGGGTGACGACGCCGTACAGGGCGCCGAGGGTCAGGTCGGTCATTGAGCGCTCCGCTGGTCTGCTGGTTTATTGGTGATATGGGCCAGGACCTGGATCAGGATCTGCAAGGTCAGGATGCTGATCCCGAGCGCCATCATGCCGTACGGGATCCACAGCGGCGGCGCAAAGGTCGACGAGGTGGTCTGGCCGTCGACCCAGGCTTCGTGGAACAGCGTCCACGACTTCCACGAAAAGAAGGCGCAGAACAGGCACGAGATCAGGTCCACCAGGAACAGGCGCACCGCGTTGAGCTTCGGCGGCAGCAGGGACGAGAGCGCCTCGATGCCGATATGGCCCCGGTACGACTGCACGTAGCCGGTGCAGAAGAAGGTCACGCCGACCAGCATGAACACGGCTGCTTCATCCTGCCAGTCGGTGGGGAGCTTGAAGAAGTAGCGCGACACCACCGAGTACGTCAGCACCAGGGCGGTGATGACGAGCGCCCACATCGACAGCAACAGCAACAGGCTGTTGAGCCTGTCGAGCAGCCGCGAGATCTTCGCGAGGGTCGGGTTGTCGGGTACCGCCGGCCCTTTGGCCGGCGCCAGTTCGAAGCCGTGGCTCACAAGGTTTTCTCGGCCAGTGCGAGCAGCTTGGCGCAGTTCGCGTTCTTTTCGCGGTAGTCGGTCCACGCCGTGGTGCGCGCGATCGCCTGCCACTTCTTGACGACGGCCGCGTTCAGGTCGACCACCTTGGCGCCGGCTTTCTGGTACACGGCGGCGACGGCCGCGTCGTCGGCCTGGGCCGAGGTGCGCGCGAACTTTTCGAGTTCGCCGCCGACCGCCATCAGGATCGCCTGCTGTTCCTTGCTCAAGCGGTCGAAGATCGCCTTCGACATCATCAGCGGTTCGAACATGAACCAGTAGGCGCCGCCGCGGCCGGTGGTCAGGGCTTTCGATACTTCTTCCAGGCGGAACGAGATCAGCGAGGTGGACGAGGTCAGCGCCGCATCCATCGCGCCGGTCTGCATGGCGGCGTAGATTTCGTTCGACGGCAGGGTGACCACGGCGGCGCCGGCGGCCTTGAGGATCAGGTCCATCTCGCGCGAGCCGCCGCGCACTTTCATGCCGCGCACGTCTTCCGGTTCGACAATCGGTTTGCTGCGCGAGGCCACGCCGCCGGCCTGCCAGATCCAGCTCAGGACCACGATGCCTTTTTCAGCCAGGATGCGCGCCAGTTCCTTGCCCACTTCGGCGTTCTTCCAGCTGTAACCCTGGTCGTAGGTGGTGACCAGGCCGGGCATCAGGCCGATGTTCACTTCCGGGACTTCGCCGCCGGCGTACGACAGCGGCACCAGCGACAGGTCGAGCGCGCCCTTGCGCATGGCCGAGAACTGGGCGTTGGTCTTCATCAGCGAGGAACCCGGATAGATCGAGAACTTGAGCGCACCCTTGCTGCGCTTTTCCACCTCGGCGGCGAACATGCGGCACAGACGGTCGCGGAAGTCGCCTTCGTTGATCGTGCCACCTGGGAACTGGTGCGAGATTTTCAAACTGGTCGTCTGGGCCCAGGCATTGTGCATCCAGAGTGGGCTCGAGGCGAGCGCGGCAAGCACGGTTCTGCGGGTCATTACGGTCATACATCCTCCAAGATGATGGAAACTTCGCGGGGTGGCACTACATCGGAACGACCGTCGCAACAAACGCACGGATTTGGCGAATGCAAACGTCGTTTCTTGGTATACAGTAATATTTCTAAAAATACCTTGTCAAGTTCTATCGTGCTTTTATAATGAAATCTTGTATACAACCGGTGACAGTAAATACACATGACTAGCCGTTCTGAAATACTTCGCGAGCAGATCGAAGAGCTGATTGCGGTCGGCGCACTGGCTCCCGGGCAGCATCTGGACGAGACCGAACTGGCTGCGCGCTTCGGTGTGTCGCGCACGCCGATCCGCGAAACGCTGATCCAGTTGTCGTCGATGGGATTGGTGGTGATCCGCCCGCGCCGTGGCGCGGTGGTGGCCGAACTGGGGCCGCACCAGCTGGTGGAGATGTTCGAAGTGATGTCGGAGCTGGAGGCGACCTGCAGCCGGCTGGCGGCGCGCCGCATGACGGCGGCCGATCATGTCAGGCTGCTGGCGGCGCACCTGGCCTGCCGCGAGGCGCGCGACGCCAGCGATCCGGATGCGTACTACTACAAGAACGAAGCCTTCCACGAAGCCATCTACGCGGGCAGCCATAACCAGTTCCTGCTGGAGCAGACGCGCAACCTGTACCGCCGCCTGCGCCCGTACCGGCGCTTGCAGCTGCGCGTGCGCGACCGGGTCGCGGCCTCGTACGAAGAACACGACGGCCTGGTACAGGCGATCCTGTCCGGCGATGGCGACAAGGCCGAGCGGCTTACCCGCAGCCATGTGATGATCCAGGGCCAGCGCTTCGCCGACCTGATGGCCTCCCTGCCGCAGCTGGCCGCCGGTACCTTGAACCAGTCCTGAGCGCCGCGCGCCTTACACGGCCAGCGCTACGCCGGCAGCTTGTGCCAGGTGCCGACGATGTCGGCCACCAGTTTTTTCACGTGCAGGCTGTGGGGATAGGCGTCGGCGTAGCCGCTGGCGCGCCGCACCGCGCCGGCCAGGGGGCCGCGCCGGCCGACCCGGGCCATCAGCTCCTTGCCTTCGGCCGTGCCGAGGTAGGCGATCAGTTTGCGCGGGTCGGTCTCGGGGTCGTCCAGGTGCGCCATGACCGTCACCTCGTATGGCTGGCGGGTGATCCATTGCTCCGTCAGCGCACTGGCGTGCAGCCAGCCGGCGTAGCGGATCGCGTCCACGTAGCCGAAACTGGCGGCCGCGCGCGGGAAATCGATGCGGGTGCGGCGCAGCAGTTCGCCGACGGCCTGGCGCGTTTCGGGCAGCATCGGGTCGAGCAGATTGCTGCCGAAGCCGGACACCATCACGTCCACGCCGTAGCGCGATTGTTCGGCGGCGATCAGCTGCACGTAGCGCAGCTGCTGTTCGCGCGGCGCGAAGCGCAGGGCGCGCGCCAGTTCGCCGGCGATTTCTTCACTTTCCATCAGGCCGGCGCGCTTGGCGCGCAGCAGGATCTCGATGGTCTCCTCGGCGCCGACGGCTTGCGCCAGCGGGTAGATGGCGCTGCGCGCGATGCGCCGGCTGGGCGACGCGGCCAGTGTGCGCAGCTCGCTCACGATGGCGTCGTTCATGCCGGAGGCATTGCTGCGCGAGTACAGGGTGGCGAGCCGGCGGATCTGGTCGATCTTGTCGTTCTCGGAGCGGGCCGCGTGCAGGGCGGCGCGCACGCGCTTGACGTTGGCCGCGGTGGGATCAAGGCGCAGGGTGTCGCCGGCGCGCACGGTTGTCGATGGCGCGGCGGCCGGCGCCGCCAGCGCGGTGAAGGATGCGCAAATCGCCAGAATGGCCAGTGCACTTTTCATGTGGTCTCCAGAGTTGATACAGCGGGAACCAGCAGTGTGCAATGCCATTCTTGATAATTGTCAAAGCTGCATCGCGTAGCGAAAAACGCCACCGCGCGTAGCAGCCGGACGCACGATTACAGGCCGTTGAGGAAGCCGCGGATCGCCTCGTTCACCTGTTCCGGCTGGTCGATCATGGCAAAGTGCCTGGCCGGGGCAACGGTGACCACCTGCGCTTTCGGCGCCGCCTCGATCAGCGATGCGTAGTAGGCCTTCTTGGTCTCGGCGGTGAGCTCATGGGCGCTGGCGTCGGCCTCGAAATACGGCGCGATCAGCAGCACCGGCGCGCTGATCTGCGGCAGCGCCGGGCGCAGGTCCATGGCGAAGGTTTCGGCCATGTATTGCAGCACCGCGCCCGGATCGCTGCGCGCACTGAGCCTGGCCAGTTCGTCGGCGCGCGCCATGTCGACCACGCCGGTGCCGCGCATGTAGTCCTGCTGCTGCGCGGCGAAGGCGCGCTGGTCGGCCGGCGCCATGCGGCGCGCCAGTTGCTGCGCCATCTGCTCGCGCTGGCGCGGCGTCAGGTCTTCGGCGCCGGGAAACACCGGCAAGCCGTCGATGCTGATCACCCCGCCGATCGCCTGCGGGCGCTGCGAAGCGAGCGACAGCGCCAGCACACCGCCCAGGCTATGCCCGACCAGCACCGGCTTGACGAGTTTGCGCGTGTCGATCAGCTGCGCCAGTGCGCTCTGGGCCGCTTCCATCTGCTTGCCGGGTACCGGCGCGCGGCCGTCGAAGCCGGGCAGGGTGACGATGTAGACGCTGTAGTCGCCCATGAATTGGCGCGCCGTGCCTTGCCAGACCCAGGAGCCGCTGGCCAGGCCGGGAATGAGGATCAGCGCCCGTCGGCCCTTGCCATGCCGTTCGACCTGCACGGCGCCGATCTCGAAGCGTTCGGCGGGAACGAGGGTGGCGGCGAAGCGGTTGGCGGGTGGGGCTGGCGGGGCGTCGGCGGCAAAGGCGGGCGCGCCGGCGGCCAGCGTCAAGGCGAATACAAAGCGGGCGATCATGGTATCTCCTGGTCGGGATGAAAAATCGATTCGAGCGGCTGCGCGAACAGCCGGGCAATGGCAAACGCCAGCGGCAGGCTCGGGTCGTGGCGCCCGGTCTCGATGGCGTTGACGCTCTGGCGCGATACCTTGAGCAGGTCGGCCAGGTGCGCCTGGCTCCAGCCGTACCGCGCGCGCATGACGCGGAGGGTGTTGTTCATATGTTTGTGATCTTGCGCAGCAGGAGCCGGCCGATGATCTTGTCGCGCATGTCCGCCTCCGTGCTTGTCAAGCAGGCTTGAGATGGTAGGGATCGACAGATTCGATGTCAAGCATGCTTTACATCTGTTTTTCGCCTCCTGAAGTCGACTACAATGCGGGTCGTCCAAACGCCGTACCGAGAATGCCATGCCAGAACTTCCTTCCCAAGCCCGCGTCGCCGTCATCGGCGGCGGTCCGGCCGGCCTGATGGCCGCCGAAGTGTTGAGCCAGGGCGGCGCGGCGGTCGACCTGTACGACGCCATGCCGTCGGTCGGTCGCAAATTCCTTTTGGCGGGCAAGGGCGGGATGAACATCACGCATTCGGAGCCGGCGCTTGCATTCGGCCAGCGCTATGGGGCGCGCGCCGCCCAGGTGGCGCCGTGGCTGGCCGGCTTCGACGCGCAGGCGGTGCGCGACTGGATTCACGGCCTCGGCGTGGACACCTTCGTGGGCACCTCCGGTCGCGTGTTCCCGGCCGATATGAAGGCCGCGCCCTTGCTGCGCGCCTGGCTGCAGCGCCTGCGCGAAGGCGGCGTTCAATTCCACATGCGCCATCGCTGGCTGGGCTGGAACGGCGAAGCGCTGCGCTTCGCCACCCCGGACGGCGAGCGTGAAGCGCTCTTCGATGCGGTCATCCTGGCGCTCGGCGGCGCCAGCTGGGCGCGTTTGGGCTCGGACGGCGCCTGGGTGCCGCTGCTGCGGGAGCGCTCGGTGCCGGTGGCGCCCCTGGCGCCGTCGAACTGCGGTTTCGACACCGACTGGAGCGAGCATTTCAGCAGCCGCCACGCGGGCGCGCCGCTGACCACCGTGGCCATTACCGCGCATGGCAGCGACGGTGCGCCGCACAAGCGCCAGGGCCAGTTCGTCATCACCGCCGGCGGCGTCGAAGGCAGTTTGATCTACGCCCTGTCGGCCGGCCTGCGCGAGCAGATCGCCGCCAGCGGCAGCGCCACCATCTGGCTCGACCTGGTGCCCGACTTCAGCGCCGGGAAGGTGTTCGAGGAAGTGACGCGCCCGCGCGGCTCGCGTTCGATGTCGAGCCATCTGCAAAGCCGGCTGGGGATCAAGGGCGTCAAGTCGGGATTGCTGCGCGAATGCCTGTCGGCGGCCGAATTCGGCGACAGCGCGCGCCTGGCTGCGGCCCTGAAAATGCTGCCGGTCACGCTCAAGCGCGCGCGCCCGATCGACGAGGCGATCAGCAGCGCCGGCGGGGTGCGTTTCGACGCGCTCGACGCCAACGCCATGCTGCGCGCCGTGCCGGGGGTGTTCGCGGCCGGCGAGATGGTCGACTGGGAAGCGCCGACCGGCGGCTACCTGCTCACCGCCTGCTTCGCCAGCGGCCGCGCCGCCGGCCTCGGGGCCTTGAACTGGCTCACTCGAAGCTGACGTCGCCCGAGCCGTTGCGGCTGACGTTGCGCTGCTCGGGGCTGCCGTGCACGCTGATGTCGCCGCTGCCGCGCAGGTTGACCGAGGCGCTCTTGCGGGCCTGGACCACGGCGCTGCCGGAACCCATCAGGTCGATGGTGACGGTCTCGGCGCTCAGGTGCTCTGCGTCCAGGTCGCCCGACCCCATCTGCGCCACCTTGAACGCCTTGGCCGCGCCCACCACCGTCATGCTGCCCGAACCGACCACGTTGACATCGACCTTGTCGCTGCTGCCGCCGTTCAGTTCAATGTCGCCGCTGCCTTGCAGGACTGCCTCGATCTCGCGGTAGCGGCCGTTGAACTTGACGTCGCCGGAGCCGTGCAATTGCAGTTCGAGCTTGTCGCCGCTGAAACCGTTGACGGTGCTGTCGCCGCTGCCCCGGATGCGCAAGGTGTCGAGCGCGGGCAGCACCAGTACCACTTGCAGCGGCTGCTTGTGGTGCAGCAGCATGCCCTTGGTTTCGATGTTGAGCGTGCTGCCTTCGCCGACCGTTTCCACATTCCACAGCAGGCGCTGTTCGCCGCGCACGATCAGCGACGGCACCGCGCCCTGGCGCAAGGTCATGTCGATCGGGCCGCCGAGGTTGATGGTGGTGATGCCGCCCGAAACGGTGCGCGTTTCGCTGGTGACCATGCGGCCCTCGCGATTGCTCGGGCGCGTCGTGCCCTGGGCGCGCAGCATGCTGTAGAACAGGGCGATCAGCACGAACGCGAGGAGCAGCAGGCCGAAGCCGACTTTGAGTAGTGAGCGCATAAGATTCTCCGGTTCCGCGTTCAGTTGCCCTTGAGCAGGGAAACATTCATGTCGATATAGCGGCGGAAGCCGATCATCGTGTATTTCGTAATGACCAGGCACAGCAGGAAGACGATGATCCCGGCCAGTACGATGCCCAGCCCGAACAAGGTTTGCGTGGTGCGCGAACCGGGTTCCAGTTCGGTGGTGATGCGCACGCCGCGTCCGGCCGCTTCTTCGGCGCGGCGCACCACGCTGCGCTTCTCGACCTCGGCGCCGGCCGCGCGTGCCGCCGCCGCTTCCCTGGCGACCCGGCGTACCGCGTCGCCGGCTTCGCGCGCCACGCTGGCCGCTTCGCCGCTGCTGGCGATGGCTTCTTCGACCACGTCGCCGGCGTCGAGAATGGCGGCGGCGGTGTCGGCCTCGGCCTCGGCCTCGGTGTGCTTGACGTCATCGTTATCGATGCGCGCCTGGTGAAAATGCACGCCTTCTTCGCCGATGGAAACGATCACCTGGAGCTTGTCGCGTTCTTCCTCGGACGCGTTTCTGAGGATCATCTCGCGGAACGGGCCGTCGAGCACCAGTTCGGTGGCGCCCGACAGGCCGCTGGCGGTAATGGCGATGCCGGCCACGTAAAACGCCAGTCCGGCCGCGTACAGGATCGCCAGGAAGGCGGCGTACACCAGCGCCGGCACCACCATGAAGAGATTGAAGATGGCCAGGCCGGCGATCGACACCAGCAGGCGCAGCAGGTTGGCCGGGTTCTTCTTTTGCTCGAAAGAATGCATGTGCACGCTGGCGCGCAGGGTCATGGCGATCTTTTTCGGCTCGTCGAGTTCGGCGGCCACGTCTTCTTCGCTGCGTCCGGCGGCAACGCCGTCGACGAAGCGCTGTTCGTAATAGGCCAGGGTCTTGGCCTGGGTGTCGGCGGAAATGCCCGCCATGGCGCGCCGCAGCGCGTCGAGATAGTCGAGTTTGCCCATGATGATCGCCTTGTTGATCAGGAGTGGCTCAGCGCCACGCCCGAATGAAAAATCTGCAAGTCGCCGCCGAGCAAGTCGGGCATGACGATGACGGCGGTACTCGCGACCACAAAAGCCAGTAAAGCGAGTGCGCGAAGTCCGAGTGCGATGTTCATGTACTGTCCGTGTAAAAAACCTGTTTCGATAGTGCTACTGTACGAAAACGGACGGTTCAGCTCCAGCGGAATGCGACAGGCTGCACTTTCTGCGCCGCAAACGACCGAATCGGGGGATAGCCGTTCACTTGCGCTTGCCTGTGAACAGGCGGGCGGCGGCCACGCCGCTGCGCACGGCGGACTCGATGGTGGCCGGGTAGTCGCTGGCGGTGTAGTCGCCGGCCAGCGCCAGGCGCGCCAGCCCGGTATCGTTGGCCGGACGCGCCAGGCCGGGCGTGCAGGCGAAGGTGGCGCGTTTTTCGCTGATCACCTGGACCCAGTCCGGGCGCGCCAGTTCGGGGCGGTTCAAAACAACAGCCAACTGCTCGGCAACGGCCTGGGCCAGCGCCTCGCGTCCCAGTTCCGAGGCGGCGCCCGAGGCGCTGATGACCACCGAGAACATGCCGGCCTGGGCAGGATCGAGCTGGCCGCGGTCGAACACGAACTGGCCCCAGTGGCCGCTTGCCGCGTTGTCGCGCAGGGCGTAGAAGGGCAGATCGAGCCGGGTCGCGGCCGGATATTGCAGATAGCAGGTGGTGATCGGTTCGTACTCGAAGTGCCCGAGCGACGCCGCCAGCTCGGGCGCGCCGGCCTGTTCCAGCAGGGTGGCGGCGGCCGGCGGCGGCGTGGCGATGACCACGGCGTCGAACGCCTCGCTATCGCCAAGCAGCCAGCGGCCGCCCTGCGACGCGAGCGACGCCACCTTGGCGCCCAGGCGCACCGAGCCGCCCTTGCTGTCGACGAAGGCGGCGGCGGCGACCGGAAACAGCGCGCTCAGGTCCAGGCGCGGCAGCAGCATGTCGGAACTGGAACGGCTCGCGCCCAGGCTGTCGCGCAGCACGGCCAGGAACACCTGGGCCGAGGCGCGTTCGGGCGCGGTGTTGAGCGCGGCCAGGCACAGCGGGCGCCACATCAGTTCGATCAGGCGCTCGGTCTGGTCGTAGCGCTCCAGCAATTCGCTGACGCTGCAATCGTTGTGCAGGCGCCAGTCCATCCAGCGCGCGGTCGAGGAAAAGCGCGCCAGCGCCATCTTGTCGGCGAACGCCAGGCCGTCGGCGCGCAGCAGGGCGAGCGCCAGGTGCAGCGGCGCCGGCAGGCGCGGGGCCACGAAATCCATGCCGCCGCTGCCTTTGGGATAGCGCATCTGCAAGGGCAGGTGCAGCATGGCGGCGCCGGCGTCGATGCCGACCGCGCGCATCAGGCGCAGCGACTCCTTGTAGGCGCCGAGCAAGATGTGCTGGCCGTTGTCGAGCTGGCGGCCTTGCACGTCGACCGCGCGCGCCCGTCCGCCGAGCGTGCGGGCCGCTTCGAACAAGGTGACCTTGCAGCCGGCGCGCGCCAGTTCGACGGCCGCGCTGCAACCGGCCCAGCCGGCGCCGATGACGGCGGCGCTGGCCGGCACGCCGGCCATGGCGTCAGCCACGGATGTAGGTCTTCCACGCCAGCCAGAGTTTGCGCAGCGGCGTGAGCGAGATGCGCTGGTTCAGGACGTGGAACTTGTCGCGCTCGATTTCGTCGAGCACGGTGCGGTAGATGGCCGCCATCATCAGGCCGGGCCGCTGGGCGCGCCGGTCTTCTTTCGGCAGCAGGGCGAAAGCGTCGTCGTAGACTTTTTGCGCGCGTTCGGTCTGGAAACGCATCAGGTTTTCGAACTTGTCGCTGTGGCGCGCGTTGAGCAGGTCGGCCGCCGTCACCCCGAACTGTTGCAATTCGTTGACGGGCAGGTAAATACGGCCCTTGCGCGCATCTTCGCCCACATCGCGAATGATGTTGGTCAACTGGAACGCCAGGCCCAGCTGTTCGGCGTACTCCAGCGTCTTCGGATTGGTCACGCCGAAAATGCTGGCCGACAAAATGCCGACCACGCTGGCCACGTGCCAGCAGTAGCGCTTCATGGCCGTGTAGTCGAGGTAGCGGGTCTGGTCGAGGTCCATTTCCATGCCGTCCACGATGGCCTGCATGTGCTTTTCCTGCAGGCTGTAGACCGCCAGGTGCGGCTGCAAGGCTTGCGTCACCGGGTGCGTGGGCGTGCCGGCGTACATGCTCGCCAGTTCAGTGCGCCACCAGGCCAGCTTGATGCGCGCGATCGACTGGTCGGTGCATTCGTCGACCGTGTCGTCCACCTCGCGGCAAAAGGCGTACAGCGCGGTAATGGCGCGGCGCCGCTCCGGCGGCAGGAACAGGAAGCTGTAATAGAAGCTGGAGCCGCTCTGGACGGTCTTTTGTTGGCAGTATTCGTCAGGAGACATGGTCAAAAATGCAAGGGTGTGCGAAGCGAAGCCGCTATTCTATAGCCGATGCGCCCCGGACGAGAGGGGCGATGACGGTTTTTTCGCGGGCAAGGGCAGTTACAGCGGTTCACATCCGCAGCGCGCGCCACAGAATGGCGATCCAGTCAGGCAGTTTGAGCTGCGGGCGCTGGTTGAAGACGTCGTAGTCGGCTTTCTCGATTTCTTCCAGGATGCGCAGGCCGCCCTGGATCACCAGCCGCAATTCCCAGCCGATGCGGCCCGGCAAACGGCGCGCCAGCGGGGCGCCGCTTTGCATCAGGGCGCGCGCACGCGCCACCTCGAAGGCCATCAGCGGGCGCCAGTTGCCGCCGGTATTGTGTTTGTCGAGCTCTTCAGGCGCCACGCCGAAGCGCTGCAAGTCATCCATCGGGATGTAAATACGGTCTTTTTGACGGTCGATGCCGACATCTTGCAGGAAGTTGATCAGTTGCAGTGCCGAGCAGATGGCGTCGGAATCGCGCACGTTGGCCTCGTCCACGGCGCCGTACAGCGACAGCATCAGCAAACCGACCGGATTGGCCGAGCGCCGGCAGTAGTCGAGCAGCAGGTCGACGTTCGCATAGCGTTTGGTATCGACATCCTGCTTGAAGGCCGAGAGCAAGTCGTAAAATGGTTGCAGCGGCAGCTTGTACTGGGCGATCACTTCGGCCAGGCGGCGGAACAGCGTCTCGCGCTGGTGCTCGCCGCGGCCGATGGCGTCGAGCGCGGCTTCGTAGGCGGTCAGGGCGCTCAGGCGCTCCGGGCCGCTGGCGTCGCCTTCGTCGGCGATATCGTCCGCCGTGCGGGCGAAGGCGTAAATCGCTTCGACCGCCGGCACCAGCCGCCTGGGCAGCAAAATCGAGGCAACAGGGAAATTCTCGTAGTGATCGACAGGCATGGCTTATTAATGACGCAAAAGTCATTTGCAAATAAAACTTGCAGGATTATAATTACTAACCAGAAAGTCAGTTAGCTCTCAGGGTCGGCGAAGTAAGTAGTAGCATCCCGACATCATCGCCGTGCCCTCGGGTGGCGCCCACCGCATAGTAAAGGAAAACACCGTGTTCCCCGTGAAAAACCTGCGCCAAAGACCTTTGGCACCGACGACCATTCTCAGCGCCGCCATCATGGCCGCCTTGCTGGCAGCCTGTTCCAAGCCCGTGGAGAAGAAGGAAGACATTCGTCCGGTGCGCGCCATCGTGCTCAGCGCCAGCACCGTCGGCGTGAACGCCGAGTTCGCCGGTGAGGTGCGCGCGCGGGTCGAATCGCGTCTCGGGTTCCGGGTGGGCGGCAAGATTACCGCGCGCAAGGTCGATGCCGGCACCGTGGTCAAGAAGGGCCAGGTGCTGATGCAGCTCGACCCGCAAGACTTGCAACTGTCGCAGGCCCAGGCCAAGGCCAACCTGCGCGCCGCCGAAACCGGACGCGACCTGGCCAAGGCCGAGCTCAAGCGCTATCAGGAATTGCGCGTGAAGAATTTTGTCAGCCAGGCTGTGCTGGACGCCAAGCAATCGGCCTACAGTTCGGCCCAGGCGACGGTCGATGCGGCCCAGGCCGCGTATTTCGGGCAGTCCAACCAGGCCGGCTATGCCACCCTGGTGTCGGATGTCGATGGCGTGGTCACCGCGGTGGACGCCGAAGTGGGGCAGGTGGTCTCGCCCGGCACGCCGGTGGTGCGCGTGGCCAAGATGGGCGAGAAGGAAATCGTCATCGGTTTGCCGGAAGACAAGGTCGACCAACTGCGCAAACTCAGCGACGTGACCGTGCGCCTGTGGGCCAACAAGGATGTGGTCATTCCCGGCAAGGTGCGCGAAGTCTCGCCGGTGGCCGACCCCGCCACCCGTACTTACGCGGTCAAGGTCTCGATTCCCGACAGCGCGGCCGACGTCAAGCTGGGCATGACCGCGATGGTGCAGTTCGCCAGCACCATGGCCACGCCGCAAATCAAGGTGCCGCTGACCGCCTTGTTCCATGAAAAGAACACCACCTCGGTGTGGGTGGTCGACAAGGGCGTGGTGCGCATGGTGCCCGTGACCGTGGCCGGCACCTCCGCCAACGATGTGGTGCTGGCCGGTGGCGTGAGCGCCGGGCAGACCGTGGTGACGGCCGGCGTGAACCTGATCAAGCCGGGCCAGAAAGTGACGATCCTGCCGCCGGATACCTCGTCGAGCGACCCGCTTCCCGCACAGAAGAGCGCGGCCGCGCCTCAGGTCGAGGTCGCCAAATGAAGGGATTCAATCTTTCTCGCTGGGCACTCGAACATATCCCGCTGACGCGCTACCTGATCGTGGCGCTGCTGCTGGGCGGAGTGATCAGCTACATGAACCTGGGGCAGGATGAAGATCCGCCGTTTACCTTCCGCGTGATGGTGGTGCGCGCCATCTGGCCGGGCGCGACCGCGGTGCAGATGGCCGAGCAGGTCACCGACAAGTTGGAGAAGAAGCTGCAGGAAACGCCCTACATCGACAAGATCAAGAGCTATTCCAAGCCGGGCGAAGTGATCATCATCCTGCAGCTGCGCGAATCGACGCCGCCGCGCGAGACCGCCAACTCCTGGTACCAGGTGCGCAAAAAGATCGGCGACATCAAGGGCACTTTGCCGCCCGGCGTGATCGGGCCGTTCTTCAACGATGAATTCGGCGACACCTACGGCTCGATCTTCGCGCTCTCGGCCGACGGCTTCAACTATGCCGAGGTCAAGGAATACGCCGACTTCGTGCGCCAGCAACTGCTGCAAGTGCCGCTGGTCTCGAAAGTCGAGCAATTCGGCGTGCAGGCTGAAAAACTCAACATCGAGTTTTCGCACAAGAAATTCGCGCAGCTCGGCGTGCCGTTCGAAGTCATCGCCAACCAGATCGCCACCCAGAACGCGGTCGAAGCGACCGGCGTGCTGGTCACGCCGACCGACAACCTGCAAGTGCGCGTCAGCGGCGCGTTGACCACCGCCAAGGACCTGGAAAACCTGGAACTGCGCGCCAACGGCACCACCTTCCGCCTGGGCGATTTTGCGACCGTCAAGCGCGAGTACGAAGATCCGCCGGTCGAAAAGATGCGCTTTAACGGCAAGGAAGTCATCGGCCTCGGCGTGTCGATGGAAAAGGGCGGCAACATCATTCAGATGGGCAAAGGCCTGGAAGAAACTGTGGCGCGCATCAAGGCCAAGCTGCCGGTCGGCATCGAACTGGAACGGGTATCGGACCAGCCGCGCGCGGTGACGGCCTCGGTGAGCGAATTCATCAAGGTGCTGATCGAAGCGGTGGTGATCGTGCTGGCGGTCAGTTTCCTGGCGCTCGGTTTGCACACCAAGCCGCTGCGCATCGATGCGCGGCCGGGGTTGGTGGTGGCGCTGACGATTCCGCTGGTGCTGGCGATTACCTTCTTGTTCATGCGCTTTTTCAACATCGACCTGCACAAGATTTCGCTCGGGGCGCTGATCATCGCGCTCGGCCTGCTGGTCGATGACGCCATCATCGCCGTCGAAATGATGGTGCGCAAGATGGAGGAGGGCATGTCGCGCTTCGACGCGGCCACTTTCGCCTACACCTCGACCGCGATGCCGATGCTGACCGGCACCCTGATCACGGCGGCGGGCTTCCTGCCGATCGGCCTGGCCAAGTCGGCGGCCGGCGAATACACCTTTTCGATGTTCTCGGTGAATGCGATCGCGCTCCTGATTTCGTGGCTGGTGGCCGTGATATTTACGCCGTACATCGGCTACATGATCCTCAAGGTCAAGCCGCACGCGGCCGGCGAGGGCGAGCACGACATGTTCAACACGCCGGGTTTCCAGCGCTTCCGCCGGGTCGTCACCTGGTGCGTGGAGTGGCGCAAGACCACCATCGCGCTGAGCTTGGGCGTGTTCTTCCTGGGCGTGTACGGCTTCAACTTCATCGAGAAGCAGTTCTTCCCGGATTCGAGCCGGCCCGAGCTGATGGTCGAGATGTGGACGCCGGAAGGCACCGCGTTCAAGGCCAACGAAGCGCTGGTCAAAAAGTTCGAGAAGCTGATGGCCAAGGAAACCAATGTCGAGAGCGTGACCAGCTACGTCGGCAACGGCAGCCCGCGTTTCTATTTGCCGCTGGACCAGATCTTCCCGCAATCGAACGTGTCGCAGATCGTCGTGCTGGCCAAGGGGCTGGAGCATCGCGAGTCGCTGCGCCTGAAGATTGTCGACATCTTCGCCAAGGATTTCCCGGAAGTGCGTGGGCGGGTCAAATTGCTGCCGAACGGGCCGCCGGTGCCGTATCCGGTGCAGTTCCGCGTTGCCGGTCCCGAAATCGCGGTCGTGCGCGACTTTGCCGACAAGGTCAAGGACATCATGCGCGCCAACCCGAATGCCATTGGCGTCAATGACAACTGGAACGAATCGGTCAAGGTGCTGCGCCTCGACCTGGACCAGGAAAAACTGCGCGCACTGGGCGTGACCTCGCAAACGGTGATGCGCGCGGCGAATACCATTCTGTCGGGCACCACCATCGGCCAGTTCCGCGAGGACAACAAGCTGATCGATATCGTGATCCGCCAGCCGGTCGAAGAGCGCGCCACCATTGCGGTGCTCAACGACACGAATATCCCGACCGCATCGGGCAAGTCGGTGACGATGTCGCAGATTGCGCGTGCGCACTTTGTGTGGGAACCGGGCGTGGTGTGGCGTGAAGGCCGCGAATGGGCGATCACGGCGCAGGCCGATGTGGTCGACGGCATCCAGGGGCCGACCGTGTCGGATCAGATCGGCCTGAAACTGGCCGACCTGCGCGCGGCGCTGCCGCCGGGCTACACCATCTCGCTGGCGGGCGCCGCCGCCGACAGCGCGGCGGCGGAAGCGTCGATTGCGGCGAATGTGCCGCTGGTGCTGTTCATCGTGTTCACCCTGCTGATGCTGCAGCTGCACAGCTTCTCGCGTTCGCTGCTGGTGTTCCTGACCGGACCGCTCGGTGTGGCCGGTGCGGCGATGGCGCTGCTGATCCTGGACCGGCCGTTCGGCTTTGTCGCGAATCTGGGCGTGATTGCCCTGTTCGGGATGATCATTCGTAACTCGGTGATCCTGGTCGACCAGATCGAGCAGGATATCGCCGCCGGCGCGGAGCCGTGGCATGCGGTGATCGAGGCGGCGGTACGTCGTTGCCGGCCGATCATCCTGACGGCGGCCGCGGCCGCGCTGGCGATGATTCCGCTGTCGCGTTCGGTGTTCTGGGGGCCGATGGCGGTCGCCATCATGGGCGGGCTGGTGGTGGCGACGGCGCTGACCCTGCTGTTCCTGCCGGCCTTGTATGCGACGTGCTTCAGGGTGAAAAAGCCGGTCGACGCGGTTGCGCTGCGCACGTAATACGTCCGCCATGGCCCCGCTCTAAGTACCGTCTTTCCCGCGAAGGCGGGAACCCATAGCACCTATGATTAACGGTGCTATGGATCCCCGCCTTCGCGGGGAAGACGGTCTTAAATGTGGTGGGGGAACCACGCTTGCCTTGCCGTAGATGACGGCGTTGCTGGTTCACGCTTTACGCCGCCACATGCGCCCGTACCGCGCGCGCATGTTTCTCCCACACCCGGCTTTTCCACCTGGCATACATCGCCAAGCCGCGCACCCACTCGTCGCAAGTGAACGCGATCCACACCCCCATCAATCCCCATCCGAAATGCAGGCCCAGCAGCCATGCCAGCGGCACCGCCACGCCCCACATCGAACACGCTCCTATCAGCACCGGAAACGTCGCGTCACCAGTGGCCCTGAGTGAATTGATCACCACCAGATTGAAGGTCCGGCCCGGCTCCAGCAGCAAACTCATGCGCAGCAGCAGCGCGCCGCCGGCCACGATCGCCGGGTCCTTGCTGAAAAACCCGAACAGCCACGGCGCCAGCAGCACCACCACGCAGGTCGTCACCACCGTCACGCCCAGGCCCACGCGCAGGCTGCGCAGCAGTTGCCGGTAAGCGTCGTCGAACTCGCCCGCGCCGATCATGTGCCCGATCATGATCTCGGTACTGATGCCGATGGAAATACCCAGCATCATCATGATCATCGACAACTGGATCGCATACGAAAACGTGGCAAGCTCGGTCACGCCCATCTGGCCGACAAAATACGTGATCACCATGAAGCTCGCTTGCCAGCACAGATTCTCGCCCGCCGCCGGTAAACCAATCCGCAGGATGCGCGCCAGCGTAGCGCGCGACAGGCTGACGAACCACGACAGCCGCACGCCCAGCTTGAGCTGGCGCCGCACCAGCCAGGCCAGCGCCAGGCAGGCCACGGCGCGGCTGATGACGGTCGACAGCGCCGCGCCGACCACGCCCATTTCCGGCGCGCCCAGCAGGCCGAAAATGAGGATCACGTTGAGGATCAGATTGAGCACGTTCATGCCGATGGCGACATACATCGCTTCGCGCATGTGCCCGTGCGCGCGCAGCACCGAGCCGAACGCGATATTGATCGATTCGATGAACAGCGTGCCGCCCATCAGCGCCAGGAACGGCTGCGCGTACGGCATCAGTTGCGGCGGCAATTGCAGCAGGCGCAGCATGTCGGCCGAACAGCCCCAGATCGCCAGGCTGACGATCATCCCCAGCCAGAAGTTGATGCCGACGGCGGTGGCCGCCACGCGCTCGGCGCCGGCGCGGTCGCCGGCGCCGAGGTAATGGGTCAGCACCACCGCGCTGCCGATCCCGACAAACGAAAACAGAATGATGCAAAAGCCGACGATCTGGTTGGCCACCGCCAGCCCGGCCACCGCCGAATCGCCCAGGTGGCTGACCATGAAGGTATCGACCACGCCCGGCAGAATATGCGAGAGCTGCTCGATAAAAATCGGCCATGTCATGGCGAACAAACTGAGCTTGCGGACTTTGTTATATTGAATGGAGGACATGCGGAGGTATTTCTTTAGAGGACTGAAAACGTTTCCAAATTATACGCCGCCTGAGCTCGATTCAAAAAACGCCCTATGTGGTCAGAAAATCCAGTAAAATACCGGGTTGAAGTTGTAGCCCCTAACAAAGGCAGTGCAGGGCGGCCGGTTTCACTGTCGGGCGCCCTTTGTTTTTTCAGATGGAAAGGTGCATGCGGCCGCCCATGGCGGCGCCGGATGCGATCCCGCGAGGATGGCGAAATTGGTAGACGCACCAGGTTTAGGTCCTGACGCCAGCAATGGTGTGGGGGTTCGAGTCCCCCTCCTCGCACCACGAGTTTAATACTATTTTTTGGACGATTTTTACATGGCAACTGCAGTCGAAACCCTGGGTAAACTCGAACGTCGCTTGACGATCTCTTTTCCGCTGACTGACGTCCGTACGGAAGTGGAAAAGCGCCTGAAACAGCAGGCCAAATCGGCCAAGGCACCTGGCTTCCGTCCAGGTAAAGTGCCAATGAAAATGGTTGCCCAGCAGTATGGCTACCAGATCGAATCGGACGTGCTGAACGATAAAGTCGGCCGCGCATTCAACGAAGCTGCGAACGAGAACCAGCTGCGCGTTGCCGGTTTCCCAAAAATCGAACCAAAGGAAGATTCCGCTGAAGGCGTGCTGTCGTTCGACGCCACCTTCGAGGTCTATCCTGAAGTCGTCATCGGCGACCTCTCCGGCGTCGAGATCGACACCGTGAAAGCCGACGTGTCGGACGCGGAAATCGAAAAGACCATCGACATTCTGCGCAAGCAGCGCGTGCATTACCACACCAAGGGTGAAGCCGGCGAACACGGCGACGGCGGCGAAGCCATCGCGGCCAATGGCGACCGCGTCACCGTCGACTTCGTCGGCGTGATCGATGGCGTTGAATTCCCGGGTGGCAAAGCTGAAGACTACGCATTCGTGCTCGGCGAAGGCCGCATGCTGCCGGAATTCGAAGCGGCCACCGTTGGCCTCAAAGTCGGCGAAGCGAAAACCTTCCCGCTGGCTTTCCCTGCCGATTACCACGGTGCCGATGTTGCCGGCAAAACCGCCGACTTCACCATCACCCTGAAAAAGCTGGAATGGGCGCACCTGCCGGCAGTCGATGCCGAGTTCGCCAAATCGCTGGGCATGGAAGACGGCGACCTGGAAAAAATGCGCGCTGACATCAAAGTCAACCTGGAACGCGAAGTCGCGGGCCGCGTCAAGGCACGCAACAAGGAAGCCGTGATGGATGCCCTGGTCAAGGTCACCGACATGGAAGTTCCTAAAGTCATGATCGCCCAGGATGCGGACCGCCTGGCCGAAATGACCCGCCAGGACATGGCGCAGCGCGGCATGGATGTCAAAGATATGCCATTCCCGCAAGAACTGTTCGCCACCAAGGCCGAGCGCCGCGTGCGCCTGGGCTTGATCCTGTCGCAACTGGTTGGCGACAACAAGCTGCAGGCAACCCCTGAGCAGGTCAAGGCACAGATCGAAGATTTCGCCCAAAGCTACGAAGATCCGCGCGAAGTACTGAAGTACTACTACAGCGATCGTCGCCGCCTGTCGGAAGTCGAAGCTCTTGTATTGGAAGAAAACGTCGTTAACTATGTACTCGGTATCGCGAAAGTCACAGCCAAGGCTGTTGCATTCGACGAGTTGATGGGAAGCAACGCACAAGCTTAAAGTTTGCTTTAGGCTGCTTACAAAGGAAGAGACAGGTATGAATCATAATCCGGCATTGGATACACAAGCACTCGGCCTCATTCCGATGGTCGTGGAGCAAAGCGGCCGCGGCGAGCGCTCGTACGATATTTACTCGCGCCTGCTCAAGGAACGCGTGATTTTCATGGTCGGGCCGGTGCATGACCAGATGGCCAACCTGATCGTTGCGCAGCTGCTGTTTCTCGAGAGCGAGAATCCGGACAAGGATATTTCGCTCTACATCAACTCGCCTGGCGGATCGGTGTCGGCCGGCCTGGCGATCTTCGATACAATGAACTTCATCAAGCCGGACGTGTCGACCCTGTGCACCGGGATGGCGGCCTCGATGGGCGCCTTCCTGCTGGCGGCCGGCGCCAAGGGCAAGCGTTTTTCGCTGCCGAACTCGCGCATCATGATTCACCAGCCGTCGGGCGGCTCGCAAGGGCAGGCCTCGGACATCGAAATCCAGGCCAAGGAAATCCTCTACCTGCGTGAGCGCCTGAACCACATCCTGGCCGAACGTACGGGCAAGACGATGGAACAGATCCACAAGGATACCGACCGCGACCGTTTCATGTCGGGCGAAGAAGCTGCTGAGTATGGTCTGATCGACAAAGTCCTTGCGAAGCGCGAATAAGTTGTCAGCGCGGGTCGTGAGGGCCAGCGGCACACCGGATCGGTCCGGCGTGCCGCAGGGCGCCCGCCACGTTCACCTCGGTTGTTGCTGAAAGAACGCCCGGCGCTACGACGTTCGGGCGTTTCGTTTTTATTTCGGGTAGCATGCTGTTAGCGCACACTCATGTTGCGCGTCTGTTCGCGTTACATTTATAGCAATTCAAGAGAACCCTGCCCCATGTCAGAAAAAAAATCCTCCAGCGGCGAAAAACTCCTCTACTGCTCGTTCTGCGGCAAGAGCCAGCACGAGGTGAAGAAACTCATCGCAGGTCCATCCGTCTTCATTTGCGACGAATGCATCGACCTGTGTAACGACATCATCCGCGACGAGACCTCGAACGTCGAAACGGTGGCCGGCGCCAAGTCGGACCTGCCAACCCCGAACGAGATCAAGGAATTGCTGGACCAGTATGTGATCGGCCAGCAAACCGCCAAGCGCATCCTGTCCGTTGCGGTCTACAACCATTACAAGCGCCTCAAGCACCTGGGCAAGAAGGACGAAGTCGAACTGGCAAAGAGCAACATCTTGCTGGTCGGTCCTACCGGTTCGGGCAAGACCCTGCTGGCCCAGACCCTGGCGCGCATGCTCAACGTGCCGTTCGTGATCGCCGACGCCACCACCCTGACCGAAGCCGGTTATGTGGGCGAAGACGTCGAGAACATCATCCAGAAGCTGCTGCAAAGCTGCAACTACGAAGTCGACAAGGCCCAGCGCGGCATCGTCTACATTGATGAGATCGACAAGATTTCGCGTAAATCGGACAATCCGTCGATTACCCGCGATGTCTCCGGCGAAGGCGTGCAGCAAGCACTGCTCAAGCTGATCGAAGGCACCATGGCATCGGTACCGCCACAAGGCGGGCGCAAGCATCCGAACCAGGATTTCGTCCAGATCGACACGACCAACATCATGTTCATCTGCGGCGGCGCGTTCGACGGCCTGGTCAAGATCATCCAGAACCGTTCCGAAAAGAGCGGCATCGGTTTCTCGGCCAGCGTCAAGAGCGAGTCCCAGCGCGCCAGCGCCGACGTGCTGCTCGAAGCCGAACCGGAAGACCTGATCAAGTTCGGCCTGATTCCGGAACTGGTGGGCCGCCTGCCGGTGGTTGCCGCCCTGTCCGAATTGACCGAAGAAGCGCTGATCCAGATTCTGATCGAGCCGAAGAATGCCTTGATTAAACAGTATTCCAAGTTGCTTGAAATGGAAGGCGCGGAACTGGAAATCCGTCCGGCCGCTTTGCATGCGATTGCGCGCAAGGCACTGGCACGCAAGACGGGCGCGCGCGGCTTGCGTTCCATTCTTGAACATGCATTGCTCGATGTGATGTACGAACTGCCGAATCAGCAGAATGTCATCAAGGTCGTTATCGATGAAAATTCGATCACGAACGGCGCAAAACCTTTACTGATTTACAGCGAAAGCGCCAAGGCATCGGGCGAAAACTGAAATTCTGCGATGCGGACGCAACAAAAGCATTGATTCCTGAATTCTTGGCGGTACAATTTACCTCAATAAAAGAATCAGGCTTCATTCGAAAAGCCACTCGCAGCGGTACCGCTGCGCGGTGGCTTTTTTATTTGATGTTCCGATAAAGTTTTTTTAGATTATTCCGGTTGTATTTGAATCAAGTTGATGAATACTCAAATAACTTGTAGAAATATTTTATCCGCCGGTCTTGTGTTTTGGCAGATGGTGCCAATATCGTAAACACGCTTTCTATAAGGTATGCCATGACAACTTCCAAATTAACCGAGCAAACGACGCTGCCCTTACTGCCGTTGCGCGACGTGGTCGTCTTCCCGCATATGGTGATCCCACTGTTCGTCGGCCGTCCTAAATCCATCAAGGCGCTGGAAGCGGCCATGGAACAGGGCAAGAGCATCATGCTGGCGGCCCAGAAAGCCGCAGCCAAAGACGAGCCATCCGCGTCCGACATCTACGAAATCGGTTGCGTGGCCAACATTCTGCAAATGTTGAAACTGCCCGATGGCACCGTCAAGGTGCTGGTCGAAGGCGCCCAGCGTGCGCGCATCAACCACATCAGCGATGCGCCGACGCACTTTATCGCCGACCTGACCCCGCTCAATTCGGAAATCGGCGACGATTCCGAAGTCGAGGCGATGCGCCGCGCGATCGTCCAGCAGTTCGACCAGTACGTCAAACTGAACAAAAAGATTCCTCCTGAAATCCTCGCTTCGCTGGCAGGGATCGACGACGCCGGCCGCCTGGCCGATACCGTCGCCGCCCATCTGCCGCTCAAGCTCGAGCAGAAACAGGTGATCCTCGAGATCTTCAATGTCGCCAAGCGTCTTGAGCACCTGCTCGGCCAGCTCGAAGGCGAGCTCGACATCCTGCAAGTCGAAAAACGCATCCGTGGCCGCGTCAAGCGCCAGATGGAAAAATCGCAGCGCGAGTACTATCTGAACGAGCAGGTCAAGGCGATCCAGAAAGAACTGGGCGAGGGCGAAGATGGCGCCGATATCGACGAACTCGAGAAAAAAGTCATCGCCGCCAAGATGCCGAAGGAAGCGCTGGACAAGGCTACCAACGAACTCAAGAAGCTCAAGCTGATGTCGCCGATGTCGGCCGAAGCGACCGTGGTGCGCAACTACATCGACACCCTGGTCAATCTACCGTGGAAGAAAAAGTCCAAGGTCAATAACGACCTGTCGAACGCCGAAAAAGTGCTCGAAGGCGATCACTATGGTCTCGACAAGGTCAAAGAACGCATTCTGGAATACCTCGCGGTCCAGCAACGCGTCGACAAACTGAAAGCGCCGATCCTGTGCTTCGTCGGTCCTCCGGGCGTGGGTAAAACCTCGCTGGGCCAGTCGATCGCCAAGGCCACCAACCGCAAGTTCGTGCGCATGGCTTTGGGCGGCGTGCGCGACGAAGCCGAGATCCGCGGCCACCGCCGCACGTATATCGGTTCGATGCCGGGCAAGGTGCTGCAATCGCTTGCGAAAGTCGGCGTGCGCAATCCGCTGTTCCTGCTCGACGAAATCGACAAGATGGGCGCGGACTTTCGCGGCGATCCGTCCTCGGCCCTGCTCGAAGTGCTGGACCCGGAACAGAATCACACGTTCTCGGACCACTACATCGAAGTTGACTTCGATCTGTCGGACGTGATGTTCGTGGCGACCTCGAATTCGTTCAACATTCCGCCGGCGCTGCTCGACCGCATGGAAGTCATTCGCCTGTCCGGTTACACGGAAGATGAAAAGACCAGCATCGCCCAGCGTTACCTGCTGCCCAAGCAGATCAAGGCGAATGGCCTGAAGGAAGAAGAAATCGCCGTGGCCGAAGGCGCGATCCGCGACATCATCCGTTACTACACCCGGGAAGCCGGCGTGCGTTCGCTCGAGCGCGAAATCTCGAAGATCTGCCGCAAGGTCGTCAAGATGCTGTTGCTGAAAAAGGCCGATAAAAAGGTCATGGTCAACAACAAGAACATCGACAAGTTCCTGGGCGTGCGCCGTTACGACTTTGGCGTGGCCGAGAAAGAGAATCAGATCGGCCAGGTGGTCGGCCTTGCATGGACCGAAGTGGGCGGCGATTTGCTGACCATCGAGGCGGTGCAAATGCCGGGCAAGGGCGGCGTGATCCGCACCGGCACCCTGGGCGACGTGATGAAGGAATCGATCGAAGCGGCGCGCACCGTGGTGCGTTCGCGCGCCAACCGCCTCGGCATCAAGAATGACGTGTTCGAAAAAGCCGACATTCACATTCACGTGCCGGAAGGCGCCACGCCGAAAGACGGTCCATCGGCCGGTATCGCGATGACCACCGCGCTGGTGTCGGTGTTTACCGGGATTCCGGTCCGGGCCGATGTGGCGATGACCGGCGAGATCACCCTGCGCGGCGAAGTGCTGCCGATCGGCGGCCTGAAAGAAAAACTGCTGGCGGCGCATCGCGGCGGCATCAAGACCGTCTTGATTCCGGAGCAGAACGTCAAGGACCTGGCCGAGATTCCGGACAACGTGAAGAACAAGCTCGAAATCGTTCCGGTACGCTGGATCGACAAGGTGCTCGAAATCGCGCTCGAACGCATGCCGACGCCAGTGGTGGAAGTGCCGGCCGTTGCCGCCGTTGCCGCCGTCGCCGCCACCGCCCAGGTCGACGGCGTGGCCCCGCAGACGGACGTCGTGAAACACTAATCCGGCGTCACCGCGGTACAGAAGCAAGCGTCCTCGTGACGCTTGCTTTTTTTTCGGGTTGTATTTGGCTTGACAGGCCGATGGACGGCTTGTTTAATATGCGCTGCGAATTTCCTTTCGCCGCAACTCTTAATGGGGCACAAGTGAACAAAACAGAATTGATCGAAGAAATCGCGAAGTCGGCGGACATCACCAAGGCCTCGGCCACGAGGGCGCTCGACGCCATGATCGATGCCGTCACCGCCAGCCTGCAAAAGAACGACAGCGTGACCCTGGTCGGCTTCGGCACCTTCTCGGTGGGCGAGCGCGCCGCGCGCACCGGCCGCAATCCGCGCACCAAGGAAGCGATCAAGATCGCGGCGGCGAAAGTTCCTAAATTTAAAGCTGGTAAAGCGCTAAAGGATGCAGTAAACTAATGTCCTTCGGTGAGGTGACAATCACCGGAAAATGTCAGAGGCACCTGGTGACACAGGTGTGCTTGCGGGGGTTTAGCTCAGTTGGTAGAGCAGCGCCCTTACAAGGCGCGGGTCGGGAGTTCGAGCCTCTCAGCCCCCACCAGAGCATGACATGCGGTACCCAGTGTTTTTTACGGGAGTGGTAGTTCAGTTGGTTAGAATACCGGCCTGTCACGTCGGGGGTCGCGGGTTCGAGTCCCGTCCGCTCCGCCAGCATATAGCAGTACGATGGTGCAGTCCCTGAACGGGGGGTGCGCCGGGGTTCAGGAATCGGCCATGCGCCGCTTCCATGGTTCGCAAACAAGGCGGCCGGGTCCTGGCAGTCCTGTCAAAAAAAGAAGAGGCGAACGAAAGTTCGCCTTTTTTTATATGTGCGTCTCAATCGCATTCAATCGCAATTTTATTTATCTCGAATTGGCAAACCATGTTTGAATTTATTCGTAATCACAAACGCTGGATCCAGGTCATGCTCGTGTTGCTGGCCGCCTCGTTCCTGGTCGTCGGTGGAATGGCCACCAACGAAAACACCGACAGTACCGTCGTCGTGGCGAATGTGAACGGCAAGAAGATCACGCAGCCCGAATGGGAAGAGGCGCAGCGCCAGCAGGTCGACCAATACCGCGCCATGATGGGCGCGCAGTTCGACCAGAAGCGCTTCGACACGCCTGAATTCAAGCGCGAAATCCTCGATAGCCTGATCGCGCAGCGCGCCCTCGAAGCGGAAATCGAACGCAGCCACCTGACCGTGGGCGACGATGTGCTGGTCAGCACCATTCAGCAGAACGATGAATTCAAAACCGCCGGCAAGTTCGATGTGGAAGTCTATAAAGCGGCGCTGCTCAACGCCCGCATGACGGCAGCCCAGTACGAGGCCAGCCTGCGCCGCGGTTTCGTGCAGCGCCAGCTGACCGGCACCGTGCAGGAATCCGCATTCCTGCCGCGCACGGTCGCCACGCGCATGTCGAACATCTTCGACGAAGAGCGCGAAGTCCAGGAACTGCTGTTCCCGGCCAGCGAGCAGCAGGCCCAGGTCAAGGTCACCGACGAGATGGTCAAGGCTTTCTACGACAAGAACGCCACCTTGTTCCAGGTGCCTGAAAAAGCGAAGATCGAATACGTCGTGCTCGACGCGGCCGCGGTCGAAGGCCTGGTCAGCGTGAGCGATGAAGAAGTCGCCGAGTTCTACAAAACCAACAAGGCACGCTTCACCACGCCGGAAGTGCGCCAGTACAGCCACATCCTGTTCAACGCCGCCAAGAGCGCCAGCGCTGCCGACAAGGCCGCCGCCAAAGCCAAGGCCGACGCGGTCCTGGCCGAGCTGCGCAAGGCGCCGGCGACGTTTGCCGATGTTGCCAAAACCAAGTCGCAGGACGTTGCGAGCGCGGAGCAGGGCGGCGATCTGGGCCAGGCCGAGAAGGGCAAGATGCTCAGTCCGGCGCTCGAAACCGCCGTGTTCAAGCTCAAGCAGGGCGACATCAGCGACGTCGTCGAATCGGAATTCGGTTACCACATCGTGACCGTCACCAAGCTGGTGCCGGAAACCATCAAGCCGTTCGACGAAGTCAAGGATGCGCTCGTTGCTGAAGTGAAGAAGCCGAAGATGTCGAAGAAGTATTCGGAACTGGCGCAAACCTTCACCGAAACCGTGTACGACCAGTCCGCCAGCCTGAAGCCGGTGGCCGACAAGCTGAAGCTGAAGATCGAAACGCTGGACAACGTCACGCGCACGCCAAATCCGGCGCTGGCCCAGTCGCCATTGAACAATGCCAAGTTCCTGAGCGCCGTGTTCTCGGACAGCGTCGTCAAGAACAAGCACAATACCGAAGCCATCGAAGTCAAGCCGAGCATGCTGGTCGCGGCCCGCATCGCGGAATATTCGCCGGCAAGCAAGCGTCCGCTGGCCGAAGTGCAGGACATCATCCGTATCCGCGTGGCCCAGCAGGAAGCGGCCAGCCTGGCCAAGAAAGCCGGCGAAGCCAAGATCGCCGCAGCCAAGGCCAGCGGCGACGCTGCCGGCTTCGGCGCGGCCAAGGTGGTCAGCCGTGCGACGCCGACGGCGGTCAACCAGGCTGCGCTGCCAGTGGTCCTGAAGGCCGACGCCAGCAAGCTGCCGGCGTATGTGGGGGTCGACATTCCTGGCGTCGGCTACGGTGTGTACCGCATCAACAAGGTATCGCAGCCAGCCAAGGTGGACGAGGTGCGCCGCACCGCCGAGCAGAAAGAGATCGCCGAACGCCTCGGCCAGGTCGAGATGCGCGCTTATGTCGATGCGCTGAAAGAAAAAGCCAAGGCCAAGGTCATCGTCAAGACCGAGGTTGCCGCAGCCGATACGAAAGAAGCTCCGGCAGTGAAGTAAGTTCGCTGTTCAGTCAGATGAAAACCCGGTCGCTTGCGCTGCCGGGTTTTTTTTCGTCCCGCGACACTTGGGCGGCCCGGACCCGCCGCCAGGCACCTTGGTCCGTATGCGACGGAAGGTCCATCGGCAAGTTGCACAGTTTGACGACTGACAAATGCCCAAAACGGGGGGCAGTCCGCAGCCGCCCCCCGTTTTCCTCATTCACCCGGATACGCCGGCCTCAGGCGCCGGCCGCGCGCCCGCTCACGGCGCCAGCACGAACGCCCGTGCGGCACTGCTGTCGTAGCCGCTCAGGCGCGACCAGCCGTCGGTGCCCGTGTGCGCCACATACAGCTGCTCGGTAAAGCCCGCCAGGCTGCACGCGTCGAGCAGGCTGCCGACCGTCGGCGGTGGGGCCGCCGGCGGCGACGGCGGTATCGCACCGGGCATGCCGGCAACGCTGGCCGCCGCTGTCGCCGCCAGGCTGTACTCCGGTGGCCACACCGTGCCCCGCTGCACATAGAAGCTGTAGCTGGCGAAGCGGTTCATCTGCAGCGCCAGGAAGGGCACGGCCACTGTCTGCGCCGACGCGGCGTAATGCATCACGCCGCACTCGTCGGCCGCCGTGCTGCCGCCCACGGCGGGCGCATCGATGCGGGCGAAGGTGGGGTTATTGTCCACCCGCACGGTCAGCACCATGCGGTTGAACGCCGCGTCGACCAGCCCGAGCAGGGCTGCATCCTGGGTCAGAATCGTGCCCGTCAGCGTGTCGGTGGCCGGCACGCGCCACTTGATGCCCAGCGCCTCGGGATCGACCATGGCGCCGGCGGCGTTGAACAGCTCGATCTTGATCTGCCACAAGCCGCCCTGGTCCGGCCCTGTCGCCACCCCGTTCAGGTCGAACGGCATGCCGGGCGCGACCGCCGTGGTGGGAATCACCGCGTTTTGCGTATCGAGCACAGCGTTCGGAATCGACCATTGGCCGGTTGGCGGCAGTGCCGGCGGAATTTCGTACAGATGCGCGCTGCTGCCGACCGTGCGCGGGCCCAGCGCGTACTGTTCAAGGATCAGGTCGCCACCGACTTCGCGCGTGTAGTGGCGGTTGATCGCCTCGACGCTGGGGCGCCACGACGACTCGTCCTCGCTCGCGCGCTTGTACGACACGCGATAGAAGGACACGCCCAGGTCGTTGCGCAGGGAACTGTCGAACTCAAGACGGGGGCGCAGCGAACCGCCCCATGGCGCACTGCCGTCGAGCAAGCCGCGCTGGGCCGGCTCGAAGCCGGCGCTGCCGATCCGGGTGCTGTCGTTGGCGCCGTGGATGCGCCAGACCGAGGTATTGCCGATGGCCATGAACAACACCCAGTTGTTGGGCGCCACCACGGGCGGGCAGGGCAGGCAGGCGCGCGCCAGCGGGTGGCTGGTGACGAGCGTGACTTCCGTGCCGCACGCATAGTTCCACCAGGTGTGGCACAGCACCGGTTTCGGCTCGTAGATCGTCACCGAAAAGCCAGGCCAGATGCGCTGGCGGGCGATGAAGTACAGATCGGGCTGGTCGAAGTTGAAGATCGAACGCCAGATCACGGCGCGGAAATGGCCGCACTCGTCGGTCGTCACGGTGGCGATCCTGGTTTTGCGCACCGCGAACGGGAACAGCCAGCAAAACAAGGGGCGCAGCAGCTCGAGGTGGGTCAGCACGGCACGCTCGAAGACAGGGCGCGACGCCCGTGCGGCCAGTATCAGGTCGGCCGGCAGCGCTAGCGCACTCAGCGCTGGGGTTTGCTCGAAGGCAAGCGGCTCGGCGTGCTGCATGGCGTGTGCCTGCAGCTGGCGCGGCGGCAGCGGCTGCGGGTTCAGGGCCACGCTCAGCAGCGGATCTTCCAGTTCGGTGGCCAGGAAGGGCTCGGGCGGGCGCGGGGGAATTGGCAGGCGCAGCGGTGGCCAGGGGCCGTCGACGATGTCGCGCAGGCGGTCGATCTCAAGCTGGGGCAGTGTGGCGATGATGATCGGCCACGGGTCGACTTCGTAGACCTCGACGCTGGCATGGCATACCGGCAGGTTCAGCACGACACCGCCGGACACGACGCGCTTGAGCAGCGTGCCGTTGACCACGCACAGGCGTCCGATCCAGCGGCGCCAGCGGTCCGGGCCGAGCTCGAAGAGCACCGGGGCCACGCGCTCCGTGGTCGGGCGCACCGGCACATGGCGGTCGATGCCGCCGCGCCGCAGCAGTTCGCCAACGTCCAGCACGTCCTTGTCCAGTTCGGGCCCGAGCACGACGCGCACCAGTTGACCTTCCGCTCCCACCGGGACCGTGAGCCGCGCGCGGCCCTCCTTGTCGAGCGGCTGCGTGTCGAGCAAGGTTCCGCCCTGGCTGAACGCATAGCCGACGATGGCGGGGAGCTGGTCCGGGCGTTCGGTGATGGTGGCCTGCACTTCCAGCGTGACGCTGCGCTCCTGGGCTTGTTTCGTTGACATCTTGGCTCCTTTGTTGTTGGTATGAGCTTGAAAAGTAGACCTGCCGGCCAGTGAGCGCTACCGGCGATGTCATGAAAACCATGATAAATAACTGCAGATCTGATAGGTACGGCCAGCCGCGGGGGCGTCGCGCTGTGGCAAAATGCGCCACTGGCTACGCAGGGTAGCTGGCCGGACTGAGGAAACAGATGCAAAAGATGATGTCGGAACTGAGCCGTTTGTACCTTCCCGCAGGCGCCTTGTCGCCGGACCTGCTCGCGCAGCGCCGCGCCGGGCACAGCGCCCTTGCCATCGAGCTGGCCGACGGCGGCATGACGCGTGCGGTGGTGATCCCGTTTCGCAAACTGCCGGGCGCGGGAGAGGCGCAGCATTGGGCGCAGCTGTGCGTGGTGGCGAATGCCTTGCAGGCCGAACTCGGTTTTCCCGCCCCGGCGGTGAGCATTTCGGGTTCGAACGGCTATTACTTGTGGATGTCGCTGGAAGCGCCAACGCCGATCGCGCAGGTGCGCACCTTGCTGGAACTGATCCGCAAGGCCTACGTGCCCGAGATGGCGCCGTTTGCCGATGCGGCCGGCGCGGCGGTGGAATTGCCGCCTTGCCTGGACCCGCGCACCGGCAAGTGGGCCGCGTTCATCGATGCGGGCCTGGGCGCAGCGTTCGCCGAGGAATCGGGGCTGGAGATGGCGCCGCCGCTGGCGGCCCAGGCCGCCTTACTGGAGCGCCTGGAGCGCATCGGCGCCGCGCAGTTCCAGCAGGCGCTTGACGTGCTCGGGCCCGCGCATGGCGCGCCGGCGGCCAGGAGCGCGCCTGCTGTCGCAAGCGCGCCGGAGGGCTTGTTGCTGCGCGACGCCACCCTGGAAGATATCGTGCGCTTCCTGCATGCGAAAAAGATTGAGCCGACATTTCGGCATCTGATCTCTTGAAAGCCCGCTCCGGGGTGGCATATCAGTGATGCTTGGGGCCACCTCGATCCAAGCCGGGAACCGCGCTATTTCAAGAGCCCTCTACTTAACTGGCGCACCAGCAGGCTCATCATTCCGGCCAGCGGAGCAAACAGCACAACAAGGGCGAAGGGCGCCAGGGTAAAGGAATGCTTCAGAAAATCGAATCCCCGGACGTTGTAAATAGTCAGATTGACCATAACCACATAGATGGTGTTCCAGAATAGGCCGGCCGCCATTCCCAAAAACAATGTGCCGAGTTTCGATGCGTGGGTAAATCGGACGGCGAGCAAATACCCGGTCGCCGAGGCGATGGCGACGGCTGGCAAACGCCTGACAGCTTCCGACATCATTGTGGCTGCGGGATCCCGGTTGGTGATGTCGGGAACCTCGACCAGCGCGAATATCAGTGCAGGCACCACCGCGAACACGGCCGCGCCGATCCAGCGCACGCCCGCCGCCTTGGGTATCTCTTCAGCAAAGGCCGCTGCGGGGGGCTTGTAAGGAGAGGTCATCTTGTTGATGGCCGATTTACAGCCTCGACCTGACCATGCAAGTATGCATCAATCGCGCACCAGAGCGCGGACGCGTTAGGCAGCCTGTTCCGTGCGGCCAGCCCGGAGCCGAGCGGATAGATCGTGGCTCCTTCTTTCTCAACGACAAAACCCAACATGCCAATCCAACCCTCCGGAATGAACCACCATCCGGCGCCTTCGATCGCATGGTCGAGATCGCAATCAAGCGGACGTTCCAGGTACGCTGACAACGCCGCGAGGGCGGAATCGTAGGACTGCCGGGCCGCCGCTCCCGCGACGCCATATGCGCCGTGCAGTGCATGCTGCTCAAGAAGCCGGCGCTCGTTCTCATCGAACTCCCGCATTCGTTCAACAGCCCGCGCTTCGCAGGCTGGGTGCAACCCGTGTCTGCCGCACCCGCTGCAAACGCCGGGGCCGAAGAGCTCGACATCCCGGTGAGTCAGATATTGTTCGTGCAACGGTAACTCTCCAAAAGAACTTTCCGCACCGTGCGATCAGACGGCATGCAAACGCTGCGCCGCCGCCATAAAATCGGCTTCGCCAATATCGTCCAGCGCCACCACCTCGGCCTTGCCGACCTGGATGAAATTGCGGTCGATCGAGCGCAGGTAGGCCGGGTCGTAGTGCGACGCCAGCAGTTCGTCCACCAGCACCGGCATCTGCCCGCCGCTGGCCAGTGCGTGCCAGCTGTCGATCTTGTCGCGCCCGTGCAGCTGCGCCAGGCAGTCGAGCTGGGTATTGAGCGTGTCGGGGCTGTTGGTGAAATGCTCGTAATCCTCCATCAGCAGCCGCACCCGGTTCGGGCGCGACAAGGTCAGGGATACGCACGGCGATTGCCGCATCTTGTTCATCAGCGCGTCCGGCACGCGCAACTGGCCGACCTTTTTACTTTCGGATTCGACGAACACCGGCCGCGCCGGATCGAAGTTGCGCAGCTTGTCCCAGATCGTCGTCTCGAACATTTTTTGCGATGGCTGTGGCTTGCTCGGCAAATTGCCCAGCACCGAACCGCGGTGCGCGGCCAGCTGTTCCAGGTCCAGCACCTGCGCGCCGATCGAGTCGAGCACCTGCAGCAGGCGGCTCTTGCCGCTGCCGGTGGTGCCGCAAATGACCCTCAATTCGGGCAGGGGCGGCTCCAGCAGCGCCGCGCTGACGTAGGCGCGATAGGCTTTATAGCCGCCGTCGAGCTGCACCGCCGGCCAGCCGATCTTGGCCAGGATCAGCGCCATCGAACCGCTGCGGTTGCCGCCGCGCCAGCAGTAAATCAAGGGACGCCATTCCTTCGGCTTGTCAATGAACAAAGTCTCGATATGGCGCGCGATGTTCTTGGCCACCAGCGCCGCGCCGACCTTTTTCGCTTCGAACGCGTTGATCTGTTTGTACATGGTGCCGACCCGCACCCGCTCCGCGTCGCTCAGCACCGGGCAGTTGATGGCGCCGGGAAGATGGTCGAGCGCGAACTCGGACTCGCTGCGCGCGTCGATGATGCAGTCGAACTGGTCGAGTTGCGGCAGCAGGTCCGCAAAATTCTCAAGGGCGGGATATTTCATCGTCATTTCACCAATGGCAGGATGTGCGGCCAGATAGTCGCCAGGATGATCGGATGCGCATTCGCGGCCGGATGCAGGCGGTCCGGCTGGAACAGGGGCGGCTTGTCGGCCACGCCCTCGAGCATGAACGGCACCAGCCCCGTCTTGTATTTGGTCGAGAGCGACTTGTACATACCGAAAAAGCTGTCGGTGTATTGACGTCCGTAGTTGGGCGGAATGCGCATGCCGACCAGCAGCACGCGCGCCTTGTTCTTCTGCGCCAGCTCGATCATGGTGCGCATGTTCGCTTCGGCGGCCGGCACCTGCAGGCCGCGCAGGCCGTCGTTGGCGCCCAGTTCGATGACCACCACGTCCGGCTTGTGCCTGGTGAGCAGGGCCGGCAGGCGCGCGCGGCCGCCGCTGGTGGTCTCGCCGCTGATGCTGGCGTTGACGATGGACGCCTCGATTTTTTCGGCCTTGAGTTTTTGCTCCATCAGCGCGACCCAGCCGTCGCCGCGATTGAGTCCATACTCGGCCGACAAGCTGTCGCCCAGCACAAGCACGGTTTTTGGTGCAGAATAGGCGCTCGCCGAGGCGGCCATCATCAGCAGCCCGCAAACAGACCATTTTTTGAGATAAACAAGCATGCGTGACATTCCTGATTCTTCCAATCGTTACGTAAGTGACCATGCAAAGGCGCCCGCGGCGATCGAGGTGATCGGCCTGTCGAAGCGCGTGGCCGATGCCAGCGGCGAACTGACCATTCTGCACAGCGTCGATTTTACAGTGCAACCGGCCGAGACGCTCGCGATCGTGGGCGCGTCCGGTTCGGGCAAGTCGACTTTGCTCGGACTGCTCGCGGGTCTGGACACGCCATCGACCGGCAAGGTGATCCTGGCCGGGGACGACATCTTCGCGCTCGACGAAGATGGCCGCGCCAGTCTGCGCAAGGCCAAGCTGGGTTTCGTGTTCCAGTCGTTTCAGTTACTGGCGCATTTGAACGCGCTCGAAAACGTGATGCTGCCGATGGAGCTGCGCGGCGAAAGCGATGCGAAGGAAAAGGCGGCGGCCATGCTGGGACGGGTAGGGCTGTCGAGCCGCTTGAAGCATTATCCGAAGTTTTTGTCGGGCGGCGAGCAGCAGCGCGTGGCCCTGGCGCGCGCGTTCGTGACCGAGCCGCCGTTGCTGTTTGCCGACGAACCGACCGGCAGCCTGGATGCGGCGACCGGCGAGGCGGTGATTCAGCTGATGTTCGAATTGAACCGCGAGCGCGGTTCGACCCTGGTGCTGGTGACGCACGACCCGTCGATTGCGGCGCGTTGTGGGCGGACGATCACGATTGCGGGTGGACGGCTGGTTTAGCGGTTTCCCGTTAGCCACAATCTTATGAGCCGTCTCTCCCGCCAAGGGTGCCGCCGAGGCCGGGAGAGACGGGTCATGCTGTCGTGACTTTCGGTTGAGTACACTTAACGCGCCAGCGCGTTCAGCACCGCCCTTGCCGCCAGCGGCAATTCGCCCGCCGTCAACCCAATCGGCCCGCTCCCTTGCGCCACCAGCCGGTCGGCCGCCGCGCCGTGCACCCACACCGCGCCGATAGCCGCCTCCCACGGCTGCCAGCCCTGCGCCAGCAAACTGCCGCAGATCCCCGCCAGCACATCGCCGCTGCCCGCTGTGGCCAGTCCCGCATTCCCGGTCGGATTGATCACCACCGAGCCGGCGGCATTGGCAATCACCGTGCCCGACCCCTTCAGCACCACCACCGCGTTCAAGCGCGACGCCAGTTCGCGCGCGGCGGCCAGCCGGTCGCCCTGGACCACCGCGCTGGTCACGCCCAGCAGCCGCGCCGCCTCCAGCGGATGCGGCGTCACAATCGCGCTGGCCTCGCGCTGCGCCAGCCGTCCCTGCAAGTCAGGACTGTCGGCGATCAGATTGAGCGCGTCGGCATCGAGCACCAGTGCCGCCTTGCCTTCGAGCGCCTTGAACAGCACCCGCATCGCGGTCACCGAGTCGCCCATGCCCGGACCGATTACCAGCGTGGCGTCGCCGCTGTCGAATTCCTGCGCGTCGCGCAGCATGATCTCGGGCTGCACGAAATCGACCGCGCCTGCCGGCTCGATGGCCGCCACGAACACCCGTCCGGCGCCGGTAAACAGCGCCCCGCGCGCCGCCATCAGCGGTGCGCCCGCCATGCCCTTGGCCCCGCCGATCACCGCCACGTCGCCGAAACTGCCTTTGTGGCTGTTGTGCCGGCGCGGCGCCAGGTGGCGCGCAAACAGCGCCGGCTCGTTCAAACGCGCCCCGGCGGGCGGGCGCTGGCCCGGATCGATGCCCAGTGGCGCCAACTGCACCTGGCCCGCGTAATCGCGTCCTTCAAATGTATGCAGTCCCGGCTTGTCGCCGATGAAGGTGATCGTGCGCGTGGCCTGGATCGCCACGCCATCGGGGCCGATCACGGCGCCGGTATCGGCATCGAGTCCGCTCGGTACATCGAGCGCCAGCAGCGGCCGCCCGAGCCCATTGATGGACTCGACCAGCGCGCGCATGTCGCCGTCGAGCGGGCGCGCCAGGCCAATGCCGAACAAGCCGTCGACGATCAGGCTCCAGTCGCGTCCGAGCGGCAGGCTGTCGACAAACTGCGCCTTGCTGGCGCGGGCCCTGGCCAGCGCCCTGGCCGTCTCGGGCGAGGGAGCCACTGAACCGGGCAAATACAGCACCGTCACGTCGGCGTCAAGATCGGTCTCGGCGCCCGCCAGGTTGGCCGCTACTTCGAGCGCGTCGCCGCCGTTGTTGCCCGGCCCCGCCAGGAGCAGGACCTTGCGCCCGGCCAGCATGGCACGCGCGGCGCTGGCGGCCGCTTCGCCGGCGCGCTGCATCAGCGTGCCGGCCGGCAGAGTTTGCGCCATGGTGTGTTCGATACTGCGGATTTCGGCGACGCTGTACAGTGATTTCATCTTGACTCCGTTGCAAAGGCGCTAATATTGCGCCAATTTCAATACACGCTGACTAAAATTTCGGGATGGGCACTACAATATGCGCCATCCCAAACACATTTAAGGATGGCACATGGATTGGCAATTCTGGATCGATCGCGGCGGCACATTTACCGACATCGTGGCGCGCCGGCCTGACGGCAGCCTGGTGACCCATAAATTGTTGTCCGAAAATCCGGAGCAGTACAGCGACGCCGCCGTTGCCGGCATCCGCCATCTGCTTGGCCTGCAGAGCGATGCGCCGATGCCGGTCGATGCCATCGAGGCCGTCAAGATGGGCACCACCGTCGCCACCAACGCCCTGCTCGAACGCAAAGGCGAGCGCACGGCGCTGGCCATCACGCGTGGCTTTCGCGACGCGCTGCGCATAGCGTATCAGAACCGGCCAAAATTGTTCGATCGGCATATCGTGCTACCGGAACTGCTGTACAGCCATGTGGTGGAAATCGACGAACGGATCGGCGCCCACGGCGAGGTGCTCACCACGCTCGACGACGACGCCACCCGCGCCGCCCTGCAAACCGCCTACGACGACGGCGCCCGTTCGCTGGCCATCGTCTTCATGCACGGCTACCGCTACACCGCCCACGAAGCGGCCTGCGCGCGCATCGCCCGCGCCATCGGCTTTAGCCAGGTGTCGGTCTCGCACGAAGTGAGCCCGATGATGAAGCTCGTCGCGCGCGGCGACACCACCGTCGTCGACGCCTATCTGTCGCCGATCCTGCGCCGCTACGTCGACCAGGTGGCCGCCGAAATGCCGGGCGTGAACCTGCAGTTCATGCAGTCGAACGGCGGCCTGACCGACGCCCGCGCCTTCCAGGGCAAGGACAGCATCCTGTCCGGCCCCGCCGGCGGCATTGTCGGCATGGCGCGCGCCAGCCAGCTGGCCGGCTTCGACAAAGTGATCGGCTTCGACATGGGCGGCACCTCGACCGACGTGTCGCACTTTTCGGGCGAATTCGAACGCGTGTTCGAAACCCAGGTCGCGGGCGTGCGCATGCGCGCCCCGATGATGAGCATTCACACGGTCGCCGCCGGCGGCGGCTCGCTGCTGCATTTCGACGGCAGCCGCTATCGCGTCGGTCCCGACAGCGCCGGCGCCAATCCGGGCCCCGCCAGCTACCGGCGCGGCGGCCCGCTCGCGGTCACCGACTGCAACGTCATGCTGGGCAAAATCCAGCCGGCGCATTTTCCGCGCCTGTTCGGGCCGGAGGCCAACCAGCCGCTCGATCCGGAACGCGTGCGCGCCCAGTTCCTCGCCATGGCGCAGCAAGTCGGCGCCGCCACCGGCGTCACGCCGGCGCCGGAGCAGGTGGCCGAAGGCTTCATCCAGATCGCGGTCGGCAACATGGCCAACGCGATCAAGCAGATCTCGGTGCAGCGCGGCCACGACGTGACCGAGTACGCCCTCACCAGTTTCGGCGGCGCCGGCGGGCAGCATGCCTGCCTGGTGGCCGACGCCCTCGGCATGAAAACCGTATTCGTGCATTCGCTGGCCGGCGTGCTGTCGGCCTACGGCATGGGCCTGGCCGACCAGCGCGCCATGCGCGAGCGCGCGGTCGAACTGCGCCTGGCGGATACCACGCCCGACATGCTGGACGGCTACCTCACGGCGCTGGGCGATGGCTTGAGCAAAGAGCTGACCCACCAGGGCGTGGCCGCTGCGCGTATTCGGCTGGTGCGGCGCGTGCACCTGCGCTACGAAGGCACCGATTCGGCCATCATCGTCCTGTTCGATAATCCCGAACGCATGAAGAACCAGTTCGAAGCGGCCTACAAAAAGCGCTTCTCGTTCCTGATGCCGTCCAAGGCGATGGTGGTCGAGGCGGTGTCGGTGGAAGCCATCGGCGCCTCCGACGCCCCGGCCGAGAGCCTGGCCGTGCAAGCGACGCGCGAAGGCCCGCTCAAGGCGCGCGAGACGGTGCGCATGTTCGGCGCCGATTCGTGGCACAACACGGGCCTGTACAGGCGCGCCGACATGCGGCCGGGCGATGTGATCAAGGGCCCGGCCATCGTCGCCGAGGACAACGCCACCACCGTGGTGGAACTGGGCTGGCAGGCCAGGGTCACGCCGCACAACCACCTGGTGCTGACGCGGATCGAAGCGATGCCCGAGCGGCGCGCCATCGGCACCACGGCCGATCCGGTGATGCTGGAGATTTTCAATAACCTGTTCATGTCGATCGCCGAGCAAATGGGCCTGCGCCTGCAGAACACCGCGTACTCGGTCAACATCAAGGAACGGCTGGACTTCAGCTGCGCCATTTTCGATGCTTGCGGCAACCTGATCGCCAACGCCCCGCACATGCCGGTGCATCTGGGCTCGATGGGCGAGTCGATCAAGACCGTCATGACCGAAAACGCGGGCAAGATGCGTCCGGGCGACGTCTTCATGCTCAACGACCCTTACCACGGCGGCACCCACCTGCCGGATGTCACGGTGATCACGCCGGTGTTCGACGAGGCCGGCGCGGCGATCCTGTTCTACGTCGGCTCGCGCGGCCACCATGCCGACATCGGCGGCACCACGCCGGGGTCCATGCCGCCGGACTCGGTCTTCATCGAGCAGGAAGGCGTGTTGATCGATAACTTCAAGCTGGTCGACGGCGTCGACGGCCTGCTGCGCGATGCCGAAGCGCGCGCGCTGCTCTCCGGCGCGCGCTATCCGGCGCGCAATCCCGACCAGAACATGGCCGACCTGCGCGCGCAGGTGGCCGCCAACCAGAAGGGCGTGGACGAACTGCGCAAGATGGTCGCGCACTTCGGCCTGGCCGTGGTGCAGGCCTACATGGGCCACGTGCAGGACAACGCCGAAGAAGCGGTGCGGCGCGTGATCGGGGCGCTCAAGGACGGCGACTTCACCACGCAGCTCGATAACGGCGCGCAGATCCAGGTGGCGATCCGGGTCGACCAGGCCGCGCGCAGCGCCACCATCGACTTTAGCGGCACCTCGCCGCAACTGGCCAACAACTTCAATGCGCCGTCGGCGGTGTGCATGGCGGCGGTGCTGTACGTGTTCCGCACCCTGGTGGACGATGAAATTCCGCTCAACGCCGGCTGCCTGAAACCGCTCAAGGTGCTCATTCCACCGGGCTCGATGCTCAATCCGCACTATCCGGCGTCGGTCGTGTCGGGCAATGTGGAAACCTCGACCTGCATCACCAACACGCTGTACGGCGCGCTCGGGGTCATGGCCGCGTCGCAGGGCACGATGAACAACTTCACCTTCGGCAACGCCAGATACCAGTATTACGAGACGATTTCGGGCGGCTCCGGCGCCGGGGAGGGCTTCGACGGCACCGACGTGGTCCAGACCAACATGACCAATTCGCGCCTGACCGACCCGGAAATCCTGGAATTCCGTTTCCCGGTGCGGCTCGAGAGCTACGAGATCCGGCACGGATCGGGCGGCGCGGGGCGCTGGCACGGCGGTAACGGCGGGGTGCGCAAGGTGCGCTTCCTGGAGCCGATGACGGCGGCGATCCTGTCGAACAACCGCATCCATGCGCCGTTCGGCATGGCCGGCGGCAGCCCGGGCGCGTGCGGGATCAACAGCGTGGTGCGGGCCGACGGCAGCGTTGAACTGCTCGCCCACATCGGCAAAACCGAGATGGCGGCAGGCGACCTGTTCGTGATCGAAACCCCCGGCGGCGGCGGATTTGGCGATTTGTGCTCCAAAATTTTGTGAAATTGGCTACACTTGTGGCTTGGTACACAATTTGGTGTCAGATCAATAAGGGTTAGATTTTGGAATCACATGAGCAAAACGGACCTCGGCGTGTCGAGCCGAGCCTGACACCCGACGATGCAACGTTCGACCCGGCGCCTCCCGCACCTCCCGCGAAGAAGCCGATGCCGTCCTTGCTGCCCGACGAACCCTCGGGTCCGCCGGTGCTGTCGGGGATCCTGCAGGAACCAAAACCGCCTGCGGGCAACTGGATCGGCACGGCGGTGGCGTGGGGCGGTGGCGCGCTCGCGCTGGCGGCCTTGATCGGCGGCGGATTGTGGTTCAATTCCCAACGCAAGCTTGACAACGCCATGCAGGTCGTGGCGATGAGCGCCCAGGCCGATTCGGCGGCGCGGGCCAAACCGGTGGCCAAGCCGCCGCCGAAGGCTACCGTCGCCCTGACAGCGACCGGACCGGCGCCGGACTACACCTCGCCGCCGCCGGGCACCATCACGCCCGCGCCTGAAACGGTGCCGCCGCTGGTCGTCCTGCCGCCCGAGCCCGAGACAACGGCGGTCAAAAAGCCGCTTGAGCCGGTGCCGGTGCCTGTGGCGAAAGCGGCGCCCGTGCCGAAACCCGTACCCAAGCCCGTGCATCCGCTCGCCACTTCCGTGACCAAAAAGACGCCTGCGGCCAAACCTGTGGTCAAGGCCAAGCCCAAGGCGCCCGTGCTTGCCGCGAAAAAGCCGGTGGTCAGGGCAAAAGCACCTGTCGCAGCGGCCAGGCCGGGCGCGAAGAAAAGCGTCGCGGCGGCGCCGGCCAAGGTAGGCGTGAAGAAAAAACCGGTCGCCGCCGCGCCGGCCAAACCGGGCGTCAAGCCGAAAGTGGCGCCCAAGCCAGGGGCCAAGCCGGCCACCAAGGCCAAGCCGGTGCCTGCCAAAGTGGCGGCCCGGCAAGAACCAGCGTTCAAGCTGCACACGCCCGCCGGCGCCAAGCCGTGCAAGAGCGGAGGGCTGGCGCGCGAGTGCTGAAGCGCTGCCGGCATGCTGCGGCAAAGTCTTGCTAAGCCAGCGCTAAGTGCCGCGCGCTACACTGGGCTAAATGGTGGACGACGTTCCTCGGACTCGTTCTTCTGCCTCACGGCTGAACTGGCGCCGGAAGTTGATGTCCGACTCTCCGCGCCCGGTTCAACCGGGAGGTATTTTTTTGCCTGCTTTCAGGCCTGCACGAGTAGTTGCTGCGAGTAGAATGCCTGCTCAACCCGACTCGCCCATGCAAACCTTCATGCCGACCCAGCCCATCCTGATCCGAAATTTTTTTCAACCCGACGACGAATATGACGACCTGCTCGTCATTCATGAGGGTGCGGCGCGCGCCATGGACCCACCGCTGGTCCAGGTTGGGGGAGCGTTCCGGGACGACGGCCGCGGTGGCCTGATCGCCGCCGCCTCGGCCGGCGAGGGCGCGTGCGGCTACATCAACGCCACCGGCGACTGGCTGGTGGCGCCCGATCTGGACGAGGCGCGTGCCTTCAGCGACGATGGCCTGTCGCGCTTCCGCAAGAACGGCCTCTGGGGCTACATGAACTTGCTTGGCCAGTGCGTCGTCGCCCCGGTGCATGAGGCGGTAGGCGCATTTACGCACGGGCTGGCGGCGGTGAAAGTGTCGGCGAACGCATGGCGCTACATCGATACGCGCGGCGAGTTCGCTTTCGACGGCAGCTTCGCCGACGCCGGGCAATTCGCCGCGAATGGCCTGGCGGCGGTGCGCGTGGGCAAGCGAGACAAGACTGGCTACATCGGCCGCGACGGCCAGTGGGTCATCGCTCCCCAGTTTCACGAGGCGCTCGGATTTTCCGTCCACGGCGTCGCGCCGGCGGCGAGCGCGCCCAAAATGTTCGGCCTGATCGACACGGCAGGCAACTGGATTGTGCAGCCGCGCCATGACCGCATCGACGAATTCAACGCTGACGGCCTGGCATTTTGCCTTCAGAAAGGCTTTGAATTCGGTTATCTGGATGCCAGCGGCAAGCATGTGCTCAAGGATCAGTCCTACCACCTGTCCACGACGATGAGCTGTGGAATCGTCAAGTATGGCGAAAAGACTTACTTCAAGGCGGATGGGAGCGAGCTCAACACGGAGTACGTGTATTGGGGAACGGATTTCACCGAGCACGGTTTTGCCATCGGCCACGGATCCGATGCTGCGGAAAATCCCACCGCAATCGATGATGGCTCCCTGCTATGGGGCCTCGTGCGCACCGACGGCGTGTTCCTGCCGGCGCCGAAGGAGGCCATCGAAGTATTGTCGTCCGAGGGCTCGCTCTGGCTCCCGGAGTCGAATACGCCGCTGGCGCCGTTCCTTGCCCGGGATGGCGTGGTGCTGCTCGACCGCGACGCGCGCGTGGCTTACCGCTGGCGGCGCGAGCAAAGCGACGCGGGCCAGTTCGCCGCGCTCTACGATCAGGCGGGACGTTTGGTGTGGCAAGGCCGCCCCCGCGCGGAGGTGACCATGCCGGCGGTCTTCTTTGCAGCCGCTCCGGACACCTTCCTGGACGAACTCGATTCGCGTGCCGCTTTCCCCGACCTGGTCCGGGACATGCTGGCCGAGACCATGCAAAAACTTCAGCGCCATGCGAGCGACGCGCAATTCGACGTCTGGGCCGCCGCGCAGCACGACGGCGATGACGAGGACGAGGACGACGAGGATGACGGTGACGATAACGACAAGCACGACCGCGCCACCTGTTACGGCCCCTCGACCGTGCGCCGGATATTTCGCAGCTACCTCGACGAAGGCGTGAACGGCGAATATCAGTTTTTGAGCGGCATGCGCGGCCAAGCGCAGGACGCCATCTATGCCGATTTCGCGGCGCAGCTGGCGGCGCAGTTCGGCCCCGGCGATCCTGCCCCTGATCACGTCTGCCTTCGCGGCTTGTGCCGGGAACAAGGCTGGGCGTTCGACTTGCCGGCCGCACTGGCGGGTACGGATGGCGCGAAGGAATCGAATCGTGTCTGGCTCGTTCTCGCCACCTTTGGCGACTGGGGCGATGGCGACGACTGGGACGAGGTGTGGTTAAGCTGCTCGCCATCGAGCGAGACGCTGGAGGCGGCCGATGCCGCGCGCGGGCTGCTCGCGGAACCCGGCGGCGCGCAGGAAGAAGACGACGAGGACGAGGACGAGGACGAGCCATCGTATTTCGACGGTATCGACTTGCCCGCCTTTGTCAAAAGCCACGCCATCGCCATTTCCGAGGTCCCCGACGCGCTGATCGACGAGGCCTTGGCCGACATCGCCGTCGACGCCCATGCGGATGCCCTCGGGTGGATACCGGCGCGCTTCCAGACGCCTGCGCGGCTTGAGGCATTGATACGCAAGGGCGCCGACGTCGCCTGCGACATCCCGGAGCGTTGCATGACTGCCGAGGGCCTGGCATTGGCGCGTGCCCTGTATGCCGACGACCGGCGATGGAATGAGCGCGACGATACCTGCTCGACGCCGATCTCCGAGTGGTACCACGGCTGCCTGTATCAGTTCTGGGGCTGCCTGCTGGACAACGCGCTGTGCATCCGCGCGCTCAAGGCCGGAGCCAGCCTGCGCGGGATTCCCTTATGGCTGCGCACGTCCGAGATCGAGGCGCTGGCACTGGAACTGGATATCACCAATCTTGCCTACGTGCGCAAGGAGATGATCACGCAGGCGCTGGCCGAACGCGCCGTGTGCGCGAGCTACCCGCCCATGCTTCCGTTCATTCCGGCGCACCTGGTCACGCACGCCTTATGCCTGCTTTCGGTCCAGCACGACGGGGAAACGCTGGAATTCGTACCGCCCGCACTGCGCGACGTCGACATCTACCTGGCCGCATTGCGGCAAAACGACGCCGCCCTGGCCTGGGTACCGGCCGAGCTGCACGAGGATATCTGCACGCGCCTGATCGAGGCCGGCCAGCCCCTTGCGCACAGCGCCTGGCACGGCACGCGCGCCTGGACCCGCCTCTGGGCAGGCGATTTCCAGGGCGCCCTCGACGACGCCGTCCTGGCAACACCTCATCTGAAGTATCCCGTGAATGGCCACTACGTCATGGCCGCGGCGTGGGAAGCGCTGGGGCGCCCGTTGGAAGCGGCGTTCGAAGCGGCCACCGTTCTGTCCTGCGATCGCGACTACACGCCGGAATTCGGCGTGCCCGACGATGTGTCATGGCTCGCCACGCGCTGCCAGGAAACGCTCGCCACGGCGGACGACCACGCCTTATTGAAAGGCATGCAATCGCACCCGCGCGCCTTGTCGGCGCTGCCGCACAAGCGCATTACCCGCGCCATGGTGGACGCTGCCGTGGCCGCGCTGCCGCGCGCGGTCGACTACGTCCCCAAAAAGCTGATGACGTCCGAGCTGTACGCGATCGCCGTGCGCGAAAGCTATATGCCGCTGGATAAGATCCCGCGCAAGTATTTGAACGAGGAGGTCTGCCTGGCCTTGGTGAGCAAAGAGGGCATGGAACTCGACAAGCTCCCGCCGGAACTGCGCACCGTCGCCGTCTGCGTGGCGGCGGTGCGGGAGTTGGGGTACATGCGTGCCTCGGTGCCGCCCGCGCTCTACGAACAGGTTGAACTTGCCGCCGGAGTCTGAGACGCCATGACCCGCACGGTGGTGGTCCGGCATTGGCTGAAACCACCCGGCGAGCCAGGCGAGCGGCTTCGCATTCGTGAGGGCGTGGTCGATGCCATCGACAATGATCCGGATGACGGCGCGTGCCTGCGATGTCGCCGGCGCTGGTAGACGTGCGCGGCGCCGACCCGGCCGATCAGCTAGCGGATCGGCCTCGACGGCTTACAGATGACGCAGTTTGCCATCGTCGCCAGTGGGGATTTTCGTGAACTCCAGACCCCGGACCTCGTCGACCGCGATCTGGAATCCGGTAACCTCATTGCCTTTGCCTCGATTGAATTTGATACTCCCCATGAAGTCTTTGTTGCCGGAAAAGATGTCGGCCGTCATTGGTTTGAAAACGACCGTGCCAACACGTAGGTTTCTGGCGGTCAGGAGTCCGTCACGCGTCTCCAGTACAAAGGACGAGTTGAGTTCCTTGCTGTAGAAGGTGCCGGCGAACTGCGCCAAGGCGCTTTCCGGGTACGAAACGGGTGTGTACGACTCGAAAACAAGCGGATCGCTGTTTCCCATGATGAAGTGCATGTCCCGTCCCTCTTTCTTATCCACAAACTTGATCGTATATTTGTCGTCGCCGTCGATTTTCAGCTGAAAAACCGAGCCGCTCAAGGGGATCGAGGCGCGTCCGTCAGTGCCTTCCGTTCTGCTGTAATGCAAGACACCGTCTTTGACGTGAACTCTTGCGGAAATGGCGCGCTGGCGGTTCCAATAACTTCCCGCGTATTTCCGCAGCAGTTCGGGAGGCACCTCGACAGCTGCGATGCCCGCATAATCGATCGTCTCCGGCTCGGTAAAGTGGGTTTTCAGCACAACGGATGCGATCCGCATGGCATAACTTCCGTTATATGCCAGGCCGGAACTGAGCGCAATCGCCGTGACATTCTGCTCGGGAAAATGGAAGATGGAACTGGCATACCCGCCAGAATTTCCCGTTCGATAGAACTTGGAAATCCCTCTTTCCAGGCCCGCATGCAACTGCCCGTATGTGGAAATACCGGAAATATCCCTGACCACGTTTCCGGCATCGAGCCTGACAGGCACATTCAATCTGTCCGCCAGCGACTTTTTGCCCGGCACTGGCGCTGACATGGCCGCCCTCCAGAGTGAAAGATCGCGGATCGAGGTGTACAGATCGATCGGTCCCGCCGCTTTGCCGCCGGCGTGGGTGGTTTTGTACGTTCCCTTGGCATCGGCAAGGTACGGGACCGCCACGTTGGTCACCGGCTCGGAAGTTTCGGTAAGAAACAGCGTGTTCGACATGTTCAGCGGTGCAAACAGGTTTTCCTTGGCGTAGGTGTCGAACGCTTGCCCCGACACGCGCTCCACGATTTTCATCAACAGGACGAACCGGGTGTCGCCGCCGGGCGAAAACGCTTCTCCAGGGTTGAAGTTGAGTGTTTTTTGTCCGTTTATGAAGGGCAAAATAGTCTCGTAGCGTTCAGGCGCTGTCGATTCCCACCCGCCCAGGGACTTCATGACCCGATATCCGTACAGACCATCGGTGGAGCTCAATAAATGGTTGATGGATATTTTCTTGCCGAAGTCGGGTACTTCCGGCAGGTATTTCCTGATGTCGTCGTTCAGTGCCAGCTGTCCTCGATCTTCCAGCATCAAAATAGCGGCGGCGATGAATTCCCATGCCAGCGAATCGACTTGAAATTTCGTATCGACCGTCGCTGCCACCTTGTATTCAAGATTGGCGTTCCCGAAGGCGTTCTCGTAAATCACTTTCCCATCTTGCAAGAGGGTGATGGCCAAGGCAGGCTTGTCCGGCCCGCCATACTCGCTGAGCACCTTGGCGATGGCTTGCCCATCTGCGGTCGCTGCAAGATTGCTGGCGTTTGCCGTCAAGGGGGAAAGTGCGAGGCATCCGGCTATCAGATACTTTGTAGGTGAAAAATGTTCGCTCATGTCGGTGTCTTCCTGTGAATTCGAATGGTCAGGCGGCGTCAGGCCGCTGTCAGTGGATTTTCTGGATGGTCTCAATGACTTTGCGCGCGACCGAGGCGGTGGAAGAGGGGTCTTGCCCTGTTATGAAGTTGCCGTCGACCACATGAAAATTGTCGCCGAAGCTCTTTGAATGGACAAAATTCCCGCCTTGCCTGGCGATTTCCTTGCCGATGGAAAAAGGGAAGGTCTTGTAATAGTCGGCTGCGGTATTTTCGAAGATGTCGGGGAAGCCGGTAATCTTTTTGTTCGAAAAAATGGCGGTGCCGGCGCTGTTTTTCAGGTTCACGATGCCGGCAGTGCCATGGCAGATGGCCGATATCACACCGCCATTTTCGTGAATCTTGAGCGCGATGCGTTGGATGTCCGCGTTTTCGGCGACGCCGAACATGGCCGCGCCGCCACCGCTGTAGTAAATCGCCTTGTAGTCGTTCGGATCGACCTGTGCGGGCTTGAAGGTATTCTTCAGCAGATTCATGAAACCGGCGTCGTACAGGTGGTCCTTTTGCGTCTTGTTGGATGTGTCGACATAGCCCACGGGAATCGCGCCACCATTGGGGCTGACAAAATCCACGACAAGGCCGCTCTTTCTGAAAATGTCATAGGCGATGACGATTTCTTCGAAGTGGTTGGAAGCATTCAACTTGGTATTGCCGTAAGTGTGTTGATTCGAGGTGATGAACAAGACCTTGTCTTTGCTTTTGGGAGCCTCCTTCCAGGTGTAACTCTTGTGCACGATCTTCCAGCCGCCTTCGTATTTCAGCAGGATGAAGTAATCGGTATATATTCTGAAGCCGGGCATCGCGATTTCGACTTTGGCGGTTGCCGCATTGTTTTCGACATCGATCGACAGGATGCGCCCGATCCGGTTGACCTTGTTTCCCGGCTTTATGTCCGCGATATATTTGCTGCCAGAACGAACCAGCAATGTATCGGCTTCGGTGACCGTATACAGATTGAAGTCCGGGTGAAAGGCGCGTCTTAGCCGGGCGGGTTCGCCATTTGCCGTCCCTTCGATGTAGTCCGTTAAGGTTGCGCGGATTTGTTCGGTATCGCCTGGCGCGGCGGCCGCCGTCGCCCGCCCGGACAGGCAAAACAAAAGACAGGCGCCGAGCAAGGCGCGCAAGAAGAAGTGTTGACGCATAGATTATCCCAAAGTCCTGCAAGTACCTTTTACCGAAGGTAGATACGGTTGTTCGGCAGGTGCGCTGCTGTGCGCCATGCCGAACGGTAGGATAGGGCGAAGGTGGTGGCCTGCTGTCGGAAGCCATGATCCCGGACTCCGGATACATGATTCCGCAGCGTGGCGGCGCTGCGAGGCCCGGCGATTGCCCCGGTGAACCGCGAAAAATCGGCCGGCAAACGGGAGGGGTCAGGAAGGGATGCCGAGCTGGCGGTCGGGCGATGACGACGCATGCTGCGCTGCGGATGCAGTGCGATAGCTTGCCGGGGTCTGGCCGGCGATCTTCTTGAACGCCGCGAAAAATGTCGAACTGGAGTTGAATCCGCTACGTTCCGCAACGAGTTCCATGGTCAAATGGGACTCATCGGTCAATAACTGCCTGGCGTGTTGAATGCGAAACTCGTTAATGTAAAGATTGAAACTCTTGTCGAGTTTCTCGTTAATCGCCCGGGATACGGTCGTTTGCAGATAGCCGATTTTCTTGGCCAATAGCGGCAGGCTCAGATTTGGATTCAAGTACAGCCGCTGTTCGGACATCGCGCGATCCAGCGAATCGAGCAGTGCGCGGGAATCCTCGTCCGCCAGCTGTCGATTCTGATATTTCTCCTTTTTGGCGGTCTCCACCCGCGCGTCGTTTTGAAGGGCGAAAATCAGGATGCCGGCATGGATCGACACGGTAAACGAAATCGCCCCGACAATATACGAGGTAAACTGGGTGGTGGCATAGGCGACGAGGATCAGGAAACTGCTGGCATAAACGCTGAGAACGAGATAATTTTGACGTGATATCCGTCCGTCTGCGCCGAGCAGCAAGGCGCGCGCTTGCCACAGCTGTTTGCCGGCCAATAACAGATAGAACAACCAATAAACATGGATGGAACGAATCGAGTAATGCCAGACATGCGGGTAGCGGGAATACGGAAAGACAATGCCTATGCCGATCGCACATAGCGCCAGCAAAAGATGCGTGCGCCAATGCTTGCCAACGGCCCGCTGTGCCAGATCCGCGAGATGGCAATGCACATACAGGTAGCTTAGTGGGCCGATCAGCAGGCAAGCCGATATGCCGGCCTGCAGGATCTCGACGGCGATAGCGGGGTTGAAGTAGTAAAAAGTCGACTTTGCCGTGCGGAATCCGATCGCCAGCAGCAATGCGCCCAACAGGCTGTTGGTGAGGCGATGCGATCGGCGGCTGAACTGGTAGCAGGCCAGGAAAATCCCGTTGACCGCGCCGAGCGCGCTAATGAAAAACAGCAGTTGGCTTGAGATCACGAGAAAATGATGTGGAATTGAAGAGTTGGGTCCGGTGCGCCTGCGCGCCGGCATCGGAAGCGCATCAGCTCGAAATCCCGTACTTGCGCTGCGCCCCGTGATAATCCTCGGTCAGGCCCGGCAGCAGCGGATTGCCCGGATCGCTCTTGCGCATCGCCTCCAGCTGGCTGACGCAGACCTCGGCCAGCGGATGATCCCAGCCCAGGTCTTCGAGCTGGCGCAGGATCGCCTTGGCCAGCGCCACCATGACCTGCACGTTCTTGGGCGCCATGTGCTGGGCTTCGAGCAGGGTCTGGACCGCGCCCTTGACGTCGCCCATATTGCCTTTTTCGGCGGCCAGGTCCAGCAATTCCTGCACCTGGGTCATCAGGCGCGAATTCATGCCCTCGGCCAGGTCCGGGCGGCCGGCCTTGACGAACACGCTCATCGCATCCTGCATCGACACCTTGCTGTCGACATCGTTCATGACCGTCAGCATGACTTCGGCCGCCGCGTTGTCGAGCCGGTTCGAGAGGCAGGTGCGCGCCAGGCCAATCTTGAAGTCGCTGGACAAGCCCTTGGACAGCCGCACCGCCGCCACCGCCGCATTGAGTTCCGTCACCGCCGCCGAGGTGTTGCCCGCCGACTCATGCAGCAGCGCCACCGAAATCGCCTTGCAGGCGTCGATCGCGGCATTGCCGCGCAGTGACTTTTCCATATCGCGGATCACACTGCCGGCCTGGTTGGTGTCGCCCTTTTTCAGCAAGGTCTTGACCAGCTTCACGTGATCCTCGGGATCGCGAAATTCGGAGTATTTGGACTTCGATACGACCTGTTTGAACGATTTTTCGGCCATCACCACATCGCCCGCTTCCAGCGCCACCTCGCCCAGGCGGCGCAAACGCCGCACCATGTGTGGCGAAATCGACACCGCTTCTTCCAGGGTTTTTTGCGCGCGATAGGCGGCGCCGTTCATTTCGTGGCACTTCGCCAGCAGGTCGTAGGCGGCCATGAACTTCGGATTGTCTTCGATGAGCTTGGTGACGACAGCTTCGGCTTCCTCGATCTTGTCCTGCGCAAACAGTACGCGCGCCAGGCCCAGGCTGGCCCAGCCGATCGACTTGCTGGCCAGGATGCCGGTGTAGATATCCTCGGCCTGCGGCAGTTCATCGAGCGCCACATGCATTTCCGCGCGCAGGCGGGCGAAATCGGCCACATGGCGCGGGTGCGCCGCTTCGCCGGCCGCCGCCGACTTGATCGCCTCGCGCAGGTTGCCCTGGCCGATCAGGTTGTAGGTCGGCAGGAACACCGCGCGCCGCTCGATGGCGCGGTTGATGCGCGAACTGAGCATGTCCACCGTGAACGGCTTGAGGATATAGTCGGTCGGGGTCAGCTCGGCGGCGCTGACGACCTTGCTGTAGACGCCTTCCGAGGTAATCATGATGAAAATGGTACCGAGGCCGATCAGCTTGTGATGGCGCATGTCTTCCAGCAACTGCTGGCCGTCCTGGCCGCTTTCGGCGCCGCCGCCTTCGAGGTCGTATTCGCACAGAATCAGGTCGTACTTGCGCTTGTCGACCTGCTTGATGGCCGTGCTGGCGTTGACGGCGAAATCGATTTTCGTGATGCTGGACTGCGTCAGCATGTTTTGCAGGCTGCCGCGCATGCCCGGATTCGGGTCGATCACCAATACCGACAAGTTGCTGTTATCTTGCATCTGTTCACTTTCGTGTCCCCTCGAACGGGGGAGTACACCTGTTAACGGTTCATGCGGGAAACTCTTGAAACCCTACGATACGCTAATCCCGGCGCCAGCGGCAACTGTCACACGAGAGCGGTGAGGCGAATACGCCGCGCTGCCGTGGTGGCAACACGGTATAATGTCGGCCTAAAGGATTCCAGCCCTACCCAGTTTCGTGCCTTCATTACCTTTAACCCCGCAGCCTCGCTGCATCAACCACCTTCCAACCATGTTGATACTACCGGGTTCCAATGCCCTGTCCGTATTTCGCAGCCAACGCCTCCTGAGCCAATTGCAAGCTGTCGCCCCGGCGATTACGGCGGTCCAGGCGCGTTTTTATCACTTTATCGATACCAGCGCCGCGCTGTCGGCCGACGACACGTCGCGCCTGGACGCGATGCTGACCTACGGCGAACCTGCCGCGGCAAGCCCGCGCGAGGGGGTGACCGAAGAATTCTTCGTCATCCCGCGCCTGGGCACCATCTCGCCATGGGCATCGAAAGCGACCGATATCGCGCACAACTGCGGCATGGCGCATGTGCACCGGATCGAGCGGGGGATCGCCTTTTCGATCAGCCTGAAAACCGGTTTGCTGGGGTCCAGCATCGGCGCGGCCAAGAAGCTCTCCGATCTTGAGACCGAGGCGGTCGCAGCGCTGCTGCACGACCGCATGACCGAAAGCGTGCTGCGCAACGCCGACCAGGCCTCCGACCTGTTCCGCGAACTTGAAGCGCGGCCACTGGAATCGGTGGACGTGATCGGCGCCGGCAGGCACGCGCTGGAAAAAGCCAACACCGAGCTTGGCCTGGCCATGTCGGACGACGAAATCGACTACCTGTTCCAGGCTTTCAGCATCGCCGGGCGCAACCCGACCGACGTCGAACTGATGATGTTTGCGCAGGCCAACAGTGAACACTGCCGCCACAAGATCTTCAACGCCGACTGGATCGTCGACGGCATCTCGCAGCTGAAGACGCTGTTCCAGATGATCAAGAACACCCACGAGTTGCAGCCGAGGGGGACCATCGTCGCCTACAGCGACAACTCGTCGATCATGGAAGGCGCCACCGTCATGCGCTTCTATCCGCGCGGCGCCGGGCACGAATACGCCCCGTCGACGGAACTGACGCACACCCTGATGAAGGTCGAAACGCACAATCACCCGACCGCCATTTCGCCATTCCCCGGCGCCTCCACCGGCGCGGGCGGCGAGATCCGCGACGAAGGCGCGACCGGGCGCGGCGCCAAGCCGAAAGCCGGCCTGACCGGCTTTACGGTCTCGAACCTGATGATCCCGGACGCCGTGCGTCCATGGGAAAACGCGGCCAACGTCAACCAGCCGGCAGCCCAGCGCGGCGCCGCTGCCGTCTACGGCAAGCCAGACCGCATCGCCTCGCCGCTGCAGATCATGATCGAAGGCCCGCTCGGCGGCGCCGCGTTCAGCAACGAGTTCGGGCGTCCTGTGTTGGGCGGCTACTTCCGTACCTACGAACAGAATGTGGGCGCGCTCAGCGCCGGCCTGCCCGACGCGGTGTTCGGCTACCACAAGCCGATCATGATCGCCGGCGGCATCGGCAATATCTCGAGCCAGCACACGCACAAGAACGACATTCCGGTCGGCAGCCTGCTGATTCAACTGGGCGGTCCGGGCATGCGCATCGGGATGGGCGGCAGCGCCGCGTCGTCGATGGCGACCGGCACCAACACGGCCGACCTGGACTTCGACTCGGTCCAGCGCGGCAATCCCGAAATGGAACGGCGCGCGCAGGAAGTCATCAACGCGTGCTGGCAGATGGGCACGCGCAATCCGATCATCTCGATCCACGACGTGGGCGCGGGCGGCTTGTCGAACGCTTTCCCGGAAATCACCAACGACGCCAAGCGCGGCGCGATTTTCGACCTGCGCAAAGTGCCGCTCGAAGAAAGCGGCATGGCGCCGAAAGAGATCTGGTCCAACGAATCGCAGGAACGCTACGTGCTGGCCATTGCGCCGGAAAGCCTGGCGCTGTTCGCCGCCATGTGCGAGCGCGAGCGCTGCCTGTTCGCCGCCGTCGGCGTGGCCACCGAAGAACGCCAGCTCAAGCTGATCGATCCGGAACTGGGCAACTCGCCGGTCGACATGCCGATGGACGTCTTGCTCGGCAAGCCGCCCAAGATGCTGCGCAACGTCACCCACGTGCACAATGAATTTCCGGCGCTCGACCTGACCGGGCTCGATCTGGCCGATGTTGCCAAGCGCGTGCTGCTGCTGCCGGCGGTGGCCGACAAGTCGTTCCTGATCACCATCGGCGACCGCACGGTTGGCGGCACCACGGTGCGCGACCAGATGGTCGGCCCGTGGCAGGTGCCGGTGGCCGATTGCGCCGTCACCGCCATGAGCTTCGAAGGCTACTTTGGCGAAGCGATGGCGATGGGCGAACGCACCCCGCTGGCGGTGATCAACGCCGCCGCGTCGGGCCGCATGGCGGTCGGCGAAGCGGTGACCAACATCGCCGCCGCGCCGATCCGCGACATCTCCGACATCAAGCTGTCGGCCAACTGGATGGCCGCCTGCGGCCAGCCGGGCCAGGATGCCGCGCTGTTCGACACCGTGAAAGCGGTCGGCATGGAACTGTGCCCGGCGCTGGGAATCAGTATCCCGGTCGGCAAGGATTCGCTGTCGATGCGCACGACATGGCGCGACGAAGATGCGGCCAAGGCTGACGGCCTTGGCATTGCCAAGGCCGTCACCTCGCCCGTATCCCTGATCGTGTCCTCGTTCGCGCCGGTGTACGACGTACGCCGTTCGCTCACGCCGCAGATCAAGCTGGACGCGGGCGAGACCGCGCTGATCCTGATCGACCTGGGGCGCGGCAAGAACCGCCTCGGCGCATCGGCCTTGTCGCTGGTCATCCAGCAGCTCGGCAACGAGACGCCGGATGTGGACAGCGCCGACGACCTGAAAGGTTTCTTCACGGCCATCCAGGAGTTGAACGCCGACGGCAAGCTGCTGGCCTACCACGACCGCTCCGACGGCGGCCTGTTTGCGACCTTGTGCGAGATGGCTTTCGCGGGCCGCAGCGGCCTGTCGGTCAATCTCGACATCCTCACGCTGGAAGCCGGCCATGGCGCCGACTGGGGCGACGCCAAGAACTGGGCGGGCCAGGTGGCCGAACGGCGCAACGAGCAGACCCTGAGCGCCTTGTTCAACGAAGAACTGGGCGCCGTGATCCAGGTGCGCGCCGATGAAAAGACGCTCGTCATGAACGTCCTGCGCGAGCACAAGCTGGGCGCATGCAGCCATATCATCGGCAAGCCGAACGAGCGTGGCGTGATCGAATTCACGCGCGACGCCAAGGTGATCTACACCGAAGCGCGCAGCGCGCTGCACCGTGTCTGGAGCGACACCAGCTGGCGCATCGCGCGCCTGCGCGACAACCCGGCCTGCGCCGATGCCGAATACGACCGCCTGCTGGACGAAACCGATCCTGGCATCACGCCGAAGCTGACGTTCGACCCGAGCGAGAACATCGCCGCGCCGTTCGTGGCGACGGGTGTGCGTCCGCGCGTGGCGATCTTGCGCGAGCAGGGTGTCAACTCGCACATCGAAACCGCGTGGGTGATGCACCAGGCCGGGTTTGCGGCGGTGGACGTGCACATGAGCGACCTGATTGCAGGCCGCGCCAGGCTGGACGACTTCCAGGGCATCATCGCCGTCGGTGGTTTTTCATACGGCGACGTGCTCGGTGCCGGCGAGGGCTGGGCCAAGACGATCCTGTTCAACGCGCAGTTGGCGGAGCAGTTCGCGCGCTTCTTCAACCGTGGCGACACGTTCGGGCTGGGCGTGTGCAATGGTTGCCAGATGATGAGCAACCTTAAATCGATCATTCCGGGCGCGCATGCATGGCCGAAGTTCACGCGCAATAAGTCGGAGCAGTTCGAGGCGCGCTTTGCGATGGTCGAAGTGCTCGATTCGCCGTCGATCTTCTTTGGCGGCATGGCCGGTACGCAGGCGGCGATTGCGATTGCCCACGGCGAGGGTTTTGCCGACTTCTCGCAGACGGGCGATATCGACGCGGTGGTCAAGGCGATGCGCTTTGTCGACAACCGTGGCGCGGCCACCGAGGCGTATCCATTCAACCCGAACGGCTCGCCGCAGGGCTTGACGTCGGTGACGACGGCCGATGGACGCTTCAGTGTCCTGATGCCGCACGCGGAGCGCGTATTCCGCTCGGTGCAGCAGTCGTATCATCCTGAATCGTGGGGCGAGGATTCGCCTTGGATGCGCATGTTCCGCAATGCGCGCAAGTGGGTGGGGTAAGCCGGGAAAAACTTGCAAAACCGGGCGCACCGCCCGGTTTTGCAATCTACCGCAGGTCTTCGGCACAGGGCCTGTCGCCATCAATCCGGAAAAAGCGGAGCTACCATCATGATAATCACTACTGAAGACATCGACAGCGCATCCATGCGTCCGGTCGGCTACGCCCAACTCCCGAGTTTTGTCGCCCGCTTCCGCAGTGTGCCGTTCAGCGGCGTCGCCCGGCTGGTGCCAGCGTACGACAACCCCAGGGACTGCCTGGACCTCGAACTCGGTGTGCAAATCACCCAGGGCTCGGTCACCGATTTTCGCGTCATCGGTTTGCCTGCCATCGTTGGCGCCGACGCGCTCGATATTCCCGGATCATTCAAGGTCTGCGGCATTCTGGAAAGCCAGTCGCCTCCCTCCGAGACAGGCGAAGGCCGTTATGCGTTCATCGCCGTCGGTGAAGCCAGTTTTTGTTTGTCCGAACAAGAAATGGGCGGCATGTGGCCCGAGCCGGAGAGTATCGTCTCCTTCGTCGCACACGACGTCACACTGTGGGACGAGGCGCTGTAAAGCGCTCTTCGCCGGTGAATGGTTCGGCCCACGCCGAACCATCCGCGATGCGCATCCCGCTATAGTCAGGTCTTCACCCAACAGAGGACCATCATGACCATCGCCTGCTTCATCCGTTACGACATCGATCCCTTCCAGCGCGACGCCTTCCGCGACTACGCCGAGAACTGGGGCCGCATCATCCCGCGCTGCGGCGGCAATCTGATCGGCTACTTCCTGCCGCTCGAAGGCACCAATTACGAAGCCTGGGGACTGGTCGGCTTCGACAGCCTGGCCGCCTATGAAGCCTACCGCGCACGCCTGCGCCTTGACCCCGAAAGCCGCGCCAACTTCGCCATGGCGCAAGAGAAGCGTTTCATCCTGCGCGAAGAGCGCACCTTCACCGAGGTGGTGGAGGGGGCTTTTCAAAAGGCCGCCCAATGATCGCCGTGATCTTCGAAGTCGTTCCCCATGACGCCGAACGGCAGGCCTACCTGGACGCCGCAGCGGCTCTCAAGCCGCATCTGGAGCAGATGGATGGCTTTGTGTCGATCGAGCGCTTCCAGAGCCTGTCCGACCCCGGCAAGATCCTGTCGCTGTCGTTCTGGCGCGATGAGGAGGCGGTGCGCGGCTGGCGCAACCACGCCCTGCACCGCGAAACGCAGGAGCAGGGCCGTGCCTTCATCTTCGCCGATTACCGCCTGCGGGTGGCGGCCGTGATGCGTGACTACGGCATGGAAGAACGCGCCGAAGCGCCGGCCGACTCGCGCGCCCTGCACGGATAGCGTAGGCGTAAAAACAGGCGCATCAAACGATGCGCCCTTTTCAAAGAAGCAGACCAATAATTACTTGATCGACGCTTTCTTCATCAGGTCTTCGCGGAACGCTTGCAGCTTGCGCTGTTGCAGCTGTTCGGCGATTTGCTGTTTGACTTCTTCCATCGGCGGAATCTTGGCCGTACGGGTGTCTTCCAGCTTGATGATGTGGTAGCCGAACTGCGACTTGACCGGGGTGTCGGTGATGGCGCCTTTTTGCAGGGCAACCATGGCCTTCGAGAACTCGGGCACGTAACCAGCCGGGCTGGCCCAATCCAGATCGCCGCCGTTGGCAGCCGAACCGTCTTTCGACGAGGCCTTGGCCAGGTCTTCGAACTTGCTGCCGGCTTTCAGCTTGGCGATGAGGGCCTTGGCTTCTTCTTCGGTTGGCACCAGGATGTGCCTGGCGTGGTATTCCTTGTCGCCCATCGTGGACTTGAACTTGTCGTACTCGGCCTTGATCTCGGGATCCTTGACCGGGTTCTTCTTGACGTAGTCAGCCAGCATCGCGTTGATGATGATGCTCTGGCGCGCGTTTTCGAGCGCGGACTTGACTTCAGGACGGATCCCGAAGCCTTGCTTGTCGGCTTCCTGGATCATGACTTCGCGGCCGATCAGGTCTTTCTTGATGGCTTCGCGCAGTTGCGCGGAATCGGTTTGCTTGCCTTGGGCAACGACTTGCTTGACGACTTGATCTACCTTGGCGGCAGGAATGCCTTTACCGTTGACGGTAGCAATATTTTGCGCGAACGCAGGCGCGGCGGTCAGCGCGATCAGGGCTAACAACAGGCGGGCAGGCTTCAACATCATTATCTTGGATCCTTTATCAATACAAAAGTAGGCGGCTGGACGGGATCATACCGCCAATCAGTCCAGCGAGCCGCGGCGCACGCGTGCGCGCGGCAATCGTGCGCCGTGCACCGGTCTTATTTGACCGACGCTTTCTTGACCATGTCTTCCTGGTAGGCTTGCAGCTTCTTCTGCTGCAGCGACTCGGCGATCTGTGGCTTGACTTCGTCGAACGACGGCAGTTTGGCCGGACGGGTTTCGTCGAGCTTGATGACGTGGAAACCGGCAGGCGTTTGCACCGGGTTCTCGCCGACCTGGCCTTTTTGCAGGCTGACGAAGGCGTCGCTGAACGGTTTCGGGAACGACGACGGCAATGCCCAGTCGAGGTCGCCGCCATTGTTGGCGGTGCCGGTGTCCTTGGAGGTCTTGGCCAGGTCTTCGAACTTGGCGCCGCCCTTGAGCTTGGCGATGATGGCCTTGGCATCGGCTTCGTTCTCGGCCAGGATGTGGCGGACATGGTATTCCTTGTCGCCGGCCTGTGCCTTGTAGCGGTCGTATTCGGCCTTGATGTCGGCGTCGCTGACGGCGTTCTTGCTGACGAAGTCACGCACCAGGGCGTTGATGACAATGGTCTGGCGCGCGCTCTCGAGCTGCTGCTTGACGGTGGCGTCTTTCTCGAAACCCTTCTTGACGGCTTCCTGCATCATGACTTCGCGGGCGATCAGGTCTTTCTTGACCATGTCGCGCAGCTCTGGGGAATCCGGCTGCTGGCCTTGGGCGACAACTTGCTTGACGACTGCTTCGACGCGGGCCGAAGGAATGGGCTTGCCGTTGACAACAGCAACGTTCTGCGCGAACGCAGGCATGGCGGCAACGGCGATCAGTGCTAACAGCAAGCGGGCTGGCTTAAAGGTCATTATTAATTCCTGTTCGGGGAAAGTTACTTGGACAAAGGTTAGATTAGTTTTTTTACTTTACGTTCAATTGTCGGACAGATTTCTTAAAGCGCTCTGAAAGCGCACGGTTCACAGCTCGGACGGAGCCAGCGCGGTGATGGCCAGTGCGTGTATCTCATTGTGCATCATATCGTGCACGGAATCATACACGAGTCGATGTCGCATGACGAGCCTGAGCCCCTCGAAACGCTCGGAGACAATCCTCAGGCGGAAGTGGCTGCCTCCCGAAGCGGCCCCGGCGTGGCCTGCATGCAAGGCCGATTCGTCGGTCAGTTCGAGTACGCTCGGCGCCAGCGCGGCGGTCAGTTGGGCGCGGATGCGCTCGGGACGGGTTGCCTGGGTCATGCCTGTTCCTCCGCTTCAATATATTTCGACAGCATCAGGGTCTGCACGATGATGAACACGAACAGCAGGCCGTTGATGCCGAACAGCTTGAAGCTGACCCAGCCGCTGGTATTGCCCTTGAAAATCACAAACGCGGCGACCAGGTTGATCACGCCGAGCGCGAAGAAGAACACCATCCATGCCAGGCCGACGTTTCTCCATACCGGCTCGGGCAGCTTGATCTGCGCTTCCATGGCCTGGCGCATCAGGTTCTTGCCGAAGCCGAACTGCATCACGCCCATGACCAGCGCGAAGATCCAGTAAATGATGGTCGGCTTCCACTTGATGAACACATCGTCGTGGAAGTAGATGGTCATGCTGCCGAACACCGTGATGATCAGGAAGGATACCCACAGCATGGCGTCGATCTTGCGCCCGCGTAGCTTGAGGTAGACCAGCTGGAAGGTGGTGGCGACGATCGCGACCACCGTGGCGATCATGATCGGCGCCTGGTCCGGCTTGATGTTCCCACCCGCGACGAGTCCGCCCAAGAATTTGGTGGCGATGGCGAACGATGTCTGCTCGTACATCTCGGCAACTTTGAAGACGCCGAAGAACAGCAGGATGGGGAAAAAGTCGAACAGAAATTTCATATTGTTATTCGTTGATCAGGTTGGGTCGAAGCGCAGCGATGCGGAATTGATGCAATAACGCAATCCGGTCGGCGGTGGGCCGTCCGGAAACACGTGGCCGAGATGCGCGTCACAGACCGCGCAAATAATCTCGGTGCGCAGCATACCATGCGTGCGGTCGGTTTTTTCGATCACATTGGCCGGATCGAGCGCCGTGAAGTAGCTTGGCCAGCCGCAGCCGGAATCGAACTTGGCGTCGGACGCGAACAGCGGCGTCTCGCAGCACACGCAGGTGTAGATGCCGTGCTCGTGATGGTCCCAGAATTTGCCGCTGAAGGCGCGTTCGGTGGCCGCGTGGCGCGTGACCTCGTACGCCATCGGGTCGAGCATGGCACGCCATTCGGCGTCGGTTTTGGTGATTTTGTCGGACATGGCGGACTCTTTCAGGAAGAACAGCTCACTGCCAGGTGGCTCGCCCAGTCGGGCGGCAACGCGGCATAGTGGTCGTTGTGGGGTTGTTCGTCGAATGGATGCTCCAGCACGGCCAGCAGCCGCGCCACTTCGGAGAAATCCTTGTTCTGCGCTTTTTCAATGGCCGCCTGGGCCAGGTAATTGCGCAATACGTATTTTGGGTTGACCCGGTCCATTGCAAGCTTGCGATCGCTGTCGATGCTGTTGTCGAGGCGCAGGCGGGCCCGGTAGCGCACCGCCCAGGCATCGAAATCTTCACGCGCGATGAACATGTCGCGCAGCTGCGCATCGAGCTCCGGCGCGTCCAGGCGCAGGGCGCCGAGCCGGCGGAAGAACAGGGTGAAGTCGGCATGATTGGCGTGCATCAAGGTGAACATGGCGTCGAACAGTTGCGCGTCGTCGTCCTGCGCGCTCGCCAGGCCCAGCTTGGCGCGCAGCAACTCGTCGATCTTGCCGGCGAAGGCGCTCTGGTAGACCTCCAGCGCATCCTGCGCTTCTTCCACGCTGCCGATCAGCGGCAGCAGCGCCTGCGCCAGCGCGTAGCAATTCCAGTGGCCCACCTGCGGCTGGTTGGCGTAGGAATAGCGCCCCTGCTGGTCGGTGTGATTGCAGATGTGCTCGGAATCGAAGGCGTCCATGAAGCCGAACGGGCCATAGTCGAGCGTCAGGCCGAGGATCGACATATTGTCGGTGTTCATCACGCCATGCATGAAGCCGACCGCTTGCCAGTGCGCGATCATATGCGCGGTGCGGCGCGTGACTTCTTCCAGCAGGGCCCGGTAGGGATTGGGGGCGCCGGCCAGTTCCGGGTAGAAGGTGGCGATCACGTAGTCGGCCAGGATGCGCAGTTCCTCGGGCTGGTCGCGCGAGGACCAGTGCTCGAACGAGCCGAAACGCACGAAGCTCGGCGCCATGCGCGTGACCACGGCGGCGCTTTCGACCGTTTCGCGCAGGATGCCCTGGTCGGAACCGGTGACCATCAGTGCGCGCGTGGTGGGGATGCCCAGCGCGGCCATGGCTTCGGAGCACAGGAATTCGCGGATCGACGAGCGCAGCACGGCGCGGCCGTCGCCCATGCGCGAGTAGGGCGTTTTGCCGGCGCCCTTGAGTTGCAGCTCCATCGGGCCGTGCGGACCGGCGAGCTGGCCGAGCAGGATGGCGCGGCCGTCGCCGAGCTGGCCGGCCCAGACGCCGAACTGGTGGCCGGAATAGACGGCAGCGAGCGGTTTGGCGCGCGGCGGGACGTGGTTGCCGGTGAAGGTGGCGACAACGTCGTCCTGCGCGAGCAGGGCCGGGTCGAGGTTGACGAGGGCAGCGGCGCGCGCGCTGGCGGCGACGAAATAGGGCGCTGTCAGCGGCGTGGGCATGAGCCGGGTGTAGAAAGCGGGAGGCAATTCGGCAAACGAATTGTCCAGCGGCAAGTCATCGACGTTAATGGCGGATCCAGTCGCGGTAAGGGGTGAAAACAATAGCGGAATTCTACCGTACCGGCTGCTTTTTGGCCGGGCCCGCACGCCCCGGCGAGCGCGCCGCACAGGCTTGGTGCATTGGACCATCCGGTCTGGATGCACTGCACAATCGAAATTGATTGACTGTTTTAGCACGGTCGTACGAAACTGGGCCCACGGCTGCCATGGCGCAGCCGCAATGCGATGACAGGAGTATTGATGACGTCTTACCCGATGAGCCCACTGATGGGGCAAATGATGGACCAGCCATTGCTCATCTCCAGCATTATCGAATTCGCGGCAAGGCACTACGGCAACACCGAAATCGTTTCCCGCCGGGTTGAAGGCGATATTCACCGCTATACTTACAGCGACTGCCACCAGCGCGCGCGCCAGATGGCCAATGCGCTGACCGGCCTGGGCGTCAAGCTCGGCGACCGGGTCGCCACCCTGGCCTGGAACGGCTACCGCCACATGGAACTGTATTACGCGGTGTCCGGATCGGGCGCAGTGCTGCATACGGTCAACCCGCGCCTGCATCCGGAACAGATCGCTTATATTGCCAACCACGCCGAAGACCAGTACCTGTTCTTCGACCTGACCTTCCTGCCGCTGATCGGGGCCGTGGCCGCCCACTGCAAGACGATCAAGGCGTTCATCCTGATGGCCGGGCGCGAGCACATGCCCGCCGAGACCAGCATCCCGCAGTTGCTGTGCTACGAAGACTTGATTTCGAGCAGTTCGGCCGATTACGCCTGGCCGCTGTTCGATGAAAACTCGGCCGCCTCGCTGTGCTACACCTCCGGCACCACCGGCAACCCGAAGGGGGCCTTGTACTCCCATCGTTCGACCGTGCTGCACGCGTATGGTTCCGCGATGCCGAATGCGCTCAACGTGTCGTCGGCCGACACCGTGCTGCCGGTCGTGCCCATGTTCCACGTCAACGCCTGGGGCTTGCCGTATTCGGTGCTGCTGTCGGGCGCGAAGATGGTGTATCCGGGCGCGGCGCTGGACGGCAAGTCGCTGTACGAGCTGTTCGAGGCGGAAAAGGTCACCTTCTCGGCCGGCGTGCCGACCGTTTGGCTGGGCCTGGTCAACTACGCGCTCCAGAATCAGCTGAAATTTTCCACCTTCCGGCGCACCGTGATCGGCGGCTCGGCATGTCCGCCGGCGATGATGGATACCCTGATCGACAAGTTCAATGTCGAGGTCATCCACGCCTGGGGCATGACCGAAATGTCGCCGCTGGGCACGGCGGGGGGCTTGCAGACCAAGCACCTGTCCTTGCCGAAAGATGCGCAGCGCAAGATCTTGCAGAAGCAGGGGCATGCGATTTACGGCGTGGACATGAAGATCGTCGATGACGCCGGGACCGAATTGGCGTGGGATGGCAGTACTTACGGCCATTTGCTGGTCAAAGGACCATGGATCGTCAAGAGCTACTTCAAGAACGAGGGCGGCGACGTGCTCCAGGATGGATGGTTTCCAACCGGCGACGTGGCCACCATCGATGCCGACGGGTACATGCAGATTACCGACCGCAGCAAGGATGTGATCAAGTCCGGCGGCGAGTGGATCGGCACGATTGACCTGGAAAATATCGCCATGTCGCATCCGGCGGTACTGCAGGCGGCGTGTATCGGCATCGCGCATCCAAAATGGGATGAACGTCCGCTGTTATTGGTGGTCAAACGTCCAGGGATGGAAATGACGCGGGAAGAAATGCTGGCATTTTTTGAAGGCAAGATCGCCAAATTCTGGATGCCCGACGATGTGGTGTTCATCGAAGCGCTGCCGATGGGCGCGACCGGCAAGATTCAAAAGAACAAGCTGCGCGATCAGTTCAAGGCGCATCAGTTGCCGGTGGCGTGAGGCGGCGGTCTGGCGGCCGGTGGGCGTAATACGATGAACGTTTAACGAAGAGGTTTTCAGCATCAGGATGGGCAGCACTCGCTGCAAGGGCATCAGACCCGCATAGACAATAGAGAAGGATGGAGACGCATGATCAAGACTATTCGCCCGTTGACACTGGCTGTTTCGTTTGCATTGCTGTCGGTTTCGGCCCAGGCCGAAACCGTGAAGATTGCCTACATCGACCCTCTATCGGGGCCCTTCGCGCCGGTCGGGCAGAACCAGCTCAAAAGCTTCCAGCTGATCGCCGACATGGCGACCCAGCAAAAATGGGCCGGCGAGCACAAGGTCGAGGTGGTCGGCTTCGACAACAAGGCCAGCCCGCAGGAATCGCTCACCCTGCTCAAAACCGTCATCGACCAGGGCTACCGCTACATCACCCAGGGCAGCGGTTCCGGCGTCGGCCTGGCCCTGCTCGACGCGATCAACAAGCACAACGAACGCAATCCCGGCAAGGAAGTCGTGTTCCTCAACTACGCGGCCATCGACCCGGACATGACCAACAGCAAGTGCAGCTTCTGGCACTTCCGCTTCGACGCCAATTCCGACATGAAAATGGAGGCGCTGACCACCTACATGGCGCCCAACAAGGATATCAAGAGCGTCTACATTATCGGCCAGAACTATGCCTTCGGCCAGGCAGTCAGCCGCTCGGCCAAGGAATATCTCAAGCGCAAGCGGCCTGACATCAAGATCGCCGGCGACGACCTGCACCCGATCGCCCAGGTCAAGGATTTCTCGCCCTACATCGCCAAGATCAAGGCCTCCGGCGCCGACACCGTCATCACCGGCAACTGGGGCGCCGACCTGGCTCTCCTGATCCGCGCCGCCAAAGATGCCGACCTCAAGGCCAATTTCTACACCTACTACGGCGTCACCACCGGCGTGCCGACCGCCATGGGTGCGGCCGGCGCCGACCGCGTCAAGATCGTCGGCAACTGGATGGTCAACAACGACAAATTCGTCGGCAAGGAGATCGTCGAAGCCTTCAAGAAGAAATACAACGACGATTACTACGCCGCCCAGACCCACAGCGCCATCGGCATGCTGGCCCAGGCGATCAAGGCCGCCAGGACCACCGACCCTGTCAAAGTGGCGTTCGCCATGGAAGGCGCCAAGTTCAACAGCATCAACGGCGAAGTCATGATGAACAAGGTCGATCACCAGTTGCAGCAGCCGCTCTTTATCGGCACCTGGACCAAGACCAACGGCAAAGACATCAAGTACGATCAAGAAAATACCGGCTACGGCTGGAGAATGGACAAGAAGATCGACGCCTACCTGGCGAACCAGCCGACTTCCTGCCAGATGAAGCGGCCCGGGGCATAACGCTGCCAAGCCGAGGGACGCGCCGCCTGGCCACAAGCCGGCGGCGCCGTCCCGGCAAGACTGCAGGGTGGACGGGCCTTCGGCACCGGTGGTTGCGGCGCGCAAGTCCACCACCTTCGCGTTTTCGACCACGGTGGAGCCCGCACGCCCACCCAACCTGATCACACCTATGGAATTTACACTGTTCACCCTGCTGAACGGGATTAGTTACGGACTGCTGCTGTTCATGCTCTCGTCCGGACTGACCCTCATCTTCAGCATGATGGGCGTGCTCAACTTTGCGCACGCCAGTTTCTACATGCTCGGCGCTTACATCGCTTACACCATCAGCAGCGTGCTCGGATTCTGGCCGGCGCTGGTGCTCGCGCCGGTCGCGGTCGGCCTGATCGGGGCGCTGGTCGAGCGCTACGGCCTGCGCCCGCTGCATAAATTCGGCCACATTCCCGAACTGCTGTTTACCTTCGGCCTGTCTTTCCTGGTGGTCGAGCTGGTCCAGCTGATCTGGGGCAGGGCGGCGGTACCGTATCCGATCCCCAAGGAACTCGACGGCCCGCTGTTCACCCTGTATTCGACCAGTTTCCCGATGTACCGCGGCTTCATGATGCTGGTCGCCCTGTCGATGCTGGCCGGTATTTACCTGGTGCTCACGCGCACCCGGGTCGGGCTGGTGATCCAGGCGGCGCTCAGCCATCCGGACGCGGTCGAGGCGCTCGGCCATAACGTGCCGCGCATCTTCATGTGGGTGTTCGGCGGCGGCTGCGCGCTGGCCGGACTGGCGGGCGTGATCGGAGGTAATGCCTTCGTGACCGAGCCCGGCATGGCGGCCACGGTCGGCAGCATCATCTTCGTGGTGGTCGTGGTCGGCGGCATGGGTTCGCTGGCCGGCGCCTTCTATGCCTCGATCCTGATCGGCGTGCTGCAAACCTTCGCCGTGGCGCTCGACTATTCGCTGATGAGCGTGTTCAACGGCCTCGGTGCGGATATCACCGCCGAGACACCCGGCTACGACGTGCTGAAACTGACCATCTCGCAAAGCGCGGCCATCCTGCCGTTCCTGCTGCTGGTGCTGATCCTGATTTTCCGCCCGAAGGGCCTGATGGGAACGCGCGAATGAGGCTCACCTACACCCCATTGAATCTGGGCCGCTACCTCGTGTGGGGCGGCTTTGCCCTGATCCTGCTGCTCGCTCCGCTGATTTTCAGCAAAGGCTCGGCGCTGTCGATCCTGTCCCAGATCGGCACGGTCATGATTTTCGGCCTGTCGTACAACATGCTGCTGGGGCAAGGCGGCATGCTCTCGTTCGGCCATGCCGTCTATTCCGGCCTGGGCGCCTTCTTTGCCATCCATGCGATGAACAGCAGCGGCCTCGGCGCAGCTGTGCCGACCTCGCTCATTCCGCTGGCGGGTGGCGTGGCCGGCATGGGCTTCGGCGTGCTGTTCGGCTACGTGACGACCAAAAAGTCCGGCACCACGTTCGCCATGATCACGCTCGGCCTGGTGGAACTGGTGTTTGCCTGCTCGCTGATGTTCCCCGGCTTTTTTGGCGGCGAAGGCGGCATCACCACCAACCGCGTGCGCGGCGAGGCCTTCATGGGCATCACGTACGGGCCGCAGGTGCAGGTGTATTACCTGATCGCCGCATGGCTGTTCATCAGCACGGTCGCCATGTTCGCCTTCACGCAAACGCCGCTCGGGCGCATGGCCAACGCCGTGCGCGACAATCCCGAAAGAGTCGAATTCATCGGCTACGACACGCAGTGGGTGCGCTATCTGACCCTGATCCTGTCCGCCTTCTTCGCCGGCATTTCGGGCGGGCTGTCGGCGATCAACTTCGAGATCGTCAGCGCCGAGAACGTCAGCGCGATCCGCTCGGGCAGCATCTTGCTGTTTGTGTTCATCGGCGGGATTGGATTCTTCTTCGGCCCCTTGCTTGGCACCATCGTCGGCGTGTTCTTTTCGGTGATGCTGTCGGACTTCACGCCGGCCTGGCAACTGTACCTGGGGCTGTTCTTCATTTTGCTGGTGCGCTATGCGCCGGCTGGACTGTCGAGCCTGATTTTGATGCTGCTGCGGGTGGCCGGCGCACGCAAGTTCGGGCGCATCTGGAAGCCGCTGCTGGGCGTGGGCGTCTGCGCGCTGGTCGGATTGGTGGGCATGGTGATGGGCATCGAAATGCTGTACCACCTGACCCTGGACGCCGCCAACGGCAGCGTCATGACCCGCTTCGGGCAGGCCATCGACACCAAATCGGCTGCGCCGTGGCTGGTGGCAGGCGCTTTCCTGCTGGCGGGCATTGTTGGCTACCGGCGCTTCCAGCCGGGATATTACGCAGTCTGGAGTGACGTTAATGCAGAAATCGTGGCCCAACAGCGCGGAGGTGTCGCATGACGACGGCCGCACTTGAATTGAAAGATGTGCGCAAGAGTTTCGGCCGTTCCGAGATTATCCGGGGCGCCAGCCTGACCGTGCAAAAAGGCGAGCGCTGCGCCGTGATCGGGCCGAACGGGGCGGGTAAGTCGACCTTGTTCAACCTGGTGTCGGGCCGATTCGATATTTCCTCGGGCGCTATTTGCTTGAACGGGAACAGCATCAGCGGCTTGCGGCCGTTCGAAATCAACCGCCTGGGTCTGTCGCGCAGCTTCCAGATCAGTAATCTGTTCGAAAAACTGTCGGTGTATGAAAACCTGCGCTGCGCGGTATTGTGGTCGCTCGGCTATAAATACTCGTTCTGGCAGCGTTTGAACGGCTTGCGCGACGCCCACGAGCGCGCCGAAGAAGTATTGGAGCAGATCGGCATGCAGCGCCAGCGCAAGGTGCTGGCCGGGGTGCTGACCTATGCCGAACAGCGCGCGCTCGAAATCGGCATTACCATTGCCGGCGGGGCCGACGTGATCTTGCTCGACGAGCCGACCGCCGGCATGAGCCGGTCCGAGTCCGATGCGGCGGTCGAATTGATCCGCAAGGTCACGGTGGGCAAATCGCTGGTGATGGTGGAGCACGATATGAGCGTGGTGTTCGGCTTGGCCGACAAGATCGCGGTGCTGGTGTATGGCGAGGTGATCGCCTGCGATACGCCGGCCAATATCCGCTCGAATGCGGCGGTGCAGGCGGCCTATCTGGGCCACGAAGGCAGCGAGGAAGCCGCATGAGCGCCATTCTGGAGATTAAGAACCTGCATGCGTTCTATGGCAAGGGACATATTCTGCACGGTGTCGATCTGCAGATCGGCAAAGGCGAGATCGTCTCTCTGCTGGGGCGCAATGGGGTGGGGCGTTCGACCCTGGTCAAGGCGGTGATGGGGCAGGTCAGCGCGACCGGTTCGGTGCTGTTCAAGGGCGAGCAAGTGCTGGGCTTGAAGGCATTCCAGATCGCCCATCAAGGGCTGGCGTATGTGCCGGAGAACCGGGATATTTTCCCCACCTTGACGGTGGAGCAGAATCTGATTCTGGGGCAGAAAAAGACCGGCGTCGTGGGGCGCTGGTCGCTCGATGACATGTACAGGATGTTCCCGCGCTTGCTGGAGCGGCGTACGGTGGCGGCCGGGTTTTTATCGGGCGGGGAGCAGCAGATGCTGACCTTGTGCAGGAGTTTGATGGGCGACCCGGACCTGATCATGATCGATGAACCGACCGAGGGACTGGCGCCGAAGATCGTGGCGCTGGTGGCGGAGTATTTGCTGGCGCTGAAGGAGAAGGGGATTTCGGTGCTGCTGGTGGAGCAGAAACTGGCCATTGCGCTGGAGATTTCGCAGCGGGTGTATGTGATGGGGCACGGCGCCATTGTGTTCGAGGGGACGCCACAGGCGTTGAAGGCGGATGCGCGGGTGCGCAAGGAGTGGTTGGAGGTTTGAGGGGCAATCGCAGAAACTTGGGTTCCCGCCTGCGCAGGGCTCAGCGCCCCCACGGCAACCCAATTTCGCCAGTTTATCCGCGAACAAAAAATAATACGACCGTTCTATTATGATGTATAGTCGAAGACTGCTGAACCCACTAACAAAGGAAGAGACATGAGCGCCGAATACCTGGTCAATGGCAGCGTTGCCGTCATCACACTGAACAATCCACCAGTCAACGGACTGGGTCTTGAGACGCGTACCGCAGCGGTCGCCGGCATCCGCCGCGCGCTGGCGGACGACGCCGTCAAGGCGATCGTCATCACCGGCGCCGGCAAGGCGTTTTCGGGTGGCGCCGACATCAAGGAATTCAACTCGCCCAAGGCCCTCACCGAACCATCGCTGCACTCGCTGATCCAGGTCGCAGAAAGCTCGACCAAACCGGTCATCGCCGCGATCCACACGGTCTGCATGGGCGGCGGGCTCGAACTGGCTCTCGGCTGCAACTACCGGGTCGCCATGCCGGGCGCGCAAATCGCGCTGCCCGAAGTCAAGCTCGGCCTGCTGCCGGGCGCCGGCGGCACCCAGCGCCTGCCGCGCGTGGTCGGCCTCGAAATGGCCCTCAACATGATCGTCTCCGGCACTCCGGTGCTGTCGGAAAAATTCGCAGGCACCGCGCTGTTCGACGAAGTGTTCGCCTCCGACGCCAATCTGATCGACTCGGCCGTGGCCTTCGCCAGCAAGGTCGCTGACGTGCGCCCGCTGCCGCGCGTGCGCGACCGCAAGGTCAACTACCCGAACCACGAAGCCTTCCTGCAATTTTCGCGCAACACCGTCAAGGCCATGTCGGGCGCCTTCCCGGCGCCGCTGGAATGCGTCGACACCGTGGCCGCGTCGGTCACCAAAAAGTTTGAAGACGGCATCAAGTTCGAGCGCGAACGCTTCCTGCACCTGATCCAGACGCCGGAATCGAAATCGCTGCGCCACGCCTTCTTCGCCGAACGCCTCGCCAGCAAGATTCCCGATGTGCCAGCCGACACGCCGACGCGCGACATCAAGCAGGCCGCCATCATCGGTGCCGGCACCATGGGCGGCGGCATCGCCATGAACTTCGTCAACGCTGGCATCCCGGTCATCCTGCTCGAAACCAAGCAGGAAGCGCTCGACAAAGGCATCGCCACGATCCGCAAGAACTACGAAAACACGATGAAGAAGGGCAAGCTCACGCAAGAGAAGTTCGAACAGCGCGTCGGCCTGATCAGCGGCACCCTGAACTATGCCGACATCGCCCAGGCCGACATCGTCGTCGAGGCCGTGTTCGAAGACATGGGCGTGAAGGAATCGGTCTTCAAGCAGCTCGACGCGGTGATGAAGCCGGGCGCGATCCTGGCGTCGAACACCTCGACCCTGGACGTGAACAAGATCGCCGACTTCACCAGCCGTCCGCAAGACGTGGTCGGCACCCACTTCTTCAGCCCCGCCAACGTGATGAAACTGCTCGAAATCGTGCGCGGTGCCAAAACCGGCAAGGACGTGCTGGCCACCACCCTGGCGCTGTCGAAAAAGCTGCGCAAGACCGGCGTGGTGTCGGGCGTGTGCGATGGTTTCATCGGCAACCGCATGATCGAGCAGTACAGCCGCCAGGCCGGTTTCTTGCTGGAAGAAGGCTGCCTGCCGGAACAGGTCGACAAAGCGGTCGAGAAATTCGGCTTTGCCATGGGTCCGTTCCGCATGGGCGACCTGGCCGGCAACGATATCGGCTGGTACATCCGCAAGCGCCGCTATGTCGAGTCGCCGGAGATCACCTACTCGAAAACCGCCGACCTGCTGTGCGAAATGGGCCGCTACGGCCAGAAGACCAGCGCCGGCTGGTACGACTACAAGGCGGGCGACCGCAAGGCCTACGCCTCGCAGGATGTCAACGACATGATCGTCAAGCACTCGGCCGACATCGGCGTCGAGCGCCGCAAGATCAGCGATGAAGAAATCGTCGAGCGCCTGGTGTACTCGCTGGTCAACGAAGGCGCGTTGATCCTGGAAGAGGGCATTGCGATGCGCGCTTCGGATATCGACATGGTGTATCTGACCGGTTACGGCTTCCCTGTGTTCCGCGGTGGCCCGATGTTCTACGCCGACACGGTCGGTTTGGCCAATGTGCTGATGGCGATGGAGAAATACGCCAAGGGCCGCCATGGCGATGCCTGGAAACCGGCGCCGCTGATGGTGCGACTGGCTGCCGAAGGCAAGGGCTTCAACAGCTGATTTGGTTTGTCCCGATAACAAGGCAGCCCCGGTAATCCGGCGCTGCCTTTTTTATCGACCTCTGCGGTGATACACAGTCAGAATCAACAAGCGGGGAGCAGATTTTGCAGATTCGACGATTTCCAAACAAAACGACTACTGGAACCTTCAATCCATTCGACCAAGTAATCCGGCTCGATGGTTTTACCAGAGAAAGCGTGAACGAGCGCCTGAAAGGCGACGTTGCCGCGAGGTGGAAGCAATTGTTTCCACTGCTCCGCACGATGTTTCACGAATATACGCATTTTCTTGATATGACGACAACGACATATGGCTTGTCAGTGTTGAATGCCATTTTTATCGGAGCAAGCGGATATTCGAAAGGAAAAAATTCAGCGTCGTATGACGGAGCCGATTCGGCGCGACGAGCGTTATCTGAATTGAACATGGACGAAATGCATGCCAGGATATCAGGGCAATGTGGGCAACCCTGGGGCTACAAAGACTGGTTCGAGTGCATCGGTTCCGAGGAAGAGGAGATCGCCCATATTTTGACCGGAACGATATTTTTGAATCCCGTTAAGAAGACTGAGTTTGCCAGGGCGCCTTATTCGATACCTTCGCTTCTTGAGTCCAACGCGGTATCGAATGAACTATTTTTGTAACTATTCAGCCGCTATGCAACTGATGGGATAGGCGCGCCGACAAATGCGCGCTGTAGCACTGCGAGCATGTTGTGGCCCTGTTTTCGCAGGGTATCGAGGCAAGAACGGATGACGCAGAAATG
>NZ_WHJH01000002.1 GCF_011682145.1 Massilia mucilaginosa
CAGACGACAAACCGCCACCGGCAAAATCGGCTCGAACACTGTGAGCGGGAATGGATGCAAAACGGAGCTGCTCTGAGGTAGAATTCATGTCGGGCAAGGTGGCGTTTTTGTTGATAGCTGTGTTTCTAGATAACTCACATTTTATCAATCACTTACGGCATTCTTGCCCTTTTTTATGCAAAATTCAGGCTAGAGGCGGTAATCGATGATCAGCGGTGCGTGGTCGGAAAAGCGCTCATCCTTGTAGATGAACACTTCCTTGGCCTGCGCCGCGATGCCGGGCGTTGCCACGTGATAATCGATACGCCAGCCCACGTTCTTCGCGTACGCCTGGCCGCGGTTGCTCCACCAGGTGTATTGCTCGGGACGCTTGTCGATGCCGCGATGCACGTCCACGAAGCCGACTTCATCGAAAATCTTGCTCAGCCAGGCGCGCTCTTCCGGCAGGAAGCCCGAATTCTTCTTGTTGCCCTTAAAGTTTTTCAGGTCGATCTCGTGGTGGGCGATATTCCAGTCGCCGCAGATGACCACTTCGCGGCCTTCGGCGCGCAATTCGAGCAGGTGCGGCAGGAACAGTTCCATGAAGCGGAACTTGGCTTCCTGGCGTTCCGGCGAAGAAGAGCCGGACGGGCAGTAGACCGAAATGATGGTCAGGTTGCCGAAATCGGCGCGCACGTAGCGGCCTTCGGCATCGAATTCGGGGCTGCCGAAACCGATCCGCACGGTGTCTGGTGCGACCTTGCTGTAGATGCCGGTGCCCGAGTAGCCCTTTTTCTCTGCGTAATGAAAATGACCGTGATAGCCGCCCGGCGTCAGGAATTCCTCTGTCATGTCGGGCAACTGCGCCTTGAGCTCCTGGACGCAGACGAAATCGGCGGTCTGGTTCGCCATCCAGTTGAAAAAGCCCTTCTTGTGGGCGGAGCGGATCCCGTTCAGGTTCGCGGAAATAATTTTTGGCATGGTTCCAGGGGGTGAGGAGGGTGGCGTAAAATAGCGCCACTTTTCTATATGAACAAATGAGGTCGTCGTGAATAATTTGCGCCAACAGTTTATCGCGTTTTCGGTGTCGGCGGGCGTGTTGCGCTTCGGCGAGTTCACCACCAAGGCGGGCCGCCAGTCGCCGTATTTCTTCAATGCCGGCCTGTTCCATGACGGCGCCACCCTGGCCCAGCTGGCCCAGTTCTACGCCCAGACCCTGATCGACTCGGGAATCGAATTCGACATGCTGTTCGGCCCGGCCTACAAGGGCATCACCCTGGCGTCGGCCACGGCGGTGGCGCTGGCGGGCAAGGGGCACAACACCTCGTTCGCCTATAACCGCAAGGAAGCCAAGGATCACGGCGAAGGCGGCACCATTGTCGGTGCGAAACTGGCGGGCAAGGTCGTCATTATCGACGACGTGATTTCGGCGGGCACCTCGGTACGCGAATCGGTCGACATGATCCGCGCCGCCGGCGCCGAGCCGTGCGCCGTGCTGATCGCGCTCGACCGCATGGAGCGCTCGGGCGCGGATGGCGCATTGTCGCCGAGTTCGGCGGTGCAGCAGGTCAGCCAGGAGTTCAATATTCCGGTGGTGTCGATCGGCAACCTGGAGGATTTGTTCACCTACCTCAATGCCGCCGGGGCCGATCCGGAGATGGCGCAATACAAGGATGCGGTGTCGGCGTATCGGACGCGCTACGGGGTGTAAGACCCGGTTGCCATGCGTGGAAGCCGGGCAGTGTTTCAGCCCGGCTCGGTTTGCTGCCGGCGTGCCGTGAACAGGTAGCCCTGGTCGATGTTGTGCTGAAAACGGTACCTCGACGCATTCTCTTGACTTCATGGTCGGCGTCGTATTGATCGAGGAGGTCGAGCAGATCCGGATTATCGGGTGCGACCGTTGCGATACGCATGATCTTGCGTTCGGCCATGGGAAAGGTTTTGTAGAGATGGTTTACGATGAATTCGATTGCGCCTGCGATGTTGGTGCTGCGGCTGTGTTGCGCGACTTGCAGGTGAAAATGTAGCCCCGTTCGAATTCCTGATCGAAATACCAGCCTCTTTTCACTTGCCACAAGCCGTGCTCGATCTCGTACGCATCCAGAAGATCTTCCAGGTTCTCGTCATCAGTGTCGATAATGACTACTCTGGCGATCAAGACGCGTTCGGAGTCGTCACAGACAGCGTAGTATTTGTCGACGATGTACGCGATTGCGTTCGGATGTCCATCTCCATCGGACCAGGTCGACGAGACGATCAGATTCCAGGATTCGCTTGGTGACCATCGTTTCAGCAGCCCCCAAAAAGTCAGCTCGCCTTTTTTCGCAGATACCTCGCGTTCGATGATGGCCAGTTTGTTCAGTAAGCAATCCAATTTTTCGCTCATAAATTCCTCACAAGAAACGATGCGGAGGCTACCCGTGCGCGCGCTATCTCTTCACTGACGAAACCTGATGGGCGATAGCGATCCTCCGCCGACCACTCGGAAATGTTGGACCAGTATTGATCATATTTAGTTCGGACTTTTCTTTGAAGGCCGGTCAAGTCGAGCAGTGTTTCAAGGTGATGAGTGCGAAGTGATGTATATTTTTCGAATTCTTTGCGCGTGTCGGGATATCCCATCCAATCCAGGTGCACGCAAATCCTCGCTTTTAGTATCAGTTCGACAGCGTAGCCGCTGAGGTACGATGATCCGTCGAATTGTCGTGCGATAAAGAGGGCGGTGGCCTCGTGCAGACGCGTGCGGGCGAGATCTTCAAGGTCGGCGATGGTAAGCATGATGGGTGGTCGTCAGAATAGCGATCACCCAGTCTGACTGTGAAAAACGAACGCTTGTTTGCGCGCCCTCAATCGCGTTCAGCTCTGCGGTAAATCCTGCGCAACGCCGGCCGCGCCCGCCAGTGCCTGCTCGCGGCAGAGGCGGTCGACCGTTTTCAGCAACACCGGCATGCGGTGCGGCCCGTGCATGGCGGCGATATGTTCCCTGGCCTCTGCCAGCTCCAGCCCGATGCAGGTGATGAACAGCGCCTTGATGCTGTCGCCCCGCAGCAGTTTGTAGTCGTCGCCGATGCCGGCATACGAGGTTTTCGCCACGCCGATGACCTTGGCCTTGCCGTCCAGCGCGTCGTACAGATGCTTGCCCAGTCCCGCGTGGGAATGCCCGTCGAGAAACACGAAGCCGTCGATGACGATGGTCTCGGGAAGCTGCTCTAGCTCATCGAGCAGGGCGAGAATGCATGGCAGCTCGCGCTTGTAGAATTCCCCCGGAACGTACTCGCCGACGCCGGGCTGCTTCTTGCTGAACGCCGCCACTGGCGTTACGTCATCCCAGCGCGCGAACAGCAGACCGGCGGCATAGCCGCAGTCCTGGTCATATTGCACATCCACGGCAAGAATCATCTGTCTGTCATCCCGGATTGTCGTGCGCCTGGCGCCTGGCGCGGATGCGTTCGATGGACGAATCGATGGTCATGGCCGGGGAAGGGGAATGCGGGCAAGGCGCTGCCCGATGGGAACAACGCCATCCCCGCGCACTGGCGGAGATGGCGCCATGGCGCTTACGCTGCCAGTTTCTTCTTGAGCATCTCGGTCAGTTCGGCCGGGTTGGCCTTGCCTTTGGACGCCTTCATGGCCTGGCCGATCAGCGCGTTGATGGCCGCTTCCTTGCCGGCGCGGTATTGCTCGACCGATTTGGCATTGGCTGCCAGCACGTCGTCGACGATCTTTTCCAGCGCGCCGCTGTCGGACATGGTCACCAGGTCTTTTTCCTTGATGACCACGTCGGCGATGTTTTCATCGGTCGATCTGGCGTCCCACATGCCCGCGAACACTTCCTTGGCGGACTTGTTGGAAATCGTGCCGTCGGCGATGCGCTTGATCATCACGGCCAGTTGCGACGCTTCCACCGGCGAATCGGCGATGTCGACGTTTTCGCGGTTCAGGGTCGAGGCCACGTCGCCCATCAGCCAGTTGGCCACGGTCTTGGCTTGCTCTTTGCCGGTTTTGGCAACCACGGCTTCGAAGTACGAGGCCATCGCTTTCGACGAGGTCAGGAACAGGCTGTCGTATTCCGGCAGGCCGTAGTCGCTGGCAAAGCGGGCGCGCATGGCGGCCGGCAGTTCCGGCATGTCGGCCTTGACGCGTGCGATCCACTCGTCGGAAATGAGCAGCGGCGGCAAGTCCGGATCGGGGAAGTAGCGGTAATCCTGGGCGTCTTCCTTCAGGCGCATCAGGCGCGTTTCTTTCTTGTCCGGATCCCACAGGCGCGTGGCTTGCTGCACCGGGCGGCCTTCTTCGATCTCGCCGATCTGGCGCCGCACTTCATAGGCAATCGCTTCTTCCATGAAACGGAAGGAGTTCAGGTTCTTGATCTCGCAGCGCGTGCCCAGTTCCGTCGTGCCAGCCGGACGCACCGAGACGTTGACGTCGCAGCGGAACGAGCCTTCCTGCATATTGCCGTCGCATACGCCCAGCCACACGACCAGGGTGTGCAGCGCCTTGGCGTACGCCACCGCTTCGGCCGCGCTGCGCATTTCCGGCTCCGACACGATTTCCAGCAGCGGCGTGCCGGCGCGGTTGAGGTCGATGCCGGTCATGCCGGCATAGTCTTCGTGCAGCGACTTGCCGGCGTCTTCTTCCAGGTGGGCGCGCGTCAGGTTGACGGTCTTGGTCTGGAACTGGCCATCTTTTTCGAAGCCGAAGGTGATCTTGCCGCCGATGACGACCGGATCGGCGAACTGGCTGATCTGGTAACCTTTCGGCAAGTCCGGGTAAAAGTAGTTCTTGCGCGCAAACACCGATTCATGCGCGACTTTGGCGTCCACCGCCAGGCCGAAGCGGATCGCGCGTTCGACCGCGCCGCGGTTCATTACCGGCAGCACGCCCGGCAGCGCCAGGTCGACCGGGCTGGCCTGGGTGTTCGGCTCGGCGCCGAATTGAATCGCACTGCCGCTGAAAATCTTGGAGTTGGTCGTGAGCTGCACGTGGTTCTCAAGACCGATGACGACTTCCCATTGCATAGTGTTCTCTTTTCTTGTCAGGTTGCCGGTGCGCACCTTGTGCGCACCCGGCGAAAATCAGATGCCGGCCGGCGCGCGGGTGTGCCAGTCGGTCGCCAGTTGGTACTGGTGGGCAATATTGAGCAGCTTGGCTTCGGCAAAGTAATTGCCGATGATTTGCAGGCCCACCGGGCGCTTGCTGTTCTTCTCGCCCTGGCCGAAGCCGCACGGCACCGACATCCCCGGCAAACCGGCCAGGCTGGTCGACAGGGTAAAGATGTCGGCCAGGTAGTTGGCCACCGGGTCGTTGGCCTTGTCGCCCAGGTCCCAGGCGACGCTCGGCGCGACCGGCCCCATGATCACGTCGCAGGTATTGCCCAGCGCGGCCTGGAAGTCGTCCGCGATCAGGCGCCGGATCTTCTGGGCCTGCAGGTAGTAGGCGTCGTAATAGCCGTGGCACAAAACATACGTGCCGACCAGGATGCGGCGCTGCACTTCCGGGCCGAAGCCTTCGGCACGCGACTTGCGGTACATGTCTTCCAGGTCCTTGTACTCGCTGGCGCGGTGGCCGTAGCGCACGCCGTCGAAGCGCGACAGGTTGGACGACGCTTCGGCCGGGGCGATGATGTAGTAAACAGGGATCGACAGCGACGTCTTCGGCAGCGAAATGTCAACCAGGGTCGCGCCCAGTTTCACAAACTCGTCGAGCGCGGCGCGCACGGCCTGTTCCACGTCGGACGCCAGGCCTTCGCCGAAGTATTCTTTTGGCAAGCCGATGCGCAAGCCGGTGAGCGGCGCGTTCAGGTCGCGCGTGAAGTCTTCGCGCACATTGCCCTGTTCGGCCGTCAGGCTGGTGGCGTCGCGCGCGTCAAAACCGACCATTTCATTGAGCAGCATCGCGCAGTCTTCGGCCGTTTGGGCGATCGGGCCACCCTGGTCGAGCGAGGAGGCGAACGCGATCATGCCGAAGCGCGAGACGCGGCCGTAGGTCGGCTTGATGCCGGTCACGCCGCAAAACGCGGCCGGCTGGCGGATCGAGCCGCCGGTATCGGTGGCGGTGGCGGCCGGCGCCAGGCGCGCGGCAATCGCCGCGGCCGAGCCGCCCGAGGAGCCGCCCGGCACCGCCAGCGTATCCCACGGATTCTTCACGGCGCCGAAGGCCGAGTTTTCATTCGACGAACCCATCGCGAATTCGTCGCAATTGAGTTTGCCCAGGGTGACCATGCCGGCATGGTTGAATTTGTCGACCACGGTGGCGTCGAACGGGCTGACATAATTGGAGAGCATCTTCGAGCCGGCGGTCGAACGCCAGCCCTTGGTGACAAAAATATCCTTGTGCGCGATCGGAATGCCGGTCAGCGGGCCGGCATTGCCGGAGGCGAGCCGCAGATCGGCGGCTTCGGCTTGTTCGAGCGACAAGGCTTCGTCGACCTGCAGGAAGGCGTTCAGCTCGCTCGCTTTGGCGCGTTGCAGGAAGTGGGTGGTCAGCTCAAGGGCTGAGATCTGCTTCGCGTGCAGGAGCGCGGACAGCTGTTGAATGGTTTTTGTATGCATGGCGGATGCTCGGCTGACGTAATTGCTCGGTTGCCCGATTGGGCGCGTAAAAAGGGCAGGGCGACCTTATTCGATCACTTTCGGCACCAGGTACAGCCCGTCCTGGGTCTTCGGCGCCGGCGCTTGATAGGCGTCGCGCGCGTTTTCCTCGGTGACGACGTCGTCGCGCAGGCGCAGCGGCAGCTTGCCCAGGATGGCGGCGAGCGGGTGCGAGAGCGGCTCCACGCCGCGCGTGTCGACGTCCTTCATCTGCTCGGCCAGGGCGAAAATGCCGTTCAATTCCACCAGGGCAATCTCGGCGTGGGCGGCATCCATCTCGAGCTGGGCCAGTTTGGCGATACGTTCTACTTCTGAAAGTGTCAGGGACATGGAATTTGCGCGGCGCGGGCCGCGTTCAAAAGGGTGTGGACGAATAGTGAAGTTTCGATAACAGAGCGCTAAAGCCGATAAAAGCTTCCTAAAGGCCCTGATCTCACAGGGGGAATAGGCGCGCAAAACACCGGTTTTTCAGCGATTAACGCGCAAATTATAAGGTAGAATGGCGGGCTAATGCGTTGTCGGCGCTGAATAGGAGTGGCCGCAGCATGCAAACAGCCGTGCCGGTGCGGGAACACAGCGCGCGGCGGCTGACTATTTCGTAGCGTTTCTCTACTCATTTTAATGCTTACGCGCAGCCCGTTGCGCATCAGGACACTCATGTTTGGTTTTTTACGCAGCTACTTTTCCAGCGATCTGGCCATTGACCTCGGTACGGCGAACACCCTGATTTATGTACGTGGACAAGGCATCGTTCTGGACGAACCCTCCGTCGTTGCGATCCGCCAGGAAGGCGGCCCGAACGGCAAAAAGACGATCCAGGCAGTCGGCAAGCAGGCAAAACAAATGCTCGGCAAAGTGCCGGGCAATATCGAGGCGATCCGCCCGATGAAAGACGGCGTGATCGCCGACTTCACCGTCACCGAACAGATGCTCAAGCAGTTCATCCGCATGGTGCACGACTCCAAGGTATTCCGTCCTTCCCCCCGCATCATCATCTGCGTTCCCTGCGGTTCGACCCAGGTCGAGCGCCGCGCGATCCGCGAATCGGCGCTCGGCGCCGGCGCTTCCCAAGTCTACCTGATCGAAGAACCGATGGCAGCGGCCATCGGCGCCGGCCTGCCGGTCTCCGAAGCGACCGGTTCGATGGTGGTCGACATCGGCGGCGGCACCACCGAAGTGGGCATCATCTCGCTCGGCGGCATGGTCTACAAGGGGTCGGTCAGGGTCGGCGGCGACAAGTTCGACGAAGCCATCGTCAACTACATCCGCCGCAACTACGGCATGCTGATCGGCGAACAGACCGCCGAAGCGATCAAGAAGGCCATCGGTTCGGCCTTCCCCGGTTCGGAAGTGAAGGAAATGGAAGTCAAGGGCCGCAATCTGTCCGAAGGCATCCCGCGCTCGTTTACCATTTCGTCGAACGAGATCCTCGAAGCGCTGACGGACCCGCTCAATAACATCGTCTCGGCCGTCAAGAACGCGCTCGAACAGACCCCGCCGGAACTCGGTGCCGACATCGCCGAAAAAGGCATGATGCTTACCGGCGGCGGCGCGCTGCTGCGCGACCTCGATCGCCTGCTGATGGAAGAAACCGGCCTGCCGGTGCTGGTGGCCGAAGACCCGCTCACCTGCGTGGTGCGCGGCTCCGGCATGGCGCTTGAGCGGATGGACAAGTTGGGCTCGATCTTCTCGTACGAGTAAAAGCGAGCAGGCCGCGCTGCGCTCCGCGCGCGCGGCGTTGTGTCGGCTTGCACTGCCGGCGTGGCCGGCGTACCGTTCAGATCTTCGGCTTGCAATGCGTTGGGATACCAGGGACAGACCCAGTTGAACAATGCATGCAAGCCGGAGGTCTGACCCTGGTGCCGCATCACCCGGATGTTGCCGCGCCCAGCTTTCGTTCCGCTTATTGGATTTCATGGAATACAGTCCTCCGCCACTCTTCAAGCAAGGCGCCCCAGCCCGGGTCAAGGTGACGGTTTTCGCGTTTATTTCGATCGCCTTGCTGATGATCGATGCCCGCGTCCAGATGTTGTCCTCGGTGCGCCAGGTGGCCGGCACCGTGTTGTACCCCCTGCAGATGGCAGCCCTGATGCCGCGCGACGCGCTGGCCAGCATGGGTGGCTATTTCTCTTCCGTTTCCTCGCTCAAGCAGGAAGTGCGCGACCTCAAGATCGAACAGGTCGCGGTCGCCGAAAAACTCCAGCAAGCCCAGCTTCAGAGCGCCGAAAACGCGCAACTGCGCAAACTCATGGGCGCGCGCGAGCATGTGCCGGTCAAGACCATGCTCGGCGAAATCCTGTACGACGCGCGCGACAGCTCCTCGCGCAAGGTCGTGCTCGACCGTGGCAGCCAGCACGGCGCCGCGCTCGGGCAGCCGGTGATCGATAACGCCGGCGTGGTCGGCCAGATCACGCGCGTGTTCCCCTTCACCTCCGAAGTGACCTTGCTGACCGACCGCGAACAGGCCATTCCGGTGCAGGTGCTGCGCAACGGCCTGCGCAGCGTGGCTTACGGACGCGGCCAGTCCGGCACGCTCGACCTGCGCTTCGTCGCGCCCAACGCCGACATCCAGGTCGGCGACGTGCTGATCACCTCGGGCCTGGACGGCGTGTACCCGGCCGGCCTGGCCGTGGCCAAGGTCAGCAAGGTCGAAAACAGCGGCGCCGGCGCCTTTGGCGGCGTGGTGTGCCAGCCGCTGGCCGGCATCGACCGCAACCGCCACCTGCTGATCCTGACGACGCTGCCGGAAGTGCCGCAGCGCCCGGCCGAAGAGCCGCCCGTCCCGGCCAGGAAACACCTGCAAAAGATGGCGCCGATCAAAGAGGGCGCCGTGCCGATTGCCAGCGCCGTCCCCGCCGCCACCGCCACCGCCGCCGCGCCGAAAACGGCTGCGCCGCCGGCCCCCGCCGGCAAGACGGCGGCCGCGCCGGCGCGCGCGCCGGTGCCGGCCACTGCGCCGCCGCCGGCAGCACCCGCGGCACCCGCGCCCGCACCCAAGGATACGAACCGATGAATCGCCCGCATTACATCCTGCTGCCCGTCAGCCCGCTGTTCATTACGTTCAGCCTGACCTGCGCCTTCATGCTCAACCTGCTGCCCTGGGGGCACTGGATGGGCGCACCCGACTTCGTGGCGCTGGTGCTGGTCTTCTGGGGCATCCACCAGCCGCGCAAGGTCGGCATCGGCGTGGCGTTTTTCATGGGCCTGCTGATGGACGTGCACGAGGCGACCCTGCTCGGCGAAAACGCGCTGGCCTACACCTTGCTGTCCTACCTCGCCATCATGATCCACCGGCGCGTGCTGTGGTTCCCGGTGCTGACCCAGGCGCTGCACGTGTTTCCGCTGCTGCTGGCCACCCAGGCGATCCAGGTGGTGGTGCGCGTGATCGTGTCGGGCAAATTCCCCGGCTGGATGTACTTCATCGAAAGCGTGGTGGCCATCGCCCTGTGGCCCGTGATTACCTGGATGCTGCTGGCGCCCCAGCGGCGCGCCGTCGACCGCGACCACACGCGCCCGATCTGATCGTGCGGCTGCGTCATGACTGAATTAACCAATAACGACCGCGAAATCCACCTGTTTCGCCTGCGCGTGGTGGCGCTCGTCGCACTCGTCTTCATCTGTTTCGGCCTGCTGGTGGCGCGCCTGGTCTGGCTGCAGGTGGCCAGGCACGACGATTTTGCCGCGCTGGCCGAAGACAACCGCATCGCCATCGTGCCGATCGTGCCCAACCGCGGCCTGATCGTCGACCGCAAGGGCGTGGTCCTGGCGCGCAACTATTCGGCCTACACGCTCGAAATCACCCAGTCCAAGCTGCGCAACACGCTCGACTCGGTGATCGACGAGCTGTCCACCCTGATCGAGATCGAGCCCAAGGACCGCAAGCGCTTCAAGTCGCTGCTGGCCGAGTCGAAGAACTTCGAGAGCGTGCCGCTGCGCACCCGCCTGACCGACGACGAAGTGGCGCGCTTCGCCGCCCAGCGCTTCCGCTTTCCCGGAGTCGAGGTGCAGGCGCGCCTGTTCCGCCAGTATCCGCTGGGCGAAACCGCCTCGCACGTGATCGGCTACATCGGCCGCATCAACCAGAAAGAAGCCAAGGAGCTCGAAGAGCGGCCCGACAGCGCGAACTACAACGGCACCGACCACATCGGCAAGGAAGGCCTGGAAAAGAGCTACGAAGCGCAGCTGCACGGGCGCACCGGCTACCAGAAGATCATCCGCACCGCCAGCGGGCGCGCGGTCAGCATCCTGTCGCGCACGGAAGCGACCGCCGGCAGCAACCTGATCCTGTCGATCGACATCGAACTGCAAAAGATCATCGAAGAAGCCTTCGGCGAGTACCGCGGCGCGCTGGTCGCCATCGAACCCGAGACCGGCGACATCCTGGCCTATGTGTCGCGCCCCGGCTTCGATCCGAACCTGTTCGTCGACGGCATCGACTCCCAGAGCTGGAACGAACTCAATACCTCGCTCGACCGCCCGCTGATGAACCGTCCGCTGCAAGGCACCTATCCGCCCGGTTCGACCTTCAAGCCCTTCATGGCGCTGGCCGCGCTGGAACTGGGCAAGCGCACCCAGGGCCACACGATCTCGGACGCCGGTTACTTTACCCTGGGCGGACACACCTGGAGGGACGACAAGGTGGGCGGGCACGGCATGGTCAGCCTGACCGATTCGATCATCGTCTCGTGCAATACCTACTACTACCAGCTCGGCAACGACCTTGGCATCGACGCCATCCACGACTTCATGAAACCGTTCGGCTTCGGCCAGAAGACCGGGATCGACCTGGAAAACGAAAAGGTCGGGGTGCTGCCGTCGAAAGACTGGAAGCGCAACCGCTTCTCCAAAAACAAGCCGATGCAGACCTGGGTCGGCGGCGACACCGTCAACATCGCCATCGGGCAGGGCTTCAACAGCTACACCATGCTGCAGCTGTCGCACGCGGTGGCCACCCTGGCCAACAACGGCGTGGTGATGAAGCCGCACCTGGTCAAGATCGTCGAAGACAGCACCACGCGCGCGCGCACCCTGACGGTGCCGAAGGAAAGCGCGCGCATCCCGCTGCGCCAGGAGAACATCGACTTCATCAAGCGCGCCATGGTCGGGGTCTCCGAGCGCGGCACCGGCAAGACCGTGTTCGCCAACGCCGGCTACGTCTCGGCCGGCAAGACCGGCACCTCGCAGGCGGTGGGCCTGCGCCGCGGCGAAAAGTACAACGCCAAGAACGTCAACGAACGCCTGCGCGACAATTCGCTGTACATCACCTTCGCACCGGCCGACAAGCCGCGCATCGCGGTCGCGCTGATCGTCGAAAACGCCGGTTTCGGCGCCGCTGTGGCGGCCCCGATCGCGCGCAAGGCGCTCGACTACTACCTGCTGGGCAAGCGCCCGGCCGGCAAGGACGGCGCCAAGGTGCCCAAGGAAGACGTGGAACTGCTGCCGCTGGAAGAACTCAAGACCGATACCGCCACCGACATGCCATACAAGCCGGGCGCCGAAACGCCGGCGCCGAAGGAGTAACGATGCGCATCAACGAACGGCGCTCGCTGTGGCGGCGCGCCAAGCCCTACCTGCTGGTGTTCGACGCGCCGCTGGCGATGATCATCTTCCTGCTGCTCGGCACCAGCCTGATCACCATGTACTCGGCCGGGGCCGACTTCCCCGGCCGCGTCGAAGGCCAGTTGCGCAACATGATGATCGCCTTCGTGGTCATGTGGCTGGCGGCCCAGGTGCCGCCGCAGACCTTGATGCGCCTGGCCGTGCCGATCTACACGGTCGGCGTGGCCCTGCTGATCGCGGTCTTCATGTTTGGCATCATCAAGAAGGGCGCGCGCCGCTGGCTGCACATCGGCTTCGACATCCAGCCCTCCGAGATCATGAAAATCGCCATGCCGCTGATGCTGGCCTGGTACTTCCACCAGAAAGCGGGACTGGTGCGCTGGCACTCCTTCATTATCGCCACCGTGCTGCTGGCCGTGCCGGTCGGCCTGATCCAGCTGCAGCCCGACCTGGGCACCTCGCTGCTGGTGCTGGCGTCGGGCTTTTACGTGATCTTCCTGGCCGGCCTGTCGTGGAAGGCGCTCGTTGGCCTGTTCGTGGCCGGCGCCGCCAGCCTGCCGGTGGCCTGGTCGCTGATGCACGACTACCAGCGCGAACGGGTGATCACCCTGATCGATCCGTACGCCGACCCGCTGGGCAAGGGCTTCCACATCATCCAGTCGACCATCGCGATCGGCTCGGGCGGGGTCGGCGGCAAGGGCTGGATGAAGGGCACCCAGACGCACCTCGAATTCATCCCCGAGCGCACCACCGACTTCATCTTTTCGGTGTTTGCCGAGGAGTTCGGGCTGATTGGTTTCCTCGGCCTGCTGCTCCTGTATCTGCTGCTGATCGGGCGCGGCCTGATGATCGCGGCCAATGCACCGACCTTGTTTTCGCGTTTGCTGGCCGGCGCCATCACGATGATCTTCTTTACGTACGCCTTTGTGAACATGGGCATGGTCAGCGGCATCCTGCCGGTGGTGGGCGTGCCGCTGCCGTTCATGAGCTATGGCGGGACCGCTTTTGTGACCCTCGGACTCGGGGCAGGTATACTGATGAGTATCCAGCGGCATCGCAAGCTGGTGCAAACCTGACCACGGAGCCACGATGGCGGTATCAAAAACGCTACCCACTTCCATTGCGCTCTGCGCACTGGCCTTCTTTCTCACCGCCTGCGGCACCGATTCGGAAGGGCACCGGCGCATCTTGCCGTTCCCGTCGCCGGGCGCCAAGCCGGCCAAGCATGGCGAGCTGCCGACCCTGCCGCGCGCCGGTTCCGGGCGCGGCGGCTACTACCAGGACGATGGGCCGGGCGACAATCCGCCGCCCAACCTGCTCGACGTGCCCGACGCCGTGGTCAAGGCCGAGCCGTTGGCGCGCTACGCCAACCGGCCCTATGTCGTGTTCGGCAAGACCTACACCCCGATGCTGCACGAGCAGCCGTTCCGCCAGCGCGGCGTGGCCACCTGGTACGGCAAGAAATTCCATGGCCAGAAAACCTCGTCGGGGGAGCTGTATGACATGTACAAGATGACGGCTGCCCATCCGACCCTGCCGATTCCCTCGTACGCGCGCATTACCAGCCTCGATAGCGGCAAGCAGGTGGTGGTGCGCATCAACGACCGTGGCCCGTTTCATTCGAGCCGCGTGATCGACGTGTCGTACACGGCTGCACTCAAGCTTGGCTTGCTCGGCAAGGGCAGCCATACGGTGGAAGTGGAGCGGCTGCTGCCCAACGCGCAGGAGCGCATCGCCACCATCCGCCGCCTGGCGCCCGAGCCGGACGGGGAAGTGAGCACGATGGCGGTGGACGTGCCGCCGCCTGGCGAAAGCAGCGCGCTGACCCTGACCGCGCCCGCGCCAGTTGTGGCCCAGACCCCGGCGCCGCAGCAGGGTGGATTCTATCTTCAGCTGGGGGCCTTCAGCCGCGCCGACAAGGCGGCCGACGTGCGTGCGCGGATCGCGGCCACGGGCGGCGCGCTGTCCGGTGTCGAAGTGGTGCAGGGCGGTGCGCTGCACCGCCTGTTCAGCGGTCCGTTCCCGAGCCGGGACGACGCCATGCAGGCGCTGCGCGAGTTGCCGTCGACCCTGCGCCTCAAACCGATCGTCGTACAGCGCTGATCATATATCGATCGTTTCCGCTCAACGTAAACCGTCATTCCCGCCAAGGGGGCCGCCGAGGCCGGGAATGACGGTGTTGAATGTGCTGGAAAAAACTGGCTGCGTGACCCCGATCAGGGCAAGTACGCGAATTATCTACAGCTGCGCGCCGGGTGGTCCGGAAACTTGGCCACGACCGCATCGACCTTGGCCTTGGCGGCCGGTTCGAGCGCGCGGAAGCGATACGCCATTTTGGTCGCCTGGCTGGTGCGTCCGGCCACCTTGGCGCCGGCCACGCCCTGCTTGGTCAAGGTTGCCAGCAAGGTCTGGGCCGATGTCTCCGACTTGAACACCCCGAGTGAAATCGCGTACTTCATCGGGCTGTTGTCGTTGATGATGAAGTAACTGGTGATGCCCAATTCCTTCAGCTCGGCCGCCTTGCGGTCGGCCGCTTCCTTGCTGCCCGGCGAAGGAATGAACACGATATGGCTGGTCACCTCCGGCACGGCGACGTTCTCGCGCGTCTGGCGCTGGCCCAGCGCCAGCGGCGCCAGCATCGCTTCGAAGCGGCGCGCTTCCTGCGGCGAAAAATTGCCGACCAGGGTGCAGGCGATCAGCTCCGGCTTCGGTTCCGGCTTGGGCGCGGGCGCTGCCGGCTCGACCGGCACTGGCGCAGGCGCTGTCGGTTTGGCCATCACCAGCACGGGTGTCGGCGGCGGCGCCACCGGTTCGGCGTCCGCGGCCGATTCGGGTTCCGGCGGCGCGACGGGGCGGGCGGCGACCAGCTTGATGTTCTCGGTGCCGAGCTGGTTGCGCATGCGGCCCGGCTCGCGCTCGTTCTCCCTGAAATTGCCGAGCATGCCCTGGCCGTACGCGAACAGCACGGCGTTGATGGCAAGGAGGGTCCAAAATATGAATTTCAACACGGGCTATCCTGGAATGGCGAAGACGTGACGGTGGAATGAAGGCCGATCAGGACGATATTATCGACGATCCGGTGGCCGATCGAAAGGCGCAGCACGGGAGCGATGTACTGCGCCGCGCCGCCCGAGACGATGCAGGCGCTCGCGCCATGCAGCGCACAGGCGCGTTCGATGGCGCCCGCCTGCGCCGACAGGCAGCCGGACAGGATGGCGTCGGCGGTATTGTCGGCAAAGCCGGCCGGCAGCGCGGCGCCGGGCGCCACCTCGGGCAGTTGCGCGGTATTGCGCGCCAGCGAGCTGGCCATCAGCCCCAGGCCGGGCAGGATCATCCCACCCAAGAACACGCCGTCGGCGCTGACCGCGTCGATGGTGGTGGCGGTGCCGCAGGTGGCCACGATGACGGCCTGGCCGGGCGCCAGCGCGCGCGCGCCGAGCGCCGCGGCGAAGCGGTCGCACCCGAGCTGGGACGGATTGCGGTACGCGTTGCGCAGGCCGGCCAGCTGCGCCTTCGAGGCAAACCAGGTAACGTCGGTGGTGGGCATCATCAGCCGCAGCTGGTCGTGCAGCTTGCTGCCGGCCACGTTCGACACCAGCGCGCGCGTGATGCCCTGCCGCGGCCAGGCGGCCGGCAGGTGATTGAGATCGGCGTGAGTGACGGCGCCGCTGGCGAGCCACGTGCCGGGCGCGGCGCCTTCTTCGGCCAGCGCCCACTTGATGCGCGTATTGCCGGCGTCGATCAAGAGCAGCATGTCAGGCCTCCCGCAGCGACACGTCGCCGGCCACGATGGCGACCCGGCCGGCGGCCGTGTCGAGCAGCAGGCGCGCGCCGTCGTCGACGCCGGCGGCCACGCCTTCGTGCAGGGTCACGCCGCGGTCGATGATCACCACCGGCACGCCCTGGTAGGCATGCAGGCGGTTCCAGCGCGCGCAAAAGGGCGCAAAGCCGCCCTGCGCGAACTGGTCCAGGTTGTCCGCCAGCGCCACCAGGAGCTGCGCCATCAGCGCATTGCGGTCCATCTGCGCCAGCCACGGGGCGGCGGCCACGCTGCGGCCGATGCGCTGTTCGATTTCATCGGGCACGAGCAGATTGAGGCCGATGCCGATCACCGCCCATACGCCGCCGCTTGGGGCGGCCTGGGTTTCGATCAGCACGCCGGCCAGCTTGGCGCCGTCGCGCAGCACGTCGTTGGGCCACTTGAGCTGGACCGGCACAGCGAGCGCGCCGAGGGCGTCGGCCAGCGCCACCCCGACCGCCAGCGGCAGGCCGGCCAGCTCGCGCAGCGGCCCGGCGAAATGCCAGGCCAGCGAAAACGTCAGCGCCGTGCCGGGCGCGGACAGCCAGCTGCGGCCGGCGCGTCCGCGTCCGGCCGTCTGGTGCAGGGCCACGCGCAGCAGCGGGCGGCGCAGGCCGGCGGCGCGTGCCAGCAGGTCGGCGTTGGTCGATCCGGTTTCGGTAACGACTTCGATGTCGACCGTCGCCGCGCCGAAGTGGCGCGCGATCGCGCCGGCATCCATGGCGAAGGTCTCGTTCATGGCGTCGCCTCGCGCGCCTTGTGCGGTGCGTTGACGAAGAGCAGGTCGTAGACCACGTCGGGCAGCAGCCGCAGCAGCTTGGCCACCACGCCCATCTGCCACGGGATGACGCGGTAAGTGGTGCCGGCGGCGATGGTCCTGGCGGCCCTGGCGGCGAAGCGCGCGGGCGTCATCAGGAACGGCATCGGATAGGAATTATGTTTGGTCATGGGCGTGTCGATGTAGCCCGGCGCGATGGTCACCACGCGAATGCCGTGCGGCTTGAGTTCGAGCCGCAGCGACTCGCAGTACACGCGCACCGCCGCCTTGGACGCGCTGTAGGCGCCGGCGCCGGGCAGGCCGCGCACGCCGGCCACGCTGCCGATGCCGACCAGGCGGCACGGCGTGTCCTGCGCTTTCATGGTGGCGACGAAGGGCGCGAAGGTGGCCACGGTGGCGCCGACGTTGGTGGCGATGATGGCGTCGAACACCGCCATGTCTTCGCTGTATTCGGTCAGGGTGCCGACCGAAATGCCGGCGCAGGCGATGACGATATCGGCCCCGCCGCAGCGGGCGATGAAGTCGGCCGCCGCGGCGCCGAGCGCGGCGCGGTCGGTCACGTCCAGCACGTACACGGGGTGGCGTTCGGGGTTCGGCAATTGCGCGCGCAGGGCATCGAGCGCGTCGCGGCGGCGCGCCACCAGGCCGACCGTGGCGCCGCGCGCGGCGTATTCGCGCGCCAGGGCGGCACCGAGTCCGCTCGACGCGCCGGTGATGAACACGCGGTTCATGGGGCGCGTCCAGGCATGGCTATTTCTTTTCCGCAGCCGCTTTCGCGACCAGGTGATCCATCACTTGCAGGGCCATCTGATGCTGTTGCGCTTCAGTGGCGTCAGCCGCGGCGACGCTGGCCTGGGTGGGCGAGGTCAGGTAGCGCCCGGCGATGGCGATCTTGGGCCAGTCCTGCACCTTGTAGGCGGCCACCATGGCGTTGGCGCGTCCGAGCTTGGCCTGGATGCCGAAGGAGCGGTAGGCAGTCGTAAAGGCGGCGCGCTCGATGCCGGCGCCGGCGGCCCAGTCGAACACCTGCTCGTCGTTGCCGAAGCGCTGGCGCTGTTCGTGCATCGCGGTAAACACCTTGGGGTGGTACTGCGGCGCGATGCCCATCGATTCGAGCGTGTAGTACAGGCGTTGCTGCGGCACCACAGCCGGCGTGTGGCCGAGGTGGACGCGCTTGAAGACGATCTTGTCGCTGTTCTTTTTCACCCACTCGGCCAGCACCGGCTCGAAACTGGCGCAGTGCGGGCAGTAATAGGCGAAAAACTCGGTGACTTCGATTTTCTGGCCGGCGTCGGTGTTCTGCGTCTCGGCCAGGGTGAGGTATTCGGCGCCGCTGGCCGGCTGCTCGGGCGAGGCGGACGCGCCGGCGCTCGAGCCGCACAGCGCCAGGGCGAGCATGATCTTGAAAAGAGTAGGCATCTGCGTGGGTCCGTGGTTATTTCTGGTTGCGTACGATGGCGACGTCGATGCCGGCGTCGACCAGCTTGGCGCGCGCCTTGTTCATCGACTCGACCTGGCCGAAGGGGCCGATGCGCACCCGGTGCAGCACGCCGCTGTCGTTGGCGCGCTCGCTGATGACCGCCTCGAAGCCGAGCAGCGCCAGCTTGGCGCGCGTGTTTTCGGCGTCGCCCACTTCGCGGAAAGCGCCGGCCTGCAGGTAATAGGTGATCTTGTCCTCGGCCGGTTCGGCGGCGGACGACGGCGTCACGTTCTGCGCGGTCGGCGCGGCGGCCACCTGGGTTGGCGCCGGCTTCGGTGCCGGCTCCGGCGCGGGTTTCTCTTTCATGTTGGCGATGGCCGCGCCCAGCGGATCGGCTTCGGCCGGCGTGGCCGGTTTCGGTTTCTCGGTGATCTGCTTGTTGGCCGCGCGCGCCGCGTCCTTGTTCCCGTAGAGCGGCTTGTTCGGATCGGCCGCCTGGCCGGCGGTCGGTTCCGTCATCTTGCCGGCCTTGCCGGTTTTATCGGTAAACGGCGTCGCACCCTTGGTGATCGCCAGCGCGACCGCGACAGCGATCACCAGGCCCACGATCAGGCCGATGACGATGCCGGTGAGGGTATTGCCTTGCTGGTGCTTGAGCGAGAAACGGGAATCGCGTGTCATTGGAGCTTTCAATCGAAGAAACGGTTACATTTTTTCCGGCGCCGACACGCCGATCAGGGCCAGGCCGTTGCGCAGCACCTGGCGCGTGGCGACCATCAGCGCCAGGCGCGCCAGCTTGAGGGCCTCGTCGTCGACCAGCACGCGCTCGGCAAAATAGAAGCTGTGCAGGTTGGCGGCCAGGTCGCGCAGGTAGAACGCCACCTGGTGCGGACCGAGCTCGGTTTGGGCGCGCGCCAGCGTTTCCGGATACGCGGCCAGGGTCGCCAGCAGGGTCATCTCGGTCGGCGCGGTCAAGGGCGCCAGGTCGGCATTGGCCAGCGACGCGATCTCGCCGGTGAACTGCTCGAGCATGCGGCAGATGCGCGCGTGGGCGTACTGCACGTAATACACCGGGTTCTCGTCCGAGGTTTTCAGGGCGATGTCGACATCGAACACGAATTCGGTATCGGCCTTGCGCGAGATGAGGAAGAAGCGCACCGCGTCGCGGCCCTTGGCGATGTCGCCGTCGCCCGACCATTCGATCAGGTCGCGCACGGTCACGTAGGAACCGGCGCGCTTGGAGATCTTGACCTCTTCACCGTTCTTCATCACGGTGACCATTTTGTGCAGCACGTAGTCGGGGTAGCCCTGCGGGATCTCCATGCCGACCGCCTGCAGGCCGGCGCGCACGCGCGCGATGGTGCCGTGGTGGTCGCTGCCCTGGATGTTGATGGCCTGGGTGAAGCCGCGCTGCCACTTGACGATGTGGTACGCCACGTCCGGCACGAAGTAGGTGAAGCCGCCTTCGGACTTGCGCATCACGCGGTCCTTGTCGTCGCCGTAGTCGGTGGTGCGCAGCCACAGCGCGCCATCCAGTTCGTAGGTCTTGCCGGCCTTGATGAGCGCCTCGACCGCCTTCTCGACTTTGCCGTCGGCGTACAGGGACGACTCCAGGTAGTAATTATCGAACTTCACGCCGAAGGCTTGCAGGTCGATATCCTGCTCGTTGCGCAGGTAGGTGACGGCGAACGGGCGGATCGAATCGAGGTCCTCGACCTTGCCGCTGGCGGTGGCGGGCAGGCCGTCGCTGGCCGAGACGGTTTTGCCGGCCAGGTAATCGTTGGCGATATCGGCGATGTAGTCGCCGTTGTAGGCCGACTCCGGCCATTCGGCGTCGCCCGGCTTGAAGCCGCGCGCGCGCGCCTGGACCGAATTGGCCAGGGTAGCGATCTGCACGCCGGCGTCGTTGTAATAGAACTCGCGGGTGACCGCATAGCCCTGGGCGTCGAACAGGGCGGCGAGGGCGTCGCCCAGCGCGGCCTGGCGGCCGTGGCCGACGTGCAGCGGGCCGGTCGGGTTGGCCGAGACGAATTCGAGGATCACCTTCTTGCCGGCGCCGGCATCGCTGCGGCCGAACGCCTGGCCTTCGGCGAGGATGGCCTTGACCACCGACTGCTTGGCGCAAGCGGCAACGCGCAGGTTGATGAAACCGGGGCCGGCGATATCGGCGCTGTCGATGAGCGCCTTGCCGGCCGGGTTTTCGAGCAGGGAAGCGACGATTTTCTGGGCCAGTTCGCGCGGGTTCATCTTGAGCTGCTTGGCCAGCTGCATGGCGATATTGCAGGCGATGTCGCCGTGCGACGGATCGCGCGGGCGCTCGAGGACGACTGACGGCGTGATGCCGGTGCCATCGAGGACAGGGGCGAGGGCGGCCTGGAACAGGGCGGCGATTTCTTGTTTTTGTGAGGCGAGCATGAGAGTTGATCTGTAGAGTGGTCGAGCGGTGGCAGTGCCACGGGCAATAGTGGCTCAATTATACTGGTTTGCCGCCCCTCTGAGTCCGCCCTCGCAGCCCATCGACAACGCCCCCGCCCGCAACAGTCCCCCAGCCGGGGTCCGCCCAACCGGGGTCAGAGCTCTCCAACCGGGGTCAGAGCTCTGATTAGCAACGAAATTACGTCGAGCATTGGTTTTGGCCCTGACGAATCCGCTTGAACGCCATGCGCAGGACCGCAGTGCCCGGGAAGCCACCTTTGCGCGCGCATTAATGTTGATTCAAGTAAAAATATTTCTATTTAGAGCTCTGACCCCGGTTGTAGGACTTTATGTTGAACAGTCGTTGGGCGTTGGAAGAATGTGTTGTCATAAAGGATCGTTTAAGCCTGTGCGGGGGCTAAACCGGTACAATTGCGCCTTTATTAAGTAGCTGAGCTGACCCCGACCATGACGAACAAGCGCCCGACGCTCTCCATCAAACCCGCCGCCGCCAAGACCACCAAGCCGGCCGCGCCGCGCATGCGCGCGAGTTATGAGGTCAAACCGGTGCTCCAGCCCGGCTACCGCCCCGACTTGAAACCCGATTCGCTCGCGCTGTGCCTGCTCGGCGCGGCGAACGCCGTGGCCCAGGTGCGCGCCGGCGCCGCCTTGCCGCAGGCGCTCTTGACCGCCTTCGGCGTCACCGCCGCCGCGCCCCAGGCGCGCGGGGCGATCCAGGATATCGCTTACCGCACCATGCGCCAGCTCGGCCGCAGCGAAACCCTGCTCGGGCTGATGACGTCCAAGGCGCCCGAGCCGCCCATGCTGGCCAGCCTGCTGTGCTGCGCGCTGACCCTGATCGATACGCCGGACGGCGCCGAGCCGCCCTACGAAGTGTTTACCGTGGTCGACCAGGCCGTCACGGTCGCCAGTTCGCATCCCGACATGGCGCACGCCAAGGGCATGGTCAACGCCGTGCTGCGCCGCTTCCTGCGCGAGCGCGAAGAGCTGCTCAAGACCGCGCTGATGCAGCCGGTGGCGCAGTTCAATTATCCGCAGTGGTGGATCGATGCCGCCAAGGCTGCTTATCCGGGCAACTGGCAAGCCATCCTGGCGGCCGGCAATGCCCAGCCGCCGCTGACCTTGCGCGTGAACCAGCGCAAGACCACGGTCGAGGCATACATCCAGTTGCTGGCCGACGCCGGCATGGGCGCCACGCAAATCGGCCCGTCCGCGGTGCGCCTCGACAAGGCGCTGGGCGTGGCCCTGATTCCCGGTTTCGACGAGGGCCTCGCTTCGGTGCAGGATGCCGGCGCCCAGCTGGCCGCGCCGCTGCTCGATGTGCAGGACGGCATGCGCGTGCTCGATGCCTGCGCGGCGCCGGGCGGCAAGACCTGCCACCTGCTGGAACTGGCGCAGCTGGACCTGACCGCGCTCGACTCGGACCCCAAGCGCCTCGAGCGCGTCGGCGAGAACCTGGAGCGGCTCGCTTTGAGCGCGACCCTGAAAGCTTTCGAAGCCCAGACCAGCGTCTGGTGGGACGGCCAGCAGTTCGACCGCATCCTGGCCGACGTGCCGTGCACGGCGTCGGGCATCGTGCGGCGCCACCCGGACATCCGCTGGTTGCGGCGCAAGGGCGACGCTCTCCAACTTGCAACACTTTCGGCCAAAATTCTCGACAACCTTTGGCAGATGCTGCGCCCGAATGGTAAATTGCTGTTCGTGACATGTTCGCTCTGGCCCCAGGAATCGGAGGCGCAGGCCGCCGCATTCGCGGTGCGCCACAACGCGACCCGCCTCGCCGCGCCGGGACAGTTGCTTCCGACCGGCACCGCCGTGCAGGATCATGACGGTTTGTTCTACGCCCTGTTTCAAAAAAACGCGACGTAACGGGTCCTTCGACTATGCGAACTTTTAAGGCTCTGGCCCTCCTGTGACATTACGATTTTTCCGACTCCTGGCCTGCCAGCTGCTGCTGATGTTCGCGTCCGCGTGCGCGTTCGTGCCGGCATGGGCGGCGGACGTGGTCGATGTCACGCATGCGCATATCGAGGCGACCGACGATGGCTACCGCCTCGCGGCCAGCTATGCGTTCGATCTGAACGAGGGCCTGGAAGACGCCATCAAGCATGGCGTGCAGCTGTACTTCACCACCGAAATTGAACTGACCCGCCCGCGCTGGTACTGGTATGACGACAAGGCGGTTTCGGCGCGCCAGACCATCCGCATCTGGTATAACGTACTGACCCGCCAGTACCATGTGTCGACCCTGGGCAGCATGGCGCAGAGCTTTCCGACCCTGGAAGACGCGATGGTGCTGATCCGCCGCCCCAGCCGCTGGGTGATCGCGCCGAAAACCGCGCTCAAGCGCGGCGAAACCTATAACGTCACCCTGCGCATGTTCATGGACCGCCAACTGCTGCCCAAGCCGATGCAGGTCAACGCGCTCAATAATTCCGACTGGCGCCTGGCTTCCAAGAACAAGACCTTCCCCTACACGGCGGAATGAACAAAGCGGCGCAATGAAAAAAGTGGAACCAGCGTGAAACAGGTCTTGCGCTATGCGGTGATGGTCGGTGCCGCCGTCGTCAGCATCCTGCTGTTCCTGCTCGCCTCCGCCTCCGACAATTCGGGCTTCTTCGACCGTTACTACACCTGGCTGCTGGGCCTGAACGCGGCGGTGGCCGGCGCGCTGCTGGTGTTCGTGGTGGTGGCGCTGGCGCGCCTGTATTCGCGCTACAAGAGCGGCAAGTTCGGCTCGCGCCTGATGACCCGCCTGGTGCTGCTGTTCGCCGGCATCGGCATCTTGCCGGGGCTGGTGATCTTCCTGGTCTCGGTGCAGTTCGTGTCGAATTCGATCGAGTCCTGGTTCAACGTCAAGATCGAAGCGGCGCTCGAATCGGGCGTGAGCCTGGGCGTGGCCGCGCTCGACCAGGCGCGCAGCGAACTGGGGGAGATCGGCGAGATCAGCGCGGCCACCATCGCCGGCCAGGAAGAAGTGGCGGCGCACGATATCCTCACGCGCCTGGTGCAGGACCAGGAAGGGATGCTGAGCGTGGTGATCATCGGCCAGGATGGCAAATTGATCACCAGCGCGGCCGCCCCGCGCGTGGACCTGAAGGCCGACATGCCGACGCCGGCCATGCTGTTGCAGGCGGTGATGCCGGGCGGGTACTCGGTGGCCGAGGGCGGGGTCGAGCGCGATTTCAAGGATGCCAGCGGCAACCACGGGGCCGCCTCGAGCGCGCTCGATGGCGCCACCAGCCTGCGCCTGCGCGTGGTGCTGGCCATTCCCGAGCCGCCCGGGGCCGCGCCGCGCTTTTTGCAGCTGATCCAGGCGGTGCCGGTCAAGCTGGCGATCAATGCCGAGGTGCTGCGCACCGCGTACAGCGAGTACCAGGAGCGCTTCGTGGCGCGCACCGGCCTGCGCAAGATGTATATCGAGACGCTCACGCTGACCTTGCTGCTGGCGATCTTCGGGGCGATTGCCAGTGCCTTCGTGATCGCCGGCAAACTGGCGCAGCCGCTGCTGGTGCTGGCCGAGGGCACGCGCGCGGTGGCCGAGGGCGACCTGTCGCCGCGCCCGATCGTGGCCACCTCGGATGAACTGGGCACCCTCACGCAATCATTCAATACCATGACCGGCCAGCTGTTCGAGGCGCGCAGCGCGGTCGAGCGCAACCGCGCCGCCCTGCAGAGCGCCAAGGCGCACCTGGAGTCGGTGCTGGAAAATATGTCGGCCGGGGTGATCGTGCTGGACGCCGACTCGAAACTGGTCAGTTCGAACGAGGCGGTCGAGCGCATCCTGCAGCACGACGTGGCCGGCCACATGGGCATGGCGCTGGCCGCGATCGACGGGCTCGAGGTGTTCGCGCAAGCCATCGCCAAGGCCTTTTCGACCCAGAGCGCGCAGAGCGCGGCCGGTTCGGCGCGCAAGCGCAGCCACTGGCAGCAGGAGATCGAAATCCCGCGCCGGCTCGGCACCAGCGACGACCATGACATCACCCTGCTGGCGCGCGGCTCGCGCCTGCCGGTGGGTGCCGGCAGCGGCTACATCGTGGTGTTCGACGATATTTCGGATGTGATCTCGGCGCAGCGCTCGATGGCCTGGGGAGAAGTGGCGCGCCGCCTGGCGCACGAGATCAAGAACCCGCTCACGCCGATCCAGCTGTCGGCCGAGCGCATGCAGATGAAGCTCGAGTCGCGCCTGCAAGGGACCGACCGCGACCTGCTCAACAAGGGCACGGCGACCATCGTCAACCAGGTCGACGCCATGAAGCGCATGGTGGACGACTTCCGCGACTATGCCAAGGCGCCGCCGGCGGTGCTCGACAAGCTCGACCTGAACGCGCTGGTGGGCGAAATCCTGCATATGTACCTATCCGGCGACGAAAGCGATATTATTCATGCTGAGCTTGCCGATAACCTGCCGTCGGTGATGGGCGACGCCACCCAATTGCGCCAGGTGATCCATAACCTGCTGCAAAATGCCCAGGATGCGATGAGCGAGCGCGGGCCGGATGCACCGGCGGCGCGCATCGATATCACCACCGAGGCCATTCATTACCAGGGTGCGAACGGGGCCGGGACCGCGGTGCGCTTGTCGATTGTCGATAACGGACCGGGATTCGCCCCTAAAATCCTGTCGCGCGCATTCGAGCCGTATGTCACCTCGAAAGTGCGCGGAACCGGGCTGGGACTGCCGATGGTGAAGAAAATCGTCGATGAACACGGCGGCAAGATCGAGATACAGAACCGGAGTGACGGAACTGGCGCGTCAGTGTTGATTTTACTGTTAAAGTTAGCACCGGCCAGCGTTGTGGCACAAGCGTTGAACTAAGAATAAAATCGCGGCTGTGAGCGGTATGCGCTGCATGCCATTGGAGCGGGAAAAAAGAGGAAGGCAAACACATGGCAAACATTCTCGTAGTTGATGATGAAATGGGTATCCGGGAGTTACTCTCGGAAATCTTGGGCGACGAAGGCCATGCAATCACGCTCGCTGAAAATGCGCAGCAGGCGCGCGATGCGCGCGCGGCGGGAGCACCGGACCTGGTGCTGCTCGATATCTGGATGCCGGACACCGACGGCGTCACCCTGCTCAAGGAGTGGCAGCGCGACGGCCTGCTGACCATGCCGGTCATCATGATGTCGGGTCACGCGACCATCGATACGGCGGTCGAGGCAACCCGGATCGGCGCGCTCAACTTCCTCGAGAAGCCGATCGCGCTGCAAAAGTTGCTCAAGGCGGTGCAGCAGGGCCTGACACGGGCGCAGGAAGTGGTGCGCGCGCCGGTGATCGCGCCGCGTCCGATGCTGGCGCCCCAGCCCGAGGAAAGCCCGATGACGGCCTCGGCCATGTTTTCGGCGCAAACCCCGCAGTCGGCCATCGCGCCGCGCATGGGCGGCATGCCGAACGGGGAAGGGCACGGCTTCAACCTGAGTTTCGACCTGCCGCTGCGCGAAGCGCGCGACGCCTTCGAGCGCATGTACTTCGAGCATCATCTGGGGCGCGAGGGCGGCAGCATGACCCGCGTGGCCGAAAAAACCGGGCTGGAACGCACCCACCTGTACCGCAAGCTCAAGCAACTCGGCGTCGAGCCGGGCAAGCTGGCTAAAAAGAACGGATGAGCTCACCCCCTGCGCGCCGCAGCGCCCTGACCCTGGTCACGGGCGGCTCGGCGGCGCAGCGCGAGGCGGCCATCGCGGCGCGCCTGGCGCAGTTGTCATCCGGCGCCGGCCCCCAGGCGGCCGCTGCCGGCCAGCCGCACGGCGTCAGCGCCGTCCTGCTCGAAGGGTTGCCGTCCGGCCAAACCCTGCTTTCTCCTTCCGACTCCCTGCCTGTTCACCGAATCGCACCCGGATGCCTGTGCTGCACCGGCAATCTCGTTTTGCGTGTAACATTAAACCGGATCCTGCGTCTGCGCCCCGACCGGCTGTTCATCGGGCTGGCCGCCACGGACCACCTTGATCAGTTGCGATCGTGGCTGCAAGACCCGCCATACGATCAGCTGTTGGAACTGACAGCGGACCTGCGCACTTGAAATCGGTCCGCATAGCCCCACCTGTTCTGTTGAGCACAGTGGAAAGTCTGATCGAGCGAAGGAGCAATAATGAACATGATTTACAACAGTGAACAGTACAGTGTGGTCGAATTCGGCGTCGATCACAATCTCGAAGCCCTGCGCTTCGGCGGCTATGAAATCGTCGACAAATCCGGTCGCCGGGAAGCTTTTATCGGCGGCAAACTTGCGCAATCGTTCAGGCGCGACGTCAACAACCTGATCGCCAGCGAACCGACCATGGAAGAGATCGATGACTTCCTGGGTTCGTACGACTCGCTGATGAGCCAACCGGTGCTGCTGCACTAATTCTTGCGCTAATTCCCGCAGGGCGGCAGGCCGTCCGCCGCCTGTTGCGCGGGCTCTCTGCCACTGCCGGGCCGGATCGCCCGCGCCTGGCCCTCGTGCCGCAGCAGGCAGCTGCCGCCGGGGGCCGCCATGTCGGCGACGCGCCCGTTTTTCCCACCGGCCAGCGCCTCAGCTTGCCTCACGAACATGGTATTCTTGCGCCATGTGCCAACTCCTCGGAATGAACTGCAATGTCCCTACCGACATTGTTTTTAGCTTTACCGGCTTCGCCATGCGTGGCGGCCGCACCGATACCCACCACGATGGCTGGGGCATCGCGTTCTTCGAAGGCGCCGGCGTGCGCCATTTCGTCGACCACCAGGCGGCGGTCGAGTCCCCTGTGGCCGAACTGATCAAGCGCTATCCCATCAAATCCCGGAATGTGATTGCGCACATCCGCAAGGCGACCCAGGGTCATGTTGCCTTGGAAAACTGCCACCCCTTCGTGCGCGAACTGTGGGGCCGCTACTGGGTGTTCGCCCACAACGGCGACCTCAAGGAGTTCGCGCCGACCCTGAACGGCCCCTACCGCCCGGTCGGCAGCACCGACAGCGAACAAGCCTTTTGCTTCCTGCTGCAGGAATTGCGCGCGCGCTTCGGCGACACGCCGCCCGCGCTGCCGGTGCTGCGCGCGGCATTGCAGGAACTGGTGGCCGCGGTGGCCGTGCACGGCACCTTCAACCTGATGCTGTCGGACGGCTCGGCCCTGTTCGTGCATTGCTCCACCAAGCTGCATTACGTGGTGCGCCAGCATCCGTTTGTCACCGCCAGCCTGTCCGATGAAGATGTCAGCGTTGATTTTTCTCAAGTCACGACCCCGGCAGACCGGGTAGCCATTATCGTCACCGAACCCCTGACCACCAACGAACAGTGGACCGCCTTCGCTCCCGGCGAGTTCAAAGTGTTCGTGGATGGAATGTCAATACAGGAGCGCTAAGTATTTCCTCCACGCACTGGTATTAATTAGGTTACATTACCGGCTGTTATTATTGATATTTACAGGACAGATGAGCCACAACTCCGAATCCGACCTAATGGCGCAACAGATGCCAGTGCGTGATTTCTACCTGGGGCGCCAGCCGATCCTCGACCGACAACAAGGTTTGTACGGTTATGAAATGCTTTTTCGCAATGCGGCAGGCGAATCGGCCGAGATCGACAACGATGTGGCCGCCACCGCCACCGTGATAGCCCATACCGCCCAGCTGGGCCTGGAAAAGGTCATCGGCGATGCGCTCGGTTTCCTGAATGTGGACGCCGAAGTGCTGATGAGCGACATTTTCGTTTTCCTGCCGCGCGAGCGGGTAGTGCTCGAAATCGTCGAGAGCATGGTGGTCAACCAGGCCGTGCTCGACCGCATTGCCGACCTGACCGCCCATGGCTTTCGCTTTGCGCTCGACGATGTGCGCGTCGATGCGCCCGAGGTGCAGCAGCTCTTGCCGATGGTCGAGTACGTCAAGCTGGACGTGCGCGCCATGCCGCTGTCCGGGCTGATGGCCGCCGCGCCGCGTTTCAAGCGCGACAAAAAGAAGCTGATCGCCGAGAAAGTCGAATCGCGCGAGGAATTCGACATGTGCCTGGGCCTGGGTTTCGATTACTTTCAGGGATACTATTTCGCCCGGCCGGCCGTGATCAGCGGGCGCAAGCTGTCGCCGTCGCAGCTGGCCGTGCTCGAATTGATGGGCCTGGTCACCTCGGACGCCGACAATATCGAGATCGAACGCGCGGTCAAGCGCGACGTGACCCTGGCCCTCAACCTGCTGCGACTGGTCAACACGCCAGCCATCGGCATGCGCCACCGCATCGATTCGATCAGCCAGGCGGTGACCATTCTCGGCCGCCGCCAGCTGCAGCGCTGGCTGCAGATCATGCTGTACGCCGAGCCTTCGCGCGGCGGCAACAGCATGACGCCGCTGCTCTTGCTTGCCACCACGCGCGGGCGCCTGCTCGAACTGCTGGCGCAGCGCCTGCGTCCCGGCCAGCGCAACGTGGCCGAGATCGCCTTCACGGTCGGCATCATGTCGCTGATGGATGCCTTGTTCGGGATGCCGATGACGGTCATCGTCGAGCAGATTCCCGTCATCGACGAGGTCTCGCACGCGCTGCTGCGGCGCAGCGGTTTTTTTGGCGACCTGCTGCACCTGGCCGAATGCATCGAGCGCATGGAAGAGTCCGACGACCAGGTGCTGCCCGCGCTGCGCGAACTGGCGATTTCCAGCGAAGAACTGATCGAACTGGAAGTGGCCGCCTTCGAGTGGAGCGACAAGGTGGTGCGTTACGCGATCTGAGCCTGATTCCGCGCCTGAAGCGGGGCGGGACCGTCGTGTTGGCGGCGGCCCCGCCCTGATTCACGATTCACGGACTGCCGGCCCATTGCCGGTGCAGGTCCGGGTCGCTGCGCAGCTCCCACAAGGCCAGCACGATGACGGCGATGCCCACGATGAGGCTGTTGCTCATCATGGGGCCGCGGTCGGCCATGGCCGGGATCCACGGCGACACCGCCACCCACACCCCCGCCAGCAGATTGACCACGACGGCCCAGGCATAGGTTTTGACCAGGTCGAACGCGGCGAGCAGGGCGATGACCGCGCCCGCGATCCAGGCATTGATTGCCTGTGGGGAGTCACTGGGATAGGCCAGTGCCCAGGGTGAGACGAACAGCCAGAGACCGAGCAGCAGGATCGCCTGATCCTGCCAGCGCCTGGCAGAGGGGTGGATTTCCATATTGCCTCCTGAACGCGAATTCCGGCGCGAAGAGCATTGCGCGGGAGCTGCGCCGTCACTCCCGTCGCTACAGGGAGTTAGGCAGGCAAACAGCGGAAAAGTTCACGTCACGTCGTTCCCGCGCCGAGGGCCGCCTTGGCGCGGGAACGACGAGGTTGGTGGACAGAACGATGGGAGGTGTTGTACTAGTAGCGACGCCCCTTACGACAAATTCGGCGCCAGCCAGCGTTCCAGGTTGTCTTTCGGTACATTCCGGCGCTTGGCCATATCGTTCAACTGGTCCTCGCCAATCTTCCCGACCACGAAATACTTCGCTTCCGGATGCGCGAAATAGAAGCCCGATACCGCCGCGCCCGGGAACATGGCGAACGACTCGGTCAATTCCATGCCAATCTCCTGCGCCTGCAGCACCTTGAACATATCGGCTTTCACCGTATGCTCCGGACAGGCCGGATAACCGGGCGCCGGACGAATCCCGGCGTAGCGCTCGCCGATCATTTCTTCATTGCTCAGATTCTCGCCCGCCGCATACCCCCACAAATCGGTGCGCACGCGTTCGTGCATATATTCGGCGAACGCTTCGGCCAGGCGGTCGGCCAGCGACTTGAGCATGATCGAGGAATAATCGTCATGCGCATCTTCAAAGCGTTTTTCGTACTTCTCGATTCCCAGCCCGCTGGTCACCGCGAACATGCCGATATAGTCCTTGAGGCCCGATGCTTTTGGCGCGATAAAATCGGCCAGGCACTGGTTCGGGCGCTGCACGCCATCGACCAGCGGTTTCACGCCCTGCTGGCGCAAACCGTAATACGTGAACGCCACCGTGGCGCGCGTCTCGTCGGTATAGACCTCGATATCGTCGTCGTTAACGCTATTGGCCGGCAGCAGCGCCACCACGCCATTGGCGGTCAGCCAGCGCCCTTCGATAATCTTCTTGAGCAGCGCCTGGCCTTCTTCGAATACTTTCGACGCCGCTTCGCCCACCACCTCGTCGCTCAGGATCGCGGGGAAGGGACCGGCCAGGTCCCAGGTCTGGAAGAACGGACCCCAGTCGATGTATTTGGCCAGGGTGCCCAGGTCGACATTCTTGAATTCGCGCCGCCCGATGAATTTCGGCCGCACCGGCTCGAACGCCAGCGCCATCTTGTTGGCGCGCGCGGCCGCCAGCGACAGGATCGGCAGCGCCTTCTTGCTGGCGTGCTGCTCGCGGATGCGCACATAATCCTGGGCGATGTCGTCGATGTACTGGTCGCGGCTTTCGGGCGTGAGCAGCGACTGCGCCACCGATACCGAACGCGAGGCGTCCGGCACGTACACCACCGGGCCTTCGTAATTGTGGGCGATTTTCACCGCCGTGTGGGCGCGGCTGGTGGTGGCGCCGCCGATCAGCAGCGGAATCTTGAGCATGCGGAAGTGCGGGTCGCGCTGCATTTCCTTGGCCACGTGCGCCATCTCTTCCAGCGACGGGGTGATCAGGCCGGAGAGGCCGATCATGTCGGCGTTTTCGACCTTGGCGCGCGCCAGGATCTCGGAGCAGGGCACCATCACGCCCATGTTCACGACTTCGAAGTTATTGCACTGCAGGACCACCGAGACGATGTTCTTGCCGATGTCGTGCACGTCGCCCTTGACGGTGGCAATCACGATCTTGCCCTTCGGTTTGGCCACGATGCCGGTGCGTTTTTCTTCCAGCAGTTTTTCTTCTTCGATGAAGGGAATCAGGTGCGCCACGGCCTGCTTCATCACGCGCGCCGACTTGACCACCTGCGGCAGGAACATTTTCCCTTGTCCGAACAGGTCGCCGACCACGTTCATGCCGTCCATCAGCGGGCCTTCGATCACGTGGATCGGGCGTCCGCCGTTGTGCAGCAGTTGCTGGCGCGCTTCTTCGGTGTCGTCCACGATCCACTGGGTGATGCCGTGCACCAGCGCGTGCGAGAGGCGCTGCTGCACCGTGCCTTCGCGCCAGGCCAGGGTCTGCACATCCTGCTTGTCGCCGGCCTTGAGCGTGCCGGCGATCTCGATCATGCGCTCGGTGGAATCGATCCGGCGGTTGAGCACCACGTCTTCGACCCGCTCGCGCAGCTCGGGCGCGATGTCGTCGTACACGCCCATCATGCCGGCGTTGACGATCCCCATGGTCATGCCGGCCTTGATCGCGTGGTACAGGAACACGGTGTGGATCGCTTCGCGCGCCGGATCGTTGCCGCGGAAGCTGAACGAGACGTTCGACACGCCGCCCGAAATCTTCGCGTGCGGCAGGTTGTCCTTGATCCAGCGCGTGGCGTTGATGAAGTCGACCGCGTAGTTATTGTGTTCTTCGATGCCGGTGGCGATGGCAAAAATGTTCGGATCAAAAATGATGTCTTCGGGCGGGAAGCCCACCTGTTCGGTCAGCACCTTGTAGGCGCGCGCGCAGATCTCGGTCTTGCGCGCGAAGGTGTCGGCCTGGCCCTGTTCGTCGAAGGCCATCACGATCACGGCGGCGCCGTAGCGGCGGCACAGGCGCGCCTGGCGGATGAATTCTTCTTCGCCTTCCTTCATCGAGATGGAGTTGACGATGGCCTTGCCCTGCACGCATTTCAGGCCCGCTTCGATCACCGACCATTTGGACGAGTCGATCATGATCGGCACGCGCGAAATGTCCGGCTCCGAGGCGATCAGGTTCAAAAAGCGCTCCATGGCCGCCTTGGAGTCGAGCATCGCCTCGTCCATGTTGATGTCGATGACCTGGGCGCCGTTTTCCACCTGCTGGCGCGCCACCGACAGCGCTTCGTCGTACTGCTCATTCAAAATCATGCGCGCGAAGGCCTTGGAGCCGGTCACGTTGGTGCGCTCGCCGACGTTGACGAAAAGAGAGTTCTGGTCGATCGTGAACGGTTCCAGGCCCGACAGGCGCTGCGCCACCGGAATGACTGGCAGCGCGCGCGGCGTGGTGGTGGCCAGCATGTCGGCAATCGCCTTGATGTGGTCGGGCGTGGTGCCGCAGCAGCCGCCGGCGATGTTGATGAAGCCGCTGTCGGCGAATTCGCGCAGCAGCGAGGAGGTGTCGGCCGGCAGTTCGTCGAAACCGGTGTCGCTCATCGGGTTGGGCAGGCCGGCGTTCGGGTAGATGCAGACGAAGGTGTCGGCAATTTGCGACAGTTCTTCGGCGTAGGGACGCATCAGGGCCGCGCCGAGCGCGCAATTCAGGCCAATCGTGAGCGGCTTGGCGTGGCGTACCGAGTTCCAGAAGGCGGGCACGGTCTGGCCCGACAGGATCCGTCCCGAGGCGTCGGTCACGGTCCCGGAAATCATGATCGGCAGGCGTTCGATGGCCGGGTTTTCGTCGAAATACAGGTCGATCGCGAACAGCGCGGCCTTGCAATTCAAGGTGTCGAAGATGGTTTCGACCAGCAGCACGTCGGAGCCGCCTGCGACCAGGCCGCCCACCTGCTGGTGGTAGGCGGCGACCAGCTGGTCGAAGGTGACGTTGCGCGCGGCCGGGTCGTTGACGTCGGGCGAGATCGAGGCGGTCTTCGGGGTCGGCCCGAGCGCGCCGGCCACGAAGCGCGGCTTGTCCGGGGTGCTGTACTTGTCGCAGGCGGCGCGCGCCAGTCTGGCGGCGGCCACGTTCATCTCGTAGGCCAGGTGGCCCATGTGATAGTCGTCCTGGGCGATGGTGGTGGCGCCGAAGGTGTTCGTTTCGATCAGGTCGGCGCCGGCCGCGAGGTAGCGCTCGTGGATTTCCTGGATGATGTGGGGCTGGGTCAGGGTCAGCAATTCATTGTTGCCCTTGACGAAAAGCTCGCGCGCGCCGCTCCCGGCCGGAGCCGCAAAATCGGCGAACCTGCCGTCCGGGCCACCCCGGTAGGCTGCCTCGTCCAGTTTGTACTGCTGGATGATGGTGCCCATCGCGCCATCGAGAATCATGATCCGGCGCGACAGGATGGCGCGCAGCCGGGTTTCAGTCGTGGACATGGCGGGATGGGCGGTAGTCATGATTGTGCTTTCAAAAGGCGGGTCGGAACCGGTGTGGACCGGGTCTAAAATTATACGTCATCGTGCCCGTTTGGTTTCCCGGAGGGCAATTGATGAGTTCGCTTTGTATCGTTTTGTATTTAAATAGTGACTTGATACAAGACGATACAAAACGCGATGTGTCTGCAATCTTTGCGTTACATGCGAAGACGACAATCGCTTCGATGACGCCGCAGTGCGTCTTTACGGGGAACACATACATGAACGATGATTTTCAAACCAGCTGGTCCGAGCCAGCATCCATGCAGCAAGGTGACGCCAGCACCGTGCAGCGCCCACCAGTTGCCGCACCGCTCAAGCAGATCGTGACGATCCGCCTTGATGTCGACATGCTGAAATGGTTCAAGTCCGCAGGTCCGGGTTACCAGACCCGCATCAACCAGATCCTGCGTGAACACATGGAAGCTCAGCAAGCTGAGCGCGACGCAGCTCAGCAGTAAGCTGGTGGGAAGGCTCAGTCGAGGCTGAGTCCGTCCAAAGGGAATCCCTTAAGAAACTCGGCCGCAGGCAAGCGCTTGCCGCCGGGTTTTTGCAGTTCCGTCAGGCGCAAAGTGCCTTGTTTACAGGCGACGATGATGCCGTGCTGGGCGTCCGCTGCCAGTACCTGTCCCGGTGGCGCATCGCTGCCCGCTTCCAGCGCGTCGGCGCCCCAGATCTTGATGACTACCCCGTTGAGCTCGGCGTGCGCGCCGGGGAAGGGGTTGAAGGCGCGGATCTTGCGGCCCAGTTCGTTTGATGACAGGGAAAAATCGAGCGCCGCTTCTTCCTTGCCGATCTTGGCGGCGTAGGTCACGCCCTCGTCCGGCTGCGGCACCGGGTGCAGGGTGCCGGCGGCGCGCGCGTGCAGGGCGTCGACGATCATGCGCGCGCCCAGCGCGGCCAGGGTGTCGTGCAGGGTGGCGGTGGTGTCGGTCGGCAAGATCGGCACCCGTTCCATCAGCAGCATGGGGCCGGTGTCGAGGCCTTCTTCCATGTCCATGATGGTCACGCCGGTCTCCAGGTCGCCCGTTTCGATGGCGCGGTGGATCGGCGCGGCGCCGCGCCAGCGCGGCAGCAGGGAACCGTGGATGTTGATGCAGGGCTTGATGTCGAGCGTGCTGCGCGGGAGAATCAATCCGTAGGCGGCGACCACCATCACGTCGTAATCGGTGGCCAGCAGGCGCGCGTGGGCGCTAGCGGCCTGGGCGGCGCGTTCGGGATCCTTGCTGTCGAGGCGCAGGGAGAGCGGTTGCAGCACCTCGATGCCGTGCGCCAGGGCGTATTGCTTGACGCTTGATGCGTGCAATTGCAGGCCGCGCCCGGCGGGGCGGTCGGGCTGGGTCAGGACCAGCGGAATCTCGAAGCCGGCCTCATGGAGGGCCTGGAGGGCGACGGCGGCGAACTCCGGCGTGCCGGCGAAGATGATTTTCATGGGATTCCTGGGTTAAACAGTTCAAAGTACAAACGGACTGGCCGCCATCAGCGCCAGATAAAACAGTAGCGCCAAAACCGGCGGCAGCGCTAAAACCGGCGGCAGCGCTAAAACCCACAGCAGCGCTAAAACCCGCAGCAGCGCCAAAAAACGATCGCAACGCTAAAAACCGTCGTTCCCGCCTGCGCGGGAACGACGGTTTTGCGGTTTTGAAGAGAACGGCGACGGCTGGCCGCCCGCGGCTGGCCGCCCGCGTTAATGCCGGCGACCCGCCGCCCGCAATGCCGCTTCGCGTTCGATTCCGCGCTCTTCCTTGAGCATCTTGGCCTTGATCCGGTTGCGCTTGAGCGGTGACAGGTATTCCACGAACACCTTGCCCATCAAATGGTCCATTTCGTGCTGGATGCAGACCGCCATCAAGCCGTCTGCGCTCAATTCGAACGGCTTGCCGCTGGCGTCGAGCGCGCTGACCTTGATCTGCGCGGGACGCTCCACGCCGTCGTAAATGCCCGGCACCGACAGGCAGCCTTCATCGTAGACTTGCTTTTCAGCACTGGCCCAGACGATGGTGGGATTGATGAACACGCGCAGATCGTCCTTGGTCTCGGACGTATCGACAATGATCAGTTGCTCGTGCACGTCGACCTGGCTCGCGGCCAGGCCCACGCCGGGCGCGTCGTACATGGTCTCGGCCATGTCGGCCACCAGTTTGTTGATGCGCTCGCCGAATTCGGTGACCGGCTTGGCCACCTTGTGCAGGCGTGCGTCCGGGTAGCGGAGAATATTCAGTATTGCCATAGGTCTAGTAATTTCGATAACAATTCGGTGATAATTTCAAGTGCTCATACGCATAAGAATTCTAAAACACAACAAAAACACAACAGACCCGCAACCGGGTTGAGCATGGTTTTTCTTGCTAGTTCAAGGATTTATGTGCAGAATTTGATCCAGTTCGGCAAGCCTTATCATCGATATCGTCGATAGGGTAGCGTTAAATCGCGCTGTCTCTTGCGCTGTGGCTGGCAAGGTGACGTGTCCAGCTAGCAATTCCGTGTTAATGCCGCACTTTACGGACATCTCAATGAAAAATTTTAGCACAGTCGGCGTCCGCGTAGCGGTTGTGGCGCTTTTTGCGGGACTGCTCGCAGCCCCGACCCAAGCGGCCACCTGCGAATTCCGGCCCAATGCCCCTGACCAGCATGTGGTGGTCAAGGGCGATACCTTGTGGGACATTTCCGGCAAGTTCCTGCAGCATCCATGGTGCTGGCCCCAGGTGTGGGGTTTGAACAAGGCGGAAATCCGCAATCCGCACTGGATTTATCCGGGCCAGATCGTTTACTTCGACCGCAAGAACAACCGCTTGTCGCTGTCCCGTCCGGGTAGCGGCGATGGCTCGGGCAGCGCCAATGGCGTACTGCGCCTGTCGCCCCAGATTCGTACCGAAGGCCTGGGCAAGGATGCGATCCAGGCCATCCCGGCCGGCGTGATCGAGCCCTTCCTGTCGCAGCCGCTGATCGTCGAAGAAAACGAGCTGCAGGGCTCGCCGCGCATCGCCGCGGCCCAGGATGGCCACGTCTACCTCGGCCAGGACGACAAGATTTATGTGCGCGGCGACCTCAAGGGCGGCAGCTCGTTCCAGGTCTTCCGTCCGGGCACCCCGCTCAAGGATCCGGAAACCGGCAAGCTGCTCGCCTATGAAGCGGTGTACCTGGGCACGGCCAAGCTGTTCGCCGAAGCCAAGCCGGGCGTCGATGTGCACACCTTCATGGTGGCCAGCTCCAAGCAGGAAATCGGCGTGGGCGACCTGTTGATTCCGGCACCGCCGACCGTCATGCGCAACTACATGCCGCACCCGCCGGATCAAATGGTCGACGCGCGCATCCTGGGCATCTACTCGGGCGTGACCCATGCCGGCCAGAACCAGGTGGTCAGCATTAATCGCGGCAAGGTTGACGGAATCGATGTCGGCACCGTGCTCCAGTTGTACACTCTGGGCAGAACGGTGCCCGATCCGGGCGCGCCGAAAAAAGGCGTCCTGGGCACCGAGAAAACGATGATCAAGTTGCCTGACGAGCAGTCCGGCACCCTGTTCATTTTCCGTGTGTTCAACCGGGTGTCGTACGGCTTGATCATGCAGGTAACCGAGCCGGTCAAAATCGGCGACGTGGCCAGATCACCGGAGTAAAACCGCCGTGCAAGACACGGACCCCGCCAACCCCATCAGCCAGGCCGAGCGCCTGGCTGCCTGGGTACGCCTGGAGCAGACGCCCGGCGTGGGGGCCGTGACGGCGCAGCGCCTGCTTGAGCGCTTTGCCACCCCGCAATCCATCTTTAGCGCTTCCTACCTGGCCTTGCGCCAGATTGTTTCCGACAGCGTCGCCTGCGCCTTGTGCGAGCCGATGCCGGACGCCTGCGCGGCCTACCTCGACATTGTGCGCGACTGGCTGGCCGACCCGCATCACCAGCTCCTTACCCTTGACGACCCCGCGTTTCCGCCGTTGCTGCGCGAGCTGGCCCTGCCGCCGCTGCTGTTGTACGCCTGCGGCCGGGTCGAGCTGCTGTCGGCGCCGGCCGTGGCCATCGTCGGCAGCCGCAATGCGACCGGGCAGGGCGCGGCCAATGCGCGCGCCTTCGCCAGCGCGCTGAGCGCGGCCGGGCTGACCATTGTCTCCGGCCTGGCGCTCGGCATCGATGCCGCCGCCCATGAGGGCGGCTTGCGCGGCCCGGGCTCGACCGTGGCCGTGACCGGCACCGGTGCCGACCGCATCTATCCGCGCCGCAACGAAGCGCTGGCCCGGCGCATCGCCGACGAAGGCTGCATCGTCAGTGAGTACCCACTCGGCACGGGACCGACGCCAGGCAACTTCCCGCGCCGCAACCGCTTGATCAGCGGCATGTGCTGCGCCGTGCTGGTGGTGGAGGCGGCGGCCGGCTCCGGCTCGCTGATCACCGCCAGGCAGGCGCTCGAACAGGGCCGCGATGTGTTCGCCATTCCCGGCTCGATCCACGCGCCGCTCTCAAAAGGCTGCCACAGCCTCATCCGCGAAGGCGCCACCCTGGTCGACTGCGTCGACGACATCCTGGTTCCGCTGCGCGTGGCGCCGCTGGCGACCCTGGCGCGCCAGCCCGACCCCACCGCCTCCCTGAGCGCGGCCCAGCGCGCGCTGCTCGACGCGCTCGGCTTCGAGCCGGTCGGCGCCGATGCGCTCGGCCTACTTGCCGGCAGGGAGGCGGGCGCGCTGGCCGCCCAGTTGCTCAGCCTGGAACTTGCCGGTCATCTCGAACGGTTGCCGGGGGGATTGTTCCAGCGCGTGCAGCGCTAGAAAACCGGGCCGGCGCCGCGCAAACGGTGCGCGGACGGGACTTGTGTCTTAGCGAGCTTAACTGATAGAGTAGAGCCATGTTCGATATCCTGGTCTACCTTTACGAGACGTACTACCGCCCCGATGCCTGCCCCGAGCCGGCCGCGTTGGCGCGTAAACTGTCCGCTGTCGGTTTCGACGATGTCGAAATTTCGGAAGCGCTCGTGTGGCTGACCGACCTGACCGAAATGGCGGGCGACGAAACGGCCCTGGCGTTCACCTCGAGCGGCACGCGTTTTTACGTGCAGCGCGAATACGACGCCCTGGGCAGTTCCGCGGTCGGCTTCATCCAGTTCCTCGAAAGCGCGGGCGTGCTCAGCCCCGCGCAGCGCGAAATCGTGATCGAACGCGCGCTGGCGCTGGAAGAGTCGCCGGTGGGCCTGGGCAAGCTCAAGATCATCGTGCTGATGCTGCTGTGGAGCCAGGGCAAGGAACCGGACGCGCTGATGTTCGACGACCTGTTCGGCTCCGACGACGAGCAGGCCCCGCGCTTGCTGCATTGAGTCCGGCCGGCGCCGCGCGCGCCTCGTTTCCCTTCCACGCAACGCTTTTCCCCCGCTGCCGGCACGATTGTGGCCTTCGGCATGCAGTGGCTACTTGCGGATTTCCCGACAACCCGCTTATCATTGGCCGCTCTATCGGGTTGTTACAATTTCGATATCGGGTTGGCAAAATGCCGCCTGCTGCGGCCAAGCATGTATGATGCGCGGGCCGAACCACTTAATATAGTACGACGAGAAAACCTATGACCAAAACCCTCATCATCGCCGAGAAGCCCTCCGTCGCGAACGATATCGCCAAGACGCTGGGCGGCTTCACCAAGCACGATGAGTACTTCGAATCGGACGAGTATGTCCTGTCGTCGGCCGTCGGCCACCTGCTGGAAATCGCGGTGCCGGAAGAGCACGACGTCAAGCGCGGCAAGTGGAGCTTTGCCCACCTGCCCATGATTCCGCCGTATTTCGCGCTCAACCCGATCGCCAAGACCGAGGCCCGCCTCAAGGTCTTGAACAAGCTGATCAAGCGCAAGGATGTCACCCAGCTCATCAACGCATGCGATGCCGGGCGCGAAGGCGAGCTGATTTTCCGCCTGATCGCGCAGAACGCCAAGGCCAAGCAGCCGATCAAGCGCCTGTGGCTGCAATCGATGACGCCGGGCGCGATCCGCGACGGCTTCACGCAATTGCGCAGCGACGAAGAAATGCTGCCGCTGGCCGACGCCGCGCGCTGCCGTTCCGAAGCGGACTGGCTGATCGGCATCAACGGCACCCGCGCCATGACCGCCTTCAACTCGAAGGAAGGCGGCTTCTACCTGACCACCGTGGGCCGCGTGCAAACGCCGACCCTGTCGATCGTGGTCGAGCGCGAAGACAAGATCAAGAAATTCATCTCGCGCGATTACTGGGAAGTGCGCGCCGAGTTCGTGTGCGCCGCCGGCGTGTACGAAGGGCGCTGGCTCGACCAGGCCTTCAAGAAGGACGAGAACGACCCCGAGAAGCGCTCGGAGCGCCTGTGGAGCAAGGCTGCGGCCGACAGCATCGCCATGGCCTGCAAGGGCCGCCAGGGCAATGTGACGGAAGAATCGAAGCCGACCACCTCGATGGCGCCGGCCCTGTTCGACCTGACCAGCCTGCAGCGCGAAGCCAACGGCCGGTTCGGCTTTTCGGCCAAGAACACGCTCGGTCTTGCCCAGGCGCTGTACGAAAAGCACAAGGTCTTGACCTACCCGCGTACCGATTCGCGCCATTTGCCGGAAGACTACATCAACACCGTCAAGGACACCATGGTGAGCCTGGCGGAGAACAATAACTACCACCAGTTCGCCAAGCAGATCACCGACAAGGGCTGGGTCAAGCCGAACAAGCGCATTTTCGACAACACCAAGATCTCGGATCACTTCGCGATCATCCCGACCACCCTGGCGCCGAAGAACCTGTCGGAGCCGGAACAGAAACTGTACGACCTGGTCACGCGCCGCTTCATGGCGGTATTCTTCCCGCCTGCGGAATTCCAGGTCACCACCCGCTTTACCGAAGTGTCCGGCCACCAGTTCAAGACGGAAGGCAAGGTCATGACCAATCCGGGCTGGCTGGCGATCTACGGCAAGGAAGCCTCGACCGACAGCGACAAGGACGACAACACCGGCGGCAACCTGGTTCCCGTCGCCAAGGGTGAAAAAGTGCAGACCGAAAAAGTCAGCCCGAACGCCCTGGTCACCAAGCCGCCCGCGCGCTATTCGGAAGCGACCTTGCTCTCCGCCATGGAAGGCGCCGGCAAGCTGATCGACGACGACGAACTGCGCGACGCCATGGCCGGCAAGGGCCTGGGCACGCCAGCGACGCGCGCGGCCATCATCGAAGGCTTGCTGGGCGAGCGCTACCTGTTGCGCGAAGGGCGCGAACTGATTCCGACCGCCAAGGCATCCCAGCTGATGACCTTGCTGCGCGGCCTCGGCGTGAACGAACTGACCGCGCCGGAACTGACCGGCGAATGGGAATACAAGCTGTCGCAAATGGAGAAGGGCAAGATTTCGCGTGACGAGTTCATGCGTGAAATTGCCCAGATGACGCAAATCATCGTCAAGCGCGCCAAGGAATACAACAACGACACGATTCCGGGCGACTACGCGACCCTGCACACGCCCTGCCCGAACTGCGGCGGCGTGGTCAAGGAAAACTACCGTCGTTTCGCCTGCACCAAGTGCGAATTCAACATGAGCAAGACGCCTGGCAGCCGCCAGTTCGAGATTGCCGAAGTTGAAGAGTTGCTGGAGAAGCGCACGATCGGCCCGATGCAGGGTTTCCGCTCGAAAATGGGGCGTCCATTTGCCGCGATTTTGCGCATCGTGCGCGATGAAGACATCAAGAATTGCAAGCTCGAGTTCGATTTCGGCCAGAACGACGAAGGCGGCGAAGATGGCGAGGGTGTCGACTTCACCGGCCAGAGCGCGCTCGGACCGTGCCCGAAATGCGCCGGCGGCGTGTTCGAGATGGGCCTGGCGTATGTGTGCGAGCACAGCGTGGCCAAGCCGAAGACCTGCGATTTCCGCAGCGGCCGCATCATCTTGCAGCAGGAAATCCTGCCTGAGCAAATGGTCAAGCTGCTCAACGACGGCAAGACCGACCTGATGCCGGGTTTTGTATCGCAGCGCACGCGCCGTCCGTTCAAGGCGTTCCTGGTCAAGGGCAAGGATGGCAAGATCAGCTTCGAGTTCGAAGAGCGCAAGGCCAAAGCGCCGGCCAAGGGCAAGGCGGCGGCGGTAGCCGATCCGGAAGGCGGCGACGAGGCGGCGCCAAGCACGGCGAAGAAAGCCGCGCCGGCCAAGAAAGCGGCGGCTAAAAAAGCGCCTGCTAAAAAGGCTGCCGCCAAAAAACCGGCAGCGAAGAAAGCCGCCGTCAAGAAAGCTGTCGCGGAAGAATAATCCGCCGCACCCCGCGCGGTGCCAGGTCTGACATTCGGACACGGGCCCGGCTGTAGAAATCGCGATTGCGGTTTCTACAGCCGGGCCCGTTTTCTTTTGTTGAGCCAGATACCGCGTCGCAAAGGTAGCGCGTCAGACAGAGGTGAGGTGGTCACAAATTGTGACCACCTCAAATGGATCGTATGCACGGCTAGAAAAGGCGGCATCAAATGCAACCATGTTGCATTATCTAATGATGCTGGTATATCATTATCGCAGCAGCCATTGTCATCCCCGTATCCTGGAGTATCCACTTTGCATTTCCGACGTTGTTTTCCGCAGCCGCCCGCGCTGCCATTGCCTCTGCTCACCCGTGCCGTTTTGCTTGGCTGTGCCGCCGGCGGCAGCGCCTTCGCCGCCGCCGACCTGCCTGCACCGGCCGGAGAAACCCAAGTCGTCGAAATCCGGGCCAGCAAGGACGACGAGCGCAGCGCCGCAGGCACCAGCGCGCGCGCCTTGCCTGGCACCGTCACCACGATCACCGCGGAAGATCTGGCCACGCTCAATCTGGGGCGCGACATCTCCAACATTTTCCGGCGCGTGCCTGGCGTGGTCGCCAATAACATCGACCAGGGCGATACCGGCAACGGCTTTCGCATGCGCGGCTTCGCCACCCAGGGCACGCACGGCGCCGATACCGCCATCAGCATCGACGGCGTGCCGCAGAATATCCCGTCGAGCCAGGGCGGCGCCGGCCACGGACCGGCCTTCCTCGAATGGATGACCGCCGACATGATCGACGCCATCGACGTCGTCAAAGGCCCGGTGTCGGCCCTGTACGGTGACCAGAACCGCGCCGGCTCGGTGATCATCACCACCCGCGAGGGCGGCGCCGCCACGCCATCGAGCGCCGCGCTCACGCTCGAAAGCCACGGCGGGCGGCGCGGCTCGCTGACTCTCTCCAGCGAGTACGGGAACGTCCGTTCGCTGCTGGTGGCCGACCGTTACCGCAGCGACGGCTTCCGTCACGGCGGCGGCAACGACCGCGAAAACCTGTTCTGGAAGCTCTCGACGACCATCGGCGACGGCATCTACAGCCTGCGCGCCAGCTACTACCGTTCGGACTACGCGGGCGCCGGCTACCTGTCGCTGCCGGCCATGCAGGCCGGGCTCGATCCGCATTCGGTGCAGTACAACTTGCCCGGCTTCGGCGACGCCCACCGCACCTCGCTGGTGTTCAACCGCGCCCCCGCACGCGGGCAAGCCGGCTGGTTCGCCACGCTGTATGCGGAAGACTTCGAACGCAGCCGCGCCATCACCACCAGCACCACCCAGCACACCTTCGGCTACGACGAGCGCACCATCGGCGGAGCGCGCGCCGGCAATACCTGGGTCATCGGCGAGAGCGCCGTGCTGACCGTCGGCGCAGACACGCGCAAGGACCGGGGCGACGCGCTGCGCCGCCAGTACCACCTGCGCCAGCCGACCGCGAACTACGTCAACAACCAGCATCTCGACCTGCTTGCCTACGGCGCGTTCGTGCAGGGCCAGTACCGCGTCCTGCCGACGCTCAAGCTGCATGCCGGCGCGCGCTACGACCGCTTCGACTACGAGATCGCAAACCGCAAGCTGCCGGCCGCATCGACCGCCTACCGGGGCTCGGTGGTCACGCCGAAATACGGCGCCATCTGGACCGTGCTCCCCGATCTGGAATTGTTCGCCAACGTCGCGCAGGGCTTGCGCTCGCCCGCCGCGGAACAGATCAGTTCGAGCGGCAGCCTTGGCCCGCTTGGCGCCAAAAGCGGCAGGATCAACCCGGACATCGATCCGAGCAAGGTGCGCTCGCACGATGCCGGCTTCAATGCCAGGGTGGCGGGCGGCTGGCGCATCTCTGGCGCCCTGTACGCGATCGAGAACGACGACGAAATCGTCAATAGCGCGCCCGACGTTTTCGTTTCGTCGGGGCGGACCACGCGCAGGGGCCTTGAGATGGACGTGCGCTACCAGCCGACCAGTACGTTCAGCGCTTACCTGAGTTACGGCCGCATCCTGCGGGCGCGGCTCGACAACCCGGCCCCCGGCGCAGGCGCGCTGCTGTCGGTGCCGGCGCATACCTGGAAGGCGGGCGCGCAGCACCGCAGCGCGGCCGGAGCGGGCAAGCTGGCCGTTAACGGCGACGTGTACGTCAGCGCGCGCAATCCGTACTACACCGGCACGCCGCCGGTGCAGCGCGACATGCCGACCTTCGTGCGCTACGACCTCAAGGCCACCTACGATATCGGCAAGTTCCAGGGCGCGTTGTCCGCCACCCTGCAGCCGCACCAATTCGCCAGCGACATCGCCTACGGCACTGCCGCCGGCCTGGTGGTGTCGACCGTGCCGCGCGCGCAGGGCGGGGCGTCGCTGCGCTACTTCTTCTGATTATCCGCGTCAGCCATTCCCTTCAACAAAGCCGCATGAAACGCGTCCGGGTCCTGCATCTGCGGCGCGTGACCGAGCTTCGGGAATGACATCAGGGTCGCTTTGGGAATGTTTTGCGCGGCCTGCTTCATCAGCATCGGGTAGTTCCCGAGCCTGGGGCGCAGTTCCGGCGGGGCCAGGTCCTTGCCGATGGCGGTATTGTCCTTCTCGCCGATCAGCAGCAGGGCCGGCATTTTCAGCAGCGGAAATTCATACACGACCGGCTGCGTGTAGATCATGTCGTATAGCAGCGCCGAATTCCACGCCACGATCTGCTTGCCCGGACCGCGGTTCATCCCGGCCAGCATCTGCACCCATTTCTGGTACTCGGGTTTCCATTGATTGACGTAGTAGGTCGATTTTTCGTACTCGCGGATGCGCTCGGCCGTGGTCTTCAATTCGCGCTCGTACCAAGCGTCGACGTCGATCGACGGCACGCCAGCCGCCTTCCAGTTTTCCAGCCCGATCGGATTGACCAGCACCAGCTGCGTCGTCTGCTCCGGGTACATCAGGCCATAGCGCACCGCCAGCATGCCGCCGGTGGAGTGCCCGATGACGGCCGCCTGGCGCACGCCCAGCGATTCGAGCAGCGCACGCGTATTGGCAGCCAGTTGCTGGAAGGTGTACTGGTAATGCGCCGGTTTGCTGGACTTGCAAAAGCCCACCTGGTCGGGCACCACTACCCGGTAGCCGGCATCGGCCAGCACCTTGATGGTCGATTCCCAGGTGGCGCCGCAAAAATTCTTCCCATGCAGCAGGACTGCCGTGTTCCCGTTCGGCGTGGCCGGTTTCACGTCCATGTAGGCCATGTGCAGCTTGGCTTTTTGCGAGGTGAACGCGAATTTCCGGACTGGCTCCGGATAGCTGAAGCCTTCGAGTTCGGGGCCGTAGCTTGGCTCGTCGGCGGCGTGCGCGCCGGGCAGCGGTGCGAAGAGGGCGGTCGCGCACAGCAGGCGCGACATACTGAAACGGGCAGGCATCGGAAGACTTCCTTGGCGAGTGGCGGAGTGGCGAGTCTAGCCTGGAACGCCATCGGGCGTCGTCGCGCTGTTTCAGGACGGCTCAGGGAGATTCGCCCGAAAAGGACTGGCGCTCGCGCAGCGTCTCCAGTTCGCGCGCCAGGTTGTCGCGGGCGCGCTCGTTGTACAGGTCCGCGAAATACGCATCCGGATACAGCGTGCCCGCGTTGGCCTGCGCGTGGAAATGGACCAGGATGCGTTCGCGGCCGGCCAGGTAATCGGCCTCCTCGACATGCAGGTACTCGGCCCGTACCGCGCGCGCGTAGCCATCGTATACATCGGCCGCCTGGCCCAGGATCGCCAGGTCCACGCCCTGCATCACATCTTGCAGCGCATGGCGCGATGCCACCGGCGCCAGGTGCTCGGTGGCGCGGATCAGGCCCGCCACCTCGGCGGCCACCGCGCTACCGTCGAGGTTTGAGCCGAGCCACAGCTGCGCGCTCTGCTCTTCGTTCGATCCGCTGCCGCTGCCGCCACCATACACCGCATCGTGGAACCAGAATGCCTTTTTCAGCACCGCCATCTGCGCCGCGCTGGCGCCGGCATTGGCCGCCCACACCGTGATCTCGGTCAGCCCGTGCACCAGGTGATCGAGGTTGTGATACGGCCGCGCGCCCGAGCCGTAGGCGCTCTCGCCGGTCAGGCGCGCGAACCAGGCGGCGGCGTTGGCATCGTCCGCCGGCCACAGGCTGTCCCAGTCCTTGCGCAGCCAGTCGAGGATCCAGGCCGCGTAGGCCGGCGCCGGCATGAACTGGCGCGTGGTCCAGTGCCAGCCCACCGGTCCCTGCAAGCCGCGCACGAAACTCGAACTGACCGAGCCGAGGTCGCGCGGCGGCATCACGAACAGCGTTTTGGCGCCGTGCAGCACATCGACGTTGGCTTGCTGGATCAGGTTTTCGTAATCGAAGTCGGAGGTGTTGCGGATGCCGCGAATCAGGAAGTCGATGCCCAGCCGCTTGGCCGCGCGCGCCGTGTAGTCGCCGCGTACCAGCACCACGCTGACATTGGTCCACCCCTGCGCGGCCACGCTGCGTTCGACGATCTCCTTGCGCGAAGCGGCGTGGAACTGCGGTTTCTTGAACGGGTTTTCAGAGATCAGCACAACGACTTCGTCGGCCAGTTCGCGCGCTTCGCCGATCACCCACAGGTGGCCATTGGTGATCGGGTCGAGCGTGCCGGAGAATGCGATTTTTTTCAAGGTTCAGCTCCACAGGTCGGTGTATCGGTGATGCAGTTGCAAGGTCAGGGCGCGCACATCGTCCAGGGTGCCGTCGTTGTGGACCACGTCGTCGGCATGCGCCAGGTAGCCGGCGCGCGGCAGCTGCATGGCGATGATGCTGGCCACCTGCGCGCCGGTCCAGTCGGGATTGCGCAGGGCGATGCGGGCGGCACGGTTCTGATCCGTCGCATCGATCACCAGCACGCGCGCGGCGGGCAGGGCCTGGTCCATCGCCAGCGCCGACTCCCACACCACGTAGGGCGCCTGCTGGCGGCGCGTCCAGTCGTCGGCCAGCGCCAGCACCGCCGGGCGCAGGATGCGTTTGAGTTCCTCGTTGGCGGCCGGGTCAAACGCGAAGATGCTGCGCAGGGTGCCGCGCGCCAGGCTGCCGTCCGCCGCCATCGCCTGCGGGAAGGCGCGCGCAATGTGCATCGTGGCCGGATGCGCCGGGTCCTGATGCACCGTGCGCGCCAGTGCATCGGCGTCGATGCAGGGCACGCCCAGCGCGTGGAAAGCGCGCGCGAAGGTCGACTTGCCGCTGCCGATCCCGCCGGTCAGCACCAGTACCTTGGGGGGAGTTGCGTTCATCGTGTGGTCCGTTCGATTGTTTGGTTGCTCACCCAAATTGCCAGGCTAGCGAAAAGCGCTCCAGAAAACAAGTATAATTTGGTCGTTCAACCAATTTAAGTGAAATCACGCATGTCGAGAAAGCCGAATTCGGAGCAGCGCCGCGCGCAGATCGTGCAAGCGCTAATGGACACGATGGCCGAACATGGCTACGACAAGGCCACGATACAGCTGATCGCGCGCCGCGCCGGGCTCACTCCCGGCCTGCTGCACTACCATTTTCACAGCAAAGCCGATATCTTGCTGGCGCTGGTGAAGGCGCTCGCCACCGGTGCGCAGCAGCGCTACTTCGCGCTGGCGCAGGATGCGCCCGACCCCGGCCAGCGCCTGAACGCGTACATCAACGCGCGCCTGGGACTGGGCGACGGGGCGGATGCGGGCGCGGTGGCGGCGTGGGTGGTGATCGGGGCGGAAGCGGTGCGCCAGCCCGAGGTGCGGGCGGCCTACCAGCAGGCGGTCGATACCGAGCTGGCGCTGCTGCGCGAGCTGCTCTCGGCCAGCCTGGCCGCGCAGCGCAAAAGCACGGCCAACGTGCAGGCGCTGGCGGCGGCCTTGCTGGCGATGATGGAGGGGACCTTCCAATTGGCCAGCGCGGCGCCGGCCAGCATGCCGGTGGGGTACGCGGCGCCGATGGCCATGCAACTGGTGCGCCGCTTTATCGAGGCCGAAGCGCCGGCCTAGCCGTCCACGGCGGCGACGCGCCAGCCGCTTCCGGCCTCGGGCGGCAGTGTCGCCGCATCGCCTCTGGCGATACCGAATTGCGCCATGCCGCCGGGGTGGCCGTAGGCCCACGCGCTCCATTCGCTGCCGGTCATCAGCCAGGCCAGCGCGCCATCGTCATTGTGCAGCCGCTGCGCGCGTACCGGGCCGGCGTCGATGCGCACCCACAGTTCGCGGTAACTGCCGTCGATGCCGATTTCTTCCACCATGTCGGGGCCGTCGAAGCGCATGGTTCCCGCATCGATCTCCGGTCCGAGCGCGGGAAAGGCGATCTCGGGATGCCATTCGCAGCGCGCGCCTTGCACCACGGTGGCGCCGGCGAAGCCGCGCGAGTCGATGTGCCAGCGCGCCGACTGGAACCACAGCACCAGGGTGGTGCTGTCGCTGCTGCCATCGGTGCGCCAGATGCCTTCGCGCCGCCACACACCCTGGTACGGGGCCGGCACGTTCATGCGCGCGATCCGGCCAGCGGCAAGGCCAGGCGGAACGCCGCGCCTTGATTCGGCGCGCTCTCGACATCGAGCGAGCCGTCGTGCGACTCGGCCAGCTGGCGCGCGATGTACAGGCCCAGTCCCAGGCCCTCGCGCACGTCCTTGGTGCCGGCCCGTTCGAACGGCGCGAAGATGCGCAGCTGGTCTTCCGGCGCGATGCCCACGCCCTGGTCGCGCACCACGATCCAGGCATGCCCGTCGCGCACTTCCAGGCTGATTTTCACCGGTTTGCTGCCGCCGTAGCGCAGCGCGTTGGTGAGCAGGTTGATGATGATCTGCTCCACGCGGAACTCGTCCCACACGCCGGCCACCGGCTCGGGCGCGTGCAGTTCGATGGTGCCGCCGGCAGCCTCGGTGCGCTGCGACAGGTCGCTGACGATACGCGCCAGCAGGGCCGAGAGCTCGGTTTCGGCCGGACGGATCGACAGCTTGCCGCTGCGGATGCGCGAGACGTCGACCATGTCGTTGATCAAGCGGATCATGCTCTGGATCTGGCGGCCGTCGCGCGCCACCATCTTGCGCATGTTCTCTTCGCTGAAGGCGGCCATGTTGCCCTTGTCGAGCTGCATGCCGCGCAATTGCGTTTCCAGGAACAGGGTGTTGAGCGGCGTGCGCAGTTCGTGCGCGACCATCGACATGAAGTCGTCGCGCATCTTCACCGAGCGTTCCAGCTCGACCTGGGTGGCGCGCAGCTCGCGCCGGCTTTCTTCCAGCTCGGCCACCTGGCGCTTGACCTCATTGCGCTGCTGGCACAGGGCCACGAACACATTGACCTTGCTCTTGACGGCCGCGATGTCGAGCGGCTTGTAGAGGAAGTCGACGGCGCCCGTCTCGTAGCCCTTGAAGGCGTAATTGAGTTCGCGCCCGGCCGCGCTGACGAACACGATCGGCACGTTGCGCGTGCGTTCGGTGCCGCGCATCAGTTCCGCCAGTTCGATGCCGTCCATCCCGGGCATCATGACGTCGAGGATGGCCAGCGCGAAGTCGTGTTCGAGCAGCAGCGACAGCGCCGCCTCGCCCGAACTGGCCTGGTAGACGATGCGGTCGTCCTGTTCGATGATCTTGCTCAGCGCGAGCAGGTTCTCGGGCAGGTCGTCGACGATCAGGAGCTTGATTTTTTGTTGGTCGCTCTTCATTGGATCTCCATCATCGCGGTCATCAGCGCGCGGATTGCGGGTACGGGCAGTACGGCGTCGGGTGCGCGCAGCCGGATCGCGGCCGAGGGCATGGTCGCGATCTCGGCGTCTTTCGGGTCCTGCACCACGGTCAGGCCGCCGCAGGCGGCGATGCGCGCCATGCCGGCGGCGCCATCGGCGCTGGCGCCGGTGAGCAAAATGCCAAGCAGGCGCTGGCCCCAGGCGTCGGCGGCCGACTCCATGAGGATGTCGATGGCCGGGCGCGAGAAATGCACCGGGTCTTCCTGGCTCAGCGAAAAACTGAAGTCGCGTTCGACCGACAGGTGATAGCCGGGCGGGGCGAAATACACGCTGCCGGCTTCCACCATCATCTTGTCGTCGGCCTGGCGCACCGGCATCGCCAGGTGCTGCTGGAAGACTTCGGCCAGGCGGCTGTCGCGGTCGTCCGGCAGGTGCAGCACCACCATCACCGAAAAGCCGAAGTGCTTCGGCAGCACCGGCAGAATGCGCAGCAGGGCGTCGATGCCGCCGGCCGAGGCGCCGATCACCACGGCGTCGATCCTGCGCCCGGCCAGCAACTCTGCGTTCGAGTCGGCATGCACGGCGTTCATGGCGCCACCTTGCGGAAGATGCGCTCGGCCTTGACCAGCGGCTCGAAGGCGTCGGCGTGCGCCGAGAAATCGAGGCTCTCCTTGCTGCCCAGGCCCAGGAAGCCGCGGTGGCACAGGGATTCGTGGAACAGGCCGAGCGCGCGGTCCTGCAGCTTGCGGTTAAAGTAAATCATCACGTTGCGGCAGCTGATCAAATGGGTTTCGGAGAACACGCTGTCGGTCGCCAGGCTATGGTCGGCGAAGCTGACGTTTTCCACCAGGCTGCGGTCGAACAGGGCGCCGTCGTAGGCGGCCGTGTAGTAGTCGGAGAACGCGGCGCGTCCGCCGGCCATCTGGTAGCTGGCGGTGTAGGCGCGCATGCGGTCAAGCGCAAACACGCCCTTGCGCGCCCGTTCCAGCGAATGCGGGTTGATGTCGGTGGCGTAGATGATCGAGCGCTCCAGCAGTCCTTCTTCCTTGAGCAGGATCGCCATCGAATAGATTTCTTCGCCGGTGCTGCAGCCGGCGACCCAGATCTTGAGCGAAGGGTAGGTGCGCAGGTGCGGCACCACATGTTCGCGCAGGGCCTGGAAATACGACGGGTCGCGGAACATCTCGCTGGTCGGAATGGTCAGGTACTGCAACAGCTGCATGAAGGCGTCCGGATCGTGCAGCACGCGCGCCTGCAGTTCGGAGATGCTGGCGCAGTCCATCTGGTGCAGGGCATGATGCACGCGCCGCTTTTGCGAGGCGCCCGAGTAGTCGCGGAAGTCGTAGCTGTACTTGAGATAAATCGCCTCCATCAGCAGGCGCAGCTCGATGGTGATGCTGTCGGGTGCATTCATCACAGCCGCTCCATGCTCGGCAGCCAGACCCGCAGCAGCGAGTACAGGCGGTCAAGGTCGATCGGCTTGGCCAGGTAGTCGGAGGCGCCGGCCTTCATGCACTGTTCCTGGTCGTCCTTCATGGCCTTGGCGGTGATGGCGATCACCGGCAGCTTGGCGAAGCGCGGATCGGCGCGCAGGCGGCGCGTCGCTTCCAGGCCGTCCATCCCCGGCATCATCACATCCATCAGCACCAGGTCGATGTCGGCAATCTGGTCGAGCCGTTCGAGCGCTTCGAAGCCGTTGCGGCCGACTTCGACGATGATGCCTTTCTGTTCCAGCGCGCTGGTGAGCGAGAAGATGTTGCGCACGTCGTCGTCGACCAGCAGGATGCGGCGCCCGTCGAACACGCGGTCGCGGCTGCGCACGGTTTTCAGCATGCTCTGGCGCTCGGCCGACATTTGCGATTCGACCTTGTGCAGGAACAGCGTGACTTCGTCGAGCAGGCGCTCGGGCGAACGCGCACCCTTGATGATGATCGAGCGCGAATATTTGAGCAGTTCGGCTTCTTCGGCGCGGGTCAGGTTGCGCCCGGTGTAGACGATCACCGGCGGGAACGAGACGATTTCTTCAAACGCCATCTTGCGCAGCAGTTCGTGGCCCTGCATGTCGGGCAGCTTCAGGTCGATGATCATGCAGTCGTAGATGCCGGCCTGGAGCAGCGCGAAGGCTTCGCCGCCGGTGGCCACCGCGGTGATCTCGACATCGGCGTCGTCGATCAGGTGGACCACGCTCTCGCGCTGGCGCTCGTCGTCCTCGACCAGCAGCACGCGCTTCATCTTCTGGGTGAATTTGCCCTCCAGGGTCTGGAACACCTGCTTGAGGCGCTCGCGCGTGGCCGGCTTGATCACGTAGCCGATCGCGCCCAGCTGCATGGCCGCTTCGGCGCGGTCGTTGGCCGAGACGATGTGCACCGGGATGTGGCGCGCGCGCGGATTGTCCTTGAGCTTTTGCAGCAAATCGAGTCCGGAGCCGTCGGGCAGGCCGAGGTCGAGCAGGATGGCGTCTGGCAGGAAGTCGTTGGCGGCCTGCAGGCCGTCGCCGGCGCTGTGCGCCACCAGGCAGCGGTAGTGCATTTCGTGCGCCAGGTCGAACAGGATGCGCGCGAACGCGGCGTCGTCTTCGATCACCAGCACTGTGCGTGCGGCCGCGATGCCGTTGCCGCGGTCATCGGCGAACACCGGTGCGCGCAGGGCCGGCGCCGGCGCGACGATGGTGCGCGCGGCCGCCTGCATGCTGCTGGCGGGCGTTTGCGGCAGGCCCGGGGTAGCGGCCGGCAGGGTTGCCGGGACCAGCAGGGTGAAGGTGCTGCCCTTGCCGGGCGCGCTGGCGATCGCGATCGAGCCGCCCAGCAGGGCCGCCAGGTCGCGCGAGATCGACAGGCCCAGGCCGGTGCCGCCGTAGCGCCGGCTGGTGGTGCCGTCGGCCTGGCGGAAGGCTTCGAAGATGATCGCGTGCTGGTCGGTCGCGATGCCGATGCCGGAGTCGCGCACCACGAATGCCAGCATGCCGTCCGGGCCCGCTCCGATCGTCAGCGAGACCTCGCCGCTATCGGTGAACTTGATCGCGTTCGAGAGCAGGTTCTTGAGGATCTGCTGGAGGCGCTGGGCGTCGCTGTGCAGGGTGACTGGCGCGCCGGCTTGCACCTGCGACGTGAACGTCAGCTGCTTCTGGCCGGCCAGCGGCGCAAAGGTGTGGCGCATGGTGTCGGCCAGGTCGGTCAGGGCGATGTCTTCGGGCGTCAGTTCGAGCTTGCCCGCTTCGACCTTGGAGATGTCGAGGATGTCGTTGATCAGGTTGAGCAGGTCGTTGCCGGCCGCGTAGATCGTGTTGGCGAACTGGATCTGCTCCGGCTCCAGATTGCCTTTGGCGTTCTCGGACAAGAGCTTGGACAGGATCAGGGAGCTGTTGAGCGGGGTGCGCAGCTCGTGCGACATATTCGCCAGGAATTCGGACTTGTATTTGCTGGCGCGCTGCAGGTCGAGCGCGCGCTCTTCCAGCTCGTTCTGGATCACGCCCAGGGCGCTGTTCTTTTCATCGAGCGCGTTGGCCTGTTCGGCCAGGCGTTCGTTGGTCTGTTCCAGTTCGGCCTTCTGGTTTTCGAGGATGGTCTGGGATTCTTCCAGCACGCGCGACTGCTCTTCGAGTTCCTCGTTGGCGGTGCGCAGTTCTTCCTGCTGCACCTGGAGTTCTTCGTTGAGCTGCTGGGTTTCGGCCAGGGCGTCGTGCAGGCGGCGGCGCGCCAGCGCCGCTTCGATGGCGCGGCCGATGTTCGGCGCGACCAGTTCCAGGAACTCCAGGTCGCGCTTGCGCGGCTCGTTCAGGAAGCCGAATTCGGCCACGCCATTGGCGGCGCCGTCATTGTCGACCGGGATCAGGACCAGGTGGCGCGGGCTGCCGCTGCCGATGCCGGAGCTGACTTTCAGGTAGTGCTCGGGCAGGTTGCCCATCACGATCGGGCGATTGGACACGAGCGTCTGGCCGACCAGGGTGTCGGCGCCATTGAAACGTACTTCGCGCTCGGTTTCTTCGCGGCTCATGCCATAACCGGCGATGCGGCGCAGGCTGCCGTCTTCGTCGCGCGCGTACAGGGCGGCCACGGCCGCGCCGGTGTATTCGGCCATGAAATCGAGCGTGGCGCGCCCGAGGCTGGTCAGGCTGTTGTGGCCGATGCTGCGTTCGGCCAGCTGGGTCTGTCCGCTGCGCTGCCAGGCCTGGCGCTCGAGCGCTTCGCCATGGGTGCGGTGCTGATCGATGGCGTCGCCGAACACGTCCGACAGGCGCATCAGTTCGCGCCGGCCGAAGTAGGCCAGCAGGCCCGACAGCAGCAGGCTGACCAGCAGGTACAGGGCCACGCCCCAGCGCGTCACGCTCTGGGCGCTTTGGTTACGCTGTTGCAGCAGGCGCTGTTCGACCGCCAGGAATTCGTTGAAGGTGGTGCGGATTTCATCGAAAGCGACCTTGCCGCGCCCGCTGCGCACCAGCGTAATGACGTCGCTGTTGGCGCGCCGCAGCGCAATGGCGTTGGTGGCGTAGACGTTCCACTGTTCCTGCATGGCCGAGATCTGGCGCAGGCGCTCGACCTGGGGCGGATTGTCCGCCACCAGCTTGGTCAGCGTATCGAGGGTGGCTGCGCTTTTTCCTTTTGACAGGGTGTAGGGCGCGAGGAAGGCTTCGTCGTTGCTCAGCAAATAGCCGCGCAGGCCCGATTCCTGGTCGACCGAGAGCTTGGCCGCCTCGTTGGCGTGGCCGATCACTTTTTCACTGTGTTCCACCATGCTCAGGACCGACAGCAGGTAGGTAATGACGGCAACGAAAATCAGCGCACTGCCGACGCCGATCGCCAGCGGCAACGCAACGTTGCGGGCGAGGATACGGCGAAAGCCGGTCTGGTCCATCGTTTTGACGCTCGGCATGCTATCTTCCACGTAAAAGGTGGAAGTTTATACGAAAAGAAATATTTGACGCGCAAGATTCGGGGTGGCCTTGTACATGTGCTAGTGCTGCCGCATGCCTTTGCACGAAAACTCAGAAACACAATTTCCGCAACTGAACGATCCTGTCGCTCAGTTGCGGAAAGACAGCGGATCGGCTACTGCTCCACCTCGATCATATTATCCCCCGGCTTGCGGTCGATCAGCTTGTTGTCCGGATCGATCCCGGCCTTGTACGGTCGCGTGCCCACGACCATGGTCACGCTGACGGTATTGCCGTCGACCACGCGCCGTTCGCGCAGCAGCGGCTTGCCATCCTGGTCGTCGACGCCCAATTCGATCACGTCTTTCAGCGGCACTTCGGTCTCGTCGCCCAGCTTGCCGGCGCGCTGCTTGACGACGCTGGCGCGCATCCGCACCTCGTACTTGCCGTCGGCGCGCCTGGTCGCGCTGGCGCTCGTGGCGCGGTTCTCGTAGAGCACAATGCGCTCGAACAGGTCGTCGATCAGGTAGGCATGCTCGGGAGGCGTGGCGCGGCGCAAGCCATCGGTCAGCGCCAGCACGCTCGGATACGGCGCGCCATGGAAGGCGTGGCTGGTCAGCAGATCGTGCAGCACGGCATTGACCTTCGCTTCGCCCAGCACGTCCTGCAGCAGGTACATGGCCAGCGCGCCCTTGTGGTAATGGATGTAGCTCTGGTGTTCGTTCTGCGCCAGCGGCAGCTCGTACTTCGTTTCCAGCGCCCGTCCGATCAGGTATTTGTCCAGGTTGTAGCTCAGGAAGCGGCGCATGCGCTCGGGGCCGACGTGCTGCTTCATGACCATCAGCGCCGCGTATTCGGACAGGGTTTCGCTCAGCACCGTGGCGCCGCGCGTGTTCGAGGGCACCAGCTGGTGTCCCCACCACTGGTGCGCCACTTCATGCGCCGCCACGTAGAAGGGGTAATCGATATCCTTGGGATTCTTGTCGTCGACCCGGGCGATGAAGCCGACGCTCTCGGAAAACGGGATGGTGCCGGGGAAGGACTGGGCAAACGCGGCGTAGCGCGGAAACTCGACCACGCGCAGCACCTTGTGCTGGTAGGGGCTGAAATGCTTCGAATTGTATTCGAGCCCGGCCTTGACGCCGCGGATCATGCGCTCGACGTTGAAGTCGTGGCCCGGGTGGTAAAACACGTCGATCGTCACATCCTGCCAGCGGTCGTGCCGCACTTCGTAGCGGGCCGACTGGAAGGCGTAGAAGTTGAGGATCGGCTTGTCCATGCGGTAATGGAAGTAGCGCCGTCCGGCCGAGATCCATTCCTTTTCCAGGGTGCCGGGGGCAATTGCGAGCTGGTCCGGGCTGGTGCTGATGACGGCGTTGAAATCGATCCAGTCGGCATCAATGCCCAGGTAGTTGTGCGCCAGCCCGGCCGGATCGCGCGGCGCGCGCATCGGCGCGTGCGGCCCCAGGCCATGGCGTTTGCGGTCGCGGTCGTTCTCCAGCTCGGCCATCGGCTGGTAGCCGATGCGCGGCAGCCGGTCGTTGTTGAAGAAGGTGCCGTTGCTCAGCACCGGCGTGTCCGATTCCAGGCCGAGGATGCCGCGCGCTTCGAACTCGACATCGAATTCGAGCGCCAGGCGTTGTCCCGGCAGCAAAGGAGTGCTCAGCTGGTAGCCGTAAAAGCCGTGCTCGCGGTCGCTGATCAGCGGCGTGATTTTCTGGCCCAGGCGCACTTTCAGGCTGGACAGGCGGTCCTGGCTGATGAAGACCCGCTCGATCGGGCGCGTTCCCTTGTTGTCGAGCTGGTAGACGCCGGTCACCGTCAGGCGCCGCTGTTCGGGCACGATCGCCACTTTCAGGTCGACCGCGGCGATCTTCGGCTGCGCCAGCGCCGCGTATTTCTTGTAGCGCAGCTCGTACTGGGCGCGGGTCCGGTCTTTTTGCCAGGCGGTCTGGTAATCGCCTTCGATATGCAGGTTGTAGTAGAGCAGGCAGCCAGTGCCGAGGAACACGGCCAGCCCGGCGCCGAAGGTGGCCATGACCGGCAGGCTCAGGTTGCGGTGCGCCAGCTGGATCCGGCTGCCCAGTTCGGCATTGCAGCCGCGCGGCCAGAACACCAGCGAGGCCACCATCAGCATCAGCGCCGCCCCGCCCCAGTACAAGGCGAACCAGCGTTCGCGCACCAGAAAGTGGCCGTAGCCGTTCATGTCGGAATACATGAAGGAGGGCGAGGTGCCGTACAGCAGCATCGGATGGTCGAGGCCGAGCGAGCCGAAGGTGATCGTGGCGAAGTAGTACAGGATCATGGCGAAGTAGGCCAGGTACTTCTGGTTGATCAGCACCTGCAGCGCGATCGCCAGCACCGCCACCAGCACGTATTGCGGCAGCTGGATCAGGAACAGGCTTTGCAGGTACAGGCCGATGTCGATGGCGAAGTAGCCGCGGAACAGCTGGATCAGCATGCCGGATATCATCACCAGCACCAGCATCAGCACTTGCAGGCCGATCAGGGCGAACAGCTTGGACAGCATCGGCAGCCAGCTCGGCAGCGGCAGGGCGTCGAGCATCTGGCCCACGCGCGCCTCGCGTTCGCGCCACACCAGCTCGCCCGCATAAAAGGTGGTGACGACCAGCATGAACAGAGAAAACGCCGCGCTGATCAGTTCCAGCACCTGGTAGGTCACCGGATAGGTATTGGTGCCGTACATCGAGCCGAGGTTGACCGAGGCGCCGAACACGGCCAGCACGCCGGCCAGCGCGATCACGGCGAAGTAGACATCCTTGACCGATTCGCGCAAGTTGAGCCAGCTCGACTTGAGCGCTAACTGCGCCAGGCTGCGCTGCAGGAAGTCGGGCGCTTGCTGGGTCGCCATGGCCACGTTGGACAGGCGCGCGGCGATCTCGCCTTCCGCACGCCCGGCCGGGCGGCCCTCGGCGCTGCCGATGAAGTGGAAGCGCCAGTAGCCGAGCAGCAGCACCACCAGCGCAAAGCCGCACCACAGCGCGCGGTTGAGCAGGTACACGCCGCCGAAGGGAATCTCGCGGCTGTTGCGCTCGGCGATGGTCCAGTACTCGGTGATGCGGATCAGGGCGGTGGTGCCGAAGGGGTCGATCAGCGCGGCCAGGGTCTTGTAGTCGAGATCGCGCGCCAGCGAGGGCGCGACGATGTAGCCGATCATCATCACCACGCTGGCCACGTACACCGGCAGCATGCGCCGCGTCAGCGCGGCCAGCACGAAGAAGATGGCGCCGAAGATGAAGATGTTGGGGAGGGTCAGGAACAGGTAGGGCCGCAGATACATCCACAGTCCGGCCTGGCCCAGCCGGTCGGGTTCGATGCCGGGAATGAAGGTGCCCAGCCAGGCGCCCAGCACGATGCTCGAAAACACCACCGCCAGGGTCAGCGCGGCGCCCAGAAAGCGCCCGAACACGTAATCGTGCTTGGCGATCGGCGCGCTGAAGAAAAAGTGGTGCATGTCGTATTCGAAATCCTGCTGCACCGAGCGGCCCATCATGGCCGCCATCACGATCACGCCCAGACAGCCGAGGAAGGCGACGGTCAGCGCGATCGAGCGCGGGGCATTGATGAACAGGCGCCCGCCGAAGGTGATGTGGGCTTCCTTGAAAACCCCGCCGGCGGCCGCCATCCACAGCAGCGCCAGCGCGAAAAACATGCCGAAGTAGACCCAGGTCGAGAGCAGCTTGAGCCGCTGGCGCGCTTCGAACAGTGCGATTGCCAACATGGACGCCACCTTCAACAGTTGCTGGCCGCGACGTGGCGTCCGGCGATGGTGGCGAAGTAGACGTCTTCGAGGTCGCCGGCGGCGGGCGCGAAGCCTTCGCCCGGATCTTGTTCGGAATACACGTGAATCAGGGTGCGGCCGGTCAGCAGGCGGGTCGAGATCACCGCGTGCTCCTGCTGGAAATGGGCCAGTTCGTGCTTGGCGACGAAGCGCGCCCAGATCTTGCCGTCGATATCGTCGATCAGCTTTTGCGGCTCGCCGCACAGCAGCACATGGCCCTTGTTGATGATCGCCATGTTGGCGCACAGATCCGACACGTCGGACACGATGTGGGTCGACAGCAGCACGGTCTTGTCGTCGCCGATGTCGGAGAGCAGGTTGTGGAAACGCACCCGTTCCTGCGGGTCGAGGCCGGCGGTGGGTTCATCGACGATGATCAGTTGCGGGTCGCCCAGCAGGGCCTGGGCGATGCCGAAGCGCTGGCGCATGCCGCCGGAAAAAGTGCCGAGGCGCTGGTTGCGTACTTCGAACAGATTGGTTTGCTGCAACAGCCCATCGACCACTTCGCGGCGGCGGCTGCGCTGCGACAGGCCCTTGAGGACGGCAAAATGGTCGAGCAGTTCGTAGGCGGTGACCTTGGGGTAGAGGCCGAAGTCCTGGGGCAGATAGCCGAGCAGGCGGCGGATATCGTCCTTGTCGTCGAGCACGTCGAGGTCGCCGAAGAAGACCGAGCCGGCGTCGCATTCCTGCAAGGTGGCGAGGGTGCGCATCAGGGTCGACTTGCCCGCCCCGTTCGGGCCGAGCAGGCCGAACATCCCGCTGGGGATGGTGAGGGTAACTTTATCCAAGGCAACTACGCCATTGGCGTAGGTCTTGGATAAATTCCTGATGCGTAATTCCATGCCTGACTCCTGATACGGTCGCTGTATGTACGTCCGGCGGGTAGCGGGGCGTACTTTAGAGTTGCATTGTATAAAATTTGAGTGAGCCCGGGCCGCGCATTGCGATGCGCGGCGGTTTGATGGGCTCAGATTGCATAAATGGGGGAGTGGGAATTGGTTGAGTAGGGCCCGCCTGCGCGGGAAGTCTTTTCTGCCAGTGGCAGGAAGTCTTTTCTGCCAGTGGCAGGAAAGACGGTCTGGAGGCTGGTGGTCAACAATGACGCTTTCGCAACTTAATTCCGGAACAACACGTCTTCGCGGTTGAACCACCACCTGCACCACGCCAGCAGCGCCCCGGCGATCAAGGTGGTGGACAGCAAAATCGCCGAAAACATGCGGTAGTCCATGGTCCCCTTGACCAGTTCCTTCATGGCCAGCGACACATTGGTCAGCGGCACCATGGACCAGAACCAGTTCAGCTCCACCCCCGGCATCATGGCCACCACGATCGGCACGATCAAGAGCATCATCAGCGGCGAAATCATGCCCGACGCTTCCTTGTAGCTCTTCGCATAAATCGAAATCGACAGCAGAATCGAGGCAAAGATGGCCGCCGTCGGCACCAGCATCAGCGCCACCATCGCCAGGTCGCGCGCGCCGATCGCCCGCACCATCTGCGCCAGCCCGCCTTCGAGCGAGCCGCCGAACACGGCCAGCAGCAGCCCCATGCTGGCCACCATCAGCAGCGCCGAGGTCAGCCCCACCGTAAACAGCACCAGGAACTTGGCCAGCACCAGCGCCGTGCGCGAAATCGGCGCCAGCAGCAGGGTTTCCAGGGTGCCGCGCTCCTTTTCGCCAGCCCCCAGGTCGATGGCCGGGTACATGGCCGCCATCAGGCACACCATCAGCAAGATGTACGGCAGAAAGCCGCCCACCAGCGAGCCCACCCGCTCGCGCGTGCCGGCGGTCGACAATTCTTCGAGCTCGATCGGATTGAGCGCAAAACGCAGCTCGGCCTGGCTCATGTTCATGGCCGACAAGGCTTGTTCGCGCAGCGCCCGGTTGTGCGTCTCGATCACCGCCGCCACCCGCTTGTGGGTCATGTCGAGCGCCACGGCATTGTTGTAGTGCAAAGTCACTCGGGCCTGGCGGTGCGCCGCCATGGCTTCCTCGAACCCGGCCGGAATGACGATGGCGAAGGTGATGCGGTCGCTGTCGATGGCGGCCTTGATCGCGCCTTCATTGGCCATCGACACCTCGCGCAAGCCTTTTTCGCGCTTGAAACGCTCGCTCAGGCCGGGTGCATGTTCCTTGCCGAACACGGCGTAGCTCAGTTCCTTGTGCTGGGCCTTCTTGAAAATGGTCGACGACAGATACGCCAGGCCGCCGAAAATCATCGGCATGGCGACGATCGGCAGCAGCAGGGTGAAGATGAAGGTCTTGCGGTCGCGCAGCAGTTCCAGCAGTTCCTTGAAATACACGGTCCACATGGCTCAGCCTTCCTGGTTGACGATGTGCACGAAGGCGTCGACCAGGTCGTGGCTGCCGCCCAGCTCGCGCAGCTCGGCCACGCTGCCGTTGAAGGCGCTGCGGCCGCGGTTGATGATGCAGACCTTGTCGCACAGTTTTTCCACCTCGTGCAGATGGTGGGTGGAAAAGATCAGGGGAATCCGCAACGCCTTGTAGCTGGCGATAAATTCGAGCAGCACCCGCGCCGACATCACATCGAGCCCGGTGGTCGGTTCGTCCAGAATGACCACCTGCGGCTCGTGCACCACGGTGCGGGCGATGGCGCATTTCTGCTTCATTCCGGTCGACAAGTCATCGGCGCGCTTGTGGGCGTAGGCGTGCATGTCGAGCTGCTCGAACAGCGCGTCGCAGCGTTGTTTGAGGCGCTCCGGCGCCATGCCGTGCAGGCGCCCGAAATATTCCACATTCTCGCGCGCGCTCAAGCGTCCGTACAAACCGGTGCTGCCGGACAGGAAGCCAACCCGCTGGCGCGCCCGGATCGGATCGGCCACGATGTCGATATCGTCGATGAAAGCGCTGCCGGCGTCGGGGCGCAGGGCGGTCGAGAGGATGCGCAGGGTGGTGGTCTTGCCGGCCCCGTTCGGGCCAAGCAGGCCCAGCACTTCGCCGGGCGCGCACGAAAAGCTGACATCGCGCACCGCATGGAACCAGCCATCGCTCTCGCGCACGTCGCGCTGGCGCGCGCGCCGCTCCTTGTGTACCGTCGCGGCGAAGCGCTTGGCCAGGTGTTTCACCTCGATCATCGGGTTCCTTCTCTCAAAGCGTGAGGGTAGCAGCACAAATTCACCGCCGCAAGCGCGGCAGCCTGCCCAATCGGGCAAGAAATGTGGATAATGGGCCTTATGGACAGTGCCATCAAAGAAAAAATTCTTGCCGTCGCCAGCAGCGGGCGCAACGCGGCCGAATGGACCGCGTACTTCCGCGTCACCCTCGGCCTGTACTACCTGGCCGGGCTGATGACCTCCGAAACCATCGATTTCAAGAAGGTCGACCGCGCCTTCAACCAGTTCATTTACCATACCATCGGCAAGGGCCACACGATTACCAGCGTGCTGCAGTTCATGAGCGGGGCGAAAGTGGTGCCGGTGGTGTCCTCAAGCCGGTTTATCGCCGCGTTCAGCGCGCATTGCCCGGACGTGCCATCCGACACCATTCCCTTTCTGTTGCAGCTGAACCTGGGCGTGGCGAAAAACATTTCCGGCATCGATGCCGGGGGGCCGCTGCTCGACTGGATCGAGGCGCAGGCGCCGCCGCCGGCGGCCGAGGGCGGCCCGGCGGCCGGCGCCCCGGCCATGCCGGAGGTCCTATAATGGTGTTTTATCGCCACCGGGGCAGCGCATGTCAGCACAACGATCCATCCATCCACTCGACCAGCTGATCGTCAGCATGGACAAGGCCCTGCGCGTGATCGCGGGCGTGGCCTCGGCATCGCGGCCGACTCCGGCGGCGCATGCGGACGACGGCCAGCTCGATGATGCCGAACAGCGCCTCAGCGCCGGCCTGATGCGCGTCAACCACGTGGGAGAAGTGTGCGCGCAGGCGCTGTACAACTCGCAATCGCGCTTTGCCAAGACCGAGGACATGCGCGCACAGTTCGCCGAAGCGGGACGCGAGGAAGAAGACCACCTGGCGTGGACCGCCCAGCGGCTGGCCGAGCTCGGTTCGCGGCCGAGTTTGCTCAATCCCCTGTGGTATGCGGGCGCCTACGCGCTCGGTACGGTGGCGGCGCAACTGGGCGACGCGCGCAGCCTGGGCTTCGTGGTCGAGACCGAACGCCAGGTGGAGGCGCATCTGAACAGCCATTTGGATTTGCTGCCGGCGCAGGACGCCAAGTCGCGCGCCATCGTGGACCAGATGCGCATCGACGAGATTGCGCACGGCGCGGCTGCGCAGGCGCTGGGCGCGGTGGCGGTGCCGCCGCCGGTGCGCGGGGTGATGACGGCGATGGCGAAGGTGATGACGACGACCGCGTATTACGTTTAACTGCTGTCAGCGTATTATTGCGGTTCTGCTATTGGCACTGCCACCCTCAAAACCGTCGTCCCCGCCGAGAGTCGCCTTGGCGCGGGGAGTCGTTTCTGCCAGTGGCAGGAACGACGGCTAAACAGCTGGAGGCTGGAACAATGGCAGCGCTGTTCTATCCCTCGATAATCTCGAACGAATGCGTGATCTCGGCCATCTTGGCCAGCATGATCGACGCCGAGCAATATTTGTCGTGCGACAGGCTCACCGCGCGCTCCACCGCGCCCGGTTTCAGGTTCTTGCCGGTCACCGTGAAGTGAAAATGAATTTTGGTGAATACCTTGGGATCGGTCTCGGCGCGTTCGGCCTTGAGCGTCACGTCGCAGCCGCGCACGTCTTCCCGTCCGCGCTTGAGAATGAGCACCACGTCATACGCCGTGCACCCACCGGTTCCCAGCAACACCATTTCCATCGGCCGTGGCGCCAGGTTGTGGCCGCCGCCCTCGGGCGCGCCATCCATGCTGACCATGTGGCCCGATCCCGTTTGCGCCCGAAAACTCATGCCCGACGGGCCATTCCAGCTGACTGTGACTTCCATTCCATTCTCCGCTCATTGTTTCACTGTGTTTCCCCGGCCTATTGTAATGGAGCGCGGCCAGCCTTGCCGGCCAGCCCCTAGACCGACAGCACGTAGCGCTCGCTCTTCATGCGCCAGCTGGCGAATGCCACCGCGCCGAGCGCCGGCAGCATCGAACTCAAGAAGGTCAGCACGAACGGCAGCGCGCCCAGTTCCTGGCCCTTGGCCAGTTCGCGCAGCAAGGTCTGGTTCGACAGCATCGGCACCACATACATCCACATCGCCGTTTTCAATTCCAGCATCGACACCGCCAGCCCGGGCAGCATCGGGATCAGGGTCACCAGGCTGAGGATGCTCTGGGCTTCCTTGAACGAGCGCGCATTCATCGCCAGCGCAATATGCAGGCCGGCCGCCAGCAGGGACAGCGGCAGGGTGGCCACGCACACCCAGGCCAGCTGGGCCGAGGTGACCCGCCAGCTCATGCCGATTTCTTCCAGCGGCAGCCAGGACAGCACGCCATGCGCCAGCGCCAGTTCCAGGGTGATGCCGATCACGGCCAGCGAACCGGCCGCCAGCCACTTGCCGGTGATCAGCGACCAGGGACTGGCCGGTTGCGCCATCAGCACTTCCAGCGAGCGCCGCTCGCGTTCGCCGGCGGTGCTGTCGACCGCCGCCGACAGGCCGCAGATGAACGCCGGAAAGAACAAAAAGCCGAGAATCGCGCCGATCATCCCGGCCGAGCGCGCCGCCGAGCTGCCGGTGTCGTAGCGCTGCAGGCGAATCGGGGTCATGGTGGCGGGCGAGACCCCGTGCGCCAGCAGGCGCGCGCTGCTGATGCTCGAACTGTAGTGTTGCAGCACTTCCTCGACATCGCGCTGGCGCTGGCTGTTGTCGCTGGCCGAGTCGTACCACAGCTCGATCCGGGCCGGGCGCATGGCCTGGTAGTGTTCGCCGAACTCGGGATCGAGGCGCAGCAGCCCGACCACCTTGCGCGCGCGCAGCAGTGCGCCGATGGCGTCTTCGTCCATCTCCGCGACCGGCTGCACGGTGATGTTCTTTTGCTTGAGCTGCGCCATCAGGTTGGGCGCCTGGGCCGCGCCGATCACGGCCAGTTCCATGCCTTCGCGCTCGGACTGGGTGGCGCGCTTGATCTGCTGGTTCAGCATGTAGCCGAGCATCAGCGGGTACATCAAGGTGAACAGGGCCAAGAGGCCCAGCGCGCGCCGGTCGCGCAGGGTTTCCTTGAATTCCTTCAGAAAAACGATGAGGAAAGTGGGCTTCATGTCGAGATTCCTTCTTCGCCGACCAGGCTGACGAAGGCGTCTTCCAGGTTGCTGATGCCGGTGCGGCGGCACAGTTCCTGCGGCGAGCCCTGCGCCACCGTGTGGCCTTTGGCGATCACGATCACGTCGTCGCACAGGTGCGTGACTTCCTGCATCACGTGGGTCGCCATGATCACGCAGCAGCCTTCGCGGCGCAGGGCGGCGAGGGCGGTGCGCAGGGCGCGCGTGCTCATCACGTCCAGGCCGCGGCTCGGTTCGTCGAGCAGCAGGTGGCGCGGTTGATGCAGCAGGGTGCGCGCCAGCGCCACCTTGATGCGCTGGCCTTGCGAAAAGCCCTTGCCGCGCCGCTCCAGGATGTCGTGCATGACCAGCAGGTCGGCCACCTCGTCGATGCGGCGCTGGACGGCGGGCAGGGTCATGCCGTTGAGCTCGCCGAAATAGGCCAGGTATTCGCGCGTGCTCAGGCGCTCGTACAGGCCGAACTGGTCGGTGAGGAAGCCGATATCCTTGCGCACCGCCATCGGATCGACGGCCGGATCGATGCCGCCGATGCTGATGCTGCCCTGGTCGCGCTTGAGCAGGCCGACCAGGAGGCGCAGCAGGGTGGTCTTGCCGGCGCCGTTCGGTCCCAGCAGGGCCGTGATCTGGCCGTCGGCGGCGGCGAAGCTGACCCCGCCCAGCGCTTGCAAGCTGCCGAATTGTTTTCTTACATCATCTACAACAATCATCGTGGCCTCGGCGTGTTCAAAACTAGGGGTGCGGACCGGCGCTGCCGACCTGGAAATTGGCGGCCGGAATCTCGTTGAGGCAGGCGGCGACCACCTGCCTGGCGGGCGCGTCGAGAAACTCGCGCAGCAGGCGCGGCGCGCAGCCGAGCGAGGAAATGCCGTGCCCGGCATTGGCCACCACCAGGTGCTGGGCTTTGGGAATGTGGCGCGCGGCGGCCTCGGCGCGGCGCGGCGGCGTGACCGGATCGAGCGCGCCCGACAGCAGCAGGGACGGCGCCAGGATCGGCGTCGGCGCGCGCCATGGCACGGCCGGCAGCTTGAGCGACTTGCACTGCTCCATCAACTGGCCCACGCGGCCGCTGCCGAGGAAGGAATTGGTGGCGTCCTCGGCCAGCAATTGCGGCGTCATGCGCGGATAGTCCTCGGCGCAGATCACCGCCATGTGCAGCACCAGCGCGGTGCCGCCTTCGCCGGCCAGGTCGGCGCCGACGTTGCGGCGCGCCACGAACGGCGCCCAGCGGCCCTGCCAGGCGCTGTGGATCAGGAACGGCAGGCGGCGTCCGTCCAGCGCCGAATACAGCACGTTGTGCACGGTGTTCAGGAAACGTTCCTTGGTCATGCTCATCTGCAAGGGCTCGGCGGTGCGCGGATTGGGCAGGTTCAGCGCTACCGGCGTGGCGCTGACTTTGGCCAGCAGGCTGTCGAACTCGCTGCGCAGGGCGGGATAGGCCTTGTTGCAGCCGGGGTCGGCCGCGCACTGGCGGAACAGGGTGTCGAGCGCGGCCTGGCCGTCGCGCCCGGCGGCCGGGATGATCTGGTCGGGCGCGGCCACGCCGTCGAGCATCAGGCTGCGCACGGCGTCGGGAAAGGCGCGCGCGTAGGCCTGGGCCAGGCGGGTGCCGTAGGACGCGCCCCAGACGTTGATTTTGGGGTAGCCGAGCGCCAGGCGCACCTGTTCAATGTCGCGTGCGGCGTTGTCGGTGGTGTAGGCCGCCAGCGGCGCGCGGATGCCGGCCAGGCAGCGCCGCACGGCGGCGTTCTGCTCGTCGTCGCTGAGGTTCTCGGGCAAGTTGTCCTCATCGCAGTCGAGCTTGCCGGACAGGCCGGTGCCGCGCTGGTCGATGAACACGATGTCGCGCGTGGCGCGCGCGCGCCGGAAGATGGAATGCAGCACTGGCAGCACGTCGCTGCCGGCCTGGCCGGGGCCGCCCGCCAGCACGAACACCGGATCGGGACGGGCCGACTCGCGGAAGGCCGGGGCCACGACGACGTGCAGGGGCAGGGTGGCGCCGGTTTTCTGCTGGTAGTCGAGCGGAACGGTCAGGGTGCTGCAACGCAAGCCTTCCTCGGCGCCGGGCAGGTGGCAGATGCGCGCGGGCGGGGCCGTGCCGGCCAGGCTGGGCGCCGCCAGGGTCGACAGCAGGGATAGTAGTGAAGCGGCAAGGCAGTATTTCAATATCACGAGGTCTCCCGACGATAAGTGCTCAGACATAGTAGGTTGACATTGTTTCGGTGGTCAAGAAAGTTTTTCCCCGTCAATTAAGTGGTCGGCTGTGGAGCAGTCTAGGGCGGGCCGTGGGCCCGGCATTTGCGATTTATCTAGGGATGACGCCGATGTCATTTCGCTACGACTGCAACAGCGGCCGAAGGGCTTGACTCGGCCGTGGGGAGTGCGCTATAGTAGCCGGCTTTCCGTTTGCTCAGGAAAAGACAATAAGGCAGAGTCCGCGAGTTGTACGAGCGGAACCACCATTTGAGCGATTTAATAAGTTTTATATTTAGGAAGTCAACATGAAAACTTTTTCCGCTAAGGGACATGAAGTCCAGCGCGATTGGTTCGTGGTTGACGCGACGGATCTGATCCTCGGACGTGTTGCCAGCGAAGTGGCACTCCGGTTGCGCGGCAAACACAAACCCGAATTCACTCCTCACGTCGACACCGGCGATTTCATCGTCGTGATCAACGCAGGCAAACTGCGCGTGACCGGTACCAAGGCAACCGAGAAGACGTACTACCGTCACTCCGGCTACCCAGGTGGTATCTACGAAACCAACTTCAAGAAAATGCAAGAGCGTTTTCCTGGTCGCGCGCTTGAAAAAGCGGTCAAGGGCATGCTGCCTAAGGGCCCGCTTGGCTACGCCATGATCAAGAAGCTCAAAGTGTACGCGGAAGGTTCCCACCCGCATGCTGCCCAGCAACCTACGGCACTCGTGCTGTTCAAGTAAGGAGCTGACATGATCGGTAACTACAATTACGGCACCGGCCGTCGCAAGAGTGCAGTCGCTCGCGTCTTCATCAAAGTTGGCACTGGCCAAATCATCGTTAACGGCAAACCAGCCGCTGACTACTTCTCGCGCGAAACGGGCCTGATGGTCATCCGTCAACCGCTGGAACTGACCGGCAATGTCGAGCGTTTCGACATCAAGGTCAACGTTCACGGTGGTGGCGAGTCCGGCCAGGCTGGCGCGGTTCGTCACGGCATCACCCGTGCACTGATCGACTACGACGCATCGTTGAAGGGCGACCTGGCACGTGCCGGTTTCGTTACCCGCGATGCACGTGAAGTCGAGCGTAAAAAAGTTGGTCTGCGCAAAGCACGTCGCGCAAAGCAATTCTCGAAGCGTTAATTCGCCTCCAGCGCGCACTCCGGTGCGCCGCCTTCAAAAAAGCCGTCAACTGCGAAGTTGGCGGCTTTTTTGTTTCCTGCCACCCCAACCGGGGTCAGAGCTCTGACTTGCAATTTTTTGCCGCATTTCATGAAATTTCTGACAACGGCGGTACTTCCGGCCAAATTCGTGGCAATTGCATCGGTTTGGCGGCATTTTTACCGAGTCGATGCGGATCTGTTTCGTACGTCGCAATAATCTTGAACAATCTTGCAAGTCAGAGCTCTGACCCCGGTTTAACAAGAGCTCTGACCCCGGTTTAACAATCTTGCAAGTCAGAGCTCTGACCCCGGTTTTGGGTAAGGTTTGCGTTTTGCAGTGCTGCGCAGCGATTTGCTTGCGCTGTTAGAATCACCATCTTTCGGGCTTGGCCCGTCATTTACTTTCAAGGAATACATATGATCAAAGTTGGCATCGTCGGCGGTACGGGTTACACGGGCGTGGAATTGTTGCGACTGCTGTCGGTCCACCCTGATGTGGAGCTGACCGCGATTACTTCGCGTAAGGAAGATGGCTTGCCGGTCGCCGATATGTTTCCTTCGCTGCGCGGCAAGGTGGACCTGGCGTTTTCGGCACCGGACAAGGTCGACCTGACCAAGTGCGACGTGGTCTTCTTCGCCACCCCGCACGGCGTGGCCATGGCCCAGGCCCCGGCCCTGCTGGCCGCCGGCGTCAAGGTGATCGACCTGGCCGCCGACTTCCGCCTGAAAAACCAGGAGACCTTCGAGCAGTGGTACAAAATCCCGCATACCTGCCCGGAATTGCTGGAAGAGGCCGTCTACGGCTTGCCGGAACTGAACCGCGAAGCCGTCAAGAACGCGCGCCTGATCGCTAATCCAGGTTGCTATCCGACCACGATGCAGCTGGGCTTCGTGCCGCTGCTCAAGGCCAATCTGATCGACGCCAGCGCCCTGATCGCGGACGCCAAGTCGGGCGTGTCCGGCGCCGGCCGCAAGGCCGAGATCGCTACCCTGTTCTCGGAGTCGAGCGATAATTTCAAGGCCTACGGCGTGTCCGGCCATCGTCACACCCCGGAAACCGTGGCCCAGCTGCAGCGTTTCACCGGCCTGCCCGTCAACCTGATCTTCACGCCGCACCTGGTGCCGATGATTCGCGGCATGCATTCGACCCTGTACGCGCGCTTGACGACCGAGATCAGCAACGAAGCGCTGCAGGAGTTGTTCGAGACGACCTACAAGGACGCCGCCTTCGTCGACGTCATGCCGTTCGGCTCGCACCCGGAAACCCGTTCAACGCGCGGTTCGAACATGCTGCGCCTGGCGCTGCATCGTCCGAACAACGGCAATACCGTGGTGATCCTGGTGGTCCAGGATAACCTGGTCAAGGGCGCCTCCGGCCAGGCGGTCCAGTGCATGAACCTGATGTTCGGCCTGGAAGAAACCCTGGGCCTGCAACAGGTCGCGCTGCTGCCGTAAGGCGTCACCGGCACAGGCGGCAAGCGTCGACGCGCTCGATGCTTGCCGCCCGCCCGCCAACTTAAGCTTTAATTAAGCTTTCCATTTAGTTAAGCAGTCTCTATGATGGGTGTATTTATCCATCATAGAAAGATTGACATGACCTTCGGCCGTTCCCTGTTGTCCGCCCTCGTGCTCGGCATATTTGCCGCCCCCGTGTTCGCCGCTTCCCCTTCCTATTCCGTCACGATGGTCGACACCGGCGCCTGGGATAGCTGGCACCTGATCGACAATGCCGGCACTTTGTACGGCTCGTCCATGGGCTTTTCGGCGTCGTATTCGAATGGCAACGTCAATGTGATGCATCTGAGCGACAGTCCGGCGCCCAGCGGCGCGGTGCTGGCCATCAGCAAGGCCGGCCATATCGCCAGCTATGAATACTGGACCACGGCACGCGATTACCCGGACGCCGACGGCTACCTGACCTTCAACGGCACGACCACCCGGCTCGGCGCGCTCGGCAGCTATTACACCAGCCTGACCACCTTCGCCTACGGCGTCAACGACGCCGGCACGGTCGTGGGCGAATCGCGCACGAATATCCGGCTTCCCGGCGGCGAGCCGGGCTATCCCCGCTTCGAGAACCACGCATTTATTTACACTAACGGCACGATGCGCGACCTGGGCACCCTGGGCGGCACCGCCAGCAGCGCCGCGGCCATCAATAACGGCGGCACGATCGTGGGCACCGCCCAAAACGCCAGCCGCGACAATCGCGCCTTCATTTACCAGAACGGCCGCATGAGCGACCTGGGCACGTTCGGCGGCAGCAGCAGCCTGGCGAACGACATCAATGATGCCGGCCTGGTCATCGGCCAGTCCACGCGCGACCAATCCGGCTATGTGACATCGGCCTTTGTGTATGCGAATGGCGCGATGACCGATCTGGGCTGGGGCGCGCAACGCAGCTCGAATGCCGTCGATATCAATGAACTTGGCCAGATCGTCGGCTACGGCGCCGACGCGAGCGGCCAGCAACGCGGCTTCATTTACCAGAACGGCCAGTTGCTGCAACTCGACACGGCCGTCGACCCGCTCGACAACTGGATCATCAAGACCACCTACAGCATCAACGACAATGGTCTGATCCTGGCCGACGCGTGCAAGCTGGGCGTGTGTGGCACCGTGGTGCTGAGCCCGGTTCCGGAGCCGGAAACCTACGCCATGATGCTCGCCGGCCTCGGTTTGCTCGGGTTTTGCGCGCGCCGCCGCGCCCGTGCCGCCCGCGCCGCCTGATCCGCGCAAGGTGCAGGAATTCACCAGGCTGCCGTAGAGCCAGCGGGCGGGCGGGGCAGCGCTTGGCGGCAGCTTCCCCGCGCGTGCGCGCCTGTGGCGCCGGAAACTTAAATTTCAACCAATGTTTACTTTTAGTTATCTTAACATCTATGATGAATGGTATTCATCCCGCACAGAAAGAAGCTCATGACATGTGGCCGCTCCCTGCTGTCCGCCCTGCTGTTGGGCATCTTCGCCGCTCCCGCGTTCGCGGCAGCCCCGTCCTACTCGGTCAAGGCGGTCAATACCGGCGGCCAGTACGATTCCTGGCGCCTGATCGACAATGCCGGCACCTTGTATGGCCAGGCCATGGGGCGTTCGGCCTATCATTCCGGAGGAACGACGCATGTGCTGGACATGCCCACCATGCACGAGTATCCCAATGCCCGGGTCAGCGCCATCAGCAATGCCGGCCACATGGCGACGACCGAGATGTGGGATTCGTCCATGCTGGACGGGCCTGTCAAGGCCTATCTGACCGTGAACGGGGCGAACACGCATCTTAAGCCGCTCAGTGACGGATTCGGGCTGCCGACCGCCTGGGCCAACGGCGTCAACAACGCCGGCACGGTGGTGGGCAGTTCGAAGACCGATGTGCGGGTTCCCGGGGGCGACCCGTACAATCCGCGTTTCGCGTCTCACGCCTTTGCGTACAGCGACGGCGTCACAAAAGACCTGGGCACCTTGGGCGGGGTGCACAGCGGCGCGACCGCGATCAACAACGCCGGGACCATCGTCGGCTATGCCCACAATACGTCATGGCGCGAGCGCGCTTTCATTTACCAGAACGGCCGGATGACCGACCTCGGCGCGTTCGAAGGCGGCTCCAGCGCGGCGACCGACATCAATGACAGCGGCCAGATCATTGGCCAGTCCGCCCATACCTGGGACACGAGCGTGCAGTCGGCCTTTTTGTACGTGGATGGCGTCATGACCGACCTGGGCTGGTCGGCGGGCAAGTCGTCCAAGGCGGTCGATATCAACAACCTGGGCCAGGTGATCGGCTACGGCGCCGACGCCAAAGGCCTGCAACATGGCTTCATCTACCAGAACGGCCAGCTGCTGCAGCTCGACGCGGCGCTCGATCCGCTCGCCGGCTGGAGCATCCGATCCACCTACAGCATCAACGACCATGGCCAGATCCTGGCCGATGCGTGCCAGCTCGGCGTGTGCGGCACGGTGCTGCTCAGTCCGGTGCCGGAGCCGGAACGCTACGCCATGATGCTGGCCGGACTCGGTTTGCTCGGTGTTTGCGCGCGCCGCCGCAAGCAGCGCAAGGCAGGCGCTTGAATTTCGGCCGAATGGCCGCATTGTAGGTACACTGGTGCAGCAGCCCCGGCCCGCGCCGGGGTGTTGCATTTGACGGTCGCCGGCAGTGGTCGCTGAGCGTGACTCGTCCCAACAGTCTATAATGACTGATATCCGTTCCCCTGTAGGAGTTCCAAATGAATGCAGTTGCTGAAATGCCAGAAGTGATGCCGGCCCCGATCGTGTTTACCGATAGCGCCGCGCAAAAGGTTGCACAGCTGATCGAGGAAGAGGGCAATCCCGACCTCAAGTTGCGCGTCTTCGTGCAGGGCGGCGGCTGCTCGGGCTTCCAGTATGGCTTCACCTTCGACGAAATCGTCAATGAAGATGACACCACCATGGTCAAAAACGGCGTGCAACTGCTGATCGATTCGATGAGCTACCAGTATCTGGTCGGCGCCGAAATCGACTACAAGGACGACCTCGAAGGCGCCCAGTTCGTCATCAAGAATCCAACCGCCACCTCGACCTGCGGCTGCGGTTCGTCGTTCTCGGTCTAAGCTGCGCTAGCGCAGGCAGCCGTCGCGGCCGCCTGCCGTCTTACGCAGGATAAAGGGCGCCCAGGATCCTGGGTCCCTTCGCCCCCGTCACCTGGGGCAGATTGCCCGTTTCGCGCCGTGTGAAGCGGTAGCCCAGCCACGCGAACGCCAGCGCTTCGACGTGATTCGGGGCGACGCCCAGGGCGTCGCTTGTTTCCACCTTGGTCTTGCCGCCCAGCGCTTGCGCCAGTTCGCGCAGCAGCGCGCCGTTGTACGCTCCGCCGCCGCACACATATACCGCTTCGACCTCGCTGGCCTGCTGATGGATGGCGCGCGCGATCGTCACTGCCGTCAGCGCGGTCAGGGTCGCCTGCACGTCTTCAGGCGGCATCGATGGCGCCTGCGCCAGGCCGTGCGCCAGCCAGTCGGCGTGGAACAGGTCGCGCCCGGTGCTTTTCGGCGCCGCCAGGCGAAAATACGGTTCGTCGAGCAAAATGCCGAGCAGGGTCGGATCGACTCGTCCGCTGGCCGCCCAGGCGCCGCCGGCGTCGTAGGCCTTGCCTTGGTGCAGGCCGATCCAGTGATCCATCAGCACATTGCCGGGACCGGTATCGAAGCCGCTGACCGAGCCGTCGGCATGCAGCACGCTGATGTTGGCGATGCCGCCGATATTGATCACCACGCGGACCTGGCCGGGCTGGCCGAAGCAGGCCTGGTGGAAAGCCGGCACCAGCGGCGCGCCCTGGCCGCCGGCGGCCACGTCGCGCGCGCGGAAGTCGGCGATGACGTCGATCCCGGTCAGTTCGGCCAGCAGGGCGGGGTGGTTGATCTGGCGCGTGTAGCCGAGCTCGGGCCGGTGACGCACCGTTTGCCCGTGCGCGGCCAGTGCCCGCACCGGGCCGGGCGCGGCCGGCAGCAGGGCCGCCACGCATTCGGCGTAGCAGCCGGCCAGGTGCGCGGCGGCCAGCGCTTCGCGGGCGATTTCATTGTCGCCGCTGCCTTGCAGGGCCATCAGGTCGGCGCGCAGGGCGTCGGGGAAGGGCACGAAGGCCGCTTCCAGGGTGCGGATGGCGCCGCCGGCAAAATCGGCCAGCACGCCATCGACGCCATCCATGCTGGTCCCGGACATCATGCCGATGTAGAGGGTCGAATCCGTGCTCATGTCTGTTCCGATCTGAAAATTGCAGGCGAAAAAAAGGGCAGGAGCCGGTCATCCGGTTCCTGCCCTCGTATGGTACGCGCTGAAGCGTTAGCGCGCCATGTTCGATGCCGTGGTCGGACGCAGCAGCGCGAAGCGGTGCGACATGTCGCCCGCGGCGATCTGGAAGCGGGCGCGTTCGGCCGGGGTCATTGGCGCTTGCGCCAGGACCTTGATCGACATCGGATCGACGGCTTCGTTGTTGACGCGGAATTCGTAGTGCAGGTGGGCGCCGGTCGACCAGCCGGTCGAGCCGACATAGCCGATCACATCACCCTGGCTGACCTTGCTACCCTTGCGGATGCCCGGCGCGAAACGGCTCATGTGGGCGTAGGCGGTGGTGTAGTTGGCCCAGTGCTTGATGCTGACCAGGTTGCCGTAGCCGCCCTGCACGCCGGCGAAGTCGATCACGCCGTCGCCGGACGCGCGGATCGGCGTGCCGTTGGCAGCGGCGAAGTCGACGCCTTTGTGGGCTTTCCAGGAGCCGGAAATCGGATGCGAGCGCATCGAGAAGCCGGAGGAAATACGGGAAAATTCGAGGGGGGATTTGAGGAAGGCTTTTTTGAGGGCTTTGCCGTCGAAGGTGTAGTAGCCACCTTGCTTGCTGATCGGGTCTTCGTACCAGACGGACTGGTAAGTCACGCCGCGGTTGACGAATTCGCCTGCCAGGATGCGCCCGGCGCGTACCATTTCGCCGTCTTGCCAGAAGGTTTCGTAGACCACGTTGAAGCGGTCGCCGCGTTTCAGGTCGGAACGGAAGTCGATACTGGTGGAGAACATTTCGATGATCTGGGCGACGATCGCGTCGGGCAGCTTGCCGCCGTCGGTGGTGGCGTCGGTCGCCGAGTAGAGCGAGTTGTTGATTTCGCGGGCCCGCATTTCAACCCGGCGTTCCAGCTTCGCTGGTGCTTCCTCGGCGGCGAACTTGTCGCCGCTGCGGGTGATCGAAATCTGTTTGACCGGGGTGTCGCGACCGTCGGCGACGGTGGCGCGCAACCATTGCAGTTCGCCATTTTCATCGGTCTGCGCCTGGACCCGCTTGCCGGTCTTGAGTTGCATCACGGCTTTGGCGACTTTATCGGACTTGATGAATTCGACTGCTGCGGCATCGTCCACACCCAGACGCGTGAGCAGGGCGGCGAGCGTATCGCCCGGACGCACCTTCTCTTCGTGGATGAATTGCTGGTCGTCTTTCTGCAGCGCAGCGATCTGGTCGGCCAGGTTCGGCAGTTCCAGATTTTGTGCGATCGATTTGACCGGCAGGTCGGACGCATCGGGGGCCAGGGGCGCTACGCCCGCGGCACCGAATGCGCACACTGCGAGAAAGACCGCGCCAGCGCTGACGATGCGCTGCTTTCGCGTTGTTCCTAGCAGGCCGGTCAAGCGTTTGCCTGTGAATTTGTTTGTAGGGTCCATGCAATCAGTTAAAATTTGCCGCTTGAACATTCGCGTTGAGCACTGAACTATTTCTTGTTATTGTTTTGTTTAGTTTTCATTGGGCAAGATTAATCGGATCGAGCAGTATATCAAACTTTTGAAGCTTCCCAACAATTTCGACACTTTGCTACAGATTTATTACAAAGCACCTATGACAACATCTGCCACCTCCAAGCCTGCCGCCCCTGCGCAAGGGTCACCTGTACTGCCGCTGACGGACACCGTGCTGGAAGCGCTGGCCATCACCAAGCGCGGCGTCGACGAGCTGCTGATCGAGAGCGAATTCGCCCAAAAGCTGGCCCGCTCCGAGAAATCCGGCACGCCGCTGCGCATCAAGCTCGGCCTCGACCCGACCGCCCCCGACCTGCATCTGGGCCACACCGTGGTGCTGAACAAGATGCGCCAGCTGCAAGACCTCGGCCACCAGGTCATCTTCTTGATCGGCGACTTTACCTCGATGATCGGCGATCCGTCGGGCCGCAACGTCACGCGCCCGCCGCTCACTAAAGAGCAGATCGAAGAAAACGCGATGACCTACTTCAAGCAGGCTTCGCTGGTGCTGGACCCGTCGCGCACGGAAATTCGCTACAACTCCGAGTGGTGCGATCCGCTCGGCGCGCGCGGCATGATCCAGCTGTCTTCGCGTTACACCGTTGCCCGCATGATGGAACGGGACGACTTCACCAAGCGTTTCAAGAGTGGGACACCAATATCGATCCACGAGTTCCTTTATCCTTTGATGCAGGGGTACGATTCGGTCGCCTTGAAGGCCGATCTGGAGCTGGGCGGTACCGACCAGAAATTCAATTTGCTGGTCGGCCGCGAGCTGCAGAAGGATTACGGCCAGGAACAGCAGTGCATCCTGACCATGCCGCTGCTCGAAGGGCTCGACGGTGTGGACAAGATGTCCAAGTCGAAGAACAACTATATCGGTATCACCGAACCGGCCAACACCATGTTCGCCAAGCTGATGAGCATTTCGGACGTGATGATGTGGCGTTACTTCGAGCTGCTGTCCTTCCGTTCGATGGCCGATATCGCCGCCCTCAAGGCGGAAATCGACGGCGGGCGCAATCCGCGCGATGCTAAAGTGGCTCTGGGGCAAGAAATCGTCACGCGTTTCCACTCGGCCGCAGCCGCGGAAAGCGCGCTGGCCGACTTCGTCAACCGTTCCGCAGGAGGCATTCCCGATGATGCGCCTGAAATGACGGTCGATGGCGCGCCAATGGGCATTGCCCACTTGCTCAAGAAAACCGGCCTGTGTGCGTCGACCTCGGAAGCGATGCGTATGGTTGAGCAGGGCGGGGTGCGCATCGACAGCGCCGTGGTCAGCGACAAGACCTTGAAAATCGAAGCCGGCAGCTTCGTGCTGCAAGTTGGCCGCCGCAAGTTCGCCCGCGTGACCTTCAAGGCATGATCGCGCTGCTGCAACGGGTCAGCCACGCCAGCGTGGTGGTCGATGGCGCCACCATCGGCGCCATCGAGGCTGGTTTACTGGTCTTGCTGTGCGCCGAAAAGGGCGACAGCGAGAAGGAAGGCGACGCCCTGCTGACCAAATTGCTCGGCTACCGCGTGTTTGGCGACGAAGCCGGCAAGATGAACCGCAGCGTGCTTGATACCAACGGCGGTCTGTTGCTGGTGCCCCAGTTCACTCTGGCGGCGGACACCAAATCGGGCACGCGGCCGTCGTTCACCCCGGCTGCCAGCCCGCAGGATGGCTTGCGCCTGTTCGACCATGTGGTGCGCCAGGCCCGCGCCCGCCATGCTACGGTCGAGACCGGCCAGTTCGGTGCCGACATGAAAGTGTCGCTGACGAATGACGGACCGGTCACTTTTTGGCTGCAAGTGCACCCAAAATGAAACCAAGCGGGCCGTTTGTGGTCAATATCATCAGTACAGGAGGTTGCGATGAGACTCTGGAGTGATTCCTTTACCGATGGCGGCCTGATTCCCGCCGCGTGCGCCTTTGCCGCGATCGACCCAGGCGCGCACACCTGCCTGTCCACCAACCGCAACCCGCACCTGGCCTGGGACGATGTGCCCAGCGGCACCCAGTCGCTGATCCTGTTTTGCTACGATATCGACGCGCCCACGGTCGGCACCAATGTCAACAAGGAAGGCGTGGTCGTGGCGGAAGAGTTGCCGCGCGCCGATTTCTATCACTGGACCCTGGTCGATATTCCCGTCGCCATGCGCTCGGTTACCGAAGGCAAGTTCTCGGAAGGGGTCACGCCGCACGGCAAACCGGGGCCGCTGGTGCCGTTCACCATCAAGAACGGCACCGAACATCAGTTGCGCCAGGGCGTGAACGATTACACCAGCTGGTTCGTGAGCGATCCGGACATGGCGGGCGAGTATTACGGCTACGATGGCCCATGTCCACCGTGGAACGACCTGCGCGTGCATACGTATATATTCTGCATCTACGCGCTCGACATTCCGCGCCTGGCGCTCGAAGGGCGCTTTACCGGGCCGGAAGCACGCCTGGCCATTCGCGGCCACATCCTCGACGAGGCGCAGATGGTGGGCGTGTATTCGCTCAATCCCGAACTCGCCGCCACCCTGGTTCCTTAAAGAACGCAACCTTTTCAGTCCGGGCACGGCGTGCCCGGCTTACCCATGCCCCCGACCACTATCATTCTGATCCGCCACGGCGAAACCGCCTGGAACGCCGAACGCCGCCTCCAGGGCCATATCGACATCGCCCTCAACGACGAGGGCCTGCGCCAGGCCGCAGCCACGGCCGGCGCCCTGGCAAGCGAGCGGATCGACGTGATCGTGTCGAGCGACCTGCAACGCGCCGCCGCGACCGCCGACGCCGTGGCCCGCACGCGCGCCATGCCGGTGCAACGCGATCCCTTGCTGCGCGAACGCTGCTTCGGCGGCTTCGAAGGCTTGCTGTACAGCGAGATCGAACAGCGCTTTCCGGTCGAGTTCGCCGCCTGGCAGGCACGCGAAATCGATGCGCCGATGCCGTCCGGCGCCCGGGTGGCCGAAACGTTCCGCCAGTTTTACCAGCGCGCCGTCGCGGCCATCGTCCACTGGGGCGACGCGCATCCCGGCCAGACCCTGGCCCTGGTGGCCCACGGCGGCGTGCTCGAATGCGCCTACCGCGCCGCCCTCGGCCTGTCGCTGGAAACGCCACGCGACTTTCCGGTGCTCAACGCCAGCATCAACCGCTTCCGCGTGGACGGCGGCAAGCTGAGCCTGGTCGGCTGGGGCGAGGTCGGCCACCTGCAAGCGAAGGTGCTGGACGAGCTCAGCTGAGACGCGGGAACCCTGCCCGATCCGGTTTTTGTGGTGCGGCGGTGCTGTCAAATGAAAAATAGTGCTTATTAATTGAGCAGCACTTCGGGTAAAATAGAGGGTTCCCGCAAACTCTGAGCGTCCCGCCCGTGCAAATTGGTCCTTACTTGCTGCGCAATAATGTTTTCGTTGCACCCATGGCGGGCGTGACGGATCGTCCTTTCCGACAACTGTGCAAACAGCTGGGCGCCGGCTATGCGGTGTCCGAAATGGCCGCCTCGAACCCGCGCCTGTGGGCCACCGAAAAGAGTTCGCGCCGCACCGACCACGAAGGCGAAATGGAGCCGAAAGCGGTCCAGATCGCCGGCGCCGATCCGCAAGACCTGGCCGACTGCGCCAAATTCAATGTCGACCGTGGCGCCCAGATCATCGATATCAATATGGGTTGCCCGGTCAAGAAGGTGTGCAACAGCTGGTGCGGCTCGGCCTTGCTGCAGCACGAAGACCTGGTCGAACAGATTTTGGTCGCCGTGGTGCGCGCGGTCGACGTGCCGGTGACATTGAAGTTTCGCACCGGCTGGAACCGCGAAAACAAGAACGCCCTGCGCATCGCCCGCATCGCCGAACAGGCCGGCATCCAGATGCTGACCCTGCACGGCCGCACCCGCGCCGACGGCTACAGCGGCGACGCCGAGTACGACACCATTGCCGCCGTCAAGGCGCAGGTAGCCATTCCGGTGGTCGCCAACGGCGACATCACCACGCCCGAAAAGGCCAAACACGTGCTGGCCGTCACCGGGGCCGACGCGATCATGATCGGGCGCGCGGCGCAAGGCCGGCCATGGATCTGCCGCGAAGTCGACCATTACCTGCGTACCGGCCTGCACCTGCCGGCCCCGGCCGTGGAAGAAGTGCGCGCGCTGATGAACGAACACTTGCAGGCGCACTATGCTTTCTATGGCGAGTTTTTGGGCGTGCGCACGGCGCGCAAGCATATCGGCTGGTATGTACGCGACCTGATCGGCGGCGAAGAATTCCGCCAGCAAATGAACCTGCTCGAATCGACCGATGCGCAGTTGCGCGCCGTCGATGCATTTTTTGAAACCCAACACATTCATGGCGAACGGTTACAATACCGGCCCGCGGGCGTTGCTCAAGTAGCATTGGCAGCCTGACACGGCACTCAGCTAGCAAGACGACATACCGGAACGACCGCTGCCTGCAGAGCCGCGGCGAAACATTTAATCCGCAGAAAAGCACCAACATCATATGAGCAAAGAAAGTATCCAGGAAGTTGTCCAGAAGAGTCTTGAAGAGTATTTCAACGACCTGGGCGAGCAGCAGGCATCGAACATCTACGACATGGTGGTCCTCACCGTCGAAAAGCCGATTCTCGAAGTCGTCATGACGCGAGCGGAAGGCAACCAGTCGCACGCGGCCCAGATGCTGGGCATCAACCGTAATACCTTGCGGAAGAAATTGCAGGAACACGGATTGCTGTAATTAGTCATTAGCACACACTGAGTGGCCGTGCTATCGAGCGCGAGCCCATCGCGCCCGAGGGGTGCGCCAGTGCAAATACCGAATACTCCACAACCAGGCCACTCACCATGATCAAACAAGCTCTCATTTCCGTCTCCGACAAGACCGGCGTGCTCGACTTTGCACGCGCCTTGTCCGCGCTCGGCGTCGGCATCCTGTCCACCGGCGGTACCGCCAAGCTGCTGGCCGACAACGGCGTGGCCGTCACGGAAGTGGCGGACTACACGGGCTTTCCCGAAATGCTCGATGGCCGGGTCAAGACCCTGCACCCGAAAGTCCATGGCGGCATCCTGGCGCGCCGCGATTTTCCGGAGCATGTCGCCAAGCTGAGCGAACATGACATTCCGACCATCGACATGGTGGTGGTCAACCTGTATCCGTTCCAGGCGACCGTGGCCAAGGATGACTGCTCGCTGGAAGACGCGATCGAAAACATCGACATCGGCGGCCCGACCATGCTGCGCTCGGCTGCCAAGAACCACAAGGATGTGATCGTCATCTGCGATCCGAGCGATTACGCGCAGGTGCTGGCCGAGGTCACCGCAGGTGTTGTGCCGTACGACACCAAGTTCCGCCTGGCGAAGAAAGTGTTCGCTCACACCGCGCAATACGACGGCGCCATCACCAACTACCTGACCAGCCTGGGTGAAGACAAGGCGCACGCCACGCGCGCGGCCTATCCACAGACGCTGAACATGACGTTCGAAAAAGTGCAGGACATGCGCTACGGCGAAAACCCGCACCAGTCGGCCGCGTTCTACCGCGACCTGGCGCCGGCCGCCGGTTCCTTGTCCGCCTACAAGCAATTGCAGGGCAAGGAACTGTCGTACAACAATATCGCCGACGCCGATGCGGCGTGGGAATGCGTCAAGTCGCTGGGCGGCCTGGGCCAGCCGGCCGGCTGCGTGATCGTCAAGCATGCCAATCCATGCGGCGTGGCCATCGGCACCGATGCGCTGGACGCGTACAGCCGCGCCTTGCAGACCGACCCGACTTCGGCTTTTGGAGGCATCATCGCCCTGAACGTCGAGCTCGACGGCAAGACCGCCGAAGCGATCGCCAAGCTGTTCGTGGAAGTGCTGATCGCGCCATCGTTCACTCTTGAGGCGCGCGCCATCATGGCGGCCAAGCACAACGTGCGCCTGCTGGAAATTGAACTCGGTGCGTCCAACAACCCGTTCGACGTCAAGCGCGTCGGCGGCGGCCTGCTGGTGCAGTCGCCGGACGCCAAGAATGTCGGCCTGGAAGAATTGCGCGTGGTCACCAAGAAGCAGCCGACCCAGCAGCAACTGCAAGACATGATGTTCGCCTGGCGCGTGGCCAAGTTCGTGAAATCGAACGCGATTGTCTTCTGCGCCAACGGCATGACCCTGGGCGTGGGCGCCGGCCAGATGAGCCGCATCGACTCGGCCCGCATCGCGTCGATCAAGGCCCAGAACGCCGGCCTGACCCTGGCCGGTTCGGCCGTGGCGTCGGATGCCTTCTTCCCGTTCCGCGACGGCCTCGACGTGGTGGTGGATGCGGGCGCGACCTGCGTGATCCATCCGGGCGGTTCGATGCGCGACCAGGAAGTGATCGACGCCGCCGACGAGCGCGGCGTGGTGATGCTGTACACCGGCGCGCGCCATTTCCGTCATTAATGTCGACGGGGCGCGCAAGTTTGGTATACCGAAGTTTCTCCGGCGGTATACCATTCGTCCATGATTATTCTTGGCATTGACCCGGGCCTGCGCACCACAGGCTTCGGGCTTATCGAAAAGCAGGGCAACAAGCTGCGCTACATCGCGTCCGGCACCATCAAGACGGTGTCGGAAGGCGAGCTCCCGGGCCGTCTCAAGATCATCCTCAATGGGATCGCCGAGATCGTCCGCACCTACCAGCCCGATTGCGCGGCGGTGGAAAAAGTCTTCGTCAACGTCAATCCCCAATCGACCTTGCTGCTCGGGCAAGCACGCGGCGCCGCCATTACCGCGCTGGTCGGCGCCGACCTGTCGGTGGCCGAGTACACCGCCTTGCAGGTCAAGCAGGCCGTCACCGGCCACGGCAAGGCGGCCAAGGAACAGGTGCAGGAAATGGTGGCGCGCCTGCTGGTGCTGCCCGGCCTGCCCGGGACCGATGCCGCCGATGCGCTCGGCGTGGCCATCTGCCATGCCAACAGTGTCGACGCGCTGGCGCTGCTCGGCGCGCTGGCGCCTTCGCTTTCCGGCCTGCGCATGAAGCGCGGCCGTCTCGTTTAACCTCGCTTGAAGGTCCCCCCATGATCGGACGTATTTCCGGAATTTTGCTCGAAAAAAATCCGCCGCAGTTGCTGGTCGATTGCAACGGCGTCGGCTATGAAATCGATGTGCCGATGAGTACCTATTACGACTTGCCGGCGCTCGGCGCGCAGGTCACCCTGTTCACGCACCAGGCGATCCGCGAGGATGCGCACCTGCTGTTTGGCTTCGGCAATGCGGCCGAGCGCGCCGTGTTCCGCCAGTTGATCAAGATCACTGGCGTGGGGGCGCGCACGGCGCTGTCGATCCTGTCCGGCATGACGGTCAACGACCTGGCGCAGGCCGTGACCTTGCAGGAAGCGGGGCGCCTGGTGAAGGTGCCCGGCATCGGCAAGAAGACGGCGGAACGTTTGCTGCTGGAACTGAAAGGCAAGCTCGGCGCCGACCTCGGCTCGGTGGGCGGCGTGGTGCAGCACGATGCGCAATCCGACATTTTGAATGCGCTGCTGGCCTTGGGGTATTCTGACAAGGAAGCCACGGCCGCGCTGCGCAATATGCCGGCCGGCAGCACCGTTTCGGACGGCATCAAGTTCGCGCTCAAGGCGCTGTCCAAAGGCTGAGTTTCAGCTGCGCTAACATTTACCCTAAGGTTCATTCATGAGTATCCAGACCGACGACTTCAGCGAGCAGCGCATCATTGCGCCCACGCCCGCGTCGCCCAACGAAGAGGCGATCGAACGCGCGCTGCGGCCCAAGCAGCTCGACGAATACGTCGGCCAGGAGAAGATTCGCGGCCAGCTCGAGATTTTCATCTCGGCCGCGCGCAAGCGGCGCGAAGCGCTCGACCACACCTTGCTGTTCGGGCCGCCGGGGCTGGGCAAGACCACCCTGGCGCACATCATCGCGCGCGAAATGGGCGTGAACCTGCGCCAGACCTCCGGCCCGGTGCTGGAGCGCCCGGGCGACCTGGCGGCGATATTGACCAATCTCGAAGCGAACGACGTGCTGTTCATCGACGAGATCCACCGCCTGTCGCCGGTGGTGGAAGAGATCCTGTATCCGGCGCTGGAAGACTACCAGATCGACATCATGATCGGCGAAGGGCCGGCGGCGCGGTCGGTCAAGCTCGATTTGCAGCCGTTTACGCTGGTGGGGGCGACCACGCGCGCCGGCATGCTGACCAATCCGCTGCGCGACCGCTTCGGCATCGTGGCGCGGCTGGAGTTCTATAACACGGCGGAACTGACGCGCATCGTCACGCGCAGCGCGTCCTTGCTCAATGCGCCGATCGTCGAAGAAGGCGCGCGCGAAATCGCCCTGCGCGCGCGCGGCACGCCGCGTATCGCCAACCGCCTGCTGCGGCGCGTGCGCGATTACGCCGAGGTCAAGGGTACCGGCGAAATCACCAAGCCCATGGCCGATGCCGCGCTGGTCATGCTGGACGTCGACTCGGTCGGTTTCGACGTCATGGACCGCAAACTCCTTGAAGCGGTGCTGTTCAAGTTCGGCGGCGGCCCGGTCGGCATCGGCAACCTGGCGGCGGCCATCGGCGAAGAGAGCGATACGATCGAAGACGTGCTCGAACCCTATCTGATCCAGCAGGGCTATTTGCAGCGCACCCCGCGCGGGCGGATCGCCACGCCGCTGGCCTACCAGCACTTCGGCCTGGCCGCGCCGCGCACCAGCCCGACGGGCGACTTGTGGGATAACCTGGCGCCCTGAGTCAGCGGCGTTGGTCGCGCGGGTTGCGTGGCGGGATGTAGAGGAGTTCTTCTTCCTGGCGCCGTTTGCGGCGATCCCGCCACCAGTCCCAGCAATCTTTGGCGTCGACGCAGTTCGATACCGCATCGCAGGCATTGCAGGGGGAGAGCTGGTCGCACGAACGGTCGCAGGGGAGGTCGCAGGGCAGGTCGCAATCGCCGTTCTGCCTGGGCTTGACCAGCAAGGGCCGTGGTGGAGGCGGGCGATAGCGGCGATAGGCGACGCCGCATTTGCGCAGGCGTCCGCGCAGCACCGCCATGCCATCCCACACGCCATAGCGGCGGATGGCGCGCGCGCCGAAGGCGGAGCAGCTGGCGTTGCCCGTGTAGGCGCAGTAGGCGCAGCAAAACCCCTTGTAGGGCGACAGATGGCGCTGGTAGAAACCGATCGCCGAGAGCGCGAGTGTTTTCATCATGGTGGGCTTGTCGCCATCGCTGGGCGCGGCGCCTGTTTTGACTTCAGGAAATATTGTTTTTCAGGAGTATGATCTTGCGATCCTTCCAGAACAAGCAGGTATTTACGAGGATTATCTACCGTAAACTAGGAGAGAAGACGCATGCATGCATCGATTCAGGGGACATCGGACGTGCCCCAGCGGCAGATTCGCGCCGTGTACGACGACGCCACCATCCGCGTCTACCAGGCGTATTCGAACGAAGTTGCCGATGCCGCCCTTGCGAGGGGAACCTTCGTGTCGCCGCCATTCAAGATGGAGCGCATGACCTGGATCAAGCCATCGTTTCTGTGGATGATGTACCGCGCCGGATGGGGCTTCAAGGATGCCGGCCAGCGCCGCATCCTGGCGATTGATATCAGCCGGGAAGGGTTCGCCTGGGCGCTGGAGCACGGCTGCCTGAGTCACGCGGAAGGCGATGTCGACGCTGCCGCCGGGTTCAATAAGGATCTGTTTCCGGTGCGCATACAGTGGGACCCGGAACGCGACCTGCATCTGCACAAGCTGCCGCACCGCTCGATTCAGATTGGGCTGAGCAAGGAAGCGGTGAAGCTGTACGTGACGCAGTGGATACGCGGCATCACCGACGTCACGCCGCTGGCGCACGAGATTCATGCGCTGGTGCAAGCGGGGCGGCTGGAGGAGGCGCGCGCCAGGCTGCCGGTGGAACGGGTGTATCGATCGTGAACGGCGCCCGACAGCTTGGGCTGACGCACACTGAAAAGGAAACGGTTTGGACATCCTGAAGCTGGTGCTGCTCTTCTTCGTGACCGCGCTGGCGGAAATCGTCGGCTGTTACCTGCCGTGGCTGGTGCTCAAGCAAGGCAAGAGCGCGTGGCTGCTGATTCCGGCGGCCCTGTCGCTGGCCCTGTTCGCGTGGCTGCTCACGCTGCATCCGGCGGCGGCGGGACGCACCTACGCGGCTTACGGTGGGGCGTACATTTGCGTGGCCCTGCTGTGGTTGCGGTTTGTCGATGGTGTGGCGCTGAGCCGTTTCGATGTCGCCGGAGCCGCGCTGGCGCTGGCGGGGATGGCGATGATTGCCTTGCAGCCGTCGCAGTAGGAGCATCGTTGCGGCAAGCGCATTTGCCCGGCCCATATTTGAGAAAAATTGCCGCGCCAACGCGCCAACAAAGCCGATCAAAAAATACAACTGACGTCGTCGAAACCACGCAATATTCTTCAGCTGCGCTTGCGCGCAGTGTCGTCACTTAAGTGAATTCACATCCTCAAATGATATGAATTACACCGAACCGCACGATGCAGTTCTTCGGATCGGCGCCAAACTAACGTAACCCATGTTCAGAGCACATTTTGCTCACGACCTTGTCCTGCGATGGCGTCATGGTCCCTGAGCGGAGTTTTCGGATCCGCGTGCGCTCCACCCTGTACGTGGTCGAAGTGACTATACCCCTGTGCTCATCGATCGCCTCTACCACCCCGGGCCTGCCCGGACTTGGGTAAATGCAGGCACTGCTGCTGATCGTACCGATTTCTTTAACGTCATTGGTACGAAGCTTGAAATACCTGATCGTACGCTGGTGCGCGCCCTCGCCATATCCGATACCGGCGACACCAGCCGGCCAACCGTATTGGTTTGGAAGAAGAATGACTGGCGCTATCCCATCCATGGCCTCGAGCTTGATGAGGAGCTTGTTTCTGTGGACGGCAAAAACAAACTGACCCGACCCCCGATCATCCGCGCTGTACAAGCTGACTTGAAACCCCAGGTTCTCGACAAGAAGAGGTTTGGTGTCGATCAAAGGCAATATCCAGTCGGTGGCTGCCCGTGCCGGCATCAGCGTTGCCGCCCCGGCAAGGAAAACGACGGTCAGGTGCGACGTTATCTTATCCATCCTCATGATATTACTGGCCTGGCGGCGGATTTTTCCGGTCCCGCGTCAGGAATTTTTTCCACGCCGAGAGTTCGAAGAACATGCCGAGCAGCGCGAAACCGGCTGCGTATTCTATCGATGGCATATAGAAATACAGTGCGACGGCCAGCGCGAAGCAGACTGTTGCCGTGAGATGCGGTTTTTTCATGACAGCCAATTCCAAGCGTTGCGGACTGCGGAGTATGCTCCGCAAATTACGCTGGATCAAGGCTGCTCATCGGCTGTGCCGGCGCCCGCTGGCATGCGTGGTCAGTCAAGCTTGGATAAGCATTGCACTTTCTTGTCTAGTAGACTTAGTGAAGTGGCATGCCATCTTCTGCGCGCTTGCGCCAGCGCGCCGGCCGATACCCCGGATCGCGCCTGGCCGGCCACACAAACGAGGTGAACATGAACACCGACACGCACAGCAGCGATAACATCACGCCCAGCGCGGCCGGTTCCGGATACCGGTAGATCATGGCGCCGCCCGCAAACAGCTGGAACAGCACAATCAGCACCGCCAGCCTGCGCCGCCAGGCCGAGCGCAGCGTACGAGAGCCGCTCACCGCAAAGAAAAAGTAACCGCCGGCGAACGCCAGAATACCCGCAAGCATCAACGGCAAGGTCGCGCCGCCGGCAAACGGATGCAGCTGCGCCGGCGGCAGCAAGGTGATCGAGGTGGCCAACAAGGCAGCCAGGCCCGCCAGGAAGGCGAGCGCCTGTAAAAGTAACATCCGGACTCCGTATGATGCAACGGACCAGTGTCCGGCAAGGTTTACAGAAAAATTGCATGATCATTATCAAACTTGTCGGAAGATAACACATGTTTCGATGTGGTGCCAACGCGCCGCCAAGGCGAGGCGCCAAGGCGAAGCGCTATACTGCGCGCACCCGCTGCCAACCCGTCAAGAAAGAACTGAAGATGATGCAAATCTGGGTCGATGCCGATGCCTGTCCGGTCGTGATCAAAGACATCCTGTACCGCGTGGCCGAGCGCCTGCAACTGAACGTGACCCTGGTCGCCAACCAGCTCATGCGGGTGCCGCCGTCGCGCTTCGTGCGCGCGGTGCAGGTGCCGTCCGGGGCCGATGTGGCCGATGCCGAAATCGTGCGCCTGCTCAACCCGGGCGACCTGGTGGTGACCGGCGACATTCCGCTGGCCGCCGACGTGCTGCTCAAGGGCGGCTTCGCGCTCAATCCGCGCGGCGAGTTCTACACCAACGACAACATCGCCCAGATGCTCACCATGCGCAAATTCATGGATGAATTGCGCGGCAGCGGCGTCGACACCGGCGGCCCGGCACCTTTCGGCCAGGCCGACCGCCAGAACTTCGCCAACCAGCTTGACCGCCATCTGGCGCGCTATGCCAAACGAGCCTGAGGAGGTGTAGGATGAGGCTTCGGCGTCGATTTCGGCGACGGCATTGCGCGCCATCCCACCCAGCTCTATGACATCCTGTTCGTGCTCGCGTGGGACGACCTGCTGCTGGCGCTGCGCGCGCGCTGGCGCGACAAGCCGGGCCTGATGTTCAAGCTGTTCTTGTCCGGCTACCTGGCCTGGCGCCTCGCCATCGACGCCATCAAGCCGCTGCGCTACGATTACGGCGCGGGCATGGGCGGCGTGCAGCTGGTGTGCCTGGCCGCGCTGCTCTGTTATCTGCCCTTGCTCGCCAGGCAGCTCGGCGTGCCGGCGCCACTGAAAGCGATCGAACCATGAGCCGGAAAACCCGTCGCTACCTGTTTTACGATACCACCACCTCGGTGTGTTCGAGCTGCCTGCATCCGGTCGAGGCCAAGATCATCTTCAAGGGCAGCGATGTCTTCATGGACAAGTGGTGCAGCGCGCACGGCGCCGAACGCGTAGGCGGTGCCGCTGACGCGCTACCTCGATCCGCAAACGCTGGTCGAAGGCAGCGGCAACACCATCGTCTTCGAGCGCGACGAGACGCTGAAAAAAGCATGAAGGAACATATCTTCAAGCTGTTCGCGACCAATCATTCGCCCGAGTCGCAGGCTAACTGCCTGTCGGAGTCGATGTGCTGCCTGCCGCTGATCGACGCGCCAGCCGGCCTCGGTTACGAGAACGTGTTCCGCGCGCTGATCGTGCAGTTCATGGACGCATATTCGCTCGATGTGCCCGCGCTGAAAAAATCATGCATCCACTTCGCGCAGCAGAGCGCGCAGCGCAAGGGGACGCGCAAGGTCATTCCGATCGGGGCGCGCTAGCATGCGCGTCGGCGTCAGCGTGGTGAGCGTTTGATGGCGATGACTTCCCCGAGCGAATGGGCGCCCGGTGCGTACAGTGCCATCCCGGCTCCCAGCACGGCCACCGTCACGGCGGTGGCCAGGAATGTCCAGCGGGTGCGGCGGATGGCCGGTTCGATCCAGTGGGCGCGGTCCAGGCCCCGCAGGCGCCGGTACAGGCTGGCCGACAGCAGCCCGTCGACCAGCAGCTCGGCGAACAGCAGCGGCGCCGACGACACCAGCGAAAACATCATGAAAACGGCGGCGCTGCTGGCGGCGCAAATCGCCGCCAGCAGCGCAAGTGGAATGAGCAGGTCTTCCGCGCTGCCGACCGCGTCGAGCGCGCCGTCGCCGACACTGTCGAACAAGCCGTTACCGGACGGCTCGTAATTGCCGCTCGCGCCGCCGCCGTCGAAGCTGCCGCCGTTGCCGCAGTAGGAGTCGCCCGAGCCGCGCCCGGACGGGCTCAGGTCGACAGATGCATCGCCACCCTCGTCGCCGCGCCAGCGCAGCCAGATCCACAGCAGCATCAGGAAGACCGCATACGCAATGGCGATCGATGCCGGGTAGCGCAGCCACATGGCACGCAGTCCGGCCAGCAGCAGCAAAAATGAAGCCAGAAAGCCCGCCGCGCCGGTCAGCGTGACCAGCAGCAGCATCTGCAAGCGCGGATAGCTGTCGCGTTCTAGCTTGCCGCGCAGGCGGGCGATGTCGCGCTCGCGCTGCGGCACGGGGACACGTCTTCTCATGCGCGACATCGGCGGGACTGCGCGTCAGGCTTCAGGCGTGTGGCACACCGCTTCGATATTGTGGCCATCGGGTCCGATGACAAAGGCGCCGTAGTAGTCCGGATGATAGTGTGCGCGGATGCCCGGCGCGCCGTTATCGCTGGCGCCCGCTTCGAGCGCGGCGGCGTGGAACTGGCGCACCTGTTCGCGGCTCTCGGCCGCGAAGGCCACATGCATCTGGCACCGGGCCGGACCGCCCAGCGCCGGTCCGCCCTGGCCGAACCAGAATTCCGGCTTGCCGTTCTTGCCCAGCCCCGCCCAGCCTTTGACTTCGGTGATCAAGGAAATGCCGAGCGGCGCCAGCGCCTTGCCGAAGAAGGCTTTGCTCTCCTCATAGTTACTTACCTTAAAGCCAAGATGGTCGATGATCATGTCCAGGTCCAATAGTGAGTTAACGTGATAAAGGCTGCCATGTATGCGATGGCAACCTTATGCTTTGAATAATATCAGAGGAGCGCTTGGCGATCAGCAACAATCTTGACCGCCATCGTACAGAATGCGCAGGACGCGCGGGAGGGGCTTACTCTTCGCGCACCCAGACCTGGGAGCGGCCGAACATCGGCATGCCGACGTAGCCGCGCACGTTGAGCTTCTTGCCGCCTTCGACGACTTTCAGCTTGCTCTTGTAGACTTTGCCGTTGTCCGGGTCGAGGATCTGGCCGCCGGTGTATTCGTCGCCTTCTTTTTTCAGGCCGCTCATGAAGGTCATGCCGAGGATCGGCTGGTCCTTGTTGACGCCTTCGCACTTGTTGCACTTGGGATTCTGCTCGGTGCCTTCGGGGCGGAACAGTTTTTCCAGTTTGCCCTGGATCTCGCCGTTGTTCTCGCTGATGCGGATCAGCGCCTTCGGCTTGCCGGTCACGTCATCGATGTTCTTCCACAGGCCGACCGGGGACGCTGTTTCCTGCGCCATTGCCGGCGTCATGGCCAGCATGGCGGCGATCAGGGTGGCTGTTGTCAGTGCTTTCATGGTGTCTCCAGTATTGTTGGTTTGTCCAGCGTTGCTAGTGTAGCAAACTGGCTTTGCAGTGACTCCACAACTTTGTATCAGGTTGTGTGAGCTTTACCGGGACGGGAGGAAAAGCGATGCACGCCGACGCCTGCGCCCGGGTGGGGCAGGCGTCAGTGAAATCAGGGCGCCGCGATGATCTTGACGATCTCGACGCGCGTGCCGGGCACCAGCGCGCCCTGGACGGTTTGCTCTTCGGTGCGGATCCAGCCAAAGCCTTTCGCGCGCCATGCCATCGATATCTGGCCTGCAACCGAGCCTGGCGAGGCTATCTTGCACGCGTTTGCGAACGTGCGGCCAGCGAGCGTAATCGTGTCGAAGCCGACGAATGTCAATTCATCGGACAGCGTTGCGACGTCGGTGCTGGTCACCGTGCTCGCTGCACCGGACTTGTCGAATTCCAGGCGCCAGCTGGTGCTCGTGCTGGTGAAGTTGGCCATGGCCGTCTGGCCCGGCACCATCGTCAGCGGGAATGACGCTTCCTTGGAAAACACGTCCTTGCCCTTCTGGACGCCGCTCGTATCGTATTGGCCCACGCCCACCATCCGGTAGGCATTGTTGTCCGTTACGAAGTAGGGGCCGCCACGGCGCGCGCCGTTATCGCGCAGTTCCATGATGCCGTAGGCCATGACACCCTCGAACATCTCTTTGACAACCACATGGGTGTAGGTATTCGACGTTGTGTATTGCGTGCCCGGTGTTACTTGGAAGCAGTCGGCGAAGGAGGCCGAGGCGGACGTCGATGTGGTGGAAACTGGCGCTGGCGCTGGCGCTGGCGCCGGTGCAGGGGAGGGCGCTGGTACCTGCACAGGCACGGGCACAGGAGCGGGCACAGGCACAGGAGCGGGCGTCGGTGCTGGTACAGGAGCAGGGACCGGCATCGGTTCCGGGATGACCACCGGTGCGGGCGCGACGACGACCGGCTCCAGCGTCACCACGGGAGCCGGCGCAGGCGCAGGCGCCGGGACCACGACCACCGGCGCCGCCGGCGCCATGGCCGGTGCGGTCGAATGATCGGACGATCCGCCGCCGCAACCGGTGATCAGGACGCTGGACAGGGCGATGGCATAAGCTGATTGTTTCATGTAATTCCTCTTCAAAAATTCGTCGTGCTCGCGCCAGCCGATGGGTATCCCATACGGCCATGCCGCGCTCTTGCACAAGTTGCTTGTCTGCGTGCCGGCGTCAACCGGTGAATGATGTTGTTATGCGCGCTGGGAACGCCGGATCTGTGCAGGCGCACGGAAACGGGTAACAGGGTGGCTGTCGATGGCAGGCATCGATCAACGGGAACAAATCAGGGACATCGCAGGTGTTAATCGGAGAACCAATAGCGGGACTGGATCCGACTCACCAAAGAACGATAGTATAGAGAAAATTTAAGTTCTTATCGGAAAAATATTGTCAAATGTTAACTGAATAAGACAGTCTCTATTTTCAACTTGACATTTTTTCTGGTACGTACAGCGCGCCTTTTCTTCCTGCTGGAATCAAAAGCGCGCTGTACCGTTGCGACAGCTTACGCTGTCGGCAGCTTGGCCAGCTGCTCGCGCAGCTTCTCGATGGTGGCCGAGAACGCCACCAGGCGCTCTTTTTCCTGCGCAACAACCGCCTCGGGCGCGCGCGCCACGAAGCTTTCGTTACCCAGCTTGCCGTTCACCTTGGCGATTTCGCCTTCGATGCGCGCGATTTCCTTCGACATGCGCTCACGCTCGGCGGCGACATCGATCTCCACCTTCAGCATCAGCTTGGTCGCGCCCACCACCGCCACCGCCGCCGGCGATTCCGGCAAGGTGTCGACGATGTTCACTTCCGACAGCTTGCCCAGGGTCTGCACGTAAGCCGCATAGCTTTCCAGGCGCGCCCGGTCGGCGCTATCTGCCGCTTCGACGATCAGCGGCACGCGCATCGACTCCGGCAGCTTCATTTCGCCGCGCAGGGTACGGGTGCCGTCGGTCAGCGCCTTGAGCTGGACCATCCACTCTTCCGCGCGCTCGTCGATGAGCGCCGGATTGGCTTCCGGGTACGGCTGCACCATGATCGAGTCGCCCGCCGGGTTGAGCGTTTTGCCGGCCAGCGGCGCGACGGTCTGCCACAGCGTTTCGGTCACGAACGGAATGATCGGATGCGCCAGGCGCAGGATCACTTCCAGCACGCGCAGCAAGGTGTTGCGGGTAGCGCGCTGCTGGCCTTCGGTGCCGTGCTGGATCTGGACCTTGGCCATTTCGAGGTACCAGTCGCAGTAGTCGTACCACACGAACTTGTGGATGGCCGAGGCGATGTTATCGAAGCGGTAGTCGTCGAAGCCCTTGGCCACTTCCATCTCGGCGCGCTGCATGGTCGACAAAATCCAGCGGTCGCCCTGCGACAGGTCGGTATCGGCCGGCACGCCGCAATCCTTCTCCTGGGTGTTCATCAGCACGAAGCGGGTGGCGTTCCACAGCTTGTTGTTGAAGTTGCGGTAGCCCTCGGCGCGGCCCAGGTCGAAGTTGATGTTGCGGCCCAGCGAAGCGTAGCTGGCCATGGTGAAGCGCACAGCATCGGTGCCGTAGGCTGCAATCCCCGCCGGGAATTCCTTGCGCGTGGCCTTGGCGATCTTTTCGGCGTCGCGCGGGTTCATCAAGCCGGTGGTGCGCTTTTCGACCAGCGCTTCCACGTCGATACCGTCGATCAGGTCGATCGGGTCGAGCGTATTGCCCTTCGACTTGGACATCTTCTGCCCGCTCGAATCGCGCACCAGGCCATGCACGTACACGGTCTCGAACGGCACCTTGCCGGTGAAGTGCGCGGTCATCATGACCATGCGCGCCACCCAGAAGAAGATGATGTCGAAGCCCGTCACCAGCACCGACGACGGCAGGAAGGTCTTGAGGTCGACCGTCTCTTGCGGCCAGCCCATGGTGGAGAAGGGCACCAGCGCCGACGAGAACCAGGTATCGAGCACGTCGTCGTCGCGGCGCAGCGGCGCCGTCACGCCGGCCGCCAGCGCCTTGGCCTTGGCTTCTTCTTCGGTCTTGGCGACAAAGATATTGCCGGCATCGTCGTACCATGCCGGGATCTGGTGGCCCCACCACAGCTGGCGCGAAATGCACCAGTCCTGGATGTTGTTGAGCCACTGGTTGTAGGTGGTGTTCCAGTTCTCGGGTACGAACTTGATTTCGCCGCTGGCGACTTTGTCGAGCGCCACTTCGGCGATCGATTTACCCGGGAAGAAAGTGCCTTCCGGCGCCGGCTTGGTCATCGCCACGAACCACTGGTCGGTCAGCATCGGCTCGATCACGACACCGGTGCGGTCGCCGCGCGGCACCATCAGCTTGTGCGGCTTGACTTCCTGCAGCAGGCCTTGCGCATCGAGGTCGGCCACGATTTTTTTGCGCGCGACAAAGCGGTCCAGGCCACGGTAGGCTTGCGGTGCTTCCTCGTTCATTTTGGCGTCGAGCGTCATCACGCAGATCATCGGCAGCTTGTGGCGCTGGCCGACGGCGTAGTCGTTCAGGTCGTGCGCAGGGGTGATCTTCACGCAGCCGGTGCCGAAGGCCTTGTCGACGTATTCGTCGGCGATGATCGGGATTTCGCGCTCGGTCAGCGGCAGCTTGAGCATCTTGCCGACCATCGCTTCGTAACGCTCGTCGGTCGGATCGACCGCCACGGCGACGTCGCCGAGCAGCGTTTCAGGACGCGTGGTGGCCACCGTCAGATGGCCGCTGCCGTCCACGAACGGATAGCGGATGTACCACATCGAGCCGTCTTCTTCTTCCGACACCACTTCCAGGTCGGATACGGCCGTGCCCAGCTTGGGGTCCCAGTTCACCAGGCGCTTGCCGCGGTAGATCAGGCCCTGCTCGAACAGGCGCACGAACACGTCGGTCACGACTTTCGAGCGCGGTTCGTCCATGGTGAAGTATTCGCGCGCCCAGTCGGGCGAGGTGCCCATGCGGCGCATCTGGCCGGTGATGATGTTGCCCGACTTTTCTTTCCATTCCCAGACTTTGGCGACGAACTTCTCGCGGCCCAGGTCGTGGCGCGAGACTTTCTGCGCGTCGAGCTGGCGCTCCACCACGATCTGGGTGGCGATGCCGGCATGGTCGGTGCCCGGAACCCAGGCGGTGTTAAAGCCGCGCATGCGGTAGTAGCGGGTCAGGCCATCCATGATGGTCTGGTTGAACGCATGGCCCATGTGCAGGGTGCCGGTGACGTTCGGCGGCGGCAGCTGGATGCAAAACGACGGCTTGTCGGCGTCGGTGGTCGCGGCGAAGTAGCCGCGTTTTTCCCACTCCGCGCGCCAGTAGCGTTCAATATCGGCGGGCTCGAAAGATTTGTCTAATTCCATGGTTTGTCGTGTATTTTTGCGAAAACGTTCATTATAGAGGAGGACGGGGCGCAGCCGGGATGGGCAGCTATTGGGCGGCGGCGCGCTGGCGCAGCGCTTCCAGTGTCTTGGGCATGCTTCCGCGGCTCATGCTGTCGACGATCCAGCCCAATCCCACCGGCACCGGCCCCGGATCGGTGTAGACCATGTACTTGACCACGGTCTTGTTCTTGTCAGGCGCGTGCGGCGCCAGCAGCCAGTAGCCGGTGGTGTCGGCAATCGCTTCCTCTTCCTTCACGCCCGGCCAGGGCAGCATTTTCCAGCTCAGCTGGCACTGCGCGGCCGACACCTTCGGCTCCATGCGCAGGCGGTATTTTTTCACCTTCCCGAGCGGCAGCTTGAGCGTCATGTCGACCTGCGCCGCGTCGTCCTTGCGCACCACCGCCACCTTGTCCACGTTCGGCATGAACGACGGGTAGGCGGCGTAATCCTGGATCATCGCGCACAGTTTGGGCACCGGGGCGTTGATGATGGTGGCGGCCATGAAGGCCTTGCCGGGCTGTCCGGCCTTGCTGACGTCGGCCAGGGCGACGCCGGTTTCGGTGAGTTTGGCGGTGTCGATGCCGGTGTCGGCCAACGCGCCGGCGCAGGTGCTGAACAGGGTTGCGGCGAATAAGTGTTTGGTCATCGTGCTTTTTTCAATGTCATCAATTGGAGGGCGTGCGGAGCGGCGTGCCCAGTACATGGCCGAGCACCTCGCCGGCGGCATGCGCGCGGCCCAGGGTACGTGCGCGCGCGCTCATGGCCGCCAGTTGGCCGGGATGCGCCAGCAGGTGCGCGATGCGGTATTCCAGGGTCGGGCCGTCGACCGCCTTGAGCGCGACGCCCTGTTCGAGCAGGTAATCGGCGTTGCGCTCTTCCTGCCCCGGAATCGGCGAATTGACGATCATCGGCAGGCCCATGGCCAGGCATTCCGAACTTGTCAGCCCGCCCGGCTTGGTGATGACCAGGTCCGCGCACGCCATCAGGCGTTCCACCTTGTCGGTAAATCCCTGCGCCAGCAAGCGTCCCGGAAAGCGCGCTTCCAAAAGCTTGAGCGCGGCCAGCGCCTTGGCGTTCTTGCCGGCCAAAACGATCAGCTGGAAGCTGCCCTCCAGGGCCAGCAGGCGTTCGGCCACCGTCTCCAGGCTGCCCAGGCCGGCACCGCCGCCCATCAGCAGGAAGGTGGTGCTTGTCGGATCGAGTCCGAACTCGCGCGCGCAGGCGGCGCGTTCTAACGTCTGGCCGAAGGCCGGCATGATCGGAATGCCGGTCACGTGGATGCGTTCGGGCGCAATGCCGCAGCGCCGCATGCGGTAGGCGACTTCTTCGTTGCCGGCGAAGTAGCCGGCCATGTTCTCGTGCACCCACATGCGGTGCAGGTCGAAGTCGGTCACCTGCACCCACACCGGGGTGGTGAAGCCGCGCTTGCGGATCGCGCGCGCCAGGATTTCGGCCGGCAGGAAGTGGGTGCAGACGATGGCGTCCGGCTGCGCCTCGTCGATGGCGCTCATCAGCGCGCGCGTATTGAGGCGTTCGAGGCCGCGCCGCAGCTGCTGCATGGTGCTGTCCGGGCGGGCGTCGTTGCTGGCCTGGTACAGGTAGCCCCACAGCGCCGGCGCCTTGTTCACCAGCTTGAGGTAAAACTCGGTGTACATCTTGCGAAAGGCGGAAGGGACGTAGTCCATCACGTCCAGGTGGGTCGCTTCGACGTCGCCCGGCGCCGCGTTGGCGGCGGCGCGAATCGCCTCGGCCGCGCGCATATGGCCGGCGCCGGCGGAAACGCTTAACAGCAAAATCTTTTTGGTCATACGTGCCTGAGATGGGAAGGGGCGCGGCGCGCCCCGGATAAACAAGCGGGGGCCTCGAAAAACCGTAGCGAGCGGTGTCAGTTTCGTACGAGAAGCGCAACCGTACGAAGGTACGGTGAGCATCGCAGTGCGAAAATGACGCCGCGCAGTAGGTTTTTCGAGGTCCCCAAAAGTTTATCAGCGTACCATCTCTGCACGGTCCTGCGTCAGATCAGCTTCCGCAACCCAGTAACTTGATGCGGTCGTAGGCGGCTTTTGCCTGCACCAGGCCAAAACCGAACTTGGTGTCGCGTCCCGCCGTGCCCAGGTCGAGCGCGCTCCTGCCGAGCGAGTTGCGGATTTGCGTTCCGCTGCAGGTCGGGAAGTAGCTCCACACCAGCGCCGCCACCGCCGACACGTGCGGCGTCGCCATCGAGGTGCCGTCGAAGTAGGCGTAGCTGGCCGGCGTGACCGCCACCGTGGCGCTCTGGCCCAACTGTGTTTTCAGCTGCGCGCCCTGGGTGCTTGATGCCGATACCGACGGAATCAAGGTGGCCGTGCCGACCGTGCCGCTAAACGCACCGGCGACATTGTTGTACACCACCGCGCCCACGCCGCCGCTGTTCTGGCAGTTGGCAACCTTGGTGGCGAAATCGATGCTGCCGCGCGCGATCAGGCACACCTTGCCCGAGACGGCGGCATTGGTCTTGTCGCCCAGGCCGAAGTCGGCCAGCGGCGCGGTGGCAGTCCTGACCGGGGAACCGTCCATGGAGCCCGGCGCGTACACGGTGGCGCCCACCGTCAGGGCCGGCGTCCTGCCGCTGTTCATCGGCACGGTCGAGAGCACGCCCACGCCGGGAGCGGCGATTTCGACCTTGCTGTTGTACTGCGAGAAGCTGGCCCAGGCCTTGTTCTCGTCCAGCGCGCCGACCATCATCACGCTGGCGTAGCCGGCCGGGTACGACACCACCGTGTTGCCATCGTTGCCGGCGGCGGCGATGCTCAAGACACCTTTGGCGGCCAGCGCGTCGAAAGCGCGCTGCTCGGTCTTGCTGGCGCGCGCGCCGCCGAGCGACATGCTGATCACGTTCGCGCCGGCGCCGCCGCACTTGTTGGCGGCCGTCGCCAGGGTCGAGGAATAGGCCCAGCCAGCGGCGCCGAACACCTTCACGATGTGCAGTTTCAAGAGGCGGTTGGCGGTCACGCCGACCACGCCGGTGCCGCTGTTGTTGATCGCCGCAATGGTGCCCGCGACGTGCGTGCCGTGGTGGTTTTCGTCGGTGTACCAGTTGCCGGTACCGGCGTCGTACTCGCCGGCGACGCTGTTGGCGCCCAGGTCTTCATGCGCGCGCTCGTAGCCGGAATCGATGATGCACACCTTGCGGTTGGCGGCATTCGCATCCGGCAGCAGGTCGGCCTGCACCATCTTGATCCCGTACGGGACCAGCTGGCCGGTGGCGTACGGCGTGCCGGTCGACGCCGAGGTCAGGGCGAAGGCCTTGCGCACCACGTCTTCCTCGATGTATTCCACGTTCGGATTGCGCAGCAAACCTTGCAGGGCCTGGGCCGGCACCTCGATCGCCATCGCATTCATGCCGTGGATCTCGTGCTTGACCGCGCCGTGCGCGCCGGATACCGCCGCCTTGACGATGGCCGCCTTGCCGGGTTTGAAGGCCACGATCACGCGCGTGGTATCCGCCGCCGCCGAGGCATGCGTGACGACGCCGATGGCAACAGCGGCCAATAACAGTTTGACCGCGCTGGCGATTGGGGACATTTCAGGCTCGGTGTGCATCATGGCAGTTCTCCGGAAGGATCGTTTCAAGGTTGCCGCAGGCATTGCAGAACGACTCGCCCTGCGGACCAGAAATCCAGTGTATTGGGGAACGACTGGAGGAATCAACCGAGATACTTGTACTCTTGAGATAAACGTTGTTTTCTCTGGGAAACTACAATTTTCGCCGTGCGCTCACTGCGGCATGTGAGAATTGGTGATATTGTTTTGCGCTTCCCATTGCAACAGTCTGGCCGCAACGGCAATCATGGCAGGCAAGCCACGCCCTGGCGTGCCGAAAAAGCCATGTTGTCGGGCCTATCAGGGGGTATAATTGCGCTCGCTGCCGCAAGGCGGCACACGCTAGGGGTCCTGCAAATCGCATATGCGAGGCGCGGGTGAGAAACACCCTCTGAACCTGATCTGGATAATGCCAGCGAAGGGAAGCCAGGCAGTTCCATGGGTGCGCCGTCACGGCCGCAATCCCGGACTCCGACTCCTTTGCTGGCTCCTGCACGCAATGGAGCCACATGAACGCACCGCTGAAAGCCCCCCTCAAATTCGATTCCGCCACCGCTACGGTGGATGAAGCGGCGATCGCGCCTTTTCCCAATTCGCGTAAAGTCTATGCCCAGGGCAGCCGCGCCGACCTGCGCGTGCCGATGCGCGCCGTCAGCCAGTCCGACACCGCCGCCTCCTTCGGCGCCGAACCGAATCCGCCCGTGTATATATATGACACCTCCGGCCCGTACACCGATCCGGAAGCGACCATCGACATCCGCTCGGGCCTGGGCACGCCGCGCCTGCCGTGGATCCTGGAACGCGGCGACACTGAACAACTGGCCGGCCCCAGCTCCGCCTACGGCCAGGCGCGCCTGGACGATCCGGCCCTGGCCGCGCTGCGCTTCCAGCTGCAGCGCACCCCGCGCCGCGCGCTCGAAGGCGCCAACGTGACGCAGATGCACTACGCGCGGCGCGGCATCATCACGCCCGAAATGGAATACGTGGCGATCCGCGAAAACTTGCGCCGCCAGGAATACCTGCAAGAGCTTGAAGCGTCCGGCCCGATGGGCAAGCGCAGCGCGCAGCTGCTGGGACGCCAGCATCCGGGCCAGTCGTTCGGCGCGTCCATCCCCGACACCATCACCGCCGAATTCGTGCGCGAAGAAATCGCCCGCGGCCGCGCCATCATCCCGGCCAACATCAACCACCCGGAAGTCGAGCCGATGATCATCGGCCGCAATTTCCTGGTCAAGATCAACGCCAACATCGGCAATTCGGCCGTGACCTCGTCGATCGGCGAGGAAGTCGAAAAAATGACCTGGGCGATCCGCTGGGGCGCCGACAACGTCATGGATCTGTCGACCGGCAAGCACATTCACGAAACGCGCGAATGGATCATCCGTAACAGCCCGGTCCCGATCGGCACCGTGCCGATTTACCAGGCGCTGGAAAAGGTCAACGGCAAGGCCGAAGACCTGACCTGGGAGATCTTCCGCGACACCCTGATCGAACAGGCCGAGCAAGGCGTCGACTACTTCACCATCCACGCCGGCGTGCTGCTGCGCTACGTGCCGATGACCGCCTCGCGCCTGACCGGCATCGTCTCGCGCGGCGGCTCGATCATGGCCAAGTGGTGCCTCGCGCATCACAAGGAATCGTTCCTGTACACCCACTTCGAAGACATCTGCGCCATCATGAAAGCCTACGACGTCTCGTTCAGCCTCGGCGACGGCCTGCGTCCGGGCTCGATCTACGACGCCAACGACGAAGCGCAACTGGCCGAACTGAAAACCCTGGGCGAGCTGACCCAGGTCGCCTGGAAGCACGACGTGCAGGTCATGATCGAAGGCCCGGGCCACGTGCCGATGCAGCTGATCAAAGAGAACATGGACCTGCAGCTGGACCAGTGCGGCGAAGCGCCGTTCTATACCCTGGGACCGCTGACGACCGATATCGCCCCCGGCTACGACCACATCACCTCCGGCATCGGCGCGGCCATGATCGGCTGGTACGGCACCGCCATGCTGTGCTACGTCACCCCGAAAGAGCATCTGGGCCTGCCGAACAAGGACGACGTCAAGGACGGCATCATCACCTACAAGATCGCGGCCCACGCGGCCGACCTGGCCAAGGGCCATCCGGGTGCGCAGATCCGCGACAACGCGCTGTCGAAAGCGCGCTTCGAATTCCGCTGGGACGACCAGTTCAACCTGGGCCTGGACCCGGACAAGGCGCGCGAATTCCACGACGAGACCTTACCGAAGGATTCGGCCAAGGTGGCGCATTTCTGCTCGATGTGCGGTCCGCACTTTTGCTCGATGAAGATCACCCAGGAAGTTCGCGACTACGCCGCCACCATGAACGTGAGCGAGCAAAGCGCGCTGCGCCAGGGGATGGAAGTGAAAGCCATCGAATTCGTGCGCCAGGGCGGTGAGCTCTATAAAAAGGTGTGACCGTGATCGAGATCGAGATCGAAGTCAACGGCGAGGCGCGGCGCGTGGCGCCGGGCGCCTCCCTGCTCGACCTGGTCGAGGAACTTGGCCTGCCGCCCGGGCAGGCCATGGCGCTGGCGGTCAACCGCCAGGTGGTGCCGCGCCAGCAATGGCCGCAACGCGCCGTGCTGGCGCAAGACAAAATCGAGATCGTGCGCGCCATCGGCGGCGGCTGACAAAAGGAATCCACAATGAACATGAACGAGAACAAGCAGGACCTGCTGACCATCGCAGGCAAGACCTACAATTCGCGCCTGCTGGTCGGCAGCGGCAAGTACCGCGACCTGGCGCAAACCCGCGAGGCGACCGATGCCGCGCAGGCCGAAATCATTACCGTGGCGATCCGCCGCGTGAACATCGGCCAGGACCGCAACGCGCCCAATCTGCTGGACGTGCTGCCGCCCGACCAGTACACCATCCTGCCCAACACGGCCGGCTGCTACAACGCCAGGGATGCGGTCTACACCTTGCAGATGGCGCGCGAGCTGCTGGGCGGGCGCAATCTGGTCAAGCTCGAAGTGCTGGGCGACGAAAAAACCCTGTTCCCGCACATGCCCGAAACCCTGGTCGCGGCCGAAGCGCTGGTCAAGGACGGCTTCGACGTCATGGTCTACTGCAGCGACGATCCGATCCAGGCGCGCCTGCTCGAAGAAATCGGCTGCGTGGCGGTGATGCCGCTCGCGTCCCTGATCGGCTCGGGCATGGGCATCCTCAACCCCTGGAACCTGCAGCTGATCATCGAGCAGGCCAAGGTGCCGGTGCTGGTCGACGCCGGCGTGGGCACCGCGTCGGACGCGGCGATTGCCATGGAACTCGGTTGCGACGGCGTGTTGATGAACAGCGCCATTGCCGGCGCGCGCGATCCGGTGCGCATGGCCGGCGCCATGCGCCTGGCGGTGCGGGCCGGGCGTGAAGCCTTTTTGGCCGGGCGCATGCCCAAGCGCTTCGCCGCCGTGCCGTCGTCGCCCGTGACCGGCAAAGTCGCGTGACAGGGGCAAGCGCATCCATGCCGCTGGTGCTGGTGTTCGCCGGTCTCGATCCGTCGGGCGGCGCCGGCATCGCGGCCGACCTGAGCGCGATCGCGGCGCAGGGTGCGCACGCGCTGCCAGTGGTCACCGCGCTGACGGTGCAGGACCATAACCGGGTGTACGAGGTCGTACCGGTCGACCCCGGCCTGCTGGCGCGCCAGGCGCAGGCGCTGATCGACAGCGTGCAGATTGGCGCCGTCAAACTCGGCATCCCCGGCAACCGCGCCAACGCCGAAGCGATCGCCGCGCTGGTCAATCAGCTGCGCCGGCGCGATCCCGCCTTGCAGGTGGTGCTCGACCCGGTGCTGGCCAGCGGCCATGGCGATCTGCTTTCGCGCGGCGACGCGCTGGCGGCCCTTGCGCCTTTGCTGGCCGTGGCCACCCTGGTGGTGCCGAACCTGCGCGAAGCGGCCGCCCTCGGCCCGCTCGCGTGCCCGCACGTGCTGGTCACCGGCGGCCATGGCGACGGGCCGGAGGTGGTCAACCGCTGGCGCGCTGGGGATCACCAACAGGAGTGGCGCTGGCCGCGCCTGCCCGGCGAGTTCCACGGCAGCGGCTGCACCCTGGCCGCGGCGATTGCCGCCCGTCTCGCGCTGGGCGAATCGATGCAGGACGCCCTCGAACGCGGCCAGTCCTATACCCATCAAAGCCTGGCCCAATCGTTCCCGATCGGCGCCGGGCAGCGCATTCCACAGCGCTTACCTTCCTTACTATGACACTGAAAGCGACACTCCCCATGCGCGGACTTTACCTGGTCACCCCCAACTGGGACGATACCGAAAGACTGCTCGACTGCACCCGCGCCGCCCTCGATGGCGGGGTGGCGCTGGTCCAGTACCGCCACAAGGACGCCAGCCCGGATCTGCGCCGGCGCCAGGGCGCGGCGCTGCTGGCCCTGTGCCGCCGCTACGGCCGGCCGCTGGTGATCAACGACCATCTTGAGCTGTGCCTGACGCTCGGCGCCGACGGCGTGCACGTGGGCGGCACGGACGCCAGCGTGGCGAAGGTGCGCGCCGTGCTGGGGCCGAACAAGATCGTCGGCGCCTCCTGCTACGGCGACCTGGCCCTGGCGCGCGCGGCCGAACGCGATGGCGCCACCTACGCCGCCTTCGGCGGCTTCTATCCGTCCCCGGTCAAGCGCTACAGCTTCACCACCGAGCCCGATATCTTGCTGGAGGCGCGCAGCCAGCTCGCGCTGCCGCTGGTGGTCATCGGCGGCATGACGCCCGAGAACGCGGCGCCGCTGGTCGATCGCGGCGCCGACATGGTCGCGGCGATCACCTCGGTGTATGCCAGCCTTGATCCCACGGCCAGCGCGCGCGCGTTCGATGCCTTGTTCGGCGCGCAGCGGAAAGCGTGCGCGAACGTGACCGGGGCCGTATAATCTTTTTACACTTCTTCCCAGCGTAAAAGGACTGCCGTGCCAAATTCCGCCCCTGTCGCGAAACGTCGCATCCTCATCGTCGACGACGACCCGCTGCTCCTGCAGTTTCTCAATGAAGTCATCGGCCACGCCGGTTACGACACCGTGACCGCATCGTCCGGCGAAGAAGCGCTGCAGCAGATCGCCGCCGGCGAGCCCGACATGGCCCTGCTCGACATCACCATGCCCGGCATGAGCGGGCTGGAACTGGCGCACCACCTCAAGACCCACACCACGGTGCCGTTCATGTTCCTGTCGGCCATCGGCGACAGCGAATCGACCAGGCAGGCCGCCGCCTATGGCGCGCTGGGCTACCTGGTCAAGCCGGTCGACGCCGAGCGCCTGATGCCGGCCTTCGAAGCCGGTCTGGCGCGCGCCGACGATATCCGCGAGCTGCGCCGCACCGAATTGAACCTGAACGCGGCGCTGGCCGCCGGGCGCGAGACCAGCCTGGCCGTGGGCCTGCTGATGGGCAAGTTCCAGACCGACCGCAACACCGCCTTCGAAGTGCTGCGCGACCATGCGCGTTCAAGCCGGCGCAAGATCAACGAAGTGGCCGACCAGCTGCTTGCCGCTGAAGAAACATTGAACAGTTTGCACTCCGGATTTGCCAATCGTCTCAAGGCCAAGTGATTGCGCATGAAGGCGTTGCGCATTGCGGACGCTTTCCAATAAAAATTTCTCGTGAACTGTTCCCGTAGAGCAAATATTTGCTACACTAAACGCGTGAATTGCAGTTTGTTCACACAGTTTCTTGCGTGATTGAGCCCTGACCCGCTCGCGTCCGCCCCTTTTTCAGCGCCGCCTTTCCCCTGCGGCCGATAGATGTTTTCGGCCCAGCTCCGCCGATTGTTCCCCTGATGTCGTTGCGCCTTTGCCCTGTGCGTTGTTGCGCCGCCACGTCCGGATATCGATCGAACCGGTTCAGAAAGGATGTCGCCATGAAAGCGACCGCTAACTACAAACTCTGCGTTTCCGCCGCTCCCGCGCAATTCGTCGCCAAAGAGCGCCGCACCCTGTTTTCCCACACCCCGCGGCGCTGGCCGACCGGCCCGACCTTCATCGGCATCGATGCCGACGCACCGCGCCTGAGCGCGCCCATGATGGATGCGGCGCTGGTGCTCACGGCCCGGCCGCGCGCCGACGACCACGGCGACGGCGCCGGCGCTGCCCGCAACGCGCCGCGCGTGCTGCACATCGACAGCGACGAAAAGACCGCACTGGTGCTGTCCACCCTCTTGATGCCGGAAGCGAACGTGACCCACGTGGCCACCATCGCCGAAGCGCGCCGCGTGCTCGCTACCCAGCTGTTTTCGCTGGTGGTGCTCGACCCCGGCCTGTCCGACGGCGACGGCCGCGCGCTCATGCCCGAGCTGTTGACCACGCCCCTGCTGGTGTACTCGGCGCGCCTGCCCGACGCGCGCGACCCGGTGCGCGCCTTTTTGCCCAAGCCGTGGACCTCGCCGCGCCAGCTGTGGAGCACCATTTCGTCCATGCTCGGGATTGCACCGTGCGTGGCGGCGGGGGACTAGCCATGCACACCGACACGAACCACAGCCTGAAATCGATCCTGTACGTCGAAGACGACCTGCACGTGCGCACCACGGCCAAGCTGGTGCTGGAAGTGATCGGCAAATTCGACGTGCGCGACTGCGGTTCGGGGCGCGAAGCGCTGCTGGCCGCGATGCATTTCAAGCCCGACCTGATTTTGCTGGACGTGATGATGCCGGAACTGGACGGCCTGGCGACCCTGGCCATGCTGCGCCGGATACCGCACCTGGCCCACACGCCGGCGCTGTTCGTGACCGGGTTGACGGCGGAGGCCGACATTGCGCGCTATGCCGAGGTGGGCGCGATCGGGGTCATTCCCAAACCCCTGATGCCGCTGCGCCTGACCGGGCAGCTGCATGCGCTGTGGGAGCAGCATGCGCTGACGGTGGCCTGACGCGCAAATATGCACGCTTGTCCCTGGCTTGATATGATGGCGAAACTGCGCCCTTGCGGCGCAATCCGATCATCTGAGGGACAGGAACAACATGAAAACCAAGGCAGCGATTGCATGGAAGGCGGGCCAGCCGCTGACGATTGAAGAAGTCGACCTGGAAGGCCCGCGCGCGGGCGAGGTACTGGTCGAAATCAAGGCCACCGGCATTTGCCACACCGATTACTACACCCTCTCCGGCGCCGATCCCGAAGGGATCTTCCCCTCCATCCTCGGGCACGAAGGCGCCGGCGTGGTGGTCGACGTCGGACCCGGCGTGACCAGCCTGCGCAAGGACGATCACGTCATCCCGCTGTACACCCCCGAATGCCGCCAGTGCAAATTCTGCCTGTCGCAGAAAACCAATCTGTGCCAGTCGATCCGCTCGACCCAGGGCCGCGGGCTGATGCCCGACGCGACCAGCCGCTTCTCGATCGACGGCAAGCCGATTTACCACTACATGGGCACATCGACCTTCTCGAACTACATCGTGGTGCCCGAGATCGCGCTGGCCAAGGTGCGTTCCGACGCGCCGTTCGACAAGATCTGCTACATCGGCTGCGGCGTGACCACCGGCGTGGGCGCGGTGCTGTTTACCGCCAAGGTGGAAGCGGGCGCCAACGTGGTGGTGTTCGGCCTGGGCGGCATCGGCCTGAACGTGATCCAGGCGGCCAAAATGGTCGGCGCCGACAAGATCATCGGCGTGGACCTGAACCCCGAGCGCGAAGCGATGGCGCGCAAGTTCGGCATGACCCACTTCATCAACCCGTCCAAGGTGGAGAACGTGGTCGACACGATCATCGGGCTCACCGACGGCGGCTCCGACTACAGTTTCGAGTGCATCGGCAACGTGACCACCATGCGCCAGTCGCTCGAATCGTCGCACAAGGGCTGGGGCCAGTCGATCATCATCGGCGTGGCGGCGGCGGGGCAGGAGATTTCGACCCGTCCGTTCCAGCTGGTCACCGGCCGCGTATGGAAAGGCTCCGCCTTCGGCGGCGCGCGCGGGCGCACCGACGTGCCGAAGATCGTCGACTGGTACATGGAAGGCAAGCTCAATATCGACGACCTGATCACGCACCGCCTGCCGCTCGAACGCATCAACGAAGGCTTCGACCTGATGAAGAGCGGCGAGTCGATCCGCTCGGTCGTGCTTTACTAACGCAAACGCGCCGGATCCGGCGCGGGTCCGGCGCTCCCTGCCGTCAATCAGCCGTTGAACCTGGCGGCCAGGCGCGGCAGCCTGGCGTCGACGGCGTCTTCGTCCCAGCTTTCGCCATGCGGACCATTCTGGAACGCATACGTGTGCTGCGGGAAGTCGTCGCCCGGACGCCCGGTTTTTTCCTCCCATGCCTTGCCGGGCGCGTACAGGATTCCCTCGACCTGGCATTCGTCGTCGATCTCGTCGACCACGCCGGCCAGGCTGTCCGCATCGCGCAGCGCGGTCTCGAACACCTGTTCGCCTTTGCCGATCAGCCAGCCCGTGAAATCCATGAAGCCATCGTCCGAGCAGCCGCCGCCGATGATGTAGGCCGCCGCCCATAGATCCCAGTGATACGCGCGATTGACGTGCTCGGCCATGAGACGGTCGAATTCGACGATCTCGTCCGCTTCCAGCTGCAACAGCAGCTCGCCCAGCGTGTCGACTTGCGCTTCAGGGTCGTTGTCCGCAGCCAGGCGCGATGCATCGATCAATTTCCAGAAATTCTTCTTGTCCAAGTTCATCTCCCTAGTGAAATGTATGCCAGCAGGCATTCTAACGGAGCTGCCGCCGCCGCTGAAAGGCAGCCCAGGCCGGACACCGTCGTGCGCAAGTCCGGGTTTGGGCATGATCAAAAACCGCGCCGTCGCGCCGACCTATATTGAACTTCCCGGGGTGCCGTACGTCCTTAGCCAATTTGCAAGTGCACCCCCTGTAGTGCTTCGTCTTGTGGAGGTTTCAAATGGATCCCAAAGTATTCCAGAGCCTGGTCGAAAAGGCCAAAGCCGATCCCGCATTTTTCCATCAGTTGATCTTTACGCCGGAAACCATCATCGCCCAGGTAAGCGATCTTGACCGCCAGGCCAAAGGCGCGCTGGTGGGCCAGGATCCGGCTGGCCTGATCGCGCGCGCCGTCGGCATCTTGCGCGCTTGCGGAAATACCTGCTCCAGCAGCTGCGACAACACCTGCGGCGGCAGCTGCGGCTACACCACCAACCTGACCGCCGAGATGGCGGTCAGCACGCCCGCCGTCGATTACTTCTCGCGCGTGAGCGGCGCATTGCAACGCTGCGGCAATACCTGTTCTAGCAGCTGCGACAACACCTGCGGCGAAAGCTGCGGCTACACCACCAACTTTACCGACATGGGTAATGTGGTCATCAATCCGGCAGCCTGGAACCGCTAAGCGGCAAGGCGGCGCGCTGCTCCGCTGCGGCGCGTCGCTTCCCGGCCCCGCACCACCCGAACAAGGAGTCCGCCATGGACAGAACGACCTTCGCCCGCCTGGTCGGCGAGCTGCGTGGCAACGCAGAATTGTTTCAGACCTTCCTCAGCGACCCGGCCGCCGCGCTGGCCACGCTGCCCTACCTCGATGACGCCACGCGGCGCGCGATGGGCGCCGTCGATCCGCGCGCCTTCATCGCCGACGCCAGCGCGCTGATGGAGCGCGACCGCGTGCTGCAAGCCTGCGGCCCCCGATACACCTGTTCCTGCACCTCGTACACCTGCGGCGGCGTCACTTGCGGCGGCTCGACCTGCGACGTCACCTGCACCGAGTTCAGTTGCGGCAATACCTGCGGCGACAGCTGCGGCTTCACCACCAACTTCGAATCGCGCTTCTTCGTCTGGAAATGAGCCAAGCCATGAATCCATCACCTGACAGCGCACTGCCGGACACCACTACCTACCACGACCATCTGCGTCAAGCGGGCTTCTCGCCCACGACCGGCGGCGTCTGGCTCAAGGCCGGCCGCAGCGAGCGCGTGCAAGGCTGGAAGCTGCACGTCTCGAGCGTGCCGGCCGAGGCGCACGCCCTGCTGGAGGCCATCCTTCCCGTCCTGCGCGCCAGCCAGGTGCCGTTCAAGATCGCCAGGGACGCCACCATCCTGGGACTGCTCAACGAAGGCGGCCTGGGCGCCACCCAGGTCGGCAAATTCTGCACCATCTACCCGGCCGACGACGCCGCCGCCAGCGCGCTCGCCGCGCAGCTGGTAGCGGCCACGCGGGGCTTCAACGGCCCCGTGATCACGTCCGACATGGCGCTCGGGAACCTGGTGTACGCGCGCTACGGCGGCTTCAACACCATCGTCGAGCGCGACCTGCTCGGCCAGCACCATCTGTACATCCGCGACGGCGCGGGAGAACTCATTGCCGACGCCTACACCCAGCCTTTCGTGGCGCCGTCGTTCGCCGCGTGCCCGTTCGACGGCGTACCCGCCACCGCCGCGCGCCGCGCCGGCGGTCCCGCCACCTTCGGCCCCGGCTATGTGCTGGTGGACGTCATCAAGCAGCATGCCAAGGGCAATGTCTACCTGGCGATCCTGGCCAGCTCGCAGGACAGCGTGGCCGCACGGGTGATCAAGGAAGGGCGCAAGCACTGCCTGTCCGACATCCACGGGCGCGACATCCGGGTGCGCCTGCGGCGCCAGGGCGAAATCCACGCGCGCCTCGAAGGCCTGGTGCCGGTGCCGGCGTGCGATCCGTACTTCGAGGTCGAGGGCGACGGCTATCTGCCGATGGCGTACCTGGCGGGCGCCGACCTCGAAAGCGTGGTCCAGGCGACCCTGAAACGCGGCCCCTGGAGCGCGGCCGGCCGCGCCGGACAACTGCGCCTGCTGGGCGCGCTGCGCCAGCTGACCGGCGCCGTGCAGCGGCTGCACGGCGCCGGCTTCGTGCACCGCGACCTGAGCGTGTCGAACGTCTGGCTCGGGGACGACGGCAACACCTGGCTGCTCGACCTGGAGATCGCGCAGCATGTGGGCGACCCCAGTCCCGTGTTCGGCAAGGGCACGCCGGGCTTCATGGCGCCGGAACAGGAAGCCGGCGCCGCGCCCACCTTCGCCCAGGACATCCATGCGGTGGCGGCGCTGATCCTGTTCGCCCTGACCGGCCTCGATCCGCGCCGCACCCTGTTCGCGCGCGCCGACTCGCGCGCGCGCAACGTGCGCCACCTGGCCGCGTCGGTGCCCGATGCGCTTCTGGACGTGGTGCTGGCCGGGGTGGACGACGACCCACTGGCGCGGCCCGCGCTGGCCGCCATCGGGCAGCAGCTGGCGGCGTACGAGGCCGGCCTGCGCGCAGGCTGCGCGCCCGGCGCCACGCCGCCGGCCGCGCCCATCGACTTTGCAGCCTGCGCGCACGCTGCGGGCCTCGGCCTGCTGCATCACGCGTTTCGCGACCCGCACTCGGGACTGTGGCTGTCGGCGGGCATCGCGAATGCGGGCGGCGGCCAGGAACAGGCCTCATCGTACGAACTGCGGCGCGGCGCCAATCGCGGCGTGGCGGGCGTGGTGTACGCGCTGGCGCGCCTGCAACGCGCCGGCATCGCGCTCGGCGACGCCGCGCCTGCGCTCGGACAGGCGGTCGACTGGCTGCTGTCGGACGCCGTCACGCCCGACCGCGGCATGCCGGGCCTGCACTTCGGCGACGCCGGCGTGGCCGTTGGCATCGCCGAAGCCGTGTGCGCCGGACTGGTGCCGGCCACGCCGCGCATCGGCGAGCTGATCGAGCGCGTGTTCGCTGCGCCCATCACCTGGCCCGACCTCACGCACGGCGCGGCGGGCCAGGGCCTGGCCGCCATGATGTGCGCCGACAGCCTGGGCACGCACGCGCCGCTGGCCATGGCGCAGCGCTGCGCGCGCTACCTGGCCGAGACCCAGGCGCCCGATGGCTCCTGGGTCATGCCCGACGGCGTGCCCGGCATGTCCGGCGAAACCCTGAGCGGCTTCGCCCACGGCGTGGCCGGCATGGTGTTTTTCCTGCTTGAGCATGGCGCCCGCTTCAATGACCGCACCAGCGGCGCCAGTGCCGCGCGCGGCCTGCGCTGGCTCGAAGGGCATGCCTTGCCGGTGGACGGCACGGCGGCGCTGCAGTGGCACTACAGCGACCGCCAGGGCGCCGTGTGGAACTGGTGGTGCCACGGCGCGCCGGGCATCGCGCTGACGTTTCTGCGCGCCTACCGGCATACCAGGGACCCCGCCATGGCGCTGCTGGCGCGGCGCGCGCTGGACGCCGTCGATCCCCATCTGCGCGCACCGAACCTGACCATCTGCCACGGCCTGGCCGGGATCGGCGAGATCTTGCTGGAGGCGGCGCAGACGCTGGGCGAGCCGGCCTGGCGCGACAAGGCGGCCACCCTGGCCGGCACCATCGTGCATCTGGGGCATCGCTGCGCCGACGGCAGCCTGGTGTGGCTGGCCGAAGATCCGGTGGCGCCGACCGCCGACCTGATGGTCGGCATGGGCGGCGTCGCGCACTTCCTGGCGCGCCTGGGCGAGGGCGGCCCGGCGCTCGGTTTTCCACTGCTGCCATAGCCCCTTGCAAGCCGGCTTGCCGGCTTGCGTTGCATCCGATGCGCGCGCCAGTCGCGCATTCCGGTCGCCTGTTCCTCCAAATCGACCGCCCATCGCCCCTCGCTGGAACGCGCTTGCCCTCCCGTCTACAGTTATGCTCAGCGAGGCCGCGCCAGCGCGCCGCCAAGTAGAAAAATAGTTCTAGACAAAATTATCTAGATATTTTATTCTACATTCACCCTACGACGGAGAGACCATGCACGCAGGAACCCATCCATGAACGACATGCTCGCCGTCATCGTGCCCAGCCTGGGCTGGGCGCTGCTCGATTTTGTGTGGCAGGGCGTGCTGGTCGGCTGCCTGGCCGCGCTGGTCATGGGCCTGCTGCGCGGCGCGCGTCCGCAGCTGCGCTACGCCGCCGGCTGCGGCGCGCTGCTGCTGTGCGCCGCCTTGCCGCTGGCCGGCACGGTGCAGCGCGTGCTCGATGCGCAGGCCGCAGCCACCACGATGTTGCCGCTGGCCGCGATCGGCATGCCGGCCGGCGCGGCCGGCGCCCCGATGCTGGCCGCGCAGCTGGCCAGCTGGGAACCGCTCTTGCAGCAGCGCCTGCCGTTGCTGATGTTTTTCTGGAGCTGCGGCGCCGGCCTGCTGGCGCTGCGCCTGATGCTCGGGCTGGCGTGGGTGCGGCGCCGCAGCCAGCCGGGCCGCTACCTGCACGATGCCGCCTGGCAGGCGCGGGTGGACCGGCTGGCGCTGCGCTTCGGCGTGGCGCGCCAGGTCGCACTGGGGCTGGTGCATGACTTGCCCAGTCCCGTCACGGCCGGCTGGTGGCGCCCGGTGATCCTGGTGCCGGCGTCGCTGGTCACGGGCATGCCGCCCGACCTGCTCGAAGCCCTGCTGGCCCACGAAATGGCGCATATCAAGCGCTTCGATTACCTGGTCAACCTGATCCAGAGCGCGATCGAAATCGTGCTGTTCTATCACCCGGCGGTGTGGTGGCTGTCGCACCGGGTGCGGATCGAGCGCGAACAGATTGCGGATGATTTAGCAGCAAGCATGCTCGGCGAACCGCGGCGTCTGGCGCTTGCATTATCCGAACTGGACCAGTTCCAGTTCTCCACACCTCAACTCGCCCATGGGGCTCACGGAGGAAATCTTATGTCCCGCATCAAACGCCTGGTCCGCCCGGATACCGAACCACTGAACTGGAAGATGGCGCTGCCGATTCTCGGCCTGTCGGCCGCCTGCGCCGCGTTCTACGCCAACGCGCAGAGCGTGCCTTTGCCCGCCGCCAAAACAGCGCGCGCCGTCAGCGCGCCGCCGGTGCCGCCCGCGCCGCCTGCTCCGCCCGCCGCCGGCGCCATGCCGGCCGCGCCGATGACGGTGGCGGCGCTGGCACCGGTAGCGCCGGTGCCGCCCGCGCCGCCGGCGCCGCCGCGCCCAGCCGTAAGCATCACCAAAGGCGCCGGCGAGATGTCGTATGCGCTGGTGCAGGGGCCGGAACGCAAAGGCATGTTAAGTGGCGACAGCCGCGATATCGACGACATCGCCGCCGCCAGGCACGCCGTCGCCGGGGACTTCTTGTGGTTCCGCCAGGGCGGCACGGCCTACGTCGTGCAGGACCCGGCCCTGGTGGCGAAGGCGAGCGAAGCCTACGCGCCGCTCAAGCGCCTCGGCGAACGGATGGAAGTCCATGGCAAGGAGATGGAAAAGCACGGCAAGGTGGTCGAGCAGCTGGGCCGCGAAATGGAACGCAAGGCCGGCGCCAGCCAGCCGGAGCATGCCGAGACGCAGCGCATCGCCGGCCTGGTCGCGGCGCTGTCGGCCCAGCAGGCGCGCCTGCAGCGCGAGATCGTGCAGCTCGAACGCCGGATCGACGACGCCGGCGGCGCCGCGCGGGCGCAGTTGTCGGGCCAGCGCGACCAGCTCAACGTCAAGCTGGGCGACATCGAACGCCAGCTCGACGTGCAGCACGCGCAGCTCGAGCGCCAGCACGGCAGGATCGAGCAGGCGCGCGCGCCGCTCGACGCCATCGGCGAGCGGATGAAGGAAGCCGGCAAGCCGATGGACGCGCTGGGCAAACAGATGAACGTGCTGGGGCGCGAGATGGACCAGCACAGCAAGGTGGCCGAGCGGGTCATGCGCGAGGTGCTGCGCGACGCCGTCGCGCGCGGCCTGGCACGGCCCGTGCCCGGGCAGCGCGCGCCCTGAGCCGAAGCGGCTCCAGGTACAGTCGAAGCGATGCCGGCAATTTGGCAAGCATGTCGAATGAATAAGTGTTTAGAATGGCGGCGCCGATGCCGGCATCCTTCTTCAATTCAACCGTACCAGGGAACCAATGAAAACAACTTTACGCGCAGGCGTGGCGGCGATGGCTGTCCTGTTCTGCGCCCACGCGCATGCCGCTCCGGTGGACATCAAGGGACGCTGGGTAGTCGACACCGCGCCGATGCTGGCCCAGGCCAAGACCATGAAACAAGCGGAAAAATGGATTGCGAGCATCAAGAAAACCTACACGGGGGGCTTGATGGTGATCGATGCCAACACCATGAAAATGTCGATCATCGGCTTGTCCGGCGACCCGGTGCTTTATCAGTACAAGATCGCTTCCGCCAAGGACAACTGCGTGAGCATCGTGCTCGGCCCCGCACCGCAACCGATCCGCTTCTGCATCAGCGGCGAGGTCCTGTCGATCATCGATCCCACGACGCCGCTGATCGTGACCCACCGGCGTCAATAACACGCTTGGGGCAAGGCCCGGCTTGTCCTTGTTAACTTAATTACATGTTTATTGTGCAATGGTTTAGAATCACGCTTCGGCTCGTATCGGAAGCGTTACCACCATCGGCTCACCGTAAAGGAAAACATGAACAAAGCTCTACACGCTGGTTTTGCGGCGCTTGCCGTGCTGTGCGCCGCCCAGTCGCGGGCCGCCCCGCTTGACATCGAGGGGCGCTGGGTCATCGACCTGCCGCCCATGGTCGCGCAGGCCAAGGCCATGAAGGGCGGCGCCAAGGAGATTGCCAATCTCGAGCGCACCTTCAAGGGCGGCGTGATGGTGATCGATGCCAAAACTGTGAGCCTGTCGCTTGCCGGTGGCGAGGGCGAGCCGCTCAGCTATCCCTACAAGATCGCCGCCGCCGATCCGAACAAGCCGCAGTGCGTCAACTTGCTGATGGCTGCCTTGCCCAAGCCGCTGGCGTATTGCGTCAACGATGGCGTGCTGTCGGTCAACGACCCGACCAGCGCGCTGGTGTCGACCTATCGCCGCGCCGGGCCGGACCAGGCCAAGGACGCGGCCAAGGCCGAGGCCAAGGCCCAGGCCAAGGCCGAGGCCGACACCGACACCGCGGCCAAACCGGAAGCCGGCGCCTGAGAAGCCCGTTCGCCAGCAAACCCGCCGCGTTCGCGCGGCGGCGCGCCGGTATAATCACGGTATGCAAAATCTCCTCCACAACCTCAATCCCGAACAACTCGCCGCCGTCACCCTGCCGCCGCAGAGCGCCCTGATTCTCGCGGGCGCCGGCTCCGGCAAGACGCGCGTGCTGACGACCCGCATCGCCTGGCTGATCCAGACCGGCCAGGTCTCGCCGGCCGGGATCATGGCGGTGACGTTTACCAACAAGGCCGCGAAGGAAATGCTGACCCGCCTGTCGGCCATGCTGCCGGTCAGCACGCGCGGTATGTGGATCGGCACCTTCCACGGCCTGTGCAACCGCTTCCTGCGCACCCATTACCGCGATGCCGCGCTGCCGCAAACCTTCCAGATCCTCGATTCGCAGGATCAGTTGTCGATGATTAAACGTTTGCTCAAAGCGAACAATGTCGACGACGAAAAGTATCCGGCCAAGAACCTGATGTATTTCATCAACAACGCCAAGGACCAGGGCCTGCGCGCCAACCGGGTCGAGGCGCACGACCCGATCGAACGCAAGATGGTCGAGTTGTACGAGCTGTACGACAACCAGTGCCAGCGCGAAGGCGTGGTCGATTTTGCCGAACTGCTGCTGCGCGCCTACGAGCTGCTGCAACGCAACCAGCCGCTGCGCGAGCATTACCAGGCGCGCTTCAAGCACATCCTGGTCGACGAGTTTCAGGATACCAACGACCTGCAATACAACCTGCTCAAGCTGCTGGCGGGGCAGGGCCAGCAGGTGGCCGGCGCGCTGTTCGCCGTGGGCGACGACGACCAGAGCATTTACGCCTTCCGCGGCGCCAATGTGGGCAACATGAGCGCCTTCGAGCGCGAATTCCGGGTCGAGAACCTGATCAAGCTGGAGCAGAACTACCGCTCGCACGGCCACATCCTCGACAGCGCCAACCACTTGATCGCCAACAACAGCAAGCGCCTGGGCAAGAACCTGCGCACCGACGCCGGTCATGGCGAGCCGGTGCGCATCTACGAAGCCTCGTCCGACCTGGAAGAGGCGCAGTGGATCATCGAGGAAGCCAAGAGCCTGATGGCCGAAGGTTCATTGCGGCGCGAGATCGCGATTCTGTACCGCTCGAATGCGCAGTCGCGCGTGATCGAGCACGCCCTGTTCGCGGCCGGGCTGCCGTACATTGTGTACGGCGGCCAGCGCTACTTCCAGCGCGCCGAGGTCAAGCACGCCATTGCCTACCTCCAGCTGATGGACAATCCGCACAACGATTCGGCTTTTCTGCGGGTGGTGAACTTTCCCACGCGCGGCATCGGCATGCGTTCGATCGAAGCGCTGCAGGCGGCCGCCGAGCAGCAGGGCATCTCGCTGTACGCGGCGGTGCCGTACGTGGCCGGCAAATCGGGTTCCTCGCTGAACAGTTTTGTTAAGCTGGTCGAAGGCGCCCGTTTCGAGACCCAGCAACTGGCGCTGCCCGAGATGGTGCGCGTGGTGCTCGAAGCCAGCGGCCTGCTGCTGCACTACCAGAACGAAAAAGAAGGCGCCGACCGCATCGAAAATCTGGAGCAGATGGTCAATGCGGCCACCCAGTTCGTGCAGGAAGAAGGCTTCGGCCAGGGCGCGCCGGCCTACCTCGGCCCCAGGACCCACGCCAGCGCGGGCGAATTGCTGGTCGAGGGCGACGGCGTCGAGATCATCGACGCCGACACACCGCTCAACATCGTCATGTCGCCGCTGTCGGCCTTCCTGTCGCACGCCTCGCTCGAAGCGGGCGACGCCCAGGCCCAGGCCGGGCAGGATGCGCTGCAACTGATGACGGTGCACTCGGCCAAGGGACTCGAATTCGACGCCGTGTTCATCACGGGCCTGGAAGAAGGCCTGTTCCCGCACGAGAGCAGTTCGCGCGAGATGGATGGTGTGGACGAAGAACGGCGCCTGATGTACGTGGCCATCACGCGCGCGCGCAAGCGCCTGTACATGAGTTTTACGCAGACGCGCATGCTGCACGGGCAAACCCGCTACAACATGAAGTCGCGCTTCTTCAACGAGCTGCCCGAAGAGGCGCTCAAGTGGCTGTCGCCTCGGGTGCAGTCGCACTGGTTCGGGAACAAGAAGTCGGCCTGGGACGACGCCAAATTCAGCGGCGGCTCGGACAACAAGATCGCCCAGCAGATCGCGCAAAAAGCGGCCAGCAACGGGCCCGGATGGCGCATCGGCGAATCGGTGGCGCACGCCAAGTTCGGCGAAGGGGTGATTGTCAATATCGAAGGCGGTGGGAGCAACGCGCGCGCCCAGATCAACTTCGGCAAGGCCGGCATGAAGGTGCTCGACCTGTCGGTTGCCAAGCTGGAACGGGTAGGGCGCTGACAGGGCGCGCCGGCGCACTTACTTAGCCTACTTCGCGAGATCGACTGGTTTGGACAGCAGCGACGGATCGCCGAAGATCTGGCGGTAGGCGGCGAAGATCGCACATTGCATCAGCAGCATGAACTGCAGCATCAGCCAGAGCACGGCAATCTGCCCGCCCTTGCTGCTGCCTAGTATCATTCCAATCAGCAACGTGGCGCCGAAGAACATGGCGGTCCACGCCATGAGCATCACCACGAAGGGGCGGATCGCCCCGAAGATACCGAACACGCTGTAAAAGGTCGCCTTGCCCGGTTTCATCTGCTGCCAGTAGGCCAGCGGCGGCGCAAAGCACATCAGCAGCAGCGCCACGCCTTGCAGCAGGCCGGCCAGCAGCACCACCTGCATGTCGGCCGGGCTGATTTTGATGGCACCGCGCTCGGCCAGCGGCACGCTCATCTGCTTGATGAATTCGGGCGAAATCATGAACGCCGGAATCAAGCCGAGCACGATCGAGATCAACAGGTAAATCAGGCCCAGCTTGCACAGGCGCTTCAGGGCTGGCTGGCGAAAGCCGGTCAGCAGCACGCCAGGGGTGACCGGCTGGTCTTGCCCGATCAGGTTACAGGCTTGCATGATGGCCATGCTGAACGAGGGAATCAGGACCATCGTCATGATTTGCCCCAGCAGCGGAATGGTGGCCAGGGTCAGGCTCATCAAGAGGGTGGCGAACAGCAGCATCGTCAGGATGGCGGGCTGCTTGCGGAACAGGGCGAAACCCTGCTTGATCCAGTGCCATCCGGTGATGGCGGGAAGGCGGCTCATGCGAGTAATCCTGGGGCGGGGGTGGCGATGCGTTCGCGCAAAATACGCTCGAAATGGGTCGGGTCGTGCGGCGTGAGCATTTCGGCTTCGCGCGGCAGGTAGAGGTCGTACAGGCGCGAGAGCCAGAAACGCAGCGCGGCGGCGCGCAGCATCGGCTGCCAGGCGGCTTGCTCGTCGGCCGTGAACGGGCGCACCGCGTGGTAGGCGTCGAGCAGGGCGCGCACGCGGGCCGGATCGAGCACGCCGCTGCCGAGGTCGATGCACCAGTCGTTCACGGTGACGGCCACATCGAACAGCCAGGTGTCGCAGCCGGCGAAATAGAAATCGAAGAAACCGGTCAGGCGCTCGCCGACGAACATCACGTTGTTGCGGAACAGGTCGGCATGGATCGGACCGCGCCCGAGGTGGTGGTAATGGTCGCAGGCCGCAAACGCGCTCTGGAAATGCATCTCGGCGCGCAGCAGATGGGCGTTGCGCTCATCGAGGAAAGGCAGCACCAGCGGCGTGGTGTCGTTCCACCAGTCCAGCCCGCGCAAGTTCGGCTGCTGCAGCGCAAAGTCGCGTCCGGCCATGTGCATCGTCGCCAGCATGGTCCCGACGGCGGCGCAATGGACCGGCTGCGGCGCCATTTGCGAGCCGCCTTCGAGCTTGCTGACGATGGCGGCCGGCTTGCCGTGCAGCGGCACCACCAGCTCGCCCGCCTCGTCCGGCACCGGAGCCGGCACCAGCACCCCGCGTTCGGCCAGATGGCGCATCAGCTGCAGATAAAACGGCAGCTGCGCGAAGGAGAGGTTCTCGAAAATCGTCAGCACGTACTCGCCGCGCTCCGTATCGATGAAAAAATTACTGTTTTCGATGCCGGAACTGATCCCTTTGATGCCGATAGCATTTCCTAATGGAAACTTTTTCAGCAACAAAGTCAGGTCATCCAGGGTGACCGCGGTAAAAACTGCCATGTGAAAGCGAAGGGTAAGGTAAGTTGGTCGATATGAGCGCCCGCGCGCCATTGAGCAGGCGCGGGCGGATGGGGCGGATTACTTGGCTGCGGGCGGTGCCGGCACCGGTGCAGCGTCGGTCTCGGCGGCGGCTTCGCTGGCGGCCTTTTTCTTCTTGTTCAGGTCGAATTCGCCGACTTGCCATTGCGGGCCGCGCAGGTTGGAGCCGTTGGCATCGAGGCCGGAGCTGCCGGCGGCGGGATTGGTGCCCTTCATCGTATAGCTGCTCTTGCCGGATTTAACTTTCACTTCCGTGGTGCGGCCGTTCTCGCGTTTCTCGCTGATTTTCGGCTCGTTGGCGCGCGGCGCCACGATCGCGGGCGCCAGGTTGGCATCGTCGAGGCGTTCGAGCTTCGGCGGAGCATCGCTCGGCTTGGATTGCTGGGCGCCGGCCAGGCTGGCCGAAGCGAGCAGGCACAAGGCCAGGAGATTGCGGAAAGAAGAAGTGCGCAGCATGATAGGGTCGCCTTTTGGTCGTGTAGACCATTGTAACAAACCCCCGCCCCGCCTGTGGAAACACATCGTACAAGCCCCTGTAATTCCTACACCGCCCCGTCTTCCCCCTACAACCGGGGTCAGAGCTCTGATTAGCAACGAAAGCGCCGAAAGCTGTCATGCCGGTTCAATACTGCGCACAAACCTTGGGTTTGCCAAACAATCGCCGACTGAAGGCGCCAGAACCGGGTCAACGCCCGTTCGTGGCAGCTAAACGTTGCTAGTCAGAGCTCTGACCCCGGTTTGGAGGCTAAACGTTGCTAGTCAGAGCTCTGACCCCGGTTCGGGCTTCGAGGCGGGCGTGCTTTCTGCGATAATGACCGGTACGCTGCCGCGCCTGTTCCTGTCCCGGCTCAACCTCATTTTTGGCACTATGCAAAATACCCTGCTGTTAGTCGACGGTTCCAGTTATCTGTACCGTGCTTTTCATGCCCTGCCCGATCTGCGCAGCCCGGATGGACATCCCACCGGCGCCATGCATGGCATGGTCAACATGCTGCGCCGCTTGCGCCAGGATTTTCCGGCCGCGTATATCGCTTGCGTGTTCGATGCCAAGGGCAAGACTTTTCGCGACGATATGTATCCGGAATACAAGGCCACGCGCGCGTCCATGCCGGACGACCTGCGCCTGCAAATCGAGCCGATCCACGAAGTGGTGCGCCACATGGGCTGGCCGATCCTGATGGTCGAGGGCGTCGAGGCCGACGATGTGATCGGCACGCTGTCGGTCCAGGCCTCCAGCCTGGGCATGAATACGGTGGTGTCCACCGGCGACAAGGACCTGGCGCAGCTGGTCAACGACAAGGTCATGCTGATCAATACGATGAGCAACGAAAAGCTCGACGAAGCCGGCGTGCTGGCCAAGTTCGGCGTGCCGCCCCAGCGCATCATCGATTACCTGACCCTGATCGGCGACACGGTCGATAACATTCCGGGCGTGGCCAAGTGCGGCCCCAAGACGGCCCTCAAGTGGCTGGCGCTGCACGACAGCCTCGATGGCGTGATCGCCAACGCGGCGTCGATCGGCGGCGCGGTCGGCGAGAACCTGCGCCAGGCGCTCCCGTGGCTGCCGCAGGGCCGCGCCCTGATCACCGTCAAGACCGATTGCGACCTGGCCGCGCACATGGTGTCGATCGCCGATACCCTGGTGGCGCAGCCGGAAAACAAGGAGGGCCTGAAGGCCTTCTTCGAGCGCTATGGTTTCAAGACCTTGCTGCGCGAAGTGGTCCAGCGCGACGACGAGGGCGCCCCGCGCGCGCTGCTCAATTCTCCCGAGGGCGACTTGTTCCCCGGCGCCGCGCTGCCGGTCATGCGCGGCGAGTACGAAACGGTGGTCACCGAGGCCGCCCTGGAACGCTGGCTGGCCCTGGTCGATGCCGCCGAACTGACCTCGGTCGATACCGAAACCACCTCGCTCGATCCGCTCACGGCGCAGATGGTCGGCATCTCGCTGTCGGTCGAAGCGGGCAAGGGCGCCTACATCCCGCTGGCGCACCGCTACGCCGGCGTGCCCGAGCAATTGAACCGCGAGGCGGTCCTGGCGCGCATGAAGCCATGGCTGGAAGACGCTGCGAAGCCGAAGGTCGGCCAGAACCTCAAGTACGACAGCCACATTTTCTCCAACCACGGCGTGACCCTGCGCGGGATCGTGCACGACACCCTGCTCGAGTCGTACGTGTTCGAGTCGCACAAGCCGCACGACATGGACAGCATGGCCCTGCGCCACCTGGGCTACACCACGATTGCCTTCGCCGAGGTCTGCGGCAAGGGGGCCGGCCAGATCTGCTTCGACCAGGTGGACCTTGAGCGCGCGACCGAATACGCGGCCGAGGATTCCGACATCACCCTGCGCCTGCACCAGGCCATGAAGGGCCATGTCGAGAGCGACGAGAAGCTCGATTTCATCTATCGCAAGATCGAGCTGCCGACCTCCGTGGTGCTGCACAAGATCGAGCGCAACGGGGTGCTGATCGATGCCGAGCTGCTGGGCGTGCAGTCGGGCGAACTCGGTGCGCGCATCATGGAGCTCGAACAAAAAGCCTACGAGCTGGCCGGCGGTCCGTTCAACCTCGGTTCGCCCAAGCAGATCGGCGAGATCTTCTTCGGTAAGCTCCAGCTGCCGGTGATCAAGAAGACCCCGAGCGGCGCGCCGTCGACCGACGAGGAAGTGCTGCAAAAGCTGGCCGAAGACTTCCCGCTGCCGAAAATCCTGCTCGAATACCGCGGCATGTCCAAGCTCAAGTCGACCTACACCGACAAGCTGCCCAAGATGGTCAACCGCGACACCGGCCGCGTGCACACCAACTACGCGCAGGCGGTCGCGGTCACCGGGCGCCTGTCGTCGAACGAGCCGAATCTGCAGAACATCCCGATCCGCACCGCCGAAGGGCGCCGCATCCGCGAAGCCTTCATCGCCGGCCCGGGCAAGGTGATCGTCTCGGCCGACTATTCGCAGATCGAGCTGCGCATCATGGCCCATATTTCGGAAGACGCGGCCATGCTGCGCGCCTTTGCCGAGGGCGAGGATATCCACCGCGCCACCGCCGCCGAGATCTTCGGAATTCCCCCGGCCGACGTGCAGGGCGAGCAGCGCCGCTATGCGAAGGTGATCAACTTCGGCCTGATCTACGGCATGAGCGCCTTCGGGCTGGCCGCCAACCTGGGCATCGAACGCTCGGCGGCGCAACACTATATCGACAAGTACTTCGCGCGCTTTTCGGGCGTGCGCCAGTACATGGAAGACACGCGCATGCAGGCCAAGGCGCGCGGCTATGTCGAAACCGTGTTCGGCCGGCGCCTGTGGCTGCCGGAGATCAACTCCCCGAACGGCCCGCGCCGTCAGGGCGCGGAACGGGCCGCGATCAACGCGCCGATGCAGGGCACCGCGGCCGACCTGATCAAGCTGGCCATGATCGCGGTACAGGACTGGCTCGAGGCCGACCGGCTCGGCACGCGCATGATCATGCAGGTGCACGATGAACTCGTGCTCGAAGTGCCGCAGGCGGAACTGGAGCTGGTCAAAACCAGGCTGCCGCAACTGATGGCGGGCGTGGCGGCCCTGAAAGTGCCCCTGCTGGCCGAGGTGGGTATCGGTAAAAACTGGGATGAAGCACACTAATAACTAATTAATTGATCTACCTACTGAAAGAGGGAACGATGAAGAGCACATTTATCCGCCTTGGCACGGCAAGCACCGTAGTGGCCGCGATGGCCCTGGCAGCATGCGGCGGCGGCGGCGGCAGCCCCGGCAAAAACAGCGTGAGCAACCCCGGCACCACGCCGCCGGCGCTCGGCGGCACGTCCGGCACCTTGAACATCGCGCTGACCGATGCCCCGGCCTGCGGCTTCGACGCCGTCAACGTCACCGTCAGCAAGGTGCGCGTGCACCAGAGCGCGACGGCGGCCGATGCCGACACCGGCTGGTCCGAGGTGGTACTTGCGCCGGCGCGCAAGATCAATCTGCTCAACCTGACCAACGGCGTGCTCGATCCGCTCGGTTCGGTCAGCGTGCCCGCCGGGCGCTACACCCAGGTGCGCCTGATGCTCGATCCGAATACCGGCAGCGGCTTCGCCAACAGCGTCACGCCGACCTCGACCAAGGTCGAAACCACCCTGGAAACCCCGGCGGCGGTGCAGGCCGGCGTCAAGATCACCAGTGATTTCGAGGTCGTGGCCGGCCAGCCGTACAACCTGGTGCTCGATTTCGACGCCTGCCGCTCGGTCGTCACCAAGGCGGGCGGCGGTTATCTGCTGACGCCGTCCGTGACCGCCATGGCGGCTGCGGGCAGCGGCATCAGCGGTTATGTCAGTACCCTGGTCTCCGGCAGCGGCGTGGTAGTGAGCGCCCAGCGAAACGGCAAGGTGGTCGCCAGCACCACGGTCAATCCGACCACCGGCGCGTTTGCGATCAGCCGCCTGAACCCGGGTGCCTACGATGTCGTGTTCGTCGGTTCCGGCCGCGCCGCAGCCGTCATCGGCGACGTGAGCGTGCCCGGCGGCGCCAGCAATATCGCACTCGGCACGACGGCCTCGCCGATCACCATGCCGGCCAGCCTGACACGCTCGGTCAGCGGCGCGGTCAGCCTGCTGCCGCTGGCGCCAAGCGTCAAGCCCTACGTCTCCGCCTCGCAGACGGTGGTGAGCGGCAAGACGGTGGTGATCCAGGCGATGGATGCGGCCGCCGGCACCGGCGCCTACACGATCGGCTCGCTGCCGGTCGGCGCGCCGCAGTACGCCGCCTACAGCGCCACCGCGCCGCTGGTGTTCAGCAGCGCCGCGCCAACCCAGGGCGTGGGCAACTATCGCATCGATGCGGTCGCCACCGGCTACACCGCCAAATCGGTGTCGCCAGTCAATGTCCTGAACGGCGACCAGGCCAATATCAACCTGCAACTGACGCCGTAAGGCGACGCCTGGCGCCGGGCTGGCCGCCCGGCGCCATTGGCACCGAACTGGGCAATCCTCTGCGCGGAGCGGTACAATGCCCTGCTTGCGACCATCGCAAGTTCGTTCAAGAGGCTTCCAAATCGATCCAATCCTCATTTCCATCCTGCTGGCAACGACCATCGGGGGTGTGCTCAGCATTTCCGCCGCCGCAGTGTTTTCGTTCGCCCTGCTCTCGAAGATGGTCGAGCGGATGGTCAGCCTGTCGGTCGGGATCATGCTGTCGACTTCGCTCCTGCATGCCTTGCCGGAAGCGTTCGAATCGGGCGCCGACCCGCGCAGCCTGTTCGCCACCTTGCTGGCCGGCTTGCTGGCATTTTTCATGCTGGAAAAATTCGCCATCCTGCGCCATTCGCACCATCACGAAGGCGACGGTCACCACCATGCCCACGGGCACGACAAGCGCGAGGCAGGCAAGGCCGGCTGGATGATCCTGCTGGGCGATGGCATGCACAACTTTACCGACGGCATCCTGATCGCCGCCGCCTTCCTGGCCAATCCGGAACTGGGCATCGTGACCGGGCTGGCCATCATCGCCCACGAAATCCCGCAGGAAATCGGCGACTTCATCGTCTTGCTCAATGCCGGCTTTTCGCGCACCCGCGCCTATCTGTTCAACCTGCTGTGCAGCCTCATGGCCGTGGCCGGCGGCTTGCTCGGCTATTTCACCCTGGACCGCGCCAGCGGGCTGATTCCTTACGTGCTGGTGTTTGCCTCCTCGGGCTTCCTGTACATTGCCGTCAGCGATTTGATGCCGCAGATGCAACGCCGGGCCACCGTGCGCGAATCCATTCCGCAAGTCTTGCTGATCGGCGTAGGCGTGCTGATTGTCTTGTTTCTCACCAACGGACGATAAACTTCACAGCGGCATGTTATTGCCGCTGGCAATCGAGATATTCCGCTCCGGATATCAAATTTCTTTCTGTCATACACCTTGGGCGGGAATGCGCCATGCATTTAGTCCCGGTCAAGTCCGCGCTATTGTTAAGTCCGCCAGCCTCCCCAATAATGAAGACTGAAGCAGCAATCCGGTGAAGCGAGACCACCTTTTGCCTCGTAGCCAGTTTAGGAGGATATATGGCTGAAATCGTCCTGTTTGAACATGCCAATTATCACGGTGCCCATAAACATTTGTTCACCTCGGAACTGAATCTGAATGCGCCCGATGATAATTTTTTCAATGACAAGATTTCGTCGTTTGTCATCTTGTCGGGGCGCTGGCAGTTCTATCGCGATGCCAATTTCCAGGGGCCGGCGTCGCGGGTATTCGGGCCGGGTCTGTATAACTGGGTCGAAGCGGTGAATATTCCGAACGATTCCATCTCATCGGTCAGGCACGTGTAACTGAAACAGGGTTGCCATGGCGGTGCTCGCGGCAGTTAAATCGGACGCGCTCGCCGCTATTATCAGGTAAGGAGGATATATGGCTGAAGTCGTGTTATACCAACATATTAACTTTCGCGGTCGCGAAAAACATTTGTATGGGTCGGAACCGAACCTGAATGCGCCGGACGATAATTTCTTCAATGATAAATGTTCCTCATTCGTCGTGGTAGCGGGGCGCTGGAAGTTTTATCGCGACAGTAATTATCGCGGACCCGCATCGCGCGTATTCGGACCGGGCCGCTATTCGTGGGTGGAAGCGGTGAATATTCCCAACGATTCCGTCTCGTCGGTGCGGCTGATGTCGGCCTGATTCACGGCCGCCCTCAGCATGGCAAGCGCAGTGGTGAATCATTCCAAGCGCTTGTCATCAAGCTGTCATGATCGTATGCGAGGCTGTGCTCATAAAAAAACAACAAGGGAGAAAGAGAACATGCTCAGTACCGTTACCAGCCACATCAACACCTTCCGCGCCGCCCGCCTCACGCACCAGTCGCCGTACCGGGCCGAAATGGCCGATCTCCCCGCCACGCTGTACCCCTTCTGGAAGCGCACGGCGCAGCACGAATTCAAAGGCATCCCACAGGATGCCTTTTTTTCGCCCGCGCCGCCGAAGGGCTGATGGCGTTTTTCGACTGCGTGCGCCAGGCGGAGCTGCCGTGCGGCCTGCCCTCGATGGCGGCCGACTCGGTGTGGCACGCCTGGATGCGCCTCTCGCCGACCGGTTTGAACGCCTTCTGCCGCAAGCACTTCGGGCGCGTGATCCCGCACGTGGAGGCGCCCGAGATGAGCGGCGGCATGGGGCGCGCGCTGGCCGTATGCCTGGTGCGGGCGCGCCGCATCGAGCGCATGCCGGTGGCCGGTTCCAACCTGCCGCGCCTGTTCGCGCTGGACCGCATGCTGGCCATGCCGCGCGGTTGCGGCTACCTGCTGTTCAACGGCCAGGTGGCCTCGCTGGCGCTCGACGAGCGCGGACGCGTGATCGGCGTGCCGGCCTGTGTCGATAGCCTGACGCCGGAGCAGTTGCTGGCGGCCGGCTTGATCAGCGAAACGGAGTACCGGCCGCACGCGCGCAAGACGCGCGTCAAGGGCGATCGCGGCACCAGCGACCGCCATTCACCGTGCGGCACCGGCGCTTACGAAGGCGGCGGGGACGCCGGCTGCGGCGGCGCTTGCGGCGGTGGGGGCGACTAAGGCAGGGTCAGTCGCCGCTGCTGTTGTCAGGCCCCGGTCGCCACTGGCCGTGCCGGATCGGCGCACCATTCGCTCCACGAACCCGGATACAGCGCGGCACCGGGCAAACCGGCCACTTCCAGCGCCAGCAGGTTGTGGCACGCGGTCACGCCGGAGCCGCACTGCATGATGGCGTCCTGCGGATTGCCCACCAGCGGCGCCAGTTCGGCCTTGAGGCGGGCGGCATCCTTGAAGCGCCCGTCCGGCGCCAGGTTATCCTTGAAGAAGTGATTCTTCGCCCCCGGAATATGCCCGCCCACCGGATCGATGGTTTCGTTTTCGCCGCGGAAGCGGTCGGCCGCGCGCGCGTCGAGCACCACGCGCTTGCCGCTCTGGATATTATCGAGCACGTCGGCCGCCGACACGGTGGTCACCAGCGGCGCGCGTTCGGCAAAGCTGCCGCTCTTCGGCGCCGCGGCAGCGGTCGACAGCGCCAGGCCCGCCGCCTGCCATGCCGCCATGCCGCCATCGAGCACCGCCACCGCCGGATGGCCGACCCAGCGCAGCATCCACCACAGGCGCGCCGCGAACATGCCGCCGTGCGCATCGTAGGCGATGACCTGGCTGTCGTCGTCGATGCCCCAGCTGCGCAGGGTGGCGACCAGGTCGGCCCGCACCGGCAGCGGATGGCGCCCGCGAAACGCGCCGTCCGCGCCGTGCTTGGCGCCCGACAGCGCGGTTTCGATATCGGCGAACAGCGCGTGCGGCAAGTGGCCGGCGGCGTAGGCCTCGCGGCCGGCGGACAGGTTCATCAGGTCGTGGCGGCAGTCGACGATCACCCACGATGGGTTGTCGATATGGCCGGCCAGGTCGGCTGCGGAAATCAGTGTCGTGTACATGGGCGTCCTTAAAGTTCGCTTGCGATGGGATCGGTCTTGCTGACGGCGGCGCCGCGTGGCGTGCTTTGGGTATTGTAAAACGTCGCGGCGATGCCCGACACAAGAATCACCGCCATCCCCAGCCACACGTACCAGGTGAATCTGTCGCCCCACAGCAGCATGCCCCACAGGCTGGAAAACACGATGCCGGTGTACTGCAGGTTGGCCACCACCAGCACCTTGCCGATGCGGTAGGCGCGCGTCATGGCGATCTGCGCGAACAGGGCCGATACACCAATGGCCAGCAGCAGGCCGGCGCTGTGCAGGCTATGCGCCGTGAATAGCGGCAGGCCGGCGGCGCGCCCTTCGAGCAGGGTGCCCACCAGGCCGGCGCTGGCCGTCATGGCGGAGAAGTAAAACACCACGCGGAATTCCGGCTCGCCCAGCTGCCCCAGGCGCCGCACCTGCATGTAGGCCATCGCCGACAGCACGCTCGACATCAGGCCGACCGCGCCGCCCAGCCACTGGTTGCTTGCTATCGCCGGTTGCAGCACCAGCGTCACGCCCACGAAACTCATGATCACAGCAACGACCAGCGGCCACTCCACATGGTCCTTGGCATGCCACCAGCCGGCGCAGAACAGGTACGCCGCGATCCAGATCGGCGCCATGTAGTTGAGGGTGACGGCGGTGGCCAGCGGCAGTTTGCCGATCGCGAAAAACCACATCCACAGCGACACCACGCCGACAAAACTGCGCCACAGGTGGTCGTTGACGAACATGGTGCGCAGGCTCAGTCCCCGGTGCTTGACCATGATGAGCAGCATGACGGTGCCGATCAACCCACGGTACATGACGATTTCCGACGTTGAATACGTGCCTGAAGCCAGTTTCACGGCCGCGCCCATAGCGGCGAAGGCGAAGCTGGCGAATAACATCCACAGTGCTGCTGCCATGGTTTCCTTGCTTCTTACTGGTCGCCGGCGCGGGCCGCCGCGGCGCGCTTTTCGGTGACGGTATTATAGAAAGTGGCGGCCACGCTGGAGGCGAGGATCAATACCATGCCAAGCCAGACATGCCAGTCGAAAACGTCATGCCAGATCAGGATGCCCCAGACGCTGGAAAACACGATGCCGGTGTACTGCAGGTTGGCCACCACCAGCACCTTGCCGGTGCGCCAGGCGCGCGTGAGCGCCATCTGGGCGAACACGCCCGAGGCCCCGATAAACAGCAGCAAAGCCGCGCCGCGCGGCGAGTGCGCATGCCACGCCGCACCGTCGGGCGAGCCGCCCGGCAGCAGGCTGCCTGCGATGCCCGCCGCGATGTTCACCGCCAAAAAGTAGAACACCACCCGGTATTCCGGCTCGCCCGCGCGGCTCAGGCGCCGCACCATGGTGTAGGCGATGGCGGCCAGCACGCCCGACAACAGCGCCATCAGCGCGCCGAACCACTGCTGCGCCTCGAAGGCCGGGCGCAGGGCCAGCATGACGCCGCCGAAACTGACGCAAATCGCCGCCAGCAGGGGCGGGGCGATGCGCTCCTTGCCCTGCCACCAGGCGAAGGCGATCATCGCCACTGCGGTCCAGATGGGCGACATGTAATTGAGGGTGACGGCGGTGGCCAGCGGCAGCTTGGTGGCCGCGTAAAACCACATCCACAGCGACACCACGCCGATCGCGCCGCGCCACAGATGCCCGGGCAGGTGCTCGGTGCGCAGCTTGCCGCCCTGGTGGCGGATGAACAGAAACAGGAGGATGATGCCGACCAGGCCCCGGTAGAACACGATTTCGGCGACCGAATACTCGTTCGAAGCGAGTTTGACGGCCGCGCCCATGAGCGAGAACAGAAAACTCGCCAGCAGGATCCAGAGCGCGGCCACGAAGTCGGCGCCTACAGCGCCAGGTTACTGCGGTACCACTCGTGGAAGTGCTGCATGCCGTCTTCCATCGGCGACTGGTAGGGACCGACTTCGTTGACCCCGCGCGCCAGCAGGATGCGGCGTCCGGCATCCATGCGCATGCCGATTTCGTCGTCTTCCACGCAGGTCTCGAAGTAGGCGGCGCGTTCGGCCTCGATGAAGTCGCGCTCGAACAGCACGATCTCTTCGGGGTAGTAGAACTCGACCACGTTGCGCGTCTTTTGCGGGCCGTCCGGCCACAGGGTCGAGACGATCAGCACGTGCGGATACCACTCGACCATGATGTTCGGGTACAAGGTGAACCAGATCGCGCCTTTGTCGGGCGGCACGCCGCCACGGAACTTGAGCACCTGCTCCTGCCAGCGCTGGTAGATGGGCGAACCGGCCTTGCCCAGGCCGCGATTGACGCCGACCGTCTGCACGCTGTAATCGCGTCCGAACTCCCAGCGCAGGTCGTCGCAGCTGACAAAGCCGCCCAGGCCCGCGTGGAACGGCTCGACGTGGTAATCCTCCAGGTAGACTTCGATGAAGGTCTTCCAGTTGTAATTACAGGTCTGCACCTCGACGTGGTCGAACATATAGCCCGAAAAATCGAAATCCCTGGCCACCGACAGGCTCTTGAGCTTGTCCATGACGTTGTAGCCGTTCTGCTCGAACAGCAGCCCGTTCCACTCCTGGAGTGGCGTCTTGGACAAATTCAGGCACGGCGTTTCCGGGAAGTGCGGCGCACCGATCAGCTCACCCTTGAGGTCGTAGGTCCAGCGATGCAGCGGGCAGACGATATTGTTTGCGTTGCCGCGTCCATTGAACATCAGCGCCTGGCGATGACGGCACACGTTCGACAGGACCTCGATCCCGTTTGCGTTGCGCACCAGCATGCGGCCCTCGTTCTCGGAAGCGAGCGTGGCAAAGTCTCCCGTTTCGGGCACCATCAGCGTATGGCCGACATAGCGCGGGCCATGCTGGAACAATTGCTGCATTTCGCGCTTCAACAGCGCTTCATCAAAGTAAGCATCTACCGGAAGCTGCGCGCATGAGCGCGCCAGCTTGGCGTGGATAGCCAGATCGGACATCCCAACCCCCCTTTTATATGTGCACCGAGTAAAGAAGAGAAAGAATCCAAAGACCAGTATTTTGGAGTGCGGAATACGGTATTTCGGACAGAACCGGAGATTATAGCGCGGAACGGGCCCTACCGTCTCGGTCCGGCGCGGGAATGTGGTGTGGACGGACGTAAATATTGAAGGAAAAACATGGTTTTCATCGATCCAGCCTCAATACGATAAAATGCCAAATCGCCACCTGTTAGGATGGATTGTTCTAGAATAAGCGATTAGACTGGCGCGCCGCGCACAAGTTGCATGCTGCGGACTCACATAAAGTAACTATGGCAAAGAAATTATTAGTGGAACCCGCAGCGGCGCCTGAATCGTTCGAACAGGCCATGGCCGAACTGGCCCAGCTGGTGAGCCAGATGGAAGCCGGCCAGTTGCCGCTGGAGGCGTCGGTCGCGGCGTACGCGCGCGGCTCGGAGCTGGTGCGCTACTGCGCGGCCCAGCTCGAAAAAGTCGAGTCCCAGGTCAAGGTGCTCGAAGGCGACATGCTCCGTCCCTTCGCGGCCGATGGCGCCGGCGAGGGCATGCAATGAGCGGCCCGTTCGACGACTGGATGAAAACCGTGCAGGCGCGCGCCGAAGAAGCGCTGGACGCCTTGCTGCCGGCGGCCAGCGTGGTGCCGCACAAGCTGCACGAAGCGATGCGCTACACGGTGCTCGGCGGGGGCAAGCGGGTACGCCCGCTGCTGGTGTTTGCCAGCGGCGCGCTGTTCGGCGCCGATGCGCACGCACTGGCGCGCGCCGCCGCCGCTGTCGAAATGATCCACGCCTACTCGCTGGTGCACGACGACATGCCCTGCATGGACGACGACGACCTGCGCCGGGGCAAACCGACCGTGCACGTGGCCTACGACGAAGCGACCGCGCTGCTGGTCGGCGACGCGCTGCAATCGCAGGCCTTCCTGGCGCTGGCCGAAGGCATGGATATTCCCGCGTCGCGCCAGGTGGCCATGCTGCGCCTGCTCGCGCACGCGGCCGGGTCGGGCGGAATGTGCGGCGGCCAGGCCATCGATTTGGACAGTGTCGGCATCAGCCTCACGCTCGAACAGCTCGAACAGATGCACCAGCTCAAAACCGGCGCCTTGCTGCGCGCCTCGGTGGTGCTGGGCGCGCTGGCCGGCGCCGATGTCGGCCCCGACCAGATGCGCGCGCTCGACGCCTACGCCAAAGCGATCGGGCTGGCCTTCCAGGTGGTCGACGACGTGCTCGATGCGACCGCCGATTCGGCCACCCTCGGGAAGACCGCGGGCAAGGACGCGGCGGCCAACAAGCCGACCTACGTATCGATTTTGGGCCTGGAGCCATCCAGGGTCTTGGCAGAAAAATTGCGGAACGACGCGCATGACGCGCTCGCGCCGTTTGGTGAAAAAGCAGATCGGCTGCGCCAGTTGGCGGACCTGATCGTGCAGCGGAAAGCGTAAATGAACTTGCTAGAGACAATCAACGAACCGGCCGAACTGCGCAAGCTGGCGCGCGCACAACTGACGCCGCTGGCGCACGAGTTGCGTCACTTTCTGCTCGATTCGGTATCCAAGACCGGCGGCCACCTCTCCTCCAATTTGGGCACGGTGGAGCTGACGATTGCGCTGCACTACGTGTTCAACACGCCGCACGACCGCATCGTGTGGGACGTGGGCCACCAGACCTACTCGCACAAGATCCTCACCGGCCGGCGCGACCAGATGCACAGCCTGCGCCAGCTGAACGGCATTTCGGGCTTTCCGCGCCGCGACGAAAGCGAATACGACACCTTCGGCACGGCCCACTCGTCGACCTCGATTTCGGCCGCGCTGGGCATGGCGCAGGCGGCCAAGATCAAGGGCGAAAACCGGCACGCGATCGCCGTCATCGGCGACGGCTCCATGACCGCCGGGATGGCCTTCGAGGCGCTCAACAACGCGGGCGTCCAGGAAGACATCAACCTGCTGGTGGTCCTCAACGACAACGACATGTCGATCTCGCCGCCGGTCGGCGCACTGAATCGCTACCTGGCGCGTTTGATGTCCGGCCAGTTCTACGCGGCCGCCAAGAACGTCGGCAAGTCGGTGCTGCCCGGTCCCGTGCTGGAACTGGCCAAGCGCTTCGAAGAACATGCCAAGGGCATGGTGGTGCCGGCCACGATGTTCGAGGAATTCGGCTTCAACTACATTGGCCCGATCGACGGCCACGACCTCGATTCGCTGATTCCGACCCTGGAAAACATCAAGAAGCTCAAGGGTCCGCAGTTCCTGCACGTGGTCACGCGCAAAGGCCAGGGCTACAAGCTGGCCGAAGCCGATCCGGTGCTGTACCACGGGCCGGGCAAGTTCAATCCGACCGAAGGCATCTTGCCCGCCAAGGCCGGCAAGACCACCTACACCGAAGTGTTCGGCAACTGGCTGTGCGACATGGCCGCCGCCGACAAGCGCCTGGTCGGCATCACGCCGGCCATGCGCGAAGGCTCGGGCATGGTGCGCTTCGAAGAGCAGTTCCCGGACCGCTATTTCGACGTCGGCATCGCCGAGCAGCATTCGGTGACCTTCGCCGGCGGGCTGGCGACCGAAGGCTTGAAGCCGGTGGTGGCGATCTACTCGACCTTTTTGCAGCGTGCCTACGACCAGCTGATTCACGACGTGGCGCTGCAAAACCTGGACGTGCTGTTCGCGCTCGACCGCGCGGGCCTGGTCGGCGCCGACGGCGCCACCCACGCCGGCAACTACGACGTGTCGTACCTGCGCTGCATTCCGAACATGGTGGTCATGGCCGCCTCGGACGAAAACGAATGCCGCCAGATGCTCAGCACCGGCTACCAGTACAACGGCCCGGCGGCGGTGCGGTATCCGCGCGGCGCCGGCATTGGCGCGGTGATCGAAAAAGAATTGACGACGCTGCCGATCGGCAAGGGCGAAATCAAGCGCCAGGGCGCCAGCGTGGCGATCCTGGCGTTCGGCTCGATGGTGGCGCGCAGCGTGGTGGCGGGCGAGGAGTTGAACGCGACGGTGGCCAATATGCGCTTCATCAAGCCGCTCGACGTGGAACTGGTCAAGCAGCTGGCGCAGGACCACGATTATCTGGTGACGGTGGAAGAGGGCGCGGTCATGGGCGGCGCCGGTTCGGCGGTGGCCGAAGCGCTGGCAGCCGTTGGCATCCTCAAACCCCTGCTGATCCTCGGCCTGCCCGATAAATTCATCGACCATGGCGACCCGGCAGCGTTGCTGGCGGGCGTGGGACTTGACGCCAAGGGCATCGCCGCGTCGATCCGCCAGCGCTTCGGCGCAGTCGAACCGCGGCTGGTGGTCAACAACATCTAAGTATTGTCCTGCGACCCGGCGCTCGCTTCATCGCGGTGAACGCTCTGTTCTTCTTGACCGCGCTCGCAGTGGAGCCGAACACCGGTCCGACAGCCTAATCGGCCAGCGCCTGGTCCAGCGCCCGCATCGCCGGGGCAATCATGGCCAGCAGCCGCGCGCTGCCGATGCCATCACGGGCCTGCACCGAGATGCCATGCAGCAGGACGGCGTAACAATCGCCCAGCGCGGCGACGTCGGCGTCCGCCTTCAGTTCCCCATCCTGCGCGGCACGGCGCAGCCGCTCGATGATCGAATCGGTGCGCGCCCGTCGATGCCCGGCCAGCCAGGCGTTGATGGCGTCGTTCCCGCTGCTGTAATTGGTCGCCGCCGACACCACCATGCAACCTTGCGGCGCCCCCGGCCGGGTGTACGCCAGCACCGCGTCGCGCAGCATGGCCTCGATGGCAGCGCGTGCCGGTGCTCGCTGCGCCAGGGCGCGCTCCGCAAACCCGCCTTCATCGGCCTCGTACAGCGCAATCGCTTCGCGAAACAGGTTTTCCTTGGACCCGAAGGCGGCATAAATCCTGGCTGACGCAATGCCCATCACCTGGACCAGGTCGGACATCGACACACCTTCATAACCACGCTCCCAAAACGCATCCCTGGCTTTGACCAGCGCCAGATCGCGGTCGAATTCCCTCGGCCTTCCCGCCATTTACTGCTCCCGCCTGATTCGTCAGTCGACCAGTATACCGCCTCGCCGTGCGCGCCTGACGTAAAAATCCTCTTGACCGAAACGTCGCCATGTCCTATTCTTTGTCAATCGACAAAGAATAGGAAACCCGATGAAAACCATTCAAGGCCCAAGTATCCACCTGGCCCAGTTCAGCGACGTGGCCGCGCCTTTCAACGACTTGCCTTCGATTGCCGCCTGGGCGGCGCAACTGGGCTACAAGGCGGTGCAACTGCCCGCCTGGGAGGAACGCTTGTTCGATGTGAAACTGGCGGCCGAAAGCCAGGCCTACTGCGACCAGGTGCGCGGCGTACTGGCCGAGCACGGCCTCGTGATCAGCGAACTGACCACGCACATCTTCGGCCAACTGCTGGCGGTGCATCCGGCCTACGACGTACTGTGCGACGGTTTTGCGCCGCCGCAGGTGCGCGGCAATCCGGCGGCGCGCACCGCATGGGCGCGCGAACGGCTGCTGCTGGCCGCACGTGCCTCGCGCCGTCTCGGCCTCACCGAGATGGGCACTTTTTCCGGTGCCCTGGCCTGGCCATATCTGTTCCCCTTTCCTCAACGTCCGCCCGGGCTGATCGAGACCGCGTTCGACGAACTGGCACGCCGCTGGCTGCCGATTCTCGACGCCTGCGACGAGAACGGCGTGAACCTGTGCTACGAAATCCATCCGAGCGAAGACCTGCACGACGGCGTCACCTTCGAGATGTTCCACGAGCGCGTCGGTGGCCACCAGCGTTGCGCAATCCTGTTCGACCCCAGTCACTTCGTGCTGCAGCAGTTGAACTACCTGGACTATCTGGACATCTACAAAGACCACATTCGCATGTTCCACGTCAAGGATGCCGAGTTCAATCCGAGCGGGCGCCAGGGCATCTACGGCGGCTATCAATCCTGGGAAAACCGCGCCGGCCGATTCCGTTCGCTGGGCGACGGCCAGGTCGACTTCAAGGCGATCTTCTCGAAGCTGACGCAATACGATTACGCCGGCTGGGCCACCGTGGAATGGGAATGCTGCCTGAAGCACCCCGACCAGGGAGCGCGCGAAGGCGTCGACTTTGTCAATCGCCACATCATTGAAGTCACCGACAAGGTGTTCGACGACTTCGCCGGCGTGCCGATCGACGCGGCGCAACTGAAACAACTGCTTGGCATCGCTTAGAGCCGGCCGAGACAAGTTCTTAATACACACAGCAAGGAAAACCAATGAAGACTCCCACCCACCACGACAGCGCTGTTGCTATGGACCACGCTTACCTCCAGGTAGACGGGCAGCGCCTGCACCTGGTCACCGCCGGCGCCGGCAAGCCGGTGCTGCTGATTCCCGGCTGGCCACAGACCTGGTACGCATGGCGTCATGTGATGACGGCGCTGGCGCAAGCAGGTTTCCAGGCGATTGCTGTCGATCCCCCGGGGACCGGCCTGTCAGACCGTGCTGCGGATGGCTACGACACCGGTTCGGTGGCGCGCATTCTGCACCAGTGCATGCAGCATCTCGGCCACGCGCGTTATGACGTGGTCGGCCACGACATCGGCATGTGGGTTGCGTATGCGCTGGCAAGTGACTATCCGGCCGCGGTGACCAAGCTGGGGGTGACCGAGGCGGTGATCCCGGGCCTGGCGGTGGCGCCGCCGATCTTCGTGGCGCCGGCCGACAACCGGTTCCTGTGGCATTTCATGTTCAACCAGGTACTCGACTTGCCGGAGTTTCTGATCGCCGGCAAGGAACGCGAGTACATACGCTTCATGTTCGACAAATGGTCGTACCGGCGCGAGCGGGTCGCGGTCGAGGTCTATGCCGAAGCCTACGCCAGCCCGGGCGCCATGCGCGCCGGCTTTGCCTATTACCGCGCGATTCCCGAGACGATTCGCCAGAACACGCTGCGCGCCACGACAAAACTGGCCATGCCGGTGCTGGCAATCGGCGCCGAACACGCCACCAGGGATGCGCCGCAGGATACGATGCGCGCTCATGCTCCCGATCTGCGCGGCGCCGTGATTGCCGACTGCGGTCACTTTGTGATGGAAGAAAATCCCGAGCAGTTCTTGCTCCATCTGCTGCCGTTCCTTGCAGAGGGGGTGTCGCGATGAGCCTCGATCCGAACATCGCCGCCTACCTGGCGCAGGCCGGCGCCGCTGTCGCACCCGATTCGCTGGCCGGCATCCGTGCCGCGACCGACCTTGAGCTGCGCCGCTTGCACGGCGCGCCGGAGCCGGTGGCGTCGGTGACCGACTACGAGATTCCGGGCGCCGCCGGCAGCCCGATCGCGCTGCGTGCCTACATGCCGGCCAATGCGCCTGCAAGCGGCGCGCGGCCGGCCATTGTGTTCGCCCATGGAGGCGGCTGGTGCCTGTGTTCCGTGGACCTGTACGACAATCCGTGCCGCGCCCTGGCCAATGCGACCGGCTGCATGGTGTTGTCGGTGGGCTACCGCCTGGCGCCTGAACATCCGTTTCCGACGCCGCTGGAAGACGTCTATGCGGCACTCGTGTGGACGACGGAGCATGCCGTCATACTCGGGATCGATCCCGCGCGCATCGCTGTCGGCGGCGATAGCGCGGGAGCGAACCTGGCCGCTGGGGCCGCGCTTCTGGCGCGTGACCGCAGCGGCCCGGCGATTGCGCACCAGTTGCTCATGTATCCGGCACTGGACGACCGGCTGTCGAGCGCATCCTGCGGCGAATTCGCCGAGGGCTACTCGCTGACGCTCGAGACGATGCGCTTTTGCTGGTCCACCTATCTGGGTGACGCTGGCGGTGCGGACTCGGACTACGCGGCGCCGCTGCGCGCGCAATCGCTGCATGGGCTGCCGCCGGCCACGGTCATGGCGTGCGAATTCGATCCCTTGCGCGATGAGGCTGTGGCGTATGCGCGGCGGTTGCGGGGCGCGTCGGTCGATGCCTCGTGTATCACGCTCGAGGGCATGATCCATGGCTGCATTCACATGCTCGGGTTGACGCCGGCGGCGCGCCAGTTGTTCGATGCGGCGGCCGCCGGTTTGCGCCGGATGGCATGAGGCGCAAAGCCATCGTTTTCTGAAGATGGCATCGATCCGCGCACGCCGTAGCGGCACCAGGTCCTGTTCGAGCCATGGATTGCGCTCAAGCCAGGGGGGATGGCGCGGCGCGGGACGCGGCAGTGGGGAATGCGCTGGTGCGACCTCGCGCGATGCATGCAGCGGTAACTGATGATGTCACTGCGCGTGCAGGGCATGATTGGGCAGGGCGTTACGCTAAGGGGTGTCGGGGTCGACGATGAAAGGCAGCGCTTCCAACTCCAGATAATCGATCTGCGCGATCGATTCGCGCCAGCTGTGAAGGTGCAGGGCCAGCACGGGCCACAATGCATCCTTGAACGCGCTGCGGTTTTCCTCGCTGATGAACGTGGCGGCCAGCTTGTCGTTGATCAGATAAGATTCGGGCCATCCCACGTCCGGAGACCGGTTTTTCAGGCCGGATGGGAACACGCTGCCGGCGTCCCACAGCTCCCGCGTCGCGGACAGCCACACCAGTATCTGCGCGCGCCAGTGCTGATCGCCGATGGCGAAGATCGACTCGACCCACTCCTTGATATGTTTTGGATGAAGGTACTTCAGGCAGAAGAACAGCGACACAGACAGGTCGCCGCCGACATTCCACCAGCCCCACGAGTCAGACGACCCCGCGGGCGTACCGTTCAGGACATGCTCGAGGATCAGGCGGCCGTCATGCCAGCGCGACGGCCCCATGATGACCTGGCCCAGCGTCTGCAAGGCGTCGTTGTAATCGGTATGGTCCTCGCGCTGCGGATGCAGGCTGAAAAAGGCGGTCGCCGCCAGTTCGATGATCCGACGATGCGCCGGGGCCTGCTTGACCAGGATAAGCTGGGGCAGAAGATAGGCGAGCCAGTCATCCCATTCATCCATGTGGCCAAAGCTGCGCGTGCCGCCGGCGATCTCCGACAATACGTTGTCGAGCTGTTGGTCGGACAGGGCATCGACCGGCGTGGTGCCCAGATAGTCGAACATCGCCCGGTCGTCACCCATGAACCACGCTTCGCCCATGACTTTTGCGGGTTTACGCGCCGTCTTCGCCATGCGCGCAAGCGCTTCCGGGTCGGGGCCAGTCCCTGGCTGCCAGCGAATGCCGGCCGCAGGCGCCCGATGATGCTTGCCCACCTACTTGCGCTGGCGCGCCAGTTCGGCCTTGAGCCATGCGGCGCTGGTCACCGCCGCCGTGCCGGGGCAGCGGATCTGATACGGATCGCCGCTCATGCTGCTGGCCGAGGCGCCGCGCTCGATGAAGCTTTCGGTGGTGGTCACCAGCTTTTTCTTCTCAAGATAGTCGAACTTCTTTTGCAGATGCCCGCGCGCCTCTTTGGCGTCGTGCCAGCTGCCGTTGCGGTTGAACTGGCACTGCGACTTTTCGACGGCATCGAGCAGGCGCGCGACTTCGGTGCGGGTGGCGTCGGGCGCTGCGGCGAACGCGCTGCCGGCGCTCAAAAGTGCTGCGGCCAGCGTGGCAATCAGTGTCCTTTTCATGGCGATTATCCGCGCTTGCGCTCATGCTGCCACAGCACGTCGCTGCCGCCGGCAAAGCGGTTCAACACGCGCGAGAGCACGAACATCAGGTCCGACAGGCGGTTGACGTACTGGCGCGGGTGGTCGTTGATGGTGTCGGTTTTGCCGAGCGTGACGATGCTGCGCTCGGCGCGCCGGCACACCGTGCGGCACACGTGCGCGATCGAGGCCGCGCGCGAGCCGGCCGGCAGGATGAAGTCTTTCAGCGGCGGCAGGTCGGCATTGTATTTTTCGAGCAGGTCGTCCAGCCGCGCCACATGCTCGTCGGTGATCAGGGTGTAACCGGGGATGCAGATCTCGCCGCCCAGGTCGAACAGGTCGTGCTGGATCGAGACCAGCTCTTCGCGCAGCTCGGCCGGCATGTCTTCGCACAGCAGCAGGCCGACGAAGGAATTGAGTTCGTCGACCTCGCCCAGGGTGTGCACGCGAACGCTGTCTTTTTCGGTACGGCTGCCGTCGCCGAGGCCGGTGGTGCCGTTGTCGCCGGTGCGGGTGGCGATTTTAGAAAGTCGGTTGCCCATGATTGTTTTCCCGTAACTGAATCAGAATGAGCCAGCATACGACAAAAGCGGCGTTTACGCATACAATCAAGACATGTCTGCCTCCCTTCCCATCGATCCCGAACGCCGCCGCCAAGTCGCCCAGGCGCTGCTGGCGGTGCTACCGGAACGCTGCGTGCTGTCCGACCCGGAAGACACGCGCCCCTACGAGTGCGACGGCCTGGCCGCCTACCGCCAGTTGCCGATGATCGTCACCCTGCCGGACGACGAGGAACAGGTGCTGGCGATCCTGAACGTGTGCCGCGAGCTGAAGGTGCCGATCGTGCCGCGCGGCGCCGGCACCGGCTTGTCGGGCGGGGCGCTGCCGATCGCCGACGGCGTGGTGCTGTCGACTGCGCGCATGAACCGCATCGTGCGCATGGAGCCTTACGCGCGCCTGGCGGTGGTGCAGCCGGGCGTGCGCAACCTGGCCATTTCGGATGCGGCCGCGCCGCACGGTTTGTACTACGCGCCCGATCCGTCCTCCCAGATCGCCTGCACCATCGCCGGCAACGTGGCCGAGAATTCCGGCGGCGTGCACTGCCTCAAATACGGACTCACCGTGCATAACGTGCTGCGCGTGCGCGTGGCCACCATCGATGGCGACATCATCGAACTTGGCGGCGAAGCGCTCGACGCACCGGGACTGGACCTGCTGGCCGTGTTCATCGGCTCCGAGGGCATGCTGGGCATCGTCACCGAAGTGACGGTGCGGCTTATCCCCAAGCCGGCCACCGCGCGCGTGATCATGGCCTCGTTCGACAACGTGGTCACCGGCGGCAACGCGGTGGCCAGCGTGATCGCCGCCGGCATCATCCCGGCGGGGCTGGAGATGATGGACCAGACCTCGTCGCGCATGGTCGAACCGTTCGTGCGCGCCGGCTACGACACCGACGCCGCAGCGATCCTGCTGTGCGAAGCGGACGGCACCCACCTTGAAGTGGATGAGGAAATCGAGCGCATGACGGCGGTGCTGCGGGCTGCGGGCGCCAGTGCGATCGCGGTGTCGCAGAGCGAGGCCGAACGCCTGCGCTTCTGGTCGGGCCGCAAGAACGCCTTTCCGGCGGCGGGCCGCATTTCGCCCGACTACTACTGCATGGACGGCACCATCCCGCGCAAGAACCTGGCGCAGGTGCTGACCGGGATCGCGCAAATGGAGGTCACGCACGGCCTGCGCTGCGCCAACGTGTTCCACGCCGGCGACGGCAATCTGCACCCGCTGATCCTGTTCGACGCCAACCAGCCCGGCGAATTCGACCGCGCCGAAGCGTTTGGGGCGGACATCCTGGCGCTGTGCGTGGAAGTGGGCGGCACCATCACCGGCGAACATGGCGTGGGCAAGGAAAAGATCAATTCGATGTGCATCCAGTTCACGCGCGCCGAACTCGATGCCTTCTTCGCCGTCAAGCGCGCTTTCGATTGCGAACACCTGCTCAATCCCGACAAGGCCATCCCCACCCTGAACCGCTGCGCCGAATTCGGCAAGATGCGCGTGTCAAGCGGTGTGCTGCCGTTCGCCGGCCTGCCGCGTTTTTGACCATGGAAGATAAAGTGCGGCAGATCGAACGATTCAGGGACCAGGTGCTGGCGGCGGCAAGCGACGGCCGCCTGCTCCGCATTCGCGGCGGCGGCAGCAAGGACTGGTACGGCCAGACCAGCGAGGGCGACATCCTCGACACGCGCTCGTACAGCGGCATTGTCGACTACGAGCCGACCGAACTCGTCATCACCGCGCGCTGCGGCACGCCGCTGGCCGAGATCGAGGCGGCGCTGGCCGAACGCAATCAGATGCTGGCGTTCGAGCCGCCGCACTTCGGCATAAACGCCACCATCGGCGGCGTGGTGGCCAGCGGCCTGTCCGGCCCGCGCCGCGCCAGCAGCGGCGCGCTGCGCGACTTCGTCCTGGGGGCGCTCCTCATGGACGGCAAGGGCGAGGTGCTCACCTTCGGCGGCCAGGTCATGAAGAACGTGGCCGGCTACGACGTATCGCGCCTGCTGGCCGGTTCCATGGGCACGCTGGGGCTGATGCTGGAGCATTCCATCAAGGTGCTGCCGCGCGCGCTGTGCGACACCACCGTGCGTTTTGCGATGGACGAAATCGACGCGCTCGGGCGCCTGAACGAATGGGCCGGCCTGCCCTTGCCCATCTCGGCCAGTTGCTGGCACGCCGGCGTATTGACACTGCGCCTGTCGGGCGCGCAGGCGGCGGTGGATGCCGCCGCGCGCACGCTGGGCGGCGAGCCGGTGGAAGAGGGCGCGGCTTTCTGGGCCACGCTGCGCGAACAGCGGCACGCGTTCTTCGACGGAGCAGGGAGCCTGTGGCGCCTGTCGGTGCCGTCCGCCACCGGCGCCATCATCCTGCGCGGCGCACAGCTGATCGAGTGGGGCGGCGCGCAGCGCTGGCTCAAGGTCGATGCCGATAGCGCAATGGCGCAGAATATCCGGCGCGCCGTCACGGCGGTGGGCGGCCACGCCACCTTGTTCCGTGGAGGCGACAAGAGCGTGGGCGTGTTCCAGCCGCTGGCCCCTAGCGTGGCCAGGATTCATCAACGCCTGAAGGCGGCCTTCGATCCGTCGCAGGTTTTCAATCCCGGACGGATGTACTGATGCAAACCAATCTCGCCGATTTCATCAAAGGCACGCCCGACGGCGACGAAGCCGAAGCGATCCTGCGCGCCTGCGTGCATTGCGGCTTCTGCACCGCCACCTGTCCCACCTACCAGCTGCTGGGGGACGAACTCGATGGCCCGCGCGGACGCATCTACCTGATCAAGCAGGTGCTCGAAGGCGCGCCGGTCACCGTCAAGACCCAGACCCATCTGGACCGCTGCCTGACCTGCCGCAATTGCGAGACGACCTGTCCCTCGGGCGTGCGTTACGGACGGCTGGCCGATATCGGCCGCCGGGTGGTCGAAGAGCGCGTCCAGCGTCCGCTCGCCGAGCGCATCAAGCGCGCGGTGCTGAAAGAAGCGCTGCCGCGCACGTGGATTTTCAGGCCGGCGTTCAAGGCGGGCCAGTTGTTCCGGCCACTGCTCTCGCCGGCCTTGCAGGACAAGCTGCCCGCAACGCGCGGCGCTGGCCGCTGGCCGGCGCGCGAACACGCACGCAAGATGCTGGTGCTGCAAGGCTGCGTGCAAAGCACCATGGCGCCCGATATCAACGCGGCCACGGCACGCGTGCTCGATGCCTTCGGCGTGCAGTTGCTGGCCGCGCCCAAGGCCGGCTGCTGCGGCGCGCTGCGCTACCATCTGAACGACCAGGATGGCGGCCTCGATGACATGCGCCGCAATATCGACGCCTGGTGGCCGCTGGTCGAGCACGGACAGATCGAAGCGATCGTGATGACGGCGTCCGGCTGCGGGGTCACGGTGAAGGAATACGGGCACCTGCTGGCGCACGACAGCGCCTATGCCGCCAAGGCGGCGCGCATCGCGATGCTGACGCGCGACCTGAGCGAAATCATGCCGCAGTTCGAGGCCGAACTGGGAGCGAAGCTGAAAGGGAAAGTGGCGAAGCGGGTGGCGTTTCATCCGCCTTGCACCCTGCAGCACGGACAGCAGATCCGGGGCAAGGTGGAAGGGGTGTTGCGTGCCGCCGGCGTCGATGTGACCTTGTGCGCCGACAGCCATCTGTGCTGCGGTTCGGCCGGCACCTACTCGGTGCTGCAGCCGGCGCTGGCGACGGAACTACGGGACCGCAAGCTGGCCAGTTTGCTGGCCACCGATCCGGAAGTCATTGTGTCGGCCAATATCGGCTGCCAGACACATCTCCAGTCGGGTACGGAAACGCCGGTTGCGCACTGGATCGAGTTGATCGATCAGGCGCTGGCCTGATTTTTACTTGATTCTTACGCGGCCAGGTTGGCTTTTTGCGCAGCGGTCAGACGCTTGCCGGTGACGACGATGGTGGTCATCTCGGTGTCGGCTTTGACCGCGGCAGCTGGTGCGGCCGATACTGCGCGGGCGCGCGGTGCTTCGGCCGAGGCCATGGCGGTGACAAAGGTCAGTGCAACTGCGGCGATGACGACGGCTTCCATGTTCTTCACGATGTTCATATCGATCCTTTTTCGTTGTGTTTTGATTTGGTATGCAGGCATTATGCGGCATTGCAACATATAACTCCAATTTCAAATTCGAATGGATATCATTCACAACGTGAATCACGTAAGCACATTATTTGATGATCGATATCTGTTTTCTGAATGTCGATCGGGATGGGTGCAAGGTGACAGGAGCCATTCAATCAAGACCTTGTCGGTTGATTGGCGGTGCGCATGAAATCGACGAACGCACGCAGCTTTCCGGGCATGTGCTCGCGATGCGGATAGTAGAGATGAAAAGCGTCGTCGAGTGCCCAGTGCTGCTTCAGTATCTGCCTCAGGACGCCGTCCGACAGCTCTTGTTTCGCAAACTCTTCCAGGATGAAAGCGATGCCGTGGCCTCGTATTGCCGCCTCCATCACGGAGCGCATTTCGTCAAAAATGAAGCGTCCTTGCACATCGATGTGAACCTTCTGACCGCGATCTTCGAACTTCCAGTCATACAATCTGCCCCCGACAGAAAAGCGCTGGCGTATGCAGTTGTGCTGGAGCAGTTCAGCCATCGTTTGTGGTTCGCTGCGCTCGCGGAAGTAATCCGGCGCTGCCACCACAATTCTCTTTTGTACTGCTCCCAGCTGTACGGAAATCATGTCATTTTGCAGTTTCCTCCCCATGCGGATGCCGATATCGAAACCGGCGCTGACGATATCGCTCAGTTGATTGTCGAGTGAAATCTCGACATTAATCAGCGGGAATTGTTCCAGGAACGACGCGATGTGCGGCTCGATCAGGATATGGTAGGCAACGTAGGATGAACTGACGCGCAACATGCCCGACGGTTGATCAGTCGCGAGCAACGCTTGCGACAAGGAGTTTCTGATCAAGGCAAGCGCGGGCCCCAATGCCGCGTTCAATGACGCGCCAGCCTCGGTCAGACTGACACTGCGTGTGGTGCGATTGAACAGCCGCACATTCAATTGTGCTTCCACGTTTTTGATCGTGCGCGATACCGCAGTCGGCGTGACGCCTATTTCTGCGGCGGCGCGAGCGAAGTTCAAATGCCTGGCGGCAGCCTCAAACGTCAGCAGGCCTGGCAGATGCAGCGGCGGCGTAGAGAGTGCGCTTTCAACACAGTCCACGCTGCCTGAAGGCTCGATTATGACCTTTTTGTTCATACTGTATCTCGATCTATGATTATTCACGTCATTATCCCCGATCTGCATACTGATCACATCAAGCAAATCAATCCGGCGACGCAAGCCATCTTTCGAGAAAAGAACCATGAGCAAAATCTTTGAACCCCTGACATTGCGCGGTGTCACCCTGCGCAACCGCTATGTCCTCAGCCCGATGTGCCAGTACACGGCGAAAGATGGTTACGTCGGCGATTACCACACCATCCACTACGGACGTTTCGCTCTTGGCGGATTCGGCCTGCTGATGGTCGAAGCGACCGCCGTGTCGCCTGAAGGACGGATCACACATGGCGACCTGGGCCTGTGGGATGACGCCCATATACTGGGCCTCGCGCGCATCGCCGCGTTTGCCAGGGCCTATGGTGCGACACCTGGCATCCAGATTGGCCATGCAGGTCCAAAAGCGAGCATCCAGAGAGCGTTTGAAGGTAACGGCCCACTGAACGAGGTTGACGCTGCACGCGGTGAACACGCCTGGCCAGTGGTGTCGCCGAGCGCGCGCCCGGTCACCGACGGTTGGCTGGTGCCCACCGCCCTCGATGCAAACGGTATCGCCAAGGTCCGTGCGGACTTTGTCGCTTCGGCACGGCGCGCCTTGCAGGCAGGCTTCGATGTGCTCGAGCTGCACTACGCGCACGGCTTCCTGCTCAACGCTTTCCTGTCACCGCTGACCAACGACCGCAGCGATGAATACGGCGGCAGCTTCGAGAACCGCATCCGGCTGCCACTGCAGATCGCGCGCGAGGTGCGTGAGGTCTGGCCGCAGGACAAGCCACTGTTCGTGCGCTTGTCGGCGGTCGATGGCAGCGGCAGCGGCTGGACCATCGCCGACAGCGTCGCTTTCGCCGAGGCCTTGAAGGCGGTTGGCGTCGATGTCATCGATTGCTCGTCCGGTGGCTTCGGCGTCTACGACTACCCCAACGGCTATGGCTTCCAGGTGCCGTTCGCTGCGCAGATTCGGCGCGAAGCAAACGTCGGCACCATGGCTGTGGGCATCATCGTCGATCCGTGGCAGGCCGAATCCGTCATCGCCTCGGGCCAGGCCGACCTGGTCGCGCTTGGGCATGCGGCGCTGCGCGACCCACACTTTCCCTTGCATGCACAGCAGACGCTGGGGGCGGTCAGCCCGGACGTGCCATATGCCAACTGGAATGTGCAGGCCGGCTGGTGGCTCGACCAGCGCGCAAGCAAGCTGGTCCAGTTGGGACCATGGGCACCGATGGAGGACACGTCTGCGAATGCCCACAAGGATTGAACGCCATGCCGGCCAAGGCGGCCGGTTTTTACCATGACTCGCATGATTGCATTAACAACCCGGAGTGAAAACATGAACAAACCTACCTACGTGCAAGATTATCAAGCCATCGTCGACGTGCTGAACAAGTACAACGAAGGCTGCAAACAGGCAAAGAGCAGCATCATGAAGCCAGCGTTCAGCGAGCAGGCAACGATGTTTAGCGTCGATGGCGACGGCAAGCTGACCGGCGGCCCGATCCAGGGCCTGTTCGACGGCATCGACAACGCGTTCCGCCCGTCTCCGCAAGCCCAGGGAGGGATCGTCAACGTCGACATCGTGGGCACTGCCGCCAGTGCGCGCATCGACACCAACGATGTCTCGGGCTTCTGCTTCACCGACTTCTTCAACCTGCTGAAGGTCGAGGGCAAGTGGACGGTAGTGAGCAAGATCTTCCACACCCACGTCGCGCCCTGAAGCTCCGGTCCGCATCGTCCCGTCCGCATGGAACACGGGCGGCAGATCGGGCTTCGCGCCAGGTCTGCCGCCGCCATCGGCCATTGCAAGCCCTATCGAAAGTGACTCAATGAAAATGACCTTCTTCAAAACCTTGTTGTTGGTGGCAGTGATGTCTGGCTTGGGCACGGCTGCTCAAGCCGCAGACCGGCAGGGCGGTCAACAGGCTGCCGCTGGCAAGAGCGTCAGCAAACCTACATATGTGAAAGATTATCAGGCCATCGCCCAGGTACTGAACCTGTATATCGACGGCTGCAAACAGGTCAGGAGCAGCATCATGAAGCCAGCCTTCAGTGAAAGAGCGACTATCTTCAGTGTCGATGCCAGGGGCAAGCTGACTGGCGGTCCGATTCAGGAGCTGTTCGACGCTATCGACAAACCGCCATTTCGCCCATCACCCGAAGCGCAGAGTGCGATCGTCAACGTCGACATTGTGGGCACCGCCGCCAGTGCGCGTATCGACTCGAGCGACGTTTCGGGCTTCTTCTTCAGCGACTTCTTCAACCTGCTGAAGGTCGACGGCAAGTGGACGATCGTGAGCAAGATCTACCACACCCACATCGCCCCCTGATCTCGACGCACAAGCAGTTGATGACGGCATGCGTTGCGCTGTCTTGCCAACACGGCGTGGCAAGCCGCGCTATTTCGCCAGCAGCTTCTCGATATCGCCCGCCAGCTCTTCGGGCTTGGTCGCCGACGCGTGGCGCTTGACCTTACCTTAGCGGTGCGCTACGATTAGCAGTAACAACTAATCCGTAACTCTGGTGTGGCTTGACCATCTGGAGCGCGGGGGAAAAAGCCGGCGCAAGCCGGTTTTTTCGTTTCCAGGGGGGGCGCAAATGAATGGGGCGTCGGCACTCCGTACACGTGTGTATATCGATGGCTACAACCTGTACTTTGGTTGCCTGAAAGGCACGAGATACAAGTGGCTAGATCCGCTCAACCTGTTCAAGCAGCACATTATTCCGTCCAGCATGCCGCCCGGCTTGACCTCGGTTCTATTACCTCTTTCCATCAAGTATTTCACGGCCAGGATCGTCGAGAGCGCCGCTAAAGCCGTCGATTCAGTTTCTTGCCAAGCGCGATACCACACAGCGTTACGTAAGTTGTACCCTGGCCAGATTGAACTCATCGAAGGGTATTATTCCGTCACAAAACAACATGCGCGCATTGTAGGCGGCGGCAAATGGCCACGCGATTGCGAGGAAATCCTGGTTTGGAAGTTGGAAGAGAAACAATCGGACGTTAACCTGGCACTGCAAACCTATCACGACGCCGTCAGTGGTGACGTCGACCAAGTGATCATCGTCACCAACGACACCGATATCGCGCCAGCGCTCAATTTGATACGGGCACATACAGACGTCATCATCGGCCTGGTCATCCCAACCCGACCAAGCATGCGTAAGGCGAATACGGAATTGGCCGATCAGGCCCATTGGGTGCGTAACCAGATCGCGGAATATGAGCTTGCAAATTCCCAACTGCCGCGTGTTATCCCTGGCAGAAAACCAACCCTCAAACCACTTTCCTGGTATGCGCGGCCGGATCTGCTCGAAAAGGTCCTTGACGCGGCTGTCCCAATCCTCGGTACGTCTGGCAAGGCATTCAAATGGATGGAAGACGACAATCCCTACCTGGACGGTCAGGCTCCGGTGAACCTGATCGACACCGATGAAGGAGCGGCGAAAGTGTTGGCTTACATAGCGAAGTATGTTGCTGATCGGGGTGAGACTAACAATTAGTGCTCGTGATCGACCTTCCGATCTGCCCGTTTGCGTGCTTGGATCAGAAGTTCGGCTACTTTGCCAGCAGCCTCTCGATATCGGCCACCAGTTCTTCCGGCTTGGTCGCCGGCGCGTAGCGCTTGTAGACGCTGCCATCCTTCCCGATCAGGAACTTGGTGAAGTTCCATTTGATGCGCTCGGTGCCCAGCAATCCGGGCGCCGCTTTCTTCAGGTGCTGGAACAGCGGATGCGCGTTCTCGCCATTCACGTCAACCTTCGCAAACAGCGCAAACGTGACCCCGAAGTTCTTCTCGCAGAAGGCGCCGATCTCGCTTTCGCTGCCCGGCTCCTGTCCGCCGAACTGATTGCACGGAAAGCCCAGCACCGCCACGCCCTTGTCGCGGAACTGCTGGTAGACCACTTCCAGGCCCTTGTACTGCTTGGTGAAGCCGCATTCGCTGGCCGTGTTCACAACCAGCACCACCTGGCCCTTGTACCTGGCCAGGTCCACCGGGGTGCCCGAGAGATCGGCAGCCTTGAAATCGAGCGCCCCCGTCACACGATGCCCAGGTGCTCGGTACCGGCCGACAGATCGCGGTTCTTCGCTTCCTTGCCGTTCAACTTGATGTTCAGGCGCAGGTCATTGACCGAGTCGGCGTTGCGCAGCGCGTCTTCGTAGGTGATCTTGTCGGCTTCGTGCAGGTCGAACAGCGCCTGGTCGAAGGTCTGCATGCCCAGTTCGCGCGACTTCTTCATGATCTCCTTGATCTCGTGCACATCGCCCTTGAAAATCAGGTCCGAAATGAGCGGGGAGTTGAGCATGATCTCGATCGCCACGCAGCGGCCCTTGGCTTCCTTCATCGGAATCAGGCGCTGCGATACCATGCCCTTCAAGTTCAGCGACAAGTCCATCAGCAGCTGCTGGCGGCGCTCTTCGGGGAAGAAGTTGATGATGCGGTCGAGCGCCTGGTTGGCGCTGTTGGCGTGCAGGGTGGCCATGCACAGGTGACCGGTTTCGGCGAAGGCGATCGCGTGTTCCATCGTTTCGCGGTCGCGGATCTCGCCGATCTGGATCACGTCCGGCGCCTGGCGCAGCGAGTTTTTCAGCGCGATTTCGAACGAGTCGGTGTCGACTCCCACTTCGCGCTGCGTGATCACGCAGTTCTTGTGCGGGTGGACGTATTCGACCGGGTCTTCGATCGTGATGATATGCCCGTAGCTGTTTTCGTTGCGGTGCCCGACCATCGCGGCCATGGTCGTCGATTTACCCGAACCGGTCGCGCCGACCATGATCACCAGGCCACGCTTGGTCATCACGATGTCTTTCAGGACCTCGGGCAGGCCCAGGTCTTCCAGGCGCGGAATGGCGGTGGTGATGGTGCGCAGGACCATGCCCACGGAACTCATCTGGATGAAGGTCGACACGCGGAAGCGTCCCAGGTCGCCCGGGCTGATCGCGAAGTTCGCTTCCTTGGTCAGCTCGAAGCCGGCGGTCTGCTTGTCGCTCATGATCGAGCGCGCCAGGTCGGCGGTGTGGGCCGGCGTGAGCGGCTGCGACGACACCGGGGTGATCTTGCCGTCGATCTTGATCGCCGGCGGAAAACCGGCTGTGATGAACAAGTCCGAGCCGTTCTTGCTGGTCATCAGACGCAGCAGATCGAACATGAATTTTGAGGCCTGGTCGCGTTCCATTAAATATCCTAAAAATTAGCCGGGGAAGTTTTCCGGCGTTTTGGCGGCCGAACGCGCAGCAGCGCCGGAAATGACGTTGCGGCGAACCAGGTCGGTCAGGTTCTGGTCCAGCGTTTGCATGCCGACCGAGCTGCCGGTCTGGATCGCGGAGTACATCTGCGCGATCTTCGCTTCGCGAATCAGGTTGCGGATCGCCGGGGTGCCGATCATGATTTCGTGCGCGGCCACGCGGCCCGAGCCATCTTTGGTCTTGAGCAGGGTTTGCGAGACGACCGCCTGCAGCGATTCGGACAGCATCGCGCGGACCATCTCCTTTTCTTCGGACGGGAACACGTCGACGATACGGTCGATGGTCTTGGCGGCCGAGGAGGTGTGCAGGGTGCCGAACACAAGGTGGCCCGTTTCGGCGGCCGACAGGGCCAGGCGGATGGTTTCCAGGTCGCGCAACTCGCCCACCAGGATGCAGTCCGGATCTTCGCGCAGCGCCGAGCGCAGCGCGTTGTTGAACGAGAGCGTGTGCGGGCCGACTTCGCGCTGGTTGATCAGGCACTTCTTCGAGTCGTGCACGAATTCGATCGGATCTTCAATCGTCAGGATGTGGCCATACTCGTTTTCGTTGAGGTGGTTGACCATCGCCGCCAGGGTGGTCGACTTGCCCGAACCGGTCGGGCCGGTGACCAGCACCAGGCCGCGCGGACGCATCGCCAGGTCGGCGAAAATGCGCGGGGCGTTCAAATCTTCCAGGCTCAGGATCTTCGATGGAATGGTCCGCAGTACCGCCGACGCGCCGCGCTCCTGATTGAAGGCGTTGACGCGAAAGCGCGCCAGGCCCGGAATCGCAAACGAGAAATCGCACTCGAGCATTTCTTCGTACTGCTTGCGCTGGCCGTCATTCATGATGTCATAGATCATGCCGTGCACATCCTTGTGCTCCAGCGGCGGCAAGTTGATGCGGCGAACGTCGCCGTGCACGCGGATCATCGGCGGCAGGCCGGATGAGAGGTGCAAGTCGGATGCCTTGTTCTTGACGGAGAATGCGAGTAATTCGGAGATGTCCATTTATAATCCCTGTGCCGTGAATGGGCGCATGCCGATAATGTGTGCGTTTCGCAACTACCGACTGCATTGAATTGCCCGCCGAAAATGATTATGTCCACAATCGTCCAGAACTTGCAAGCTGTCGATGCGAGTATTGTTGCCGCGGCCGCCGCCGCAGGCCGCCCCCGGAACGCCGTGCAATTGCTCGCCGTTTCCAAGACGTTTCCTGCCGAGGCCGTACTTGAAGCCGCCGCCGCCGGGCAGTATGCGTTCGGAGAGAATTACTTGCAAGAAGCATTAGATAAAATTGCCGCCGTTTCGCACGCCTTGCCGGCCGCGCCGATGGAGTGGCACTTCATCGGACCCATACAGAGCAACAAGACGCGCCCGATCGCGGCGTCCTTCGCGTGGGTGCATACCGTCGAACGGCTCAAGATAGCGCAGCGTTTATCGGAACAGCGCCCGCCGCAGCTGGCGCCCTTGAATATTTGTCTGCAAGTTAACATCAGTGGTGAGGCTAGCAAGAGTGGTGTCACGCCGGAAGCATTACCTGAATTGGCGCGCGCAGTGGCGCAACTGCCACACTTGCGCCTGCGCGGGCTGATGGCGATCCCGGAAGCGCAAGTGCAGGTCGACAAGCAGCGCGCCGCGTTTCGCACATTGCGCGTGCTGTACGAGCGTTTGCGCGCGGACGGGATGACGCTCGATACCCTGTCGATGGGAATGTCGGCCGATCTTGGCGCGGCGGTGGCGGAAGGCGCGACCATCGTGCGCGTGGGCAGTGCGATTTTCGGCTCGCGCAAATACGAATAACCGCAGTACGGATAATCATGAGGGTGACTATGAAGATTGGCTTTATCGGTGGTGGGAACATGGCGTCGGCGCTGATCGCCGGCCTGGCCGGCAAGCTGGCTGCGGGGGCGGATATTCACGTGGTCGATCCGAACGCCGATGCGCTGGCGCGCCTGAGCGCACAGCACGGCGTGAGCACCAGCGGCGCGATCGGCGGCGCGCTGGCCGCGTGCGATGCGATCGTGCTGGCGGTCAAACCGCAGCAGATGCGCGAGGTGGCCGCGACGCTGCTGCCGCAGTTGACGGGCGCGCCCTTGATCCTGTCGATTGCGGCCGGAATTCGCGCGGCCGATTTGTCGCGCTGGCTCGGTGATTACGGCGCGATCGTGCGCACCATGCCGAATACCCCGGCCCTGATTGGCCTGGGCATCACCGGCATGGTGGCCACGGCCGGCGTGAGCGCGGCGCAGAAGACGGCGGCGGACGGCATCATGAAGGCCGTGGGCCAGACCGTGTGGCTCGATGGCGAGGACATGATCGATCCGGTGACGGCGGTATCGGGCAGCGGTCCGGCGTATGTGTTCTACTTTATCGAGGCGATGCAGCAGGCGGCCGAGGAGATGGGTTTGTCGGCCGAGCAGGGCAAGCAGCTGGCGCTGGCCACGTTCCTTGGTGCGGCGCAGCTGGCGGCGCAGTCGGATGAGGCGGTGTCGGTGCTGCGCGAGCGCGTCACGTCCAAGGGCGGCACGACCTATGCGGCGTTGAGCAGCATGGAAGGCAGCGGGGTGAAAGAGAAGGTGGTTGCCGCGATCAAGGCGGCTGCGGCGCGCGGCAGGGAATTGGGGGATGAGTTGGGGGCGGATTAAGCGCTACCCCCGTCGTTTTGGTGATAGCGCAAGGACCGGCGTTAGCTGCGCTTCTTGCGCACCAGCCCCATCACGCTGCGCGCGGCCTTGATCAGCGACAGTCCCACGGTCAGCATCGGCAGTATCTTGCCGGACCTGGCCATGACCAGTCCCGCCACCGTGCCGACAATCCCCAGCGGCAGTTTCATCCCGCCGCCGCCGCCGAGCAGCTTGCCGATGCCGCCGGTCGGATGCGTCAACGGCGTCATCAGTGCACCGATCTCGCGCGCGGCATCGCGGCGCTGCATCGAACACTGCACAATCAGTGCCTCGCGCCGTTCGGCCAGCGACAGCTTGCTGTTACTCATCGGTGCCTTACTCATCGGCGTGCCCCGCATTCCTGACGAAATTGACGTCCTTGTTCAGTTCAGCCACGGTCGCTCCCAGCAGGCGCGGACGGGCGTCGAAACTGCGCTTGAGCCGCAGCCCGATCACGCCGCCGGCAACGCCGAACAGCAGCGCCAGGCCAGCAATGGCTTCCAACCGGTAGCTGTCCCAGAAGATCGCCACCACCAGCAGCACCAGCAGCAACAGGGCGACGCCGAACAGGATCAGCGACACCAGCGCAAGCACGACATACCCAAGGAAGCGCTGCAGCTCCTCCTGCACCTCGACCGCGGCCAGTTCCAGCCGCGTTTGCACCATGGCGATCAGGGTGGCCCCGATCCGCCCCACCGATTCGACGATCGCCACGCCGCTTACCTGCGCGAAATCAGCATGCCGATGATGACGCCAGCCGCGGCGCCGATCCCGACCGATTTCCATGGGTTTTCATGCACGTACTCGTCGGTGGCCTTGGCCGCGATCTTGGTTTTCTCGACCACCGCTTCTTCCAGGCGAATCAGGTCCGCCTTGGCGGTCGTCAGGGTGCGCTCGAACTTGGCCTTGGCCGCTTGCAGCTCTTCGCCGGTCAGCTGGCTGCCGTGGCGCAGCCACTGTTCGGCATCCTGGATCACCGATTTCAGGTCGTTCATCAACTGGTCGCGTGCGCCTGGCTTGGTTGGGATGGATTCGATCATTTTTGTTACCTCGTAAGTGAATTTATAAGAAAGCCCAGTCTTCCTGGCGCGTCGGACTGAATCTTGCACGCCAGTAACATTGACTTTCCGTGTTATCGGAACAACATCAGCTGAACGCGTAGTCTAACGCCACACCGGCAAAAAGGGCCGCACCCAACCAATTGTTGTGGCGAAAAGCAGCAAAACAAGCCATCCGCTCGCGTCCACGGATCAAAGTGTAGTGATAAAGCGCCATTGCGGCGGCCACGACGATGCCGCCGACGAACCAGGCGCGCAAGCCTTCGAGCCAGCCGCACACCAGGATGATGGCCAGCGCGGCGCCGTAGCACAGCATGACGGCGGCCACGTCGAAGCGGCCGAAGGTGATGGCCGCGGTGCGGATGCCGATCTTGAGGTCGTCGTCGCGGTCGACCATGGCGTATTCGGTGTCGTAGGCCACGGCCCAGAATATGTTCGCCACCAGCAGCCACCAGGCCACGGCCGGCACCTGGTTCTGCACGGCGGCAAAACCCATCGGGATGCCGAAGCCGAAGGCGATCCCCAGGTAAGCCTGGGGAATGGCGAAGAAGCGCTTGAAGTAGGGGTAGCTGCCGGCGACGATCAGCGCCGCCACCGAGAGCTGCTTGGTGAGCGTGTTGAGCGGCAGGATCAGCAGGAAGGAGACGATGGACAGCACGGCGGCCACGGCCAGCGCTTCCCAGCTTTTGATGCGTCCGCTGGTAAGGGGACGTTCGGCGGTGCGCTTGACGTGCTTGTCGATATCGCGATCGGCGTAATCGTTGATGGCGCAGCCGGCCGAGCGCATCAGGATGGTGCCGAGGGTGAAGATCAGGAGGATGGCAAGGTCCGGCATGCCGCGCGAGGCGATCCAGAGGGCGATCAGCGTGGGCCAGAGCAGCAGCACGATGCCGATCGGCTTGTCCAGGCGGATCAGGCGGAAGTACAGCGACAGCTTGTTCATGGTCGGGTCGCGGGCGCGACGGTCGTGGGCGAGGCTGGGATTTTACTGTGTTTGGGTGGGGGCATTGGCAATGTTTCAGGCTGCCTCTTGCGTATACATCTCCACGCCCGGCAAGTCGCAGGCGGCGATGGCTTCGCACACCGCCTCGATGGCGGCGCGGCGGGTAAAACTCTTGCGCCACACGATCACCACGCGGCGCGAGGGCACCGGCTCTTCGAAGGGGATGAAGGCCAGCATATTGCTGCGCGATTGCATGTCGGGCACGGACGCGCGCGGCAGCACGGTCAGGCCGATGCCGCTGGCCACCATGTGGCGGATCGTTTCCAGCGACGAGCCCTCGAACGTGCGCTGCATGCCGTTGCCCGGCGACGAGAAGCGCGCCATTTCCGGACACACTTCCAGCACCTGGTCGCGGAAACAGTGACCGTTGCCTAATAACAACATCGTTTCGGATTTCAAATCCTGGGACGACACAAATTTGCGCTTGGCCCACGGATGGTTTTGCGGCACGGCCACCACGAACGGTTCGTCGTACAGGGTTTGCATCGACATGCCGTGTTCCGGCAACGGCAGCGCCATGATGGCCGCGTCCAGTTCTCCCTGGCGCAGCAGTTCCAGCAGGCGCACGGTAAAGTTTTCCTGCAAGATCAGGGGCATCTGCGGCACCCGCTCGATGATGTTCTTCACCAGCGGCGGCAGCAGGTAGGGGCCGATGGTGTAGATCACGCCCAGGCGCAGCGGCCCGGCCAGCGGGTCCTTGTTCTGCTTGGCCAGTTCCTTGATGGCGGCGGTCTGTTCGAGCACGCGTTCGGCCTGGGCGATGATCTGCGCCCCGAGTGGCGTGACCGAAATTTCGGCCCCGCCGCGTTCGAACAGCACCACGCCCAACTCGTCTTCGAGCTTCTTGATGGCGACCGACAAGGTGGGTTGGGCGACGTAACACGCTTCGGCGGCGTGTCCGAAATGTCTCGCACGCGCGACGGCAACGATATATTTCAGTTCAGTCAGGGTCATAAAGGTGAGGGCTGGAAGAGGACAGGCGCGGCGCGACTGTCGTGACACGATGTTGCTTATAGCTCAGCAAAGAAATTATATTCTACCGGAATGCAGTCGATATAATTGGGCCGCAGGCGGATTTTCGACCCGCCGACCACTTGAAAGGCGAGCATGTCCACCACTTTTGGCCCGATTGAAGCGCAGGCCTACATCCATAAATTGCTGACCGTAATGCATCATCAGGGCGGCTCCGACTTGTTCATCTCGGCCGATTTTCCTCCGAGTATGAAGTACCAGGGGTCGATGAAGCCGATGAGCCAGCAAAAGCTGACCGGCGAAGTCACCCGCGCGCTGGCGCTGTCGTTGATGAACGACAAGCAGCGCAATGAGTTCGAGAAGGAAATGGAATGTAATTTCGCAATTTCGTTGCCGAATGTGTGTCGTTTCCGCGTGAATGTGTATGTACAGCAGCAATGCGTGGCGATGGTGGTGCGGACGATCGCGTCCGAAATCCCGAATTTCGAAAAGCTCGACCTGCCGGAAGTGCTGAAAGAGGTCGTGATGACCAAGCGCGGCCTGGTGCTGGTGGTGGGCGGCACGGGGTCGGGCAAGTCGACCACGCTGGCGGCGATGATCGATTACCGCAACGCCAACTCGGCGGGACACATCATCACGGTGGAAGACCCGGTCGAGTACGTCCACAAGAACAAGAGCTGCCTGATCACCCACCGCGAAGTGGGGGTGGACACGCACTCGTGGCACGCGGCGCTGAAAAACACGCTGCGCCAGGCGCCGGACGTGATCCTGATCGGCGAGATCCGCGATACCGAGACCATGGAGCACGCGATCGCGTTCGCCGAAACGGGCCACCTGTGCCTGGGCACCCTGCACGCGAACAACTCCAACCAGACCATGGACCGGATCATCAACTTCTTCCCGGAAGAGCGGCGCAACCAGTTGCTGATGGACTTGTCGTCGAACCTGCGCGCGATTGTCTCGCAGCGGCTGGTGCGCACCGAGGACGGCAAGGGGCGCAAGGCGGCGATCGAGATTTTGCTCAATACGGCGACCATCAGCGAGATGATCCTGAAGGGGAATTTCCAGTCGATCAAGGAGATCATGCACAAGTCGCGCGAGCTGGGCATGTGCACTTTCGACCAGGCGCTGTACGAGTTGTACAACCGCGGGCAGATTGGCTACGATGAAGCGATCCGCAACGCCGACTCGGCCAACGGCCTGCGTTTGCAGATCAAACTGCGCGGCGAGCGCAAGGAGCCGGGTGGCGCCGTGGGATCGAAGTCGAACGATTTGTCGATGGCGATGGATGAGGAAGAGGAAGAGTAATCCTGCGCCGATGGCGTTCTAAGTAAGTGTACAGAAATTATTGTCATTTATAGCGAACAGAAGCGGATGCCTGGCAAGGCGCACGCCGCGACGCAGTGCGAGCACTGCTAGCGGTGGGCAACGCAGCAAGGCGCCGCTTATGGAAGCTGGAAATGACAAGAATTTATGTGCACTTACTTAGTAGCGTCCTTTGCCCACTTCCCTCACCCCGTCGTTCCCGCCTGCGCGGGAACGACGGGGCTTTTGATTCAATGACGATGTAGCCCAATCCCATGCCCGACTTCGAAAACAAAATCTGCACCCGCCTTGACCTCGCCGCCCGCGTGGCCGCCCTGCCCAAACCGGTGGTGTTGACCAACGGCGTGTTCGACATCCTGCACCGCGGCCACGTGACCTACCTGGCCCAGGCGCGCGCGCTGGGGGCCTCGCTGGTGGTGGCCGCCAACACCGACGCCTCGGTCAAGCGCCTCGGCAAGGGCGACGACCGTCCCCTCAACAACGGCGCCGACCGCATGGCCGTCCTGGCCGCGCTCGAATCGGTCAGCCTGGTGGTCGACTTCGACGAAGACACCGCCCTCGACGTCGTCCTCGAAGCGCGCCCCGACATCTACGCCAAGGGCGGCGACTACGACATGCACGCCATTCCCGAAGGCCAGGCCGTGCTGGCCTACGGCGGCCAGGCGGTCGCCATCGATTTCGAACACGACCGCTCGACCACCAAGCTGCTCTCGAAAATCCGCACGTAACCAAGGAGTCTGCCATGGGTGGAAACGCCATGAAACACGTCGGCGTCGCCCGCCAGTCGGCCGCCGATTACCAGGCCATCACCGCCGCCGCGATCGACAAGCTGCGCGCGCTGTTCCCGGCCATCGGCTGCCAGCCGATCCTCGCCTACGGGCAGAAGGAAAGCTTCGGCGACAGCGACATCCTGATCGAATCGACCCACCTGCCGCTCGACTGGATCGAGCAGGTCAAGGCCGCCTTCGCGCCGCAGGACCTGATCGTCAACGGCGATGTGGTCTCGTTCGACTTCCGCTCCATGCAGATCGACCTGATCACCACCCCGGCCGACGAAATGGCCTTCGCCGCGTCGTACTACGCCTTCAACGACCTGGGCAACCTGATGGGCCGCATCGCCCACAAGATGGGCCTGAAATACGGCCATGACGGGTTGTGGAAACTCCTGCGCGACAACGACCAGGTGTTCGCCGAGATCCTCATCACGCGCGATGTCGCCAGGACCTTCGCCCTGCTCGGCTACGACCATGCGCGATACCTGCAAGGCTTCGACAGCCTCGAGGACGTGTTTGAATTTGCCGCCTCGACCCCGTATTTTCACCGCCAGATCTACCTGCTCGACAACCGCAACGCCGCCAGCCGCGTGCGCGACGCCAAGCGGCCCTCGTACACCGCGTTCCTGGCATGGATCGCAGACAAGCCGGAACTGGACCGCTACAGCTGGTCGGCCTGGGACGGCGGGCGCAAGTCGCCCGAGCGCGATGCCGAACGGGCCGACTGGGAACAGCGCATTTTCAGCGGCATCTTCCCTGAAGCGCGTCCGCAGTACCTGGCGGCGATCGAGGAGCACGACACCCACAAGCGCGCAAAGGTGGTCTGGAACGGCGCCATTGTCGCCGCGCACACCGGCTACCAGGGCCGCGAACTGGGCGAGTTCATGGCCGCGTGCCGCGCCGGCTTCCTCGGCGCGCCGCACGATGCGGCGCTGTCGTTCGAGCAGTGGGTGCTGACCCTCGGTGCGGACGACATCGCCGCGCACATCGGCGCGTATCGGCAAAGCTGGCGCTAGTTAGTTACCTACTCCTCCGCCGCATCGTCTTCATGCGCCGCCAGCTTGCGGCGCAGTTCCTCGCGCTCCGCATCGAACAGGGAGGGAATCTCCAGCCACTGCTGGTACAGCAGAACCACCCAGTCCCAATGGCCCACCTCGGGAATATGCCGTTCCATCTGCGCGAACAAACGCATGATGTCGGTGGCGCACGCCGGCTCCGCGGCGGCGATCGACGCCAGCACGCGGATCGCCGCGCAGGTGGTCCAGTCCATCGGCCCGAACAGGACCGACACCAGCGCGCGGCGCCGCTCCGATTCTTCCCAGCCGCTGTCGACCTGGCCGAGCACCTGCGCCGCCGCCAGCTGCACGCGCGGCAGCCATTCGAGCGCGCCCACGCCCTGCGGCAGCGGCGGCGGGTACACCATCACCGCCAGGATGTCGCGCACATGGCGCGTGCCGAAGCGCGCCGCCACGTGGCTGGCCCGGGCCCAGTTCTCGTTCGGATGGTAGGGCGCCAGCGCCAGTGCCGCGATGGCGTCCCGCACCGCTTCATCGGGCGCCGGCAAGGCCGGATGCGGCACGCTGCCCTGGTAAGCCCACAGCGGATAATCGACCGGCGCCAGCGCCAGGCGCAGGTCGACGGCGGGGATGGCCCCGCTGTCCATCTCAAGCCGCGCGGTCGGATTGTGCGCCGCGAATTCAAGTGCGAACGCCAGCTGGTTACTGGGCGCTTCCAGCGAACTGACGCCGATGTTGACGGTGCCGCCACCACCGCCGCCGTTTTTCAGCCAGCCTTCGCGCATCTGGCGCAGCAGGTTGGCAGTGGCGTCCGACGATTGCGCCAGCCGTCCGCGCTCACGGAACACCAGCTGGTGCGCCCGGTTGTCGCCGCCGCGCATCGCTTCCCACAAGCGCTCCATCCAGGCGTCGTCGCCATCGAGTTTGTAGCGGCAATACCAGGACGAGGCCAACGCCCACGCCTGCTCGTCGGCCACCGCCAGCACCGCTTCGTACCAGCCCAGCGCCTTGTGCCAGTTACCCGCCTCGAAGCAGGTGTCGCCCGCTTCCAGCTTGGGCGTGATGTCATCGGGATCGAAGCTGTTGGCATGGATGAAGGCCTGTTCGGATTCGTCGAAGCGCCGCATGCAGCGCAGCAGCAGGCCAATGGCGTTGGCCTGCTCGGCTGAAGCGGCCTTCTCGATCGGCCCCGTGATCGCCAGCGCGGCGTCGAAATTGCCGGCTTTGCGTTGCAGGCCGGCGCGCACCAGGAACAGGATCGGCGATGGCGCATAGCCGGCGCTGGCGCGTTCTGCCACACTGGCCCAGCGTCCCATGGCGCGCACAGTGCCGGCCGAGGATTCGTGCGCTTCTTCGACGCTGTTGAGCACCGTCGCCAGCAACTGCATCATGGTCGCTTCGTCGACACGGGCCAGCGCGCCGTCTTGCTCCAGCCAGTCGAGCGCCCATGCGTGCAGATAGATCGCATGCCGCGCGGCGCGCGCGACCTCCAGCAGCAGGCCGACCGCTTCGGCCGTCTTGCCCTGGCGCTGCCAGAACCAGGCACGCAAGGCCTCGCTATTGGCAAAGCGCTCGTCGCCGATCGGCAGCAGCGCATCGACATCGCCGTCCGCTGCGTCCAGATAGCGCGCGGCCAGCGCCTGCCAGTCGGCACGGCCCGGATCGACCGCCAGCAGAGATGCCAGGTGCGCTGCGCCGTGGGCCAGGCCGGTGCCGCTATCGAGCGTCGCGCTGGCGACAAACAGGTGGAATTCGGGCGAGCCTTCGCGCAGGGTGAGCTCCTGGCCGGCGTCGCCCGGCGGGGCCGCATCGATCGGCGCGGCGGCATCGGTAGGTGTCGCAGAATCTATCCGGGCGTTGTTCGCTTCTTCTTTTTTGCCTGTTATCTGGCCGGTGAGTTTCTTAAGCCAATTCATGTAGCTATCCCGATAGTGATTGAATATGCAAATCGCGGATGATATTGTCGCACGCGGGCAATACCGCCCCTGATGCGTGCATAATCGGTCATCGACGGCATGACCGATGCGAACAACGAATTGGAAAACGATGAAAGCGCAGCGCACTTTTTTGTATGGCATCACCCTCGCGGCAGGGTTGTGCATGTCCTCGCCAGCAGTGGCCGTCATCATGGATGGGAAAGCGGTCGAGGACGCGGCCAGGTTGATTGGGGTGGGCATTCCTTTCCTTGTATGCTTGTTCGGCCTCGGTTTCTACCTGTTCTGCTCGGGCCGGCCCATGCACGAAAAAGTGACCATGCTGGCGATATATAATCTGCTGGCACTGATACTCGCACTGATCATTTTGCCAGGCGAGCTCGGCTGGTCCTGGCTGGCGGTCTGGATCGCGCCGCTAGCGGCGGTGATCGCGTATACCTTTGTTTTTCCGATTGCACCGGCAAGCGATACCGCACCGGAACCAGCGCCGCTCGATACGACGCCGCGCAGACTTTTTTCTGACTGATCATGACCATGCACCATACAGCTTTACTCGGCCTTTTCGCTGTCGCGCTGTGCGGCGGCGTGGCCGCTGCCGGTAATCCCGATCTCGAAGCGAATTTGATGAAAGCCATGAAATTTGACCAGGCATCGGAAAAACGCATCGGCAGCTCCGGAAAAGCCATCCAGGCCTATATGAAAGCCGGCTACGTCAATCCCCGCCCGAACGGGCGCGCCGATTACACCGATTACTACCTTCTCAATAAGCCGGCGACCTTGTTGGGACACCCGCTGGTGCTGATTGAAGAGGAATACATGACGCGTTATGCCGGCTGCTGCGTCAGCAAGGGGATTGGCGTCACGGTCGGCGTGGCGGGCAGCATCGGGGCGCTGAAAAAGTTCGCGGCGCAGAATCGCTGCACGCTGGAAGAAAATGTCGATCCCGGCAAAGCATTGCGTTCGTTCGGCATCAGGAACACGCTTCCGAAAGGAAAATATGCGTCCCTGAGTTGCCGCGTGCGCGATGCTGAACAACATGCTGGATAACCGTGCCGACGCCTACGCCTTGCTGCACGCGCTTGGCGCCAGCGCGCGCCTGCTGCGTCACCTGCAACTGGTGGGCGAAGCCGCCGACGCGCTGATCGCTACCTACAACAGCCTGGAATTGCGCTTCGACGCGCGCCTGATCGAGCTTGGCGCGGCGGTGCACGACGCCGGCAAAATCACCTTCCCCGAAGAACTCGACGGCCCCGGTTCGCGCCACGAACCGGCAGGCCAGGCCCTGATGCTGGCCAACGGCGTGCCCCCGGCGGTGGCGCGCTGCTGCGTATCGCACGCGGCATGGCGGGAGCCGGGCAACGCGTTCGAGGAATTGTCGGTCGCGCTGGCCGACAAACTCTGGAAGGGCAAGCGCGAAGAAGAACTTGAGCTTCGCGTCATCGACCTGATCGCCGCACAACGCGGGCAATCGCGCTGGGACGTGTTCACCACGCTCGATGCCGCGTTCGAAGACATCGCCGCCGGCGGCAGCGAACGCCTGCGGCGCAGCAGCGCTTAAGTCAGGCGCCGCACCGACTCGCGCACCACCAGGCTCAGTGCCGGCAGCGGTACCTTCACCTCGTCATGCGCGATCATCCCCAGCATCATGGTTCCGATGCACGAACCGACGTCGTACAGCGGCTGGCGCACCGTGGTCAGGGGCGGCGTGGTGTACATCGAACTATGCAGGTCGTCGAAGCCGATGATCGACACGTCTTCCGGCACCCGGATGCTGCGCCGGTACAGCGCCAGGCGCGCGCCGTAGGCGGAGAGGTCGTTGGCCGCGAAGATGGCCGAAAAGCGCACCCCCGAGCTGAGTAACTGGTTGACCGCCTGCAGCCCGCCCGACTCCTGGAAGTCGCCCGCCACGATCAGGCCCGGATCGGGTTCGATGCGGTGCTTGGCCAGCGTGTCGCGGTAGCCGGCCAGGCGCGCGTGCGCATCTTCCTGGTCGTCCGAGCCGCGAATGAAGGCGATGCGCCGGTGCCCCTGTTCGATCAGCAGCTCCATCGCCTCGCAGGCGGCGCCGTAATTGTCGAGGAAAAAGCCGAAAACCCGCTCGCCTTCGAGCTTGCGCCCGAACGCCACGATCGGCACGCGCTGCGAGAAATCGAGGATCTGGGTGTCGCTCATGTTCCCGGTCAGGATCACCACCCCGTCCACGCGCCGCCCGATCAGCAGTTCGACCCGCTCCGCTTCCTCGGCCGCGTGCCAGTGCCCGCTCATGATCAGGAGCGCGTAGCCGGACGCCTTGACCGCATCTTCGATGCCGACCATGGCGTCGTTGAAGTAGCCGGAGACCAGCGACTGCGTCAGCACGCCGATGGTGCGCGTACTGCCCATCTTCAGGCCCTGCGCCACCAGGTTCGGCTTGTAGTTCAGGCGTTCGATGGCGTCTTCGATGCTGCGCCGCTTGGCGTCCGACACCTTGGCGGTGCCGTTCATGAAGCGCGACGCGGTGGCCGGGGACACGCCGGCGGCATGCGCCACCTGGTGCAAGGTTACGGGGCCGGTGTCGTTGGTCCTCATCGCGTGATTCTCGTCGTTTGATTCATCGTCGTTGGCACAAGTGTTCGACCAGCACGCGGTGCGGCGGCAGGTCGGCCAGCGCGTGGCCGGCCAGTTTGGCGATCATGGCAAATTCGGCGGCCGCTTCCTCGCGCCGGGCCGGATGGCAGGCGCTCGGATGCAGGCTGGTGGCGAACTCCATCCCGTACAGCACATACTGCCAGCTCGAAGTCGGATACATCTCCACATCGGCCACGAAGTCGAGCCGGTGCGGCGCGCGGCAGCGCCACATGGCCAGCTTGTCGCGCAGCGATGCGGGAATCGAGCGCGGGTCGGTGTTGTCGGTCCAGAAGGCCGAATCGGTGCGCTGGGAAAGGCAGTAGTGCAGCTTGATGAAGTCGACCACGCGCTCGTAGCGCTCGCGCATCAGGCGGTTGTACTGGGCCGCCACCGGCGCAGTGTCGCCGTTGAAGGGGAACAGGTGGCCGATCAGGTAGGCCGCCGTTTCGATCAGGCCGATGCCGGACGATTCGAGCGGCTCCAGGAAGCCGCCCGACAGGCCGACCGCGACGCAGTTTTTCACCCACTGCACGTCGCGGTAGCCGATGTTGAGTTTCAGCTGGCGCGGGGTAAGCCCATCGGCCGCCGCGCCGATGTACTGGCGCAGCACCCGCTCGGCGCGTTCGTCGGTGGTGTGGCGGCTCGAATACACGTAGCCGATGCCGCGCCGCTGCTGCAGGCCGATGTCCCAGGTCCATCCCGCTTCGTGCGCGGTGGAGATGGTGTACGACGGGATCAAGGTATCCGGCGCGGGGTAGGGCACCTGCATCGCCAGCGCGCGGTCGACGAACAGCACGTCGTCCATCTTGCGGAACGGGGAGCCGAGTGCTTCGCCGATCAGCGCGGCCCGGAAACCGGTGCAGTCCACGTACAAATCCGCGCCCAGCGCGCCGTGTTCGCGCGTGTGCACGCAGGCGATCGCGCCGTCGGCATCGAGTTCGACCCGTTCCACATTGGCCTGCACATGGCGCACGCCGAGCGAGCGGCCATGTTCGGCCAGAAGGGCGGCGAAGCGCCCGGCGTCGAAGTGGTAGGCGTAGTTCATCGGCCCGGTGTAGTCGGCGTCGGCCAGGCGCTTCGGTCCGTGCGCGGCGTCGGCCACGCGCTTTTGCATGGTCGCCGCTTCGGCGAACGGAATGCCGGCGCCGCCCTGCAGCCAGTGCGGCAGCAGTTCCGGTCCGCCCTGGCGCTGGCTCGGCTGGCTGAAGGGATGGAAGTAGTGGTCGGCGCCGGGCGCGCCGGCCGGGCGCACCCAGTTGTTGAAGCGCACGCCCTGCTTGAAGGTGGCCTGGCATTCGCGCACGAAGCGCGCTTCGTCGATGCCGATCGCCGCCAGGGTCGCGCGGATCGAGGGAAAGGTGCCTTCGCCGACGCCGATGATGCCGATCTCGGGCGACTCGACCAGGGTGATGCCGATGCCGGCCGCGCCGGCATCGGCCGCGCCCAGGGAGCGCGCCAGATAGCAGGCGGTAAGCCAGCCGGCGGTGCCGCCGCCGACGATCAATACGTTATGAAACGCTTTCATGAATTGCCCCTTTTTGTGGCGATGTGTGGCGAATATGACAAATCGGCTCGCACCATAATATTTCGTTTGACTTTGGAATGCACAGAAATGTACCATGAAATCGTTTTCACGCAATCTGAAAACGTTTTCTCGCCCAGCCAAGTTTTGAACAACAAAAATCGGACAATTCCGAATGGAGACTGCATGAAATCTACCGCCACCCAGGCGTTTCGCCGCGCTCGCGCCCCAATTCAACTCGCCATCCTGACATTGCTCGCAGGCATCAGCGCGGCCCACGCCCAGGATGTGGCGCAAGCTCCGGCAGCGCCCGCGGTCAGCAAAAGCATCGGCAGCGCCGACTCGAACGTGATTCCCGAAGTCGTCGTCACCGCGACCAAGCGTTCGACCCCGCTGCAAAAAACCCCGATCGCGATCACCGCCATCAACGCCGCCGCACTGCAGGACAACCACGTGCAAACGATCCAGGACGTGGTCAACCTGGTGCCGGGCTTCCAGGCCACCGGCCAGGGCGACCACGGCGTCATCACCATGACCCTGCGCGGTATCGGCAACGACAGCGCCAAGACCGAATACGCCGATCCCGAAGTGGCCAGCTTCATCGACGGCATCTACTCGCCGCGTCCGGAAGGCGCCACCTCGCTGCTGTTCGACCTGGAAGCGATCGAAGTGCTGCGCGGCCCGCAAGGCACGCTGTGGGGCCGCAACTCCACCGTCGGCGCGGTCAACATGCAGACCACCAAACCGGTGCTCGGCGAGCGTTCGGGCAACATCGAAGCGGGCATGGGCGACTACAAGCGCCTCGGCACGCGCGGCGCCTTTAACATTCCGCTCGGCGAAACCGCCGCCCTGCGCATCGCCGCCGTGCACGAACAGCACGAAGGCTATGTCGACTACCAGAAGCTGCCGAGGATTTCGGTGGCGGACCAGCGCGCGGCCTTCAAGGCCGGCGGCGGCAAGGATAGCGACTTCCGTCCGATCAACCCGAACCTGTTCATCGCCAACGGCCCGCAATACGGCGCCCAGGACCAGACCGCGGTACGCCTGTCCCTGCTGTGGAACATCACGCCGGACGTGAAGTGGAACGTCTCGTACGAAAAATACGCCGACCGCGGCACCCCGAGCATGAATTTGCTGCAAAGCCCGCGCGCCGGCACCGACCTGTGGTCGACCCTGTCCGACGTGGCGCCGACCGTCAAGCGCGATTCCGACGCGATCCGCTCGCGCCTCGAATACACCATCAACCCATCGCTGGCGCTGCACTACATCGCCGGCGTGGCGCGCTTCTCCGGTTCGTCGACCTTCGACCAGGATGGCGGCGTGGAGATTCCGACCAGCTTCGCCACCGGCGCGAAATACCAGGCCAACAACACCGTGGCCTCGCACTACAAGAACCACAGCCATGAACTGGAACTCCAGTCGCTCGGCAAGAAAGAGATCGACTGGCAGCTCGGCCTGTACTACGCGGCCGAAAAGAACGACATGCGCTTCGACATCCCGATCTTCAACGGCACCCAGGAGGGCACGGTCAACTGGCAGGGTTCCTTCATCCAGCCGAAACAGACGGTCGCGTCGAGCGCCGCCTTCGGCCAGGCCACCTGGAACATCAGCGACAAGCTGCACCTGACCGGCGGCCTGCGCTACACCAAGGACAAGCGCACCAACCAGGGCGGCAACGGCTACACCTGGGACGGCAAGGCCGACGTGCCGCAAGTGCCGGTCAGCCCGTCGATCGATCCACGCCTTCCGGGCCAGGGCTTTGTGCCGAACAACCCATCGAACGACGGCGTCTACCACGGCAGCAAGACCACCGGCCTGGTACGCGTGAACTATGAACTTGACCGCAGCAACATGGTCTACGCCAGCGTCTCGACCGGCTACAAGTCGGGCGGCCTGCAGGATGGCGGCCGTCCGTACGGCGCCGAAACCCTGACCAACTACGAAATCGGCAGCAAGAGCACCCTGATGGGCGGCATGATCAAGGTGAACAACGCGATCTACTACTCGGACTTCAAGGACTTCCAGTTCAGCGCGCCGGTCAGCAATCCCGACGGCACCCGCGGGCTGGCCACCAACAACGCCGACGGCGCCACCGTGTTCGGCGTGGAGTCGGAAATCGCCGCCAAGCTCACCCGCGACGACAAGCTGCAACTGACGCTGGCCTACACCCGCGCCAAGCTCGGCACGCTGATTGGCGGCAGTAACGACTACACTCTGCCGGTTTGCAGCATCCCCGGCATCGGCAACTGCCTCGACGTGAGCGGCAACACCATGCCGCACGCGCCGAAGTTCTCGATGCAGCTGCAATACCAGCACACCTTCGAACTGGCCGGCGGCGCCACGGTCGTGCCGCGCATCTCGACCCACTACGAAACCGCGTCCTGGCTGAGCGTGTTCAACCTGGGCGAGGGCGACCGCCAGAAAGCCTACACCCGCACCGACCTGGGCCTGCGCTACACCAGCAACAAGTGGTGGGTCGATGCCTTCGTGCGTAACGTGGCCGACAAAAACGTCAAGACCAGCGCGGCGAACGGCTTCAATTCCATCTGGGTGGCGCAGTACCTGCCGCCGCGTACCATCGGCTTTAACACCGGCGTCGACTTCTAAGTCGCGTCAATCCGTCCGCTTCCCACGGGAAGCGGAACACGGCGCGGCGTGCCCGGACGGGCGCCGCGCGTCCCGTCATCGCCCCACCGATATCGAGCTCTACCATGAACCAATCCAATCAATTTCCCGCCGACTTTACGTGGGGAGTCGCGACCAGCGCTTTCCAGATCGAGGGCGGCGCCAACGCTGACGGCAAGGGGCCATCGATCTGGGATACCTTCTGCCTGAATCCGAACAACATCAAGGACCAGAGCGACGGCACCGTCGCCTGCGACCATTACAACCGTTATCGCGACGACGTGAGCCTGATCTCGTCGCTGAACGTGGACGCCTACCGCTTCTCGATGGCCTGGGCGCGCGTGCAGCCGGCCGGCAAGGGCGCCTGGAACGAAGCCGGCTTCGGTTTCTACGACCGCCTGCTCGACGAACTGGCCGCCAAAGACCTCAAGGCGCACCTGACCCTGTACCACTGGGACCTGCCGCAAGGATTGCAGGACGACGGCGGCTGGATGAATCGCGACACCGCCTGCCGCTTCGCCGACTACGCGCAGGAAGTCGCGCGCCGCTTCGGCAACCGGATCGAGGCCATCGCCACCCACAACGAGCCGTGGTGCACCGCCAATCTGGGATACGGCAATGCGCAGTTCGCGCCCGGCGTGGCCGACGCCAGACAAGCCATTCAAGTCTCGCACCATCTGCTGCTGTCGCACGGCCTGGCCATGAGCGCGATGCGCACCGCCGCCACCTCGGCGCGGCTGGGCATTGTGCTGAACCAGTGGACGGCCGATCCGGCCACCGATTCCGAGGCCGATCGTGCCATGGCCGAACTGGAATACGCGCGTTCGGTACAGTGGTTCATGGACCCGATCTTCATGGGCCGCTACCCGGAGCTGGCGCTGCGCGCGCACGGCGAGAACGCGCCCGTGGTGCACGAGGGCGACATGGCCGCCATCGCCCAGCCGATCGACTTCCTCGGCGTGAACTACTACTTCCGCTCCTTCTGCAGCGCCGAAACGCCGCCGCGCACGGCGCCCGGCAAACTCGGTTTCACCGACATGGGCTGGGAGATCTATCCGCAGGGCCTGACCGAACTACTGGTCAAGCTCAATGCCGAATACATGCTGCCGCCGATTTACATCACCGAAAACGGCATGGCCAATCCGGACGCCGTCAGCGACAGCAAAGTCGCCGACCCGGAGCGCATCGCCTATGTGCAGATGCACCTGGACGCGCTCAAGGCGGCCATGGAGCAGGGCGTCGACGTGCGCGGCTACTTCCTCTGGAGTTTGCTCGACAACTTCGAATGGAACTCCGGCTACGCCAAGCGCTTCGGCATCGTGCATGTCGATTACGCGACCCAGGAGCGCACGCTCAAGGACAGTGCCATCTGGTACCGCGACTTCGTGACCCAGCGCCAGCGCTGATCGACCGTTCTTCCATTGGAGGCAACATGGTTCCTGATTCCTATGCCGATGGTCCGCGCCTGCTGGCCGACATCGGCGGCACCAACGCGCGCTTCGCGCTCGAACACGGCGCCGGGCGGGTGGGCGACGCGCACACCCTGGCCTGCGCCGATTACGAACACTTCGACGACGCCGTCCGCGCCTATTTAAACCGGCTGCCGGCGCGGCGCGTGCGCCACGCGGTCATCGCCATCGCCAATCCGGTCGATGGCGACGCCATCAAGATGACCAATCACCACTGGGCGTTTTCGATCAGCGCCTCGCGCGCCGCCCTCAACCTCGACACCCTGCTGGTGGTGAACGACTTCGCCGCGCTGGCGATGGCGCTGCCGGCCCTCGGTCGCGCAGACCTGGACAAGATCGGCGGCGGCCAGGCCGTTGCCACCGGCGTGATCGGCCTGGTGGGCGCCGGCACGGGCCTGGGCGTGGCCGGCCTGGTGCCGGTCGACGGGCGCTGGGTGGCGGTGCAGAGCGAAGGCGGCCACGTCGCCTTTTCGCCGTTCGACGAACGCGAAGTGGCGGTGCTCCAGCATTGCTGGCAGCGTTACGAGCACGTCTCGGCCGAACGCATCGTCTCCGGTCCGGGGATTGTGCTGATTCGCGAGGCGCTCGCCGCCAGGAGCGGCCTCCCGGTCGACGCCAGCCTGTCCACCGCCGACATCGTCGAGCGCGGCCTGGCCGGCAGCGACCCGCTCTGCCGCGAAACACTGGACTGTTTTTCGGGTATGCTGGGCACCGTCGCAGCCAACCTGGCGGTCACCCTGTGCGCGCGCGGCGGCCTGTATATCGGTGGCGGCGTGGTGCCGCGCCTGGGCGCGTATTTCGCCCGCTCGCCGTTTCGCGCACGCTTCGAGAACAAGGGCCGCTTTTCCGCTTTTACCTCGCAGATTCCGACCCTGGTGATCACCGCTGCGTATCCAGCCATGCTGGGTGCGGCGGCGATCTTGTCGGAGCATCTGGCCGACCGGGCGGCAAGTACTTCCACGCCGCGCGCCGCCTTGCCGGCGCCTTTGCCGCCGCCCCTTCTTGAAACGGAAAACGACCATGCACGCTTCTAAACCGACCGTCTGGCCTCTGTTGTGGGTGCCGACCGGTTACTTCACGATGGCGCTCGGGTATGTCATGCTGACCTCCGTCACCGCCATCATGTTCAAGAATCTCGGCATGGACAACGGCAAGGCGGCCGAGTATTCGAGCCTGCTGATCCTGGCCTACACCATCAAGCCGCTGTTCGCGCCGTTCGTCGAAATGTACCGCACCAAGAAGTTCTTCGTGCTGTGCGCGCAGACCCTGCTCGGCCTCGGCTTCATCGGCATCGCGCTGGTGATGGCGCTGCCGAACTACATGACGATCCTGATGGCGCTGTTCTGGGCCATGTCCTTCGTCGGGGCGACCCAGGACATCGCCAGCGACGGCGTCTACGTCACCTCGCTCGACTCGCGCGCGCAGTCGCTGTACTGCGGCATCCAGAGCCTGAGCTGGAACGTGGGGCCGATCGTGGCCGCCGGCGGCATGGTGTACCTGAGCGGCTGGCTGCACGTGAACATGTTCCACCACGACGCCGCCGTGTTCGGCCCGGACTGGATCGATTCCTGGCGCATCATCTTCTTCCTGGTGGGCGGCGTGACCGTGCTGATGGCGCTCTGGCATGCGCGCTTCATGCCCGACGGCGCGCGCGCCGAAAACACGCCGGCCAGCGTCAAGCAGATCGGGCATTTTCTGGCCGACTCCTTCGTCACCCTGTTCCAGAAGCGCGGCGTGTGGCGCATGATCGCGTTTGCGTTCCTGTTCCGTCTCAGTATCGGTTTCCTCGAAAAGATCGGACCGTTTTTCATGGTCGACCCGGCCGGCAAGGGCGGCCTGGGGCTGACCAACGAAAAGCTGGGCGTCATCTACGGCACCTACGGCCTGGCCGCGGTGCTGCTCGGGTCCCTGCTGGGCGGCTGGTACGTGGCCAAAAAAGGCTTGAAGCCGACCCTGTTCGTGCTGTGCTGCGCGGTCAACATCCCGAACGTGACGTTCCTGATCATGGCCATCTACCTGCCGGCCAACCTGTACCTGATCACGGCCGGCGTGATGATCGAGAAGTTCTTCTACGGCTTCGGCGCGGTCGGCTTCATGATCTACCTGATGCAGCAGCTCGCGCCGGGCAAGTACACCACCACGCACTACGCCTTCGGCACCGGCATCATGGGCCTGTGCGGGCTGGTGACGGGCGCGGTCAGCGGCCACCTGCAGGAGTGGATGGGTTACATCAACTACTTCATCTTCGTGATGGTCGCCACCATCCCCTCGTTCATCGCCACCTGGTTCGCGCCGTTCCATATCGACGAAGCGGCCCCTGACGAGACGGCATCCGGCCGGGCGGTACCGGCATGACGCGCGCGCCGGCCTGCCTGTTGTTTGTTCTGCTGGCGGCCGGCGCAAGCGCCGCTGCCGCTCCGGGCGCGATCCGCGTCAACCAGCTCGGTTTCAGTCCGCAGGCGCACAAGGTGGCGGTGCTGCCGGCCGGCGCCGGCGGGGAGGTGCAAGTCATCGACGCCGCCAGCGGCGCGCTCGCCTGGCGCGGCCGCGCCAAGCCCGCCGCCACCTGGAAGGAATCGGGCGAAGCTGTCATGCTGGCCGATTTTTCGGCCCTGACCCGGCCCGGCGAATACCGCATCCGCGCTGACGGCGCCGGCCAGTCGGAGCGCTTCGCGGTGCGCGCCGGCGTGTACTCGGAACTCAATCGTGCCGCGCTCAAGGCGTTCTACTTCAACCGTTCCGGCATGGCGCTCGACGCGGACCACGCCGGCCCGTACGCGCGCGCGGCGGGGCATCCCGATACCCGGGTTCTGGTGCACGCCTCGGCGGCCTCGAAAGCCCGGCCCGAAGGCACGGTGATTGCCAGTGCCAAGGGCTGGTATGACGCCGGCGACTATAACAAGTACATCGTCAATTCGGGCATCTCGACCTACACCCTGCTGGCCGCGTTCGAGCACTATCCCGGCTATTTTGCGCGCAAGCGGACCGGCATTCCGGAGAGTGGCAACCGGCTGCCGGACATCCTCGACGAAGCGCTCTGGAACCTGGAGTGGATGCTGACCATGCAGGACCCGCATGACGGCGGTGTGTACAACAAGCTGACCAACGAGCGCTTCGACGGCATCGTCATGCCGGCCCAGGCCAGCGCGGAGCCGCGCTACGTGGTGCGGAAGGGGACGGCGGCGACGCTCGATTTTGCCGCCACCATGGCCACCGCCGCGCGCGTGCTCAAGCCGTATGAGCGGCAGTTGCCCGGATTGCCGGCGAAGATGCTGCGCGCGGCCGAAGCGGCGTGGGAATGGGCGCGCGCCAATCCTGCCGTGGCGTTCCGCAATCCAGCCGGCGTGGTAACCGGCGAATACGGCGACGCCAGCTTCGACGATGAATTCGCGTGGGCCGCGGCCGAACTGTATATCAGCAGCGGCAAGGACAGCTATTACGCGGCCATGCAGCCGGCGGGCGTGACGGCCAGCGTGCCGCAATGGGCCGATGTGCGCGCTCTGGCCTGGATCTCGCTCGCGCATCACCGCAACAGCTTGAGCGCGGTGGCCGACCGCAAGCTGATCGCCGCGCGCGTCGATGGGCTGGCGGCGTCGCTAGCGGCCACCTGGCGCTCATCCGCCTACGGCGTGCCGATGCAGGGCGGCGATTTCGTCTGGGGCAGCAATGCGGTGGCGCTGAACCAGTCGATGATGCTGCTGCAAGCGTACCGCCTGAACGGCAAGCGCGATTACCTCGACGCGGCGCAGGCCGGCCTCGATTATATTTTGGGGCGCAACGCCACCGGCTATGCGTTCGTGACCGGCTTCGGCACGCGCCAGGTCATGCATCCGCATCACCGGCCATCGATGGCCGGCAAGGTGGCCGCGCCCGTGCCGGGCTTCCTGGCCGGCGGGCCGCATGCGGGGCAGCAGGACAAGGGCGACTGCAAGGCGGCGTATCCGTCGGCGCTGCCGGCGCTGTCGTATATCGACGACGACTGCAGCTACGCCAGTAATGAAGTGGCGATCAACTGGAATGCGCCGCTGGTGTACGTGTCGGCCGCGCTCGATGTGCTGGGCGGGGCGGGCCGGTGAAACGCGACGATCCTTATGCCATTCTGGCGATGCTGGTGAGGCAGGAGCAGCTGGTGCAGTTCGATGTGTTCAAACGTTCGATGCCCGCGAATTCGCGGCGCTGAGGCAATGGTGGTGCGCGTGCTGCCGGATTACCTGAAGGTCAGTGAAACGCTGTAGCGTTGATAAGATTACCGCAAACCGCAAACCGCAAACCGCAAACCGCAAACCGCAAACCGTAGAGCCGTCTTCGCGGGGAAGACGGCTCTAAATGCGTCGCTTATTGAAGGCTCTAAAGCTGTCGCTTATTCAAACGTCACACTGCGCTGCTGCGCGTGGCTCTGCATCGCCAGGCGGATGATCTTGATCACCGCCAGCCCTTCGCGCGCCGTCACCGGCGCGCTCTTGCCATTGACGATGGCGTCGAACACGCGCTGGTAGTATTCCTGGTAGCTGCCGGGCAGCGAGGCTGCCTTGCCGGTCACCGTCAAGCCGCCCTTCACGAAACTGATCTGCGCGTGCTGCGCTTCGGCTTCCACGCCCCATTCCGGCGCGCCGGGGCGCTCGCCCCGGATCAGCGCCGCCTCCTGCGGGTCCATGCCATGCTTGATGAAGCTGCCGCTTTCGCCATGCACGATGAAGCGCGGGCCGGCCTGCAGCACCAGCGAGGCCGCGTGCAGGATCACGCGGCGGGCGCCGTAGCGCATGGTCAGGTGGAAGTAGTCGTCGGAGGCGGTGCTGGGCGCGCCGCCGCGCTGCACGCCCATGTCGCAGTTGACGCAATCGGGGTTGCCGAACAAGACCAGGGCCTGGTCGATCAGGTGCGCGCCCAGGTCGTACAGCAGGCCCGAACCGGGCAAATCCTGTTCGCGCCAGCGCCCGCGCACGTGCGGCCGGTAGCGGTCGAAATGCGCTTCATAGGTGTTGATGGGCCCCAGCAGGCCCGCTTCAATGGTCTGGCGCAGGGTCAGGAAATCGCTGTCCCAGCGCCGGTTGTGGAACACGCTGAGCACCAGTTGCCGCTCGTCGGCCAGCGCAATCAGTTCGGCGCCATCGTCGAGCGTAATGGTGAACGGCTTTTCCACCACCACGTGCTTGCCGGCCAAAAGCGCCTGCTTCGCCAGCGGCGCGTGGCTGGCGTTGGCGGTGGCCACGACGACCAGATCGACCTCGCTTGAATCGATCAGGCCGGCCGGGTCGGGCACCACCACGGCACCGGGAAAGTCGCGCAGCACGCGCTCGCCCTGGCTGGAGCAGACGCGCGTGATGCGCATGCCCGGCGTTGAGGCAATCAGCGGCGCCTGGAAGGTGGCGCCGGAAAAGCCGTAGCCGATCAGGCCGACGCGCACTTCGCGAGTTGGCTCCATCGTCATGCCTGCTGCCAGGCGGCGTAGGCGTCGACCAGGCCGGCCCCGGTGGCGCCGTCGATGCCCGGCCCGGCCTTGATGCCCAGGCCTTCCGGATCGCTGGCCGGACTGGCCGAGCCGTCGAGCACGTCGATCGCGGTGCGCACCAGCAGCGCCTTGATCTCGGCCGGCGTGAGTTTGGGGTTTTTCTGCAGCAGCAGGGCGCACACGGCGGCGACCTGCGGAGCCGAGGCCGAGGTGCCGCTGAACACGGCCCAGCCGTCGCCGGCGGTGGTGCCGTCATGCTCGGCGTTGCCGGTGTCGATCTCGGCGCCGGGCGGAACCGGCAGCATGATGTAGTCGGCGTTCGGCAACATGCCGACCAGGCCGCACACATCGGGCACATGGCGGCCGGAATAGATGCCGCTGGTAAAGGCCGAGGCGTAGTCGGACGCGGTCATCGCGCCATCTTCGGCCACGAAGGTGCCGCCCACGCTGAGCACTTCCGGCATCGAGGCCGGGAAAGCGTAGTGGCCGTTGCCTGCGGAGAAAACCACCACGATGCCGCTGGCGATGGCCGCCTGGATTTCGGCTTCCAGCGGTTTCAGGCCGTTCGGCAACTCGCCGAGTTCGGCGACGCCATTATCATCGCGCAAGTCGTAGCACATGCTCACGGTAATCACATGCGGCTTGTGCTTGAGCGCTTCCTGGAAACCTTCGAGGATGCTGGCGCCGCCGTTCGGATCGGCATCGTCGCCCAGCTTGACGCCGATGAAGGTCACTTTCGGCGCCACCGCGAACACATTGGCCGACTCGCCCGTGCCGTGGCTGCCGGGATCGGTATGGCGATTGGTGGCCGAGGGCGCCAGCACCACCGACGAGGTGAAACCGTTGCGGGTGAAGAAAGGATGCGAATGGTCGAAGCCGGTGTCGATCATGGCCACGCGGATGCCTTCGCCGTGCTGGCGTTCCTTGTGGATATTCGTCACGTTCAGCTTGGCCGGCACATCCTTGAGCACGTCGAGATGGTAATACCCGACCGACGGCGGACGCGCGCTGGCGCCCGGGTCGGCCAGGTAGATGTGCGGCCACTGGATATACGCGTCGTCGATCAGGGCGGACAGGGACGGATCGGGATTCCACGGCGCGCCCTTGGCCGGGTAGAACACCTTGTCGCTCGAATAGCTCTGCTTCTGGCTCAGCTTGAACGGGGTCAGGCGGGTGCCGAACACATGCTCGAACTGGGCCACGCTGCCGCGCACCGACACTGTCATGCGTCCGCGGCCGGAGACGATAAAGCCGCGCTGGCGCAGTGCCTCGATGGCCTTTTCCATTTCGCCCGGCTCGGGCGCGAAGCTGAGGATGCTGCGCGAGGACAGGCGCGCCGCCAGCTTGGTCGGGCCGGCGTTGGCGCGGCCCTTGAAAGTGATAGCGATGCGCAACTCTGCCTGCGGCGGAGCGGACTCGTCGAGGGCAGGGCGCGGCTGGCTGGGTTTGAAAGGCTGCATGGATTCCCCCTAGGTGGATGGGCCCGGCGTCGCATGGCGCGGAGCGATGGTAATCAGGCTGACGGCGTGTTGCAGATCTGCAGGAATCGCCAGTGCCGGGGTCGATGTTACATCGGATGCGAACCCAGCCCTTACATTTGGAATTGGTCCGAATAAATTTTCTGCCTCGGCCGGAGAGGATTCGGCCGAGATGGTGGCCATGCCGCAGGCGGTCACGTGCATGCCGTGCGCCTCAAGCAAGGCGCACAGGGCGGGGTCATCGCTGCGATCGCGGGCGGGATCGCGCAGCAGGAGCTGGAGCTTGATCATGATGGTGCGGACAGAAGGAGCGCTGATGACATGATAGTAAGGCTTTGCGGAAATTTCTGCCGGTCACAGGCAATCGTGCGCGCCGGCGTCAAAGCCGGTGTCAAAAAGCCGGTGTCAGGCCTGATACCGGCGGGGACTCAGGCGCCGCCGGCGTAGCCGTTCTGGCGCCAGGCTTCGAACACCACCACGGCCACCGTGTTGGATAGGTTCAGGCTGCGGTTGTCGGGACGCATCGGCAGGCGGATGCGTTGCTGCGCCGGGAACGATTCGCGCAGCGCGGGCGCCAGGCCGCGCGTTTCGGCACCGAACACGAACACGTCACCGGGCAGGAATTTTGCCTCGGCGAACGGCGACGAGCCGTGCGTGGTCAGCGCGAACATGCGCGCCGGGTCCGGCCGGCACGCGCCGATATACGCATCCCAGTTCTTGTGCACTTTCATGGTGGCGTAATCGTGATAGTCGAGCCCGGCCCGCTTCATCTTGGCGTCGTCCAGCGGGAAGCCGAGCGGTTCGATCAGGTGCAGCTGCGCGCCGGTGTTGGCGCACAGGCGGATGATGTTGCCGGTGTTCGGCGGGATTTCGGGTTCTACCAGTACGACGTGAAACAATGCATTCTCCTTAAATAGCTTCTGATTAGTGCGGTGGCGTGCGTGCAAACACCATATTGCTGACGCGCGCGGCGCCGAAGCGCTTGAGGGTGGCCGCCAGCGCATTCAATGTGTGGCCGCTGGTCATGACGTCGTCGACCACGCCGATGTGGCGCCCGCGCACCAGCGTCAGCATGTCGGGCGCGACCAGAAATGCATGCCGCATATTCTTCTTGCGCTGGCCCGGCGCCACGCTCGATTGCGCCGGCGTGTCGCGCGGGCGCACGGTCAGCGCCGGGTACAGCGCGATGCCTAGCAGCTTTGATAGCGGCCGGGCAATTTCGAGCGCCTGGTTGTAGCCGCGCTCGGCCAGGCGGGCCGGTCCCAGCGGCACCGGACACAGCAGTTCTGGCGGCGCGAAGCCGGGCGCGGCCAGCACGGCGCGGGCCAGCGCCCCCGCGCACCAGGGCGCCAGCGCGAGGGCGCCGCCGAATTTGAGCCGCAACACCAGCTGGTCGAGCGGGCTGGCGTAGTCGGCGGCGGCCACGGTGGCGTCGTATGACGGCACCTCGGCCAGGCAGGCGCCGCAGAGATGGCCGGCGTCGGCCGCGCCGAGCGGATTGGCGCAGCAGCGGCAGCGCGCGCCGTCGCCGTGCACGAACTGGCGCGCGCACGAGGTGCAGACGGGCGCATCGGCGTCGCCGCCGCACAAGGCGCAGGCCGATGGCAGCACGGCGCCGGCGCCCGCCCGCACGGCGGCGCCAAGCCAGCGGCGCACAAATTCGCTCATCGGACGGCCCTTTCAAAATCGGCTCGCGCCCGACGGGTGGACGGCAGCGAGGACGGCAAACGGGTACACTGCCCGCATTATCTCATCTCACAGTCCTATGAACACCCCCGACACCTTGAGCGCGCCGATCGATCTGGCGCGCGTGCGTTTCCTGTTTTCGCGCCCGCAGCGCGTGGAGCGGTCCGAATTCCTGCGGCGCGAGATCGCTTCGCGCATGCATGAGCGGCTGATGCTGGTCAAAGTCGCGCCCACACGCGTGCTCGACGCCGGCTGCGGCAGCGGCGCCGACCTGGCCTTGTTGCAAAAAGATTATCCCGCCGCGCATATCGTCGGCCTCGACGCCGCCAGTGAAATGGCGGAGGCGGCCAAGGTGCCGGCCTCGGCCCTCAAAACCCTGATCAGCCGCCTGTTGCCCGGCAAGGCCGGGGTCGACCTGCTGTGCGGCGATTTCGGCAATTTGCCGCTGGGGCCGAACTCGGTCGACCTGGTGTGGTCCAACCTGGCCTTGCACTGGCATCCCCAGCCCGACCGTGTATTTGCGGAATGGCGCCGGGTACTGCGCCAGGATGGTTTGCTGATGTTTTCCAATTTCGGCCCGGATACCCTGCGCGAACTGCGCACGGCCTTTGCGGAGGCCGGCGCCGATGCAGCCCGGTCGCCGCGCGTGTTGCCGTTCGTCGACATGCACGACTTCGGCGACCAGCTGGTGGCGGCCGGGTTTTCCACGCCGGTGATGGACATGGAAGTCATTACCGTCACGTACGACACGGCCGAGGCCCTGCTGGCCGACGCGCGCGCGCTGGGCGGAAATCCCCTGGAGACGCGCGCGCGCGGTCTCTTCGGGCGCGCGGCGCATGCGCGCATGCTGGCGGCGCTGGAGAAGCAGCGCAGGCCCGACGGCAAGCTCGCATTGAGCTTCGAAGTGATCTACGGCCACGCCTTCCGCCCGGCGCCGCGGGTGACGGCGGCGGGCGAAGCAATCATCCGCTTCGAGCCGCGCAAGGGGCGTTGATGCGGCGTCAACGGTTTTCATGCAGGGGCGGCCACTTGTACCCGGCATGGTACAAAACGGCCGTCAAAGCGGGGCAAACAGAGGGGCGCTGACCCGTTACGGGAGGATTTTCCCTTGATGACGTTGGGCATACTTGAGTATAATCAAGGACTAATTTTAGCGACTGTGTTGATTCTGGTGGAAAGCGCACTAGTTTTTCAACGGTGCAGCAGTCGAAAGCGATAGCAAGTCAGCGTTCATCAGTGTGCTTTGTGCGCCAATGGCCGATGTCAGGGTTCCAGTCGGGTCCGCCGTGCCGTGAGCGCGCCGGGACGGTATGGGCCCTTTTTGTGCGATGGTTTCGGAGCGCCGGGATCCGATCAGGATGACTGGCGTAGAAAAATATTCTTATTTTTGGGTGGTTGGGGAAAACATGACATATGCAAAGCGACTTCAGACCTTGATGTTCGGTCTGGCAATTTCGGCCAGCATCCCAGCGCTGGCCGCACCGGTGGAGGGACGTCCGGTGGATTACCAGCTGAACCTGCAAATGCCAGTGACGAAGATTGCGTCGGAAATCAACGACCTGCACACCTGGATGATGGTCGTCTGCCTGGTGATCTTCGTCGCGGTGTTCGGCGTGATGTTCTATTCGGTCTTCAAACACCGCCGTTCGCTGGGCCACAAGCCAGCCACCTTCCATGAATCGACTGCCGTCGAGATCGCCTGGACCGTCGTACCGTTCCTGATCGTCATCGTGATGGCGCTGCCTGCGACCAAGACCGTGGTGGCAATGAAAGATACCTCGAACGCCGACATCACCATCAAAGCCACCGGCATGCAGTGGAAATGGGGCTACGATTACCTGAAGGGCGAGGGCGAAGGCATTTCCTTCCTGTCGAGCCTGTCGACCCCGCGTTCGCAGGTCGGCGAGCCAGGCATTGCGCCAACCCAGGCGCGCGGCGTCAACTACCTGATGGAAGTCGACAACGAAGTCTACGTGCCGGTCAACAAGAAGATCCGTATCGTCCTGACCGCCAACGACGTCATCCACGCCTGGATGATCCCGGCCTTCGGCGTCAAGCAGGATGCGATTCCCGGTTTCGTGCGCGACACCTGGTTCAAGGCCGAGAAGATCGGTGTCTACCGCGGCCAGTGCGCCGAGTTGTGCGGTAAAGAACACGCCTTCATGCCGATCGTGGTCAATGTCGTTTCCGATGCCGACTACAGCAAGTGGGTCGCCGGCGAGAAAAAGAAAATGGCTGCCCTGGCCGACGATCCATCGAAAGTGTGGACCATCGACGAACTGAAAATCAAAGGCGAAAAAGTCTACGCGACCAATTGCGTGGTCTGTCACCTGGCTACCGGCAAGGGCGTTCCGAACGCGTTCGCCGCGCTGGATGGCTCGCCGGTCGTGCTGGGCGCCAAAGCCGAGCAGATCAACGTGCTGCTGCATGGCCAGAAATCGGGCAAGTACCCGTCTGAGATGCCAGCCTGGAAACAATTGTCGGATTCCGATATTGCTGCGGTGATTACCTACACCCGCAACAACTGGTCGAACAAGGCAGCGGAAAACATCGTTCAACCAGCCGAAGTCCTGGCTGCACGTAACAAGTAATCGGGAGTAACTCATGAGCACAAGCACACTAGATCACGCACACGGCCATGACCACGATCATAGCCACGATCATCCGACGGGCATGACCCGCTGGCTGTTCGCCACCAATCACAAGGATATCGGTACCCTGTACCTGTGGTTCTCGCTCATCATGCTGCTCTCCGGCGGCGTGCTGGCCTTGATGATCCGTACCGAACTGTTCAAACCGGGCCTGCAATTCTTTCAGCCCGAGTTCTTCAACCAGCTGACCACGATGCACGGCCTGGTGATGGTGTTCGGCGCGATCATGCCGGCCTTCGTCGGCTTCGCCAACTGGATGATCCCGCTGCAAGTGGGCGCGTCCGACATGGCCTTCGCACGCATGAACAACTTCTCGTTCTGGCTGCTGCCGCCGGCGGCAATCCTGCTGGCGACCTCGTTCCTGGTGCCTGGCGGCGCAACCGCCGCCGGCTGGACCCTGTACGCACCGCTGTCGACCCAGATGGGCCCCGGCATGGACATGGCGATTTTCGCGATGCACCTGATGGGCGCGTCGTCGATCATGGGTTCGATCAACATCATCGTGACCATCCTGAACATGCGCGCTCCTGGCATGACCCTGATGAAAATGCCGATGTTCTGCTGGACCTGGCTGATCACCGCCTACCTGCTGATCGCCGTGATGCCTGTGCTCGCTGGCGCGATCACCATGACCCTGACCGACCGTCACTTCGGCACCTCGTTCTTTAACGCCGCCGGTGGCGGCGACCCGGTCATGTACCAGCACATTTTCTGGTTCTTCGGTCACCCCGAGGTGTACATCATGATTCTGCCGGCCTTCGGTATCGTCTCGCAGATCCTGCCGGCGTTTGCCCGCAAGCCACTGTTCGGCTACGCCTCGATGGTCTACGCGACCGCCTCGATCGCGATCCTGTCGTTCATCGTCTGGGCTCACCACATGTTCACCACCGGCATGCCAGTGACCAGCCAGCTCTTCTTCATGTACGCCACCATGCTGATCGCGGTGCCGACCGGCGTGAAAGTGTTTAACTGGATCGCCACGATGTGGAAGGGTTCGATGACCTTCGAAACCCCGATGCTGTTCTCGGTCGGCTTCATCTTCGTGTTCACCATGGGTGGTTTCACCGGCCTGATCCTGGCTGTGACCCCGATCGACATCCAGCTGCAAGATACCTACTACGTCGTGGCCCACTTCCACTACGTGCTGGTCGCAGGTTCCCTGTTCGCCCTGTTCGCCGGTTTCTACTACTGGTCGCCGAAGTGGACTGGCTACATGTACAACGAATTCCGCGGCAAGATGCACTTCTGGCTGTCGCTGATCACGTTCAACATCACCTTCTTCCCGATGCACTTCCTGGGCCTGGCGGGGATGCCGCGCCGGTATGCGGATTACCCGGCGCAGTTCACCGACTTCAACACGATCGCCACCATCGGCGCCTTCGGTTTCGGTCTGTCGCAGGTGTACTTCCTGTTCTTCGTGATCCTGCCGACCATTCGTGGCGGCGCCAAAGCGGCCGACAAGCCATGGGATGGCGCTGAAGGCCTGGAGTGGACCGTGCCGAGCCCGGCGCCGTTCCACACCTTCGAAGTTCCGCCGACGGTGAAGTAATCAGTCTGACAGCAGCGTGGGCGGCCGAATAGGCGCCCACGCCACTGAACTTGTAAGTGAGCACCATGTCCGATCCAAAAAAGCCGAACAACCTCCGCACGGGCCTGATCATCGGCGCGCTGGCGGTATTTTTCTTCTCGATGGTTTTCATCAAACGTATTTGGCTGTGAGCTGACGTGGCAAACGAACAATCCGGCATGTTGAAACTGAATCGCGCGATGCTCGGCAAGCTGCTGGTCGTCGCGGTGTTGATGTTTGGTTTCGGCTACGCCCTGATCCCCGTGTACAAGCACATGTGCGAACTGCTCGGGATCAACGTCCTGACCCAGACCGATGGCACGGTGACGTACGACAAGAATACCCAGATCGACCAGTCGCGCAAGATCACGATCGAGTTCGACGGCAACTCGCAGGGTCCGTGGCGTTTCCGCCCGACCAAGCGTTCGGTCGAAGTCCATCCGGGCGAACTGACCACCGTGATGTACGAAGTGGTCAATACGCAAAACCGCACCGTGCAGGCGCAGGCGATTCCGAGCTTCGCGCCGCAACTGGTGATGCAGCACTTTAAGAAAGTCGAGTGCTTCTGCTTCAAGCAGCAGACCTTGCAGGCGAACGAGGCCAAGCAGATGCCGGTGGTGTTCTACATCGATCCGGCCCTGCCGCGCGACGTCAAGACGATGACGCTCTCGTACACGTTCTTTGAAATTGCCGGTACCCAGGCCGTGGCGGCGAAGTAAGGCCGCCATGACCGACAAGCACCAGGCTCCCGAACGCAATGCGTCGTTCGGCGCCACCATGAAAGCGGTGTTCTGGTCTTTCCTGGGCATCCGCAAGCGCAGCGATTACGAAAAAGATTCGGCCAGCCTGAATCCGGTGCATGTGGTTATTGCCGGATTGATTGGGGTGATGTTGTTCATCGGCGTGCTGGTGGCATTGGTGAAGTTTGCCGTGTCGTAAGCCGGCCGCTGGATTCAAGTTTTACAAAATTAGCAATAAATTCACCGCATACAGTTTGATTTAGGAGATGAAGATGAGTTCACCACACGCCGCCGCACCGCATTATTTCGTGCCAGGCCCGTCCAAATGGCCAATGGCCGCCGGCTTGTCGCTGCTCGTGACTATGATCGGCGCCTCGGCCTGGGTCAATGATCTGTCGTGGGGCCCGGCATTGAATATCGCCGGCATCCTGGCGACCCTGCTGGTCTTCTACTTCTGGTTCGGCGACGCCATCGGCGAATCCGAAGCCGGCCAGTACAGCAAGCGCATCGACCTGTCGTACCGCTGGTCGATGAGCTGGTTCATCTTCTCGGAAGTCATGTTCTTCGGCGCCTTCTTCGGCGCGCTGTTCTACGCGCGCACCATCACCACGCCGTGGCTGGGCGACCTCGATCACAAGATCATCTGGCCTGATTTCGCAGCCCAGTGGGGCGGCGCCAGCCCGGCCGGCACCATCGACAGCTTCACGACCATGGGTCCGTTCCCGATCCCGACCATCAACACCTGCCTGCTGCTGCTGTCGGGCGTGACCCTGACCATTTCGCACCACGCCCTGCGCGCCGGCCACCGTGCCAAGACCGCGTTCTGGCTGGCCGCGACCATCTTGCTCGGTTTTGTCTTCATGGGTTTCCAGGCTTACGAGTACATGCACGCTTACAGCGACCTGAACCTGAAACTGACCTCGGGCATCTACGGTTCGATCTTCTATCTGCTGACCGGCTTCCACGGTTTCCACGTGACGCTCGGCGCGATCATGCTGTCGGTGATCCTGTACCGCGTCATGAAGGGCCACTTCACCGCCGACAACCACTTCGGCTTCGAAGGCGCGGCCTGGTACTGGCACTTTGTCGACGTCGTCTGGCTCGGCCTGTACGTCGTCGTCTACTGGCTGTAATGGCGGCAAGCGGGAGGGTGCGCCCTCCGGCAGGTTTGACATGAGAAAAACCGGGGACAGTCCACCAAGCGGTGGCCTGTCCCCGGTTTTTTGCGGCTGGGGTATAACCTTGCCGGGCGCAGGGTCGCCCGTTCCAGGGTGGGCAGCGCCTCAGCGGATGCCGGTCGGCGCGATCCAGCCCATCTTGTAGCTGCCCAGCAGCATCAGGAACAGGGTGATCGACAAGCCCACGCGCAGCGCCAGCGCGTGCACCGTGCGGTTGCTTTTGCCCTTGTCGCGCATCAGGAAGAACAGGGCCGAGCCCAGGCTGCCGAGGATCAGGATGAAGGCAAAGGCGACGAGGATTTTCATAATGAGCGCGAATTTTTTGAGTAAGGCACCATTGTAATGCGTATCGGCTTCCGTTTTCGGGCGATTCCCTTCGTGGCGACCGTGCTGCTGGTGGCCCTCGGCATCGTGCTGGGGCGCTGGCAGGATGGCCGCGCCGCCGGGAAAATCGCCCTGCAGCAGGCCATCACGGAACGCGCCGGCGCCGCCCCGCTGGTGCTCGGCGCGGCCCCGCTGACGCCGGCGCAGGTCGACCTGCGCCCGGTGACGGTGAGCGGGACTTTTGTGCGCGAGTGGCCGCTGTTCTTGAACAACCGGCCGCAGGAAGGCAAGGCCGGCTTCTACCTGGTCATGCCGCTGCGCATCGACGGCACCGATACCCATGTGCTGGTGGCGCGCGGCTGGCTGCCGCGCTACACCGGCCAGTTCGACCGCTTGCCGGAATTCGATACGCCGTCCGGCACGGTGACCGTCAGCGGCCTGGCGCGATCGGGCATGGGCAAGGTGATGCAACTGGGCACGGCGACGCCGGTGGCGCCGAAAGCCATCCTGCAAAACCTGACCCCGGACCAGTTTGCGCAAGCGAGCCGCCTGACGGTCCAACCGTTCTTTATCGAACAAAGCGGCCCGGCGCCGGCCGGCGACAAGCTGGTGCGCAACTGGCCGGCCCCCTCCCTGAATGTGGAAAAACACCAGGGTTATGCATTTCAATGGTACGCGCTGGCGGTCATGGCGCTGCTCTTTTTCGTGATTACAGGATTTCGACGTGGAACAAAACAAAACGACTAAAGCAAGTCAATGGAGCGGCCGCTGGAAACTGCTGGCCGTGGTCTTCGTGTGCGCGGCGCCGATGCTGTTTTCCTACCTGACCTATTACGTGATCAAGCCGACCGGGCGCACCAACTACGGCACCCTGATCGAGCCGCAAAAGCACCCGATCCCGGCCGCCATGGGCGCCACCACGCTCGACGGCAAGCCGATCGCGCTCGACGCTTACAAGGGCAAATGGATCATGCTGCAGGTCGGCCCGGGCGAGTGCGCCCAGGCCTGCCGCGACCAGCTGGTCGCCATGCGCCAGCTGCGCCTGATGCAGGGCAAGGAAATGGAGCGCATCGAGCGCGTCTGGCTGATCACCGACGCCACCCCGATCGACACCATGCTGATGCGCGTGGTCGACGGCACCCGCATGCTGCGCGTGCCGGCCGCCAGCGTCACATCCTGGCTGCCGGTCGAGCCGGGTGGCAATATTGCCGACCACACTTACCTGATCGACCCGCGCGGCCACCTGATGATGCGCTTCCCCAAGAATCCGGAGCCGTCCAAGGTCAAGAAAGACATGTACAAGCTGCTCAAAGCGTCCGCGATCGGCTAAGCGATGCAGCTCTCGTCCATGGTGCAACTGGGCCTGACCGGCCTGCTGGCGGCCTGCCTGCCGCTGTCGATGGTGTGGATGTCGTCCGACCCGAACAAATACCGCAAGCTGGTCTGGATCACGGTCTTTCTCACGTTCGACCTGATCGTGTTCGGCGCCTTCACGCGCCTGACCGATTCGGGCCTCGGCTGCCCGGACTGGCCGGGCTGCTACGGCGCCGCCAATCCCTTCCTGGCGCACGCCGAGATCATCAAAGCCGAAACCCTGATGCCGAGCGGACCGGTGACCGTCGTCAAGGCCTGGATCGAAATGATCCACCGCTACCTGGCGATGGGCATTGGCGTGCTGATCATGGCGCTGATGGCGACCGCCTGGGTGCAGTGGCGCAAGACCCGCCGCGCCGAATACGCGCCGGCGCTGCCGACCATGCTGTTCGTGTTCGTGCTGGTGCAGGGCGCTTTCGGCGCCTGGACTGTCACGCTCAAGCTGCAACCGGTGATCGTCACCATCCACCTGCTGCTGGGGATGGGATTGCTGTCGATGCTGGTGTGGCTGGGCGCGCGCCAGAATCGCGCCAGCGCGCTGGCGCACGGACGCTTTACTGCGCCGGACGCGGTCGACGCCACGGCGCCGCCGAGCAGGCTGGGGCGCCTGGCGCTGGCGGCGGCCGTGGTGCTGACCGTGCAGATCGCCCTGGGCGGGTGGGTGAGTACCAACTACGCCACCCTGGCCTGCACCGATTTCCCGCTGTGTAACGGCAAACTCGTGCCCGAGATGGACTTCGAGCACGGTTTCCACCTGTGGCGCGAGCTGGGCAAGACCGCGGCCGGCCACTACCTGCCGTTCTCGGCCCTGACCGCGATCCACTGGGTGCACCGCAACTTCGCCTTCGTGGTGCTGGCGGTGCTGGGCCTGGCGGCCTGGCGCGCGCGCGCGCATCCCGGCGCGGGACGCCATGCGCGCGCGATCGGCATCGTGCTCGCGCTGCAGGCCGCGAGCGGAATCGCCACCGTCTATTTGAACTTTCCACTGACCATCGCCGTGCTGCATAACGCCGGCGCGGCGCTGCTGGTGCTGATGGTGACCATGTTAAACTACAAGATCAAGTACCCCTCCGGACCGGTACTGCAAGCAAGCCACCCACAATGACAACCCAGACCGCAACCCATAAATCCGCCAACCGCGCCGCCCAGTACTGGGCGCTGACCAAACCGAGAGTGACCCAGTTGGCCGTATTCTGCGCGGTGATCGGCATGCTGCTGGCCACCGAGGGCATGCCCGACTGGCGCATCCTGCTGCCGGCCACGATCGGCATCTGGCTGCTGGCCGGGGCCGCGTTCGCCGTCAACTGCCTGGTCGAGGCCGAGATCGACGCGCGCATGGCGCGCACCGCGCGCCGCGCCACCGCCATGGGCGAACTGAGCAAGACCCAGACCCTGGTTTTTTCCGCCATCATCGGCGGCGCCGGCATGGCCGTGCTGTATCTGCTGGTCAATCCGCTGACCATGTGGCTGACCTTTGTGACCTTTGTCGGCTACGCGGTCATCTACACCATGATCCTGAAACCGGCCACGCCGCAGAACATCGTCATCGGCGGCCTGTCGGGCGCGATGCCGCCGGCGCTCGGCTGGGCGGCGGTCGCCAACGATGTCCCGATGCAAGCCTGGCTGCTGGTGCTGATCATTTTCCTGTGGACCCCGCCGCACTTCTGGGCGCTGGCCATGTACCGGCGCGACGATTACGCCCGCTCCGGCCTGCCGATGCTGCCGGTCACGCACGGCATGAACTTCACCGGCTTCCATGTCTGGCTGTACTCGATCGCGCTGGCCGCCACCACGCTGCTGCCGTACGCGGTGCGCATGAGCGGGCACATCTACCTGGGATCGGCGGTGCTGCTCAATGCCGTGTTCCTGTGGCATGGCTGGCAGGTGTACCGCCACTATTCCGACCAGGTCGCCCGCAAGGCCTTCACCTGGTCCATCATTTACCTGTCGCTGCTGTTTGCCGCGCTGCTGCTCGACCACTACATCAAATTATGATCAAAAAACTGCTCGCCCTGTGCACCTTGTCGATCGTCCTGAGCGCCTGCGACAAGGTGGCCACGCCGCCCACGCCGCCGAGTTTCCAGAACACCGACCTGACCGGTCTCGACTACGCGCGCGACTTCGCCTTGACCGACCACAACGGCAAGGCGCGCACCCTGGCCGACTTCAAGGGCAAGGTGGTGGTGATGTTCTTCGGCTTCACCCAGTGTCCCGACGTGTGCCCGACCACCATGGCCGAGATGGCCGCGGTGATGAAGGAACTCGGTCCCCAGGCCGACAAGGTGCAGGTGCTGTTCGTCACCGTCGACCCGGAACGCGACACCCAGCAACTGCTGGCGCAGTACGTGCCGGCCTTCGATCCGCGCTTCCTGGGCCTGTATGGCGACCTTGACGCGACCGCCAAGGTGGCCAAGGAATTCAAGGTCTTCTATGCCAAGGTCAAGGGCAAGACCGAAGGCAGCTATTCGATGGACCATACCGCCGCCAGCTACGTGTTCGACCGCAACGGCAAGATCCGCCTGTTCGTGCGTCACGGCAAGGGGCCGGCGCCGATCGTGCACGATATCAAGCAACTGCTGAACTGATCCACTACGCTGATCCGCCACACTGACCTGACTGGGTGACCATGGACCAAGAGCGCGCCGGCAAGAATTACGCATACATGGGCGCGATCGCGCTGCTCACCATCGGTTGCCTGTACGTCCTGCGGCCGTTCCTGGCGGCGATCCTGTTCGCCGCCGCCATTGTCATTTCCTCCTGGCCGATCTACCTGTACGTGCTGGCGCGCATGCGCGGACGGCGCACCCTGGCCGCGCTGACGCTCACCCTGACCCTGACCTTCCTGGTGATCCTGCCGATCGCGCTGGTGGCCTACAACCTGGCCGACGATGTGGGGCGCTTCTACGAGCAGTTGAAGGCCGCGGTCGCCACCGGGCACGTCGAGCCGCCGGCCTGGCTGCGCCAGATTCCGCTGGTGGGCGAGACGCTGTACAGCTACGTGGGCAACCTGGTGTCGAGCCGCGAGCAGATGATGGTGCTGGCCCAGCGCCTGCTTGAACCGGCGCGCCACTACCTGCTGGGCGGCGGCATCGTGCTGGGCACCGGCGTCGCGCAGATGAGCCTGGCGGCCTTCGTCAGCTTCTTCCTGTACCGCGACGGCCATACCTTGCTGGTCGCCATCGGCGTGGCCATGCAAAGGATCATCGGCGAGCGCGCCGAGCGCATCGCCACCACCGTCAGCCAGACCGTGCGCGGGGTGATGTACGGCTTGCTGGGTACGGCGCTGGCGCAGGCCGTGGTGGCCGCGATCGGATTCGTGATCGCCGGCGTGCCCGGCGTGCCGCTGCTGGCCGTGGCCACCTTCGTGATGTCGCTGGTGCCGGTCGGCCCGCCGATCATCTGGGGCGGGGCGGCGATCTGGCTGTTCAACCAGGGCCAGACCGGCTGGGGTATCTTCATGGTGGTGTGGGGTCTGGTGCTGATCAGCGGGGTGGACAACGTGGTCAAGCCGATGCTGATCAGCCGCGGCAGCAGCCTGCCGTTCCTGCTGGTGTTGCTGGGGGTCTTGGGCGGGGTGCTGGCGTTCGGTTTTGTCGGGCTGTTCATCGGGCCGACCTTGCTGGCGGTGGGGTATTCGCTGATGCGCGAGTGGACTGGCATCGAGCCGGCTGTCGTCAACGATATTTAAATGGTGGACATCAGAGCCGCCACCATGGCCGACCTGGAATTGCTGGCCGCGCTCGATACCGTGGCGGTTTGCGACCCTGGGCGCCGTGCTCAGATCAGACAGTGGATCGAGAGCGGAACGTGCCATGTGGCGCGCATCGGCGATTCGGTCGGCGCCTATGGCGTCCTGGGATACCATTTTTTCGGTAACGGGTTCATTGAGATGGTCATGGTAGGCGAACGTTTTCGCCGCCATGGCTTGGGGATGGCGCTTGTGCGTTTTTTCCAGGCGCGCTGTACGACACCGAAACTCTTTGCGTCGACAAACCTGTCCAACCTGCGCATGCAAGAACTGCTCAAGTCGGCCGGTTTTCGACCCAGCGGATTCATCGACAATCTGGATGACAACGATCCGGAAATCGTGTTCTTTTCACGCTCCGTATAACATATCCACCACCGGTGTCAGGTCTGACATTCGGACACGGACCCGGCTATATTTCCAAATGCCGAGTCTGGGAGGTGGCAGAACAGAAGAGCTCGTGTCCGAATGTCAGACCAGACACCAGCTGTAGGACACCGGCTTTAAAGAAGAGCCCGTGTCCGAATGTCAGACCTGACACCGGCTGTTGTCAGAATGTCAGACCTGACACCGACTGTTGTCAGTCCTGCTCGTCCAGATCGGGCGTGCGTTGCACTTGCGGAATCACCTTGATCAGCACGATGCGCGGGCCATTCATTTTCTTGACCACGATGTCGAAGTGCGGGAATTCGATGCGCTGGCCCTGCTTGGGTATGTCGCCCAGCTTGACCATCAGCAAACCACCAACCGATTCGACTTCATCCAGGCCCAGGGTCTCGTTGTCGATATCGATCCCCAGAATCCGTTCCAGCGAGAAGATCGGCAGGCTGGCCTTGCCGATCAGCGTGCCGTCCGGCTGGCGCAGCCAGTCGTTCTCGTTGAGGCGGAATTCGTCGCGGATTTCACCGACCATGGCGCCGAGCAAGTTGTCGAGGGTGATGAAGCCGACCGGGCGCTTGCCCTTTTCGCCAATCAGCGCAAAGTGCGGCGCGCCGTCGCGGAAGCGGCGGAACATCTGCTGCGCCGGCGTGCGCGCCGACATCGTCTCGACCGGGCGCAAAAACTGGGTCAGATCCTTGATCTGGCGTCCGGCCTGCTGGGCAAAGAACAGGTCTTTCAGGTGGATCACGCCGAGCACGTCTTCGCCATTGGTGTCGAAGTACGGGTAGCGGCTGAAGCGGTTCCTCACCACGGTCTGCAAGTTTTCTTCCATCGATTTGCTGGCGTGCAGGGCAATGACTTCGTTGATCGGACGCATCAGGTCGGCCACCGACAGCTGGCTGAAGTCGAGCGACTGGGCCAGGATGTGGCGCTCGTCGCGGGTGAATTTTTCGCCCGGCTGGCTGGTGCGCAAAATCAGCTTGAGTTCTTCGGTCGAGTAATGGGCATCGTGCCCGCCCTTGCCGGACAGGCCCGCCAGGCGCAGCACCATGTTCGCGCTGCCGTTGAGCACGTAGATGGCCGGGTACATCGACCAGTAGAAGATATACAGCGCCGGCGCGGTCCACAGGCCGACCACTTCCGGATTGCGGATCGCCAGCGATTTCGGCGCCAGTTCACCCACCACGATGTGCAGGAAGGAAATCACGCTGAAGGCCACCACGAACGAGACCGTGTGGATGATTTTCTCGGATTCGACGCCGATCATGCCGAACACCGGCTCGAGGATGCTGGCAAAGGCCGGCTCGCCGACCCAGCCCAGGCCGAGCGAGGCCAGGGTAATACCTAACTGGCAGGCCGACAGGTAGGCGTCCAGCTGGCCGTGGACCTTGCCCAGCAGGCGCCCGCGCACCCCCTGGCTCTTGGCAATCGCGCGCACGCGGGTTTTTCGGAGGGTGACAATGCCGAATTCGGCAGCCACGAAAAAGCCATTGAGCGCGACCAGGAACAGGGCGAGCAAGACCAGTAAGGCATTTTGCATAAAGAGTTGGGTTAGCTTTTCGCTTAGGTCAAAGGACCGGGATGGTCATTGTACCGTTCATGGCGTGCTGAACACACCTTGATGTACTGCGGAAAGGATCGCTTCGACCGCGGGATGCTTGATTTTACGCTCGTTCGAGATGGCATAGACGTGCTCGCGCACCTGCGGCACGTGGCCGGCCAGCACCGCGCCGAACTGGTCGGCCAGATCGCCGGCCAGCGCCGCCGGCGCGAAAAACAGGCCCGCCCCGCGCCGTCCGAAGGTGTTGAGCAGGGCGTTGTCTTCGAATTCGCCGACCACGTCCGGCCGCACATTGTGCAGCTCGAACCATTCGTCGATCCGCCCGCGCAGGGCGTTGTTGCGGGTGGGCAGCAGGAACGGGGCACCGTTCAGGCTGCCCGGGAAGCCCTCGGAGTAGGCCCCGGCCAGGGCCGGCGTGCCGACCACGATGGTGTCGCTTTCGAACAGCATGTGGCTGAACACGCGCAAGGTGGTGCCCGAGCGCACCGCGCGGTCGGTCAGCACCACGTCCAGCTTGTGCAGAGCCAGGTCGGCCAGCAGGGCTTCGAACTGGTCCTCAAAGCAGACCAGGCGCACCGGCGTGGCCAGGTGCAGGGTCGCTTCGAGCAGGCGGAAGGCGGTCAGCTTCGGCAGCGAGTCGGAAATGCCGACCGTGAGCCGGGTGCGCCCGCTGTCGGCTTCCCCAAGCGCTTCCTGCAATTGTTCGCCCAGCAGGAAGATCTGGTCGGCGTACGCCAGCGCCAGCCGTCCGGCCTCGGTCAGCACCAGGCCGCGGCCCTGCTGCATGAAGAGCGACTTGCCGATCGACTGCTCCAGCTGGCTGAGCTGGGTGCTGATGGTCTGGATCGCCAGTCCCAGCCGTTCGGCGGCGCGCGTCACGCCGCCTTCCTTGGCCACCACCCAGAAGTAGTACAGGTGGCGAAAATTCATCCCGGTATTTTTCATGCTTCGGTTTTTCAGAAGTAATGCTCCGATTATCTCCTATTTTTAAAAATGTTGCTTACGGATACACTCCCTGTATCAACAATAACAAATGAGGGAAATCAATACATGAAGCATTTCAGAATTTCATTTCTAGTCACCTTCGTCTGCCTTGCGGTGGCCGGCTGGTGGGGCTACTCGCACCATGGCATCGGCGGCATGTTCTCGGCGCTGGGCGTGGCGGCCATTTTGGGCATCATGGAGGTGTCGCTGTCCTTCGATAACGCGGTCGTGAACGCTTCGGTGCTCAAGACCTGGGATGACTACTGGCAAAAGCTGTTCCTCGGCGTCGGTATCATCATCGCCGTGTTCGGTATGCGTTTGCTGTTCCCGCTGGTGATCGTGGCGCAAGCTGCCGACTTGGGCATTATCGAAGTATGGAACCTGGCACTGTCCGATCCGAAAGCCTACTCGGCTCACCTGACGGCCCACCATGCGGAAGTGGCGGCCTTTGGCGGTATGTTCCTGTTGCTGGTGTTCCTGAACTTCCTGCTGGATGATGAAAAAGAAACCCACTGGTTGGGCAGCCTGGAAGAAAAGCTCGGCGCGCTCGGTAAAGTCGGCTCGATTTCGGTGATGATTGCCCTCGGTACCTTGATGGCCAGCATGACGATGGTCGCCGAAGCGCAAAAGATGGTCGTGCTGATGGCCGGTCTGTGGGGTATCCTGATTTACGTCGGTGTCGACACGATCAGCAGCCTGCTCGAAGGCGATGATGCCGAAGGCAGCAATGTCGGCGACATGGTCAAGCGCGGCGGTATCGGTGGCTTCCTGTACCTGGAAGTGCTGGACGCATCGTTCTCTTTCGACGGCGTGATCGGCGCGTTTGCGATCACCACCGACGTCGTGATCATCATGCTGGGCCTGGCGATCGGTGCCATGTTCGTGCGCTCGATGACGGTGTTTTTGGTCAAGAAGGGCACGCTGGACGAATTCGTGTACCTGGAGCACGGCGCACACTATGCGATCGGTATCCTGGCGCTGATTATGTTGGCAAGCATGAAGTTCCATGTGCCTGAAATCTTCACCGGCCTGATTGGCGTGGCCTTTATCGTCGCCTCGCTGTGGTCGTCGGTGCAGCACAAGAAACAGCAGCTGCTTGCGTAACTCGCGTTACCAAGCCCTGCGTAATACAACGGCGGCAAACTGACGAACACCAGTTTGCCGCGTCATTCCCCGGTGTTCATTGTTTTAATAACTTTTGGAGAATAAAGTATGCCTATCAGCTTGCAAAAAGGCGGTAACGTCAACCTGAGTAAAGAAGCACCTGGCCTGACCAAGATGATCGTCGGCCTCGGCTGGGACACGCGCGCCACCGACGGCAGCGCATTCGACCTGGACGGTGCTGTGTTCCTGCTGAACGCCAGCGGCAAGGTCCGTTCCGACGCCGACTTCATTTTCTACAACAACCTGAAATCGGCTGACGGCTCGATCACCCACTCGGGCGACAACAAAACCGGCGATGGCGATGGCGACGACGAAAGCGTGACCATCGACTTGGCCAACGTGCCGGCCGATATCGACAAGGTCGTGCTGGCCGTGACGATTCACGATGCCGAGACACGCCGCCAGAACTTCGGTATGGTATCGAAAGCGTTCGTCCGTTGCGTCAACGCCGCCGGCAACGCCGAAATCGCCCGCTACGACCTGTCGGAAGACGGCTCGACGGAAGCGGCCATGATCTTCGGTGAAGTCTACCGCGCTGGCGCCGACTGGAAATTCCGCGCCATCGGCCAGGGCTTCCAGGGCGGCCTGGGCCCCCTGGCAACGAGCTACGGCGTCAACGTTTAACCTTTTTTGCGGCGGCCCGCGCAGCGACATTCGTCTGCGGCGCGGGTCGCCAACAAGGAGTCAACATGCCAGTTTTTACCGTCACAGGCGATATCGATCCTTTCCTGCACGTCTCGATGACGCGCGGCGACACGATTTACTGCGAGTCGGGTGCGATGGTCATGATGGAGTCGGCGCTTGACCTCAAGGGCAAGATGCAGGGCGGCATCGGCAGCGCGCTGATGCGGCGCTTCGCCAACGGCGAATCGTTCTTCCAGCAGCACATCGAAGCGGTGCGCGGCGATGGCGATTGCCTGCTCTCGCCGACCCTGCCGGGCGCGATGCAGATCATCGACGTCGGCCAGCGCCAGTACCTGCTCAGCGACGGCGCCTTTGTGGCCGCCAGCGCCAGGGTCGAACTCAAGGTGCGCACGCAAAGTCTCGGCAATGCGCTGTTCGCCGACAGCGGCGGCTTTTTCGTGACCGAAACCAGCGGCAATGGCCAGGTGGTCGTGTCCGGTTTCGGCTCGATGCATGAGCTGATGGTCGAGAAGGGCAAGGACATCACGATCGACAATTCGCACGTGGTCGCCTGGGACAGCAGCCTGCAATACGCGCCGAGCATCACCACCGGCACCAGCGGCGGCTTTTTCGGCAATCTGATCAACAGCCAGACCAGCGGGGAGGGCATCGTGCTACGCTTCTCCGGCAATGGCAAAGTCTATATTTGTTCGCGCAACCGTGCCTCGTTCCAAGCCTGGGCGGCAGGCGGCGCGCGCTAACACCAAGGAGTCATACCATGTCAGTCAATCTGCAAAAAGGCCAGAAAATTTCTCTGGATAAAGAAGCCGGCAGCACCCTGACCCGCATCACCATGGGTCTGGGGTGGGATGCCATCAAGACCAAGGGCCTGTTCGGCTTTGGCGGCAAGACCCAGTCGGTCGATCTGGACGCATCCTGCCTGTTGTTCGACGAGAGCGGCAGCCCGGTCGATGTGGTCTGGTTCCGCCAGCTCAAGAGCAAGGATGGCAGCATCGTGCACACGGGCGACAACCGCACCGGCGCCGGCGACGGCGACGACGAGCAGATCCTGGTCGACCTGACGGCGGTGCCGGCCAGCGTCAAGTCGCTGGTGTTTACCGTGAACAGCTTCACGGGCCAGAATTTCGCGCAAGTCGAAAACGCCTACTGCCGCATCATCAACGGTGCCGACCAGAAGGAAGTGGCGCGCTTCAACCTGTCGGTGCAGGGCGAGCACACGGCCCAGATCATGGCCAAGCTGTACCGCCATGGCGGCGAGTGGAAGATGCACGCGATCGGCGAAAACGGCAGCGGCCGTACCTTCGACGAGCTGATGCCGAAGATCACGCCGCACCTGTAATTGTTTGCGCCGGCCGCCCGGCCGGCGCGCCAGCAGCGCCCTGCACCCATCCCCTCGTCATGCGATGCGGGTTTTTTGGGGCGGGGCGCTTTTTTTGTGCCTTGATGAAGTGCCCGCTGCTAGAATTCGCCTCATAAAGCAAGCGAGGAATACCCCGCGGTGCGACCCTCTTCATTGCAAAGCGTTGTATGAATCTTCACAAGCCCGGCGCGCACGTCGAGCCGGAGCGGCCGGCGGCCGCTGCCGCCATCGCTCCGCGCTGCCTCTCGATCGATCTCGAAGTGGGCCTGAAAGACGGCCTGATCCACCAGTTCGCCGCCGTGCGCGGCGATACCGGCGCGGCCTTCGTCTTCACCAAAGGCAATTTGCAGCACGCGCTGGCGCAGCTCGACGACTTCGCCGACCCGGTCGCCTTTCTGCTCGGCCACAACCTGATCGAATTCGACGCACCGCACCTGGCCGCTTGCGCGCCGCAACTGCGCCTGCTCCAGCTGCCGATGGTCGACACCTTGCGCCTGAACCCGCTCGCCTTTCCGCGCCACCCCTACCATCATCTGGTCAAGCACTACAAGCACGGCCAGCTCCAGCGCGGCGCCCTCAACGACCCCGAGCGCGACGCCCGCCTGACGCTCCAGGTGTTCGCCGACCAGCTGGCCGCCCTGCGCGAGACGCACGACAGCGCGCCCGACCTGCTGCTGGCCTGGCACTGGCTCGCCACCAGCGCCGCCACCCTGTCCGGTCTCAATTCCCTGTTCATGATGGTGCGCCGCCAGGCACGCCCGCTTGACGCCGATGCCATCGCCGCCATCCTGCGCCGCCTGGACGGCCAGGCCTGCCTGAACCAGGCACGCGCCATCGCCGCCGACGCGCCCGCCCTCGGCTGGGCGCTGGCCTACGCGCTGGCCTGGCTCTCGGTGGCCGGCGCCAGCTCGGTCATGCCGCCCTGGGTGCGCCACCAGTTCCCGCAGGCGGCGCAACTGGTGCGGCGCCTGCGCGATACCGCCTGCGCCGACCCGGGCTGCGCCTGGTGCAGAGCGCGCCACGACCCGCTATCGGAACTCAAACGCTGGTTCGGCTTCGACGCCTTCCGCGCCGAACCGTGCGACGCCAACGGGCGCCCCCTGCAGGAAGCGATCGTCGACGCGGCCATGCGCGGACGCCACGTGCTCGGCATCCTCCCGACCGGCACCGGAAAATCGCTGTGCTACCAGATTCCGGCGCTGTCGCGCTACGACAAGACCGGCGCGCTGACGGTCGTCATTTCGCCGCTGGTGGCGCTCATGGCCGACCAGGTGGCCGGCCTGGAAGCGCGCGGCATCGGCTGCGCGGTGGCGATCAACGGCCTGCTCTCGATTCCCGAACGGGCCGCCGCGCTGGACCGGGTGCGCCTGGGCGACGCCGGCATCGTCATCGTCTCGCCCGAGCAATTGCGCAGCCCGGGCGTGCGGCGCGTCCTGGAACAGCGCGAGATCGGCGCCTGGGTGCTCGACGAAGCGCACTGCATCTCGAAATGGGGCCACGACTTCCGTCCCGACTACCGCTACGTCGGGCGCTTTATCCGCGAACGGGCCGGGGAGGGGGCCATTGCCCCGGTGCTGTGCCTGACCGCCACCGCCAAGCCGGACGTGGTGGCCGACATGCTGGCCCACTTCCGCGACAAGGTCGGCATCGACCTGACTGTGCTCGACGGCGGCGCGCGGCGCGTCAACCTGTCGTTCTCGGTGGTGCCCACCACCCAGGCCGAAAAATTCGCGCACATTCACCAGCTGCTCGACGCCGAACTGCCTGCGCACGCGCCCGGCGGCGCCATCGTCTACTGCGCCACCAAAAAGCAGACCGAGGAAATCGCCGCCTTCCTGCGCCAGAAAGAGGTGAGCGCCGCGCACTTCCATGCGGGCCTGCGCGGGCGCGACAAAAAAGACCGCCAGCAAGCCTTCATCGGCGGCGAGCTCAAAGTCATCGTCGCCACCAACGCCTTCGGCATGGGCATCGACAAGCCCGACGTGCGCCTGGTGATCCACGCCGATATTCCGGGTTCGCTCGAAAACTACCTGCAGGAAGCCGGCCGTGCCGGGCGCGATTGCGGCGCCGCCCAGTGCGTGCTGCTCTACACCGTGGAAGACGTGGAGCGCCAGTTCGCCATGTCGGCCCGTTCGCGTCTGTCGCAGCAGGATATCCAGGTGGTGCTCAAGGCGATCAAGCGGCTCGAGCGCAAAAAACACGGCGACGCCGACATCGTCGCCACCGCCGGCGAGATCCTGACCGAAGACGCCGACGGCGACTTTGCGCGCGACTCCGCCACCGACGACACCCGTGTGCGCACCGCCATCGCCTGGCTGGAAGAAGCCAGACTCCTCACGCGCGAAGAAAACCAGGTACAGATCTTCCCATCCTCGCTGCGCGTGGCCACGCTCGACCAGGCGCGCGAAAAGCTGGCCGCCTACCCCTTGTTCCAGGAGCACCGCAGCGCCTTGCTGGCATTGGTGGAGGCCCTGATCGGGGCCGACCCCGACCAGGGCATCTCCACCGACGACTTGATGAACGCCTCCGGCCTGTCGGCCGAGAAGGTGCGCGCCGCGCTGTATGAGCTGGAGCAGTACAAGATCGCCAGCAACGACACCGCGCTGACCGCCTTTGTGCACGTGGCGGTCGAGATGTCGTCCAAGCGCCTGTTCGAGCAAAGCTGCGCGCTTGAAGAAGCGCTGCTGGCGGCCATGCGCGAAGGCGCGCCCGATTTGGCCAAGGGCGGCTCGTCAGTGCTGCACCTGCGCCACGCCAGCTCGCGCCTGAAAGACGCGGGCCTGGCCTGGGCCCTGCCCGACCAGCTGCTGCGCATCGTGCGCAGCATCGCCAACGACGGCCATGGCGACGATGGCGTGGGCAGTTTCAGCGTGCGCCAGCTCGACCCCGAAAACGTGCAGGTCACGTTGCAGCGCAACTGGAACCAGGTCGCCGGCACCGCCGCCCTGCGCCGCGACGGCGCAGGCGCGCTGCTGGAGCACCTGCTCGCCAGCCTGGCGCCCGGTGCGCGTGGCAACGACCAGCTGGCCAGCACCACGCTTGGCCGGCTGCTGGCCGCCATCGAAGGCGACCTGGAACTGGCGGGGCGTGCCAAATCGTGCCCCAGGCTGGTCGACCGCAGCCTGCTGTGGCTGCATGAACAGGGCGTGATCCGCCTGAACAAGGGCATGGCGGTGTTCCGCCCGGCGATGACGATCCGCCTCGCGCCCGAGCGGCGCGGCTTCTACAAGGCCGACTACGCGCCGCTCGAACTGCACTATGGCGAACAGGTGGTGCAGATCCACGTCATGGCCGAATATGTGCAGCGCGGCCTGCAAAAGATGGCCGACGCGCTCAAACTGGCGATGGATTACTTCAGCATGGAGCGCAAGCAGTTTCTGGCCGAATGGCTGCCCGCGCGCGAAAAGGAACTGGAACGCCAGACCACGCCGGCCTCGTGGCGCGCGCTTGTCGACAGCCTGGGCAACAGCGCCCAGCAGCGCATTGTCGCCGACGACCGTGATCGCACCAACGTGCTGGCGCTGGCCGGTCCCGGCTCGGGCAAGACGCGCGTGCTGGTGCACCGCATCGCTTACCTGGTGCGGGTGCGGCGCGAAAATCCGCGCGCCATCCTGGTATTGACCTACAACCGCCACGCCGCTGTCGAAATCCGGCGCCGCCTGGCCGCCCTGATCGGGCGCGACGCCGCGGGCGTGATCGTGCTGACCTGCCACGCGCTGGCGATGCGCCTGGCCGGCATCAGCTTGAGCAAACGCCTCGGCGCCGACGACGAGCTGCTCAGGCTAGTCATTCCGCAAGCAGTGGCGCTGTTGAACGGAACCGGCCTGGCGCCGCAGGAAGCGGACGAGCAGCGCGACCGCCTGCTGGGCGCCTTCCGGGCGATTCTGGTGGACGAATACCAGGACATCGGACCCGACCAGTACGCGCTCATTTCCGCGCTGGCGGGGCGCAACAGCGCCGACGAGGATGCGCGCCTGTCCCTGTTCGCGGTCGGCGACGACGACCAGAACATCTACGCCTTCAACGGCGCTTCGGTCGACTTCATCCGCCGCTTCGAACAAGACTACAGCGCCAGGCCGGCCTACCTGACCGAGAACTACCGCTCGACGCGGCACATCATCGATTGCGCCAACCTGGTCATCGCGCCGGCCGGGGCGCGCATGAAAAGCGCGAATCCGATCGGCATCGACCGCGCCCGCAGCAAGTTCGACGCGGGCGGCGCATGGCAGGCGCGCGATGCCGTCGCGCGCGGCCGCGTGCAGATCATCGACGCCGGCGTGGACGACGCCAGCCAGGCGCTGGCCATCATGGCCGAACTGCAGCGCCTCGCCGCGCTCGATCCCGGCTGGGACTGGGCTGGCGTGGCGCTCATCGCGCGCGAATGGAAAACCCTGGAACCGGTGCGTACCTTCTGCATGATGAATGCCATCCCGGTGCAGCTGGCCAACGAGGAAACCGCGCAGTTCTGGCGCCTGCGCGAAACCCAGGCGCTGGCGCGCTGGCTGCGCCAGGACGCCGGTGCGCTGGCCGACACTGCGGCCATCGAGGCCTGGCTCGACACCCAGCCGCCCGGCATCTGGCTTGCCCTGCTGCGCCAGGCGGTGCAGGAATACGCGCTTGAAACGGGCGGCGCCGAACTGCCGGTGGCGCACTTCATCGAGTGGCTGGCCGAGTGGGGCCGCGAGGCGCGCCGGCGCCAGGGCGGTTTGCTGCTGCTGACGGCGCACCGCGCCAAGGGGCTGGAGTTCGATCACGTCGCCGTGGCCGATGGCCACTGGACTGCGCTGGGCGAAAACGACGACGCCGATGCGCCGCGCCGCCTGTACTACGTGGCCATGACGCGCGCGCGCCAGACCCTGACGCTGGCGCGCTTTGCGCCATCGCGCAACCGTCCGGCGAGCCTGCTCGACGCACTGGCCGACGCCCCATGCCTGCTGCGCCGGGCGCCTGTGGCGATGGCAGCTGCGCCGGTCGCGCTGCGGCGCCGCTATCTCCAGATCACGCTGCAGGATGTCGACATCGGCTTCGTCGGCCGGATGGCGTTGGGCGACCCGGTCCACCGCGCCATCGCCGCGCTGCGCATCGACGATCCGCTGCAGTTGCGCGAACGTGAAACCAAGTGGGAACTGGTGACAGCAGATGGCGTAGTGGTGGGGCAGCTGGCAAGGTCGTTCAAACCGCCGCGGCATCTGCGCTGGAGTGCCGGCCGGGTTGCGGCCATCCTTGTACGCCGGGCCGACGACGACGAGACCGAGTACCGCCGCCTGTCCCGCTGCGAGCAATGGGAAGTGGTGCTACCCGAACTCGTCTTCGACATCTGACCCCATCGCCCACCACCCACCGCCGGTGTCAGGTCTGACATTCGGACACGGCCTCTGCTGTAATGCGCACTGCGCGCATGATTACCGCCGGTGCCAGGGCCGGTGCCAGGTCTGACAGGGCCGGTGCCAGGTCTGACAAACGGACACGGCCTCTGCAGTGAGGCCTTGAGCATGCATCGACACTGTCCAGCCCGTGACGAAATGTTAATACATGACACAAAATAAGACACAAAAAATGCATGGGTGCCGTGGCATCGTCGCTATAATGAATATTTTTGCAACATTAAAGGACTAAAAATGTTTCGTTATCTTGCGTGCGCAGCAACGGCCTTCCTGTTTCTTTCCCCGGCCCAGGCGGCCCTGCAATCCTATGACTGGAGTTTCACTGGCGGCTTCTCCTATCCCGGCCTTGATGGATTTCCCCGCGACACCACGCTCAGGGGCACTTTCACGGTGGACGACCTGAACGCCGACGGCAAGTTCGACAAATTCGAATTGCAGTCGCTTTCCTATTTCGGCCACGAATATACGAACTGTGCCGAGTGCACAATCGACAGCTTCTTGTGGGTACCGGGCAGTGCACCGCAGTTCGACATTTCCCGTTCAAACTATACTGGACCGTTCTATTATTCCTACTCCTTACGCACGGGGGGCAGTTTCCGCGACTCCGGAGGCGTCTATGGTGAAGGCGCGCCTTACAGCGGCGGTGGTGACTGGACCCCGAACGTCACCTGGAAAGTGAGCGCCGTGCCCGAACCGCAAACCTGGCTGATGCTGGGCGCGGGTCTGTTGGCCATTGGCGCTGCCGTACGCCGCCGCAAGGCTGGTTGAGCCATCCGGGCGCACTTGAAGAAGTTGCCGGCGCAATCCGGCAACCGGGTAACGCGACCGTGCGCTGCTGGCCGAACGCGTTAGCGGTGCAGCGTCGCCCTCCCTGGTAAATCCGAACCCGCCGCCAGATCTGGCTTTCCGTGGGTTCGCCCCGCCTTCTGCTGCACGCGTGCGACAGAAGCGCCCCGTCAGACCTGACACCAAACAAGAAGATTGCCGGAAACACTTGACCGGGCCGTTTTCTCCGCATACTGTATTACTCAATTAATACAGTAGATTGATATGACGATCCCTTTAGCCCATCTGTTCTCGATCGCCACCGGGTCATCCGAGCCGATCTACCGCCAACTGGCGGACCAGGCACGGCGCCTGATCGCCGGCGGCCAGCTCGCTCCCGGCGATGCCATGCCGTCCGTGCGCGAAGTTGCGCTTGCCCTGGCGGTCAATCCCATGACGGTCTCTAAAGCCTGGGGTTTGCTCGAAACCGAAGGCGTGCTCACGCGCCGGCGCGGTCTTGGCATGACGGTGGCCGAAGCGCCGCCGTCCGGCCACAGCCTGGCGCAACGCGCCCAGTTGCTGCGCCCGACCCTGGAACGCGCCGCGCTCGAAGCGCGCCAGCTCGAACTCGATCCCGAGACCGTCCTCGCCTTGTTCACCCAGATAATGAAAGACACCCCATGAGCGCTCCCATCCTGCACGCCTCGTCGCTGACCAAGCACTTCGGCGCCCAGCCGGTCCTCAACGCGCTCGACTGGCAGGTGCGGCCGGGCCAGGTGATCGGCCTGCTGGGCCGTAACGGCGCCGGCAAGTCGACCCTGCTCGAATGCCTGCTCGGCCTGCGCGAGAGCGATGGCGGCACGGTCACCGCCTTCGGCGAAGCCGTCGGCGACCTGTCGTCCGCCACGCGCGCGCGCATCGGCTACGTGCCGCAGGCGAGCGATCTGTTCGCGTGGATGACGGCTCGGCAGATGCTGGCCTACTTCGAAGCACTGTACCCGCGCTGGAACGGCGAGCGCGTCGCGCAGCTGCTGGCGCGCTGGGGCTTCGATGGGCTCATGTGCGGTAAGCCGATCAGCAAGCTGTCGGGTGGCGAAAAGCAGCGCCTGTCGATCATCCGCGCGCTGGCGCACGACCCGGAACTGCTGGTGCTGGCCGCTTGCGCGACCTGGCTGCTGCCTGCCTCGGCACTGCTGGTGCTGGCCGCTTGCGCGACCTGGCTGCTGCCTGCCTCGGCACTGCAGTATGCCGCCCTGAGCGGCAGGTTCGACAACGCCACCTGGTGCGTGCTCGGCGCCGTCAGCTTGCTGGCCGGCGCCGCCTGGGCGCGCCATTGCTGGGTGCGCATGGTGAAGGCGCCGGCGGCCTTTCCGGCCGGCCGCCTGCTTGCCTAGTTCGCGCGTTTCTGCACCAGCGCGCTGCCGACGCCGTGGCGTTTGCCTTCGCTCACGGCCGTCACGCTGCCGTCGGCATGGAACACGATGGCGTTGGCCGCGCCGATTTCTTGCGGCTTGGCGGCCCATTTGTAGCCCAGCTTTTCCAGGGCCAGCGCCTGCGCGCTGCCGGCAAAGCCCGGTTCGATCCCGGTGGCCGCATCGTTGCGCTGGCTCAGGCGCGGGGCGTTGATGGCCTTGTCCATCGGCATGCCGAAGTCGATGTGGTTGACGATGGTTTGCAGCACGGTGGTGATGATGGTGGCGCCGCCCGGGCTGCCGACCGTAAACGCCGGCTTGCCGTTCCTGAACGCGATGGTCGGCGCCATGCTGCTGCGCGGACGCTTGCCCGCTTCCGGCACGTTGGGGTGCGGGCCGCTGAAGTCGAAATCGGTCATTTCGTTATTGAGCAGGAAGCCGTAGCCGGGCACCACGATGCCGCTGCCGCCCCACGATTCGATGGTGAAGGTGTAGGCGACGATATTGCCTTCCTTGTCGGACACGGCCAGGTGAGTGGTGTGGGCATTCTCGGCCAGCAGGCGCGCCGCCTGCGGACGCTGCGGCACGCTGGGGTCGTTCTGGAACGGGTACGGGTCGCCCGCCAGCACCTTGGGACCGGCGCGCTCGGCGTTCATCTGGGCGCGCCGGCGCGCCGCGTATTCCTTGCTGAGCAGGCCCGCCACCGGCGCGTCGACATACTCGGGATCGGCCAGGTAGGCATTGCGGTCGGCGAAGGACAGCCGGCTCGCTTCCATATACAGATGTTCGGCGCTGGCGCGCGGCAGCGCCTTGAGGTTGTAGCCTTCGAGCAGGTTGAGCGCTTCGCCGATGGCAATCCCGCCGCTGCTCGGCAAGGGCATGCCGACAATTTCGTAGCCGCGGTAGGTGGTCCTGACCGGCTGGCGGATGCGCGCTTCGTAGTTGGCCAGGTCGGCCATGGTCATCGCCCCGGCACGCACGCGCACCCCGGCCGCCACCGGCGGCCTGGCCACGGCGTCGACGATGGCGCGCGCGATCGGTCCCTGGTAAAAGGCTTTCGGGCCCTGCGCGGCAAGTTCGCGGTAAGCCTTGGCCAGGCCGGGATTTTTCAGCACCGTGCCGAGCGCCAGCGGCTTGCCGTCTTTTAAGAACAGGGCGCTGCTGCTGGCAAACAGCTGGAATTTTTTCTGGTTCTCGGTGCTGAGGCGATGGAAGTTTTCGCTCACCGGAAAGCCCCTGGTGGCGACGCCGATGGCGGGCGCGAGCACCTGCTTGAACGACATGGTGCCGTAGCGGCTCAGCGCTTCGTGCCAGCCGCGCACGGTGCCGGGCACGCCGACCGAGGCGCCGCTGGCGATGGTCGTATCGAGCTCGCTCTCCTTGCCGTTGTCGTGGAAGACGGCGGGGCCGACCTTGCCTGGCGCCGTTTCGCGATGCTCGACCGTGATCACGCGCTTGTCCTTGGCCAGGTAAATCATCATGAAGCCACCGCCGCCGATGCCGCAGCTGTAGGGATCGGTCACGCCGAGGGTGGCGGCCGCCGCGACGGCGGCGTCGACCGCATTGCCGCCCTTGTCGAGGATTGCCATGGCCGACTGCGAGGCCTGTTCGCTGATGGTGGCGACCGCGCCGCCGGTACCGCTGGCCACCGGGGTCCCGGCATGGCCTGCGGGAATGATCAGGACGATGGTGCAGGCGAGGGCGAAGCGGCGGGCGGCGTGGCGCATAGGGCGTTATGGGCTTTCGGTGGCAGGTTGGCTGATGGTCAGGCGCACCGCGGACGGCGGGGCCGGCGGCGCATTGGTCGGGCGCGGTGGCGGCGGGGTGGTGGCCAGGGCGATCACCAGGTCCGGCCGCTGCACCGAGATGTAGGTCGGCTCGGCCGGTTCCAGGGTGAATGGCTCTACGCCAACGGGAAAGATCAGGGTGAAGTGGTAGACGATCTTGCCGGCCGTGATGCACACCACGTCGGGCGGGCAGCGGCTGTCGTCGACCCGCTCGAAACGCAGGACGGTGTCCGGCGCCAAGGTCGTGCTGGTTTGCGGCAACAAGGCCACGGTCTGGTTGCGCTTGTGTTGCATCGGCGGTTCCTTCGTTGGCGCGGCGGTGCAGCCGGTAAACACACAGGCGGCGGCGATCGCGAATAGCAGCTTGTTCATGATGGGCTCCTCAGTAGTGGGAAAGCCGATCATAGATCATATCAATTTCGCCACTGTGTGGCCGCGCAATTGACGAGCCGGCGCGCGCTGGCCTTGCGATGGGTAAACGCCAGGCCAGCCGGGGGGCTCGGGAAATTACACCGATGCCGCGCCGTCTTGCAGGCGGCGGCGGGTGCGCCGGGTCAGGCCGATCACGGCCAGGCCGAGCGCCAGCATGGCGTAGGTTTCCGGTTCCGGCACGGCGCTGGTGTAGACCGTCAGGGTCGGGTTCAGCAGGGTCAGGCCGGCAAACGAATCCTGGCTGCGCAGCACGCCATCGGGCGTGGTCCAGGTGGCCGGCATGGCGAACACGGTCATGCTGCCGTTCAGGGACATGGTCATTTCCTTGAGCATCGTGTTGCCGGAGCTGAACACGAAGGCGTCGTTTCCATTGAGCAGATTCACCTGGCGGTTGCTGTTGCCGCTCCAGGTGTTGTCGCCGCTGGCGAACAGGCTGACCGAACCGCGGTTGCTGGCGCTGCCGGCACCGGCCAGGCCGCCCGGCGGCACGGCGGCGTCGAGCGTGCCGACGAAGGTGGCCGAGAAGGAATAGCCGGTGATCAGGTAGCCCGAGCGCGCGGCGAAGCTCACGTCGCCCGAGTAGCCGTTGCCGTCGGCATCGCTGCTCATGACGGCCATGCTGTCGGCAAAATCGCTGAAGCGGATGGTGGCCGCGCCGCCGGTATCGGAGACCAGCACATCGGCCACGTTCGAATCAGGGTTGCTGAAAGTGAAGGTTTTAGCTTCGATGACGGTCGGTGCCGCGACTGCGCTTGCGGACGCGAAAGCCAGCGCGACTGCACCCATCTGCAATGTAAACAAGTTCATTGGTCCCATTCCTTTTCAAGTCTTCACATCGATGAACGCCCCACGGCGTTTTCAAGTTGCCATCATAATCGAGGGCTTCTTGTACGTGATAGCACAACATTGTAAGAAAGATATTGGGAGCAACAGGCGGCCGCCGGCGGCAATCGCGGCGGCCCGGATGGCGGCTTCGCGCTCAGGCGTCGAGACTGTCCTGCAGGCGCTTGCGGGTGCCGCGCGTGAGCACGATGACGGCCACGCCGACGCCGAGCATGATGTAGGTTTCCGGTTCCGGCACCGATTGCGAGGCCACGCTGGCGCGCGTGCCGGCCGTGTCGAAGGCGCTGCGCGGCTGCTTGTCGAAGCTGCGCACGTCCGGGTAGGCCTGGCGCAGGGTGGGCGCGCTCCAGGAGCCAAGATTGCTGTTGGCAACCACGCTCAGCGCAGTGGCGAGATCGTGTTCGTTTTCGCCCAGCACGTCGCCGGGGCGCAGGTGCATGGCGCGGGTGACATCGGCCAGGCCGCGGCTGGCGCGCGCGTCGGCCAGTTCGATGCCGCCATGGCTGGCGTAGCGTTTGGTCACATTATTCAGGGCAGGGGACTCGATCAGGGCCGGAGCGGCGCCGGCCAGGCCGGGCGCCAGCAGCAGGGCGGCCAGATGTCGTGTCCATGTTAAGTATTTCATTTGCAGACTACCTATTCATGTTTAGCTGTGAAAAAGGCTGTGACGGCGCTCGGGGCAGCTCGGGGCCCCATGATTGCCGCGCCCGGATACCGGCACGGTATGCATGATACGTCAAAGTCGAATTATAAATATGTAATCAAGTGTATTGACTTGTACAAGCTTGACGAATTGTACCGACAAAAAAAATGCCGCCTAGTCTACACCAGGCGGCATCGGCGCGGGGCGCCGGACGTGCGCTACTCTCAGATAAATGCTGAAAGTGCACCTTTCATCTTTTTCAGCGCGGCGCTTTCGATCTGGCGGATGCGCTCGGCCGAGACGCCGAATTCGTCGGCCAGGGCGTGCAAGGTCGCTCCCGAGCCGTCGTCGTTGGCCAGCCAGCGCGCTTCGACGATGCGGCGCGAACGGGCGTCAAGCTTGCCCAGCGCGGTTTCCAGGCCTTCGGACTGCAGGCGCGTGACCTGTTCGGCTTCGAGCACCTTGGTCGGCTCGGACAGGTCCGACGACAGGTAGGCGATCGGCGAGAATTTGTCGTCTTCGTCGTCGGTCGGCGCTTCGAGCGCGATGTCGCGGCCGGACAGGCGCGTTTCCATCTCGATCACTTCTTCGCGCTTGACGTCGAGCAGCTTGGCCAGCGCATCGATCTGGGTCGGGCTCATCGCGTCCAGGCCCTGCTTGTTGCTGCGCAGGTTGAAGAACAGCTTGCGCTGCGCCTTGGTCGTGGCGACCTTGACCAGGCGCCAGTTCTTCAGGATGTACTCGTGCATTTCGGCCTTGATCCAGTGCATCGCGTACGACACCAGGCGCACGCCCTGGTCCGGGTCGAAACGCTTGACCGCTTTCATCAGGCCGATATTGCCTTCCTGGATCAGGTCGGCGTGCGGCAGGCCATAGCCGAGGTAGCCGCGCGCGATCGACACCACCAGGCGCAGGTGCGACAGCACCAGCTCCTGCGCGGCGCCGAGGTCGTTGTTCTTTTGCAGGCGCTGGGCCAGGGAAATCTCTTCTTCGTGGGTCAGCATCGGCAGGCGGTTCACCGCCGAGATATAGGCGTCGATATTGCCCAGGTTGCCGGTGAAACCGAGTCCTAAAGCACGATTGCCGGTCGGAACCAATGCGGATTGTGCGGACAACGTCATCATGTATTTCCTCGTAGAGTTCTGTGCTGCATCATCGAATGCCCGGGCCGGAGTCCGGTCCGGGGCGACTGTTGCGGTCTGATGCCAGCGGTGGCTTCGGGTCTTCCCCGCCATGCAAGTCCCTATATTAGCACTCTCTGCTTAGGAGTGCCAATGTGCAGAATGTATGGCCGCGATAGCGAAATCTTATTGCTTGCAGGCAACCATAAATTGGCAAGTTTCACTCTAGTCGAGGAGTGCATTCACGCCTTGATACGGATCAAGGAAGCGCTGCGGCGCATCGCCATTTGTTTGCGCCAACGCGCGTCGACAGCCGCCGCCAGTATCGCCCGGTACGGTGCGGGGCTCTGTACGCTCACACACGCTGGGCGCGCCGGCGGCGCAGTTGCGTACCCGCGACGGAGACATGTAAATGTAAGAAGATGTATTGACATGGCGAAAGAATTTCTTTAAAACAATGACATCTCAACAGTTTTGAAAGACATCATGACTCCCATCATCATCGACGGCGACGACAATAACAACTATCTGAATGGCGGCTCAGCGGCGGAAGTGATGAACGGAAAGGGCGGTGACGATTTCCTGTACGGCGGCGATGGCAACGATACCCTTGACGGCGGCGCCGGCAACGATATCCTCGATGGCTCCTTCGGCGCCAACACTTACCGCTGGGGGCGCGGCGGCGGACAGGACGTCGTCGTGCGCGGCGGCGTGAGCGATGCCGGCATGAACCTGCTGCAACTGGGCGATGACCTGGCCCCGGCCGATCTGCGCCTGGAGCGTTACAACGACGACCTGGTGCTCGGCATCGCCGGCACCACCGACAGCCTGACGGTGCACGGGTTTTTCATGCCGGGGGTCGGCTACAACGGCGCCATGGCGTGGGCCTACCCGCTCAGCGAAATCGGCTTCGCCGACGGTACCCGCTGGGACATGCAGGCAATCCAGAGCCAGGTCAAGCTCGGCGGCAGGCCGTTGACCGTGCTCGACGACCAGGATAATTATCTGTACGGCCCCTTCCTCGACGGCGCCGGCGGCAACGACATGCTCTCCGGCTCCGGCCCGTCCGTGCTGATCGGCGGCAGCGGCAACGATACCCTGATCGGTTCCCAGATGGACGATGTGCTGGCCGGCGGCAGCGGCGACGACAGCCTGGTCGGCGGCTTCGGCAACGATTTTCTCGATGGCGGCAGCGGCAACGACCTGCTCGACGGCGAAGGCGGCTTCGACACCTACCGTTTCGGCTACGGCAGCGGCCAGGACAGCATCGCCGCGCCCAAGTACGGCCAGGGCGACAGTTTGCTGATCGACATGGCGGCCGGGGTCCAGGCCGGTACCCTGACGGTGCTGCGCCCGCTCCCGGACAGCCCGGACCTGGTGCTGGAACTGCCGCTGAGCGGCGAGCGCCTGACCGTCAAGGATTATTTCATCGCGCCGCGCACGGTGAGCATCCACTTCGCCGACGGCAGCGTGATGAGCAAGTCGGCGATCGACATGCGGGTCTACGGCGGGATGCCGGTCAACACGGTCAACGGCACCGACGGCGCCGATTTCCTCAATGGCGGCTATGACAGCGACATCCTGCGCGGCGGCGGCGGCGACGATACCCTGGCCGGCCAGAACGGCGACGACCTGCTGATCGGCGGCGACGGCAACGACATGCTCGATGTCTACCACGGCAACGATGTCGCCGACGGCGGCGCCGGCGACGACCGCTTCCTGATCGGCGAGGGCCGCGCCACCTTGCTGTTCGGGCGCGCCTCCGGGCATGACTTGCTGCTGCCCGGGTACGGCGGCAGCGGCGTGACCACGGTGCTGCTGGAAGCGGGCATCGGCGCGGCCGATATCGTCCTCACCCGCAGCGATAACGGCCAGGGCCCCGAATTGCTGATCGGCGTGGGCGGCCCCGGCGCCAGCCTGCGGGTGGCCGCGTATTTTCCGCCGATGGAGATGCAAGGGCCGGCCATCGCGCTGCAGTTCGCCGACGGCACCCGCTGGGACAAAGCGCTCATCGACAACCTGCTGCTGACCGGTAACGACGAGCATAACGACCTGCGTGGCACCATCGGCAACGACCGCATCGACGGCCGCGGCGGCAACGACGTGCTGCATGGCTTGCAGGGTAACGACCTGCTGCTGGGCGGGTCCGGGGTCGATGCGCTGCTCGGCGGCGAGGGCGACGATACTCTCAACGGCGGCCAGGGCGAGGACTACCTGGACGACAATGTCGGCAACAACACCTATGTGTTCGCGCGCGGCGACGGGCGCGACATCATTTTCAACAATCTGAAGATGCCGGAGCTGCGCTACCAGACCATCGTCTTTAGCGCCGGCATCCTTCCCGAGGAAGTGCATGTGCAGCGCGTCAACCGCGGCAGTTTCGACGACCTGCTGCTGACGGTCGACGGCGCGCCGGGCCAGGAAATCACGGTCCAGGGCTACATCTTCAACGACCCGGCGTACGCCACCAATATGCAGCTCAAGGAAATCCGCTTTGCCGACGGCAGCAAGTGGGACGCGGCGGCCATTTCCCAGCGCGCCAACCTGGGCACCGAGATGAACGAGAGCATCGCCGGCACCGAGGGCAACGATGTGATCGACGCCAGGGGCGGCGACGACACCCTGCTTGGCCAGGGCGGCGACGACACCCTGATCGGCGGGCGCGGCGACGACAACTTGTCCGGCGGCAACGGCTCCGATGCCTATGTATTCAACCTGGGCGACGGGCGCGACATGCTGATCGACATGCGCGAGACCAGCGGCGAAGGCAACACCCTGCGCTTCGGCGCCGATATCAAGCCGGCCGACCTGCGCGTGACGCCGAACGGCTCCCATCTCGAACTCGCCTATGGCAATATGGGCGACATGATCGTGCTCACCACTGGCGGCGAGCCGGGCACGGAGAGCGCCATCAAGCGCATCTACTTTGCCGATGGCAGCACCGGCTTCGTCGGCGATTACTTCAACCAGGCGCCCGTGCTGGCACTGCCGCTGCCCGACCAGGCGGCGCTGGGGGGCCAGCATTTCAAGCTGACCCTGCCAGCGGGCATGTTCACCGATCCCGACGCGGGCGACGTGCTGAACCTGATGATGGCGCAAAGCGACGGCTTGCCGTTGCCCGCCTGGCTGCGCTTCGACCCGGCCAGCGCCACCCTGGAGGGCACGGTCCCGCAGGGCTTGCAGGCCAACATCCCGCTGCGCGTGACCGCGAAAGACCTGGTCGGGCTGCACGTCACGGATGACTTCATCCTGGCCGTGGGCGCCGCCAACAGCGCACCGACCGTCGCGCTGCCTGTCAAGACCATCACCACCTACGAAAACAGCGGGTTCAGCGTGCGCACGCCGACCTTTGCCGACGCCGACATCGGCGACACCCTGAGCATCAAGGTGCGCATGGCGGACGGCAGCGCATTGCCCTCGTGGCTCTGGTTCGACGGCAAGGAAACCCTGAAGGCCGTGACCGATTACGACCGTGCCGGCAATTACCAGCTGGTGGCGACGGCCACCGACCAGGGTGGCCTGACGGTATCGAGCAACATCGACATCGTCGTCAAGAATGCCAACCGGGCCCCGGTGCCGACCGAGGCGCCCGGGACGCTCAACGCCGCGCGCGACACGCCGTTTTCCTTCGCGCTGCCGGCCAGGACCCTGGTCGACCCCGATGGCGATGCCGTCACCTACCGCCTGACCCAGTCGGGCGGCGCCGCCTTGCCATCCTGGCTGAGCTTCGATCCGCTCACCCGTACCCTGTCCGGCACGCCCCTGGCGGGCGCCGCGGCAACCTTGTCGCTGGCGCTGGGCGCGACCGATAGCGGCGGCTTCAACGGCGCCATCGGCTTCAAGCTCAACGTCGCAGCCGATGCGGCGCGCAACCTGAGCGGCAGCGCCGGCGCCGATGTGCTCGATGGCTTGTCGGCGGGTGACACCTTGTTGGGCCAGGCCGGCAATGACCGGCTCAACGGCCAGGCCGGCAACGACGTGCTCGACGGCGGCCTGGGCGCCGACCGCATGGCCGGCGGCATCGGCGACGACCGCTACCTGGTCGATGCGGCGGGCGACCAGGTGGTCGAACTGGCGGCCCAGGGGCGCGACACCGTGGTAGCCTCGGTCGGCTACACCCTGCCCGCCAATGCCGAGGTGCTGGTACTGGGCGGGGTGGGCTCGCTGGCCGGCTACGGCAACGGCACTGACAACGTCTTGTACGGCAATAGCGGGAATAACTTCCTCAATGGCAACGGCGGCAACGACCTGTTGCAGGGCGGCGCCGGCAACGACAGCCTGGTCGATACTATGGGCAAGAACCTGTTCGACGGCGGCAGCGGCGTCGACACGCTCAGCGGCGGTACGAGTAACGAGCTGTACATCGGCGGCGCCGGCAACGACATCATCACGACCGGCAGCGGGATCGACATCATCGCCTTCAACCGCGGCGACGGCAGCGATACGGTCACTCCCGGCAGCGTGGCGGACAATGTGATTTCGCTGGGACGCGGCATTACCTACGCCGACCTGACGTTCAAGAAAGTGGGCAGCGACCTGGTGTTCGGTACCGGCGCCGGCGAGCAGATCAGCCTGAAGAACTGGTTCGGCGCGGGCAGCTACCACAGCGTGGGCAAGTTGCAGATGTTCATCGACGGTAGCGTCGACTTCCTGGCCGCGTCGCCGCTGGCCATGCACAGCCAGAAAGTCCAGCAGTTCAACTTCGATGCGCTGGCCGGCAAGTTCGAGCTGGCGCTGCTGGCCGATCCGGCGCTGGCCAGCTGGAGCCTGGCGCCCGAGCTGGCCGGCGCCTGGATCAAGGCGAGCGGCAACATGGCCATCGGCGGCGACCTGGCGCAGCAGTACGCGGCCGGCACCCTGGCCAACGTGGCCCAGGTCCCGGCCTTGAACATCATCGGCAGCAGCAGCTTCGGCGACGGCCAGTACCTGACCTATCCGATCAACCTGGCCGACGGTTCCGGCTTCCTGATGTAAGCGCCATGCAAAAGGGGCCGCACGGTGCGGCCCCTTCGATTGTCTTGATGGCCGCGCAAGCGGCCATTTTTTCGTCCTAGCGCAGGCGCGCCAGGTGCCTGCGCACCGACAAAACCGCGCCGGCCAGGCCGAGCGTGGCGCTGACCGCCAGCAGCAGCCCCATGAAGACGGGACCCAGCGGCGCCAGCTGGAACGACGAGCCGTACAGGCGCGCGAAGTCGCCGATGGCGAGATTGAGCGGCTGCAGCGACAAGGTCACCGCGCCGAGCGCCACGGCGCCGGCGCACAAGCCGAGCAAGCCGCCGGTGTAATAGAAGGGACGGTGGATAAAGCCGTCGGTCGCACCGATGAGTTTGCTGACGGCGATTTCGTCGCGCTGGGTCAGCACCTGCAGGCGGATCGTATTGAACACCACCGCCACCACCACCATGCCGAGCGTGACGGCCAGCAGCAGCAGGATCAGGCGCAGCACGCGCAGCAGCGCGGCCAGGCGCTTGACCCAGGCCGAATCGACCTGCACCGCGTCCACCCCGGGCAGGGTGCGCAGGCGCGCGGCGATGGCGTCCACGCTGCCGGCTTCGTTGACGCTCCTGAAACTGTCGAGTTTGAGCACATAGCCGTCCGGCAGCGGATTTTCGCCCAGGGTGGCCAGCACGTCGGTCAGCCCGGTCTTGCTGTTGAGGCTTTCGAGCGCCTGTTCGCGCGGCACGAACACGATGCGCGACTTGGGATCGGCCAGGATGGCGCGGATCGCCGGTTCCATGGCCAGCGCCTGCTCGCGCGTGGTACCGGCCTTGACGAACAGGCTGATTTCGGGCTCGACCGAGAGCTGCTCGGACATCGGGCGCACATTGTCGAGCAGGGTCAGGCCGGCGAACGGCAGGGTCAGCGCGATGGCCACCACGATCACATTGAACAGGAAACTGAGCGGCGACTTGCCCAGGGTGCCGAGCGCCGAGCCGATCGCGAAACTGTGTTGGCGGAACCAGCGCTTCATGTGGCGTCTCCCACCACCGTGCCGTGGTCGAGCCGGATCACGCGCGCGTGCTTGTGGCGCGCGGCGTCGTACAGCACCAGTTCGTCATGGGTGGCGATCAGGCAGGTCACGCCCACCGAGTGAAAGGCGCGCAGGGCGTCGAGCACCTTGTCGGCGCTGGCGCGGTCCAGGTTGGCGGTCGGTTCGTCGGCCAGGATGATCTGCGGCCGGTTGACGATGGCGCGCGCGATGGCCACGCGCTGCTGTTCGCCGCCCGACAGTTCGAGCGGCTTGGACAGGGCGCGTCCTTCCAGCCCGACCTTGTCGAGCGCGGCGCGCGCGCGCAGTTCGGCCTCGGCCCTGGAGGCGCCGGTCACCAGCAGCGGCAGCATGGTGTTGGCCAGGATCGAACGGTCGGTCAGCAGGCGCTGCTGCTGGAAAATCAGGCCGAGGTTACGCCGCAGGTAGGGCAGGCCGGCCTTGTTCATGCGCCCGATATCCTGGTCGTTGACCAGCACGCTGCCCGAGGTGGGGCGTTCCATGGCGGCGATCATTTTGAGCAGGGTCGACTTGCCGGCGCCGGAGGGGCCGGCCAGGTAGACCAGCTCGCCGCGGGCGATGTTCAGGGTCACTTCGCGCAGGGCGATGGCGTCGGCCGAGTACGTTTTGGAGACACACCTAAATTCGATCATGAAAGCTTATCCCAGCAGCGCCTCGACGAATTCGTCGGCGCTGAACGGTTGCAGGTCTTCGATTTTCTCGCCGACCCCGATGAAGTACACCGGAATCGGGCGGGTGCGGGCAATCGCGGCCAGCACGCCACCCTTGGCGGTGCCGTCCAGCTTGGTGATGACCAGGCCGGTCAGCTGCAGGGCGTCGTCGAAGGCCTTGACCTGGGCCAGCGCGTTCTGGCCGGTGTTGCCGTCGATGACCAGCAGCACTTCGTGCGGGGCGCCCTCCATGCCCTTGCCGATCACGCGCTTGATCTTTTTCAGTTCTTCCATCAGGTGCAGCTGGGTCGGCAGGCGCCCGGCCGTGTCGACCATGACCACGTCCATCTTGCGCGCCTTGCCCGATTGCACGGCGTCGAAGGCCACGGCGGCCGGGTCGCCCGACTCCTGGGCGATCACGGTGACGTTGTTGCGCTGGCCCCAGACCATCAACTGCTCGCGCGCGGCGGCGCGGAAGGTGTCGCCGGCGGCCAGCAGCACCGATTGCTCGTACTTCTGCATGTGCTTGGCAAGCTTGCCGATGGTGGTGGTCTTGCCGGCGCCGTTCACGCCCGCGATCATCATCACCAGCGGTTGGTGGCGGCCCAGTTCGAGCGGCTTGACCAGCGGACGCAGCATGTCGGTCATGAGCACCTTGAGCGCGGCTTTCACGGCGGCGGCATCAAGCAGCTTGTCTTCCTTGACCTTGCGGCGCAGCTCGGTGAGCAGGTAATCGGTGGCGTCCATGCCGGCGTCGGACATCAGCAGCGCCGCTTCGAGCTCCTCGTACAGGTCTTCGTCGATGCGCGCGCCCACGAACAGCAGGCTCAGGTTGCTCGACGTCTTCGACAGGCCGGCTTTCAGGCGCGCCATCCAGGAACTCTTGCTGTCGGCCTCGCTGCCGAGGCGTTCGGCGGTTTCGGGAATCAGTTCGCTACCGAAGGCCGGCACGGCCGGCGCCACGAAGGTCGAGGTGCTGCCGTAGCGGCGCGACGGCGCTGGCGGCGACTCGGCAAGGGCTGCGCCAACGACGGCGGCCACGGCTACCGGCGTGACTGGCACGGCCGGGGCGGGCGGAGGGGGAGCTGCGGGCGGCGTTGGCGGCGGAAGATCGGGAGCGGGCGGTTTTTTCTTAAAAAAACTAAACATGGGAATGTGGTGGAGGGCGCAGCATGCTGATGCCCGGCGGCGCCGGGCACGACGAAATCGATGCCGCGTATTTTACCAGAGCAGGGCGGGGTTTCCCCCGCCAGGCTGGCCGCTGCGCTGTACCAAGCACTTACTTAACTGGCAAGGGCCGTATTCTGTACCCGCCAGCGCGCCACCGCCGTGTCGATATCGTGCAGGTCGAGCACCCGGTTGGGCCCGAGCTGGCGCCGCGCCAGCGCCGCGCAACTGCCGCCGGCCCAGACCTGCACACGCTCGCCCAGCCGGCTTTGCAGCTCGATCACATTGTCGATTGCCGCGCGCGGCGACATCACGCTCGAAAACGACAGCGCCACGATGTCGGCGTGCTGCACGCGCGCCGCTTCGACGATGTCGGTGAGCGGCGTCTGCACGCCGAGCGAGACGCAGTGCGCGCCTTCCAGCGCGAACAGCGCCTCGGCCATCAGCAGGCCCAGGCCGTGGCGCTCCTGGGGCACGGTGGTGAGCAGGATGCGCGGGACGGCGTCGGCATGGCCGACCTGCTGGTTGGCCGAAAAGATCGCATTTCTCATCACGCTTTGCAGCATTTCGGCGAACAGGTGTTCTTCGAAGATGGCCAGGCCGCCGGCGGCCCAGGTTTCGCCGACCAGCGTGGTCAGGGGCGCCACCAGTTCCAGCACGAAGCGGCGCAGGCCCAGTTGCAGCAGCGACTGCGCCATTTTCTGGCGCAGCTCGTGCATCTGGTGCGCCTTGATCATGGCCAGGCACTGGCGCAGCACCGGATCGTCGGCGTCGCCGGCGATCGAGCCGGTGCCGGACTTGCTGGCCATGTTGCTCAGCTCCTCCGTACTCAGCTGCATGATCTTGCCGGGCCGGTAGCCCATGTCGAGCAGGCGCTTGACCACGCGCAGGCGCGCCACCTGGTCGAGCGGATACTGGCGCTCGCCGTTGGCGTCGCGCTCGGGCTGCGGAAAGTTGTAGCGCCGTTCCCACACGCGCAGGGTTTCCTTGGGGACGCCGGTCTCCCGTTCAACGTCGCTGATGCTGCTGAAGACGGCAGTGGTCGGTACTTCGCTCATTGTCGCATTCATGGTTTGTTCAGGACATCATCCTGATTGTAAGTTGAAATCATGCGCATAAAACTACTGTTTATATCAGCTTGTTTTCACGGTCCGCTTCCAGCGCGACATGATGCCATGCCTGTGGATTTTTCTGCTCAGTATTAAATCGCGTTTCTTGAATCCAATTTCCTACCCGTCACGTATATATCCATGTTGCCGCGTTTTGTCATGGACAAAGCGTTGACAGATTTCATTATTTCACGGATTATCCGTCAGATGGGGAGTTTGTCCTAGACAAAACAAGGAAAACAGGTGGATGTGATGAAGATTGCAGTGATTGGGGCGGGGATTTCCGGTTTGTCGTGTGCCTACCGGCTTGTCCATGGCGGGGCGGACGTGACCCTGTACGAGGCGGGCGCTTACTTCGGCGGCCACAGCAATACCGTCGACGTCACCCTGGACGGCGTCACGCACGGCGTGGACACCGGTTTTTTGGTGTTCAACGAGCGCACCTATCCCAATCTGATCGCCCTGTTCGCCGAGCTTGGCGTGGAAACGGCGCCGAGCGACATGTCGTTCTCGGTCAAGCTGCCGCTCGGGCAGCAAGCCGGCGCGCGCGTGCTGGAATGGGCCGGCAGCAATCTCGACACCCTGTTCGCCCAGCGCGGCAACCTGCTGCGCCCGCGCTTCCTGCGCATGGTGCGCGACATCCTGCGCTTCAACCGGCACGCCAGCAGCCTGGCCACGGCCAACCGCATGCCGGCCATCTCGCTTGGTGAATTCCTCGACCAGCACAACTACAGCGAGCAGTTCCGCGCCTGGTACCTGCTGCCGATGGCCGCCTGCATCTGGTCCTGTCCGTCAAGCCAGATGCTGGCCTTCCCGGTGGCCACCTTCATTCGCTTCTGCCACAACCACGGCCTGCTGCAGGTGAGCGACCGGCCGCAGTGGCACACCGTGCGCGGCGGCTCGCGCAACTATGTCGACAAACTGCTGGCCGCGATTCCCCGGCGCCGCCTCGGCACGCCGGTGACGTCCGTCACGCGCAATCCGGCCGGCGGCGCGCGTTCGGTGCGGGTCGATACCGCCCAGGACACCGAACAGTTCGACCACGTCGTCATGGCCTGCCACAGCGACCAGTCGCTGGCGCTGCTGAAAGACGCGCGCGAAGACGAGCGTTCGGTGCTGGCGGCGGTGCGCTACCAGCCCAACCGCGCCGTGCTGCACACCGACGCCAGCTGCCTGCCGCGCAGCCGCAAGGCCTGGTCGGCCTGGAATTACCAGAGCACGGCGTCGGCCACGCCGCAGGTGTGTGTGCACTACCTGCTCAATGAGCTGCAGCCGCTGCCCTTCAAAACGCCGCTGATCGTCTCGCTCAACCCGATCGACGAACCGAATCGCGCACGCGTGCTGCAATCGTTCGCGTACGCGCACCCGGTGTTCGACGATGCCGCCGTGGCCGCACAAGGGCGCCTGGCGCTCTTCCAGGGGCAGCAGAACACCTGGTTCGCCGGTGCCTGGACCGGCTACGGCTTCCATGAAGATGGCCTCAAGTCGGGCCTGGCCGCCGCCGCCGCCCTGACCCGCCTGATGCAGGGCACGCGCGATGCGGCGGCCTGACCCGGCGCCCGCGCCGCGCGCGCAGCTGTGCTTCGGCCAGGTGCGCCACACGCGCCTGCGGCCCGTGCTCAACGCCTTCGCCTACGCCACCTATTATGTGCGCCTGCCGCTGCGCGCGATGGCGGCGCAAGGCTTCGGCTGCGCGCTGTTTTCGCGCAACCGCTTCAACCTGCTGTCGTTCGCCGACGCCGACCATGGCGACGGCAAGCAGCCGCTGGTCGACTGGATCGACGGCCTGCTGCGCCAGGAAGGCATTCTTGATGCCGATGGCGAAGTCTGGCTGCAAACCATGCCGCGCGTGCTCGGCTTCGTGTTCAACCCGGTCTCGTTCTGGTTTTGCCACCGGCGCGACGGCGCCCTGCGCGCGCTGGTGTGCGACGTGCGCAATACCTTCGGCGAACGCCATTTCTATTTGCTCGACACCGGCGCCGACATCGCCAACGGCCAGGAACTGCACGCGCGCAAAGTGTTCCACGTCTCGCCCTTCTGCGAAGTGCAGGGCGGCTACCGCTTCCGCTTCACGCACGTCGTGCGCATGAAGGATGGCCAGGCGCAGGACAGCACGCTGGCCTGCATCGACTACCACGACGCCGACGCTGATGTTGACGGACCGCTGCTGCAAACCAGTTTGTCCGGCAGCGCCGCGCCAATCACCGCCGCCAGCGTCGCGCGCGCCTTCTTCGGTTTTCCGCTGATGACGGCCGGCGTGGTGGCGCGCATCCATCTCCAGGCGCTGCGCCTGTGGCTGCGGCGCGTTCCCTTCTTCTCCAAACCGACTCCACCCCAACATAAGGTAACCCGATGAGCTCCCAATCCCTGCCATCGCTTGTTCCGGCCGCGCCGAGCCATCGCGCGGCCACGTCCGCGCCCTCGTCAGCCAAAGTCATTCTCAAGCTGCTCGAAAACCTGAAACACGGTGCGCTGACCTTGATCACGCCGGACGGCGCGCAGCGGCACTTCGGCGACGAGTCGGTTCCGGTGATCCTGGAACTGCATAACTGGAACTGCTTCAGCGCGGCCCTGCGTTCGGGCGACATCGGCTTTGCCGAAACCTATATCGAGGGCGACTGGCAGACCAACAACCTGACCGCCCTGATCGCGCTGCTGGCGCGCAACCGCGCCGCCATCGAAACGCTGGTCTACGGCAGCTGGTGGGGCAGCCTGGCGTACCGCATCAAGCACCTGTTGAACCGCAACAGCAAGTCCGGCAGCCGCAAGAACATCCACGCCCACTACGACATCGGCAATGCGTTCTACACACTGTGGCTCGACCCGTCGATGACCTATTCGAGCGCCTTGTATACAGAGGCCAGCGGGCGCGACCTGGAACAGGCGCAGAAGGCCAAGTACCGCAGCATCCTGCGCCAGCTGGATGTCTCGCCCGGCCAGAAGGTGCTGGAAATCGGCTGCGGCTGGGGAGGCTTCGCCGAACTGGCCGCGCGCGACGCCGAAGTCCATGTGACCGGGCTGACCCTGTCGGAGCAGCAGCTGGCCTACGCCAGGACGCGCCTCGACAAGGCCGGGTTATCGGATAAAACCGACCTGCGCCTGTGCGACTACCGCGACAGCGCCGGCCAGTACGATGCGATCGCCTCGATCGAGATGTTCGAAGCGGTGGGCGAGAGCTACTGGCCGAGCTACTTCGAGTGCATCGCGCGCAACCTCAAGCAGGGCGGGCGCGCCTGCATCCAGACCATCGTGATCGCCGACGAACTGTTCGAGCGCTATCGCAAGGGCACCGACTTCATCCAGCAGTTCATCTTCCCGGGCGGGATGCTGCCGTCGCCGTCGGCCTTCGAGCGCATGGCCTTCGAACATGGCTTGACGGTGACGAACGCATACCGCTTCGGGATCGACTACGCCGACACCCTGGTCGCGTGGCGCCAGGCCTTCCATGCGCGCATCGACGAGGTGCGCGCGCAGGGCTTCGACGAGCGCTTCATCCGCACCTGGGAGTTTTACCTGTGCTACTGCGAGGCCGCGTTCCGTGAAAAGAACACCGACGTCATGCACTTCACCCTGACGAAAGCCTGAGATGCGGCGCCGCCAGCTCCTGCTGTCCGCCTGTGCGCTGATGGTCGTCAAGTCCGCCAGCGCAGCTCCCGGCCATATCGAAGAACACCTGCCGCAGGCAAGGGTGGCCGGCAAGGGCACGTTTACCTGGTTCTCGCTGGCGATCTACGACGCCGAACTGTGGGTGGGCGACCAGGGCTACCGGCCTGACGCTCCCTTTGCCGCGCCGTTTGTGCTCGACCTGCGCTACGCGCGCAAGCTCGATGGCGTCAAGATCGCCGAGGCCAGCGCCGAGCAGATGGAAAAAATCGGCGCCGGGACGCCGCTTCAACGCGCCCAGTGGCTGGCCAAAATGAAGACCATCTTCCCCGATGTGAAGGAAGGCACGCATATCAGCGGCGTGTTCCTGCCCGGCGCGGGCGCGCGCTTTTACCTCGATGGCAAGGCGCTGGCATTGGTTCCCGACCAGGACTTTGCGCGCGCGTTTTTCGGCATCTGGCTCGATAGCGCCACCAGCGCGCGCGCGCTGCGCACCGCACTGCTCAAAGACGCCGCGCCGCGATGAGCCGCCTGTCGCTGGCGAAGCTGCTCTCGTACGGCCTGTTCGGCCTGCCGCTGGCGATGGTCGCGCTGCCGATCTATGTTTACCTGCCCCAGTTTTACGCCGAACGCGCCGGCCTGTCGCTGGCGCTGATCGGCGCCGTGCTGCTGGCCGCGCGCGTGGGCGCCGCTTTCATCGACCCGCTGCTCGGCTGGTGGATCGAGCGCGGGCAGGGCGCCTATGCGCGCTACGTGGCGCTGGCGCTGCCGCTGCTGCTGGCAGGCTTCGTGGCGCTGTTCCATCCGCCGGCGCTGGGCAGCCTGGCGACCATGGCCTGGTTTCTCGGCACCCTGATGCTGGTCTACCTGGGGTTTGGCATCGCCACCATCGCGCACCAGAGCTGGGGCGCGGCGCTCACCCAGGCGCCGCTCGAACGCGCGCGCGTGACCGGCGTGCGCGAAGCCTGCGGCCTGGCCGGCGTGGTGCTGGCCGCCGCGGTCACTGGCGCGGCCGGCTACGACGCATTGAGTCTGGCCTTCGCCGCCACCCTGGCCGTGGGCGGCGCGCTGCTGCTGGTGCGCGCGCCGCGTGCGCCGGTCAAGGCGGCATTCGAAGCGCGGCCCGGCTGGCGCGCCATGGCCGCGCCGTTTCGCCAAGCGCCGTTCCGCGCCCTGTTCGCGGTGCTGATCGTGAACGGCATCGCCTCGTCGATTCCGGCCACGCTGTTTCTGTTTTTCGCCGCCGACCGCTTGCAACTGGGCGCCATGTCGGCCCTGTTCCTGATCATTTACTTCGCCGCGGCGGCCTGCTCGATGCCGCTGTGGATCGCCGCCGCCGCCCGCTTCGGCGAGGCGCGCGCATGGGCGGCCGGCATGCTGCTGGCCGCTGCCGTCTTCGTCTGGGCTTTCGGGCTGGGCGCGGGCGCGAGCATCGCCTTCGGCGTCATCTGCCTGCTGTCAGGGCTGGCGCTGGGGGCCGACCTGGCGCTGCCGCCGGCGCTGCTGGCCGGCGTGATCGCCGGCGCCGGTCATGCGGGCGGGCGCGAAGCGGCCTATTTCGGCGTGTGGAACTGGGGCGTGCAAATGACCCTGGCGCTGGCCGCCGGCATCGCCCTGCCGCTGCTGGCGTGGCTCGGCTACGTGCCCGGCGCGGGCGGCGGCAGTGGTAATGGTACCGCGGCGCTGGCGGCGGCCTACGCACTGCTGCCGTGCGCCCTCAAATTGCTGGCCGCCGCCATGTTGTGGCGCGCGCCGCTTCGTCACTGTTGATCACCAAAGGATAGCCCCATGAAACTCCACAAGATCTTTGCCGCCGGCGCGCTGGCGCTGGCCATCGCCGGCTGCGGCACGCCCTCGCCCGACACCTATGCGAAGCAGACCCCGGCGCTCGACATCACCCGGTACTTCAACGGCACGCTGGACGCGCACGGCATGTTCCAGGACCGCTCCGGGGAAGTCATCAAGCGCTTCGTGGTGCAGATGCGCTGCACGTGGAATGGCGACACGGGCGTGCTCGATGAAGATTTCGTCTACTCGGACGGTACCCGCCAGAAGCGCATCTGGACCCTGACCCGCACCGGGCCGAACACGTTTACCGCCACGGCGGCGGACGTTGTCGGCACCGCGCGCGGCACCGTGTCGGGCAATGCGCTGCGCTGGCAGTACGTGCTGGCGCTGCCGGTCGACGGCAAGGTGATCAACATGGATATGGACGACTGGATGTTCCTGATCGACGACAAGGTCATGTTGAACCGCACGGCGATGAGCAAGTTCGGCGTGAACCTGGGCAGCGTGACCTTGTCGTTCACCAAGCGCACGTCAGCGCTCGTGGCGCCGCAATGAACCCGCGCATCAAGGAGTGGCGCGGGCAGCGCGTGTGGATGATCGGCGCCTCGACCGGGATCGGCGAGGCGGCGGCGCACCTGTTGCTCGACCTGGGCGCGCGCGTGGCGTTTTCCGCGCGCAGCGCCGACAAGCTGGAACAGACGGTGGCGGGCGAACCGCGCGCGCTGGCGCTGGCGCTCGACGTGCTTGATCACGCCAGCGTGGACAAGGCCTGCCAGCGCATCGTGGCCGAGTGGGGCGGCATCGACCTGGTGCTGATCGTCGCCGGCGGCTACAACGAAATGCGGGCGGACGCGATCGACCTGGCGGCGGCCAACCGGATGATCGACCTGAACCTGCGCGGCGCCTTCAACTGCCTGGACGTGGCGCTGCCGCTCCTGCTCGAACAGGGCGCGGGCGGGATCGGCATTGTCGCCTCGGTGGCCGGTTACGGCGGGCTGCCCAAGGCGCTGGTGTACGGACCGACCAAGGCGGCGCTGATCAACCTGTCGGAGTCGCTGTATCTGGACCTGCGTTCGCGCGGTGTCTCGGTGTACCAGATCAATCCGGGCTTTGTCGACACGCCGCTCACGGCCGGCAACGACTTCAAGATGCCGGCGCTGATGAGCGCCGCCGATGCCGCCTATGCGATGGTGGACGGGATCGAGCGCGGCGACTTTCATATTCATTTTCCGAAGCGCTTCACCAACAGCATGCGCCTGGCGCGCCTGCTGCCGTACCGCCTGTATTTCTGGCTGATCCACAAGGTGACCGGCTTATGAACCGCGCGCCCGAACTGGCACGGCTGGTGGCGTTCTACGAAGGCATCGAGCGCGCGTCGATGCGCGCCCGGATCGAGCAGATCTACGCGCCCGATGCGCAGTTCAAGGACCCGTTCAACGAGGTGCGCGGGGTCGGGCCGATCGTGGCTATCTTCCAGCATATGTTCGAGCAGGTCGACCAGCCGCGTTTTGTGGTGACGTCGACCGTGCTGCAGGGTGACGATGCCTTTTTGACATGGGAGTTTTTGTTCCGGATGAAGCGTTTTTCAAAGGAGCCGCAATGCATTCGCGGGGCGACCCGGATTCGCTTCGATACGAACGGAGCTGTAATGACGCACCGGGATTATTGGGATGCCGCCGAGGAGCTTTACGAGAAGCTGCCGATAATAGGAAGCATGATGCGCTGGCTCAAACGCGCCGCAAATAAGTAGGCTGTCGGGACCGGCCTACATATGCATCAATCCGGCGTAAGAATCGCTAGGCTTTTATCTGAAAAGGGTATAAATTATTACAAAACGATTACAGGAGGCAGTGTGAACAGCCCAGACAATTTCAGCTTGTTGATTTCGCCGGAGACGATTCATGTGGCGGGGTCGATGTGGATACGCAATGTCATCGGCCTGGCGTTTATCGCCACCGTTGCATGTTTCTTTACGGCACCTGTTGCCCAAACCCAGAGTGCCTATGACCGCCCGCTGCCTATGCCAGCCGAGCTTGGTCTTGAACTGCTGCCGCAGGCGCAGTTGCTTAGTTCCCAGTAATTACAATACCGCCGTCGCCAGTGTTTTGGCACCACCGTCGTTCCCTCGCGGGAACGACGGTGGTGCGTGCCGTGTTATTTGCCGGCCGCTTGCGCCGTCTTGCGAATTGTTTCCAAGGTCGCATTCGGGGTAATCAAATTCCCGTCGTAACGCAATTCGATCACCGCCGGCAGCGCATGGTCGCGCGTGTGTTCCAGCGCGCGTGCCAGTGCCGGACCAAATTCCGCTGTCGCATTGACCACCTCGCCGTGCGCGCCATACGCCCTGGCCAGTTCGCCAAAGTCCGGGTTATGCAATCCGGTGCCCGATACGCGGCCCGGATAATCCCTTTCCTGGTGCATGCGGATGGTGCCGAACATGCCATTATTAAAAACAATAATAATCACGCCGGCTTTATATTGCACCGCGGTCGCCAGTTCTTGTCCATTCATCATGAATTCGCCATCGCCGGCAAATGTCACCACCGTGCGTGACGGATCGACAATCTTGGCCGCGATGCCGGACGGGACGCTGTAACCCATCGCGCCATTGGTCGGCGCCAGCTGGGTGCGCATGCCGCCGTAGCGATAAAAGCGGTGTGCCCAGGAAGCGTAATTGCCGGCGCCATTCGTGATGATGGTATCTCGCGGAACTTGCGCCATCAGTTCCTGCACCACTTGCCACAGGTCGAGCGGGGATTTGCCATCCTTGAAAATCGGCGGCTGTTCCTGATAGGCGGCCAGCTCGGCCTTCGCCTCGGCCACCGTGCCGCGCCAGGCGGCGGCGTCGACCGGTTCCATCGCGGCCAGCATGGCGCAGGCTTGCGCGGCGCCGCTGTTGATCATCAGCTCGGCCTGGTAGACGCTGCCCAGTTCCTCGGCGTCCGCATGGAAATGCACCAGGCGCTGGCTTGGCACGGGCGAGGCCAGCAGGGTGTAGCCGCCGGTGGTCATTTCGCCCAGGCGCGGGCCGATGGCAATCACCAAATCCGCGTTTTTCACGCGCGCGGCCAGCTTCGGATTGATGCCGATGCCGACGTCGCCTATATAGTTGGGGTGGGCGTTGTCGAGCAGGTCCTGGAAGCGGAAGGTGCAGCCGACCGGCAGCGCGTTGGCTTCGGCGAAGGTCTGCAAGTCGGCGCAGGCCTGGGCGTTCCAGCTGGCGCCGCCGAGCAGCACCACCGGGCTTGTTGCGGCGGCCAGCATCTCGCGCAGGGTGGCGATCTGGGCGGCGGAGGGCGAGGCCTGCACCGGCTGGTAGCGGCGGGTGTCGGCCACGCTGGCGGTGTCGATCAGCATGTCTTCCGGCAGCGCCAGCACCACCGGGCCGGGGCGGCCGCTGGTGGCGACCTGGAAGGCGCGCGCGATGTATTCGGGAATGCGGTCGGCGCGGTCGATCTGGGTCACCCACTTGGCCATCTGGCCGTACATGCGGCGGTAGTCGATCTCCTGGAAGGCTTCGCGGTCGATGAAATCGTTGCCGACCTGGCCGATGAACAGGATCATCGGGGTCGAATCCTGGTAGGCCGTGTGCACGCCGATCGAGGCGTTGGTCGCGCCCGGGCCGCGTGTGACGAAGCAGATGCCGGGTTTGCCGGTCAGCTTGCCGTAGGCTTCGGCCATGAACGCGGCGCCGCCTTCCTGGCGGTTGATGATGAAGCGGATATCGGAGTCGTGCAGGGCGTCGAGCACGTCGAGGTAGCTTTCGCCGGGAACCCCGAAGGCGGTGTCGACGCCATGAATGTTGAGGGCATCGACCAGAATCTGGCCGCCACTGCGGGAAGGGTGCGTCATGGAGTCTCTGCCTGGATGGTTGAGTATGCGCCATTCTATGCGAGCCGATTCGGGCAAGCTTTTGAAATTACGACATTAAATATCACAATTTCTATCCCCGCCGGACCGCGCGCGACATTGTGCTGCCTCAAACCGAGGCCTTATGGCAGGGCTAACGTGGATGGCTCGACCTTGTCCACCCGCCGCTGTCCATGGAATTGCTGATCATCCTCGTCCTGATCCTGCTCAATGGCGTGTTCGCCATGTCCGAGCTGGCGCTGGTGTCGGCCAAGCGCGTCCGCCTCGAAAAAATGGCCGCCGACGGCCGGGGCGGGGCGCGCACCGCCATGCAGCTGGCCGACGACCCAAGCGCCTTCCTGTCCACGGTGCAGGTCGGCATTACCCTGATTGCGATTTTTAATGGCGCTTTCGGCGAAGCCTCGCTGACCGATCGCCTGGCGCCGCACCTGGCCACGCTGCCGCCGCTGGCACCCCATGCGCGCCAGGTGGCGCTGGCGCTGGTGGTGGCCGGCATGACGCTGGTGTCGATCCTGCTCGGCGAGCTGGTGCCCAAGCGCATCGCGATCCAGTATCCGGAAGCCGTGGCGGCCCTCATCGCGCCGCCGCTGCGGGCGCTCGCGCGCGCCATGGCGCCGCTCGTGAACGTGCTCTCGGCCTTGAGCGACCTGATCATGCGCGTGCTGGGCATGGGGCGCGCGCCCGACAGCGCCCCCACCGCCGACGAGATCAGCGGCATGCTGCGCGAGGGTGCCGACGCGGGCGTGCTCGACAAGACCGAATCGGACATCGCCGCGCGCGCCCTGCGCCTGGACGATCTGCGCCTCGATGCGCTGATGACGCCGCGCGCCGCGCTGCAGCTGATCGACCTCGACGGCGAGCGCGGCGCCAACCTGGCGCGCATCGCGGCCAGCCCGTTGAGCCGCTTTCCGGTGGTGCGCGGCGACGCTTCGCAGGTGCTGGGCGTGGTCGACGCCGGCGAGCTGTTCGCCCAGGCGGTCGCGCATGGCGCGTTCGAGGCCATCGATCCCGGCGCGGCCATGCGTCCGGCGCCGCTGGTGCCGCAGACGGTGAGCGCGCGCGGCTTGCTGGAACAGTTGCGCCAGCAGAAAGCCGAGCTGGCGCTGGTGGTCGACGAGCATGGTGAGCTCAAGGGCATGGTGACCCTGGTCGACCTGATGGCGGCCCTGATCGGCGCGCTGCCGGGCGATGAAGGGAGCGAGGCGGACGCGGTGCGGCGCGAGGACGGCAGCTGGCTGCTCGACGGCGCCATGCCCCTGCCGCGCCTGCGCGAGGTGCTCGCGGTCGATCAGGCGCTGCCGGGCGAGGCGAGCGGAGCGTATCGAACCCTGGCCGGCTTCGTGCTGGAGCAACTCGGGCATGTGCCGGCCGCGTCCGACCGTTTTGTGTGGGAACGCTATCGTTTCGAGGTGGTGGATATGGACAGGCACCGGATCGACCGGGTGCTGGTGACGCCGCTGGAAGAGGCCGGCGGCGCGGTGCCGGCCAGGGTGTGATGATGTACTGATGCGGCGCCGGCGCGGCGCGCGCAGATGCTGCACTCGACGCCGCAGCCGGGGGCGGGCTGCGGCGCGATGCGGGACGTTCCTGGATTACCTGACGCTGAGCTTGCCGGCGCCCGCATTGCGCAGCACCGATTCGCGCACCTTGGCGGTGTCGAGCAAGGCTGGCGTGTACGGCAGGGTCCAGCCGACCGCGGTGCTGAACTTGCAGCTGGCGCCGCCCAGGCCCAGCGCCGCGCCGTTCAGCAGCGAACCGCTGTCGACGATGGCGCCGGTCTTGCTCGACGAACCCGAAGCTTCGACCACGTCGCCGCAGTCGGTGGCGCCGATGATGTCGAAGGCATTGTTCTGCGACACGATCTTGGCCTTGTAGCCCACGCCGATGCTGTAGTGGTGCGCGTACAGCTTGGCGTTGCGGTCGCCCTCGTAGTAATTGTTGTACACGTGAACTTTGCCGAAACGCACGCGCGGGGCGCGGCTGGTCACCTGCTTGTAGCGGTTGCCGTGGAAGGTCACGGTCAGGTGGCCGTCGTCGGCGGTGGTGCTGTCGGACGAGCCGATCAGGGTGTTTTTCTCGTGCAGTTCGAACACATTGTTCGACACGGTCACGTAGTCGGACCCGTTCTTGACATCGAGTGCGCCATCGTGGCACTGCTTGAGTTTGCCGTTTTCTTGCGGGAACTGATCATCGGTGCGCGGCGCATCGGTGAAGGTGTCGTGGTCGATCCAGACGTGGGTCGACTTGTCGACATTCAGGCCGTCGTATTCGGAGTTCCAGTTGCCGCTGCTACCGTCCTGCGGGTCCCATTTCGGCGCGATGTCGCACGGATTGGCGATGGTCAGGTTGCGTACGATAACGTTATCGACGCCCTTGATCATGATGCGGCCGTTGACGATGCGCGCGTCGCTGCCCACGCCGATCAGGGTGGTGTTCGACGGAATCGAAATCAGGCTGCGCGCGCCCTGGTCGCTGGCGCTCTTGAAAGCGCCGCCGTTGTCGCTGGCCGTCATGTCGATGGTGCCGTAGACCTTGATCTGTGCCGGCTTGCCGGCCTGGGCCTTGAGCGCCGCCAGCAACTGTGACGGCGAGCTGACCAGGTAGATCTCTTTCTGTGTCGCCGCCGCGCCGCCGCGGGTACCGCTGCTGTGGCTGGCCCAGCCGGTTGCCGGCGCCGCTTGCGTGAGCGGATCGGTGCCGGCTGGCGGGGTGACCGGCGGCGTCACCGGTGGGGTAACCGGCGGCGTGGTGCCGCCGTCCAGCGGGCCTACCGCGCATTTCTTGTCGACGCCCGGATACGGATCGCTGCCGAAGGTGGCGGCGGTGCAGGCCACTTTGCCGCTGAGCGACTTGAGCACCCACTTGTTCTTGATGCCGAACGACACCTGGCGCTTGGCAGTGCCGATGTCGCAGGTACCGCCCTGGGCGGCGCATTTCGAAAAGCTGGTCGGCCAGTCGGCGGCGTGGGCGGCGGAGCTGGCGAACAGGGTGGTGCTGATCAGTGCGGCAAGAGGTAACAGTTTCATTAAAGTTTCCTTTTTAAAAATTGTCGATATTGTAATAGTTTGTATGTATGCCGGGTAACGCAGCTGCGATCACTTTTTTCGCATGATCGATACTGAAAACGATATGGCTTGTTGGGGAAAGCGCGGAAACTTGGTCCTGTGTGCCGTGGCGCGGTACAATGGCGCGGTGAAGCAGGTCAGACAGTCGCTGGCTGGCGCGTAATGCGTCGGCGGGAGGAAGGTCCGGACTCCATAGAGCAGGGTGACGGTTAATGGCCGTCCGCTGAAAGCCGACCGGCGCAAGCCGGGGAGTATAAGGCGAGGAATAGGGCCACAGAGACGAGCGTATTAAGTTACGGTGAAACGCGGTAACCTCCACCTGGAGCAATCCCAAATAGGCACGCGTTGAGGCGGCTCGCGGAGCGTGCGGGTAGGGAGCTTGAGCGCAGGAGTAATTCTGCGCCTAGAGGAATGGCTGTCATAGCGAATGCCTGCAAGGGTAGTCGCCGTAACAAAATCCGGCCTATCGGCCTGCTTCACACTGAATACTCCGGCGCGCAAGGCGCCGGCGAGGCATTCCGCATGCTGTACGCGGCAGCCGCCTTCATGCAACCCCGCGCACGCCGCCCACCGATGGACGGTGCGGCCGAGGTTCTCTGTCGATTCCCATTTCACGCGCATTGACGGGCCCGTCATCGTGCCGACGTCATGCTTGCGTCTGCCATGACCGGTCATGTGCCGGACAGCGACATGCGACAGCCCGGCCCAAGCCAAATGTATGGAAAATATTGACTGAAATTAAACATTTCTATAAAACAAAAGTTCACCAACTTCATGGACTTTTTCACATGGCAAGCATCTATCGCGGCACGGAATGGAACGATCGTTTTTCCGCTAACGCAGAAGACAACTATATCTACGGACTTGGCGGCAATGACCGTCTGGACGGTGGGAAAGGCAACGATACGCTGGTGGGCGGCGCAGGCAACGATACCCTTTCCGGCAATGCCGGGAACAACGTCTATGTCATCAACCGTGGCGATGGCCAGGATGAAATATGGCTGCGTGGCACCCAGTTCGGTGAAACCGGGCTCAAGCACTACAGCGTACTCCAGTTCGGCGACCGGATCGCCCCCGCCGACATTGTGGCCACCCGCACACCGTGGAGTGCGCTGTTGCTGACCATCCGCGACAGCAATGACAGCGTCACCGTTATTGATTACTTCCGTAACAGCAGCGTCACTGGCGACGTGGAAAAGCTGTTCCAGCTCCAGGAGATCCGTTTTGCCGACGGCAGCAGCTGGAGCGTGGAAGACTTGCTGCGCCAGCTCAGTCCGGTCGAGATGCTTGGCGACGCGGACAATCGCGCCAGCGGCAGCGCGCTCGACGGCCAGGGCGGGGATGACTTCCTGACCGGCAATGGCAGCGAGGTACTGCTGTTCGGCGGTGCCGGCAACGACACCCTGCACGGCGGCTACGCCGATAACGTGCTCGACGGCGGTACGGGCAACGATATGCTGCACGGCCACAGCGGCATGAATACCTATCGCTTCATCGGCATGTGGGGGCAGGATACGATCGCCTTGCCGGAGTACCCGAACTCCGCCCAGTCGCTGCTTGAGCTGCCCGGCACGACGGCGTCGGCGCTGAGCTTCGCGCGCTCCGGCGACGGAACTGGCAACGACCTGCTGATCGGCGTCAAGGGTAGTGCCGAGAGCATCGCCGTGACCGGCTATTTCGATACCCAGAGCGGACTGGCCGGCAGAATGCGCATCGCGCTGGCCGATGGCGTCAGCCTGGATGCGGCGGCGGTGGCCGGGGCGCTGGAGGCAGACCCGCTGCGCGTGCTCACAGGCACGCCGGGGAATGACACGATCTGGGCCCCGCCGTACTTCCGCGATACCGTGATCGACGGCGGCGACGGCGACGATATGCTGAACGGCGACTACGGCAATGATGTTTTGCTGGGAGGTAATGGAACCGACGACCTTGCCGGCGGGCCGGGCGACGATATCCTGGACGCCGGTCCGGGTGACGCCCGTCTGTTCGGCGGCGAGGGCAGCAATGTGTATCGCTTTGGCCGCCTTGCCGGCACGTATCAGATCGGGCTGAACGGCAATGGCAGCCAAACGCTGCTGGTCGCCGGCGATGTGCAGCCGGAAGACCTCAGTGTCGCGCAGGTGGATGGCATGGTCGAGATCGCCATTGCCGGCAGCGCGGCCAAGGCGCTTTTCCAGGTTGAGACCGAGTTCAGCGACGGCGTGGCGATGCCGCGTTATCCGGTGAAAATCCAGTTTGCCGATGGCACGGTGTGGGACCAGGATGCGCTGCAGCGCAGGCCAGCGGGCCGAGGTTGCGCTGCCGTTCATCCTGGAATTGCCATCGTCGCTGTTCCACGACGCCGATGACGATGGCGCCGGCAAGATCAGCGTCGACGGCTTGCCGGCCTGGCTGGGCTTCGACCCTGTCACTGGCGTGTTGGGCGGCACGCCGGGCGCCGCCGATGCCGGCGCGGCGACGCTGACGGTGACCCTGACCGACAGCACAGGCTTGCGTGCCAGCAGCAGTGTCGGCCTGGTGGTGCAGGCGCCCGTCATCGGCATTATCGGCAGTGCCGGGCCCGGCGCGGCGTCGCACGCCTCGCCCGACGCCGCCACCCTGAACGACGGCTCGCCGCTGCTGTTCTAATCCAGGCAGTTCCTTCATCCACAGCCATTCCCGCTCGGGAATGGCTTTTCCCCCACCCCGTTCCAGCTGCGCCGCCGCTCCCGCGTGCAACAGCTTGCTCACATCACGGTCAATTTCTTCACAGCATATTGACAATCAATCTATATTTCTATAAAACAAATGTTCTAAACATTTATCGAAAGCAATGTGTATGAACGGTCTTCCTGTTGGCGTCAATCAAGTTTACGTATATGGGCACGGTCTTCAGCAAATTCCGCCTCGCTATACCATCAAGTCCGGCACCCATGATGTTCTGTGGATGCTTGACCGAAACCCGGACGATGTGATCTTCCAGCGCCGCGATGACGATCTGCTCATCGCCGACCGCAGCGGTGGCCACCACATGACCATCGACGCCTACTTCGTCAAGTCGGTGGGCGTGACACAAATCGAACAGCCCCATCTCATCGAAGAAATCCGCTTTGCCAATGGCATGCGCTGGGATGCGCAAGCGGTGCTGGCCCGGACCTTGCTGTCGACCAAGTCGTTGACGCAGCTCGACGATGGCGACAACGTCGTGGAGACCCTCATGCCGCTCGACGCGGGCGGCGGCAACGACGAGATCTGGAGCGTCGTCGATGCGAATCTGCTGAGCGGCGGCAGCGGCAATGACACCTTGCACGGCGGCAGCGGCGCGGACGTGCTGCGCGGCGGCACCGGCAACGACAAGCTCGACGCCGGCGCGGGCGACGATGTCCTTGCCGGCGGCGCCGGCGACGACCTGCTCGATAGCGGGACCGGTTATGACACCATCGAATTCGGACGCGGAGACGGGCGCGACACCGTGCTGTCGGCGGCGCGGTACGGAATGGCAAGCAAGACAATCGCGCTGGCGGCCGGCATCGTGCCCGGCGCCGTCCAGCTCAGCCGGGATGGCAAGGACCTGATCGTTGCGCTGAAAGGAAGCGCCGATGCCCTGACCATGAGCGGCTTCTTCGAGCTGTCGCACCGTGACCTCCGGATCCGTTTTGCCGACAGCAGCGTATGGAACGGCGAGCGCATCGCCGAACTGGCCAATGTGCCTTCCGGCTATGCCTGGATTGGCGATGAAGGTGGTGACGACTTCACGGCAAGCGACAGGGGCGAGCTGTTGAATGGCATGGGCGGCCGCGACCGGCTGAGCGGCGGCGCGGGCGCGGATGTGCTGATCGGCGGCAGTGGCGACGATACCCTGGCCGGCGGCGCGGGCGACACCATCGATGCCGGCCCGGGCGTTGACCGCATCTCGCTCGACGGCGTGGCCACGGTATTGTTCGGGCGCGACTCGGGCCTCGATGACCTCAAGCTGCAAGGACCGCAAGCGAAGGCCAACGTTGTCTTCGGCCCGGGTATCGCGCTGTCCGATCTGCGCATCGTGGCGGATCCATCCGATTTGAGCGCCTTGTTCGTGTCGCTCAAGGACGATCTGAGTTCAGAGGGAAAAATGCTCTTGCGCATTGAAGGCGATGTGGGAGCCGGCGCCACCCGGTTGCCGGCGCTCACCTTCACATTTGCGGATGGCACCGTGCTCGACAGCGGTGTAGTCCGCGAACTGGCGCTGGGGGGGCAAAATACGGCCCCGATGGTCAATATCGACCTGCCCGATCTGACGACCGAAGACTCGGTGCCGTTCAGCCTGGTTCTTCCCGTCGACCTGTTTCGCGATGTGGATGACGACGGCGCCGGCCTCATGACCGTGCTGGACATGCCCGACTGGCTCAGCTTCGACAGCGCCACCCGTACCCTGAGCGGCACCCCCAAGCTGCATCATGCCGGTGAAACGCGCCTGACGCCGTTCTGGATCGACAGCAGCGGCAGCTTTGCCCTGACCGAATTCAACCTGACTGTGACGCGCGCCGCCAGCGTGACGCTGACGGGCACGGCGGCGGCGGATGCGCTGACCGGCAAGTCGAATCACGACAGCCTGCGCGGGCTGGCCGGCGACGACGTCCTCACTGGCATGGAGGGCAACGACACCCTCGACGGCGGTGCCGGCAAGGACACGCTCGCTGGCGGCGACGGCAACGACAGCTATAGCGTCGACGACGCCGGCGACGTCATCGTCGACACCGGCTGGGGCAGTCTCGACCATGTTACATCGAGCATCAGCCTGACCCTGCCCGCCGGCGTTGAACTGCTGACTCTGGTTGGCACGGGTGCGCTCAACGGCAGCGGCAATGACGCCCACAACCTATTGAAAGGCAATGCCGGCGTCAATCTGCTGGACGGCCTGGACGGCATCGACCTGCTGCAGGGCGGCGCCGGCAATGACGGACTCACCGATGCGGCGGGACGCGCCAGCCTGCTCGACGGCGGGGCCGGCCTCGACCGGCTGGTGGGTGGCGGCGGCAACGACCTGTTCAGCGGCGGCAAGGGCCCGGACTTCATCACCACCGGCGGCGGCCAGGACATGATCGCCTTCAACCGGGGCGATGGCGTCGATACCGTGATCGGCACGGGCGGCGCCGACAATACCCTGTCGCTGGGCGGCGGCATCGGCTATGCCGACCTGCTGCTGAGCAAGTCCGGCAACGATCTGGTCCTGACCACCGGCGCGGCGGAGAAGCTCATCTTCAAAAGCTGGTACGCGGGGGCGGGCAACGCCAGCATCGGCACCTTGCAAGTAATCACCGCCGCATCCACCGACTACCATCCTGGCGCGCTGAGTCCGATCAACGACAGCAAGGTCGAGCAGTTCGACTTCCTCGCCATGGTGGCGCGCTTCGACCAGGCGCTGGCCAACGGCGCGACGGCCTGGAGCGCGTGGACCACGCTCGAGCAATGCCATCGCGGCGGCAGCGACACGGCGGCCATCGGCGGCGACCTGGCTTACCAGTACGGGCTCAACGGCAACCTGGCCACGATCAGTGCGGCGGCGGCAATCGCCATTGTCGGCAATAGCGGCTTCGGCGCTGTGGTGCAGGAATTCTTGCCCGGCGCCAGCCTGACCGACGGCTCGCCGCTGCTGTACTAATCCACGCAGAACCTTCATCAACAGCCATTCCCGCGCGTTGTGCACGGGAATGGCGAGCACCAGCAATCACTTCGGCCGAGCCCGGCCAGAAGTTGCTTTTCTTCATAGAACGGATACGCAGATGGCAACGCAACGCGATAATTCACCTCCTGTCGTCATCATCGGCGGCGATGGCGACGAAATACTCTACGGACAAGGCGATGGCGACCTGCTGCTGGGCGGTGGCGGCGACGACACCCTGGTCGGCGGGGCCGGCGACGACAGGCTGAACGGCGGCAGCGGAAAAAATACCTATGTCTTCGGCCGCGGCGACGGACAGGACACGGTCACCACCAGCGACAACGGGCCGCAGGCCCAGGACGTGCTGCGCTTCGGCGACGGCATCGGCGCAGCCGACATCGTGCTAGCCCGCAGCGGCGACGCGCTCGAACTGCGCATGCGCGGCAGCGACGACCGGGTCACGGTGGCCGGCTATTTCGTCACCTCCACCGGCGACCAGGCGGCCCTGGCGGGACAGCCCTTGCGCCTCGGCGAGATCCGCTTTGCCGACGGCAGCGCCTGGCGTTACGAGGATGTGCTGGCCCGGCTCGATCCCGTGCTGGTGCTCGATGGCGGCAACAACGTGGCGCTCGGCCGCCACCTCGATGGCGGGGCCGGCGACGATCTGCTCACGGCCGTCGAGGATGGCTGGCTGCGCGGCGGCGCCGGCAACGATACCTTGCGCGGCGGCGCGGGCCACGACCTGTTCGAGGGCGGCGAAGGCGACGACCTGCTCGCCGGCGGCGCTGGCGTGGACACCTACCGTTTCAGCGGGAACTGGGGGCACGACACGCTCGACCTGCATCCCGGGGCGGGACTGCGGGGAACCATCATCGACATGCCCGGCCAGTTGTCCGGCGCACTGACGTTCGCTCGCTCCGGCGAGGACCTGATCGTCGCTGTCAACAATGGCGGCCAAACGCTGCACGTGGCGCGCTATTTCCATGCCGACGCCTCGGCCATCGCAGCCAGCCTGCGCATCGTCCTGGCCGATGGCGTGGTCATGGACCAGGCGCTGATCCGTGCCGCGCTGGACGAGCCGCACGGCATGCGCCTGCCCGGCAGCAGCGGCGACGATCAACTGGCCGGCAGCACGCGTAACGACCTGATCGACGGCGGCGGCGGTCACGACCTGCTCGACGGCGGCGCCGGCAGCGACCTGCTGTTCGGCGGCGACGGCAACGATACCCTGCTCGGCGGCGAGGGCAACGACTTGCTCGACGCCGGCCCGGGCAATGCCGACCTCGACGGCGGCGCCGGCGTCAATCTGTACGCCTTCGGACGCGATGCCGGCATCTACCGCGTGAGCGCTGCGCCGGCCGGCAAGCACATCCTGCTGCTCGACGCCGATGTGCGGCCGGGCGACCTGAGCGTGGCCTTGCGCGACGGCATGCTGGAAGTGTCCATCGACGGCACCGGCGCCGTGGCGCGCCTGCCGTTCGATACCTTGGCTGCGGGCGCCAACCGGGCCATGCCGGTGCTGCTGCGCTTCGCTGACGGCGCGGAATGGGACGGCGACGTCTTGCTCAGCAAGTTGCTGCACGGCGATGTCGGCGACAACACCCTGAGGGGCGGCCCCTCGCTCGACATCCTCGACGGCATGGAAGGCAACGATGTGCTCGATGGCGCCGACGGCAACGACACCGTGCGCGGTGGCGGCGGCAACGATACGCTCGATGGCGGCCGCGGCAACGACGTTCTGCAGGGCGGCAGCGGCGACGATACCTTCCTCGATGCGCACGGCAAGAATACCTATCTGTTCAGCCGGGGCGATGGGCGCGACCTGATCGCCGGCGCCGCCCGCCAGGCCGGTGCCAGCAATGTGATCGAGTTCGCCGCCGGAATCGCGCCGGACGATGTGTCGCTCGCCATCGTGCCCAACGCCGCCTCGGGCAACGCCGACCTCATCGTCGCCATCGGCAGCGAGCGCATCACGGTGGCGTCCTGGCAGGGCAAGGATGTCGCGCCGGCGCCGCTGAGCGGCATTGGCTTTGCCGACGGCACCTTCTGGAGCGCCGAGTCGTTCGGCGCACGCACCATGATCGGGGATGGCGGCGACAACCTCCTGAAAGGCACCGCAGCGAACGACGTACTGGAAGGCAAGGGCGGTAACGATACCCTGGACGGCGCCGGCGGCAACGATACCTTGTGGGGTGGCGACGGCAACGACGATCTGCAGGGCGGCAGCGGCTTGAACCTGTTCCATGGCGGGCGCGGCGACGATATCCTGCGCACGACGCCGAGCGCCCGCGATACGTTTGTGTTCAATCAAGGCGACGGCAGCGACACGCTCCTCAACCCGGGCAATGGCACGGTGATCGCGTTCGGGCCGGGCATCGTGGCCAGCGACATCGTGCCGGTCAATCTTGCCGCATCGATGGCGTTTGCCTATGCCGGGAGCGACGGCGCCGTCGATCGCGTGGTGCTGCTTGCGCGCAGCGCAACGCAGGCGGATGCCGTCAACGTCCGCTTCGCCGACAACACGGTCAAGCCGTTGTCCGCTTTCATCCGCCATGCGCCGGAGGTGCAAGCTGGCATGAACGGCGTTGCGATGCTGGAAGGCTACAGCATCGCGCTGACCATCCCCGACGATGCGTTTGTGGATGTCGATGCCGGCGATGTGCTGCGCTACGACCTGCGCACGGAACAGGGCGGCGCGCTTCCCGCCTGGCTCAGCTTCGATGCCGAGGCCCGCGTCATGCAGCTCAGTCCGGGGTATCGCGACGCCGGCGATATCAGGCTGATCCTCACCGCGACCGATAGTTCGGGCCAGTCGGCCAGCACCGGTTTCATGCTGCAAGTGGACGACCTTCCGGTCGCGCCGGTGGTCGGCACGCCCATGGCCGACCAGACGGTCGAAGAACAGCGCCCCTTCAGCCTGGTCCTGCCGTCCGACCTGTTCGTCGACGAGGATGACGACGGCGCCGGCGTCATGACAGTCGGCGCGCTGCCGGACTGGCTGAGCTTCGATGCGCCCAGCCGCACCCTGAGCGGCACCCCGGCCACGCCCGGCGCCGGCGCGCTCGCCATCGACGTCACCTGGACCGACAGCGGCGGCGCCAGCGCCAGCACCAGCTTCAATCTGAACGTGGCCGCGGCCGGCAGCATCGCGCTGCGCGGCACAGCGCAGGCCGACATCCTGCATGGCAAGTCGAATGACGACCACCTGGCCGGCCTGGGCGGCAACGACCGGCTGTACGGTCATCTGGGCAACGATGTGCTCGACGGCGGCGCCGGCAGGGACACGCTGGCTGGCGGCGCGGGCAACGACCGCTACCTGGTCGATGCCCAGGATGTCGTGACCGAAGAGGCCGACGCGGGCCTGGACCAGATCGGCAGCGCGGCCGGCCAGACCCTGCCGGTGCATGTCGAGATCCTGACCTTGACGGGCAGCGCGGCGGTCAACGGCCGTGGCAACGGGCTCGACAACCTGCTCAAGGGCAATGTGGGCGCCAACCAGCTGCATGGCCTGGACGGGGTCGACCTGCTGCAGGGTGGGGCGGGCAACGATACCCTGACGGATACGGCCGGCCATGCCAACCTGCTCGACGGCGGCGCCGGGGCCGACCGCCTGAGCGGCGGCGACGGCAGCGAGCTGTTTTTTGGCGGCAAGGGCGCCGACAACATCGCCACCGGGGCGGGCGCCGACCTGATCGTGTTCAATCGCGGCAATGGCATGGACACGGTCGGCGTATCGGTGGGTGCGGACAATGTCGTCTCGCTTGGCGACGGCATCGCGTATGCCGACCTGGCGCTGCGCAAGTCCGGCGCCGACCTGATCCTGTCGGCTGGCGCCGGCGACCAGATCACCTTCAAGAGCTGGTACGCGAAGCCGGACCACGCCAGCGTCGCCGTGTTGCAGATGGTGACGGCGGGATCGGCGGACTACCTCCCCGGCGCAAGCAGCCCGATCCAAGATAACAAGGTGGAAGCCTTCGATTTCATGGCCTTGATCGCCCAATTCGACCAGATCCGGTCCGCTTCGGGAAGCACCTGGCGCTTTGGGGCAAGCCTGGAGCAATTTTCCATCGGCGGCAGCGACACGGCGGCCATCGGCGGCGACCTGGCTTACCAGTATGCACTCAAGGGTAACCTTGCCAATGTCGGCGCGGCGGTGGCGATCGCCATTGTCGGCAGCAGCGGTTTCGGCAGTGCGACGCAGGAATTCGTGCCCGCATCCAGCCTGAACGACGGCTCGCCATTGCTGTACTAAGCCAGGTCTACCGGGCATTTGCAGCCATTCCCTGGGTTCGCGCCCTCGGAATGGCATTTTTACGTCTTCGACGGCTGCATGGCCGGTGCCGGTGCGAGCGCCATTCGCGCGGTTGCGCATGGCACTACCGGACAGCGCGGATAGCGCTACCAGGGCGGCATAAATTGACGCACGTAAAACACTTCTATAAAAGAAACATTTGCCTTAAAGAAATGGAAATGTGATGAATGTGATTCGAGACGGGAATATGCTTGTTCTAAATCCGAATTGGGGGCAACCGGGAAGTCCATGGAGCGACGGCGCTGGCCTCGATCTCCACGGCACCGATGGGAGCGACATTCTGAGCGGCGGCAGCGGCGACGACACGCTCGCTGGCGGCGCGGGTGACGATACCTTGACGGGGCTGGACGGCCACGACTATTTGTCAGGGGGAGATGGAAACGATGTCATCGATGCGGGGCACGGAGTCAATTGGGTTGATGGCGGGCCTGGCGACGATGTTTTCCTGAGTTCCCGTAGTGACTTCATGACCAGGTATTTTTTCAACAAAGGCGATGGGGTTGATCGTATCATCTCGCCAGCGTACGGACTCGATTTCAAATTTGGGCCTGGCATCGCGGCCAGCGATATCGCTCCGGTCATAGGCAGCAGTTCCATGCGTTTTACTTACGCAAATGCCAATGGAGCGAGCGATGCTTTCGTGATTGAAAGCCAGTACAGCGGGATCGGGGGAGCCGATGGGATCATGCTCTATTTTGCCGACAATACGGCCGTCAGATTGGCCGACCTGATCATGAATGCACCCGTCGTATTCCGGCCTGTCTTCGAGTTTGACATACCGGAAGGCCAGTTTGGGGGAAGTTCGTTCGTCCATAATTTTTTGGATTTTGATAGCGAAGTGCTTCGTTACGACTTGCGCATGAAGGATGGTAGCGCGCATTCCGCGTGGATTAACCTCGACAGCAACAAGGACGAATTGTCAATAAGCCCGTCCCATCATGACGCCGGCAAGTATGCGCTTGTCCTCACGGCCACGGACCCCACGGGATTGTCCGTCAGCGCCGATTACCTCGTCAATATTGAAGAACGCAACGCCTTCCCGAGGCCGGGCACGCCGATGCAGGACCAGCAAGCCGAGGCGGAACTTCCTTTCAGCCTGGTGTTGCCCTCCACCTTGTTCAGCGACGCGGACGACGACGGCGCCGGGGTGATGCGTGTCGACGCGCTGCCATCCTGGCTGCACTTCGATGCGGCCAGCCGGACCTTGAGCGGCGTCGCTCCCTGGCCCTCCACGGAACATATACCCATCAAGATCATCTTCACCGACAGCGGTGGTGCGAACGCCAGTTCCAGCTTCTTCTTGACGGTGACGGAGCCGGCGCAAACTGAGCAATTCGGCACGCCACAGGCCGACAGGCTGAGCGGCCGTTCGAACAGCGACCGTTTGTGGGGACTCGATGGCGATGACCAGTTATTCGGCATGGCCCATGACGATTACCTGAACGGCGGAAACGGCAACGATCTTCTCGACGGCGGCTCCGGTACCAGTCTCCTCCAGGGCGGCGCGGGCAACGATGCCCTGTTGTCCACGGGCGGGGGGCGGCTGCTGCAAGATGGCGGGTCGGGCGACGATCGCCTGCTCGGCGGCGACGACGTCCGGATGGCGATTGGCGGCGCCGGCGCCGACACCATCATGGGCGGCGGCGCGGTGATCGCTTTCAACCGTGGCGACGGCCGCGATACCGTGGCGATGGGCGACTCACTCCTGGGCGATACACTGTCGCTCGGCGGCGGCCTCACCTACGCCGACCTGGTGCTGCGCAAGTCCGGCAGCGATCTGGTGCTGTCGTCCGGCACTGCGGACCAGATCACCTTCAAGGGCTGGTATGCCTCTGCGTACCATACCGGCGTCGCCACCTTGCAGATGGTGACTGCGGCATCATGGGATTACAACCCGCAAGCGCTGAGCCCGATTACCGACAACAAGGTCGAGCAATTCGATTTCCGGGCGCTGATGGCGCGCTTCGATGAAATCCGCGCGAGCGGTGCGACCGCATGGAGTATCTGGACTACCCTGGAGCAATTTCACCTGGGCGGCAGCGACACGGCGGCCATCGGCGGCGACTTGGCTTACCAGTATGCACTCAACGGCTCGCTGTCGAATATCGGAATGACAACCGCAATCGGCATCGTCGGCAGCGCTGCTTTCGGCACTGCCGGGCAACTGCTCCTCGATCCTGCCAGCCTGAACGACGGCTCGCCGCTGCTGTCCTGATCCGCTGTTTGCCCGCGGCGCTGGCCCGCCGCGGGCTTCCTATCACACTCCATCGTCCACACACCGGACAAATTACTCATCCGTTGCGCAAAAGTAAGCAGATGTAATTATTTTAAGTCTTGTTGTGTCCGGCAAACCCATGTGTATAGATGAGGTTGAACATTCAGTGTACTGCCTAAGTCTCTAATTTTTCGACATATTTTGCTTTGAAGATCCTTCAAGGTAATGCGCTAAGTCCTTGACTTCATTAACAAAATTCCCTTTTAGCACGATTGAAAGCGCTTGACCGTCCAGATGGCTTCATCTAAAGTGGGCAACTGTGTGAAAAAGTGTAGTTTTGTGGGAGGAAATCCATGCTCCTGGCGCCAAAACACCGACTTCATAATAACTTTTCAAAGTAGGTAACTCGTGTTTCAAGGCGCGTCCGCAATCAATCTCGATGCGAAAGGCAGGATGTCCATTCCCGCCAAGCATCGCGACGCACTCGCAGTCCAGTGCGAAGGCCGCCTCACGCTTACCCGCCACCCGCACGGGTGCCTGCTGTTTTTTCCGCGTCCGGTGTGGGAATCGCACCGCGAGCAGATCGCCGCCTGGCCGATGTCGGCGCGCGCGTGGCAGCGTATTTTCCTCGGCAATGCATGCGATGTCGAGCTCGATTCCGCCGGGCGTATCCTGATCTCGCCCGAGCTGCGCAGCGCTGTCGGCCTCACCCGTGAGGTCATGCTGCTTGGCATGGGCAGCCATTTCGAAATCTGGGATGCCGCCAAACTGGCCGAAGACGAGCAAGCCGCCGTCGCCGGTGGCATGCCCGATGTCTTATCCAATTTCTCTTTCTAAGGCGCGCCGATGATGAATGTGGTGGCGGTGCCGGAATTTCAGCACCGGACGGTGTTGCTGGACGAAGCGGTCGACGCGCTCGACCTGACGGGCGTACGCGCCGATGGCACTTATATAGACGGGACCTTCGGTCGCGGTGGACACAGCCGCTTGATCCTGTCGCGGCTGGGGCCGAACGGGCGCCTGTTTGCGTTCGACAAGGACTTGCAGGCGATTGCCACGGCCGGCCAGATCGGCGATCCGCGCTTCGAGATCGTGCACGACAGTTTCGCCACCATGCGGCAGGCCCTGGCCGCGCGCGGCGTGGCGCAGGTCGATGGCATCCTGCTCGACCTCGGCATTTCCTCGCCGCAGGTGGACGACGCCGCGCGCGGTTTCAGCTTCCGCAACGATGGCCCGCTCGACATGCGCATGGACACCACGCGCGGCGTTTCCGCCGCCGACTGGCTGGCCAGCGAGACTGAACAACAATTGGAAAGGGTGATTCGCGATTATGGGGAAGAACGGTTTGCTTTTCAGATTGCAAAGGCGATTGTTGCTCGCCGGGCAGTCGAACCAATTTCAAGCACACGACAGCTTGCCGGCATCGTGGCAAACGCGGTTAAAACCCGGGAGAAGGGCAAGGATCCGGCCACACGGACCTTTCAGGCTATCCGGATTTTCATCAATAAAGAGCTTGAAGACCTTGAAACAGGCTTGAGCGCGGCCTACGCCATGCTCGCGCCCGGTGCGCGCATGGCCATCATCAGCTTCCATTCGCTGGAAGACCGCATGGTCAAGCAGTTCCTGGCCAGCAAAGTCAAGGTCGAGCAGCCCGACCGCCGCCTGCCGATCCGCGCGGTCGACCTGCCGCAGCCGCTGATGAAGCTGATTGCCAAGATGAAGCCGTCCGACGCCGAGATCGCCGGCAATCCGCGCGCGCGCTCGGCCGTGATGCGGGTGGCCGAACGCTTGCCGGCCCGGAGCGTGCCGTGAACGGCAAGATCAACATCGTGCTCGCCGCGCTGCTGGTCGGCTGCGCTTTGTCGCTGGTGAACGCCCAGTTCCAGGCGCGCAACCTGTTCATCGAGCTGGGCAAGCTCGAACACCAGGCGCGCCAGCTCGACATCGACTGGGCCCAATTGCAGCTCGACCAGTCGACCCTGGGCACCAACGCGCGCATCGAACAGATCGCGCGCGACAAACTCGACATGACGCCGCTGACCCCGGCGCGCACACAGTACCTGACGGAAGGGGCGCAATGAAACGCGGTAACAATGGTGCGGCAGGCGCGCGCGTAGCGGCCTCGAAAGGCGTATCGTTCTCGAAAAGCCCGGTGCTGGCGGTCAGCCTGCCCACCTGGCGTTCGCGCGTCGTGCTGTTCGTGCTGTTCGCCTCCTTTGTGGCGCTGGCCGGGCGCGCCATGTGGCTGCAAACCGTGTCCAACGAATTCCTGATCGGCCAGGGCAAGAACCGCTACGAGCGCACCATCGAACTGCCGGCCACGCGCGGGCGCATCCTCGACCGCAACGGCCAGGTGCTGGCGTCCTCGGTGCCGGTCAAGGCGGTGTGGGCGATTCCCGAAGACGTGCTCGAGTCGCCGCCGGAAAAACTGCGCGCGCTGGCCGGGCTGCTCGACATGAGCGACGCCGCGCTGCGCAAAAAACTCGATTCCGACCGCACCTTCGTGTACCTCAAGCGCCAGGTCGAAATGCCGGTGATCGACCAGATCGCCAAACTCGGCATCAAGGGCCTCGACACGCGCAAGGAATACAAGCGCTTTTACCCGCAGGGCGAAATCGCGACCCACCTGGTGGGCTTTACCAACGTCGAAGACGCCGGCCAGGAAAGCATGGAACTGGCGCAGCAAAAGAACCTGGTGGGCACCACCGGCAGCCGCCGCGTGATCAAGGACCGCCTCGGCCAGATCGTCGAAGACGTGGGCCTGTCGAAAGAGCCGCACGACGGCAAGGACCTGACCCTGTCGGTCGACAGCAAGCTGCAATACATCGCTTTTACCCAGGTCAAGGAAGCCGTGGCCAAGTTCAAGGCCAAGGCCGGCGCCGCCGTGGTGCTGGACGTGAAAACCGGCGAAGTGCTGGCGCTGGCCAACTGGCCGACCTACGACCCGAACGACCGCAAGGGCCTGACCGGCGCGCAGCTGCGCAACCGCGTCATCACCGACACCTTCGAGCCGGGTTCGACCCTGAAACCGTTTACCGTGGCGCTGGCGCTCGACAGCGGGCGCGTCACGCCGACTACCCGCATCGATACCGGTGCCGGGCGCTTCGTGATCAATGGCGCGCCGATTTCCGACACCAAGCCGCACGGCGTGATCACGGTCTCCGAGATCGTCGAAATGTCGTCCAATATCGGCACCTCGAAACTCGCGCTGTCGATGCCGCCGCGCGAAATGTGGGAGATGTTTACCGAAGTCGGTTTCGGCCAGCAGCCCAAGTTCGGCTTCCCGGGCGCGGTGGCCGGGCGCGTGCGTCCGTATAAATCGTGGCGGCCGGTGGAGCAGGCCACCATGAGCTACGGGAACGGCATCTCGGTCTCGCTGCTGCAGCTGGCGCGCGGCTACATGATGTTCGCGCGCGACGGCGACACCATTCCGCTGTCGTTCCAGAAAACCACCGAGCCACCGGTCGGGCGCCAGATCATCAAGCCGAAAACCGCGCGCCAGATGCGCGAGATGCTCGAACTGGTGGTCTCGGGCGCCCACGGCACGGCCAAGCAGGCGCGCGTGGCCGGCTACCGCGTGGGCGGCAAGACCGGTACCGCCTACAAGGTCGAAAACGGCAAGTACGCGATTCCGCGCAAGTACATCGGGTCCTTTGTCGGCATGGTGCCGATGTCGAACCCGCGCTTCATCATCGCCGTCATGATCGACGAACCGACCGCCATCGGCCACTTCGGCGGCATCGTGGCGGCGCCGACGTTTGCCGCGCTGGCCGCCAACGCGCTGCGCGCACTGAATATTCCGCCCGATTCGGATGTGACAGAAATCGTCGCGCCGAACGATGGCTCCGGGGAGGTGATGTAATGACACAAATAATGCCGTCCTTGAATCCGCAGCAGGTCTGCACCTGGATCGCCCAGGCCGCCGCTGGCGCCAGGGTGGTGTCCGACTCGCGCCGCGTCAAGCCGGGCGATGTCTTCTTCGCCTATCCGGGCGACGCCGCCGACGGCCGCGCCTACATTGCCAAGGCCATCGAGCAGGGCGCCGCCGCCATCGTGTACGACGATCGCGACTTTGCCTGGAACGACGCCTGGAGCGTGCCGCACCTGGCCGTGGCCGACCTCAAAGCGCAGGCCGGCCCGATCGCGCACGCCTGCTATCGGATGCCCGACAGCGCCATGTTTACCGTCGGCGTGACCGGCACCAACGGCAAGACCTCGTGCGCGGTCTGGCTCGGCCAGGCCTTCGCGCGCCTGGGCGAGACGGCCGCCGTCATCGGCACGCTCGGCGTGGGCCTGTTCAGCGGCCGCGGTGAAGTCGAGTACGACGTCACCGGCTACACGACGCCCGACGCGGTGCTGCTGGCCGAAAAACTGGCCGGCGTGCGCGATGCGGGCGCCACCGCGCTGGCGATTGAGGTAAGCTCCATCGGGCTCGGGCAAGGCCGTACCCTGGGCATGCATTTCGACGTTGCGTTGTTTACCAACCTGACGCGCGATCATCTCGATTATCACGGCACCATGGAAAGCTACGAAGCGGCGAAAGCAAAGCTGTTCGCGTGGCCAGGATTGAAAACAGCAGTGCTTAACCTTGACGACCCGGCAGGACAACGCCTGGTCAACCAACTCGTATCCCGGCCCGGCGCCCCTTGCGTGACCGGCTACACCCTGCGCGACGTGGCCACCCAGCCCGACATCGCCGGTGTGACCATGCTGCGCGCCTCGCAGTTCCGCAGCCGCCACGCGGGTACCGAATTCCATCTCGATTCGCCGCTCGGCGGCGCCCAGGTCAAGACCAAACTGGTGGGCCACTTCAATATCAGCAATGCGCTGGCGGTGCTCGGTGCACTGCTGGCCAAGGGCGTGGCCTTGCGCGCCGCGCTCGACGCCATCGAAGCGCTCACGCCAGCGCCGGGCCGCATGCAGCAGATCGGCGGCCAGGATGCGCCGATGGTGGTCATCGACTACGCCCACACCCCGGACGCGCTGGAGCAAACCCTCGGTGCGCTGCGCCAGGTCGCGCACGAACGCGGCGGCCAATTGTGGTGCGTGTTCGGCTGCGGCGGCGACCGCGATCCGGGCAAACGCCCGCAAATGGGCGCGATTGCGCAGATCGCCGAACACGTGCTGGTCACCAGCGACAATCCGCGCAGCGAAGATCCGGCCGCCATCATCCGCCAGATCGTCGCCGGCATGGACGCGGCCCATCCGGCGTCGCGCTTCCAGGCGATCGAAGACCGCGCCGCCGCGATCCTGTCGGCCGTCAAGCACGCGGCCAAGCCGGACGTGATCCTGCTGGCCGGTAAAGGCCATGAACCGTACCAGGAAATCAAGGGCCGCAAGATGCCGTTTTCCGACGCCGACCACGCCGCGCTGGCGCTGGCCGCGCGCGTGACCATGATGAGGACCAACTGATGCACGGCACGCTCGCACAACTGGCCGCGTCCATTCCCGGCGCGCGCATGACGGCCGACGCCACCTTTGGCAGCGTCTCGACCGACAGCCGCAGCGCCGGTCCTGGTGCGCTGTTCGTCGCCCTGCGCGGCGAGACCTTCGACGCCCACGACTTCCTGGCGCAAGTGGCGGCCGGCGGCGCCGCTGCCGTGGTGGTGGAAAGCCTGCCGGACGGCTGGACCCTGCCCGCCATCGTGGTGCCCGATACGCTGGTGGCCCTGGGCGGCATCGCCAACCACTGGCGCGCGCAATATGGCATTCCCGTGATCGGCGTCACCGGCAGTAACGGCAAGACCACGGTCAAGGAAATGATCGCCGCGATCCTGGCGGCCGGCCTGTCGGAAGACGCGCGCCTGGCCACGCGCGGCAATCTGAATAACGAAATCGGCGTGCCGCTCACCTTGATGCGCCTTGGCGCCGAACACAAGGCTGCCGTGATCGAACTGGGCATGAACCACCCGGGCGAAATCGCGCGCCTGGCCGCGATTGCCGCGCCGACCATCGGCCTGGTGAACAACGCCCAGCGCGAGCACCAGGAATTCATGCACACCGTGGAAGCGGTGGCACGCGAAAACGGCGCCGTACTGGCCGGCCTGGCGCAGGACGGCGTGGCCGTCTTCCCCGGCGACGACGAATACACCGCGCTGTGGCAAGGCATGGCGGCCGGCCGCCAGGTTGTCAGCTTCGGCTTCGACCCCGCTTGCAACGTCAGCTGCGCGCATCGCGCCACCGATTTCGGCAGCGAACTCGATGTGAGCGTGCGCATGGACGGCGCGCCGCTGCGCAGCTTCAACGTCAAGCTGGCCGCGGCCGGCCTGCACAATGTGCGCAACGCGCTCGCGGCGATCGCCTGCGCCATCGCCGCCGGCATTGCGCCGGACGCCGTGGCGCGCGGCCTGGCCGCCTTCGAGCCGGTCAGCGGACGCCTGCAACGCAAGCATGCCGCCTGCGGCGCCACCGTCATCGACGACACCTACAACGCCAACCCGGATTCGGTGCGCGCCGCCATCGACGTGCTGGCGCAGTCCGCCGCGCCGCGCATCCTGGTGCTGGGCGATATGGGCGAAGTCGGCACCCAGGGCCGCGAGTTTCACGAAGAAATCGGCGCCTACGCGGCTGCGCGCGGCATCGGGTCGGTGCTCGTCACCGGCGAGCTGACCCGCCACATGGCCGCCTCGGGCGCGCAGCATTACACGCAGTTCGACGAATTATTGGCAGCACTCGATACACAATTGGGCAGCACCTCTGACGCGACTGTACTGGTGAAGGGATCGCGTTTCATGAAAATGGAACGGGTCGTCGCTCACCTGGCCGGATCACACAACACAAGTAAGGAAGCCCACTAACATGCTGCTCTGGCTCGCACAAATGTTCCAGGACGAACTCGGTCCTCTGCGAATCTTCAACTTCATCACCTTCCGCGCGGTATTCGCCACCATCACGGCGGTACTGATCGGCCTCGTCGCCGGTCCGGCCGTGATCCGCAAACTGACCTCGATGAAAGTCGGCCAGGCAGTGCGCCCGGACGGTCCGCAGACGCACCTGAAAAAACACGGCACCCCGACCATGGGCGGTGTGCTGATCCTGATCGCCATTGGCGTCTCGACCCTGCTGTGGTGCGACCTGTCGAACCGCCTGGTGTGGCCGGTGCTGGTGGTGACCCTCGGCTTTGGCGCCATCGGCTGGGCCGACGACTACCGCAAGGTGGTCTACCAGGACCCGGAAGGCATGCGCTCGGGCGAAAAATACTTCTGGATGTCGCTGATCGGCATCGCCGCCTCGCTGTACCTGGCGTTCTCGGTGTCGGCGCCAACGCCGGGCAAGGTGTGGGACCTGTTCTACGCGTGGGTGCAGTCGGGCTTTTCGCTCGACCTGCCGCCCAAGGCCGACTTGATCGTGCCGTTCGTGAAAACCGTCAGCTATCCGCTCGGCGTGTGGGGCTTCATCGCGCTGACCTACTGCGTCATCGTCGGCACCAGCAATGCGGTCAACTTCACCGACGGCCTCGATGGCCTGGCGATCATGCCGACCGTGATGGTCGGCTCGGCCCTCGGCCTGTTCGCCTACCTGACCGGCAGCGCCACATACTCCAAATACCTGTTCATCCCGCACATTCCCGGCGCGGGCGAGCTGTTGATTTTCTGCGGCGCGATGGCCGGCGCGGGCCTGGCTTTTCTCTGGTATAACGCGCATCCGGCCCAGATGTTCATGGGCGACGTCGGCGCGCTGGCGCTCGGCGGCGCGCTCGGCACCATTGCCGTCATCGTGCGCCAGGAGATCGTGCTGTTCATCATGGGCGGCGTGTTCGTGGCCGAAACGGTCTCGGTGATCATCCAGGTCAGCTGGTTCAAGTACACCAAGAAGCGTTACGGCACTGGCCGCCGCGTGTTCCTGATGGCGCCTTTGCACCATCACTTCGAACAAAAAGGCTGGAAAGAGACCCAGGTCGTCGTGCGCTTCTGGATTATCACGATGATGCTGGTGCTGGTCGGCCTGTCCACCCTGAAGCTGCGCTGATGAACCACCTCGAACAATACGCCGGCAAGCACGCCCTGGTCCTCGGACTGGGCGAGTCCGGTCTCGCCATGGCGCAGTGGCTGGCGCGCTGCGGTGCGCGCGTGCGCGTGGCCGACACGCGCGAAGCCCCGCAACGCCTGCAGGCATTGAAAGACGCCGTGCCGGATGCAGAGTTCATCGGCGGCGAGTTGGGAGAAGCACTGCTCGATACGATCGACTTCGTGGCGGTCAGCCCGGGCCTGGCGCCCGAGCGCGAACTGGCCAGCATCCTGCCGGCGGCTGGCGCGCGCGCCATTCCGGTCTGGGGCGAGATCGAACTGTTCGCCCAGGCCCTGGCGGCGTTGAAAGAAGAACGCGCGTATGCGCCGAAAGTCATTGCCATTACCGGCACCAACGGCAAGACCACCGTCACCAGCCTGACCGGTTTGCTGTGCCAGCGCGCCGGCCTGTCGACCCGCGTGGCCGGCAATATCAGCCCGGCGGCGCTCGACGTGCTGCGCGAAGTACTCGACGGCGCGGGGGCGGAAAGCGCTCTGCCGCAAGCCTGGATTCTCGAGTTGTCCAGCTTCCAGCTGCATTCCACTTTCAGCCTTAACGCCGATGCCGCCACGGTCCTGAACATCACCCAGGACCATCTCGACTGGCACGGCAACATGGATGCCTACGGTCTTGACAAGGCGCGCATTTTCGGCCCGGCGACGGTTCGCGTGCTCAATCGCGACGATGCGGCGGTGATGCGCATGGCCGCCCAAGGCAGCGTGGTGCGCACCTTCGGCACCGGCGAGCCGCAGGACGCCGACAGCTTCGGCCTGCACAACGAACGCGGCGTGCTGTGGCTGACCGTGGCCGTGGCCGGTGAAGAAAGCGAAAAGAAGCGCAAGAAAAGCGACCCGGTCGAAGTGGTGCCGTGCACGATCAGCCGCCTGATGCCGGCCGACGCGCTGCGCATCCGCGGCCTGCACAACGCCGCCAACGCGCTGGCCGCGCTGGCCCTGTGCCGCGCCATCGGCCTGCCGTTCGCGCCGCTGCTGCATGGCCTGCGCGACTACCAGGGCGAACCGCACCGGGTCGAACTGGTGGCCGCCATCGACGCCATCGACTATTACGACGACAGCAAGGGCACCAATGTGGGCGCCACCGTGGCTGCCTTGAGCGGCCTGGGCAAGGCCTTCGGCGGCGAGTCGCAAAAGATCGTGCTGATCGCCGGGGGCGACGGCAAGGGCCAGCAATTCGAACCGCTGGCCGAACCGTGCTCGCGCTACGTGCGCGTGGTGCTGCTGATCGGGCGCGACGCGCCGCTGCTGCGCGCGGCCATCGAGCCGTCCGGTGTCGATGTGATCGACTGCGACACCCTGCCCGAAGCCGTGCGGCGCGCCTCCGCGCTGGCGCAGCCGGGCGACGCGGTGCTGCTCTCGCCGGCCTGCGCCAGCTTCGACATGTTCACCGGCTACGGCCACCGCGCCCAGGTGTTCGTCGACGCCGTGCGCGAGCTGGCGCTCGACAAGGGACAGGATCTCTGATGGCCTTCCAGTTTCCATTCAAATTCGCCGGCTCGGCTTCGGACGCATTGTCCGGGGACCGCACACGCCCGTCGAAAATGATGGAATACGACCAGCTGCTGGTCTGGGTCACCGTGCTGCTGATGCTGTTCGGGATGGTGATGGTGTACTCGGCCTCGATCGCGCTGCCCGATTCGCCCAAGTACGCCAATTACAAGACCACCTACTTCGTGCAGCGCCAGGCGATTTTCATCATGGTCTCGATGCTGGCCGGGTACTTCGTGTTCCGCATTCCGGTCGCGCTCTGGCAGCGCTACGCCTCCCCCCTGTTCGTGGGCAGCCTGGTCTTGCTGGTACTGGTGCTGGTGCCGCACGTGGGCTTTTCGGTCAACGGCGCGCAGCGCTGGCTGGACCTCAAATTTTTCAAGCTGCAGCCGTCGGAAGTGATGAAGATCGCCGCCGTGCTGTATGCCGCCGACTACACGGTGCGCAAGCAGGAATACATGCACAAGCTGACCAAGGGCTTCCTGCCGATGGCCGGCGCGATCGGCCTGGTGGGCCTGCTGCTGCTGCTCGAACCCGACCTGGGCGCGTTCGGCGTGATCGTCTGCATCGCCATGGGCATCCTGTTCCTGGGCGGGATCAACGCGGTCTGGTTCGGCGGCATCGGGGCGCTGCTGGTGACCATTTTCGCCGCCATCATCTTCTTCTCGCCATTCCGGCGCGCGCGCATGTTCGCTTACCTGAACCCCTGGGCCGAGGGCAATTCGCTCGACAAGGCGTATCAGCTGACGCACTCGCTGATCGCTTTCGGGCGTGGCGAATGGTTCGGCGTGGGCCTGGGCGCCAGCGTCGAAAAGCTGCACTACCTGCCCGAAGCGCACACCGACTTCCTGATGGCGGTGATCGGCGAAGAACTGGGCCTGGCCGGCGTGCTGGTCGTCATCGCCATGTTCTACTGGCTGGTCAAGCGCGCCTTCGACATCGGCCGGCAGGCCATCGCCATCGACCAGACCTTCGCCGGCCTGGTGGCCAAGGGCATCGGCATCTGGATCGGCGTGCAGACCTTCATTAACATGGGCGTGAACCTGGGCCTGCTGCCGACCAAGGGACTGACCTTGCCGCTCATGAGTTACGGCGGCTCGGGCGTATTGATTAACTGTGTGGGACTGGCGATTTTGCTGCGTATCGATTATGAGAACCGTGTGTTGATGAGGGGTGGACGGCCATGAAGCGTTTGATGATCATGGCGGCCGGCACCGGCGGGCATATCTTCCCGGGGATCGCGATCGCGCAGACCATGCGCCAGCGCGGCTGGGACGTCAGCTGGCTGGGTACCTCGCACGGCATGGAGCAGGAGCTGGTGCCGAAGAACGGCATCGCCATCGACAGCATCGATTTTTCGGGCATGCGCGGCAAGGGACTGAAACACAGCGTGAGCGGCGCCTTCAAGATGGCCGCGAGCTTTCTGGCCTGCCGCCGCTTCATCAAGCAGCGCAAGCCCGACGTGGTGCTTGGCATGGGCGGCTATGTGTGCGTCCCGGGCGGAATGATGGCGCGCGCGGCCGGCGTGCCGCTGGCACTGGTCAACGCCGACGCCGCGCTGCTGCTGTCGAACAAGACGCTGGCGCCGCTGGCCAAAAAAGTGATGTTCGGCTTTCCCGCCGATTTCGGCAGTGCCGCCGCCAAGGCCATCGTCACCGGCAACCCGGTGCGCAAGGAAATCCTGGCCATGACCGCGCCGCAGGAGCGCTTCGCGGCCCGCACCGGCGCGCTGCGCATCCTGGTGGTCGGCGGCAGCCTCGGTGCCAAGGTATTGAACGAGAGCGTGCCGGCCGCGCTGGCGCTGCTGCCGGAAGAGCAGCGTCCGCGCGTGACGCACCAGTCGGGCAAGAAGAATATCGACGCGCTGCGCGAAGCGTACGCCAAAGCCGGCGTGACGGCCGACGTGGTCGACTTCATCGACGACATGGCCGGCGCCTACGCCGCGGCCGACGTGGTGATCTGCCGCGCCGGCGCGATCACGGTGTCGGAACTGACGGCGGCGGGCGTGGCCAGCGTGCTGGTGCCGTTCGTGGCCAGCACCACCAGCCACCAGCGCGACAACGCGCAGTGGATGGACAAGCAGAAGGCGGCGATTCATTTGCCGCAGACGGAATTGAGCGCGCAGCGCGTGGCCCAGCTGCTGCAAGGGCTGAGTCGCGACGCCTGCCGCGCCATGGCCGAGGCCGCGCTGGCGGTCGGCAAGCGCAACGCCAATGAAGCAATCGCAGACGTACTCGAACAACTGGCAGGAACGGCAAACAGAACATGAAACATAAAATCAAGAACATTCACTTCGTCGGCATCGGCGGCAGCGGCATGAGCGGCATCGCCGAAGTGCTGCTCAACCTCGGCTACAGCGTGTCCGGCTCGGACCTGGGCAGCAACGCGGCCACCCAGCGCCTGGCCAGCCTGGGCGCGCAGGTGATGCTCGGCCACGCGGCCGACAATATCCTCGGCGCCGACGCCGTGGTTACCTCGACCGCCGTCAAGGACGACAACCCGGAAGTGGTGGCGGCGCGCGCAGCGCAGATTCCCATTGTGCCGCGCGCGATTATGCTCGGTGAATTGATGCGCTTGAAGCGCGGCATCGCCATTGCCGGCACCCACGGCAAGACCACCACCACCAGCCTGGTGGCCTCGGTGCTGGCCCAGGGCGGACTCGATCCCACGTTTGTGATCGGCGGCCGCCTGAACAGCGCCGGCGCCAACGCCAAGCTGGGCACCGGCGAATACATCGTGGCCGAAGCCGACGAATCGGACGCCTCGTTCCTGAACCTGACGCCGATGATCGAAGTGATCACCAATATCGACGCCGATCACATGGAAACCTACGAGCACGATTTCGAAAAGCTCAAGCAGGCCTTCGTGCACTTCACCCACCGCCTGCCGTTTTACGGCCGCGTGATGCTGTGCATCGACGACCAGCACGTGCGCGACATCATTCCGTTCGTGACCAAGCCGATCACCACTTACGGCTTTTCCGAAGCGGCCCAGGTACGCGCCATCAACGCGTCCGCCATCGGCCTGCAGATGCATTTCACGGTGGTCCAGGAAGGCTATCCGGATACACAGTTCATCCTCAACCAGCCCGGCATGCATAATGTGCAGAATGCCTGCTCGGCGATCGCCATCGCACGCGAAATCGGCATCGACGACAGTGCGACCCAGCAGGGCCTGGCCGAGTTCCACGGTGTGGGCCGGCGCTTCACGCGCTACGGCGACATCGCGATTCCGGGCGGCGGCAGCTTTGCATTGGTGGACGACTTCGGCCACCACCCGGTCGAGACCGAAGTGACCCTGGCGGCGGCGCGCGGCGCCTACCCGGGCCGGCGCCTGGTACTGGCCTTCCAGCCGCACCGCTATTCGCGCACGCGCGACCTGTTCGAAGATTTTGTGAAGGTGCTGGCCACGCCCGACGTGCTGCTGCTGTCCGAAGTCTACGCCGCCGGCGAAGCGCATGTGGTGGCCGCCGATGGCCGCGCGCTGGCGCACGCGCTGCGCGTGGGCGGCAAGGTCGAGCCGATTTTTGTCGAGGCGATTGCCGACATGCCGGCTGCCATCATGAACGTGGTGCGCGACGGCGACGTCGTGATCACCATGGGCGCCGGCTCGATCAGCGGCATTCCGAATAAACTGGTTAACCCCGTGGAGGCTTGAGCATGAGTGCATTCAATTCCGGCGACGCCGCCGCACTGGGCAAGGTCGGCGTGCTGTTCGGCGGCCGTTCGGCCGAACGCGACGTCTCGATCATGTCCGGCAACGGCGTGCACGCCGCGCTGCAAAGCAAGGGCATCGACGCCCATCTGTTCGACACCGGCGAGCGCAGCATCGCCGACCTGGCGGCCCAGGAATTCGACCGCGTGTTCATCGCGCTGCACGGCCGCTTCGGCGAAGACGGCAGCCTGCAGGGCGCGCTCGAACAGCTCGGCATTCCCTACACCGGCAGCGGCGTGATGGCGTGCGCGATCGGCATGGACAAGATCTACACCAAGATGATCTGGCTGATGCGCGGCCTGCCGACGCCGCGCTACGCCTCGCTCGACGCCGGCACCGACCTGGCGCAGGTGGTGGCGCAGCTTGGCCTGCCGCTGATCGTCAAGCCGCCGCACGAAGGCTCGAGCATGGGCATCACCAAGGTGCGCGCCGCGGCGGAACTGAAACCGGCTTACGACGTGGCGGCCGGCTTCGACGAAGTGGTGCTGGCCGAGGAATTCGTCAGCGGGCGCGAACTGACGGTGGCGGTGCTGGGCCGCGGCGCGCAGGCGCGCGCGCTGCCGATCGTCGAAATCGTGGCGCCGGGCGGGAACTACGACTACCAGAACAAGTACTTCACCGACGACACCAAGTATTTTTGCCCGGCGCAGCTGGACGAAGCGACCAGCGCGGAAGTATCGCGCCTGGCGGTGGAAGCCTACCGCGCCATCGATTGCGAAGGCTGGGGCAGGGTCGATGTGCTGCTGCGCGCCAGCGACAACAAGCCGTTCCTGATCGAGGTCAATACCTCGCCGGGCATGACCAGTCACTCGCTGGTGCCGATGGCGGCGCGCGCGCTGGGTATCAGCTATGAAGACCTGTGTGTCGAGATTGTTCGTTCGGCACGCTTGAAAATGGCCCAGGGCCAGGGTTAATACAGTAATGTGGCATGACGTACGCTCTTTGAACGCAACCGCGAGCGGCTTGATGGCCGCCGTGGTGATCGCCTGCCTGGCGTCGGGCGTGTGGTGGCTGTCGCAGCTGCCCATGTTCACCCTGCGCACGGTGCGGGTCGACAGCGTGCACGGAACGGAACTGCAGCATGTGAACAAGCTCACCTTGCGCGCCGGCGTGGTGGGCCGCATCAAGGGAAATTTTTTCACGACCAACCTGGAACAGGTACGCACCGCCTTCGAAGCGGTGCCCTGGGTCAGGCGGGCCACGGTGCGGCGCGAGTGGCCGGACCAGCTGATCGTGGAAGTCGAGGAGCACGAAGCGCTCGGCACCTGGGGCGAGGACGGGCGCCTGTTGTCGGTCAAGGGCGATGTCTTTACCGCCAATCTGGCCGAGGCGGACGAGGACCATCCGCTGCCGGCGCTGGACGGGCCGGAAGGCAGCGAGAAGGAAGTGCTGGCACGCTTCCTGGAGTTGCGCGCGATGTTTGCGCCGATTTCGCTGGTGCCGGAAAAGCTGGACCTGTCGAACCGCTACGCGTGGACCGTGAAACTCGATAACGGCATGATCGTGGCGCTCGGACGGGAGCAGGACAAGACGACGCTCAAGCAGCGGGTGCAGCGGCTGGTGGGGATTTATCCGCAACTGGCCAGCCGCCTGCAGGACGGCATCGATACGATCGACATGCGCTATCAGAACGGCCTGGCGCTTTCCGCCGCCGCCCTGGTACTGCCCGAAGATCCGCACAAGCCTGTGAAGGCCGCGCCAAAAAAAGCAGTAAAACCGAACAGCACATCAACCAGCAGCAAAATCAAGCAAAGACAGTAGGCGACAGCACATGACAAAAGACGCGAAAAACCTGATCGTCGGCCTCGATATCGGCACCTCGAAAGTGGTGGCGGTGGTGGCCGAGGTCATGTCCGACGGCCGCCACGAGGTGATCGGACTGGGTCAGCACGAGTCGCGCGGACTGAAAAAAGGGGTGGTCGTCAATATCGAGGCGACCGTCGAATCGATCCAGCGCGCGCTCGAAGAAGCCGAGCTGATGGCCGACTGCAAGATCCGCAATGTCTACGCCGGCATCGCCGGCAGCCATATCCGCTCGTTCAATTCGAGCGGCATGGTCGCGATCAAGGACAAGGAAGTCACCGCCACCGACGTGGCGCGCGTGATCGAAACGGCCAAGGCGGTCAACATCCCGACCGACCAGCAGTTGCTGCACACGGTGCCGCAGGAATTCATCGTCGACAGCCAGGAAGACGTGCGCGAACCGATCGGCATGAGCGGCATCCGCCTGGAAGTGCGGGTGCATATTGTCACCGGTGCGGTGTCGGCGGTACAAAACATTGTAAAGTGCGTTCGCCGCTGCGGTCTTGAAGTATCGGACCTGATTTTGCAGCCGATGGCCTCGGCCGACGCGGTGCTCACGCTCGACGAAAAGGAACTGGGCGTGGTGCTGATCGACATTGGCGGCGGCACCACCGACATTGCGGTGTTTTCCGACGGCGCGATCCGGCATACGGCGGTCATTCCGATCGCCGGCGACCAGATCACCAACGACATCGCGATGGCGCTGCGCACGCCGACCTCCGAAGCCGAAGAGATCAAGATCCGCTACGGCGTGGCCAAGCAGGTGCTGGCCGATCCGCACGAATCGCTCGAAGTGCCGGGACTGGGCGACCGCGGACCGCGCAACCTGTCGCGCCAGGCGCTGGCGGCGGTGATCGAACCGCGCGTCGAAGAATTGTTCGCGATGGTGCACCAGGTGGTGCGCGAATCGGGTTACGAAGGGGTTCTGTCGTCGGGCATCGTGCTCACCGGCGGCACCGCGATCATGCCCGGCATGGTCGAAATGGCGGAAGATATTTTCCTCAAGCCGGCGCGCCTTGGCACGCCGGACTATCGCGGCCAGCTGGCCGACGTGGTGCGCAGTCCGCGCTACGCGACCGTGCTCGGGCTGCTGCTCGAAGCGAAGAAGCAGTATCTGCGCGGGCATATCGTGACGCGCCAGGATGGCTCGGTGAAAGCGGTCTGGCAGCGCATGAAGGAATGGTTTTTAGGGAATTTTTAAATCGGTACGGTTGGAACGATACGCACACGGGTTCTTGTTATTTAACGGTTAACGCAGTTTTCAATCTCCAGGTTTCATACCACTATGAGTCCTGGCGCTTGGAAACCGCACTTTGATTAGGAGTTCATCATGGAGTTTGATATGGTCGATAACGCAGCACTAGGAACCGTCATCAAGGTCGTCGGCGTCGGCGGAGCAGGTGGCAATGCGGTTCAGCACATGATCAACAAGGGCGTGTCGGGCGTTGAGTTCATCGCGGCCAATACCGATTCGCAGGCGCTGGCCAAGTCCAGCGCGCACAACATCATCCAGATCGGCGAGTCTGGCCTGGGCGCCGGCATGAAGCCGACCGTCGGCCGCCAGCTGGCCGAAGAATCGCGTGCGCGCATCGAAGACGCGCTGCGCGGCGCGCACATGGTCTTTATCGCGGCGGGCATGGGCGGCGGCACCGGTACCGGCGCCGCTCCGATCGTGGCCGAAATCGCCAAGTCGCTCGGTGCGCTGACGGTGGCCGTGGTCTCGAAGCCGTTCTCGTACGAAGGCCAGAAGTGCATGGACGTGGCCGAGAGCGGGCTCGAAGAACTGTCGCTGCACGTCGACTCCCTGATCATCATCCTCAACGAAAAGCTCGAAGAGATCTACGAAGATGAATCGATGATCGAGTGGATGCGCCACGCCGACGATGTGCTCAACAACGCGGTGGCCGGTATCGCCGAGATCATCAACGTGCCGGGCCACATCAACGTCGACTTCAACGACGTCAAGACCATCATGGGCGAGCAGGGCAAGGCCATGATGGGCACCGCGACCGCCAGCGGAGTCGATCGCGCGCGCATCGCGGCCGAGCAGGCAGTCGCTTCGCCGCTGCTCGACGGGATCGACCTGTCGGGCGCGCGCGGCGTGCTGGTCAACGTCACCGCCAGCCGTGGTCTCAAGGGTAAAGAGATCAAGGAAGTCATGGCGGCCGTGCGCGCGTTTGCGGCGCCGGATGCGTCGATCGCGCAGGGTATCGCGTACGACGACGAAATGGGCGACGACATCCGCGTGACGGTGGTGGCGACGGGCCTGGGCAAGGCCAAGAAGGCCATGCAGCTGGTGCAGCAGCCGATGCTGCGCACCGGTACCCACAACGGCCCGGCCATGTCGGCCGGCGGTGTGGGCGCGACGGTGGGCGTGTCGATGGGTTCCGGCTCGGCCAGCGGCCACGCGATGGAAGGCATGAAGCAGCCAGCCGTGTGGCGCCGCGAGCAGGCCTCCGAGCAGGTCCAGGCGATGCAGCGCAATGGCGTGGAAACCTACGACATCCCGGCGTTCCTGCGCAAGCAAGCCGATTGATCGGGCAGCAAGCCTGATGACAAGCCGGGGCGAGCCCCGGCTTTTTTGCGCGCCGGCGCTGTCCCGGCGGTGTCTGTCCCGGCGGTGTCAGGTCTGACATTCGGACACGAGCTGAACAATTCCGAGCTATCGAACCGGGCGCTCAAGTGATGAGGTCGTGTCCGAACGTCAGACCTGGCACCGCGGCGGACTTAAGGCAGGTAAAAACATGACGCAGGAACTCTTTCCAGGTAAAACGATGTGCGGTGCCGTCGCCATCCTGTGCCTGGCCTGCCCGCCGGCGCCGGCCTGCTCGGTGGCGTATGAGGTGCGGGTCGACCAGATCAAGCCGCAGGATGGTTTTGTCACGCGCGCCCTCGCGCCACGCGCGCCGGTGCACCTGCCCGCCAACGCGGCGGGCGTCGTCTATCAGTCGACTTCCGCGCTCGACGCCAGCGCCTTCACGATCGACGAGGAGGGCGGCCAGGCCGGCCTGGCGCTGCGCGTGCGGCCGCTGGCGGCGCCCGGCCGCTTACGCATGCTGGCGGCCATGCGCGAGGTCAACCAGCGCAAGGCGACGCTGTTCCGGGTCGAGCCGCGCGCCGGCTTCGAGCCCGGCAAGACGTACGCGATCCGGCGCGGCGCGCAGGTGGTACGGGTGCATATCGACCCGGCAGTGGTCGAGATGCGAAGCGCTGCCGTCGATCTGGTGCCCCTGCCGGGCGCGCATCTGGAAACGGTCATCCATGCCGATCCGTGTTATCCGAGCGCCAGCCGGCCGGCCAGGCAGGAATTGAGATATGCGCTTCCCGCGCAGGCGCAGCCGTATCGCCATCTGATGCTGTCGCTGTTGCTGCGTACTGACACGCAGCCCGGCCCCATGCCGGGTTCGCCCGACCCGGTCGACTTTCCCTTGCTGACCGATGCGTCGTTCTTCGGGCTGGGCGACCAGGTGCGCACGATTGCCCTCGACGCCGGCGTGCCGCTGACGATCGACTCCGGCGCTGTCGTCGCCTTCCTGGAAGTTGACGATGGCTGGCATCGCAGCGTTAGCCACCGCATCACGCTCGATCCGGCCACGCTGCCGGTGTACGACAGCCTCGATTATCTGCGCGCCGCCATCGGCGGCGGCGACAGCGCGGCGATCCGCGCGCAGCTGGCGTTGACGCCGGTGCGCGAATCGGACTACGCGGTCGATCAGCCGGATGACGCCGAATCCGCGCTGCGCGCCCGGGCGGAAATCATCCTGCAACGCTGGCGCGTGGCGCGTCGTCACGCCGCGCTGGAGCGCAGCTTGAACCGCCTCGGACGGCATCGCGACCCTGCCGTGCGCGGCGAGGCGCTGCGTGCCCTGGCGCGCGCGCAAACGATCCGTCCACGCGATCCGGAGGTCACCCGCAAGGCGGTCGTGCGGCTGGTGCGTTCGCTGCGCGACCCCGAGCTGGCGGTACGGCGCAGCGCGGTCCTGGCCTTGCTGGACGTGGGCGAGCACTTGAACGACGGGTGGATTCTCCGCACCGACGCCTGGCAGAATGTGAATCCATATTGCGCGCAGCCCGATTCCGGCATTTGCAGGCTGTTCGAGGCATTCCGGCCCGCGCGTTCGTCGTTCGCGGCCTTTGCGGCCCATCCCGACGCCAGGGTGCGGCGGCGCGCCGCGGCGCTGGCACACGCCCTCGGCCCCCGCTGAGGCGCGTGCGGCGGGCGCACGCCTGCAGGATCGGCAAGGATCAGGCATACTAGCCGTCTTATCAACCCAACATTATGGAGCCTCGAATGACTATTAAAATCGGCGACCGCCTGCCGGAAGGCACCCTCTCTGAATTCGTCGAGACCGAAACCGAAGGCTGCTCGCTCGGCCCCAACACCTTCCAGGTAGCTGATCTGGTCAAGGGCAAGAAGATCGCGATCTTCGGCCTGCCGGGCGCCTACACCCCGACCTGCTCCGCACAGCACGTGCCGGGCTACGTCAAGCTGGCCGACGAACTCAAAGCCAAGGGCGTCGACGAAATCTGGTGCATCTCGGTCAATGACGCTTTCGTCATGGGCGCCTGGGGCCGCGACCAGAAGGCCACCGGCATCGTGCGCATGATGGCCGACGGTAACGCCGCCTACAGCAAGGCACTCGGCCTGGACGCCGACTTCTCCAAGTTCGGCATGGGCACGCGCTCGCAGCGCTACTCGCTGCTGGTCGAAGATGGCGTGGTCAAGCAGTTGAACGTGGAGCAGGGCGGCGCTTTTGAAGTGTCGAACGCCGAAACGCTGCTAAAGCAAGTCGCTTAATACCTATCTGCCACCTCAGTCGCACAAACGGCGCCGCGGCGCCGTTTTTTACATCGCCATGCATATTCGAACCGAAACACCACGCCAGAGCGACGTCATCGCCATGCTCGCACGGCTGGACGCCTATTTTGCCGATCTTTATCCGCCCGAGAGCAACCACCTGATGGACGTCGACTCGCTCTGCCAGCGCGGGGTGGTGTTCCTGGTCGCGCGCGATGAGCAAGGCCGCGCGCTTGGCTGCGGCGCCTGCGTCGACCGCGGCGGCTACGGCGAAGTCAAACGCATGTACGTCGAACCGGCCAGCCGTGGCAAGGGCGTGGGCGGCAAGCTGCTGGGCGAGATTGCGCGCCATGCGGCGGCCGCCGGCCTGCCCGCGTTGATGCTCGAAGCGGGTATCAGCCAGCCGGAAGCCATCGGCCTGTATGAGCGCGACGGCTTTATCCGCTGCGCGCCGTTCGGCGACTATCAGCCCGATCCACTGAGCCTGTTCATGGTCAAGCGCCTGTGATGGCGCGTAGCGGAAATCTGCGCGCCATCTACGCGATGCTGATCGCGGTGGCCATGTTCTCGCTGATGGACACGGTGATGAAGCTGCTGTCGGCGCATTATCCGGCGCTGCAGGTGGCCGCCATGCGCGGCCTGTCGTCGCTGCCGCTGGTGTTCGCGTACGTGCTCTGGCGCGGCGCGTTCGCCAGCGCCCTGCAGGTACGCTGGCCGCTGCACCTGCTGCGCGCGGCCCTGAGCATCACCATGCTTGGGCTGTTCGCCTTCGGCCTGCGCAATCTGTCGCTGGCCGAAGCGTATTCGATCTTCTTCATCGCACCCGCGCTGATCACCGCCTTGTCGGTGGTGTTCCTGAAAGAGAGCGTCAACCTGGCGCGCTGGGTCGCCATTGCGGTCGGCCTGGGCGGGGTGCTGGTGGTGCTGCGCCCGAGCGGGGCGGGCATGCTGACCCTGGGCGGGCTGGCGGTGCTGGGCGCGGCACTGTGCTACGCGGTGTCGGCGATTACTACCCGCATCGTCGGGCGCACCGACCGCGCCGAGCACATGGTGCTGTGGCTGATGGTGTTCCTGGCCATTGGCGCCACCACCCTGGCCGCGCCCAACTGGGTGGCGGTGCGCAGCGCCGATGTGTGGCTGCTGTGCGGCCTGTCGCTCAGCGGCTTCCTGGGCCAGCTGGCGGTGACCGAAGCGTTCAACTCGGGCGAGGCTTCGCGCGTGGCGCCGTTCGAGTATTCGGGACTGGCCTGGGGCGTGGGGCTGGACTGGCTCCTGTGGCGCACCCTGCCCGACCAGTACACCCTGATCGGCGCGGCCATCATCATCGGCAGCGGCATCTACCTGGTGCGGCACGAGCGCGCGCACGCCCAGGCCGAGCATCCGTAATCGATCGGAAGAACCCGGCAGCGCCCGCCCATCAAGTTCGCTATAATCGCCGGATGTTAAAACAAAGAACCGTCAAACAACTGGTGCGCACCGTCGGCGTGGGGCTGCACTCCGGGACCAAGGTCGAGCTGACCCTGCGCCCGGCCGCGATCGACACCGGCATCGTGTTCCGCCGCGTCGACCTGGACCCGGTGGTGGAGTTTCCGGCCAGTGCCGGCGTGGTGGGCGATACCCGCATGGCGTCGGTGCTGGTCAAGGACGACGCGCGCGTGTCCACCGTGGAGCACCTGATGTCGGCCTGCGCCGGGCTCGGGATCGATAACCTGTACGTGGACGTGTCGGCCGAAGAGATTCCGATCATGGACGGCTCGGCCTCGTCGTTCGTCTTTTTGCTGCAACAGGCGGGCGTGCAGGAGCAGGGCGCGGCGAAAAAATTCATCCGCGTGCTGAAAGACGTGGAAGTGCGCCAGGGCAGCGGCGCCAACGAAAAATGGGCGCGCCTGACCCCGTACGACGGCTTCAAGCTCGATTTTTTCATCGAATTCAATCATCCGGCGGTCGATGGCACGACCCAGCGCGCGTTCGTCGACTTCGGCGACGTCTCGTACGTGCACGACGTGGCGCGCGCGCGCACCTTCGGCTTCATGCAGGACGTGGAAAGCCTGCGCGGCATGGGCCTGGCGCGCGGCGGTTCGCTCGAAAACGCGATCGTGATGGACGAGTACCGCATCCTCAATTCCGATGGCCTGCGCTACGACGACGAATTCGTGCGCCACAAGATCCTCGATGCGATCGGCGACCTGTACCTGGTCGGGCACCCGCTGCTGGCAGGGTACGAGGCGCACAAGTCGGGCCATGCGCTCAACAACCTGCTGCTGCTCGAACTGCTCAAGCATCCGGATGCCTACGAAATTGTCGCGTTCGATAAACCCGGCACGGCTCCGGCCTCGTACGTGCGCCAGATGGCGCGCGAGTGGGCGCTTACCTAGACGCCGCCATCGCGCACCGCGCTAGCGCTGGCGCGCCGCCATCGCCTTGACGGCGGCGATCAGGGTGGCGTTGGCCTTTGTTTTCGGCAGCGCGTCGCCGAGCGCTTCGAACGCCGAGCGCGCCGTGCCGGGCAGGATCAGCTGGTGCGTGTGCACCACCTGGGGAATGCTGCGCGTGACCTGCACCTTCAGTTTGATCTCGTCGATATGCCAGCCGCGCTGTTGCAGCGCCCCCTGCAGCTTGGGCAGCTGCTGTTTGAGCTTGGCGGCGACGGCCGAACTGGGCACGGCCAGCACCAGGCGCGCGTCTTCGAACGAGAGCACGTCGCAGTTGCCGAACATGGGCGGCAGCGCCCTGGCGCAGTCGCTTTGCAGGCTGGCCATGCGCATCGCCGTCGGCAGCAGGGCCGCCATTTTGTCGTTACGCTTGAGAAAATCGGTAGCGACAATCGAGGTGCGGCGCGTCTTGGTTCCGTAGATATGCATAAGGCGCAACATAGCACAGCGCGCGGCGCCCCGCCACCAGCGCGTCCCGGAGTCATTTTATTAACTTTGTTTTGCCCCTGTCCCTTGAGTTCCGGGCCAATATCCCCAAGTGTGGCCGTATCGCATGATAAAATCACAGTCTTTTTTGCATAGTCGGCCGTTGGGTGATATGTTTTTGCTATCATTGCGGCTTCTTTTTGCGGCGTTTTTTTCAAGAATTCAAGCATGTCATTACTGACCCAGATTTTCGGTAGCCGCAACCAGCGGCTGCTCAAGCAATATCAAAAAACCGTGCGCGAGATTAACGCGCTCGAGCCACAGATCGAAAAGCTGTCGGACGCTGAACTCCAAGCGAAGACGCCGCAGTTCAAGGATCGCGTCGCGAAGGGCGAAACGCTCGACCAGCTGCTGCCGGAAGCATTCGCGGTGTGCCGCGAAGCGGCCAAGCGGGTGCTCAAGATGCGCCACTTCGATGTGCAGATGATCGGCGGGATGGTCCTCCATTACGGCAAAATCGCCGAGATGGGCACCGGCGAGGGCAAGACGCTGATGGCGACCCTGCCGACCTACCTGAACGCGCTGTCCGGCAAGGGCGTGCACGTCATCACGGTCAACGACTACCTGGCCCAGCGCGATGCCGAGTGGATGGGGCGCCTGTACGGCTGGCTGGGCCTCTCCACCGGCATCAACCTGTCGCAGATGGACCACGGCGTCAAGCAGGCCGCCTACGCCTCCGACATCACCTACGGCACCAACAACGAATTCGGTTTCGACTACCTGCGCGACAATATGGTGTTCGAGGCCAGCGAGCGCGTTCAGCGCAGCCTCAATTTCGCGGTGGTCGATGAAGTCGACTCGATCCTGATCGATGAAGCGCGTACGCCGCTGATCATCTCGGGCCAGGCGGAAAACCACACCGAGCTGTATCACCAGATTAACTCGCTGCCGGCCATGCTGACCCTGCAGATCGGCGAAGATACGCCGGACGGCAAGGGCGTGGTCTCGGTCCCTGGCGACTACACCAAGGACGAAAAAGCGCACACCGTGCTGCTGACCGAACGCGGTCACGAGAACGCCGAGGCGATGCTGACCAAAATGGGCCTGCTGCCGGAAGGCGCCTCGCTCTACGACGCCGCCCACATCACCCTGATCCACCACCTGTACGCGGCCCTGCGCGCGCACGCGCTGTACCACAAGGATCAGCATTACGTGGTGCAGAACGATGAAGTGGTGATCGTCGACGAATTCACCGGCCGCCTGATGACCGGGCGCCGCTGGTCCGACGGCCTGCACCAGGCGGTCGAAGCGAAAGAGGGCGTGCGCATCCAGAACGAGAACCAGACCCTGGCCTCGATCACGTTCCAGAACTACTTCCGCATGTACGGCAAGCTGTCCGGCATGACCGGCACGGCCGACACCGAAGCGTACGAATTCCAGGAAATCTACGGTCTCGAGACCGTGGTCATTCCGCCCAACCGCCCGTCGCAGCGCAAGGACCGCCAGGACCAGGTGTACAAGTCCTCGGCCGAGAAATACAACGCGATGCTGATCGATATCCGCGATTGCTACGAGCGCGGGCAGCCGGTGCTGGTGGGTACCACCTCGATCGAAAACTCCGAGATGCTGTCGGGGATACTCGACAAGGCCAAGCTGGCGCACAACGTCCTCAATGCGAAGCAGCATGCGCGCGAGGCCGAAATCATCGCCCAGGCGGGCCGTCCGAAGATGATCACCATCGCCACCAACATGGCCGGCCGTGGTACCGACATCGTCCTGGGCGGTAACGTCGAGAAGCAGATCCAGATCATTGAAGCCAATGCCGCGCTGTCGGACGCCGACAAGGCGGCCCAGGCCGAAAAGATCCGCAGCGAGTGGAAGTCGCTCAACGAACACGTGGTGGGCGCCGGCGGCCTGCACATCATCGGCACCGAGCGCCACGAATCGCGCCGCGTCGACAACCAGCTGCGTGGCCGTTCCGGCCGCCAGGGCGACCCGGGGTCGTCGCGCTTCTACCTGTCGCTCGACGACGCGCTGCTGCGCATCTTCGCGGGCGACCGCGTGCGCGCCATCATGGACCGCCTGAAAATGCCGGAAGGCGAACCGATTGAAGCGGGCATCGTTTCGCGCTCGATCGAATCGGCCCAGCGCAAGGTCGAGGCACGCAACTTCGATATCCGCAAACAGCTGCTCGAATACGACGACGTGGCCAACGACCAGCGCAAGGTGATCTACACCCAGCGTAACGAACTGCTGGAAACGACCGACATCGCCGAACTGATTGCCTCGCTGCGCGCCGGTGTGTTCACCGACGTGGTGCATGCCTACGTGCCGGAAGAATCGGTCGAAGAGCAGTGGGACATCGCCGGCCTCGAAACGACCCTGGCCACCGAATGGCAGCTCAACGTGCCGCTGGCGCAGATGCTGGCCACCGATACCAGCATGACCGACGACGACATCCGCGAGCGCGTGCTGGCCGCTGCCGACGCTTCGTACGACAGCAAGATCGCGATTGTCGGCAAGGAGTCGTTCGGCGGCTTCGAGCGCAACGTCATGCTGCAAAGCGTGGACAGCCACTGGCGCGAACACCTGGCGGCTTTGGACCACCTGCGCCAGGGTATCCACCTGCGCGGCTATGCGCAGAAGAACCCGAAGCAGGAGTACAAGCGCGAAGCGTTCGAGCTGTTCGGATCGATGCTGGACATGATCAAGAACGAAGTGATCCGCATGATCATGACGGTACGGATCCAGTCGCGCGAAGAGATCGACGCGGCCGAGGCGGCGATGCACCAGTCGCACGTCGAAAACGTCAGCTACCAGCACGCGGACTTCAATCCGGATACCGCGCCGGAAGACTTGCTGGCGCCCCTCGGCGCGCCTGGCGAAGACGAGATGCTCGGACCGAAGGTCGGCCGCAACGACCCATGCCCTTGCGGCAGCGGCAAGAAGTACAAGGCATGCCACGGCAAGCTCGCATAAAGCGCCCGGCATGACCGACAGGGGAGGCAGAACGTGATGTTCCGCCTCCCCTTTTTTACGGCTGCGCGGTCTTTGGCGCGGCCATATCGCCATCCCATAAGGAGATTTTCATGACCGTTCCAGTCAACCGCGGCGCCCTCGCAGCGATGACGATCGCGCTGACGCTGGCATCGTCCTTGTCGCAGGCAGGCAGGTATGACACCGACCGTGCCGGGGCGACCGATCACCCGCTGGTGTCGCGCTACGCCGGATCGACCCTGTACCTGCATGGCGCGGAAAACCATGCGACCGCGCGCACCCTGGTCGCCGGCAAAGGCGGACCGGTGCAGCTGGCCGTGGAAGGGAAGGTCTCGAACCGGATGTACTTCGGGCCGGTCGGGCGCGGGTCGCTGGAAATCTTCCGCAACTACCAGGCGGCGCTGCGCGAGGCCGGCTTCGAGACGCTGTACCAGTGCGAGACGGCCCAGTGCGAAAAGGATCGGGTCCAGTCGACCATGGTGCGCTGGCCCCGGGGCGTGCATTGGACCGGCGACGGCGGGAGCGACCCGTACATCATCCGCATCTTCGAATACAAGCCGGGCTTCCACTACATCCACGCGCGCAAGCAGACGCCGGATGGCACGGTGAACGTGCAGATCGCGCTGCGTACCGGCGAGGAGAGCGATGCCAGCAAGGGCCGCGCGCAGCAGTTCATGCAGGTGATCGAATCGGCCAGTGTGGAGCAGGGCAAGGTGACGGTCGACGCCAGCGCGATCGGCGCGGCGCTCAGGAAGGATGGCCGCATCGCCCTGTACGGCATTCTGTTCGACACCAACAAGGCGGTGATCAAGCCGGAGTCGAAGGACACGCTCGAACAGATGGCCAGGTCGCTCAAGAACGACCCGGGCATGAATGTGTTCATCGTCGGGCATACGGATAACCAGGGCGCGGTCGAGGCCAATCTTGGGCTGTCGCGCAAGCGCGCGCAGGCGGTGGCCGATGCCTTGAGCGGGCAGTACGGGATCGCGGCGGCGCGCCTGCAGCCGCATGGCGTGGCCAACCTGGCGCCGGCGGCCAGCAATACCGGCGACGACGGACGCGCGCGTAACCGCCGCGTGGAAATGGTGGTGCGCTGATGCTGGCCCGGGCAGTGATGCTTGCGACCTTGCTGGCAGGCGGCGTGGCCGCGGCCGCGCCGGCGATCGAACAAATTTTGCCGCCGGCCGGCTTGTACCGGCTCGATTCGGCGTCGACCAGCAGCATGCCGGCACCGGCGCCGGCCAACCGTGTCGATACGCGCGTCGATGGCGCAAGCGGCGATATCGTGCGGCGCGAACGGGTGGCCGGGGCCGACTCGGGCGAGAAGGTTTATGAAGGCAAGGGACCGGTGACGCATTGCATCCGGCCGCGCAGGACGTCGGACGCGCTGTATTCGTCGGCGGTGGCGCTGGCGTCGTGCCCCGATCAATCGAGCCAGGTGGGCGCCGATGGGGTGCTGGTGCACACCGCGAACTGCCCGGCGGCGGTGGTGACGCTGACGATCCGGCGCATCGACAAGGTCACGTGGGACTACGACACCGTCAGCGCCACGCGGGCCAGCGATCCGGCGGCCGACATGGGGTGGATGCGCCCCGTGCTCGAACGTGAGGCGGCACAGGGCAAGACGCCGGAAGCGCGCGCCAGGGCGGCGCAGCAGCTGCTTGATTTGCCGCGCTTGCAACGCGAGCTGGCGGAAAAGCAGGTGGCGCTGAATGTCGAATTTGCAAAAGCGCTGCGCAATGCGAAGACGCCCAGGGAGGCGGAGGCCGTGCGCGCGGCGATGGCGAAGTCGGGCAAGTCGGTGGCCACGCAGGCACGCCAGCGGGTGCGCTGGACGCGCATCGGAAACAGCTGCGCGGCCGCTGGCGGCGGCTGAGGCGGGGTGGCGGCGTCGCGCGGGCGCCACGTTTGCGGAATTGCTTATGGGTAAAAAATGAAGAGTTGATGAAGCGCAACAATAGCTGGGACGCTTCCTGCAATGGTGAGGTTTCACCGCCAATCAGGAGGACATCATGAAAGCTATCTTTGTCGCCGTCGCCGTGTTTGCAGGCTTGTTGCTTGCGTCGGTCTGGAGCACGCCGCGCCAGATGCCGGGAGGGGCGGGGCTGATCGTCCAGCGCTCGGACAAGCCATGTCCTGCCAACAGCCATCTTGCAGGGACCAATTGCGTCTGTCCCGACGCGACCAGCTGGACCGGTGCCGAGTGCATGCAGGTGTGGTCCAATTCGAACCGCAATCTGGCTGCCGTAGCGCCGCCTCAGCCTAGCCTGGCCAAGTCGCGCCGGGTGGGCACTTACTGAAAGGAACGAGGCTGCGGACGCCATGGGGCGCCCGCAGCGTCCTTTCCGCCCGCGGCAAGCCGGAGAAATGAACATGGATAATGACTACATCGACGTGCGTGGCATGCGAATCAAGGTGGCGCGCTCGTTCGGCGCACGCCTGGCCGGCTTGCTGGGGCGGCGCGCGCTGGCGCCGGACGAGGCTCTGTTGCTGGCGCCCTGTTCCAACATGCACACCTTCTTCATGCGCTTTGCGATCGATGTCGTGTTTCTCGACAGCGATGGCCTGATCCTTGCGATCCACCGCGGCGTCAAGCCGTGGCGCGTCAGGGCCATGCGGCGCGCGCACGCCTGCCTTGAACTGGCCGGCGGTGGCGCGTTGCGGGCCGGGCTGACAGTGGGGCAGCGTCTGGCCAGGCTGGCGAACCACCGTCTGGACGTGGTTCGATGATCCGCGCACGCAACAGGAGCGACAGCGGCCGTGGCGCGGGGGAGAGGGGGACGCGGCGGCCATCGGACGATGGCCGCCGCTTGATGCGACGCTTGCGTGCGGCTTGTTCGGGCTTAGCCGGTGATCACTTGCTGCGGCGTGCCGGTTTCCTGGCGCCGGCGGCCGGCTTCTTGCCCGCGCCGGCCGGCAGGGCGATGGCCTTGCCGTTGACGCTCAGCTGGCCCGCCTTGTAGTCGAGCATCGACACCAGCACGTCGCCCTCGAGCCGCGCATAGCCCGCATCGACGGCCATGTTCACATACACGTCGGTGGTCGACTTGACGGTGGCGTCGATCGCTTCGGGCGATGGCGTTTCGGCCTGCTTGGCCGCCTGCGACACCGTCATCTTGCGCGTCACGGCAGCCACCAGCGCGAGCGGCACGCGCAGCTCGAAGCGCGCATCCATTTTCTTGATCAGCGCGGCGGTCGTTTTGAAGTCCTTCTCGACCGTCTTGCCCAGCGAGAAGCGGCCTTTCAACAGCGCGCGGTGACCCAGGTAGCCGACGCTCATCTCGGTCAGCTCGATGGCCGTGCCGCGCGCCGACATGCCCTTGGCGAAGGCCTTGATCTGCGGGCCGAAATCGTCCAGCTTCGGCTCGGCGCCGGGCTTGGTCTTTTTCCTGATATCACTGCTTAATTGCTCGAACGCTTTCAGGTCGAGCTTGCTCATGCGCATGGATGCGCGCAAGTCATCGATTTTTTCGTCCAGGACCGTGATCAGCTCGATGCGCAAGTCGCTACCGAGGTCGTAGTCCTTGCCGTTCGGCTCAACCACGGACGTTACCGACAGCTTCTCCATCTTCATGCTGAACGGTTTGTCCTTGCCGCTGACCTCGATCGACTTGGCATCGGCCCGCGCCGCGCCGATCCAGACGTCGTCGCTGTTGCGCGTCTGCTTGCCTTCCAGGGTGATGTTGTTGACGGTCATCTTGCCCGATTTACTGTCGAGCACGAACACTGGCCAGCTGCCGGTGCTGGTCAGGGTACGGCCGGCCGCGTCGCTGAGCATATTGAGCTTGAGCGCGCTCCACGACCAGCTTTGTTCGTTCACGACGGCGTAATTGTGCGCGGGCACCGAGAAATCGAAAGCGATCATGCCGCCTGCGGCCGGCGTGCGCGTGAGCGTGTATGGACGCGCCGAACCGAAGACTTTTTTCAGCTTCTCGGCGGTCGGCGGGCTGAACTCGTAGACCGCCAGCTTGTCCAGGATGGGAATCGGATTGCCCTTGGCCATACCGAAACTCTGTTCCAGTTCGAATGTGGCCGATTCCATGGCCTCGGCCATGTTCGACGCGATCTTGGCGGCGGGCGCCTTGGCGCTGTCGGTCGCGTTGGCGGCCATGGCCGGGAAGGAGGCCAGCAGGGCCGTGCACAGGAGAAGTTTTTTCACTGGGAATAGATTGGCAAATAGATAATGTTCAGCATTATCGGGCAAATGTGTTTACTTGTCATTAAGCATTTTCTGTGCTGGTGAATATGCAACATATTGGACGGCCGGCATGGCCTGCGCCAGTTGGCGAGGCGTTCCGTTCAGTCCGCTCCACGCTCCCGGCAGCGCCGCCTGGATGACGTTGACCGGCGCGCCTGGCGCCCGGTGCGCCGCGCAGCGCGCCTGCGTCGCCTCGCCATCGTCGCCCCACACGTCGGGGATCAGGTCGCTGCCGATGCGTGCCAGGATCGCGTCCATGGCTGCGTAATCCCTGGCCATGCAGGCAAAGTAGGCGAATGCGTTCAGGTTCCACGCGGCCGGATACAGCCTGACCAGGTGGTCGAAGCTGGCGCGCATGGTCGGCCAGTCGGCGCGCCCGGCGTCGAACAGGCGCCCGTGATATTCGGTCTGGTCCATGAACCAGTAGATGCGCGCATACATCGACGGCTGCTCCTTGCCGGCGGCATGGCTGGCGTCGTGGGCCAGACGCGCCACGCCATCGGGCGTGCCGCCCCAGCGCGGGTGCGAGTACAGCGCCGCGGTGAAATAGGCCGCGTGATAGTTCGGATGGCGCGCCAGCGCCTCGCGCACCTTCTTGCGGTAGCCGGCGGCGGACATGCCGTCCACGTACGGCGCCACGCTGAGCATGGCGCGGTGCCATTCCGGATCGTTGGCCCTGGCGGCCATGAGACGGGTTTTTTCCAGTATGCGCATGGCCACCTCGGCGCCGTACGAGACGGCGTCGCGCTGCTGTTCCGGCAGCTTGCTGAACAAGCCGCTGCCGCGCGCCACGTGCAGCCGGCCCAGTTGCAGGTACACGCCGAACAGGCGTGCCGGCACCGACTTCGGATAGCCGGCCTGCCATTCGCGCGCCTGCTCTTCCACCGCCTCCCAATAATCCGTGTCGGTGGTCTGGGTGCCGAAGCGGCGCAGCTGGTTGTAGAAGATGGCCAGTTTCCACAGCCCGCTCGGGGTGCGCTGGCCGGCGTGGTTCAGGGTGCGGTACAGCGCTTCGAGACGCTGGAAGTCGCCCGCCATCAGATAGCGCGCGGTTTCCTGCCTGATCGCTTCGTGCACGCGCGTTTCCGCATCCGCCGGCGGATTGTCCGTTGCGGCCGGGGCGGCGGCATGGCTGCACAAGGCCGCCGACAGGCAGGCCAGTGCGAAGAAGGAGCGGGTGCCCCGGGAAATGCGCGCAAATGTCGTCATGATGTCCCTTTCAAGGCCGGATGGCGCCATGAACCGCATCCATGGCAGGGAAATAATGACAGTGTGCAACTCTTTGCGGTCTGCGAAAACGCAAGAGATCAGTGTGGCTGATGGCGAAAGAACCCATATCCGCTTCCTGGCCGTGCCTGGTATTTCAATATTGCTTTAGCTGCCATCCAGCTTGACGGGGCGGGTGCGTTGCAGTTGCATCCCGCATATCGTTTCAAGCGTTACAATAGCGGCTTCCCACTTCACTGCTAGAGAATCCGCCATGGCCGTTAATTCCCCTCTGCCCGTCGCCGCCGACCTGAAGCCCGTCAACGGGATCGAGATCGGTTTTGCCGAAGCCGGCATCAAGAAGCCCAACCGCAAGGACATCCTGGTGATGAAGCTGGCCGACACGGCCACCGTGGCCGGCGTGTTCACCACCAACCGTTTCTGCGCCGCGCCGGTGCAGGTCAGCAAAGCCAATCTGGCGGCGGTGGCCGCCGGCGGCGCGCCGATCCGCGCGCTGGTGGTCAACACCGGCAACGCCAACGCCGGCACCGGCGAGACCGGTCTTGCCAGCGCCAACGCCACCTGCGCCGCGCTGGCCAAGCTGCTCGCCTGCGAGCCGCACCAGATCCTGCCGTTTTCGACCGGCGTGATCCTCGAGCCGCTGCCGGTCGACAAAGTCGTCGGCGCGCTGCCGGCCGCCATCGGCAACCTGAAAGCCGACAACTGGTTCAACGCCGCCGAGGCGATCATGACCACCGACACCCAGCCGAAGGCGGCCTCGCGCACGGTCGACATCTGCGGCCACAGCGTGACCATGACCGGCATCAGCAAAGGGGCCGGCATGATCCGCCCGAACATGGCCACCATGCTCGGCTACCTGGCGATCGACGCCAAGGTCTCGCAAGAGGTCTTGAATGAACTGGTCAAGCACGCGGCCGACCATTCGTTCAACTGCATCACCATCGACGGCGACACCTCGACCAACGATTCCTTCATGCTGATCGCCACCGGCACCGGCAGCCTGGCCATTGCCAACACCGATTCGACCGAGTACGCCGAACTGAAAACCGCGGTGACCGACATCGCCCGTTCGCTGGCGCAGATGATCATCCGCGACGGCGAAGGCGCCACCAAGTTCATCACCGTCACGGTGGAAGAGGGCGGCAACATGGAAGAGTGCCGCAAGATCGCCTACTCGATCGCCCATTCGCCGCTGGTGAAAACCGCGTTCTTCGCGTCCGACCCGAACCTGGGCCGCATCCTGTGCGCGATCGGCTACGCCGGCGTGGACGACCTCGACGTGACCCGCCTCGATCTCTACCTCGACGATGTGCTGGTGGCCAAAAGCGGCGGGCGCAATCCGGCCTACCAGGAAGCGGACGGCCAGCGCGTGATGCAAAAGAGCGAAATCACGGTGCGCGTGCGCCTCGGGCGCGGCGCCCACAGCGCCACCGTCTGGACCTGCGACCTGTCGCACGAGTACGTGACCATCAACGCCGACTACCGTTCCTGAGTCGCGCCTTGACGACGCCACTCGAACAATTCCTGCGCCGCGCCGAGGCCCTGCTGCAGCGGGTCGAGGCGGTGCTGCCGCCGGCCTGCCCGCGCGAGCCCGACTGGCGCCTTGGTGTCGCTTTCCGCTGGCGCAAGCGCCCCGGCAGCAACGTCAATTACCTGCAGCCGGTGCAGCACGCGGCGACCATCGCGCTGTCGGACCTGCATAACGTGGGGCCGCAAAAGCAGCAGATCGAGCGCAACACGCGCCAGTTCGTGCAGGGGCGCCCGGCCAACAACGTGCTGCTGACCGGCGCGCGCGGGACCGGCAAGTCGTCGCTGATCAAGGCGTGTTTGAACGAATTCGCCGCCGACGGCCTGCGCCTGATCGAAGTCGACAAGGCCGACCTGGCCGAACTACCCGATATCGTCGACCTGGTGGCGGGACGTCCCGAGCGCTTCATCATCTTTTGCGACGACCTCTCGTTCGAAGAAGGCGAGGCCGGTTACAAGGCGCTCAAGGTGGCGCTCGACGGCAGTATCGCGGCGCAGTCGGACAATGTGCTGATCTACGCCACCTCGAACCGGCGCCACCTGCTGCCGGAAAAAACCAGCGACAACGCCAGCTACAAGCATGGTGCCGACGGCGACCTGCATCCGGGCGAAACGGTGGAAGAGCGCATTTCGCTGTCCGAGCGCTTCGGCCTGTGGCTGTCGTTCTATCCGTTCAAGCAGGACGACTACCTCGACATCGCGGCGCACTGGCTGGCCAGTTTCGGCTGCAGCGCGCAGCAGATCGAAGCAGCTCGCCCGGAAGCGCTGCAATGGGCTCTGCTGCGCGGTTCGCGCTCGGGCCGGGTGGCGTGGCAGTTCGCGCGCGACTACGCGGGAAGGCTGCCGGAATGAACGACATCAAGACCAAAAAACCGATCGATGTCGCGGTCGGCATTTTGATGAAACCGAATGGCGACGTGCTGCTTGGCCAGCGTCCGGCCGGCAAACCGTACGACGGCTATTGGGAATTCCCTGGTGGGAAAGTGGAAAGCGGCGAAGCCCTGCTCGACGCGCTCAAACGCGAATTCGTCGAGGAGCTTGGCGTTCATATCCTGAGCGCGAGCGAATGGTGCGGGGTCGAGCACGTGTACGAACACGCGCATGTGCGCCTGCACTTCTTTATCAGCCGCGAGTGGCGGGGCGAACCGCAAAGCCTGGAAGGGCAGGCCTTTGCGTGGCAGGGCGTGGTCGGCGTCTCGCCGCTGCTGCCGGCCACCATTCCGCTGCTCGCCTGCCTCGACCAGGTGCGCTACCCGTAAGCTTTTTCGCCACCGTATTTTGCCGCTCCGGCAAACCAACGCACCGCAAGGAAGTCCGTGAAAATTATTGTGCTCGGTAGTGGCGTGGTCGGTACCACGTCGGCCTATTTTCTGGCCAGGGCCGGCCACGAAGTGACTGTCATCGAGCGCCAGGACGGCGCCGCGCTGGAAACGAGTTTCGCCAACGCCGGCGAAGTCTCGTCGGGCATGGCCGCGCCGTGGGCCGCGCCGGGCATCCCGATGAAAGCCCTGCGCTGGCTGGCCATGCAACACAGCCCGCTGGTGATCCGCCCTTCGTTCGATCCGCGCATGTGGCGCTGGCTGTTCCAGATGCTGGGCAACTGCAATCCGGCCAGCTACGCCGTCAACAAGAGCCGCATGGTGCGCCTGGCCGAGTACAGCCGCGATTCGCTCATTGCGCTGCGCAAGGAGACCGGGATCGCCTACGACCACCGCAGCAAGGGTACCTTGCAGGTGTTCCGCAATCCGCGCCAGCTCGATGAAGCGCAGGACGACATCGCGGTCCTCCAGCGCTACGGCGTGCCGCATGCGCTGCTCGACGCGCTCGGCTGCGAAGCGGTGGAGCCGGCGCTGGCGCGGGTGCGCGGCAAGATCGTCGGCGGCCTGCACCTGCCGGGCGACGAAACCGGCGACTGCTTCAAGTTCACCCAGGCGCTGGCGCGGATGGCGCTTGAGGCGGGCGTGGTTTTCCGCAACGGCGTCCAGATCCGCCGCCTGCTGCACGAGGGCGGCGCCGTCACGGCGGTCGATACCTCGCTGGGGGAACTCAAGGCCGATGCCTTCGTGATGGCGCTGGGGAGCTATTCGCCGCTGATGCTGGCGCCTTTGGGGATCAAGATACCGGTGTATCCGGTCAAGGGCTATTCGATCACCTTGCCGATCGTCGACGCCGCCAGCGCGCCCGAGTCGACCATCATGGAAGAAACCTACAAGGTCGGCATCACGCGCCTGGGCGAGCGGATCCGGGTGGGCGGCACGGCCGAAATCGCCGGCTACGACCTGCGCCTGCACGACGCGCGCCGCGCCACCCTGGTGCATGCGGTGAGCGAGCTGTTTCCGGGCGGGGGCGATGTGGAGAAGGCCACCTTCTGGTGCGGACTGCGTCCGATGACACCGGACGGCACCCCGGTGATCGGGCCGACCCGCTATCGCAACCTGTTTCTCAATACCGGACACGGCACCCTGGGCTGGACCATGTCGTGCGGTTCGGCGCGGGTGCTGGCCGACCTGGTGTCGGGACGCGCGCCCGAGATCGATACCGAAGGCTTGTTCATGAGCCGCTACGGGGCTTGACGCCCCCGCCGGCGCCGGCTCAGGCGTTGGCCAGCTGCGCCTTCGGCGCGCGCGGCAAGTGCGCCGTGAACGTGGTGCCGCACTCCGCGCTGGAGCTCACCGTCAGGGTGCCGCCATGCGCCACCGCGATTTCGCGCGCGACGAACAAACCCAGTCCCAGGCTGGTGCGCGGCCGTTCCTCGGCTTCGCCGTCGCCGGGCAATTGAATCAGCGGGCTGAAAATGCTCTCCAGCGCCGAGGGCGGAATCACCGGGCCGTCATTGGTCACAGCCACCGTCACCGCGTCGGGATGGGCGCGCGCGACGATGCGCACGGCGGTGCCGCGCGTGCCGTACTGGGCGGCGTTGACCATCAGGTTGGTCAGCAGCTGGTGCAGGCGCACGGCGTCGTACTGGCCTTGGATGTCCTGGTCGGCCTCGATCTCGAAACGGGTGGCCGGATGGGTGGCGTGGGCGTCGGCCAGCGCGGCGCGGCAGACGTCGCCCAGATCGACCTCGCGCAGCACGGTCGGCATGCCGCCGCCGAGCTGGGTGCGGGTGTAGCCGATCAGGTCGTCGACCATGCTGCTCATCAGGCGGGAACCGCGCTTGACCCTGGCGCCGATTTCGGCGGCCTGGGCCGGGTCGACCTGTTTGCGGCTGAGCAGGTCGCCCGCCATCGACATGCTCGACAGCGGCGCGCGCAGGTCGTGCCCGAGAATGGCCAGGAACAGTTCGCGCATGTGGTCGGCGCGCGCCGAATAGGTCACCACCGATTCGGCCAGGGCCTGGTCGATGGCTTCGTTAAAGCGCACCATTTCGTCGGCCACGTCGGAGGTCATGCGTCGGACCTGCGGCAGCCACAGGCGCAGCACGGTGGCGCGCAGGGCGCGGAATTCGGCGCTCAGCTGGAGCAGGGAAAAGTTGCTGGCCTGGCGCAGCGCGCCGTGGATCGAGGCCGCGCTTTCGCCGTCGTCGGTGTCGGGCGCGCGGCCCTGCGACTTGGCGATCTGCTGCTGCGGATTCTGCGAGGTTTCGATGTCGAGCGCGATCGCCTGCAGGATCTGGCGCGCGTGGTCGCGCAGTGCCAGGTCGGTCATCTGGCTGGCCGCCGGCAGCAGGGTCTGGGCGAACGCCTGCCACTCGGTGAGGATTTCTTCCATGCGCTCTTTGATGAAACGGTCGAGTCTCATCGGGATGCCCGTGGCATTGACATGGTGTTGCATCCTTTGCAAGGTGGGGAAGGTCCCCCATTGTAAGCGCTTTGGCGCCGCTGTGGCGAACGCGACGCTACTGCGGCAGGTTGTCGTCGTCGAGCAGAGGGTCGGACGGGGCGGCGCCGGGGATGGTGTATTTCTCTTCGGCCCAGGCGCCCAGGTCGATCTGTTTGCAGCGTTCGGAACAGAAGGGGCGGAACTTGTTGGCCTCGGTCCATTCGACCTTTTTGGCACAGGTGGGGCAGCTGACGACGGTCATGGCAACATCAATGGTTAAAAATTACAGAGCGTGAGCTCGAACGGGACGTCTTCTTCCAGCGGCTTGGGTTTCAGATCCCCGCCCTGCGTGGTGAAACGCACCCACAACATGTACTTGTTGGCGGAAATCTCGGGGATCGCCCCCATCGCCTCATCCATGGTCAGGCGCAGCATCTGGTAGACCTTGCCTTGGAGCATTTGCTGGTAGCTGCCGGCGATGGCGATCATCTTGACCGGGCCGCCCGAGTCGCGCAGCAGGCGCAGCACCAGGGCCAGGGCGTCGAACAGGGGCGCCAGCGGGGCGAACCAGTTGACGATGTCGTTGAAGCGCTGTTCGGCCGGGCGCTTTTGCCAGGCGTAGTAGGACGGCAGGTCGAATTCGCAGGCACCGCCGGGAATGATGGTGCGGCCGCGAATGCTCATCAGCCATTCGTTGTCGCGCACGTTCTGGCCGGTCTTGCCCTGGGCCGCGACCAGCGCGGCGCTGACGGTTTCGACTTCGAGCAGGACGGCGTCGAGCATGTCGGCGGCCACGTTCGGATTGGACCGGTAGCTCAGCAAGCTTTGCTTCTGGCGTTCGAGTTCCTGCAGCAGGTCGCTCTTGAGATCGGCGCGGCCGGCCACTTCGAGCATGTCGAAAATGGTGGCCAGGGCGACGTGATGCTGCATTGCATGTTCCTGGTGCACAAAGAACTTGAACTTCTCATACAGGTCTTCCAGCCGCAACAACGTGCGTATGCGCTCGTTGAAAGGGTATTCGTAGACGATCAAAATGACATCCCTTTACATGGCAGGAGAAGAATCCCGTGATTCTGAACCAAGCGACGCAAAATTACAAACGCCGCACCGGTTATCGTGCCATTCTCCCGCAAAATGCCAGATATTGGGCATGCAATAGAGCAATTTGACGGTCCAGGGCCTCCAGGCCGCCATCGTTGCTGACCACGTCGTCGGCCGCCGCCAGCCGTTCGGCGCGGCTGGCCTGGGTGGCCATGATGGCGCGCACCTGGGCTTCGCTCATGGCGTTGCGGCGCATCACGCGCGCGATTTGCATTTCCTCTGGGCAATCGATGACCAGCACGCGGTCGACCCGCTCGCGCCAGCCGCCGGACTCGACCAGCAGCGGCACCACGTAGATCAGATAGGGTCCGCGCGCGACCAGGGCCGCCGCGGCGGTGGCGGCGCGGATGCGCGGATGCAGGATCGCTTCCAGGCGCGCCTTGGCGGCCGGGTCGGAAAACACCAGCTCGCGCATGCGCACGCGGTCGAGGGCGCCGTCGGCGGTCACGAAGGCCGGGCCGAACTCGTGCAGCAGGGCATCCATGGCGGCGCCACCGGGGGCGCTCAAGCTGTGCGCGATGAGATCGGTATCGATGATGCTCGCGCCCAGCGCGGCGAAGCGGTCCGAGACGGCCGTCTTGCCGCAGCCGATGCCGCCGGTCAGGCCGACGCTGAACTTGCCGCCATGCGACGCGCTATGTGACGCGCTGTTCACTTACTGGACCCAGTGCTTGACCACGACATCGGTCACGGCGGCGATCTGTTTGCCGTACAGCATCACGATCAGGCCGGCGGCCGCCAGGTAAGGGCCGAAGGGAATCTTCACATTGCGCTCGCGCCCGCCGAACACGATCAGGCAGATGCCGACCACCGAGCCGACTGCCGACGAAATCAGGATCACGCTCGGCAGCACGCTCCAGCCCATCCAGGCGCCGAGCGCGGCCAGCAGCTTGAAGTCGCCGTGGCCCATGCCGACCTGGCCGCGCAGCTTCTCGTACAGGGTCGCCACCGACCAGAGCGCCAGGTAACCGACCGCCGCGCCGATGACGGCGTCCTGCAGCGGTACGAACAGGGCCTGCGTATTGAGCAGCAGGCCGATCCACAGCAGCGGATAGGTCAGCTCGTCGGGCAGCAGCTGGGTGTCGGCGTCGATGAAGGTCATCGCGATCAGCAGGTACAGGAACACCAGCGTCGCCAGCCCGGCATACCCGCTGCCGAAGGTCCACACCAGCAGGGCCGACAGCAGGCCCGTCGCCAGTTCGATGATCGGATAACGCGGCGAAATCGGGGCCTTGCAGCCTTTGCACTTGCCGCCCAACATCAGGTAGCTGATCACCGGGATGTTTTCCAGCGCACCGATCTGGTGTCCGCAATGCGGGCAGGCCGAGCGCGGCACCATCAGGTTGAAGGTGTCGGCATGCGCCTTGCGGGTGCCGCAGCCGCAGCCGAATTCGCCCGCAAGGTAATCGTTATAGTCGCGCTCCATCATCTTGGGGAGACGGTAGATGACGACATTCAGGAAGCTGCCGATCAGCAGACCGAACAGGCCGGCGACGAGGGCCGGGCCCAGGGAGCCGGGGACGGCGAACAAAAGTGTTTCCGGTAGCATGATGCTCCACGTTATGAATTGATCAAGCAGTTCTGTACAACAATCTATTTTAGGGGGTTTCACCCGCTTTGGGGAAGGACGATGGCCTTCTGACCGGGCGCAAGGCCGATCTTGTCGCATTTGGATAGCCAGCGGCGGCGCCCACCGATACTGGAGGTCCGCATGCGTATCGGTTCGAGGTCCCTATGGTTACCAAAGAGCACTACTTCCACTTGCTCGATGGATTGCGCGGGGTGGCCGCGCTGATTGTCATGTGGCGCCATACCGGCTACTTTTGGGGCGAGTGGACCATTCCGCAGAGTTATCTGGCGGTCGATCTGTTCTTCGTGCTCAGCGGCGTGGTGGTGGCCAACGCCTACGAGGCGCGCCTGCGCGGCGGCCTGGCGCCGGCCCGTTTCGCGCTGCTGCGTCTGATCCGCCTGTATCCGCTCTACCTGCTGGGCAGCCTGATCGGCTTGATTCCGGTCGCCGCCGCGCTGCTGGGACTGCTGCCGCCCTCGCTGGCGACGCCCCTGCCGCTGGTGCTGCTGGCCGCCGCGCTGCTGCTGCCGCTGCTGTCGGAGCCGAACCTGTTTCCGCTCAATTCGCCGGCCTGGTCCCTGTTCTTCGAGCTGGGCGCGAACCTGGCGTATGCGGCCGTGCTGCGCTATCTGGGCAGCGCGCTGCTGGCGGCCCTCATGCTGGCCTCGGCGCTGGGCCTGGCGCTGGCCTTGCAGGCGGCGCCCGGCCAGGGCCTGCACGGCGGCTATTCGCCCGCCACCATGTACGTCGGCCTGTGCCGGGTGGGCTACGGATTTTTTGCCGGCGTTGCGCTGCTACGCTATTTCAACAGCGGCTGCCGGGCGCCGCTGCGCCACGGCGCTAGAGCCTGGCTGTGCGGCACGCTGGTGCTGGCCGGTTTGCTGGCCGTGCTGCTGGCGCGCCCGCCGGCGCCGCTGCGCCCCTGGTTCGATCTCGCGGCCGTGACCCTGGCCTTTCCCATGCTGATTTACCTGGCGATGGGCTGCCGGGTGTCGGGCCGCGCGGCGCGGGCCTGCGCGCTGCTGGGCGCCATCTCGTATCCGCTGTATGTGTTGCATGTGCCGCTGGGGAGGCTGGTCAACGGCGCGCTGGTCCAGCTGCTGGCAGCGCCGTCGCCCGCGCTCATGGCCATGGCCGGGCTGGTCTTCGCCGGCGTGCTGTTGCCGCTGTGCTGGCTGCTGGACCAGCGCGTCGACGCGCCGCTGCGCCGCTGGCTGATGCGGCGCAGCGGCATCGCCCTGCAAAATTCGCCGTGGGGCTCGGGAGACTCGCCCATGCGTTGACAGACGTTGAAGTGGATTAAATTCGGACTATAATTAGTCCATTAGTCTGCATCCAACCAGGAACGCACGATGGATATCACTGACCGAATCAAGCCAATCTCCTACCTCAAGTCCCACACGACCGAGATCGTCCGACAATTTGACGAAGAGGACACAGGTCCCATGATCATCACCCAGAACGGCGAAGCGAAGATGGTGGTCATCAGTATCAAGAGCTATAAAGAGGCTATCGAGCAGAGGAAGTTGAACGAAGAGCGAATGTCGTTCATGAAGTTGCTTGCACTCGGCACCAAAGAAATCGCAGAAGGCAAGTTTGTTTCGGAGGACGATTTCCTGGACGAGATGGATAGGGACGAATGACTAAAATTATTGTTCTTGATAGTGCCAGAACTGATTTTAATGAGATAAGAGCGGGGTTTAAGAACACGCATTCCGCTGCGCGATTTGACCAGTTCAAGCAATCCTTCAACGATCTGTTTGCACAAATGAAGCAGTATCCTCTGGCCGGTGTTGTTCCGGATGAGTGTGCAACTTTAGAGTTGGTCGTCAGACAAAGAATGGTCGAAGGCGTAACGGTAATTTATGAAGTCAAGGGCGATACGATCTATGTCCGAATGTTTCTCCCAACACAACGGGACTTCTTGGCCCATCTGGTAGACCGGATGCTCAGACCTTGATACAAGACCCTCCAAGTGAGGGTTTTTCTTTTGGAACTGACTGTAGTGCCTGCAGCATTTTGCGCCAGGCGCCAGAAACCACATTGCAATAATGCAGAGGCACTCCAAATGAATGAGCACCTGCTGCAAAGTCGCTGCACACGATGGCAGGCACACGCACATGAAAGCGCGCGTGCCTGCGGCCGGGCGATTACACCACCGCGCCCAGTTTGAAGATCGGCAGGTACATGGCGACGACCAGGCCGCCGATGAGCACGCCCAGGATCACCATGATCAGCGGTTCCATCAGCGAGGCCAGGGACGCGACCGCTTCGTCGACTTCATCTTCGAAGAAGCCGGCCACCTTGGCCAGCATCGAATCGAGCGCGCCCGATTCTTCCCCGATGGCCACCATCTGGGTGACCATCGGCGGGAACACATTGGCGTTCTGCATCGCCACGGTCAGGCTGGTACCGGTGCTGACCTCGTTCTGGATTTTCTTGGTCGCTTCCATGTACAGGGCATTGCCGGCGGCGCCGCCGACCGAGTCGAGCGCTTCGACCAGCGGCACGCCGGCCGCGAACATGGTGGCCAGGGTGCGGGTCCAGCGCGCGATCGCCGCCTTGCGGATCACCGAGCCGAAGATCGGCGCCTTGAGCAGGGTCAGGTCCATGAAACGCTGCATCTTGGCCGAGCGCTGCCAGGCCTGGAAGAAGAAGTACAGGCCGGCGAACAGGGAGCCGAAAATCGCCCACCAGTACGAGACAAAGAAGTCCGAAATATCCATCACGATGACGGTCGGGGTCGGCAAGTTGGCGCCGAAGCTCTCGAACACGGTCTTGAACGCCGGCACCACCCAGATCATGATCACGGCCGTGACGATGAACGCGATCCCCAGGATCGACACCGGATAGATCAGCGCGGACTTGATCTTGGCCTTGATGGCCAGGGTCTTTTCCTTGTAGATCGCCAGGCGCGTGAGCAGGTCTTCCAGAATACCGGCCTGTTCGCCGGCGCCGACCAGGTTGCAGAACAGCGGGTCGAAGTAGAGCGGATACTTGCGGAAAGCATTGTTCAGGCTGGTACCGGTTTCGATGTCGCCGCGCAGTTCCATGATCAGCTTGGACATCGATGGATTCGAGTGGCCCTTGCCGACGATGTCGAACGATTGCAGCAGCGGCACGCCGGCCTTCATCATCGTGGCCAGCTGGCGGGTGAACAGGGAAATGTCCTTGTCGGTGATTTTCTTACCGCTGCGATAGCGCTTTTTCTTTACCTTGGTCACCATCACACCCTGGCGCCGCAAGGTCACGTTGACCACGGCTTCGCCCCCGGCGCGCAGTTCGCCGCGCACGGTCTTGCCGGTCTTGTCCTTGCCTTCCCAGGCGTAGACCGACTCCTTGACGGCGGCGGCGGTTTTGGTTTGAGCGAGTGCCATACTGTATTTTCCTATTCGTTGGTGCAGCCGAGAACTTCTTCAAGACTGGTCAAGCCTTGCTTTACTTTCATCAGGCCGGAGCGGCGCAGCGATTTGACGCCCTCCAGCTCCGATTGCGCGGCGATTTCCATCGAATTGCCGTGCGCCAGAATGATTTTTTCGATCGCCGGGGTAATCGGCATGATCTGGTAGATACCAACCCGTCCCTTGTAGCCGCCGCCCATGCAGCGGTCGCAGCCGACCGGACCGTAGGGCTTCCAGCCGCCTTCCAGCTCGTCGTCCTTGAAGCCGGCCGCGAGCAGGATTTCGCGGCTGGTCTCGACCGGTTTCTTGCAGGTGCACAGGCGCCGCGCCAGGCGCTGCGCCGTGATCATGATCACCGACGAGGCGATGTTGAACGGCGCCACGCCCATGTTCATCAGGCGCGTCAGGGTCGACGGCGCATCGTTGGTGTGCAGGGTCGAGAACACCATGTGGCCCGTTTGCGCCGCCTTGATGGCGATGTCGGCCGTTTCCAGGTCGCGGATCTCGCCGACCATGATGATGTCCGGATCCTGGCGCAGGAAGGACTTGAGCGCGACCGGGAAGGTCAGGCCGGAGCGGTCGTTGATGTTGACCTGGTTCACGCCGGGCAAGTTGATCTCGGCCGGGTCTTCCGCGGTCGAAATATTGATGCCCGGCTTGTTGATCACGTTCAGGCAGGTGTACAGCGACACCGTCTTGCCGGAACCGGTCGGGCCGGTCACCAGCACCATGCCGTACGGGCGCTGGATCGCTTCGAGCAGCAATTCCTTCTGGTCCGGATCGTAGCCGAGCGCGTCGATGCCCATCTGGGCCTGGGTGGCGTCGAGAATACGCATGACGGTCTTTTCGCCGAACAGGGTGGGGCAGGTGCTGACCCGGAAGTCGATCGCCTTGGTCGGCGACAGGATCAGGCGCATGCGGCCATCCTGCGGCACGCGTTTTTCGGAGATGTCGAGCTTGGAGAGCACCTTGATGCGCGAGACCAGCTTGTCGCGGATGGTGATCGGCGGCTGCGCATGCTCGCGCAGCATGCCGTCCACGCGCAGGCGGATGCGGTAGAATTTTTCGAACGGTTCGAAGTGGATATCGGACGCGCCCAGGTTGATCGCGTCCGTCAGGATCTTGTTGAGGAACTTGACGATCGGCGCGTCTTCGATGTCGGCCGCGCCCTGGTCGACCACCGGGGCCGGCGCGTCGTCCTCGCCGAACTGGATTTCTTCCTGGTCGCCCACCATGTCGGCGAGACTGGTTTCGGCGTTGCGGCCCAGGTTGGCCAGCAGCGCCAGCAGCACGTCGTGCAGCACGATCACCGGCTCGACCGACGCTTCGCTCTGGAACTTGATCTGGTCGAGTGCCTGGATATTGGTCGGGTCGGAAATCGCCACCGACATCTTGTTGCCGCGCTTGGCCAGGGCGATCACGCGCTGGCTCTGCATCAGCTTGCCGTCGATGGCGTTGGCCGGCAGGGCGTCGACATTAAAGCTCTGCAAGTCCATCAGCGGGTAGCCGAAGGTTTCCGCGCAAAAGGCGGCCAGGGTGCGCGAGTCGAAGGTGCCCGTCAGCAGTAGCGTATCGATGAAGGGACTCTTGTCCGCCAGCGATTTCTTGTGCAGCGAATCGGCTTGCTGCGCGCTCAGGCGGCCCGCCTGCATCAAGGCGCGGGCCAGGCCCGGCATCGGGGTTCCGGGGGTCGTGTTGGGGAGGACTGCAGCCATATGCGCGCTTGGTTTTAAGAGTACGGGAAACGACAAAGCGCCGTCCAGTAATGACTGTTGCGGCGAACTGCCTTGGATCATGCCTCCGAGCATCACATTTGTAAAGTGTTTGCTGCATGGGGGAGGCAACCATACCACGTAGGCAAAATGGAACGTTGCGTTGCCATTTAGAACTTCTGTGGCTGGAGTGGAATTGTTGGTGACAGTCTGATTAGGGACTGTCTCAGCGCGCCGGCGGGCGGGTCAGCTTGACGACCTTGATCGCCTGGTTTTGCACCTGGATGACTTCGATCGCCACGTTGCCGATTTTCAGGCTGATCGGGCCCTCGGGAATTTCCTGCAATTGCTCCAGCATGAGTCCGTTGACGGTCTTGGGGCCGTCCAGCGGAAACGCCAGCCCCAGGCGTTTATTGATCTCGCGCAGGGGCGCCGTGCCTTGCAATAAACATTCGCCGCGCGCATCCCAGCCGACATTGTCGCCGGGGGCCGTACCGGGCGCCGAGGTGGTGAAGTCGCCGATCATTTCCTCGATGATATCGTCGAGTGTGACCAGGCCCTGCACTTCGCCGTACTCGTCGACGATGATGCCGAGGCGTTCTTTGTTTTCTTGAAAATATTGTAGCTGAGTAAAGACGCTGGTGTCCTGCGGAATGAAGTACGGTGTTGTAAGGAGTCCACGGAAATGGCCGATGGTCAGTTCGTCTTCCTCGTTGAGCAGGGCGATCGCATGGCGCACGTGCAGGATGCCGATGATGTGGTTGATCTCGCCTTCATACACCGGCAGCTTGTTGTGATAGCAGCGGGTCAGCTGGGCCTTGAGCTCGGCGACCGGCACGGCCAGGTTGAGCGCCTCGATCTGGGCGCGCGGGGTCATGATGTCTTCGATCGAGGTGGTGTCCAGGTCGAACAGGTTGAGCAGGATGCTTTTATGCTTTTGTGGAATGAAATTGCCGCCTTCGAGCACGATGGCGCGCAATTCGTCGGGCGAGACGCGGTTCTGGGCGGCGCTGTCGGCCGGCTTGACGCGCAAAATGGTGAGGAACAGGCGCACAAACAGGTTGACGAACCAGATCAGCGGCTTGGCCACCGCCATCAGCGGTTTCAGCAGGGTACTGGCGATCAGGGAGATGGTTTCGGGATAGGTGGCGCCGATGAACTTGGGCGCGATTTCGGCGAACACAATCAGCACGAACACCAGCAGCGCGATGGCGATCACGATCACGCTCTCTTCATAGCCGAACAGCACAATCGCAATCGCGGTCGCCAGCACCGTCGCCATGGCGTTGACCAGGGTATTGGCGATCAGGATCAGCGAGAGCAGCTTGTCGGTGCGCTCCAGCAGCCACAAGGTGGTGAGGGCGCCGCGATGGCCGCGCTTGGCCAGGCTGCGCAGGCGAAATTTGTTGGCGGCCATGAGCGCCGTTTCCGCCATGGCGAAAAAGGCCGAACACAGGATCAGGAAGACCAGCGCGGCGACAAGCACCCAGGGTGACACGGTATCCAAGGGTCAGCGTGCGGCAGTGGTAGAAGAGCAGGGGAGCATCTTGAGTGGGCCAAGCCCAGAATGGTGGGTCGCCGCAACGGCAACCGCAGAGCTGCTGATTTTAAGTCAAGGTCCGTTTCCGTGCAAGTTTGACCAGAGTTATGTGCGCCACGTAGTGCGTCACGTAGTGCGGCAACTTTTCATGACCTCAGCCGTTCCACCAGTGCGAGGTCGTCCCCGCGCCCGGCAGGCGCGCCTGCACCGCCTTGTGGATGATGCCTGCTGCCACCGCCTGCGTGGCGTCGTAGATGCGCGCGTTGCCGAACAGATTGGTACGGATATCATCCTGCACCCCGGCCGCCCTGGTTGCTTCCTCGAAAATGCAGGCATAGCGCTCGGCATCGAAATCGAGGCAGTCGCGCCACTCGCTCACGCGCGAATGATCGGCCGCGACCAGGCTACCGAAGCCCCAGTGCAGTGGATGGACCAGGAAGCGCGTGCCCGGACATGCATAGCGCTTGCCGCCGGCGAGGAAAATCACCACGCCGACCGATTCGACGCTGCCGATATTGTGGGTGGTCAGCGGCAGGGGCAGCGACTTGAGGAAGAAGTACAGCGCGAAGCCGGCGGTCATGTTGCCGCCTTCGGTCGACATGTGCAGCTCGATCTCGCTGGCGCCGCTTTGCAGCGCTTGCAGGCAGAGGTTGCGGACGCTGCACACCGCGCTGTGATTGATCGGGCCGATAAAGTGAACGATGTGCAGTGACATTTTCTCTCCTGGAGCTTTCTGCCCAAGAATAGCAAGTTTTTGCCGGCTGCACGGTTCTGTTCGACGTTCAGCTGCCCCGGTAAGTCGAATACGACCACGGCGTCACCACCAGCGGCACATGATAATTCTGGGTCGGATCGGCGATGCCGAAGGCCAGGGTCACCTGGTCGATGAAGCGCGGTTCCGGCAGCGTCACGCCCTGGGCGGCAAAATAGTCGCCGGCGGCAAACACCAGTTCGTAGCGCCCGGCCAGCATGGCATCGCCTTCGAGCAGGGGCGTGTCGATCCTGCCGTCGCGGTTGGTGGTGACGGTCTTGATCAGGGTGCGCGCGCCGGGCGTGACCGCGTACAGTTCGACTACCACGCCGTTCCCGGGTTTGCCTTGCGTCGTGTCAAGCACGTGCGTACTAAGTTTTCCCATAATCCTTCCTATATGATCAAAATGAGGCATGTTATCCGGCTGATCATATACCGGCATGCGAACGCCACTATATGATGGGGACTATACCCTCCATGCACCTGTTTCCATCCCGAGCCTGCCCATGACGACTTACGACAACTATCCACGCGACCTGACCGGCTACGGGCGCACGCCGCCCCATCCGCAATGGCCGGGCCAGGCGCGGGTGGCGCTGCAATTCGTGCTCAACTACGAAGAGGGCGGCGAAAACAATGTGCTGCATGGCGACGCCGCCTCCGAAACCTTTCTGTCCGAAATCATCGGCGCCGCGGCCTTTCCCATGCGCCACATGAGCATGGAATCGCTCTACGAATACGGTTCGCGCGCCGGCTTGTGGCGCCTGCTGCGCATGTTTGAAGAGCGCAAGCTGCCGCTGACCGTGTTCGGCGTGGCCATGGCGCTCAAGCGCAACCCGGAGGCGGTGGCCGCGTTCGGGCAACTCGGCCACGAAATCGCCTGCCACGGCCTGAAGTGGATCTCCTACCAGAACGTGGACGAAGCGACCGAACGCGCCCACATGGCTGAAGCGGTGCGGATCATGCGCGAACTGACCGGGTCCGCCCCGCTGGGCTGGTACACCGGGCGCGACTCGCCCAACACGCGCCGCCTGGTGGTCGAGCATGGCGGCTTTGCCTACGACGCCGACCACTACGGCGACGACCTGCCGTTCTGGCAGCGGGTCGAGCACGCGGGCGGCGTCACGCCGCACCTGGTGGTACCGTACACGCTCGACACCAACGACATGCGCTTCGCCGCCATGCAGGGTTTCAACTCGGGCACCCAGTTCTTCGATTATCTGAAAGACGCCTTCGACGTGCTGTATGCGGAGGGCGATCCGGATGGCCTGAACCAGCCGAAAATGCTCTCCATCGGCCTGCATTGCCGCATCGTGGGCCGTCCGGGGCGGGCGGCGGCGCTGGCGCGCTTTCTCGATTACGTGCAAAGTCACGACAAGGTCTGGATCACGCGCCGCATCGATATTGCCGAACACTGGAAGGCGGCCCACCCTTACTAGTGCTTTTTGCTGATAAGCCACATCTGCAAATAGATATAATTGCGGATGCCATGGGTGTTAACCTTGCATACTGGGATAAAGCCGAGGCAAGAATGTCAACACCGATCCGTTTCTACTATCAGGGCGCCGTGCGCGAAGTGACCCATGCCGCGCCGACGCAGACCATCCTCCAGCATTTGCGCGAGGACCTGCACTGCACCGGCACCAAGGAAGGCTGCGCCGAAGGCGACTGCGGCGCCTGCACGGTTGTCGTCGCGTCGCTCGGCGCCGACGGCCAGGTCGAGATGAAGGCGGTGAACTCCTGCATCCAGCTCACGCCCACGTTGGACGGCAAGGCCCTGTTTACAGTCGAAGATGTCCAGCAGCCGAATGGCCTGCTGCATCCGGTGCAGCAGGCCATGGTCGAATGCCACGGCTCCCAGTGCGGCTTTTGCACGCCCGGTTTCGTCATGTCCCTGTGGGGCATGTACCTCAAACAGGAAGGTTGCCAGCCAAGCCGCTGCCAGATCGACGACGCGCTTTCGGGCAACCTGTGCCGCTGCACCGGCTACCGCCCGATCATCGACGCCGCCAAACGCATGGGCGAACTGCCGGCCGTGAGTTTCGACCGCGCCGCGCTGGCCGCCCAGCTGGCGCCCTTGCAGCGCGGCGCCATGGCCACCTACAGTGCCGGCGGCGCATCGTTCTTCGCCCCGCGCACGCTCGATGAACTGGTACGCATCCGCGCCGGCAAGCCAGGTGCCGTGCTGCTGGCCGGTTCCACCGACATCGGCCTGTGGGTCACCAAGCAGATGCGCGAGCTGGGCGACATCATCTATCTCGGCAACGTCGACGCCCTCAAGCACGTTACGCAGCGCGACGGCATGATCGACATCGGCGCCGGCGTCACCCTGGAAGAAGCCTACAAGGCGGTTAGCGCGCACTATCCGGCCGAACTCTCAAGCATGTGGCAGCGTTTCGCCTCGCTCCCGATCCGCAACGCCGGCACCCTGGGTGGCAACGTCGCCAACGGCTCGCCTATTGGCGACTCGATGCCGTGGCTGATCGCTTTAGGCGCGCGCGTGGTGCTGCGCGGCGCCGCCGGCGAACGCGAGCTGGCGCTGGAAGACCTGTACCTCGGCTACCAGAAGAAAGATTTGCAGCCCGGCGAATTCGTCCAGGCCGTGCGCGTGCCGCTGCCGCGCGATGGCGTGCAGTTCCGCACCTACAAACTGGCCAAGCGCTTCGACCAGGACATTTCCGCGGTGTGCGCCGCGTTTGCGCTGCGCTTCGACGGCGATGCGGTGCTTGAGGCACGGATCGCCTTCGGCGGCATGGCCGCCACGCCCAAGCGCGCCGCGCAGACCGAAGCGCTGCTGCTCGGCCAGCCGTGGAGCGAGGCCACCGTCGATGCCGCCATGGCCATGCTGGCGCAGGATTACGCGCCGCTGTCGGACATGCGGGCGTCGAGCGAATACCGCATGAAGACTGCGCAGAATCTGCTGCGCCGCTTCTGGTTCGAGACCCGTCAACACAACCCGCTGGCGGCAGATGCCGTCAACGCCTTTGCCGTGCGCGCGTAAGGAGAACACCATGAACGACGCAGCTACCCCAGCGCTCAAAGCGGCGGCGTGGACCGGCGTGGGCGTCTCGCGCGCGCACGAATCGGCTGCGCTGCACGTGCTCGGCCAGGCCACCTACACCGACGACATTCCGGAAGTGCAGGGCACCCTGCACGCGGCGCTTGGCTTGTCTTCCAAGGCGCACGCCAGGATCACCGCCATCGACCTCGATGCCGTGCGCGCCAGCGCCGGCGTGGTGGCCGTGCTGACGGTGGCCGACATCCCCGGCACCAACGACTGCGGCCCGATCATCCACGACGACCCGATCCTGGCCGATGGCCTGGTCATGTACGTCGGCCAGCCGATCTTCATCGTCGTCGCCGACACCCACGACCATGCACGGCGCGCCGCGCGCCTGGGCCACGTCACCTACGAAGAACTGCCCGCGATCCTCACGCCGCAAGCGGCGCGCGCCGCGCAATCGTACGTGCTGCCGCCGATGCGCCTGGCCCGTGGCGACTACCAGTCCGCCTTCGAGAAGGCGCCGCGCTCGGTCAAGGGCGAACTGTATGTGGGCGGGCAGGAGCAGTTCTACCTGGAAGGGCAGATTTCGTACGCCATTCCAAAAGAAGACAAGGGCATGCTGGTGCTCTGCTCGACCCAGCACCCGAGCGAAATGCAGCACGTGGTGGCGCATGCGCTCGGCCTGCACTCGCATAACATCGTCGTCGAATGCCGCCGCATGGGCGGTGGTTTCGGCGGCAAGGAGTCGCAATCGGCGCTGTGGGCGGCCGCCTCGGCCATCGCCGCGTCCAGACTCAAACGCCCGGTCAAGCTGCGCGCCGACCGCGACGACGACATGCTCGTCACCGGCAAGCGCCACTGCTTCCATTACGAATACGAAGTCGGCTACGACGACGACGGCCGCATCGTCGCCGCCAAGGTCGACATGGTCACCCGCGCCGGCTATTCGGCCGACCTGTCGGGGCCTGTGGCCACGCGCGCGGTCTGCCATTTCGACAACACCTACTATTTGTCCGACGTCGACATCCGTGCCGCCTGCGGCAAGACCAACACGCAATCGAATACCGCCTTCCGCGGCTTCGGCGGCCCGCAGGGCGCGATCGCCATCGAATACGTGATCGACGACATCGCGCGCGCGCTCGGACGCGATGCGCTCGATATCCGGCGCCTCAACTTCTACGGCCGCGACGATCGCAACGTCACGCCGTACGGCCAGGTGGTGGTCGACAACGTGATCCACGCGCTGTCCGCCGAACTGGAACAGACCAGCGAGTACCGCGCCCGCCGCGCGGCAATCAACGCTTTCAACGACGCCAGCCCGGTGCTCAAGAAAGGCCTGGCGCTCACGCCCGTCAAATTCGGCATCGCTTTCAACGTCACGCACCTGAACCAGGCCGGCGCGCTGGTGCACGTGTACGTCGATGGCTCGATCATCGTCAACCACGGCGGCACCGAAATGGGGCAGGGCATCAACACCAAGGTCATGCAGGTTGTCGCGCATGAACTGGGCGTGGACATCGTCAACGTGCGCGCCACCGCCACCGACACCAGCAAGGTCTCGAACACCTCGGCCACGGCCGCATCGACCGGCGCCGACTTGAACGGCAAGGCGGCCCAGGACGCGGCACGCCAGATCCGCGAGCGCCTGGCCGACTACGCGGTCAAGCTGTATGGCGGCGCGGCGGGCGAGGTGGTGTTCGCTGGCGACACGGTGTACGTCAACGGCCATGAAGTCGCCTTCCCGGTGCTGGTGCAAAAAGCCTACCTGGCGCGCGTGCAGCTGTGGTCCGACGGCTTTTACGCCACGCCCGGCCTGCACTGGGACCCGAAAACCATGAACGGCCGGCCGTTCTCGTACTACGCCTACGGCGCCGCCGTGGCCGAAGTGGTGGTCGATACGCTCACCGGCGAATGGAAGCTGCTGCGCGCCGACGCGCTGTACGATGCCGGCAAATCGCTCAACCCGGCCATCGACATCGGCCAGGTCGAAGGCGCCTTCATCCAGGGCATGGGCTGGCTCACCACCGAAGAACTGTGGTGGAACCCGGCCGGCAAACTCATGACGCACGCACCGTCGACTTACAAGATCCCGGGCGTATCCGATTGCCCGGAAGACTTCCGCGTGCGCCTGTTCGATAACCGCAACGTCGAAGACAGCATCCACCGCTCCAAGGCTGTGGGCGAGCCGCCGCTGCTGCTGCCGTTCTCGGTGTTTTTCGCCATCCGCGATGCGATTTCCAGCGTCGGCGGGCACAAGATCCAGCCGCCGCTGAACGCGCCGGCCACCAGCGAAGAAATCCTCAAATCCATTTCCGCTGTCGAAGCGGCGCTCAAGGCGGCGTGATGGACGACTGGCTCAGCGCCGCCGGTCCCGCCATTCTGGTGACCGTGGCCATCGTCGAAGGCTCCGGCCCGCGCGAATGCGGCGCCAAAATGCTGGTCGACGCGACCCGTGTGGTCGACACCATCGGCGGCGGCCATCTGGAACACCGCGCCATCGAGACCGCGCGCGCCATGCTGAAGGGTGGCCGCGCGCGCCACTTCGAACGCTATGCGCTCGGCCCGAGCCTGGGCCAGTGCTGCGGCGGGGTGGTGCACCTCTCGTTCGAGCTGTTCGATGCGGCGCAGGCGGCGTTGCTCGGCCAGCGCCGCCAGGATGACAGCTGGCGCGTGATCGCCATCGACGGCGCGCCGGAGACCGCGCTGTTCGACGGCGACGGGCGTAAGCTGGCAGGCGCGCATCCGCCGGTATTCGCGCGCGACCGCGGCGCCTACGTCATGCAGGAACCGGACGGGCGGCGCTGGCTGGTCGACCCGGTAATCGCGCCGCGCGCGCATCTGGTGCTGTTCGGCGCCGGTCACGTGGGCACGGCCATCGTGCGCGCACTGGCGCACCTGCCATGCACCGTCACCTGGGTCGATGAGCGCGACGACATGTTCCCCCGGCAGGTGCCGGAAAACGTGACCGTGGAGGCGACCGACGTGCCGGAAGCGCTGGTGGCGGCCGCGCCGGCCAATGCCAGCTACCTCGTCATGACCCACAGCCACGCGCTCGACCAGCGCCTGACGGAGGCGATCATGGCGCGGCCTGACGTGGGCTGGTTCGGCCTGATCGGATCGAAAACCAAGCGCCGCCAGTTCGAACACCGCCTGCTTGCGCGCGGCGTGGACGCGGCGCGGATCGATACAATGGTCTGCCCGATCGGGCTGGCCGGCATCACCAACAAAGCGCCGGCGGTGATCGCCGCTTCTGTCTGCGCGCAATTACTGACCGTGTGGGAAGCCATGCAACAGACGCCCAGCGCGTTCAAGCGCATCATGGCAATACCGTCGGCCGCAATCACCGAAAGAATCTGATGTCCATCGTACCAAGCACCGTGCAAGCCTACCGAGCCAGCTTGCTGCATTTTCACGCCGACCCGGCCTTCAGCAAGGATGCCTGCCTGTGGCACGAAGATGGCCTCTTGATCGTCGCCGACGGCAAAGTCCAGGCGGCCGGCGACTACGCGCAGCTGTTTGCAACGCTGCCGGACGGCGTGCGGGTGGTCGATTATCGCGGCAAGGTGATCATGCCGGGCTTTATCGACACCCACCTGCATTTCCCGCAGACCGACATGATCGCCTCGCCGGCGCCGGGCCTGCTGCCCTGGCTGGAAACCTATACTTTCCCGACCGAGCGCCAGTTCGGCGACCCGGCGCACGCGCGCGAAGTGGCCGACTTCTTCCTCGACGAGCTGCTGCGCTGCGGGACCACCACGGCCATGGTGTACTGCACCGTGCACCGCGAATCGGTCGACGCGTTCTTTGAAGCCAGCGCGGCACGCAACCTGCGCATGGCGGCCGGGAAGGTGCTCATGGACCGCAACTGCCCCGAGTTCCTGCGCGATACCGCCGAGGGCGGGGTGCGCGACAGCGAGGACCTGATCAAGAAATGGCACAACAAGGGCCGCGCCATGTACGCGATCACCCCGCGCTTCGCGCCCACGTCCACCGAAGCGCAGCTGCGCTTGACGGGCGAGCTGGCGGCGGCGTATCCGGACACGTATATCCAGACCCACGTGTCGGAAAACGCGGACGAGTGCAGCTGGGTCAAGTCGCTGTTTCCGGACGCGCGCAGCTATCTGGACGTGTACGACCACTATGGGCTGATGCGCGAGCGCGCCATGTTCGGCCACTGCATCTGGCTCGACGACGCCGACTTTGCGCGCATGGCCGAAACCGGGTCGGCGGCGGCGATCTGCCCGACCTCCAACTTCTTCCTCGGCAGCGGTTTGTTCGATTTTGAAAAGGCCGACGCGGCGCGGGTCTCGCTGTCGCTGGCGACCGACGTGGGGGCGGGGACATCGTTCTCGATGTTGCAAACTATGAATGAAGCCTATAAAGTAGCGCGATTGAAAGGCAGCTACCTGCCGGCCGCGCGCATGTTTTACCTGGCGACGCTGGGCGCGGCGCGCAGCATGCAACTCGAAGGGACCATCGGCAGTTTCGTGGCGGGGGCGGAAGCCGATTTCATCGTGCTCGACCCGAAAGCGACGCCTTTGCTGGCGCGCCGCACGGAGCGTTGTAACAATCTCGAGGAACTGCTGTTCGCGCTGGCGCTGCTGGGCGACGACCGGTGCGTGGGTGCGACCTATGCGGCTGGCCGCAAGGTGCATGAGCGGGCCACAGACCTATAGCCGTCGCCCCCGCGCAGGCGGGGGTCCATACCACCGATGCGCAGAGGTGCTATGGATCCCCGCCTGCGCGGGGACGACGGCGTTACTCAACGACTAGAGAAGAAGAACCCATGATCCGAAAAACGAGCAGCCTGTTGATCGCCCTGGCCCTGGCCGCCAGCGCGTATGCCGCGCCACCGACCGCCACGTCCAAGGCCAACGAAGCGGCCACCGCGCGCCACCTGGCTGGCCTGATCGCCGGCGCCGAGCCGAAGCTGTCCGAACTGACCCTGTTCTTCTCGCAGATGCCCAAGGGCGCCGACCTGCACCACCATTACTCGGGTTCCGTCTACGCCGAACAATACGTCGACTTCCTCGACAAGCAGGGCCTGTGCGTCAACAAGCAGACCTACCGCATCGAAACCGACAAGGCCGTCATCGCCGCCCAGCGCGCGCTGCCCGCTGGCGAGCGCACCTGCCTGTCGTCGGCCGAGGTGCTGGCCGACGACTTCACCTACCGCGAACTGCTGCAGCGCTGGTCGAGCAAGGACTTTTACAACCATGGCGCGATCCAGCCGCCGCCGGACCGCCAGTTCTTCCAGACCTTCGGCTTCTTCGGCCCGGTCTCGAATGATAATTTCAACGAAGGCTTGCGGGAGCTGAAAAAGCGCGCCATCGCCGAAAACGTCGGCTACATCGAAACCATGTTCAAGCTCGCGCCGATGACCGGCAACAGCGACGCCGACACTGCCATGTGGAAGGCCGCCGACGATGCCGCGCTCACCGCCGCCATGCGCGGCTGGATGGAAAAACTCGACAAGGACCCGGCCTTCAACAAGGGCCTGGAAGACTACGTCGCCCGCATCAAGACCAACCACGAAAACATCGACGACGAGCAGTTCACGATGCGCTACCAGGCGTATGTACTGCGCCTGGTCAATCCGTCGCTGGTGTTCTCGTCGATGCTGGCCGGCTTCAAGGCCGCCAGCCAGAGCGACTTGATCGTCGGCGTCAATATCGTCGGCCAGGAAAGCCTGGCGCCGTCGATGCGCGATTATGAACTGCACATGAAGATGTTCCGCTTCCTGAAAACCCAGTATCCGAAAGTGAAGCTGTCGCTGCACGCGGGCGAGCTGGCGCTGGGCGACGTGCCGCCGGAAGGACTCAAGTTCCACATCGAGCAGGCCCTGAACGTGGCCGGCGCCGACCGGATCGGGCATGGCATCGACCTGGCGCACGAGTCGAATGCGATCGCGATCATGAAGACCATGCGCGAGAAGGATATTCCGGTCGAGATCAACCTGACCAGCAATGCCTTCATTTCCGGCATCCAGGGCGCCAATCACCCGGTGACCTTGTACCGCAAGTTCGGCGTGCCGTACGTGATTTCGACCGACGATTCGGGCGTCACGCGCCACAACCTGTCGCAGGAATACACGCTGTTCGCCAGCCGCTACCAGCCCTCGTACGCCGAAATCAAGAAGGTCTCGTACAACGGCGTGCGCTACGCCTTTTTGCCGCAGCAGGAAAAGCTGCGCCTGACGCGCCAGCTCGACGAGCGCTTTGCGCGCTTTGAAGCGCAGGTCGCATCCTGGCCTGCGGCCGCCAGCGCCAGGCCGCGCGCCCGCTGAGCTGTCTCCCCGTCGTCTCCGGCACTGCCGGAGACGACGGCGTTCTGCCGTTTCCCCCCATCCGTCTCCCAAACTCCGCACAAATCCGTCGTGCCATCTTGAGTTAGCCCAAACTTCCCCGATTTTGTTGTAAAAAATGATTTACGTAATGGAAAGTGTGTGGCCGTCCCGCTACACATTTGCGTGTCCGGACAAACGTTTGTCGAAATTCTGTATGAAAGGATTTCACCTCAGAACGTAGGATTTATAATCCCGCCAAGGCCACAAGCCCGGAAACACGCCTCAGGAACCCCATCTAGCACTACTTTATGCACGAATTTATATGATCGATATATAAATGCATAAACGAAATGGTATTTGTCAGCCGCGCCGCCACTGCTGCATAGTTGCCTGAGGATGATCCACGAAGCAATCTTGCCAGTCGCCACTTGGTCATGCTGGTGACATATTCAATCAGTAGACTTGCGCGCTGCGCAGGACATTGTCGCGGTCGGGCGCGCTCGCTCGACGGACCTGAAGGACAGCAATAACGACGGCTCAGCATGGCGTCGACTGGTTTTTCGTGGCGGCGCCATCCGCGCCGCCAGCGCAGATTTGCAACAAAGTACAGAGGAAAGGCTTCGCCGCCTTTCACCATAACATGTCTTTTTTTGGGGTTACACAATGATCAAACATAATCGGATGCAGGTCACCAAGCTGGCGCTGGCGCTATCGATCGCGCTGGCGACCTTGCCGGCCATGGCGCAGAACACCACGTCGGCCATCGGCGGGCGCATTTCCGCCGCCGACGGCAAGCCGGCCAGCGGCGCGACCGTATCCATCGTCCACGCCGAATCCGGTTCCGTCAGCAATGTCGTCACCGATGGCGAAGGGCGCTATGTGGCACGCGGCCTGCGTTCGGGCGGTCCGTACACGATCATCATCACCAAAGACGGCATCACCGAAAAACGCGAAGGCGTGTTCATCCAGCTGGCCGAGACCGCATCGGTCGACGCCACCCTGGGCGCGCCGATGCAGACCGTGACCATCGCCGGTTCGGCTGCCCGTTCGGAAAAATTCTCGAAATCGAACATGGGTTCCGGCACCAGCCTGGGCTCGACCGAAATCGCCACCCAGGCATCGATCCAGCGCAACCTGCAAGACTACGCCCGTGCCGACCCGCGCGTGGCGCAGACCGACAAGGAACGCGGCGAAATCTCCGTGGCCGGCCAGAACTCGCGCTACAACTCGCTGACCATCGACGGCGTGGCCGTGAACGACACCTTCGGCCTGGAAGCGAACGGCAGCCCGACTGCCAAGCAGCCGATCTCGATCGAAGCGATCCAGACCGTGCAGGTCAATGTCGCCAACTACGACGTCACGCAAAAGGGCTATACCGGCGGCAACATCAATGCCGTCACCAAGTCCGGCACCAACACCCTCAAGGGCAGCGTCTATTACGTGTTCCGTAACGACAAGATGTCCGGCGACCGCTACAACAACGCCAACAACACCTACTACGCGCCGCCATCGTCCAAGGACACCACCGCCGGCTTCACGCTGGGCGGCCCGCTGATCCAGGACAAGCTGTTCATTTTCGCCAACTACGAAAAGCTCGAATCGAGCCGCGCCGCGCCGGCCTTCGGCCCGCTGGGCAGCTCGCTGACCAACGTCGGCCTCACGCCAGCGTTCATTTCGAACGCGCAGAGCATCGCCAAGGACAGGTTCGGCATCAATGCCGGCACCACCGATGTACCGAGCGGCGCCAAGCTGAACGTGGAAGATGCGCTGGTCAAGGTCGACTGGAACATCAACGACGACCACCGCGCCATGTTCCGCTACTCGAAGACCTCGCAGTCCGAGCCGCAATTCGCCGGCATTTCCGCCACCGGCCTGTCGCTCAACTCGCAGTGGTATGCGCAAGACAAGTCGATCGAAACCTTCGTCGCCCAGCTGACCTCGGACTGGACCCCGAACTTCTCGACCGAATTCAAGGTATCGCAGCGCGACTACGACAGCGTGCCGACCCTGAACTCGCGCCTGCCGTCGATCAGCCTGTCGATGTCCGGCCGTAATCCGGACGGTACGCCGGCATCGGTGCCGACCACCAACCGCTCGCTCAACTTCGGTACCGAAAACAGCCGTCACCGCAACGTTCTCGGCACCAAGACCGACGACATCTACCTGGGCGCAAACTGGGCCCTGGGCGATCACGAAGTCAAGTTCGGCACCGACTACACCAATAACAAGGTCTACAACGCCTTCCAGCAAAACATTTTCGGCAACTACTCGTTCAGCTGCCAGAACAGCAGCAATACCTGGACTTACAGCTTCGGCGCGATCACCTGCGGCAGCGCCACCCCGGCCCAGGTTGAACAGGCGATCCTGGAAAACTTCAGCAAAGGCCGTCCAAGCTCGTACCAGGTGCAGGTTGCCGCACCTGGCGTGAACCTGGCCGACGCTGTCGCCGACTTCTCGCTGAAAAACTACGGCGCGTTTGTGCAGGATACCTGGACCATCAGCCCACGCCTGACCGTGACCGCCGGCGTACGTCTCGATGCCGCCCGCATCAGCGACCGTCCGCGCCGCAACAACGCCATCGCCGCGGCGAAAATCGAAGGCAATGTGCTGACCGGCGCGCGCGAACGCGGCGGTTATGGCCTGGACAACACCAACACCTTCGACGGCCAGAACCTGATACAGCCGCGTTTCGGCATCAACTACAACCTCGACACCACCCGCAAGATGCAAATCCGCGGTGGCGCCGGGCTGTTCCAGGGTAACGCCGCCGCTGTATGGCTGTCGAACCCGTTCTCGAATCCTGGCGTGGCCACCACCACCGTCGGTTGCGGCACCGGTAACTTTGCAGGTTGCAACGGCGCGACGATCTTCAGCGCCGATCCGGACCAGCAAAAAACCAACTTCGCCGGCGTGACCGCGCCTGCGGCCAACGTCGACATCCTGGCGCAAGGCTTGCGCCAGCCGTCGGTGTGGAAAGCCAACGTCGCCTTCGACATGGAACTGCCATGGTACGGCCTGGTCTTTTCCGCGGAATACCTGCACGTGAAGTCCAAGGACGCGATCTACTACCAGAACTTGAACCTCGGCGCCGCCACCCGCAAGGGCAGCGACGGCCGCGACCTGTTCTACACCAGCCAGGGTTACAACCCCTTGTGCTGGAGCGCAACCGGCAACGTGATCAACAGCGGCGCCACCTGCGGCGGCCTGCGTAACAAGGCACTGAGCAACGAATCGTTCGCCAACGTGCTGCTGGCGCAAAAAACCGACAAGGGCGGCAGCGGCATGGCCACCATGTCGATCAGCCGTCCGATGACCTCGGGCCTGGGCTGGTCGATGGCGTACACCTACACGGACGCCAAGGAAGTTTCGCCACTGACCTCGTCGACCTCGAACTCGAACTTCACCGGCCGTTCGGTATTCAATCCGAACGAAGAAGTCAACGCCAATTCGAGCTACCTGGTCAAGAACCGCGTGAACGCGATCGTCAACTTCCAGAAGAACTTCTTCGGCGCCTACAAGACGCGCTTCGGCATGTTCTACGAAGGCCGTTCGGGCAAGCCATACAGCTGGACCGTCAACAACGACTTGAACGGCGACGGCTCCGGTGGTAACGACCTGATGTACATCCCGTCGGCGCCAGGTTCGGGCGAGGTGGTGTTCCACGGCGACAAGCCAGGCAGCACTGTCAACGAAGACAAGTTCTGGAGCGTGGTCAACAGCAACAGCGTGCTGAAGAAAGCCGCTGGCGGCGTGGTTGGCCGTAACACGGACTTCTCGCCATGGACCAACAGCTTCGACATGCGCATTGCCCAGGAGCTGCCAGGCCTGTTCGCCAAGAACAAGGCCGTGTTCAGCCTCGACTTCTTCAACGTCGGCAACCTGCTGAACAAGAAATGGGGCCGTATCAATGAAGTCGCCTTCCAGGGCGCCGGCGCCCAGGCGCGCAGCTTCGTCGACTACGTCGGTCTCGATGCGAATGGCAAGTACATCTACAAAGTACGCGACAACGTCGAATCGCTCGACGTTCGCCAGACCAAGGGCGAATCGCAGTGGGCCATCCAGGCGACCGTCAAGTACGAATTCTGATGCATAGCTGAGTAATTCGAGGAACGGCCGGTGGCGACACTGGCCGTTTTTTTTCGTCCCGCGCGATACATTCCCGATACATTCCAGAGGGCCTGGCGTCCGCTGCGGGCTGCGCTCTTCGGTTATCCTACTACCTATGACACTATTCTCAAGGCCCCTTTGCGCCGCGCTCGCCGCGGCCTTCCTGTCGGCGGGCTGCGCCACGCGCCCGACGGCCCCGATCGAGATCAACCTGGTTGCGCTGAACGACTTCCACGGCCACCTCGACGCCACCAAATTCCAGTACAACAGCATCCACGCCAGCGGCCAGCAAACCGCGCAGGCGGGCGGCATCGACACCATCGCCGCCGCCGTCCAGGCCTGGCGCCGCGAAGACAAGGAGCTGCTGTTCGTCGGCGCCGGCGACCTGATTGGCGCCTCGCCCGCCATGTCGTCGATGTGGGCCGACGAACCGGCGCTCGAAGCATTAAGCATGGCCGGCATGCGCATCTCCTCGGTCGGCAATCACGAATTCGACAACGGCCGCGCCGAACTGCTGCGCCAGCAGCGCGGCGGCTGCGAATCGGTGCGTCCCGAAAAGGCCTGCCAGTTCAGCAAGGACTTCCGCGGCGCCGGCTTCACTTACCTAGCCGCCAACGTGATCGACGACGCCACCGGCAAGCCGTTCCTGCCGGCCTACCGGATCGAAGACGTCAAGGGCGTCAAGGTTGGCCTGATCGGCGCCGTGCTGCGCAACACCGCCTCGGTGGTGCTGGCCTCGGGCATCGTCGGCCTGACGTTCGAAGATGAAGCGAGCGCGATCAACCGCGTCATCCCGGCCATGCGCGCCGAAGGTGCACAGGTGTTTGTGGTGCTGATCCACGAAGGCGGGCACACGCCCGAACCGTTCGACAAACCCGATTGCAGCGCCCTCAAAGGCCCGGTCGTGGACATCGTCAAGAAGCTCGATCCGGCCATTCGCGTGATCGTCAGCGGCCACTCGCACACCGGTTTCCAGTGCAAGGTGGACGGGCGCGTGGTAACCCAGGGCGAGATGGGCGGCCACGTCCTCTCGCGCATCAAGATGATGGTTGATCCGGCCAGCGGCGCGGTGGGCGACATCGCGGTGCGCAACGTGATCATGAAGCCGGGCGAATATCCACCCGATGCGCGCGTGTCGGCATTTCTCAAGCAAGCGAAGGAACGCAGCGAAGCGGCACTGGCGCGACCGGTGGCGCGCGTGGCCGTTCGTTCGATCCACCGCAAGGAAAGCCCCGGCGGCGAAACCGTGCTCGGTGGCCTGATCGCCGACGCCGTGCTGGCCGCCACCAGGTCGCAGGGCGTGCAGATCGGCTTCATGAACATGGGCGGCATGCGCCAGGATCTCGACGTCGAAGCCAGTCTCACCGCCACCTACGGCGACGTGCAGATCGTACTCCCGTTCGGGAACACCATCGTGGCCATGGACATGAGCGGCGCCCAGATCCGCGCGCTGCTCGAACAGCAGTGGGCGCGCCCGGGCGCGAGCAGCGTCTCGGTGCTGCAGGTGTCGGACGGTTTCAGCTACCGCTGGAACAAGGACGCGCCGCGTGGGCAGCGGGTGATGCGCGACAGCGTCACCCTGAACGGCAAGGCGCTCGACGACGCCGCCATCTATCGCGTGGCCGGCAATAACTTCCTGGCCGAAGGCGGCGACAGCTTCCCCGCTTTTGCCGCCGCCGCCAACAAGCGCGACACGCAGATCCGCGATATCGACGCCGTGGTGCAGTTCCTGGTCCAGCGGGACAAGGCGGGCAAGCCGGCCGGCAGCGACACGCCTCCGGGCCGCATCGGAACGGTCCAATGACGCTCCTTCGGCGCGGCCTCGCCGCACTGCTCGCGCTGGTCCTTGGACCGCAGGCGCAGGCCGGCTTTTCCATCCCCGGCTATGAACTGGTGCACACCGCGCCGGTGGAAACCACGCTCGTCAACGCCGACCTGCGCAGCAGTACGTCCGTGTGGACGCAACTGTTCGACGAGGCGCGCAGCGAGATCGTGATCGGCCAGTTCTACGCCATCAGCAAGGGCGGCACGCCGTTCGACAAGGTAGTCGAGCGGTTGGAAGCGGCCGGCAAGCGCGGCGTGACGATCCGCTTTTTGCTCGACAAGAAAGGCATCGGCCTGTCCGATCCGGGCACGCTGGAGCGGCTGCGCAAGATCCCCAATCTGGAGCTGCGCGTGCTCGATTACGCGCAGCTGACCGGCACCGGCATCATCCACGCCAAGTACCTCGCCGTGGACAAGAAGGCGGCGTTTATCGGCAGCCAGAATTTCGACTGGCGCGCGTTTACCCACATCCACGAGACAGGCCTGCTGATCACCGACGCCGCCATGGTGGCGCAGGTGCAGGCCGTGTTCGAGCGCGACTGGCAGGCGCAGTCGCTGCTGGCTTCAAAGCTGGCGGTGCCGCGCGCGGTGTCAGCGAGTGTGGCGCCGCAGGCTGCGCAACTGGTCGCCAGCCCGGCGGCCTACAATCCGCCCGGCGTGGCCGATTCCGAAGTGGTGCTGCCGGCCTTGCTGGCCGATGCGAAGCACGAAGTGCGCATCCAGCTGCTCGATTACGCGCCGCTTGGCTACGGGCCTGACAACACGCGTCCGTACTACGGCGTGATCGACAACGCGGTGCGCGCGGCCGCTGGGCGCGGCGTGAAAATCAAGCTGATGGTCTCGAACTGGAACACCGACCAACCCGGCATCGCCTACCTCAAAAGCCTGGCGCTGCTGCCGAACGTGGAGGTGCGCATCGTCACCTTGCCGGTGGCGTCGAGCGGGCCGATTCCGTTCGCGCGCGTCATCCACAGCAAGACCATGACAATCGACGGCAAGCTGGCCTGGGTCGGCACCAGCAACTGGGCCGGCGGCTACTTCGACAAGTCGCGCAATCTCGAAGTCGTGCTGCGCAACGAGAAGATGGCGCAGCGCCTCGGCGCGCTGCACGAGCAGGCATGGAGCTCGTCGTACGCGGCGCCGATCGAGATTGGCAAAGACTATCCAAAACCGAACAAGGGAACTCAATGATGAAGAAACTGGCTTGTGTAATAGCGCTCGCGGGCGCCTTCGTGTCGGCGGAAGCGCTGGCCTGGGGCGCTGAAGGGCACCGCGCGGTCGGCGCCATCGCCGAAAAACTGATCAAGGGCAGCAACGCCGAAAAACAGGTGGCGGCCTTGCTGCTGCCCGGCGAGAGCCTCGAATCGATCACCGTGTGGGCCGACAGCGCCAAGGGCGGCGCCGGCTACACGCCGCCGACCGCCGAGATGAACGCCTACACGGCGGTCAACCCGCGCCACAACGAGTATCACTACACCGACATCCCGTTCCAGAACGAGCACTATCATGACGGTGGAGTGGGCACGGCCGATGTCGACATCGTGCAAACGCTCAAGCAGGCCATCGCCGTCTTGCAGGGCAAGACCGACCCGGCGCTCAATCCCAACAAACTGACCAAACGCCAGGCCTTGCTGCTGGTGGCGCACATGACCGGCGACATCCACCAGCCGCTGCACGTGGGCGCGGCATTTGTGAGCAAGGATGGCAAATTCGTGGTGCCGAAAAAGCACGAGGATGTCGACAGCCTGAATATCTACGATTCGCGCGGCGGCAACAGCCTGCTGCTCGACGACGACAAGCTCACGTCGCTGAGCGCGAAGCTGATCGAGGGCGAAGCCAAGCCGCTGCCGCCTGGCGCGCAGAAGTGGACGACCCGGCCGTTCCATTCGTACTGGGACAGTACCGTGGTCGACTACGCGATGCGCCGCATCAGCACCAAGACCCCGGAGCAGTTCGCGCAGAAGGTCATCGACGGCAAACCGGTGGTGGCGATGAACACGGGCGACGCCACCAGCTGGCCGTACCAGTGGGCCGACGATGCGCTGGCCGCGTCCAAGCTGGCGTATTCGGACGTGACGCCCGGTGCCATCGGCAAGCAAACCAACCGCAAGGGCGAGACCTACTACACCTTCGGGCTGGAGATGGGATCGAACTACCCGGTGCCAAGTTCCGCGCTGGCCAAGACGCAGCTGATCAAGGGTGGCTACCACCTGGCGTCGCTGCTGCAAACCATCTGGCCGTAACTGCCATCCACAGCGAGCATCCGCATGAAACCAGCCGCACAATTCGCCGCAGTTCTCCTGACGCTGCCCATTGCGGCCAGCGCCGCACTCGCCGACAGCAAAGCGCTCCCGCTGTGGGAAGCCGGCGTCCTTGGCGGCCTTGCGTCCACGCCGGCCTACCCCGGCTCGGCCGACCGCTCATCGCGCGGCTTGCTGCTGCCGTTCCTGATCTACCGGGGCAAGGTGTTTCGCGCCGACCAATCCGGCATCGGCGCGCGCCTGGTCAAGCGCGAGGCGGTCGAACTCGATGTCGGCCTGGCGGCCTCGCTGCCGGCCCGCTCCGATGACGTGGCGGCGCGCTCCGGCATGCCCAACCTGGGCACCTTGCTCGAATTCGGTCCGCGCCTGAAGGTGCGCATCGCCGAGCCGAGTGCGTCGAGCCGGATCCGCCTCGACATCCCGCTGCGCGCCGTGATCGAAGCGCGCGCCGGCGTGCGCACGCAGGGCTTCACGTTCGAACCGAAGGTGGTGCTCGAGATGCGCAGCGCCGACGGCCTGTGGACTTTTGACGCCAACGCGGGCGTCGTCATCGGGGACAAGAAAGTGAACCGCTACTTCTACGAAGTGCAGCCGCAGTACGCCACGTCCTGGCGGCCGGCTTACCGGTCCGACGCGGGGCTGATGCTGACCCGGGTGGGCGCAAGCGCGTCGCGCATGATCAACGAGGACGTGCGCGTGTTCGGCTTTGTGCGTCTGGAGAGTTACGCCGGTGCCGCCAACGAAGACAGCCCGCTGATGCAGAAGAAGTCGGGCGCTTCGGCCGGCGTGGCGTTTGCGTGGACCTTGCGCCGTTCAACGCGGCTTGCCGGGGACTAATTCGCTTTGCCAGCACAGCTACCTTTTCGGAGCAGCGCGATGAGCACACGATTCTGCGAATGAGTTTCTGTTTTACCGCAAGCTAGCTCACATTAAGTTTATTGTCGGGAAAGCTTACGTTAAGTCATTATATGAGACTGCTTGTTCGATAGGCTGTAAGACTCCGTTTCTTCACGCAATCCGTGTCACTGCAAGGCGACGCGCGTTGCCTGCAGTGAAGTGAGACTTGTCTAATGTCGAACATTTGCCAGAACACGCTCAGTAGCGCCTCGCCGGATGCACCGCAGGCCGCCCCTCCCGAATATCAATCCGCCGTCAACGACACATTCTTCCGCAAGGAGGTGGCGCAAGCGCATTCCAATCAGTGGATGGGTGCCATTCGGCTCGCCCAGCCCATGTCGGCGAGAATCGTGGCAGGCTTGGCCCTGGTCATTGCGTTGTGCCTGCTTGCCTACATTTTCTTTGGCACCGTGACCAGAAAAGCACGGGTGACAGGCATGACCTTGCCTGTCGGAGGAAGCTTGACGATCTCCGCGATGAACACGGGAATTCTGACCCGCAGCTTCGTGAACGAAGGTCAAGCCGTTATCGCCGGGCAGCCGCTGTTCGAGGTGTCGACGGAACGCCAGGGAAGCAGCGGAGAAATTTCCATGCTGGTGGCTCAACAGTTAACAATTCAGAAAAACACGTTGGCATCCGAGCGTCGTACTCGCGTGGCGCAGCATCGCGAAAAGGCGGCCGCCATCGATGAGCGCTTGGTGAATGTCAATGCGGAGACGCTGGAACTGGATCAGGAAATCGCGTTAGCGCAGCGGCGCCTCGACCTCGCAAAGTCGAGCTTGGCCAAATACGAAACCTTGCAAGGCAGTGGCTTCGTTTCGGCAGCACAGACGCAGCAAAAGCAGGAAGAACTGATTGATCTTGGCGCAAGAATGAGTACGCTTACAAGAGCAAGGCTGCAACTGCAAGCGAGCAAGCTGAACCTGGCTACCGAACGTACCACCAGCGTGGGCGAGCTGGACAACGTAACGAGTCAATTGCAGCGTTCGGAGGCCGTCGTCGACCAGGAGATAGCCGAAAATCACAGCCGGAAAACCAGCCTGATACTTGCACCGCAGACAGGCGTGGTGGCGACGATTACCTACCGCTCCGGGCAACCGGTCGCCGCGGCTCAGTCCCTGGCAGTGTTGATACCTCAGGCGAACGACAAGCAAAAAGCGGAACTTCTGGAAGTCCAGCTTTACGCACCTAGCCGGATGATCGGTTTTGTCGCCGCAGGCCAGACAGTCTTGATCCGTTACCAAGCCTATCCCTATCAGAAATTCGGCCTGCATCAGGGGCGCATCGTCGATATCAGCAAGGCGCCCTTTGCGCCCGCTGATCTTCCCCCACAGCTGGCCAGCACGATATTAAGCAATGCTCAACAAAGCACGCCGGGGGCAACAGCAACGAAGCGTTGTTTCGAATCAAAGTACAGTTGTCGCGCCAGAGCATCGATGTCTATGGCGTGGTGCAGCCACTGCGTGCCGGGATGACGCTGGAAGCGGATATCGTCCAGGACCGGCGACGCATTTGGGAATGGATCGCGGCCCCTTTGCTGGCGGCGGCGCAGCGTTAAGTCAATTCGAAGGAGCCGGAGATGAAAACTATCCTGCAGACCGAATCGAGCGAATGCGGCCTGGCGTGTCTCGCCATGGTGGCCAGCCATTTCGGCAGTCATATCGACCTTGCGGATTTACGACGGCGCTTTTCGATCAGTCTCAAGGGCGCGAGCCTGGCTCAACTAATGCGCCACGCTGGCTCGATGCATCTGGCAGCGCGGCCTTTAAGGCTGGCGCTGGAAGAGCTGGGTGCCTTGAAGTGCCCTTGCATTCTGCACTGGGACCTGAATCACTTTGTCGTACTGAAGAAAATCAAGCGCAGCCTGCGCGGCATCATTACCGTCGTCATTCTCGATCCGGCCGTCGGCGAACGCATTCTCACCATGACTGAAGTGTCGGACCACTTTACCGGAATCGCACTGGAACTTTTGCCGACGGCGCAATTCGAGCAACAAGACGCGACCCGGAAGATGTCGATCAAACAGCTGACCGGCCCGGTCGTGGGATTGCGCCGGGCCTTATTGCAAGTGTTTGCACTTGCACTTGCGCTGGAAGTGTTTGCGCTTGTTTCGCCCCTGTTCAATCAATACGTTATCGATGAGGTGATCGTCAGTGGCGATCACCAGTTGCTGCAGATATTGGTGGTCGGCTTTGCTCTCTTGTTGATAACGCAGACGCTGATCGGTGTCGCGCGCAGCATGGTGTTGATGAGATGGAGTATCGACGTCGGCCTGCAGTGGTCGGCCCGTGTTTTCTCGCATCTGATCAGCCTGCCGGCAGTGTTTTTCGAAAACGTCATTTGGGTGACGTGCTGTCGCGTTTCGGAAGTATCGCCGCAATCCAGCAAACCTTGACGAGCGTTTTTGTAGAGAGTGTCTTGGATGGTTTGATGGCATTGCTGGCGTTGGGGATGATGCTGATGTACAGCGCGGAGCTCACCCTGATCGTTGTCATCAGCGTCGCGCTGTACGCGGCATTGAGATGGATTTTTTACCAGCCGCTCAGAATCGCATCGCAGGAACGCCTGATCCTCGCTGCAAAAGAAAATACGCATTTTGTGGAAACCGTACGGGCTATCGTTCCTCTCAAGTTGTTCGGGCGGGAGACCGAGCGCAAGGCGCGCTGGCAAAACCTCAAACAGGATGTCGTCAATCGCGACGCCAGGACCGAAAAACTCACCATTCTGATCAAGGCGGCGAACAGTACCATCATCGGCTTGCAAGGACTGATCGTTTTCTACATTGGGGCGGGGCTGGTGCTGCGCAATGCGCTGACGGTGGGTATGTTGATGGCATTTATCAGTTACGCGGCGACATTCGCAGGTCGTATGGTCAGCCTCGTGGATATGTTGATCAATCTGAAGATGCTTGGGCTGCACGCCGAGCGTCTATCCGATATCGTTCTTGAGCCGGCGGAGCCCACGATCACGTGGGAGAGTGACCTAAGCCGTATTTCTCCCAGCATCACCCTGCGCGATGTGAAATTTCGCTATGCGGACGGCGAACCGTGGATTCTGGATGGCGTGAATCTGCACATACCGGCGGGGCAGAGCGTTGCATTGGTCGGCCCCAGCGGATGTGGCAAGACCACGATGTGCAAGATACTTCTCGGACTGCTTGCGCCCACCGAAGGGGAGGTGATGGTCGATGGAATTCCGATTCGGCAGCTTGGTTTGCAGGCCTATCGAAAACTCGTCGGCACAGTCATGCAAGATGATGTTCTCTTGGCAGGTTCCATTATTGACAACATCAGTTTTTTCGACAGCAGATGTGAATACGCGGGTGTCGCGCGGTGCGCTCGTCTGGCGGCTGTACACGAGGAAATCGCTGCCATGCCGATGGGGTATCAGACGCTAGTCGGCGATATGGGGAGTAGTTTGTCTGGCGGCCAGAAACAGCGAATTCTCTTGGCACGCGCGTTATACAAATCTCCCAAAGTGCTGGCCTTGGATGAAGCGACCAGTCACCTCGATATTCAAAACGAACAGCTCGTCAATGCAGCCTTGAGTGCAATGGCACTGACGCGCATCATGGTGGCGCACCGCCCGGAAACGATCAACTCTGCGGATCGGGTTGTTGGCATAAATGGCGGCAAGATGCATGAATTACGTCCAGCACCTCTGGTCATCTAATCTTAAAGAATATCTAATGAATTTACGATTTTGCAATAATTAGAATGGCAAGATTGGAGATAATAATAACAAGTAAGCGGGATTGCATGCCATATTATTCTTCTTATGATTAGAGGTAATTTGGTTAATTCGTCTGGTAATTAACCGGAAAAAACTAAGTCGTGCAATTCGGCACTACTTAAAAACCTGTCAAGGAGTAGTCATGCAAGTAATCGACAATGTTGAAATTCTAGAGATGATTGGTGGAAGTCGTTCCAAGAGTATCAAGTGCAAGGTATCTACATCGGGCGTTGGATGCGAAGGTTCGCTCAATAGTTTCTACGCGGCGTTTGGGGAGGCAGTCGGGCAACTAAATGAGTGGGGAAGCGATTTGGGCTGCTGGCTGTACGATGTAACTCATAATTGACTGGGCACTATATCGGCGTATTGCCGGTATTAAGACTGTAGGGCACCTCGAAAAACCGCCGCAGCCGTGGCATCATAGCGGCTCCACGTTGCTGACCTAATTTCATGATCAAGACGAGTCTGTTTGCCGACCAAGAGCGCGAAGCCAAGCTGAACAAGCTTGGTGATGCGCTCAAGGTGATGGAGCAGCATGTCGACTTCGTCGCGCTTGCCGATGCGGTTGACGAAGCGGCTCCACGTCCCGGCCGCGAACGCGGCGGGCGTCCTCCGTTCC
>NZ_WHJH01000300.1 GCF_011682145.1 Massilia mucilaginosa
TGCGACCAGTGCGTGGAAAAAGGAAAGGCGGGAAAAGCGGGATTGGGAGTGCATGCGCAGGGCCGGTCAATGAAGTGTGCCGAACTGTAGCACACTGCCCTGCGGCGTAAGTGTCCTCCCGGCAACGCTGAGCTGGCCTGTCGATCGGGATGATCGCGGCAACACAGGCGCAAGCGGGAGGACGCTGGCAATCAGGCCGGCTTGTTCACTGCGGCGGCGGCGGTTTGCGTTTCCTCGCTGGCAATGAAGCGGTAGACCAGCGCGCCCAGCACGGCGCCAACGATCGGCGCGATCCAGAACAGCCACAGCTGCC
>NZ_WHJH01000301.1 GCF_011682145.1 Massilia mucilaginosa
GTACCAACTGCAGTCGCGCGACCAGAAGCGCCTCCACCTGATTTCGGTCGATGCCGCCACCCTGGCGCAGCGCACCCTCCTGACCGAAACATCGAAGACCTGGGTCAGCATCCATGACGACCTGCGCTTCCTGTCCAAGCGCAATGCCTTCCTGTGGGCGTCCGAGCGCAGCGGGCGCAATCACCTGTATTTGTACGACCTCGATGGCAAGCTGCTGCACCCGGTATCGAGCGGCGAATGGGGCATCGACAATGTGCTGGCGGTGGACGAAAAGGCCGGCCGCGTGTACGTCGCCTCGAACCGCGACGCGGTG
>NZ_WHJH01000302.1 GCF_011682145.1 Massilia mucilaginosa
TGACTCCTGAATACCTCAAATTCGGCACGCCTACGGTACGCCCACCACCAACTGCAGATACCCTTATCCTGATGTACGTAAAGCCGCTCGAAGCCAGACTGCTGACAAACTTTCGCGAGTCGACAGAGCAAGGCCAACGCCAGATGATGATCTCATCGACGCATGCCGAGAAACTGTCCTCAGAAAAATTACCCGACAAAGGTGCGGCTTCGGACTAGCCGCAATTGCCGTTCCGCCGTGGCATGGTCGCCGACAAAGCGGCGATGGTATCTGCGACTGCGAGCGAACGTGCGACGTTCACCAGATAGGCT
>NZ_WHJH01000303.1 GCF_011682145.1 Massilia mucilaginosa
GAAACTCACGCGCGCATTGTAGGGCGCGTTATCTTCCAACAATGCTTTCAGTTGCAGCGCGGCGGCATTGCCGTCGAGCAGTGGCGGGATGCGCAGCGACAGCTTGAACGCGGAGTAGGGCCGCAGTACGTTGCCGGCGTTGGCGAACTCTGGAAAGCCTTCGGCCCCCACCACCGACAGGGTCGGGCGCCAGGTACGGTTCAGGATCGCTTCGAGCGGGTCGGTCGTCACCGGCAGCACCGCGCCGCCGTCGGCGCCGCAGGCCCACGGCATGCGCTTGTAGACTTCTTCCTTGAGGATGGCGGCGGTCG
>NZ_WHJH01000304.1 GCF_011682145.1 Massilia mucilaginosa
GACGCCACCGATCCGCCCAGAAATTGCGCGAACATCAGGCCGCCCAGCGGCGCGCCGGCTTCGGGATTACGGATATGCTCACGCAGCTGCATGGCCGCGTCCGTCAATTCGCCCTGCTGTTTCGGGATCTCGGTGATGGCTTCATCGATCTCGCCCAAGTGGGCGTTGCCGGCGGTCAGGCGGGCGTTGCTGTAAATGAAACCGGCCAGCACCCGGCCGGCATCCTCCGAAAAGCCCGCGATGCCCTTGCGCTGGATCATGCGCTTCATCGAGCTGCGGTTGTTCTTCGCCAGTTTCAGGTAGGTCTG
>NZ_WHJH01000305.1 GCF_011682145.1 Massilia mucilaginosa
CGCCGACTGGATCTCGGCAGTCCGCGTGGGGAATTTGCACAAAGGCATGCGCGTGACCGGGCCGCGAGAATTCAGGCGGACGCTGTTCGGTTGGAAGGTCACCAAGCCCGCTGCGGTCAGCACCGTGCCGCTCGACTATCACCTCGCCTTTGGCGGGCGTCTTCGCTCGCTTGGCCAGGGCGATAGCAGCGATGTATATTTTTCAAGGAACTCTGCCGGCATCGGGTGGTTGCCTGGCGCTTCCGATTTGAAGAACCTACCTTCCAAACGCAAGCGAGATGCCGAAAAGTGGCAAAACGCGCAGCGT
>NZ_WHJH01000306.1 GCF_011682145.1 Massilia mucilaginosa
CGCGGCAACGTGCTTCTCCCAAAAAACGGTCGTGTTTTCCATGCTTGCTCCGGTATCAAATCGAAGTAGCAAGAATGCGGAAATTCGGATTAGCCAGCAAGTCTGGGGTTTATGGAGCGCTTACGATACACCGTCGATAATACCGCTATAAGCTTGGAAAGCACGGGATGCGCTCCTATAGGGCACCTCGAATTACCGGTAAATCCCGCGTAATCGCCGGTCGCGATGCCGGCAGATGCGTTTTTTGATGTCAGACCGAGCTGCTTCCCGCCCATTTTATGGGCGCTGAACCTCATTTTGTGCAGT
>NZ_WHJH01000307.1 GCF_011682145.1 Massilia mucilaginosa
AGGACAGGCTCCGACGGTCGACGCCACCTCGCTCGACGTCATGTACTTCGGCGGCGATGCGGCCACACTCAAGCAGCATCAGGACCTGGTCGCCAAACTCGAGATCACCTCGCAGCAGCGCTCGCCGGTAATCAGCCTGGCGCGGGTCGAGCAGATCGGCTATGCGCGTTACGACGCGCTCTACATTCCGGGTGGGCACGCGCCGATGCAAGACCTGATCCGCAGCGCCGCGCTCGGACGCCTGCTTGCCCACTTCCACCAGGCCGGCAAGACGACCGCGCTGGTGTGCCACGGCCCGGCGGCGCT
>NZ_WHJH01000308.1 GCF_011682145.1 Massilia mucilaginosa
CCGGCACGCCAGGCCGCAGCCATTGGCCGAGGCGCTCCAGAGTGCCCGAAATTATACCCTTGGCCTGTTCGACTGCTTCGCCGCCATGGGTTACGACAGCCTGGCGCGCGTGCCGCACATCGCCACCATCAATCCGCCGCTGTGGGAGCTCGGTCACACGGCATGGTTTGCCGAGTGGTTCATCCTGCGCGAAGCGACATCGAGCCACCCGGCCGACGCCGCCCGCCATTCGCTGCTCACGCGCGGCGACGACTGGTTCGATTCGAACACCGTGCCGCACCGCTCGCGCTGGACGCTCGACCTGC
>NZ_WHJH01000309.1 GCF_011682145.1 Massilia mucilaginosa
GTGATGGTGCGCGTCTCGCCGGCGATATTCCCGCCGACCATGAGCGCGCAGCCCACTTCCGACAACACCCGTCCGAAGCCGCTGATCAGCGCCGCCATGACGCCGAAACGCGCTTCGCGCAGCACCGTGAACATGGTGCGCCAGCGCGACGCGCCCAGGGCGATCGCCGTTTCGGCGTAGCGCGCATCGAGCGCCTGCACCGCCGCCAGGGTGAAGGCGACCAGCACCGGGGTGGCGATGATGCACTGCCCGAGCACCACGCCCGGCTGCGAAAACAGCCAGTGCAGCGAACCCCACGGGCCGTG
>NZ_WHJH01000030.1 GCF_011682145.1 Massilia mucilaginosa
TGTTGAGGAAGGAGCAAACGAACGGAGCGGCTTCCCGGCGCTTTGTGACAGCCTACACCTATGGCAGCACGAGCAGCGCCGTGGGCCACGTGACCTCGATGACCTACCCCAGCGGCAATCGCATCGATATCACCTACGACAGCAATGGGAAACCGTCGGCCCTGGGCCTGACGCGCCCGAATGCTGCGCGCACGACGATTCTGAGCGACATCGCGTACCAGCCCTTCGGCGCTGCGCGCTCCTGGTTATGGGGTAATCACAGCGCGGGCAGTCCCAACAAATATGAGCGCCAGTTCGACATTGAGAACCGGCTGGTCAGCTATCCGCTGGGACACCCGGCCGCTGGCGGTGCGCTACGCACGCTCAGTTACGACGCCGCCGGGCGCATCGTTTCCAGCACACACAAGGGTGGCACGCCGGGCAAGCTGGACCAACGCTATTACTACGATGGACGTGATCGCCTGGTCGGTTTTGACAGCGCCATCGGGGGCCAGCGTTTCGAATACGATGCCAGTGGTAACCGCACTAGATTGAAAACCGGTCCCAACAGCTACCTCAACACGATCGATCCGGGCAGCAACCGGCTTATTTCCACGTCCGGACCAGTGCCGGCCAAACGCAATACGTATGACGCCACGGGCAACCTCGTCAACGACGGAACGATACGCTACGCCTACGGCAACAACGGGCGCCTGAGCAGTACCACAGGTGTCGGCGGCGCGGCTGCCCAATACCGCTACAACGGACTCGGCCAGCGGGCTATCAAGTCGGATGCAGCCAGCGCATCAACTTACTTCGTCTACAACGAGGCCGGACAGATGGTGGGCGAGTACAACAGCGCCGGGACGCCGATACAGGAAACCATCTACCTGGAGGGGATGCCGGTCGCCGTGATCAAACCGCGTGCCGGCGGTGCAGAAGAAAATGCATACTACCTCTATGCCGACCATCTGGCGACAGCCCGGGTCATCACGCGCGCCAGCGACAACAAGATGGTGTGGCGCTGGGATGGTGCAAATCCGTTCGGCGAGGACCAGCCCGACGAAAACCCGAACCGCGTAGAAAACTTCGCCTACAACCTGCGTTTTCCCGGACAATATTATGATCGAGAGACGAATCTCCATTACAACTATTATCGCGACTACGATCCGCAGATCGGAAGGTATGTGCAGAGTGATCCGATCGGGCTTGATGGTGGCATCAACACCTATGGGTACGTGAGCGGAAATCCGTTGTTGTACAACGATCCTTTTGGACTTTTTGAATGGCCATCACTTCCTCAGGGTGCCGTAGATTTCTCGGCCGGGATGGGGGATGCCATTCTTTTTGGACAGGGGCAGCACTTGCGTGATCTTTTTGATGTCAGCGGAGCGATCAATATGTGTTCCCCTGCATATAGTAATGGTGAATGGGCTGGAATGGCCGTTAGCGCGTCGACTGGCCTCGCTGGCGGCGTTAAAGCGGCCGGAACTGCGGGCGTCGGCAAGGAGTTTTCGCACTGGATAGCTGCTCGTATGGGCGGCCCAAGAACAATTTTTAACGGAAATTACGTTTCAATCGTAACACACGCACGATCTGATAAATTTCGATACAATTTCATGCCGCGAGCATGGAAGGATGCTAATTCGCCTATGGGACCAGTCATGGCACAATGGACTCGTTTTCCGAACGTATACAAAGGTGCGGCGGCGGGCGCTGCGGCAGGCGCAGCTGGAGCGGAATTGGCGGGGTGCGAATGTCCTCGCTAATCGGATTGGTGAAAAAACTATTCTGGACCCAAGTAGCCTTTTCACGGTTGGAGACCGCAATTTTCGATGCGGTGCAAGGACAGCTGTCCCCTAAAGATGCCGAACTTTGGGGGAGGCAGCTCAAAGCGGTTCATAAGATTTATCGAAGTCCTGATGGCCGGCATGTAAACTGGTGGGTGATGCGGAACGGAAAATCCGCTTTTCCTCAAGAGCTATGCTTTACCCGGACTGATGAATTTAAAGTGGCTGTGGTCGATCTGACGGCAAAACAAGCCAAGGCGAAGTTGCGAGCTCGAGTTTGGTGTGTAAATGGTCATGTATTTTCAATTGAGTACAAGACTCCTTTCAGGGTTTTCGAACAAGCTGCACAAGGCGAATGGGAAGTAAGTTGCCATATTGTGAGCCATCCGTCCTGATCAAGAGCGGGAAAAAATACCAGGTCCTCAGGCACATGCTGCGGGTGCAATAGCGCGGCGCGCGCGTCAAATGCTCGCTTCATGCGCAGCGCCTCCCTGATCAGGTCGGCGGTCTTGTGGTCTTGTGGTCCTGGCGTCGGTCGGTCATCGGCGTATCCTCCTGCCGAGACTTTACACAACCCCACCTGATTAACTTTGTGCGCGCTCAATGGCGCCAAACAGATGGAAAACTTTGGCGGAAATTTGGCGAAAGTGCCGACCTTTCAGCGCTTTTCCAGACAGCATGAATTCGCTAACCTGTTGATTTCATTCGGTCTGGAGAAGTCTGGAGGCGTTTAATGTAGTGCGTGGTCCAGGAATCGAACCTGGTTATCAGTCATTCGGTTTGAAACGCTCCTGACTGGGCTTTACCGGATAAGCGAACCGCGCACTTTCATCATAGCTCGAAAATTCTATAAAGCAATTAGAATTTACTTCTACTAATGAAATGATTCAATCGTACACATACGGCTTGACCGACACCGCGTTCTCGCGCTGCTGGTCGAGCTCATCGAGATCGACGCGGTGATCCCACCAGATATCCCAGCCACGCCGGCGGTCCTCTTCCACTTCCGGATGGCGCGCCAGAAAGTCGTGCATGAATTGATCGAATTCGGACACATAGGCCCTGCTGGCAGGACCGTATTTCTCGGTGTGCTTCATCATCCCTCCTGTTAACGCTACTATGACCACCCACGCGCGCGTTGGTTCCATGTACGCGCGGCTGAAAATGCCGTACGATACGCGCCGTTATCGCTTAACTCTCAGGACGCAATGAACTCAGAAACACCCGCGCCAGCGCCGGCGCCGCGCTTTCGCCCCCGTCCCTGGACCGCCCTGGAAACCCCGCAAGACGTGGAGCTCTGGATCGACGAGCACAACCAGAGCCTGACCGAACACATCGCCCCGCACGAAACCGGCTACGGCGTTTGCTTCACCCTGGCCGTGGGCGGCAATATCTACATGCAGACCAGCGCCGACGCCGTCATCCTCGATGTCGACGACGATGCCGCATGGATCGCGCCGCTGATCATGGCCGCCACCGGCGTCGACGCGCCGCAGGGCCAGCTGTGGATCCTGCCGGACGACAAACTGGTCCAGCTCATCATCGGCCTGTCGACCCTGGTTGCCAGCACCACCCTGGTGGTCGGACACAATTTTGGCGGACGCCACCGTAAGGCCAGCTATTCGCGCTAAACTGCATTTCTTTTCCATAACGTTGCCGCCTCCATGCCCATCTTCTCCCGTCGCCGCCTCGCACTGACCCTGACCCTCGGACTGATCGGCGCCGCCCTGGCCATGCCGGCCGGCGCGGCCGACCTGCTCGCCACCGTCAAGACGCGCGGGACCTTGAAAATCGCCATGGAAGGCACCTATCCGCCCTTCAATTTCAAGGACTTGAAAGCCAACCAGCTGGCCGGCTACGATGTCGACGTGGCCACCTTGCTGGCGGCGCGCATGGGCCTCAAGCCCGAGTTCGTCACTACCGAGTGGAGCGCGATCCTGGCCGGCCTGGCCGCCGGCAAGTTCGATGTGGTGATCAGCCAGGTCGGCATCAATCCCAAGCGCGAGCAAACCTTCGACTTTTCCGAGCCGTACACCTATTCCAACCCGCAACTGATCGTGCGCAAGAATGAAACGGCGCGCTACGCCGGCCTGGCCGAACTCAAGGGCAAAAAACTGGGCGTGGGGCAGGGCAGCGTCTACGAGCAGCAGGCCAAGGCCGTGCCCGGCATCGAGGTGCGCAGCTACCCCGCCGCACCGGAAGCGCTGCAGGACCTGGCGTTCGGCCGCATCGACGCCGCCCTCAACGACAGCCTGATGGTCGCTTACCTGTTGAATCATTCCAAGCTGCCGATCCAGGCCGGCGCGCGCGTCGGCAATGTCGAGCGCATGGGCATTGCCCTCCGCAAAGGCAACCCGCAGCTCAAGGCCGCCTTGAACAAGGCGCTGGCCGAGGCCCAGGCCGACGGCAGCCTGAAAAAGATCTCGGTCAAGTGGTTCGGCAGCGACGTCAGCCGCCCGGCCGCGCAGCCCTGATCCGGGGCGCTGCCGATGGATTGGGCCGGGCTGGCCGAACTGCTGCGCGATGCCGCGCCGTCGATGCTCAAGGGTACCGGCTACACGGTACTCTTTGCGCTGGCCTCGATGGTCGGCGGCCTGCTGCTGGGCTTTCCCACGGCCCTGATGCGCCTGTCGCGCTGGAGGCTGGCACGCGCCCCGGCCGAACTGTACGTCAGCGCCATGCGCGGCACGCCGCTGCTGGTGCAGCTGTATGTGATCTATTACTGGCTGCCCAGCATCGGCATCGACTTCCCGCCGGTGGTGGCGGGCGTGCTGGCGCTCTCGCTCAATGCCGGTGCGTTCCTGTCGGAGAGCATCCGTGGCGCCGTGCTCGGCGTGAGCCAGGGCCAGTGGCGCGCCAGCTTCAGCCTCGGCCTCGGTTACTGGTCGACCCTGTACTACGTGGTGCTGCCGCAAGCCCTGCGCGTGGCCGTGCCGTCGATGAGCAATACCCTGATCAGCCTGATCAAGGATACCTCGCTGGTCTCGGTCGTCACCATTAGCGAGCTCATGCTTGCGACCAAGGAAGCGGTCGCCGGCAGCGCCAATCCCCTGCCGCTGTATATGACCGCGGCCGTGATCTACTGGTGCCTGAGCCTGCTGTTCGAAGCGCTGCAGCGCTATCTGGAACGGCGCCTGAACCGCGCACACCGCTGATCGCCGCGCCGCGCGAATATGCGGCGCGATCGCGGGTGGCGCTCGACATGCCGCCCAAGCCCATGCTAGTCTTGTCGACAGTGCTTCCACCTCCCGCTGTGCGCTGCTTGCGTGCCGCTGCGTGGCAGCTGTCCGCTGGCGTGTGCAATGGGTGCGAGGTGAGATGGACAACGATCACGATCCGGCGGCACAGGGCAACTCCCCGCAAGCGCGCGCCCGCCGCGCCGAGCGCGCCTTGCCCGGCAGCGCTTTCGGCGTCCATGCCGGCCAGCCTGCGCCTGTTCCCGCCGATGCTGTGATCGCGCTGCGCGGCGAGGCGCTGGCGCCGGTCCTCGATATCAACAGCGGCGTGACTGTCGAGCGCCTGCGCCACGAGCAAGACCTGGCGCGCTCGGGCGACCTGTACCTGCTGGCTCCGGTCGGCTACTTCCTGCTCGCCTTCGACACGACCGTGCTGCAGGTGAACCTGGCCGGCGCCACCATGCTCGGGGTGGCGCGCGCCAATCCCGGCCTGCACCATTTCCGCACGTTCGTGGCACCCGCCTTCCTGACCGATTTCGACGGCTTTTTCGCCCGCTCCCTCAACAGCGGCAAGGGCGAAACCTGCCGCATGCGGCTGCGCATGCCGGACGATGGCGGGCTTGACGTCACCCTGCACGGCAGCGCCGACGGCAGCGGCCAGGCCTGCCGCCTCATCGTCGAGCGCGCCGAAGGCAAACAGGCCGCGCTCGAACGCAGCGAAGAACGCTTCCGCCGCATCGTCCACAGTGCCGGCGAAGGCATCTGGGAGATCGACGCCAGCGCCAGCACCACCTTCGTCAACCCGCGCATGGCGCAGATCCTCGGCTACAGCATCGAAGAAATGCTGGCGCGGCCCTTGCTCTCGTTCATGGACGGCGCGGGCATGGCCATGCTCGAGCAATGCATCGCCGAACGCGCCGAGGGCGTGCCGGTGCCCTGGGAATACCGCTTCATCGGCAAGGATGGCAGGGAAGTCTGGACCACCGTGTCGACCAGCCCCATCCTCGACGCCGACGGCGCCTGCCTGGGCGTGCTGGCGCTGGTCACCGACATCACCGAGCGCAAGCAGTCAACCGAGCTGATCTGGCATCAAGCCAACTACGACACCCTCACCGCGCTGCCCAACCGCCACATGTTCATGGACCGGCTCGCGCACGAAACGCGCAAGGCCGATCGCGGCGCCGCCTTCCTGGCGCTGCTGTTCATCGACCTCGACCGCTTCAGGCAAATCAACGAGCGCCTCGGCCATGCGCGCGGCGACCTGGTGCTGGTCGAAGCGAGCCGCCGCATCGCCAGCTGCGTGCGCTCGAGCGATACCCTGGCGCGCTTCGGCGGCGACGCGTTTGCGGTGATTTTGTCCGGCCTCGACCATATCGGCAGCGTCGAGCGCATCGCCCACGCCATGGTGGCCGCGCTGGCCCTGCCGTTCGAGGCGGGCGGCGACAAGGCCTTCCTGTCGGCCAGCATCGGGATTGCCCTGTATCCGCCGGACGCGCGCGACACCGGCCAGCTGGTCGCGCGCGCCGACCGCGCCATGCTCGCCGCCAAGAATGCCGGCGGCCACCAGTTCAGCTATTTCACCCCGGATCTGCGACAGGCGGCGCAGGCGCGCCAGAGCATTGCCGACGACTTGCGCGCGGCCATTGCGCTGCGCCAGTTCGAGATCGTGTACCAGCCGATCGTGTCGCTCCAGAGCGGGGCCGTGCACAAGGCCGAAGCGCTGCTGCGCTGGCGCCATCCGACGCGCGGATTGCTGGGGCCGGCCGAGTTCATCCCGTTTGCCGAGTCGAACGGGCTGATCGTCGAGATCGGCGACTGGGTGTTCCGCGAAGTGGCGCAGCAGGTGCAGCGCTGGCAGCACAGCATCGACCCGTCGTTCCAGATCAGCGTCAACAAGTCGCCGGTGCAATTCCGGCGCGACGCCGACCTGTACCTGAGCTGGCTCGATTATCTGAACGAGCTCGGTTTGCCGGCGCACAGCATCGTCATCGAGATTACCGAAGGGGTGCTGTTCGAAGGGGCGACCCAGGTCATCGAGCGCCTGCGCCAGTTCCGGGCCATGGGGCTGCAGGTGGCGCTGGACGACTTCGGCACCGGGTATTCCTCGCTGTCGCACCTGAAGCGTTTCGATCTCGATTACGTGAAGATCGACCAGTCGTTCGTGGCCACCCTCGAAAACGACGTTGGCGACCTGGCGCTGTGCGAAGCGATCATCGTCATGGCGCACAAGCTGGGGCTCAAAGTCGTGGCGGAAGGGGTGGAAACCAAGGTGCAGCGCGCGCTGCTGGTCGACGCCGGCTGCGATTACGCGCAGGGCTATGTGTTTGCCAGGCCGATGCCGGCGCAGGAGTTCGAAGCGATGGCGGCAGCGGGCGTGCCGCGCTTGCCGCATTGACACACCGCCACCGGTTCCGCCGCCTGCGTGCGGAACCGGTGGCGGGCAGGCTTACATCCCCGGATAGTTCGGGCCGCCGCCGCCTTCCGGCGTGACCCAGACGATATTCTGGGTCGGATCCTTGATGTCGCAGGTTTTGCAATGCACGCAGTTCTGCGCATTGATCTGCAGGCGGTCCTTGCCGTCGTCGGTCTTCACATACTCATACACGCCCGCCGGGCAATAACGCGACTCCGGGCCGGCATACTGCGCCAGATTGACCGACACCGGAATGCTGTCGTTCTTGAGCGTCAGGTGAATCGGCTGGTCTTCCGCATGGTTGGTGTTCGAGATAAACACCGACGACAGGCGGTCGAAGGTCAGCTTGCCATCCGGCTTCGGATACGCGATCGGCGCATAATTGGCCGCCGGTTTCAGGCACTCATGGTCGCCATAATCGCGGTGCAAGGTCCACGGCGCCTTGCCGCGCAAGATCAACTGGTCGATGCCGGTCATGATCGAGCCGAGGTACAGGCCTTTCGACAGCCACGGCTTCACATTGCGCGCCACGTGCAATTCCTCGTGCAGCCAGGATTGCTCGAAGGCGGTCGGGAAGGTCGACAATTCATCGTGCTGGCGCTGCTCGCCCAGCGCCGCGAAGGCCGACTCGGCCGCCAGCATGCCGGTCTTGATCGCCGCGTGGCTGCCCTTGATGCGGCTCATGTTCAGGAAGCCCGCCTCGCAACCGATCAGCGCGCCGCCCGGGAACACCAGCTTCGGCAAGGCTTGCAGGCCGCCGGCGGTGATCGCGCGCGCGCCGTACGAAATGCGCTTGCCGCCTTCGAAGAAGGTGCGGATTTCCGGGTGCGTCTTGTAGCGCTGGAATTCTTCGTACGGCGACAGGTACGGATTCTCGTACGACAGCCCGATCACATAGCCGACCATGACCTGGTTGTTTTCCATGTGATACAGGAAAGAACCGCCATAGGTATCCGACTTGAGCGGCCAGCCGGTGGTGTGGATCACCAGGCCCGGCTTGTGCTTGGCCGGATCGATTTCCCACAATTCCTTGATGCCAATGCTGTACGACTGCGGATCCTTGCCCTTGTTCAAGTCGTACTTGACCATGAGCTGCTTGCCGAGGTGACCGCGCGAACCTTCGGCGAACAAGGTGTACTTGGCATGGAGTTCCATGCCGAGCTGAAAGGCTGGCGTCGGCTTGCCGTGGCGGTCGACGCCCATATTGCCGGTTGCCACGCCCTTGACCGAGCCGTCCTCGTTGTACAGGATCTCGGCGGCAGGGAAGCCCGGGAAGATTTCCACGCCCAGCGCTTCGGCCTGCTGGCCCATCCAGCGCACCACATTGCCCAGCGAAATCACGTAATTGCCGTGGTTTTCGAAGCAGGCAGGCACCATGAAGCCCGGCGTCTGATACGCCTTGCTTTCTGTCAGGAACAGGATGCGGTCTTCCGTGACGGCGGTATTCAGCGGCGCACCGAGTTCTTTCCAATTTGGAATGAGTTCAGTCAAAGCGCGCGGGTCCATCACGGCGCCGGACAGGATATGGGCGCCGATTTCGCCGCCTTTTTCCAGTACGCACACGGATACTTCCTGGCCCTTGTCGGCCGCCATTTGTTTCAGGCGGATGGCGGCGGCCAGGCCGGCGGGACCGCCGCCGACGACGACAACGTCGTACTCCATTGCTTCGCGCGGACCGTATTGTTCGAGGATATTAATAGGCTCTGTCATGGTCTCTTCATGGGATAGAAAAATTTAAGCACGAGTGTGCGGCTTTTTGTCGAGGATTGCAAACTTTGCGCCATTTTACGGACAATATTAGACGCTGCCATCTAATACTGGCAATTTGTGACATCATTATGCTTTCGCAAGACCACCGCACAGGAGCCGATCGTGGGTATTGAAGTAAATTTCGAAGGAAAAATCGCACTCATTACCGGCGCCTCGAGCGGGCTGGGCGCGCGTTTCGCCAAGGCCCTGGCCGGTGCCGGGGCCCAGGTCGTGCTGGCCTCGCGCCGCACCGACCGTCTGAAGGAGCTGCGCGCCGAGATCGAAGCCGACGGCGGTGCCGCGCACGTGGTCACGCTCGACGTGACCGACCTGGCAAGCATCAAGTCGGCCATTGCGCACGCCGAAACCGAAGCCGGCCCGATCGATATTTTGGTCAACAACTCGGGTGTATCGACCACCCAGCGCCTGGTCGACGTCACGCCGGAAGACTACTCCTACGTCATGGACACCAATCTGCGCGGCGCATTTTTTGTCGCGCAACAAGCCGCCAAGCGCATGATCCAGCGCGCCAAGGGCGACCCGAAAAAACAGCACCGCATCATCAACATTGCCTCCGTGGCCGGCCTGCGCGTGTTGCCGCAAATCGGCGTGTACTGCATGAGCAAAGCCGGCGTGGTACAGATGACCAAGGCGATGGCGGTCGAGTGGGGCAAATACGGCATCAATACCAACGCCATCTGCCCCGGCTACATCTCGACCGAAATCAACGAAGAATACTTTGCGACTGAACAAGGCCAGAAACTGATCGACATGCTGCCGCGCAAGCGTCCTGGCAAGCCGGAAGACCTCGATGGCCTGCTGCTGCTGCTCGCCGCCGAGGAAAGCCACTTCATCAACGGCGCCATCATCACCGCCGATGATGGTATGACCGCGCAATAATGTAAAAGTTCGTCAACCCCGGCGCAGCAAACCTCCCCTCCCAGCCGGTGTCTCCCCCCCGGTGTCAGGTCTGACATTGTCAGACCTGACACCGGGGGAGAATGCGCGCCTGGCCGGCCTGTCGCGCGATGACGCCGGCTTTGCCGATACCCGGCGCAGGGCGATCACGGGCGTGCAGCACCGCTTCGGAGCAGGCGGCCAAACCGGCCGCAGCGGTCCGTCTACCAGAGCAGCGGCCGCCCGAAACTGGCCCAGAACAGCCAGCGTTGCAGCTCGCGGTGGCCGCCGGTGCCGATCTGCCACGGCGCGGCCTTGCCGGCGTCGAGCCGGATGGTCGAGATGAACCCGGCGCAGGTCGACACCACCAGGGTGTTGCCATCGGCCGAGATATCCATCGCCATGACGCTCGAGCCGACGAAGTGCTGCCAGTGCTTCCTGCCGTCCGGGCCGAAGGCGCGCAAATATCCCTGCGCGTCGCCCACGATGAACTCGCCCTGGCGGTGCACCGCCGCGTACACGCGCGCGCCTTCCTGCACGGTCGGGGTGCGCGGGTCGTCGTCGTAGAAATCGGTGTCCAGGCCGGGGAAATCCTTCACGTTCACGGCCAGGGTGGCGCCTTCATAAAAATGGCAGGCGTTGAAGATCGCCATCTGGCTGTCGCCGCTGAACGCGGCGTAGTGCGGATACTCGCCCACCGGGCCGATGCTCGATACCATGTTCAGTTCAGCATCGAAGACCTGGTGCGCGCCGTCCTGTCCGCCCACCGCGATCCACTTGCCGTCCGGCGAAATGGCGCCGTGCTCCATGTCGAGCCGCACCGGCAAGCCATCTTCTTCCAGCGACTCGGCGCTCGGCCACAGGCGCCGCGCGCCCCCGGCCGCCAGCACGTAGATGCCGACTGCGCTCACCAGCAGCACGCGCTGGCCGTCGGGGAAGGGGATCAGGCGGGTCGGGCGCGGGCGCTCTTCCAGGTCCTCGCCCGCCAATCCCTCAGGCAGGTCTTCGTGCCCGGTTGGCCACGCCAGTTCGATCACCTTCGGGCCGAGCCAGCCGTCGGTGACGGTCACGCCTTCGTCATTGCAGGTGGCAAAATAGCGCCGGCCCGGGCAGCGCCCGATGAAGTCGATGCCGTCGACATCGGTGCAGGTGGCGCCCTGCAAATGCAGCACCGGTCCATCCTGGTACGGGGCGCCGGCGCGCAGCAGCATGCTGCCGTCGTCCAGCAAAAGCAGTTCCGAACTCTTGATGCCTTGCGCGTCGAGCAGCTCGACCAGCGGCGCGTGCGCCGGCGGCCAGGCCTTGCGGAAGGCGTCGTGCGCGGCCTGGTCCTTGCCGGGCTGGTTGACTTCGCGCAGCGCTTCCAGCCAGTGCGGCAATAGATGCGCCATCGGCGGCATGGACGGCTCCTCGCCGGCCTTGTCCCAGCCGTCGGCCAGGCCGATGCGCACATAGTCGTTGATCGCGCCGGCGTAGCCGAGCACGTGTTTTTGCCATTCTGCCTGGGGAGAAGTCATGCGGTCATTCCTGATTGTGAGCGGATAAGATAAGCTGAAAATATTGGCAAGAAAATATTGCCGGAAATATATTAACAGAAATCCTGCCGGCAACAAAAGTGTCAGCGGCTCACGCCCACCAGTTTATGCACCAGCTCGGAGGAGGTGGATGCGGAGAATTTGCGCATCAGCTTGGCGCGATGCATTTCCACGGTGCGGGGGCTGAGGTCGGTTTCGCGCGCGATCACCTTGCTGGTCTTGCCCTCGACCAGCAGCGCGGCGATTTCGCGTTCGCGCGGGGTCAGTTCGGCCGTGACCGGGCGCTTTTCGCTGACATCTTCGAACGTCCAGACCCCGGCGCCGAGCGGCTCGCGCGCATCCAGGGCGCGCCCGCTCACGTGGCACCAGAACAGTTCGCCGCCGGCGCGGCGCATGATGCGCTCGTCCGAATACACGCCGCGCGCGTTCATCACCGGGATGATGCGGTCGCCCGTGCGCAGGAATTCATCCATGGTCGGATACAGCACCTGGAACGATTCGCCATCGAGCGCGCCGTGCGGGTAGCCGAACATCGAGGTCAGCGCATCGTTGCTGGACTGGATGACGCGGTCGATCGAAATGCACATGCCCACCGGCGCGTGGCGAAAAATGGTTTCGTAATCGATGGCGTATGATGCGGTCATTGGCGGTGTTCAGGGATTCGGCGGCGGTCAACATGGCGGAAAGCAGCCCGTAGTTCTACGGTATTGTGCTTTTGATCCGCGTATTTTATGCTGAGAATCCACTATGCAGTGGAGTATGGAAGATTTTAGCTTAACTATAAAAAGGGACAGGGAATGAACAAAGTTTATCCTGACGCGGCATCGGCGTTGGCCGGCATCGTGAGCGATGGCCAGACCATCGCAGTCGGCGGCTTCGGCCTGTGCGGCATACCGGAAGCGCTGATCCTGGCCTTGCGCAACAGCGCCGTCAAGCAGCTCACCGTGATCTCGAATAATGCCGGCGTGGACGACTTCGGCCTCGGCCAGCTGCTCACCACGCGCCAGATCAAGAAAATGATTTCGTCTTACGTGGGCGAGAACAAGGAATTCGCGCGCCAGTACCTGGCCGGCGAACTCGAACTCGAATTCACCCCGCAAGGCACCCTGGCCGAGAAGCTGCGCGCCGGCGGCTCGGGCATTCCCGCGTTTTTCACCAGGACCGGGGTCGGCACCATCGTCGCCGAGGGCAAAGAAGTGCGCGAGTTTGACGGGGAACAATACGTGATGGAGCGCAGCCTGGTAGCGGACGTGTCGCTGGTCAAGGCCTACATGGCCGACCGCGCCGGCAACCTGGTGTACCGCAAGACGGCGCGCAACTTCAACCCGAACGTGGCGCAAGCCGGCAAGATCACCATCGTCGAAGTCGAAAAACTGGTGGAAGTGGGCGAGATCGATCCCGACCAGGTGCATACGCCGAGCATTTTCGTGCACCGCATCGTGGTCAACGCCACGCCGGAAAAGCGCATCGAACAGCGCACCGTGCGCACCAACTAAGACCACAGGAGAAGAAGATGGCATGGACTCGTGATGAAATGGCCGCGCGCGCGGCGAAAGAATTGCAGGATGGTTTTTATGTGAACCTGGGCATCGGTTTGCCGACTCTGGTGGCGAACTACGTGCCGGCCGACATGGAAGTGTTCCTGCAGTCCGAAAACGGTTTGCTCGGCATCGGCCCGTTTCCGACCGACGATGAAGTCGACGCCGACCTGATCAACGCCGGCAAGCAGACCGTGACGGCCTTGCCCGGCGCCGCCTACTTCAGCTCGGCCGATTCCTTCGGCATGATTCGCGGCGGCAAGATCAACCTGGCGATCCTGGGCGCGATGCAAGTGTCGGCCAAGGGCGACCTGGCCAACTGGATGATTCCGGGCAAAATGGTCAAGGGCATGGGCGGCGCGATGGACCTGGTGGCCGGCGTCAAGCGCGTGGTGGTGGTGATGGAACACGTCGCCACGGCCAAGGATGGCGCGACCTCGCATAAAATCCTGCCGGCATGCGACCTGCCGCTGACCGGCGTGGGCGTGGTCGACCTGATCATCACCGACCTGGGCGTGATCGAGGTCACCGCGGCCGGCCTGGCACTGGTGGAACTTGCTCCCGGCGTGAGCAAGGAGCAAGTGCTGGCCGCCACCGGCGCCGAACTCGACGTCAGCGCGCTATAAGCGCGCTATAACATACGGCGCCAGCGCGGCGCAAACGCGGTTCAAACGAAACAGCACCGGGGTGAACACCGGTGCTTTTTTTCGTGTGTATGGACGGAATGAACGTAGAATTGCCCAAGGGGTTTTGATTGCATTTCTTTCAGCTTTCATCGCAAAGAAATGTAAGTACTGGTTCATCACCGCGCATTGCGCTGGAGAAAACATTACTTACCCATTCATCACGCACGATCGCGCTTCGCCACGCCGCACGCCCGGCGCGCGACCTTGCGCCCGCAGCCGCCGCGCCCACTGCGCCATCCCGCGCCGCAGCCCATGAGCCGGCCGGTCCGCATCCTCCTCATCGACGACCACATGGTGGCGCGCTACGGCCTGCGCCTGATGCTCGCCGGCGCCGCCGAGTTGCAGGTGAGCGGCGAAGCCGACAGCGCCGCCGCCGCGCTCAATCTGCTGCGTAGCGACAGCTTCGACGTGGCCCTGCTCGACATCAACTTGCCCGACAAGAATGGCCTGGAACTGCTCAAGCAGTTGCGCGAGCTGCATCCGGGCCTCGCGGTGCTGGTCGTGAGCATGTATGGAGAGGATATCTACGCGCTGCGCGCCCTCAAGCTGGGCGCGGCCGGCTACCTGACCAAGACCTGCAGCGCCGACAGCCTGGTCGAGGCGGTGCGCAAGGCGGCCGCCGGCGGCAAGTATGTGACGCCGTCGCTGCTGCAAAAGCTGGCGGGCATGCTCGGCGGCGGCCCCGGCGGCGTGCCGCATGACGCGCTCACCGACCGCGAGCTGGAAATCTTCCGCATGATCGCCTCGGGCGAAAGCCTGGTCGGCATCGCCGCCGCCCTGCACCTGAGCCCGAGCACGGTCACCACCTACCGCGCGCGCATCCTCGACAAGATGGACATGAAGAGCAATGCCGAACTGACACGTTACGGCCTGGACCACGGCTTGCTGGGCTGATAAGCCACTGACGCCCTGTAGTGGATCCACTACAGCGGCCCCGGACAAAGCCCCGACAGACGATCACACAAATCCACGATAGCTAGTTTTTTACCCAGCAGCAATACTTGAACCCAAGGCGTAGTTACACGCAGTATGAATCGGGGGCACGATGTCTGTATTGAGGAAAAACAATGTTCGTGTTGATGTGGCGGGGCGGCAAGCCATGCCGTTCGCCCATGGCGCCGGCTGCGGCCAGGGCATGTGGCGTTGCGTCGAACCGACGCTGAGCGCGCCACACGACAGCGTGGTGGCGATCCGTGACTACCTGCGCTGAGGACGCGTCCATGAGCCAGTCCGACTGCGCGATCGCACCCGCCCTGCTGGCCCTGATGGAGCAGGGCGCCGCCGACCAGTACCAGCAGGCGCCGGTCGGCTTCGTGTGCCTGTCGGTCGATGGCTGGATCGGCACGCTCAACCAGACCATGCTCGACTGGACCGGCTACGCGCGCGACGACCTGGTCGGCCGGATCCGCTTCCAGGACCTGATCGGCGCCGGCGCCCGCATCTTCTTCGACACCCACCACGCGCCGCTGCTGATGATGCAGGGGTTCGTGAACGACATCGCGATCAACCTGCGCGGCAAGGACGGCGCCCTGATTCCGGTGCTGGTCAACTCGGTGCTCAAGCGCGACAGCGACGACCGTCCCGTGATGATCCAGATGTCGGTTTCCAACGCCAGCGAACGGCGTCGCTACGAGCGCGAACTGCTGCAGGCCAAGCGCGCCGCCGAGCAGGCCACCGTCACGCTCGAACAGCGGGTCCGGGAGCGTACCAGCCTGCTGGCCGACGCGCTGGCCCACGCCGAAGCGGCGGTGCAGGCCAAGAACGACTTCCTGGCCAACATGAGCCACGAAATCCGCACGCCGCTCAACTGCATCCTCGGCATGGCGGCGCTGGCGCTGGAAGGCGCGCCCGATGCGCGCCAGCGCAATTACCTCGACAAGATCGGCCAGTCGGGCCAGCACGTGCTCTCCATCGTCAGCGAGATCCTCGACTTCTGCAAGATGGAAGCGGGCAAGCTGCAGATCGAGCAGCTGCCGCTGAACATGAAGAGCGTGATCGCCGAGGTGGCCGCCGGCTTCGGGGCGATGGCGCGCGAGAAGGGACTGCTCCTCACCGTGCGGATCGAAGACAAGGTGCCCGAACGCGCCGTGGGCGACGCGCTGCGCATCGCCCAGATCCTCGGTAATTACATCGGCAACGCCATCAAGTTCACCGAGCGCGGCGAAGTGTCCATCGACGCCTGCCTGATGGGCACCGAACGCGAACGCATGCGGGTGCGGGTCGAAGTGCGCGACAGCGGCATCGGCCTGTCGTCCGAAGAGCAGCAGAATCTGTTCCAGCCCTTCCACCAGGCCGACAGTTCCACCACCCGCAAATACGGCGGCACCGGCCTGGGGCTGGCCATCTGCCGCCAGCTGGCCGACATGATGGACGGTACCGTCGGCGTGACCAGCGCGCGCGGCGTGGGCAGCCTGTTCTGGTTCGAGGTGCGCCTGGCCGCGCCGGCGCCGGCCATGCTGCCGGAACTGTCGCGCAACAGCGATCAGGCCGGCCGCTACGAACCGGTCGAGCGCACCATGGCGCGCCTGGCCGGCAAGCGCCTGCTGCTGGCCGAGGACAATCCCCTGAACCAGGAGCTCACCCGCATCCTGGTCGAACGCGCCGGCGCCACCATGGCGCTGGCCGGCAACGGCGCCGAAGCGCTGGTGGCACTGGCCGGCGGCGATGTCGACTGCGTGCTGATGGACGTGCAGATGCCGGTGATGGACGGCCTGAGCGCGGCGCGCCACATCCGCGCCGACGCCCGCCTGAACCACCTGCCGATCATCGCCATGACCGCGAATGCCTTCAACAGCAACCGCGACGACTGCCTGGCCGCCGGCATGGACGACTTTCTGGTCAAGCCGATCGAAGCCGGCCTGTTTTACCGCACGGTGGCGCACTGGATCGACGGGCGCGACGCGCGCCCGGCGCCGCCGGCGGACGAGGGCGAGGACGCCGGCGCGCCCACGCCGGCCGAATCGGGCGAGACCATGTCGCTCAGCGTGCTCGCCGCGCTGGTCGACAACGACCCCGACACCATGAGCCGCCTGCTGCGCATCTTCCTCGACAACGCGGTCAGCACCGCGGGCGAACTCGAAGCGGCCCTCAAGGCCGGCGCGCTGGGCCAGCTGAAAACCCTCGGGCACCGCCTCAAGTCGTCGGCGCGCGCGGTCGGTGCCATGCGCCTGGCCGATACCTGCCAGGCGCTCGAACAGGTGGCCGGGATCGAACAAGCCGTGGCGCTGGTCGCCGCCTTGCCGGCCATGCTCGACGCGCTGCGGCACGAGCTGGCCGCCAGCCACATGGTGCCGGGCGAACCAGTACAGCGGCGCACTGACGCCATACCATCCAACTAAAAATGCGAGTACAGAACATGACCGCCATCTCCACTCCGACCACGCTCGCTGCGTTGCACGTGCTGCTGGTCGACGACGACCCCTTCATGCTCGAACTGCTGGGCAGCATGCTCAACAAAATGGGCGTCATGCGCGTGTCGCAGGCCGCCGACGGCGAACGCGGCGTCGCCGCCCTGGACGGCGGGCGCAGCATGCCCGACGTGGTCATCTGCGACATCCACATGCCCGGCAAGGACGGCTTCCAGGTGATGGAGGCGATGGCCGCCAGCGGCTACAAGGGCGCGGTGGTGCTGCTGTCGGGGATGGACGCGCGCACCCTCAATTCGGCCGCGCTGATGGCGCGCTTCCACCACCTCAATGTGCTCGGCGTGATGACCAAGCCGGTCTCCAGGGCCGCGCTGTCGGACCTGCTGGCCAGGGTCCGGTCCCTGTAGGAGCGATGATGCAAACCTCGACCCTCGATTTTTCCGATTCCCCCGCGCGCCGCCTGCTGGCCTGGCGCCACCTGCCGGCGCTGGCCGCCTGCGCCGCCGCCGCCCTGCCGCTGCTGGGCGACTCAAGCTGGCTGAAGCTGTCGGCCCTGGCCGGGGTGGCCGCCGCCTGCGCCTGGGGCGCCGTGCGCGCGCCGGCGCCGCCGGCATCGATCGACGTCGCCGCCGCCGCCACGCCGGCCCAGGACGGCGCGCAGCTGGCGGCGCTGCTGGGCGACGTGCTGCCGGTCTGGGAACACCATGTGGCGTCGGTGCGCAGCCAGTCCGAAGAAGCCATCGGCCAGTTGCTTACCTCGTTCTCGTCGATCCTGGCGCGCTTCGACGCCGCCGGCTTCCAGGGCGCGCATGGCGAGAGCGGCGGCGGCGACTCCGCCATCAGCCTCCTGACCCTGTGCCAGCGCGAACTGGGACCGGTGATCGCGGTGCTCCAGAGCGTCATCGACAGCAAGGCGGGCCTGCTGGGCCACGTGCGTTCGCTGTCGGACACCATCGCCGAGCTGAAAGAACTGTCGACCGAAGTGAGCCTGATCGCCGCCCAGACCAACATGCTGGCGATTAACGCCTCGATCGAGGCCGCGCGCGCCGGCACTGCGGGACGCGGCTTCGCCGTCATCGCGGCCGAAGTGCGGCGCCTGTCGTCGTCCTCGTCGGACATCGGCAAGCGCATCACCGACCGCATGAACCTGGCCTCGAGCACCATGCGCACCACCCTGGAAGTGGCGGGGCGCGCCGACGAGAGCGACCGCGAAGCGATGGTCTCGTCGGGCCACGTGATGGAAGACGTGCTCTCGCACGTGCGCGAACTGGCCGCCTCGACCGAATCGATGAAGAACAAGGGCGGCGCCCTGCGCGGCGACGTCGCCGAACTGCTGGTGGCGCTGCAGTTCCAGGACCGCATCCGCCAGATCCTCGAAGTGGTCAGCGCCGACATGCTGCGCATGCGGCAGACCGTGGACGAGGGCGCGGCGCTGCCGGGCGCGCAGCAGTGGCTGGGCGAACTGGGAACCCGCTACACCATGGCCGAGGAGCACCACGCGCACGCCGCGCCGGCCGCTGCCGCGGCGGCCGACGACGAAGTGACGTTTTTCTGATTTCAACAACAGCAAGACAACGATAAGACAAGAGGGAACCATGGCAAAGACAATCATGATCGTCGACGATTCGAGTTCGGTGCGCCAGGTGATCGGCATCACCTTGCGTGGCGCAGGCTATGAAGTGATCGAAGGCTGCGACGGCAAGGATGCGCTGACCCGGCTGGACGGGCGCAAGGTGCACCTGATCATCAGCGACGTCAACATGCCGAACATGGACGGCATCAGCTTCGTCAAGCAGGTCAAGCTGCTGCCCAACTACCGCTTCACGCCGGTGATCATGCTCACCACCGAATCGGCCGAGGAAAAGAAGCGCGAAGGCCAGGCCGCCGGCGCCAAGGCCTGGGTGGTCAAGCCGTTCAAACCGGACGTGCTGCTGGGCGCCGTGCAAAAGCTGATCCTGCCATGAGTGGCGCAGTGGACGCCCGCGTGCTTCGGCTGGAGCCGGAACTGACCATCTACAGCGCGGCCCAGCTCAGGCAAACCCTGATCGACGCGCTGGTGGCGCGCGATCCGCTCACGCTCGACCTGAGCGACGTGTGCGAAGTCGACAGCGCCGGCGTGCAGCTGCTGCTGGCAGCCATGCGCCATGCCGGCGCGCAGGGCATGCCGCTGCACCTGGCCGGCCACAGCGCCGCCGTGCAGGAAGCGTTTGCGCTGCTCGGGCTCGATGCGCAGCTCGCGCCCCGTTTCATCAACGCCAACTGAGGCGAGGCTCGCATGACACTCGATGACGCGCTGGTCACCTTTATCGCCGAATGCGGCGAGCTGCTGCAAGACATGGAGGCGGCGCTGCTGTCGATCGGCGATAGTGGAGCGGGAGCCGATGGCGAAGCGGTCAACGCCATCTTCCGCGCCGCCCACACCATCAAGGGCTCGGCCGGCCTGTTCGGGCTCGATCACATCGTCGCTTTTACCCACGTGGCCGAAAGCGTGCTCGACGTGGTGCGCACCGGCGACTGCCCGCTCGATCCGGACCTGGTGGCGCTGCTGCTGTCCTGCCGCGACCATCTGGGCCTCTTGATGGCCACCGTGCAAAGCGAGGGACTGGCCGAAGACCTGTCCCTGACCGAGGCCGGCAAACCCTTGCTGGTGCGCCTGCAGCGCTATCTGGCGCCGTGCGCGGCGGCGCCGCAGCCGGCCAGCGACCTGTGGCACATCTCCCTGCGTTTCGGCCCGCCGGTGCTGTGCAACGGCATGGACCCGATGTCCTTCCTGCGCTACCTCGGCACCCTGGGCGCCATCGAACGCATCGAGACGCTGGCCGACACGCTGCCGCCGCTGGCCGAGATGGACCCCGAATGCTGCTACCTCGGCTTCGAGATTGGCCTGCGCAGCGCCGCCAGCAAGGCCGACATCGAAGGCGCGTTCGAATTCGTGCGCGACGACTGCCACATCGCGATCGCGCCGCCGGCCAGCACGGTGTCGGACGCGATCCGCCAGATCGAAGCGAGCCCGGACACGCCGGAGCGCCTGGGCGACACCCTGGTGCGCACCGGCAGCGTCACGCGCGCCGAGCTGGCCAGCGCGCTGCACGAGCAGGCCAGCGGCGACGGCAACCGGCCGATCGGCGAAATCCTGATCGCCCAGGGCGCCGCCGCCGCGCCGGTGGTCGAAGCGGCGCTGGCGCGCCAGGGCAAGGCGCGCGACGCCCGTGGCCTCGATGGCAGCAGCATCCGGGTCGACGCCGAAAAACTCGACCGCCTGATCAACCTGGTCGGCGAATTGATCATCACCACCGCCAGCGCCAACCTGATTGCGCGGCGCGCCCGCAACGTGCAGTTCCAGGAATGCAGCTCGACCCTGTCGGCGCTGGTGGAAGAAGTGCGCAACAGCGCGCTGCAACTGCGCATGGTGAAGATCGGCGCCACCTTCAACCGCTTCCAGCGCGTGGTGCACGACGTGGCGCGCGAACTGGGCAAGGACATCGCCCTGCACGTGAGCGGCGAAGACACCGAGCTCGATAAGACCGTGGTCGAGAAAATCGGCGACCCGCTCACCCACCTGGTGCGCAACGCCATGGACCACGGGATCGAGCCGGCCGAGCTGCGCCTCGCGCGCGGCAAGCCGGCGGCCGGCGCCATCGCCCTGCATGCCTACCACGACTCGGGCACGATCGTGATCGAGGTGGCCGACGACGGCGGCGGCTTGAACCGCGAGCGCATCCTGGCCAAGGCCGTCGAGCGCGGCCTGGTCGAAGCGGGCCGCGTGCTGTCCGATCCGGAAGTGTTCGCGCTGGTGTTCGAACCGGGTTTTTCGACCGCCGAGAAAGTCACCAACCTGTCCGGGCGCGGGGTCGGCATGGATGTCGTCAAGCGCAACATCACCGCGCTGCGCGGCACGGTCGCGATCGACAGCATCGAAGGCATGGGCACCACGGTCACGGTGCGCCTGCCGCTCACCCTGGCCATCATCAACGGCTTCCAGGTCGGGGTGGGGCGCTCGGTGTTCGTGATCCCGCTCGACATGGTCGACGAATGCGTGGAACTGCGCGCCGAACCGGGCCACGATTTCGCCGACCTGCGCGGCCAGATCCTGCCCTTGCTGCGCCTGCGCCAGCTGTTCGCCGTCGACGGCGTGCCCGGCCCGCGCCAGAGCGTGGTGGTGGTCAAGTACGCCGGCCAGAGGGTGGGGCTGGTGGTCGACACCCTGCTCGGCGAATCGCAGACCGTCATCAAACCGCTCGGCAAACTCTTTCAAAAGCTCGACTGCATCAGCGGGTCGAGCATTTTGGGCAGCGGCGAAGTGGCGCTGATCCTCGACGTGCCGGCGCTGCTGCGCGCGGCTCCCGCAGCGGCGGCGCCTCAAGCCGAGGCGCTCATGAACTGAGTCAGGCCAGCCGCGTCAACGTGTAGTGAGTGCTCTTTCAAGAGACACCGGAATTACCTAAACAAGGAGTGAGATTATGAAATTTGGAAACCTGAACATCGGCGTGCGCCTGGCCGCCGGATTCGGCCTGGTGCTGGCCCTGCTGATCGCCTGCGTGCTGCTGGCCATGAACCGCATGGCCAACGTCCAGGGCAGCCTGGAACGCATCGTCGAGGTCAATAACGTCGAAATGGCGCTGGCCACCGCGATGCGGGTGACCGTCACCGACCGCATGCTGGCCTTGCGTAACGTGGCCTTGCTCAACGATGCCAACGAGATGGCGCCCGAAGTCGAGCGTATCAAGCGCCAGAAAGACAAATACGACGAGACCGAGGTCAAGCTGGCCAAGATGTTCAACGACCTGGCCGACACCTCGCCCGAGGAAAAAGCCTTCCTGGGCCGCATCAGGGAAGCCGAAGCGGCGATCCTGCCGGTGATGGGCAAGGCGCTGGCGCTGGGCCAGGCCGGCAAGAGCGACGAAGCGATCAAGGTCATGATCCATGACGTCCGTCCTTTGCAGAACAAGTGGCTCGGCGAGTTGAGCGGCTTGATCGAACTGGAGCAAAAACGCAGCGACCAGGCCTCGGTCGATGCGCGCAAAAGCTACGAGTCCGCGCGCACCGAGTTGATTGCCCTGGGCGTCGGCGCCAGCGTCGCCGGCCTGCTGTTCGCCTTCCTGATCACCCGTTCGATCACCAAGCCGATCAACGTGGCCGTCGCCCTGGCCGAAAAAGTCGCCAGCGGCGACCTGACCAGCGACATCGAAGTGAGCACCACCGACGAAACGGGCAAGCTGCTGCGCGCCATGAAGAACATGAACGAGAGCCTGGTGCGCATCGTCACCGAAGCGAACAGCTCGGCCGAAGCGGTGGCCAGCGCCTCCGAGGAAGTGAGCGCCACAGCGCAGGCCCTGTCGCAATCGGCCAGCGAGCAGGCCGCCGGGGTTGAGCAAACCAGCGCCTCGATCGAGCAGATGACGGCCTCGATCAGCCAGAACACCGAAAACGCCAAGGTCACCGACGGCATGGCCTCGCGTTCGGCCGAAGGCGCGGTCGAAGGCGGCGAGGCGGTGAAAGCGACCGCCGGCGCGATGAACCAGATCGCCCAGAAAATCGGCATCATCGACGACATCGCTTACCAGACCAACCTGCTGGCGCTGAACGCGGCGATCGAAGCGGCGCGCGCCGGTGAACACGGCAAGGGCTTTGCGGTGGTGGCGGCCGAAGTGCGCAAGCTGGCCGAACGCAGCCAGGTGGCGGCGCAGGAAATCAGCAGCGTGGCCAGCAGCAGCGTGGAACTGGCGCAGCGCGCCGGCAAGCTGCTCGACGAAATGGTCCCGAACATCAAGAAGACCTCCGACCTGGTGCAGGAAATCACGGCCGCCTCGGAAGAACAGTCGACCGGTGTGAGCCAGATCAATTCGGCCATCGGTCAACTCAGCATGGCGACCCAGCAGAATGCATCGAGTTCGGAAGAACTGGCCGCCACCGCCGAAGAACTGAGCGGCCAGGCCGAGCAGCTGCAGCAGACCATGAGCTTCTTCCGCCTGGCGCGCGACGCCGGCGCCGCCACGCGCAGCAAACCGGTCAAGCCGGCCGCACCGGGCAGGCGCGCCACGGCCAAGCCGGCGCCGACCCGCTTCGCCTCCGGCCTGACCCTGGCGCCGGCGGCGGCCGGTGCGCCCGATGAAGCCGATTTCACCAAGTTCTGAGCGGGGGCAGCATGAATCAACTGATCCAGAATCGGGCCAGGGCCGCGGCCAGCGCGGTGCCAGCGGCGCCCGCGCCGACGCAGTACCTGACCTTCACCCTGGGTGGCGAGACCTTCGCCATCGGCATCCTGGGCGTCAAGGAGATCATCGAGTACACCAGTCTGACCGACGTGCCGATGATGTCTGACTGCATTCGCGGGGTGATCAACCTGCGCGGCTCGGTGGTGACCGTGATGGACCTGTCGGTGCGTTTCGGGCGGCCGTCCACGCCGGTCACCAAGCGCACCTGCATCATCATCGTCGAGATCGAAGAGGACGGCGAGCGCCAGGTGATCGGGGTGGTGGTCGACGCCGTCAACGCGGTGCTCGAGATCGCCGCCAGCGACATCGAACCGCCGCCGGCCTTCGGCGCCCATATCCGCAACGACTACATTGCCGGCATGGGCAAGATCAACGGCCGCTTCGTGATCCTGCTCGAAATCGGCCAGGTGTTCGCCGGCCTGCAGACCGACGATGCGGCGCTGGCCGCGCCGGACCAATAGATGGCGGCCCACTCGCACCAGCTTGCGCGGCCCGGCATCAGCCAGGCCGAATTCGTCCAGTTCCAGCGTTTTATCTACAACGCCGCCGGCATCACCCTGTCGGACGCGAAAAAGGCGCTGGTCAGCGGACGCCTGGCCAAGCGCCTGGCGCACTGCGGCGTGGCCAGCTACGGCGAGTATTTTCGCCTGCTCGACAGCGGGGCGCACAAGGACGAGGTGCAGGAAGCGATCGACCTCCTGACCACCAATGAGACCTATTTTTTCCGCGAAGCGAAGCATTTCGACCTGCTGCGCGAACGCGCCCTCGGCACGCAGCGCCCGCGCGGCGACACGTTCCGGGTGTGGAGCGCGGCCTGTTCGAGCGGCGAGGAATGCTACAGCATTGCCATGGTGCTGGCCGAGTGCCTGGGCGAGCGGCCGTGGGAAATCATGGGCTCGGATATCTGCACCAAGGTGCTGCACAAGGCCCGCATCGGCCACTATCCGATGGAGCGCGCGCGCCATATTCCGCAGCCGCTGCTGCGCAAGTACTGCCTGAAAGGCCAGGACACGCAGGAAGGCACCATGCTGGTCGAGGCGAGCCTGCGGCGGCGCGTGCGGTTTGGCCAGATCAACCTGAACACGGCGCTGCCGCAACTGGGCCAGTTCGACATGGTCTTTTTGCGCAACGTGATGATCTATTTTAACGGCGACACCAAGCGCCAGGTGGTCGACCGCATCGGTGCCTTGCTCAAACCGCACGGCTGCCTGGTGATCGGCCTTGCCGAGTCGCTCAGCGACACCGGGGCCATGGTCAAGTCGCTGGCCCCGTCGATCTACGTGAGGGCGTGAATGCATGCTTGAGGCGAGCGTGATCGACATCTTTTTGCAGCCCGGTGATTTTTTCGTCGGCGATGCGGAGTGTCGCGTACGGACCCTGCTCGGCTCGTGCGTGTCGATCACCTTGTGGCAGCCGCAAGCGCGCATCGGGGCGATGTCGCATTTTTTGCTGCCGGGCCGCAGCAAGGGAACGGAGCCGGACGCCCGCTACGGCAACGATGCGCTCGACCTGATGCTCGCCGGGCTGCGCGCGCAGGGCGTGGAGGGCAGCGCATGCCAGGCCAAGATTTTCGGGGGAGGGAACATGTTCCCGAGCCGCCGGTCGGCGCATCCCGCCATCGGCATGCAAAACGGCGCGGAAGCACGCGCGCTGCTGGCCGGGTACGCGATCCCGGTGCTGTCGGCCTGTCTGTACGGCGTCGGCCACCGCCAGATCATCTTCGACATCGCCAGCGGCGACGTCTGGTCGCGCCAATTCGAGAAAGTGGAGCAATGAACCGCATCAAGGTATTGATCGTCGACGATTCGGCGGTGGTGCGCCAGGTGGTGGCCGGAGTGCTTGGCGCCGACCCGCGCATCGAGGTCATGGGCGCGGCGGCCGACCCGATACTGGCGATCGAGTACATGCGCCGCCAGTGGCCGGACGTGATCGTGCTGGACCTGGAAATGCCGAAGATGGATGGCCTGACCTTTCTGCGCAAGATCATGACCGAGCGGCCCACGCCGGTGATCATCTGCTCGACCCTGACCGAGGCCGGGGCGCGCGTGACCATCGACGCGCTGGCCGCCGGCGCGGTGGCGATCATCCAGAAGCCCAAGCTGGGCCTGAAGTCGTTCCTGAGCGCGGCGTCGGACGACCTGACCAGCGCGGTGCTGGGCGCGGCGCGGGTCAATGTGGCGGCGCTGGCCGGACGCCGTCCGCCGGCGCCGGCCGCGCCCTTGCAGCCGGCGGCCAAGCTCAATGCCGATGCGGTGATCGCGCCGGGCGCTTCCGGCACCTTGATCCAGACCACCGAACGGGTGGTGGCGATCGGCACCTCGACCGGCGGCACCCAGGCGCTCGAAGTGGTGCTGGCGGCGCTGCCGCGCACCGCGCCCGGCATCGTGGTGGTCCAGCACATGCCCGAAAAATTCACGGCGGCCTTCGCCGAGCGCTTGAACAGCGTGTGCCGCATCACGGTGGTGGAAGCGGCGCACAATATGCGCGTGCTGCCGGGGCAGGCCCTGATCGCGCCCGGCGGCAAGCACATGCTGATGCGGCGCAGCGGCGCGCAATACGTGGTCGATGTGGTCGATGGCCCGCTGGTGAACCGTCACCGGCCGTCGGTCGATGTGCTGTTTCGCTCGGTGGCCAAGTGCGCCGGGCCGAATGCGACCGGGATCATCATGACCGGCATGGGCGACGATGGCGCCGCCGGCCTGTTCGAGATGCGCAGCGCCGGCGCGCGCACCATCGCCCAGGACGAGGCGAGCTGCGTGGTGTACGGCATGCCCAAGGAGGCGGTCAAGCGCGGCGGCGTGCAGCACACGGTGGCGCTGGACGCGATCGCGCGCTCGATCACGGCGGTTTAGGCTACTTGAGGCTCCACACGTATTGCATGTCCATCCAGGATGGCACCGGCTTGCCCTTGTGCGTGCCGGCGCTGAACTGGCATTTCATGATGCCCTCGCGCGCGGCTTCGTCGAGCAGCGCATGGCCGCTCGATTGCTTCACGCGCGAGGCGGTCACGCGGCCGTCGGTGCCGACCTTGAACGAGAGCGTGACCGTGCCAGTATGTTCAGCCAGGAGCGACGCCTGCGGCCATCGCGGCTTGGCGCAGCTGGAAAAATCGGCCACCGGCTTGACACTTGCCAGCACCGGTTGGAGGCTGGCGCGCTCGGTGCTGGCATGCGCGTACAGGCTGAAACAGGCGGCGGCCAGTCCCAGCGCGGGCAGGGCGGCTTTCCAGTCGAGCGCCTGGCGGTGCGGCTTGACCAGGCGCCGCACGCGCGCCACCAGGTCGCCGCCGCTGGCCGCCACGGCCAGGTGGTGTCCCGAGAACTGCAGGCGTTCGAGTTCCGACAGGGCGCGCGCCAGGCGGCGCGGTTCGCCCAGGTGGCGCGCCGCCAGGTCGTCGGCGATCTGTTCGCGTTCGACCCGGATGCGGCCCGAAATCCACCACACCGCCGGGTGATAGAACAGCACGATCTCGGCCGCGTTCTGGCCCAGGTTGACCAGGTAGTCGAAGCGCCTGACGTGCGCCATTTCGTGCGCCAGCAGCGCTTCGAGCAGGTCGGCCGGCATGCCGCTCATGAGCGAGGCGGGCATGAGCACCAGCGGACGGAGCGAGCCGATGGTCAGCGGGCTGTCCAGGTTCCCGAGCACGCGCACGCGCACCGTGCGCGTGACGCCAAAGGACGCGGCCATGCGCCCCGCGCGCGCCTGCCATTCGGGGCCCGCCAGCGGGGCGCCGGTGGCGTGCCGGATCCATGCCAGCCCGGCCGCCATGCGCAGCGCCAGCAGCGCGGCGCACACCGACCAGAAACCGACGATCCACAGCAGCTGATCCTGCAGCCATGCGGCCAGGCCGGCGTCGCCGCCGCGCGCGGCAGCACTCATCCGATCGCTGAAACGCATGCTTGCCACGCCGGCGCCGCCGTCCTGCAGGCGCAGCGTCAGTTCGGCGGCGGGCCACAGCACGCAGGCCAGCAGCGCCGCGCAGGCGAGGTTGTAGCGGTATTCGGGCCGGCTGTTGCGCATCAGGGCCAGCAGGATGGCGCAGGTAGAGCCGATCAGCAAGCCTTGCCAGGTGAAGTGAAGCAGGGTCCAGCCGATGCTGTCGATCAGGGACGCCGTCATTTGTCTTCTTCCTTGAGCATGTTTTCGATCTCTTCGCGCTCTTTCTTGCTGATGCCGCTGCGCAGGGCGGCCATGACCAATGCCTTGGCCGAGCCGGAAAAGGCTTTCTGGATCAGGTCCTTGAGCAGGTTGGTCTGCAGCGAATCCTGCGCCTGCGCCGGCGCGTACACGTGCGAGCGCTCGCTTTCGTCGCGGATCAGCAGGCCCTTGGTGTGCATGATCTGCATCAGGCGCAGCACCGTTGCGTAAGTCACGTCGGGCCGTTCCTTGAGGATGGCCTGGTGCACCTGCTTGGCGGTGGCCGCGCCGAGTGGCCACAGGGTTTGCAGAAGATCGAGTTCGGCCGCTGTCGGCTTGGGCGGGGCGGGAAGTGTCGGCATGGCGCGGTACTGGTTGAATGACAGGCCTCAGGTTAGCGCATCTAGACTTTCGTGTCTAACGAAAAATCCGGCCGTCCCGGAAAATGCCGCTTGTCCTTCGCCTCCCGCGATCCCGTCCTAGACAGCATTGTCTATAGTGTGGGCGAGATTTGCTTTGCCAGCGGCAGGGATGGGAAGTACCATGCCTGTGCAGTCCATGCAAACCACACGAAAAGGGATCGAATGAAGAGCGCTCATTTTGCGTTGGCGAGCATTGGCGTTGCCTTGCTGGCTTACGCGCTGGCGATTCTCGTCACGCGCGGGACGTTGTCGGGATGGACCGGCGGCTGCGGCGACTTCGGCATGCGCTGCGTGGGGCAGGGCGTCATCGTGCTCGGTATGGGATGCCTGGCCGGCGTGGTGCTGGCCGCGCTGGCGCTCGCACCGGCCGCTACGCGCGGCTGGCTTGGCTGGATGGCGCTGCTGATGAATGGCTTGCCGCTGGCCGCGATCGGCGTGGCGGCGCTGCTGATCGCGCTGCGCTAAACGGCGCAGCGTCCCGCTGATACTACAGTTGTAAGTTTTCACCTCGGCGCTTGTAGTGGCAGGCTATGGCCACGGCCTGGTGCCGCCGTCGCCAGAGAGAGCACCCAATGACGGCGATCAGACCGGGGACGTACCTCCATGCGCAATATGCCGGTGCCAGCCGTGCCAGCTGCGCACTTCATACTGGTCCAGCCCGACTTCACCCTTGGCCGCCTCGAAGCATTCCTCCACTGTCCAGCGCATGCCCGCTAGCCGCACCATCTCTCGCGCAAGAAGGCCGCCACCTCCGCCGCCGCCGGCGGATTGCAGCCTTCACGCGTAGCGTTCAGGCTGGCGGCAGCGACAGCGTAGCGGCCCGCCCGTTCCAGCGCCGGCCCCGCGACGCTGTCCAGCGCCTCGGCCGACAGCAGGCCCTGATTGCCCAGGCTGGCGACCAGGCCGGCCAGAAAGCAATCGCCGCAACCGACCGTATCGACCACGGCCAGGCCTGGTGGTGTCGCGATGCTGGCCGACGCCGTTCGCGTCAGCAGTACCGCGCCTTGCGCCCCCAAGGTCAGCGCAATCAGGCGCACCGGCAAGGTGTCGAACAGGGCGCTTGCCAAGGCCAGCGGGTCGCGCCCGCCGAAGCCCAGGTGCACCAGGTCTTCCTCGCTCACCTTGATCAGGTCGGCGTGCCGCAGCACCGCCCGCACGCCGGCTGCGTAGCGCGGCAGGTCGGCGCAGGCCAACGGCCGCATGTTGGCATCGATCGAAATCAGGGCGCCCGTGTCGCGCGCCGCGAGGATCAGCGTCAGGGTGGTGTCGAGGTCGTCCGGCACCAGGGTCAGGCCACCGGTATGGAACAGGCGCGCGCCCTGCGGCAGCGCCGCGCAGGCCTGCCGCGGCGTGATGTCGCGGTCGGCCACCCCCTGGCGGTGGAACGCATAGCTCGGCGTCTTGTCGGCATCGAGGGTGACGATGGCCAGCGACGTGGGGCATGCGCTGCGCTGCCTGCTGCCCAGGGTCACGCCGGCCCGCTCCAGGAGATCGGCGAAACCTTGCCCGAAAGCGTCCTGCGACAGCGGATTGAGATAGGTCAGCGCCAGCGACTGGCGCGCTGCGGCCAAGGTGAAATTGCAGACCGAACCGCCGAGCGCGGCCGCGAACCTGCCGTCGGGCATTTGTATCATGTCCACCAAGGCTTCGCCGAAGGTCACGATCATGGCTGCTCCTGATGGGGGGAGGCGGCGATCACGCCTTTGCTGAACAGAAAATTGGCGTAAGGCTGCATTTCCCCCGTCTGCACGATGGCGTAGGCCCGTTTCACCAGTTCGTAGAAGGCAAAGCGTTCGACCGCTTCGCACTGCCCCGGCCCGGCCTGGGCCGCGCTGGCGCACAGGGCGATGACGTCTTGCTGCAAGGGTGAGCGATAGTGCGGCGGCCGCTCCCCGACTGCCATGAAGGCGACCGGCTGGCCGGGCAGGTCGAGCGGGAACACCGACAGCACGGCGGCGCAGGCGCGCTCCAGGCCGACGCCGGGCAGGCGCACCACGGGCTTGCCCCGGCCCAGGGTGGTGGCGGTGAAGTTGGCGTCGACCACGGCCACGGTGTCGCCATGGCCCATCTCGGCCAGCACCTTCAGCAGGTCGGGGCTCAGGAGCGGATCGATATTCTTAAGCATGGGCCAGCTCCGCAAGCTCGCTCGGTTCCTTGGCGCCGGTCATCACCGCCACCGTGTCGGACATGCTGATCTGGCGCGGGTTGACCACCGCCACGCGCTTGCCCAGCCGCTGGATATGGATGCGGTCGGCAATCTCGAACACGTGCGGCATGTTGTGACTGATCAGGATCACCGGCAGGCCGCGCTCGCGCACCCGGCGTATCATGTCGAGCACCATATTGCCTTCCTTGACGCCGAGGGCGGCCGTCGGCTCGTCCAGGATCACCACGTGACGCGCGAAGGCGGTGCTGCGCGCCACCGCCACCCCTTGGCGCTGGCCGCCCGACAGGGTGCCGACGGGCTGGTTCATGGAGCGGATGCCGATCTTCAGGTCCTGCATGTGCGCGGCCGCTTCGGCCAGCATGCGTTTCTTGTCGATCAGGCGCAGGTATTTGCCGAGCAGGCCGGGACGCAGCAGCTCGCGCCCGAGGAACAGGTTTTCCGCGATCGTCATCGCCGGCGCCACCGCCAGATCCTGGTACACGGTCTCGATGCCGTGGCGGCGCGCGTCGATCGGCGACTTCATGCGCAGCTGCTGGCCATCCAGGTGCAAGCTGCCTTCGTCGGGCACCAGGGCGCCCGACAACGCCTTGATCAGGGAGGATTTGCCGGCGCCGTTGTCGCCGATGATGGCCAGGATCTCGCCGGCGCGCAAGTCGAAATCGGTGCCGTCGAGGGCGGTCACGCCGCCGTAGCGCTTGACCAGGCCGCGCGCCTGGAACACGACCGGTGCAGTGGAGATGGACATGGTCAGCCTTTCTTATGCGTCAATTGGTCGGTGGCCACGGCCAGGATCACCAGGATGCCGGTCACCAGGATCTGGTAGACCGAGGGCACGCCCATCAGGGTCAAGCCGTTGCGGAACACGCCCACGATCAGCACGCCGACGAAGGTGCCGATGATGGAGCCGCGTCCGCCGAACAGGCTGGTGCCGCCCAGCACCACGGCGGTAATACTGTCGAGGTTATCGGTCTGGCCGCCCTGCGGGTCGCCCACGCCCATGCGCGCCACCGACAGCAGCGCGGCGATGCCGTAGAACAGGCCCGCCACCATGTACACCCCCAGCAGCACGCGGCCGGTGGCGATGCCGGTCAGGCGCGCCGCCTCGGGATTGTTGCCGACGGCGTAAAGGTGGCGTCCCGGCGCGGTCTCGCGCAGGAACAGCCAGGTCAGCACATACAGCGCGAGCATCAGCACGGTGCCGTAGGTGACCACGGTGCCGCCGAGGTGGAAGGTATTGCCGAAGAACGTCATCGCATCCGGGATGCCGGTGACGGTTTGGGATTGCGAGTAAATCTGGGTGACGGCGAACGCGATGTTCATCGTTCCCAGGGTCACGATGAAGGGCGGCAGCTTGATCGAGGTGACCAGGGCGCCGTTGACGAAGCCGATCAGCACGCACACCAGCATGCCGCACAGGATCGCGAGCGAGGGCGGCAGGCCGTAATCGACCGCGAACTTGGTCGTGACCACGGAGCCGAGCGCCATGGCCATGCCGCAGGACAGGTCGATCCCGGCGGTCAGGATGATCAGGGTCTGGCCGATGGCGATCACGCCCAGCACCATCACCTGCTGCAGGATCAACGAAAAATTCTGGCCGCTCAGGAAGCGGTCGCTCTGGGTGCTGAAGAAAACGATGGCGGCGAGCAGGGCCATGACGGGGCCGAGCACCGTCATGGCCGGCAGCGCCTGTTTGATACGGGAGGTCATAAGCGTTCCTAGGTAGGCGAGCAGCGTGCCCGCGCAGTCTGTACGGGCCGGGCAGGGGAAGGGTGGCGGTGCCACCCCTGGATTATTTTCCCCAGCAGGAAGTCAGGCCGAAGGCGCTATCCTTGCTGTCCTGGGCTGCCATTTTCTTGTCGCTGATCAGGGTGACCCCGGTATCGACATAACCGCTGATTTTCTTGCCGGTGTTGGCATAGTCGACTCCGGCCGCGACCGCCAGTTCGGCCATCTTCAGGGGATACTGTTGCGCGGTCGCGGCGATGATGCCGGCCTTGACGTCGCGCACCCCGGTGCAGCCGCCGTCCACCGAGACGATCATCACGTCCTTTTCCCGGCCGAGCGCCTTGAGCGCCTTGTACGCGCCGGCCGCGGCCGGTTCGTTGATGGTGTAGACGAGGTTGATGCCTGGGTTCTTCTGCAGGCAGTTTTCCATCGCGGTCTGGCCCTTGCCCTGGTCGCCGTAGCTGTCGGCCATGCACACGACGTTGGCAGGCTTGGCCAGTTGCACCGTTTTAGCGCTGATTCCAGGTGCGCCGAAACCGGCCAGGAAGCCGTTGTGGCGGGCGATGCCGACCGGATGGCCGGGGAACAGGTCGAGCGTGGCGATGCTGGCCTGCTTGCCGTTGAAGGCGGCCTTGGCGTATTGGCCGATCAGCAGCCCCGCCTTGTAGTTATCGGTGGCGAACAAGGCATCGGTCGCGTCCTGCGGGTCGGCCGGGCTGTCGAGCGCGATCACCAGCACGCCTTGGGCGCGCGCTTTCTTGATTGCCGGCACGATCGCCTTCGAATCGTTGGGAGCGATTAAAATCGCCTTGGCGCCGGCCAGCACCATGTTTTCGATGGCCGTCACCTGGCCCGCGTTATCGCCATCCGACTTGCCGGCCGCCGTCAGCAGCTTGGCGCCCTTGGCGCTGGCGGTGCGTTGCGCGCCTTCCTTCATCTTGACGAAGAAGGGGTTGGTCTCGGTCTTGGTGATCAGGCCGACGATGGGTTGGGCGGCGGCGGCCGTGGCGAACGTGCTGGCGGCGGTGGACGCGATCACGGCCAGCGCGATGCGGTGAGTTGGTTGCATGCTGTCTCCTGAAATTTTTATATGAAGGGCCGGTGAGCGGCGCCACGACAAATATAGTATGAGATAATTAATAAATCAAGCTGTTTTATTTAATCGTGGCGAACTTGCCCGAAGCGCGCTAGGATGACGGTCCAGTGAGCGCCGCGCCGGCTGCCAGCGCAAGGCTGCTTGTTCATTCACTTGTTTATCGCCAGAGGAATTCTTTGAGCACTCCCCCCATGCACGATGCCGCGCCCGATTCCTTGCTGGCGCTGCTGCACACCAGGCTGGCCCTCGAACCCGGGCGCCGCCTGATCCTCGGCCTGGCCGGCCCGCCCGGCGCCGGTAAATCGAGCTTGGCCCAAGCGTTGGCGCACGCCCTGCCCGGGCGCGCAGTGGTGGTGCCGATGGACGGCTTTCACCTGGCCGGCAGCGAATTGGAGCGGCTGGGGCTGGCCGCGCGCAAGGGCGCCGCAGACACCTTCGACAGCGCCGGTTACGTGGCGCTGCTGCAGCGCCTGCGCCAGCGCCGGCCCGGGCAGGTGATCTATGCGCCCGATTACCGGCGCGACCTGCACGAAGCGGTGGCGGGGGCGATCGCGGTCGCGCCGGAGTGCGAACTGGTGATCACGGAAGGCAATTATCTATTGCTCGACCAGGGCAACTGGAGCGAGGTGCGCGCCTTGCTCGACCTGGCCTGGTACGTCGATCCCGATCCGCTGCTGCGCAGGCAGCGCCTGGAACAGCGCCATGTGCGCTTCGGCAGCAGCGTCGAGCAAGCGCGACTATGGATCGAGCAGACCGACGAGCCGAACGCGCGCCTGATTGAATCCACGCGCCGGCGCGCCGACTTGCTGCTGCGCTGAGGTCGCGCGCGCGTCGCGCCGGGCGGCAGGTTGCCAATGCCGGCGCGATGGTGCAGACTCGCGGTCTGATGAGTTTTATCTATGTCTATTTAACCAATATCTCTATCACCGAGGGCCGCTTGAACGCGCCCGGGAGCGCCTACATGCAGGAAATTTCACCGTCAGCGCTCGCTGATGACGGCGCCAGTGCCGAGCACCTGCGCCCGCGCGGCTCTAACCAGACCGGCATGCGCCAGTTTAACGAGCGCGTCGTGCTGCAGGCGATACGCCTGAACGGCAGCATGCCGAAGGCGGACCTGGCGCGCCTGACCGCGCTCAGCACCCAGACTGTTTCGCTGATCATCAACCGCTTGTACGAAGACGGCCTGGTGATCAAGCTGGCGCCGCTGCGCGGCAAGATCGGCCAGCCATCGGTGCCCATCGCGCTCAATCCCGACGGCGCGTTCTCGATCGGCGTCAAGATCGGCCGGCGCAGCCTGGATGTGCTCCTGCTCGATTTCGTCGGCACCGTGCGCATGCGTTTTTCGCTCAGCTACCGCGTGCCCGATCCGGACGAGGTCTTCACCGCCATCGCGCGGCAGGTCAAGCTGATGCAGGCGGCGCTGGAACCGGCCCAGCGCGGCCGCATCAACGGGATCGGGGCGGCCGCGCCCTTGTCGCTGGACCGCTGGCAGGGCTTGATGAAACTCGCACCCGACCAGGCGGCGCGCTGGAACCGGCTCGACATCGCGCGCCGCATCGAAGCCGATACCGGCCTGCCGGTGCAGTTTGCCAAGGATACGGCGGCGGCCTGCGTGGCCGAACTGGTCGCCGGACGCGGCCGCAGCATCAAGAGCTTCCTGTATCTGTTCGTCGACACCTTCATCGGCGGCGGCCTGGTCATCGACAGCAAGCTGCACGCGGGCTTGCATGGGAATGCCGGCGCGATCGGTTCGCTGCCGGTCGGGGTGGCCGCGCGCGGCGCCGAAGCACCGGCCCAGTTGCTCAGTACGGCTTCATTGCTGGGACTGGAACTGGCGTGCGAACAGGCCGGCATCGATCCGATGGCCGCCTACGACGAGCGCGCGACCCAGGCGCCGTGGGCCGGGCACAGCGCGGCCTGGACCGAGCAGGCGGGGGCGGCGATCGCGATGGCGGTCACCAGCGCCACTTGCCTGCTCGACCTGGAGGGCGTGATCATCGATGGCTCGTGCACGCGCGCCTTGCTGGACCAGTTGATGGGCGCCGTCGCCAGGTCGCTGGAGAACTATAACTGGGAGGGCGTGGAGCGGCCCCAGGTCCTGGCGGGCATGATCGGCTCGGATGCCCGCGCCCTGGGCGGGGCGTTGCTGCCGCTGTACGCCAGCTTCGCCCCCGACCGCGACGTGTTCCTGAAGCTCGACGCCTGAAGCGCGTCGCGGGGCAGGGGCTGGCGGCCCCTGTTTGCCGCTTAAAACCAGACCTCGGCCTGGACCCCGACCGTCGAGCCGTTGTTGCTGTTGCCGAAAGCGCCGCTGGACGACAGCGCGCTGCCCGGGCTGGCAACCGAGGCCGCCGCGCGCGCCGCGTCGTTCCACCTGGCATAGGTGTAGAACAGGCGCAGGTCGGGACGGGCATTCAGGCCGGGGCCGGCGGAAATGGTGGGGGCGATGGTCAGCTTGGTCAGGCGCCGGGTCGGACCGGTGTCCGGCTTGACGCTGTCGATCCCCACGTCCGCGTTGAGCTTGATATGACGGGTGAGGCCGTACACCACATGGGCCCCCAGGCTGGTCCAGGTCTTGTTTTCGGTCGAGCCGACCAAGGTCCGGGCGGCCGTGAAGCCCTTGTCCTTTTGGTAGATCGCCACCAGTTCGGCGCCCAGGCGCGGCGTGAACTGCGCGTACGCGCCTTCGACCAGGCGTACCCGGCTGACGCGCCTGCTGTCGGTCAGGCGGCCGATCGCGCCGATGGCCGAATCGGCGCCCCCGGTGCCAGGGCCGACGCCATACTGGAGCGCGAACTTGTTCCAGCCATCGCCGGGGAGGCCAAGCTGGCGATGCTGCAAGGTGATCCCGTAACCATTGTGCAGTTGCTCCTTATCGACCTTGTTCGAGCCCTGGGCATCCTTGACGATCAGGCTCAGTCCCAGTTCCAGGGTGCCGTTGCGGTTGACCGGCACACCGCGTAGCTGGAAGTCGTGACGGCTGGCCGAGTTGCTGCCGTTTTCGGCCAAGGCACCGGCCGGCGGAAACTGGCCGGTGGTGGTCGGGATCAGATTGTCCTTTCGCAACCATGCATAGCTGAATTTCGCGTGCTGGCCCAGCGGCACATCGCGGATGCCGCCGCCGAAGCCCTGGCCGCTCCAATAGAAGAAGTCGTTGGGGCCGAGCGACTCGCGGTTGTAATAGCGGCGTCCCATCCAGGCGCTCGCGCCATTCAGCTCGGGCAGTTTCTCGCCCTCCACGTAGACCTGGGGCAAGCCGACATCGGTGCCGCCGCCGGTGCTGTTCGGGTTGTGCAGCGACAGCATGATGTTGCCCTTGAAGACAGTGCCGTCCTCGGTCGTCAGCACGTCCTGGTTGAATTCGAATTCGCCATAGGTTTCGCACTCATTGCCCAGGCGGTATTTGCTCATGGCGCCGTCCAGCTTGAAGCAGGCGGCGCCGCCATGGTCGGAATTGGACCCGGCCAGCGCCCGGAAATACCCTTTGTAATCGAGCGCCATGGCGCTTGGGCTCAATGCGCCGATGGCGGCGGCCAGCAGCAGGTGGCGCGGTGCGGGGATGATGTTCTTGTTCATTTGTTTCGTCTCCATTTTTCTTCGTCTCCATTTTTATGTCAGGCACTTTGATGGGCCTGGTTTGGGGTGGCGCCCGTACGGCAAGCGGCGCCGACGGGTTTGCTGCGGGTAGTGCTGTGGTTCGTGCTGCGATGTTGCGGTCTGCTGGCCAAGGTCGGGGCGGCAGGGCGCCTGCCAGCTCGGGTAGGCGTTTTCGATGCTGCGGATAGCGAGGGCGAGCGCTACCCGCCGCGCGCAAGGCGCAGCAGGTCGGACTAGCGGAAAGGGGGGGGGGGCGGCGGGCCGCCGTGTTTAGCTCGGCGGGCTGGCGCCCGGGGCCGGTGGTTTCAGGTGGGATGCAAGCCGGCTCGATGGCGAGCGCGGCTGTTCGCAGTCAGGGGATCGATGCATGGTGTTGTCTCCGGTGGGGCGGCTCGAGTGGACCCGACATTTCTTCGGTGTCGGTGTTGCATCCTCAATGTATTATGCGCACCGTTACTTATTAAACCAACTGTTTTTATTTAATAGGATGGGACGGTATCGATTTGCCGGACGCAACTGGCGCAAAGAATGATCGAACGCGCCGTGGCGGCACCGGTGCCGTTTGCATGGGTCAGCGGGGACGAACTAGATGGTGACAACCGCAGCCTGCGCGTATGGCTCGAACAGCAGGATCTGCACTTCGTTCTGGCTGTGCGCGGAAATCGGTACGTATGGCCGGAGATGGGCGTACCGGCGACGGCGGAACAGTTGGCCACAACGTTGGCGCAGCAGGACTGGACGAGGCTGTCCGCGGGCGATGGCGCCAAAGGGCCGCGCCTGTACGACTGGATGAGAATCCCGTTGCCGTCCTGGCAGATGGCGGGCGAGCGCTGGCTGGTGGTGCGCCGCAGTCGTTCTGATGGGAAGCTGGCCCACCATGTGTGCTACGCCGCGCCGGGAACGCAACTGCAGGAGATGGTGCGGGTAGCGGGCATGCGCTGGACAGTGGAGGAATGCTTCGAGGCGGCCAAGGGTGAAGTCGGGCTCGACCAGTATGAAGTGCGCAGCTGGCACGGCTGGCGCCGGCATATTGCGCATGGAGGTATGTCCCCGCTCTGATCGCCGTCATTCGGTGCTCTCTCTGGCGACGGCGGCGCCAGGCCGTGGCCAGAGCCTGCCACTACAGGCGCCGAGGTGGAAACTTACAACTGTAGTACTAACGCTGCCGGCGTTTACAGTTTCCAGACATACGCGACGTGCGCCCAGCTTTCCACCGGCTTGCCCTTGGCGCTGGCGGCGCTGAACTTGCACAGCTTGAGCGCCTGGTGCGCCGCGTCGTCGAGCGCCGGATGGCCGCTTGAGCTCTCCACCTTGCTGTCGGCCAGCTTGCCGTCGGCGCCGACCAGGAAGGCCAGTTTGACCGTGCCCGCGTGCTTTGCGGCGCGCGCTTGGGCCGGGTAGACCGGCTTGGCGCAGGATGCCAGGTCGGCCTTCGGTTTGCTGCCGCCAGCCGGCGCGGCATGCGCGCTGAAGGCGGTGCAGGCCGCAACTGCCAGTACGGCCATCGAATTGATAAATGGGGTCATGCGATCTCCTTCGGTGGCGTCGTGCGCCATGGTTTGGGCGGGTGCCTGACTTATAGATTAATCTGTCTAGACACAGTTGTCTATAACTTTCTTCTCCTATTCCCACTGGCGCAATTTTTATAGACAGCAATGTCTACATTGCGTATTCTGACGTTCTCTTTTCAGATCAATCCTCGGAGAACCCATGCTCAAAACGATTGCCGCCGCCGGCGCCCTGACCTTGTTGCCGATGGCCGCGCAAGCGGCCGGCTTGCCCGATTATCCTTTCATTCATGTCAGCGGCGTGGGCACGGCGATCGCCATGCCGGACCTGGGGCAGATCGATTTCGAGATCAGCGCCTTCGACGCCGATCCGGCGCTGGCGGTGGGCGTGGTCGAGGCGCGCGCCACCGAGATTCGCGCGGCCATGGCGCAGGCGGGCGTGCCGCTGGAAGATGTGGAGATTCGCGATGTGCGCAAGGACTTTCGCAAGCAGGATCCGGCCGCGGCGCCGGCGCCGGTGCAGTACGACATCCGCGCCGGGGTGCGCATCAATGTGCGCAACCTGACCCAGTGGCGCGCCGCCGCCACGCCGCTGCTGACCATGCCGAACCTGGATGGTTTCATGATCGTGTTCGATACGACCCAGCGTGAAAAGATCGAGATGGAGCTGGCCAACGATGCGCTCAGGATCGCGCGCCGCAAGGCGGAGGGAATTGCGGCGGGACTGGGAAGAAAGCTGGGAGCGGCGAGCGCCGTCAGTACGGGGGACTTGAAGAACCTGACGCGGGCCATGGGGCTGGCGCCGAGCGAGGCTGGTTCGCGTTCGTCGTCGCAGAAGATCGGCACGGAGCGCGCCGACCTGCTGACGGTGATGTCGCTGAAATTCGCCCAGCCGGTCGACGTGATCTATCGTTTGAAGTAGCCGGGTTCCCGCAGGGTGGGTTGTTCCCTGCGGGAGAGGGCGAGGGTCAGGCGGCTTTGCGAAGAGGGACCATGTCGCTGTCGTCGTCAATATGGGTGGGATTGGCCAGTTCGCGCTTCATGCGCTCGTGATCGAGTTCTTTTTCCCAGTGCGAGACCACCACAGTCGCTACGCCGTTGCCGACAAAATTGGTCAGTGCGCGGCATTCGCTCATGAAGCGGTCGATGCCGAGGATCAGCGCCATGCCGGCCACCGGGATGGTCGGCACCACGGCCAGGGTGGCGGCCAGGGTGATGAAGCCGGCGCCGGTGATGCCGGACGCGCCCTTGGAGGTCAGCATCGCCACGCCAAGGATGGTGAGCTGCTGGCTGAAGGTCAGGTCGGTGTTGGTGGCCTGCGCCACGAACAGGGCCGCCATGGTCATGTAGATGTTGGTGCCATCGAGGTTGAACGAGTAACCGGTCGGCACCACCAGGCCGACGACCGATTTGGAGCAGCCGAGTTTTTCGAGCTTGCGCATCAGGGCCGGCAGGGCGCTTTCCGAGGAGCTGGTGCCGAGCACGATCAGCAGTTCTTCCTTGATGTAGGCGATGAAGCGGAAGATCGAAAAGCCGGTCATGCGGGCGATCAGGCCGAGCACGATGAACACGAACAAGGCGCAGGTGAGGTAGAAGGAACCCATCAGCTTGGCCAGCGGCAGTAGCGAGGCCAGGCCGAATTTACCGATGGTGAAGGCCATCGCGCCGAAGGCGCCGATGGGAGCGACCTTCATCACGATGCCGACCACGCCGAAAATCACATGCGACATGTCGTCGATCAGTTTCGTGATCGGACGTCCGCGCTCGCCCAGCATCGACAGCGCGAAGCCGAACAGGATCGCAAACAGCAGCACTTGCAGGATGTCGCCCTTGGCGAAGGCGTCGACGACGGTGTTCGGGATGATGTTCATCACGAAGTCGAGCGTGCTCTGGTTCTTGGCCTTGGCGGTGTATTCGGCGATGGCCTTGGTGTCGAGCGTGGCCGGATCGGCGTTGAAGCCGTCGCCCGGACGCACCACGTTGGCGACGATCAGGCCGATGGCCAGCGCGAAGGTGGAGACGACTTCGAAGTACAGCAGCGCCTTGCCGCCGACGCGGCCGATTTTCTTCATGTCCTGCATGCCGGCGATACCGGCGACGACGGTACAGAAAATCACGGGGGCGATGATCATCTTGATCAGTTTGATGAAGCCGTCGCCGAGCGGCTTCATGTCGACCCCGAGTTTCGGGTAGAACACGCCGAGCAGCACGCCGCATACGATGGCGATCAGCACCTGCACATACAGGATCTTGTAGAAGGGTTGTTTCATGACGGTGTCTCCGTTCGATATTTGAGTATCTGTATCTTTATCGAAATCCGGCACGTCATCTATTGTGGATATCCGCAGAGTGCAAAGTTTCTGTGTGTAAATATAGAATGATTGATTTTCGGCAACATTCACCGCGATTGGCGGGAGCGCAAAACAACAGCGTGAATGGCGTCGGCAGGGGCTTCCTTTGATGGGAGGGGAGCGGCCCTGGCAGGCGAGTCGGACCGCAGCGTCTGGTTGAATGTGGGGCGTGGGATAATGTTGGATTGGAATTGAAGGGAACGCATGCAGCGAGCATTGTTTATCTGCAGCCAGAACCGGCTGCGCAGTCCGACCGCGGAGCAGGTCTTCGCTAGCTGGCCCGGGGTCGAGACCGATTCGGCCGGCCTCGGCGGCGACGCTTCGGTGCCGCTCTCGCCCGAGCAGATCGCCTGGGCCACCATTGTGTTCGTGATGGAAAAGGCGCACCGGCGGCGCCTGGGCGAGCGCTTCCGGACCCATTTGAACGGCAAGAAGGTGATTTGCCTCGATATTCCGGACAACTACACTTACATGCAGCCTGAACTGGTCCGTATTCTCGAAACCAAGGCGGGCAAGTTCCTTCGACAATGAAAACGATCCTGTTAAGCGGTTTCTGCTGCTGAGCACCAACGCATGGTGGGCTGGTGACTGTTAATTGCGCATGCGGCCACGCCGCACGCGGTATAGTTGTGCTTTCGACCCTGCGTCGGCCAACCGGGAATCCGCCATGAGAATACTCCGTCATTTACTGCTCGCCGCCGCCATTGCGCCGGCCATCGTGCACGCCGCACCCAAGGCGAAGCAGGCACCGAAGCAGGTGGCCTCGTTCTTCCCCCAGCTCGACCTGGGCCGCTTTTTGGCCGACAATTTCGACCTGGCCTCGGTGCGCAGTTCGCTGGCCGCGCGCCGCACGCCGGAGTTGCGCACCTTCGCCGATTTCGGCATGCTGCCGACCAATAGCGGCGACGATGGCGTGACCTTCGACGGCGAACGCTGGCTGTACCAGCTGCGCGTGGTGCGCCGCGCCGACATCAACAACGACGGCATCGAAGACCTGGAAGTGTGCTTCACCGACCGCGCCAAGGGCGCCAGCTACGACTCCTCGCAAAGCCTGCTGGTGAGCCGCTATTCCGACGAAACCTACGCCGTCGCGCTGCGCTACGAGTCCGATGCCTGCGGCCCGGCCAAACGCGAAAAAGCGAGTACCACCCTGACCGTCCCTTCAAGCAAACCGCAATAACGATGACCAAACCTGCTACCCGCACGGCGCTGCTGCTCGCCGTGCTGTTGCCGCTGATGCCGATGCGGATCGCCGGCGCCGCCACTCCCGCCACCCGCGCCAACACCAGCGCCAGCGCCAGCGCGCCACTCGCTGCGGCGCACCTGGAAGCGGTGCGCTACATGCTGTCGGTCGTCAATGGCGAAACCATCCTCCAGGCTGCGGTCAAGGAAAACAGCGCGCTGCGGCCGGTCCAGCAAGAGCTGTTCCGGCACCTGTTCAGCAGCTCTACTCCCCAGCGCATGCAGGAGCTGATCGTGCGCACGCTGGCGCGCCATCTGAGCCAGGAAGACGCGCGCAGCATCAGCGAGGCCTACGCGACCGCGCCAGGACAACGCGCCTTGCGCACGCCGGCCGACGACGTGGCCGCGTTCAATGCCTTGCCGCCGGCGCTTCTGCTCTCCAGTGCTGTCGGCGCGGCGCGCGCCGACATCCAGAAGACGGCCGATGAGTGGGGCGCCGAGGCCCTGGCCAAGATCACCGAGAAAGCGCTCTCGATGATGCAGATCGAGGTCGACTCCCTGTACAAGCGCGCCGCCTACACCGAGCCGTTGCTGTCCAAATACTGGAAGAGCATGGCGGGGGTGGTGCCGGTCGACCAGCTGGCGACCGCTCAAGCCGCCGGCACCGCCCGTGCGGTCCATGCGGAGTGGACTTTCCTGCAAACGGTGCGGGAAATGGAGTGGAGCAAAATGCTCACGCCGGACAACCTGGCATCGGCCGGGCAGGTCGCCGCCTGCCAGCGCAAGCTCGACGTCGTGGAGGTCGGCGCCGGCCGCTATCTGCACGCGCGGCGCGACAACCTGCGCCAGACCGACGATACCCTGAACCAGATCGATATGCCGTTCGAGAGCAAGGCACTGGCCGATGCCGCGCAAGCGCTGGTGCGCGAAGCGGCGGAGCTGGACAGTTTTGAGAAAGGCCAGGCCGCCCTGATCGCGGCCCACCGCGCGATCCTCGCGTTTGCCGCCGAGCGACCAGGCAAGCTCAGCGTAAAAAACGACAAGCTGGTCTTCGCCAACAAGGCCGACCAACGCACTTATGCGGCACTGAGGAAAAAACTCGGCGAGGCGCGCGCGTCGGACGGCTTCAAGTAGGCTTTACTGCGCGGCCCAGCCGCCATCCATGTTCCAGGCCACGCCGCGCACCTGGTTGCCGGCCGCGCTGCACAGGAACACGGCCAGCGCGCCGAGTTCCTCGGGCGTGACGAATTCGCCCGAGGGCTGCTTTTCGCCCAGCAGGGCCTTCTTGGCTTGCTCGTTGCCGATGCCGTCGCGGGCGGCGCGGTCGTCCACCTGTTTCTGCACCAGCGGCGTGAGCACCCAGCCCGGGCAGATGGCGTTGCAGGTCACGCCGCTGCCAGCCGTTTCCAGCGCGGTGACCTTGGTGAAGCCCACCAGCCCGTGCTTGGCCGCCACGTAGGCCGATTTCTGCGCCGAGCCGACCAGGCCATGCACCGACGCCAGGTTGATGATGCGGCCCCAGTTCTTTTGCTTCATGCCGGGCAGCGCCAGGCGCGTGGTGTGGAAGGCCGAGGTGAGGTTGATGGCGATGATCGCATCCCACTTCTCGGGCGGGAAGTCCTCGATATTGGCCACATGCTGGATGCCGGCGTTATTGACCAGCACATCGACGCCGCCGAATTGATCGGACGCGAAGCGCATCATGGCCTCGATCTCGCTTGGCTTCGACATGTCGGCGTTGTGGTACGCCGTCCGTACGCCGAATTCGCGTCCCAGGTCGGTGTGCAGTTTGTCGATCTGCTGGGCGTCGCCGAAGCCGTTGAACACGATGTTGGCGCCTTCCCGGGCCAGCGAACGCGCGATTCCGAGGCCGATGCCGGAGGTGGAACCGGTGACCAGTGCGGTTTTACCGCTCAACATACCTGATTTCATTGTGTCCTCTACAGAAAGAGTTTGGGGGGGATGAGGTAGAATTCTAAACGCAGTAGACAAACAAGCATATCAGGGAAGATGGAAGCATCCGATTAACAGTGGCGGCCTTGATAACGCCCAACCAGGAGCCGGCATGATCGAAGCAAGAATCAAATCCGTTCAGTGCATCTCGCCGGCCGGCTTGCACCAGATGTCCTACAAGGAGTGGGGCGACGCGGCCAATCCGCGCGTGCTGGTGTGCGTGCATGGCGTCACGCGCGTGGGCGACGACTTCGACAACCTGGCGCGCGCGCTGGCCGGCCACTACCGCGTGGTGGCGCCGGACGTGGTCGGGCGCGGCCGTTCCGGGCGCTTGGCCAACCCGCAGCTGTACCGGGTGCCGCAATACGTGAGCGACATGGTGACCCTGATCGCGCGCCTTACCGACGGCGAGGGCACGGGTTCCGACGGCGTCGACTGGTTCGGCACCTCGATGGGTGGCCTGATCGGCCTGGCCCTGGCCTCGCTGCCCGGCACTCCGGTGCGCAAACTGCTTCTCAACGACATCGGCCCGACCCTCGACCCGGCGGCGCTGCTGCGCATCGGCGACTACATCGGCCAGGAGCTGCGCTTTCCGACCTACGCGGCGGCCGCGCAGTTCGTGCGCGAGGTCTCGCAGTCGTTCGGCGAGCACACCGAAGACGAGTGGGACAAGCTGGCGCGCGACGTGCTGCGCCAGGAAGCCGACGGCCAGTGGGTGCGCCATTACGACATGGGCCTGGCGCTGCCGTTCCGCTCGGCCACGCCGGAGAGCACGCGGGCCGACGAAGCCATGCTGTGGGCCGCCTACGATGCGATCCGCTGCCCGACCCTGCTGGTGCGCGGCGAGCACTCCGACCTGCTCTCGCGCGCCACCGCCGCCAGCATGGCCGCGCGCGGTCCGCGCGCGCGGCTGGCCGAGATTCCGAACGTGGGCCATGCCCCGACCTTCATCCACGACGACCAGATCGCCGTTGCACGACAATTTTTGATTGGTACTTGAAAGACATTATGGAAATTACACGACTGCACGTAGGAAAACGCCTGTCCGAAGTGGCGATTCACAATGGCACGGTCTACCTGGCCGGCCAGATCGCCGAAGACACCGGCGCCGACATCGTCGGCCAGATGCGCGAAGTGCTGGGCCACGTCGACCGCCTGCTGGCCGAAGCGGGCAGCGACAAGAGCTGCATCCTGATGGCCCAGATCTTCATCGCCGACATGGCCGATTTCGCCGGCATGAACACGGTGTGGGACGAATGGGTCGCCTCGGGCCACACGCCGCCGCGCGCCACCGTCGAAGCCAAGCTGGCCGACCCCGCATGCCTGGTGGAGATCGTCGTTACCGCAGCCCTGCGCTAAGCCGCATGGTCTCGATTGCAGCACTCGGGAGCACAACGGCCGAACTGGTACAGGGGCTCAGCGCGGAAGATTGCGCCCGCGTCGAAAGCGCGCTGGCGTATGCCGGCGACGCCTACAAGGACCTGGCCTGCGCCTCGGGCCAGAACGCCTTCGATTTCGCGGTCGGCGTGGCCAGCACCCTGGCGTATTTAAGAAGCGATGCCGAAACCCGCATCGCCGGATTGATGTTCGAGCTGACGGTGCTCGATCCGAAGGCCGTGGAAGGGCTGGAAGCGCGCGTCGGACGCGAGGCGACCGACCTCGTGACCGGCGTGCGCCAGCTGATCCGCCTGCGCGACATGACGGTCGGCCACCAGACTGTCGGCCGTGGCAAGAACGCGGCCCAGCAGGCCGTGGCCCAGGTCGAAACCCTGCGCAAGATGCTGCTGGCGATGGCCACCGACATGCGCGTGGTGCTGGTGCGCCTGGCGTCGTGCGTGACGACCCTGCGCTATTTTGCCGACATCAAGCGTTTCGACGAGCTCACCTGCGCCTACGGGCGCGAGACGCTCGACCTGTACGCGCCGCTGGCCAACCGATTGGGCATCTGGCAGCTCAAGTGGGAGCTGGAAGACCTGTCGTTCCGCTTCATCGAGCCCGATACCTACAAGCGCATCGCCAAGATGCTCGAAGAAAAACGCATGATGCGCGAAGGCTTTGTGCAGTCGGCCATCGTGCGCCTGCAGAACGAACTGGCGGCGGCCGGCATCACGGCCGAAGTGTTCGGGCGGCCCAAGCATATCTACAGCATCTGGAGCAAGATGCGCGGCAAGGAGCTCGATTTCACCGAGCTCTATGACGTGCGCGCCTTCCGCGTGATCGTGGCCGACGACAAGACCTGCTACACGGTGCTGGGCGTGGTCCATAACATCTGGACCCCGATCCCGAAAGAGTTCGACGACTACATCTCGCGTCCCAAGTCGAACGGCTACCAGTCGCTGCACACGGTGGTCACCGCCGACGATGGCCGTCCGCTCGAAGTCCAGATCCGCACCCAGGAAATGCACAACTTCGCCGAATACGGCATCGCCGCGCACTGGCGCTACAAGGAAGAGGGCGGATCGAACTTCAAGGGCCATGCCTACGACGAAAAGATCGCCTGGCTGCGCCAGCTGCTGGCCTGGAAGACCGACGTGGCAGATGCCGTCGTCGGGCAGGAAGAGATCCAGCGCGAGTGGGTCGAAAAGCTCAAGTCGACCACCCTGGACGACCGCATTTTTGTCCTCACGCCGCAGGCGCGCGTGCTGGAACTGCCGGTCGGCGCCACGCCGATCGACTTTGCGTATCACCTGCACAGCGAAGTCGGGCACCGCTGCCGCGGCGCGCGCGTGGACGGCATCATGGTGCCGCTCAATACCGCGCTGAAAAACGGCCAGACCTGCGAGATCATCACCGCCAAGGGCGCGCCCGGCACCGCCGGCCCGTCGCGCGACTGGCTCAATGCCGACTACACGGTCGGCACGCGCACGCGCGCCAAGGTGCGCGCCTGGTTCCACGCGATCGACCTGGAGGAAACCCTGGCGCACGGCCGCGCCATGGTCGAAAAGTCGCTCCAGCGCGAAGGCAAGACCGCCGTCAACCTGGAGCAGCTGGCGCACAAGCTGGGCTTCGCCAAGGTCGACGATCTGTTCATCTCGGTCGGCAAGGAAGAATTCAGCCTGCGTCACGTGGAGCAGGCGCTGCACGACACCGGCGAAGTGGTGGTGCCGGAAGACGCGGTAGTACTCAACAAGAGCCGCGCCTCGAGCGTGGAGCAGGGCGCCAAGTCGGGCGTGCTGGTGGTCGGCACCGAAGGCTTGCTGACGGCGCTGGCCAAGTGCTGCAAACCGGCGCCGCCGGACGGCATCGTCGGTTTCGTCACGCGCGGCAAGGGCGTCTCGATCCACCGCGCCACCTGCAAGAACTTCGCCGAAATGCGCGCCAAGGCGCCCGAGCGGGTGATCCACACCGACTGGGGCCGCGCCGGGCACGACACGGTCTATCCGGTCGACCTGTTCATTCTCGCGGGCGACCGTCAGGGCCTGCTGCGCGATATCTCCGAAGTGTTCTCGCGCGAGAAGATCAACGTCATCGGCGTCAATACCCAGAGCGCCAAGGGGCAGGCGCGCATGACGTTTACCGCCGAAATCGGCTCGACCGCGCAGCTGCAAAAAGCCCTGGGGGCGATCATGGAGGTGGGCGGCGTACAACAAGCGCGGCGGCAGTAAGTGGCGATGCTGCCCAAGTCGTTCCTGTACTCCAAGCCGCGCGAATGGGGCCGGCACGCCTGGCGCTTTTTCTTCAGCTGGTGGTACATGGTGTACCTGGGGGCGGTCGCGCTGGTGATGGCGTTTTCGCCGTCGACCTACAACCGCAGCAACCGGCTGGCCACCTCGCGCTACATCTACACCAGCACCTGGCAGGTGCTGCCGTGGTTTACCTTGCTCGCGGCGCTGGTCAGCCTGGTGCTGATCCGGGTGGTGGTGGTGACCTCGCAAAGCTACGGCCTGTCGCGCTACGCGCTCGAGATGGTGGTGCGGGTGCTGGTGCTCGAACTGATTCCCCTGACCGCCGCCATGTTCGTGGCGCTGCGCGCGGGCCTGGCCTTCAACGCCGGCGACGCGCTGGCGCTGGCCGCCGCATCGACGCCCGACCGTTCGCGCCAGGCCCAGAACCGGCTGCGCCAGGACCTGGTGCCGCAGGTGATCGCCAACGCCTTCGCGGTCCTCTCCCTGGCCATGGTCAGCAGCGTGATCGTGCTGGTGCTGGCCTACACCAGCGTGTATGGCCTCTCGCCGTGGGGGCTGGGCGACTACACGCGCACGGTGGGGCGCATTTTCAACCCGGCGGTGACCATCGGCTTCGTGCTCAAAACCGTGTTCTTCGGGCTGTCGGTGGCGGTGATTCCGAGCGCCGCGATTCTTGAATCCCACCGCTACGGACGCACCTCCTCGTCCACCGTGCAGCCGGGCGCGGTGCGCCTGCTGTTCGTGCTGCTGCTGATCGAAGCCGGCTCGCTGGCCGTCAAATACATATAGCTGGAACAAACAAGTGGAAACCAATATGAGCCAGGCAAATACCAATCCGGACGACGCGCCGGCCGAAGCGGTCGCCAACGTCGAAGTCAAGGCGGTGCTGCTGCTGGTGCTGATGAGCGCCCTGATCGCCGCCTTCCTGCTGTACGTGATGTACGCGCGCGGGGTGTTCGAGAGCACCCAGCGCCTGGTGCTGCTGTCGGAGGATTCGGACGGCGTCATTCCCGGCATGGACGTGACCTTTTCGGGCTTTCCGGTGGGCCGGGTGCAGCGCGTGGAGCTGGCGCCCGACGGCAAGGTGCGCATCCTGGTCGACGTGCCGCGCAAGGACGCCAAATGGCTCAAGACCTCGAGCGTGTTTACCGTGGAGCGGGGACTGGTGGGCGACACGCGCATCAAGGCGTTTTCCGGCATCCTGACCGATCCGGTGCTGCCGCCCGATGCGGTGCGCACGGTGCTGCGCGGCGACACCGCGGCCGAGATTCCGCGCCTGGTCGCCAGCGCGCGCGCCTTGCTGGAAAACCTGGAGAACATGACGCGCAGCGATTCGGCCATCAACACCAGCCTGGCCAACATCCAGGCCGCGACCGGGCGCCTGTCGGGCAAGTACGGCTTGCTCGGCACGGCATTGGGCAGCGAGGGCGAGGCCAAAAAGCTGCTGCAAACGCTCGAACATGTCGACACTCTCCTGATCAAGGCCGACCAGCGCGTGTTCGGCAAGCAGGGCGTGATGGACGAGGCGCAGCTGGCCATTGTGCAGTTGCAGGCGGTGCTCAAGGACGCCAGCAACAGCCTGAAAAAAGTCGATGCGGTACTGGTCGAAGCGCAGGCCGTGGGCGCCAATGCCAAGGTGGCGACCAAGGACCTGGGCGCGCTGCGCGCCGAGGTCGACGCCAGCCTGCGCAAGGTGACGCGCCTGATCGATGAAATCAACCGCAAGTGGCCCTTTGCACGCGAGACGGAGCTGAAACTGCCATGAAGACCATCTACCTCGCGGCACTGACCGCCGCCGTCCTCGCTGGCTGCGCCGGCAATCCGCCGCCGCCGGCCTGGAAGGGCAACGCCGGCAGTGCGCTGGCCAGCTTCAGCGACGCCTGGCTGCGCGGCGAGAGCGCCATCGCCGCCACCGAATTCGCGCGCGCGCGCGCCGAGATGGCCAGCACCGGCCGTCCCGACCTGGTGGCGCATGCGGAGCTGGTGCGCTGCGCCACGCGCGTGGCGAGCCTGGAGTACGACAGCTGTCCCGCCTTCGAAGCGCTGGCGCAGGACGCCACGCCGGCCGAACGCGCCTATGCCGCCTATCTGGCCGGACGCTGGGACGGCCTCGATGCGGCGCTGCTGCCCGAGCAGCACCGCGCTGTGCTGGCGACGGCGCGCGCCAGCGACGGCAAGAGCGTGCTGGCGCCGATTGCCGATCCGCTGGCGCGCCTGGTCGCCGCCGGCGCCCTGATGCGCCAGGCGCGCATTGCGCCGGCCGACATCGTCGTCGCCACCGATACCGCCTCCGAGCAGGGCTGGCGCAGGCCGCTCCTGACCTGGCTCGGGGTATCGCTCAAACGCGCCCAGGCAGCCGGCGATACGGCGCAAGCGGCACGCCTGCAGCGCCGCATCGACCTGGCCGGCGCCACGCCGCCGGTCCCCTGATTTTGTTGACTGAAAAGGCTGTATGAATCATTCCCTGCGCAGCATCGCCACATGGAGCATGCTGGCCGTGCTGTTATCGAATACCGCTTGTAACGCCAAGGAGATGCCGGACTCGCGGCGCGACTATCTGCTGGCGCACGACCATGGCTGGATCGACCTGGTGGTCAAGGCGCCGGCTACCGCCCCGGCTGGCGCGCCGGGTTTCAAGCCGGGCGAGGCCTGCTCGGTGGGCTTGATGATCAACGGCGACATGCTGCTGTTCGAGAGCGCCAACCTGGCCGACGCCGGCAGCGCCGGCATTCCGGTGGGCTTTCGCTTCGTGGCGCCGGCCGGCAAGCTGGACGCCGCGCTGCACCTGCACGGCTGCGTCAAGGATGAACTGGTGCTCAAGCTGCCGCTGCAACTGACGAAAGACCATCTGGTCGCGCTGACCTTCGACGGGCTTGCGCTCACGGCCGGCGAGGCGACCCCGTTCGAGCCGACCTCGCTCGAATGGGTACGTACCGAAATGCTCAGGATGCAGGCCAACGCCCAGGCCGGCGACGCCGCCACCGGCAAGCTGACCACGCTCGCCACGGCCAGCGTGGCGCTGAACGCTTTCGGCCTGCTGGCGCTGCTGGGCTACGCGTGGAGCCGGCGCCGGCGCTGATCAGTCCTCGGCAGCCTTGTACCCTTCGGTCAGCTGGGCGCAGGAGGTGAAATTGCCTGGGCCGGTCGCATCGAACTGCAGCGTGGCGCCGGCGATCTCGATCTGCCGGGTGCGCGGCACCACCAGTTTGTAATCGCCTTTTTTGAGACGTTCGGCAAACTGCGGGCAGCGCGTCATGGTGTGCATCCTGGCGATGACGGTCCATTTGCCTGCGGCCGATTCGGCAAACACGGCGGGCGAGGTATAGGATTGGACACCGATGAACAACAGTTCATCCTTGCCGTCGGCGTCGAAATCGATCACGAACACATCGCACAGCGCTTTCGCGTGCGTCAGGCAATCAGGGACGTCTGAGGTGCGCTTCCAGTTCGATAGCGGAAAGCTGTCCGGCAAGCGTGCCGATGCCGGCCACACGTTCAATTGTTCGACCGGCTTGACGGTGTGCTGTTCGACGAAGCGATCGCCGGTGTCCGGCGTTTCCAGGGTGATTTTGGCGCGCTCCGCGACCAGCGCCGCCTGCGGGCCGGTCTTGCCTTCCTTGAGGCGGAGCAGGGCGGCGGCGCCATAGCGCTTCGATGCGGACTTGAGGAAGTAGTAGTCGAACTTCTCGGCGCTGACGGCGCCGCTGGCGAGGCGCGCGATCTGGCTGTTGACGGCGATGCGGTCCGGGTCGGCCAGCGGCGAGATCAGCGCGGTCAGCACGGCGATGGCGGCATAGGCCGTAGCCAGGTTGACCGGCGCCATGCGGCGCAGCCAGACGCCTGTGCCGAGCGCCGCCCACAGGTAGCCGAACGCGTAAAAGCCGGCCACCAGCAGCGCGGCGGCGGCGAAGATGCGGTCCGACGTCCAGCCATGGTCGCCCACGCGCAGGGCCAGCGCATAGGTGGCGATGGCGGTCAGCGGCAGCAGCAGGACGCAGGCGATGCGCGCGGCCAGGCGCACCAGGCGCGCAACCGAGTCGCCGACGGCGCCGTTCTGCCAGGCGGCGTTGATCAGCACCACCAGCAGCGCGTCGGCCGCCAGCAGCGCCAGGGTGGCGTGGCGCGTGGCCCACAGCGCATCGAGGCCGGTGAAGGGCAGGCACAGCACAAAACCGCCGATCAGCAAGGTGGCCACCGGCAGCAGCCATGACATCAGCACCAGCAGCAGGTTGCGGATGCCGTGCACGATGGCGGGCCGCACATCGGTCAGGTGCAGGGCGCAGGCAAAGGCGCAGCACAGCAGCGGGGAGACGAATAGCGGGGACTTCATCAGTTCCGACAAGAAGCTGATCTTGACCAGTTCGAACAGGGTGGCGCCGAGCCACATGGCCAGTTGCAGCGCGCCCGTGAAGAAGGCCGAAAACACCAGCTGGATGAAGAGCTTCCAGGCGATGTCGAAATGGGTGGCGTAGCTGGCCAGGCGGCGCCGGTCCTGCGCCGCGGCCAGCACCAGCGAGTGGCCGATGAACAGGATGACCACGCAGAAGAAGAACACCAGCGGCAGCGTGCCGGGCCAGCCCGACACTCGTTGCGCGGCGTCGACGACAGGCGTTTCGCGCCAGGAGGCATGCCAGCCGATGCCGGCCAGCATGCACGCCGCCAATGCGCACCAGAGACCGAGCAGCCTGGCCCGCAGGTGGCCGAGGCTGGAAATGGCGAGCACCGGCACCAGCGCGCCGGCCAGCAGCGCCGAGGAGCGAATCAGCGGGGCGAACAGGTCGTTCTGCGTGAACAGCAGGTACAGGAACAATCCCTGCGCCAGCCCGATGGCGGCGCGCGCCATCCCAATGGGTTTCGAGGTTTGCGGGACGGCGGCGGGGGAGGTGGGCATGATGGAAAGGCGGTGATGGCTGGTCGGGAATGGCAGCGCCGCCCGCGCACGGCGCGGCGCTGCCGCTTGTGCTTACTTGTGCTTGAGCGTCCAGGCCCCCGGTGCGGCGGCGCCGGCCAGCTGGCCGCTCATGTCGAACAGGGCGGCCTGGCCGGACTGGGTTTCGGTGGTGCCGCCGGCGACGCTCATGTTCAGTTTGACCACGCCGGCCTTGTCGACGCTGCCGGTGACGGCCGTCGTGCGCGCAGCCGCCTTGCACGATCCGGTGATCACGCCGCTAAAGCCGATGTTCAGGTCGCAGATGCCGTACCAGGCGCCGAAGTTACCGCTCCACGGGCCGGCGTAGCGGATCGGATCGAGGAATTCGCGGTTGGTCGAGGCCTGTCCGTAGCTGACCAGCTCGGTCGCGCTGGAGAAGCTGACGTCGCCCGAACCTTTCGACGTGGTCCGGGTGTTGCACGCCACCATCAGCCCAGTGATGATGTCGCGCCAGCAGGTTCGTTCGACCCAGTAGTTAACGTAGACGTTGGCGGTGCGCAGGTCGAGATTGGTTTCGTTGGAGACCATCTTGAGCGTGGAAAAAGTACCCGCCGGAACGGTTTTGCTTTCGATGCCGACCACCGTGCCCTTGCTGGTGAGCGCGCGCGCGGTTTCTTCCTTCGAGCACGGGATGCTCATGGTGCTGGCGAAGTCGAAGCTGTCGCCGACCGAGGCGCTGGCGGGCGCCTGCATGGCGGCCGGTGCGTAGGTGGCGGTGCAGCCGGCGTACGAATTGCTGGACAGCATGCCGCCCTTGGCGTCGAACTTTTCGATGGTTTGCGCGCCTTTTTCCTGGCTGACCGAATCGGCGTTTTCCCAGCCGCCGTCGGCGTTCACCTTCGTGATGGCCTGGGTGACGGATACCTTCCAGCCCATCGTGACGTCGGTGTAGGTGACAAAGTCGCCCACGGTGCGGGCCGGCAGGGTGTACGGGCCGCCGCTTGCCGGTGGCGTGACCGGGGGGGGCGTCGGGGTCGGTGGCGTCGGGACCAGGACCGGTGGCGTCGGCACCGTCGGCGTCGGAACAGGCGTCACGGCGACCGGCGGGGTGGTGGGCAGTTCCGGCACGGGAACCTGCGTCACGGGCGGCGGCGGGGTCGGCGTTGGCGTCGGGGTGACGGGAACCGGGGGCGGCTCGCTTGGCGCAGGCGGCGTGACGGGCGTCACCGCTGGCGGTGCGACGGGTACCGTGGGAAGTGCCGGTGCCGGTGCCGGTGCCGGTGGCGCATCGCTGCCGCCGCCGCATGCCGTCAGGGCCGTTGCCGAAATCAATCCAAGTAGTCGCATCCGCATCGCAGTCATCCTTTTTTGTCATTATATATATCTCTTCGGTCAACTATAAAAACAAATGTTGAATAAAGAGCATCGAAGGGCGCGATTATACCTGTTGCATAGTCTCAAAAATTGCTGAGAATGCTGTTTGGCTGTTTTTGCAACAATATTGGCCGAAAGAAGCGTTTTTTTCTTCGCGCACGTCGAGCGCGTGCCTGCTCGTTCGTCGTAGGGTAGAAGCACGCTACTGTCGATTCACTTTTCAATACGGAGACATCATGAACAAACAAGTCATCTTCAACCTGCCGGTCGGGGACCTGGGCAAATCGAAGGCATTCTTTGCGGCACTGGGCTTTGGCTTCAATCCGCAGATGAGCAGCGACAGCGCGGCGTTCATGAACATCGTGGACGGCAGCATCCACGCCATGCTGATGAGCGAAGACTGTTTCGCCTCCTTTACCAACAAGGGCGTGGTACGGGCGCTGGAGGCCAACGAGGTGATCATTTGCCTGAGCTGCGAGAGCGCGCGGGAAGTCGACAGCCTGATCGCCCGGGCCGCCGCGGCGGGCGCGCGCATCCCGCACCCGCCCGAGGATCATGGCAATATGTACGACCAGGGCTTCGAGGATCTCGATGGCCACCTGTGGAACCTGGTCTGGACGGCGGGCGATGCATGAGTGTGACTACCCGCCAAGGCCGGGCTTGATCATTCGCCCTGCCAGAAGTCCTTGAAAGTCGCATTCCTGAACTTGATATCGGAAAAGCGGGCGCGCAATTCCTCGCCCATGGGCGATTGCGCCGAGAAGCCGACTTTGACGGTGGCCGCGCCCGGCAGGCTGAAGGTGCGCACCATGCTCCAGCTGGTCCCGTCGGGCGAGGTATAGAACACGAACATGTCCTTGCGCCGCACCACCTTGAGGTAGACCTCGCTGCCTTCCCGGGTGCCGTGGTGAGCGTCATCGCCCACGCCCTTTGCCACGGTTGTCGAGATGCCCGGCTTGCCCGTTTTGGCCAGTTCGAACAGCAGCTTTCCCCAGGTCGCCTTGTCGCCGTAGACAATCAGCGCGGCGCCGTCGAAGGGCTGGCCGAAGCTGGCGCTGGCTTTGGCGGAAAAGATAAAGTCGCCGGCGGGCTGGAACAGGACGCGCGGGGTCTTGTCGGCCATCTCGGTGCCGTCCGTGTTGAGGTAGAGATCGCTGCCATTTTTTGCCACCAGTACCAGCGTCCCGGCCTGCACCTGTGCCGCGCCCTGATCGGCGCGCAGCTCGAGCGCAAATGGCAGGCCGGCGATCGCCGGCGCCGGCTCGCCCGGGGCGGGGGCGCTGGCCTGTGCTTGCAGGGCGAGCAGGGCCGCCGCCAATGCGACTGTAGCAACTACCGATGCCGGACCGCTTTTCATATCGAGATGCCCATCGTGGTGAGGGTGGGGCGCGCGCTGGGGTGGCGTGCCGAACAGTGATTGGAATCGATTCCAATCGCTGTCTCAAAGGTAACATGCTCGCTTCCTCCTTGTCAATATTCGCCTTCGGCGGCCGTCGGGGATACACTGCTGCCGTGTTTCTTTCATTCGACCATCGACAGACCAGCATGTACATCAGCGAATTAGGGCGCCGGGCCAAGGCCTCGCCCAAGGCCATCCGGCTTTATGAATCCCTCGGCTTATTGGGCAAGGTGGGGCGCAAGGGGACTTACCGGGTCTATTCCGAACAAAACCTGCGCCAGGTCCAGCTGATCCGCCAGGTGCAGGCGCTCGGTTTCAAGCTGGCCGAGATGGGGCCGCTGCTGGTGGCGGTGCAGGGTGCGCCCGACTGGGCGCGGCTCCTGGTGGTGGTGGAGCAGCGCCGCGCGCAGGTAGCCGCCGAGGTGGCGCGTTTGCAGGCGCTGGAACGCGCGCTGGGCGAGGTCGGCGCCGAAATCGGTGCCTGCCTGGCCGCGCCGCTGCCGTCGACCCTGGCCGATTGCGTCGACCAGGCCCTTGACTCTGCCCCATGGGACAAGCTGCATACTTCCTGAAATTCATTTTTTCAGGAGCATGACATGGGCGGCAAGACAGGAGCAAAACGCGTGCTGGTGATTGCGGCGCATGCGTCGGACGGCACTTTCGGCAGTGCGCTGGCGCAGGCATACGCGGAAGCGGCAGGGCAGGCCGGGCACGAAGTCCGGGTGCTGGCCCTGGACCGGATCGCCTTCGATCCGATCCTGCATCATGGGTACAAGGTGGTGCAGGAACTGGAACCCGACCTGAAACAAGCGCAGGAGTCGATCACGTGGGCAAATCACCTGGTGTTTGCCTTCCCGGTCTGGTGGGGCGGCGTTCCCGCGCTGCTCAAGGGTTTTCTGGAGCGGATCATGCTGCCCGGCTTTGCCTTCAAATACCAGAAGGGCAAAGCCTTTCCCGCCAAGCTGCTTGGCGGGCGCAGCGCGCATCTGCTGGTCACGATGGATACGCCGCCGTGGTATTACCGGCTGGTGTACCGCGCGCCGGCGATTCGTCAAATGAAAACGACCACGCTGGAGTTTTGCGGCATTACGCCGGTAACAACCCTGAGCTGCGGCCCGATGCTCGACTCCACGCTTGACAAGCGCAGCGCCTGGCTGGACCGGGCACGCGCCATGGCCGGCACAATCTAAGCCCGCCGTTTTCCCTGCTTGCCGCTGGCAACATACAGCGCCAGTCCGGCCAGCGCGGCCGGCAGCCATACCCACAGCAGTTCGGAGACGATCACCGCGATGCCGCGCGCACTGAGGAAGGTCTTGATGGTCAGCGGGCTGACCCGGATCACGCGCACCGGGAAGAACAGGCGCGCGTCCGACACCGGCCAGGCCAGCGCCACGCCCAGCCCGCCGGTGGTGAACATGTCGAGCAGGCCGTGCGAGACGGCGCTGGCGGCGATGAACAAAAAGGCGGCCAGGCGCGATGCGCGCAACTGTCGCGCAAGGGCCGCCGCCAGCAATCCCAGCACAATCGCGAAGGCCAGCGAATGCGATGCGCCCCGGTGCCCGAGTTCGTTCGCGTAGGGAACGCCCAGGTGCAAACCGGCGACGTCGACATCCGGCACGATCGATGCCAGCACGCCGGCCGCCAGCAAGCGGCCCGGAATCATGCGCGATCCGAGCGCCAGGCCGATAGCGAGAGGAACCGCGGGGTGCGAGAAAATGGTCGGCATGGGAATCGTCGTGGTGTGCTGTCGATATTGACGGGCGAGATGATAACGCGCCGCCGTGTTATCGGGAGTGCTTATCAGATAAATCTTTATGGCAATTTGTTATTGTTTTTGCGATATACTTCGATGGCGTTGCCATGGCGGGGAAGTCGCCGGATAAATGCAGCGGTCCTGGCTCGTGAGCGCAGGCTGGCGCGACGGCGTTACCGTTCGCGTACCGCATTATCCGGCCTTTCTCAGGTTCGATTCCTGATTATGCAACCGGTAGTTTTTTCCGGACTCACCATCCGGCTCGTGCGGGGTAAACTCTCGCAACACTCAAGCAGCATCCCTCAGGCGGCCAATTTCCGGTGGTTGCGCCACGCGGCGTCAAAGCATCGGCGCCGCATTGCGCAACGACAGCGTGCCCCGGCTTTGCATGGCAGTCACTCGGTGCCGGCCCTGCGTTTCAAACCGACGTATCAACGGTTATCCCGATCATCCCGCGCCTTGGGCTGGTCTGCATGGCCCGGCGTACCCGGCCCGATTCGGCAGCGCCATCCCGATACCGTCATCCGCCCGGTTGCGTGGAAGGCTGCCGCGAGGGTTTTATCGAGATACTCCATGTTCCAGCGAAAATTGATAGAAGAACGGCAGGTCGGCCTGCTCTCCACGCCAAAAGGATTCGACAAGATCCTCGGCGCGGGCAGTTACTTCCTGCCGTCCTCGAAAACCTTGCAGATATTGAGCCTGTCGGATTTTCCCGCCAACGTGCCGAATCTGGAATGGCTGGTCAACATGCATGGCGCCACCTTGGCCGCGCACCTCGATATCGTGCGCACTGGCGTCGATGAAGTGGCGCTGGTGATCAGCGGACAAACCCGGCATGTGGTGCCGCCGAATGCCTTGCAGGCCTTCTGGAAGAACGGCTTGCCGATCGAGGTCTTGCGCGCCCGCGCCGGCAGCGACCTGAAGGTGCCGGCCGACTGGCTGGCGCGCCTGCCGATCGGGGTGTCGATGGCGTGCATCAAACAGGTCGCGATTCCGGCGGCGTCGTTCGGCATGCTGTTCGTCGACGACATGTTTGCCGATTTCCTGGCGCCGGGGCGGCACGCCTATTTCGACGTGTTGCCGAAAACCAGGCTGGTCACGTCGCTGCAAGCGCAGGTGCTGGAAGCGAAAGACGTGGTCGGGTCGATCCTGGGCAGCGGCCACGCGGCTATCGGCGAGCACCTGTTTTCGGTCGATACCGGCGGCAAGCAGCTGGCGCTCTGGTGGGACAAGAACCAGCTGGTGCATGTATCCGGGCCGGCCAGGCAGGCGCTGGCCAGCCGCCAGCTGCGCGCCGAATCGATCGAACTCGATGGCGCGCCCTTGCCGGTGCCGGCCCATATTATCTCGGCCATGCGCGGCAATGCGGCGGTCGCGGCCTTGTTGCAGCCGTATCTGACGACCTGCGAGGTACCCTCGGAACACGTGGGCATGTTCCATGTGGACGGCGTGTTCGAGGCGACCCTGAAACCCGGTTTTTATGCGTACTGGCACGGCGGCAAGCGCCTGTCCATGAGCGCCATCGATACGCGATTGATCGTGATCGAAGTCACCGGGCAGGAAATGCTCACGCAGGACAAGGTGCAACTGCGCGTGAATGTCACGGCGGGCTACCAGATTACCGATGCGCAGCTGGTGACGTCCAAGCTGAACGACTACCGCGATTTCATTTACAAGGAAATCCAGTTCGCCTTGCGCGCCGCGATCGGCAGCCGCACGCTCGATGGTTTGCTGGAGAACAAAAACGACACCGACGAGCAGATTCTCGGCTACATGCAGAAAAAGGCTGCCGTGCTGGGCATCGCGATGATCTCGCTGGGCATCAAGGATCTGATACTGCCGGGTGAAATCAAGGCGATCCTGGGCAAAGTCGTGGAAGCGGAAAAGGCGGCGCAGGCCAATGTGATCCGGCGCCGCGAAGAAACCGCCGCCACCCGTTCGCTGATGAATACGGCGAAGGTCATGGAAGACAATCCGGTGGCGCTGCGCCTGAAAGAGCTGGAAACCCTGGAAAAGATCACCGAGAAAATCGAGCATCTGAATGTGTACGGCGGGCTGGAAGGCTTGCTCAAGCAGTTGGCGCCCTTGAAGGGCGCCGGGTAAGCAAAACCTGGCGCCGCCTGCCTCAGCGTGTGATCTTCGTCATGTCCAGTTCGATCCAGGTGGGCGCGTGGTCGCTCGGCTTTTCGCGTCCGCGCACATCGCGGTCGACATTGGCGGCCGTGAGCGCGCCGGCCAGCATGGGGCTGAGCAGCAGATGGTCGATGCGCAGGCCGGCATCGCGCCCGTAGGCATCGCGGAAATAGTCCCAGAAGGTAAAAATGCGCTCGTCCGGGTGCATGCTGCGCAGCGCGTCGGTCCAGCCCTGCGCCACCAGGCGCTGGAAGGCTTCCCGCGTTTCGGGGCGGAACAGGGCGTCGGTCACCCAGCGCTCGGGCTTGTAGACGTCCAGCTCGGTCGGGATGGCGTTGAAGTCGCCGGCCAGCACCACCGGCGCGCCGCTGGCCAGCAAGCCTTCGGCGTGGGTGATCAGGCGTTCGAACCAGGCCAGCTTGTAATCGAACTTGGGGCCGGGGCAGGGGTTGCCGTTGGGAAGATACAGGCAGGCGACCAGCACGCCGTCGATGGCCGCTTCCAGATAGCGGCTTTGCTCGTCGGCGGCGTCGCCCGGCAAGCCGCGCCGCACTTCCACTGGGGTCGTGCCGCGCGCCAGGATCGCCACGCCGTTCCAGCTTTTCTGGCCGATCCACAGCGCCTGGTAGCCGGCTTCGTTGAGGGCCGCTTCGGGGAAGCGTTCTTGCGGCGCCTTGAGTTCTTGCAGGCAGGCGACGTCCGGCTGGGTTTCTTCCAGCCATTCCAGCAGGGCGGGGAGGCGGCTGCCGATGCCGTTGATGTTGTAGGTGGCGATGCGCATGAAGTCTCCGCGTTCAATGTCAGTGATGCTATTTTGAACGCAGATGCCCATCGTCCGCCGCACGTTAGTGGCGTGGACCTTGAGTTCGTCGAGCGGCGAACAACGTCGCGGTTGACGATTGCTTTTAGGAATGAATAGTTTCGGATAGAATTGCCGGTTCCGGCGTACTTACGCGCGCGCAATCCCGAGGTACGCTGTTGTTCACTTTCCCATGACCTTACGCTGGCACAGTACGCCCCTGGCGCGCACGGTTCTGGTCGGCCTGGTCGTCGCCGGTACCTGCCTGCGGCTGGACTGGCTCGCCACGCAGTCGTTCCACGCGCGCGAGCGCGCCCGCGTGGCCGAACAGGTCGCCGCGCTGCGCTCGATGCTGGAACAGCGGCTGCACCTGCACCTGGCGCCGCTGGCGGCGGGAGCGGCAGTGGTGCAGCTGAAACCGGACCTGACGCAAGCGCAGTTCCAGCGCCTCGGCCAGGGCCTGCTCAAGGAAGCGCCGGCTGTGCGCACCCTGGCCTTGTCGCCGAACGCGGTGGTGCGCCATGTGTTTCCGCCCGATCAGGCCGGCCATCTGCACACAATACCGACCCTGGCCGAGGTCGAGCAAAGCGCGCGCGACGGCACGCTGCGCCTGGCCGGGCCGATGCCACTGGCCGATGGTGGCCTGGGCATGGTGGCGCGGCGCCCGGTCTACCTCGACCCGGACAGCCGGCTGCAATTCTGGGGCTTTGTCAGCGCCGTCATCGATTACGAGCGCTTCATGGCGCTGGCCGCGCCGCTGCTGGCCGCGCCCGACATCGCTTTCGCACTGCGCCACGTCAGCCCGGGTGGTGCGCCACGCGCCGTTTTCCACGGCGCGCCGGCGACCTTCGATGTGCTGTCGGAAACGGCGCTCATCGCCACGCCCGACGGCTTCTGGCAGGTCGGGGCGCGTCCGCGCGGCGGCTGGGAGCAGCCGCGCCCGTACTCCTTGCCACTGCGCCTGCTGATGCTGGCGGTCGTGCTGTTGACCGGCGCCGCCACCTGGCTGCTGCGCGCGCGTGGCTTGCGCAACAAGATGCTGCTGCGCAAGCTGGAGTCGGGCGAAGCGGCCCGGGTGCAGTGGGTGGCCGATACCTCGCACGAACTGCGCACGCCGATCACGATCCTGGCGACCCATCTGGACGCCATGCAGGACGGCATCATCGCCCCGACTCCGGACAAGCTGGCGGTCTTGTCCGACACGGTGAAAGAGATGGAGCGGCTGGTGACCGACCTGCACGTGCTGGCGCGTGCCGATGCCGGCGCCCAGGCTCTGCTGTGCCAGCAGGTCGATGTTGCCGAGCTGTGCAGCGAGGTGGCGGCGGCCTTCGCGCCGCGCCTTGCCAGCCATCCCTTGCACTATCGCCTGATCGACGAACTGGCGCCCGGCTGCCTGGTCCAGGGCGACCGCCAGCGTCTTGGCCAGGTGCTGACCAATCTGATCGGCAATTCGCTGCGCTACACCGATGCCGGCGGCGCCTTGCACCTGACCTTGGCGCTGGCCGGCCCGCACATCGTCATCCGGGTCGAGGATTCCGCACCCGGCGTGCCCGATGCCGCGCTGCCGCGCCTGTTCGAGAGGTTTTTCCGCGTCGACGAGTCGCGCAGCCGGGCCAGCGGCGGTTCCGGCCTGGGTCTCGCGATCTGCGAGGCCATCGTCGCCGGCCACGGCGGACGCTTGCAGGCCAGCCACTCGCCGCTGGGCGGCTTGCGTATCGACATCTTGCTGCCGGCCCATGCGCCGCATGCCCACCACGGAGATTGCTCATGACATTGCCCCTCGTATTGCTGGTCGAGGATGAGCCGCGCATTGCCGAGATTCAGCTTGCCTACTTGCAGCAGGCCGGCATGCGCCCCCACCACTTGCTGCGCGGCGACGAGGTGGTCGACTGGGTGCGCGCCAATATGCCCGACCTGGTCTTGCTCGACCTCATGCTGCCGGGGCTGGACGGCACCGCCGTGTGCAGCCAGCTGCGCGCATTTACGGACGTGCCGGTGATCATGGTCACCGCGCGGGTGGAAGAAATCGACCGCCTGCTCGGCTTCGACGTGGGCGCCGACGACTATCTGTGCAAACCGTTCAGCCCGCGCGAACTGGTGGCGCGGGCGCAAGTGTGCCTGCGGCGCCGGGGCAAGGCGGCAGGCGGGCCGCGCACGCCGACCAGCGCGCTGTCGATCGACGAGGAGCGCCAGTGCGCGACCTGGAACGGGGCGCGGCTGGAACTGACGGCGCAGCAATTTCGCCTGCTGAACGTGATGGCGCGCCAGCCCGGGCGTATCTTTTCGCGGGCGCAACTGCTGGAGCTGGCCTTCGAGGCCGGCAGCGAACGCTTCGACCGCGCCATCGACAGCCAGATCAAGAATTTGCGCAAGAAGCTGTCCCAGCAGGTGGCCGACCGGGAATTGATTCATTCCGTGTACGGCGTCGGCTACCGTTTCGAATGCCAGCCGGCATGATCGATCTTGTCCGGACACCATACCGGACGCCATACTGGACGCCATAATTGCGCCACATTTGCTCGTCAATATGCAGGCTCGGCAGACAGCCATCATGCTTTTGGGAGAGAAAATGGGTTTCACAAAATGGGTCAAGAAGACGGCCAAGAAGGTCGGCAAGTCGTTTAACGATGTTGTCAACGACACGGTCAAGGACATCGGCGGCGGCATCGACGATATCGGCAGCAGCTTCGACGATGTGGGCAACGCGGCGCGCGAGATCGCGGAAGATATCGCGGAACTGGGCTATACGAAGAAGAATTTCGGCAACGGCAACGACAATTTCACCTCCAGCTCGGTGGGCGGCAACTTTTTGTATGGTGGTGGCGGCAACGACACCCTGCGCGTCACGGCCGGCGCGTACAACGTGCTCAAGGGCGAAGACGGCGACGATACGCTGAGCGTGCAGGTCGGCGGCTACAACAAGCTCGACGGCGGCAACGGCAACGACAACCTGTCGGTCAGCGCCGGCGCGGACAACGTCCTGTTCGGCGGCGAAGGCGACGATACCATCTCGATTGGCGCCGGCGCGAGCGCCGAGATCGATGGCGGCGGCGGCAACGACCGCATCAACGTGGCGGCCGGCGGCGCGGTCAAGGTGAGCGACTGGCACGGCCACAACACGATCAATTACAACGCGCTGTCGGGGACGGTGAACACGGGCGGCGGCAACGATACCGTGACCGGCACCGGCGCCAAGAACACCATCAACACCAACGACGGCGACGACAAGGTCGAGCTGACCGGCGCCAGCAACAACGTCAACGTCGGCAACGGTAACAACAGCGTCAACCTGACGGGCGGCAGCAATGTGCTCAACGCCGGCAACGGCAACGACCGCATCACGGTCGGTGGCGGGCGCAACGTGGTTAACGCGGGCGACGGCGCGAATGTGGTCAAGGCGGACGGCATCGCCAACAAGATCGCAACCGGCAATGGCGCCGATAAGGTCAGCGTCGGCGCGGTGTCCAACGAGATCAGCACCGGCCAGGGCAACGACGAGGTCGTCGCCAGCAGCGCCAGCAATATCATCGATAGCGGCGACGGCAACGATACGGTCAAGGTCGACGGCGCGTCCAACATTGTCCGCACCGGCAACCACGACGACAGCGTCAACGCGAGCGGCGGCTCGAACCTGCTGGAACTGGGCAGCGGCAACAACAGCGCCAATGCGGCGGGCCTGTCCAACGTGATCAAGGCGGGCGACGGTAACGATACCGTGGTCGCCATGGGCGGCGTGAATACCGTGTCGGTCGGCCACGGCGCCAACAGCGTCACCGTCGGCGGCGGCGCCAACATCGTTACTACCGGCAACGGCAATGACAAGATCCACGCTTACGGCGGCAGCAACACCCTGACCATCGGCAACGGCAGCGACAAGCTGGTGGTGCTGGGCGGCGTCAACGTGGTGGTCGCCGCCGATGGCGGCGACAGCATCATCGCCGGTGGCGGCGGCAACGCGGTCGGCAGCGCGGGCGGCAATAGCAGTATCTTGGTCGGCGGCCTGCTGAACGTGGTGGCCAGTGGCGGCGGCGACAATCAGATCGGCGCGCTCGGCAATACCAATGCGCTGGCCGTCAACGGCGGCTCGAACCTGATGGTGGCGGTGGGCAACACCAACGTCGTGTTGTCGAACGGCGGCAAGAATACCGTGCTGGCGGCCGGCATGGGCAACCTGGTTGCGACCACGGTGGGCGGCAATACGGTGGCGGCGGTCGGCGGCGCCAACGTGATCCTGACCGAAGTGGGCGGTATGCTGGACGCCGCCAGCGGCGGCCTGGGCAAGGTACTGGCTGGCGCGATTCCGGACAAGACCGTTGCCACGGCCATCAACAGCGCCACCGGCAAGCTGAGCGGCGCGATCCAGAGCGGCAGCGGCAAGGACGTGGTGATCGCGGTCGGCGGCACCAACGTCATCTGCACGGGCGCGCAGGACGACGTGGTGGCGGCCATCGGCGGCAATAACGTGCTGCTCGCCAACGGCGGCAACAATGTCAGCACCGCCATCGGCTCGAACAATCTCGTGATCAATTCCGCCGGCAACAACGTGGTGACGACCCTGGGCAGCGCCAACGTGGTGCTGACCGGCGTGGGCGAGGGCATCACCGACCTGGCGAAGAAGCTGGACAAGGCCACGGCCGGCAGCGCCACCAGCGCGATCTCCAAATTCCTCGGCAACAACCTGGCCAAGGGCGACGGCAACGATATCGTCACCGCCATTGGTGGGGCCAATGTGATCTACACCGGCAGCGGCAACGATGTCGTCACCGCCCTTGGTTCGACCAACGTTGTATGGGCGGGTGCGGGCAACGACGTGGTGACGGCGGCCGGCTCCAACAATATCGTGTGGGCCGATGGCGGCGTCGATCTGGTGACCGCAGCCGGTAACAACAACCTGGTGGTGACAGGCAATTACGCCGAGGTGGCGGCCACCGCCGTCGGGCTGGCCGATGCGATCGCGGCCGGCGTCGCAGCGGTCGACCTGGTCGGCAAGGCCGGCTTGGGCGGCGCGGCGACCAGCCAGGGCGGCACCGACGTGGTGACCGTGATGGGCAAGAACAATGTGGTGGTCGGCGGCAGCGGCGCGACCGTCGTCACGGCGCTGGGCAGCAACAATCTGCTGGTGACCGGGGCAGGTAACGACGTCATCAGCGCGGCGGGCAGCAAGACCGGCATTGTGGCTGGCGCCGGCAACGATGTGGTGACCGCGCTCGGCTCGTACAACGTGCTGGTGGCGGGCGAGGGCAACAACGTGGTCACCGCCGTGGGCAAGGGCAACCTGCTCAGCGGCGGCAGCGGCAACGATGTGCTCACGGCGATTGGCGTGGGCTCGGCCGGTGCCAGCAAGTCGAACCTGAACGTGCTGCTGGGCGGCGACGGCAACAATGTCATGACGGCGGTCGGCAAGGACAATATTGCCATCAGCGGCAGCGGCAAGGATGTGCTGGTCATGGCCTCGTATGGTTCGCAAGAGAAAAAGACCGAAAGCGGCAAGGAAGGCGCCGACACCACGACCAATACCACCACCAGGTTCGACACCCAGGCGAACGTGGCCTGGACCGGCGGCGGCGACGATACGGCCGTGCTGTACGGCTCGCATAATGTGCTGGTGGCCGACGGCGGCAACGATACCGTGATCGTGGTCAATGCCGGCAGCAAGCTCGATTACAAGAGCGAAACGACCAACGGCGCCAAGGAAGTGGTGTCGTCGACCAAGGTGAACGCCGATACGGGCTTCAATTTCGTGCACACCGGCAGCGGCAACGACACGGTGGTGCTGGCAGGCACCACCACGGTCGGCATGGGCGGCGAGGGCAATGACGTGATCGTCACTGCGGCGCAGAACAATATCGCCATCGGCGGGGCGGGCAACGACATCATCATCGGCCTGTCCGAAATGACGGCGTTCAATGCGGTCGAGAGCCTGGTCGAGAACGACTACGAGTCGTCCGGCGACTGGATCGGCGCTGCCATGAACTACAACTTCGCCTCGTCCCAGGTCAAGGCCTTGACCAGCGGCAGCCTGAGCAAACTCAATTTGGTCGGCAATGTGTTGCTGGGCGGCGAGGGCAACGATACGGTGTTCGCCACCAACGCCGGCACCTATATCAGCGGCGGTAATGGCGACGACGTGATGATGGGCATGGGCTGGGGCGTGATTACCCAGTTGCTGGGCAAAAATGCGGCCACCTTGGGCGGTGCGATGGGCGGCGGCTTTGCCGATGTCAGCAAGTATCTGGGCGAGACCATGCTCAAGGACCTGTCGAGCAACTGGGATCAGATGGGCGCGGGCATCAAGGCCAAGCTGGCGGCGGCCACGGCCGGCGCCGGTGCGCTGGGCAGCAGCCTGGACGGCGTGAGCGGCAAGGCGCTCGATGCGGTGTCGGGCGTGACCGGGGTGGAACTGGGCGACTTCAATGTGGCCGGCGGCATCAAGAGTGCGACGAATGGCGTCTCGACCGGGGTCAACACGGCGCTGGCCGGCATCGGCAAGGGGTTCAGCTCCGCGGTGGATGCCGACGTGGCGGACGCCGACGTGGCCGGCGCGCTGGCCGACAGCGCCAGCTTCCTCGGCAGCAAGGTTGCGGCGGGCAGCGAGGCGACCTTCGACGGGCTGGCGTGGCTGACCGACAAGCTGGGACTGGACATGGACTTTGGCGATTTCAACGGCGCCGAAGGCCTGGTCGGCGGCTTCCTCGCCTATTTGATCGGTTACAAGTATGCCGGCGACAACGATCTGCATGGCGGCGCCGGCAACGACACCTTGTACAGCGGCATGGGCAACGATGACTTGCGCGGCGATAGCGGCAGCGACACCTATGTGGTCTCGATGGGCGATGGCAAGGATACGATCTACGAAAGCGCGGGCGGCAACGACATCCTCCAGTTTGCGGCCAACAGCATTTTCTCGGGCGTGACGATGCAGGCGGCCGGCGTGAAAGCCAATATCAGCGGCAAGGACCTGGTGCTCAATTACGTCAACGACAAGGTCTCGTTCGCCAAAGTCACCATCGCCGACTATGCCAGCGTCGACATGAAGGAAGTGCAGTTGATCGACCAGTCGGGCGTGCTGGTGTCTACTATCAGCATGCATAGCCTGATCGCCGGCGCTGGCGACAGCGACCCTTATGCGATGACCTCGGTGTGGACCGCGAACCACCTCGACGCCTTTGCCGAGCTCATTCTCGTGGGCACGCAGCAGCAGGCGGCCTAAGCCGGTTTGCGCGCAACAGAAAACGCAGCCTGTGCCAGGGCTGCGTTTTTTTGTTGTTGGTGTTCCTTGCGCCGTGTAGTCAAGGCAGAAATATTTCCATGGCATGGTAAAATTTTAAGATTGCCAGGGCGATGGGCGCCATCGGCTTCTACCTTTTTGCGGACGCACACCATGCCGATTTCAGAAGAAACTGTCACCTTTTTCAACCGGACGGTCACGGAATACGACCCTGCCGAGCCGGTCACCTTGTCGGACGATACCGTCTACCGTCTGTCGCTCGACTACGAAGATGAGCAGGCGATGTCGGAGCTGATCGAAGAATTCCTCGGCCGCATCGATAAAACCCAACTGACCGCGCTCATTATCGGCGCGTGGAGCGACGAATCCGACGTCAGTTCGGCCGCGCTCGTCGAAACCCTGGTCCAGCACGCCGGCGAGCTGCCGAACCTGCGCGCTCTGTTCATCGGCGACATGACGTACGAAGAGCGTGAAATTTCCTGGATTGTGCAGAGCGATCTGACGCCGCTGCTGAACGCTTTTCCGCAGCTGGAAGAGTTCCGCGTGCGTGGTACCGACGAGTTGAAGTTCCAACCGTTCACCCACGCCAAGCTGCGCACTTTGACCATCGAAAGCGGCGGCTTGCCGGCCAGCGTGGTCCAATCGTTGGCCGCCTCGACAATGCCTGCGCTGAGCCATCTGGAATTGTGGCTCGGTACCGATGGCTACGGTTTTTCGGGCAATGTGGCGCTCTATCAGGACCTGGTGGCCAAGCTGCGCACGCCGACCCTGGAGTACCTGGGCCTGCGCAATGCCGACATCGCCGATAAGCTGGCAGTGTGGCTGGCCGGCTACGAGCTGGTCGGCTGCCTGAAAACCCTCGACCTGTCGCTCGGCACCCTTGGCGACGTTGGGGCTGAAGCCCTGTTCAACAGCCCGTACGTGCCCAAGCTGCACACCCTGGACCTGGAGCATCATTACATTTCCGAAGAATGGCAGGAAAAGCTGAAGTCGTTGCCGATCACTGTCGATCTGTCCGATCCGCAAGACGACGATGACGACGGTGATCGTTACGTCGCTGTATCCGAGTAAGGTTCAGCCGGCGTGGCGCGCATGCCTGGCGATGGCGGCCGCGAATCCATGCCCTTCCTTGTGTTGGGCGTGCGTGGCGGCAAGCGGGAGAAGCTGACGCAGGCGGCGCGTGCCGGACTCGGTCTGCCGCCGGCGCGGGTGCTCGACTGGTGCGAATGGCTGCAACAGCCGTCCCTGCTGGCGGCCAGCCTGGCGCGTCCGTGCGTGTTCAAGATCGATTCGCCGGGCGACGATGCGCGCGTGCATGCGCGGCTGTTGCGGCTGGGCTGCGAGGCGCGGGGCCGCGCTGTGCCGCGCCTGCCGGAGATGGGCGAAATTGCCGTCTCGGGCGAATGGTTTGCCGGTTTGTCGCTGGCGCTGCGGCGCGTGGCCGATGAACTTTCGGCGCTGCCCCATGTCCAAGTAATGAATGCACCGGACGAACTGCTGCTGATGACCGACAAACTGGCTTGCCAGCAGCATTTTGCCGCGCGCGCGATTCCGATTCCGCGTTTGCTCGGTCCCATCGAGGGCTATGCGCACCTGCGCGCGGTGCTCGATGAGCACGACCTGCAACAGGTGTTCCTGAAAACGCGCTATGGATCGAGCGCGTCCGGCGTGCTGGCGTACCGGCGCAACGGGCGCGGGGCCGAGCAAGCGACCAGTTCGGCCGACCTGGTGCAAGGCGATGGCGGGGCGCGCCTGTATAACGTCAAGCGCCTGCGCACCTACAACGCGCAGGCCGACATTGCCCAGCTGATCGACTTGCTGGCGAGTCAGCAAACCTATGCCGAGGCGTGGATTCCCAAGCCGCGCCATGGCGATGGGCATTTCGATGTGCGCGTGGTGACCTTGGGCGGGCAGGCCGCGCACCGGGTGGCGCGGGTCGGTACGCGCATGATGACCAATCTGCACCTCGACAACCAGCGCGCCGATGTGGCCAGCTTGCTGAGCGAAAACGACCTTGCCGTGCTCGAGAAGGCAGCCTGCGCGGCGGCGGCCACCTTCCCGCACAGCCACGTGATCGGCCTCGATCTGGTGGTGCGCAAGGGGCGCGCCCATGTGCTGGAGGCGAATGCTTTCGGCGACCTGCTGCCCAAGCTGCTCTGGCGGGGCCGCGATACCTACGCGGCCCAGTTGCACAGTTTTGCATCCCATGAAGCCTGATCCGCGTTCGATTCCCGACATGAACCAGGTGGTCGGCAGCCACGACATTGTGTTCATCACGCTCGACACCCTGCGCTACGACGTGGCCCAGCGCCTGTACGAGGCGGGCGAGTTGCCGGTGCTGGGGCCGCGCCTGCCGCCCGGCGGCTGGGAGCGCCGCCACAGCCCGGCCAGCTTTACGTATGCGGCGCATCACGCGTTTTTCGCCGGCTTCCTGCCCACGCCCGACCATCCCGGACGCCATCCGCGCCTGTTCGCCACCTCATTCCGGGGCAGCGAGACGACCTCGGCCCATACCCACGAATTTGCGCAGGAAAGCGTGCCGGCCGGCCTGGCTGGCGCAGGATATCGCACCATCTGCATCGGCGGGGTCGGCTTTTTCAACAAGGAAACCGCGCTCGGTTGCGTGCTGCCTGGCATGTTCCAGGAAAGCCACTGGAAGCGTTCGCTCGGCGTGGACGGCCTGCATTCGACCGAACGCCAGGTGGCGCTGGCGATCGCGCGCCTGGACGCGCTCGGCCGCCAGCGCGTGTTCCTGTTCATCAATGTTGCGGCGATTCATTCGCCCAACCGGGGCTATCTGCCCGGCTGCACCAGCGACAATTTCGACAGCCATGCCGCCGCGCTGCGCTATGTGGACGGGGCGCTGGCGCCGCTGTTCGCGGCCTGCGCGGCGCGCGCGCCCACCTTTGCCATCGTCTGCTCCGACCATGGCAGCGCGTACGGCGAAGATGGCTTTCGCGGCCATCGCATCGCCCATGAAACCGTGTGGAACGTTCCATACGCCCATTTCTTTATCGACTTTAACGGAGCGACGCCATGAATCATCCCGCCACCCCAGGCACGCTCGCCCAGCGCATGCGCCACACGCCGTACCAGGCGTATTCCTATTCCTATCCGCACAAGGCGGCTTACCGCGCCCTGGCCGCGCCGGTTTCGCTGGCGCAGCTGTGGGCGGCGCAGGACCGCTCGGCCCTGTTCGCCTACATCCACATTCCGTTTTGCGAAATGCGCTGCGGCTTCTGCAATCTGTTCGCGATGGCGCGCCCCAGTCCGGAGATGGTGGAACGTTATGTGGCGCAGGTGGTCCAACAGATGCGTGTACTCGACCGGGTGCTCGGCGAGCGCAAGTTTGCCCGCTTCGCGCTCGGTGGCGGCACGCCCACGTTCTTGTCGGCGGCGCAGTTGCAAACGCTGCTTGAGGGCGCGCGCGATATTCTGGGCATCGATTTGCAGAGCACGCCGGCCGGCATCGAAGCCTCGCCCGAGACCGTCACGCCCGAGCGCATGGCGGTGTGCCGGAGCATGGGCATCGACCGGGTGAGCCTGGGTATCCAGAGCTTCGCGGCGGCCGAGATGCGCTCGCTGGCGCGGCCGCAGCAGAACGAGGTGGTGACAAGGGCAATCGGGCATATCCGCGCTGCGGGTTTTCCCACGCTCAATCTCGACCTGATTTACGGCATCGGCGGGCAGACGATTGAGAGCTTGCTGGCGTCGATCGACAGCGCCCTGGCGTTCAGGCCGGAGGAGCTGTATTTGTATCCGCTGTACGTGCGCCAGCATACGGGGCTGGGCAAGATTGCCAACAGAAAGGGGGCTGCCTCGTTCGATCCGATTGTGCTGAACCAGGAAGGCGACAGCCGCATGCAGCTGTACGAGGCCGCGCGCGACCATCTGCGCGCGCGCGGCTACGTGCAGGTGTCGATGCGCATGTTCCGCGCGCCGCACGCGCCGAGCGAGAGCGGGCCGTCCTACTGCTGCCAGAACGATGGCATGGTGGGGCTCGGTACCGGTGCGCGCTCGTACACGCGCGACCTGCATTATTCGACCGATTACGCGGTCGGGCGGGCCGATACGATCGGCATTATCGACAATTACCTGGCGCTGGACGCCGACAGTTTTACCCATGCGCACCATGGGTTCGCGCTGGGACCGGACGAGCAGCGGCGCCGCTACGTGATCCAGTCGCTGCTGACCGATCCCGGCCTCGATCCGGCCGCGTACACGCAGCGCTTCGGCGGCGATTGCATGCAGGACCTTCCGCAGCTGCATGAATTGGGCGAGCTGGGCTTGCTGGAAGAGGGCGCTGCGATCCTGCGCCTGAACGACCGCGGCTACGAATACGCCGACACCATCGGCCCCTGGCTGGCGTCGGAGGACGTGCGCCGGCTGATGGCGGACGGCGGCACGACATGCTGAGCATGCTGCCGGCTGCCGCGCTTGGCCAGGCGCAGCCGGCGCGGCAGGCGGAGCAGCCGGGGCGGCAGGGGGAGCAAGCAGCGCAGCCGGTGCTCTCGCTGCTGTACCGGGGCACGCTGTCCGGATGCAATTACGACTGTGCGTATTGCCCTTTCGCCAAGCGGCGCGACAGCCGCGCCAAGCTGGCGCGCGACGCGGCCGAGGTGGCGCGCTTAGTCGCCTGGGTGGGTGCGCAGGAGCGGCCCATCAGCGTGTTGTTCACGCCATGGGGCGAGGGCATGATCCGGCGCCATTACCGCGATGCGATCACGGCCCTGTCCGGTATGGCTCACGTGCGCCAGGTGGCGATCCAGACCAATCTGTCCGGGCCGCTGGCATGGCTGGAGCAGGCCGAGCGGGGCAAGGTGGGACTGTGGTGCACTTACCATCCGAGCCAGGTGCGGCTGGAACGTTTTGTCGAGCGCTGCGCGCGGCTGGCGCGCATGGGGGTCCACTTTTCAGTGGGCATCGTGGCCATGCGCGAGCATTTCGACGATATCCGCGCCTTGCGCGCTGCCTTGCCGGGTCAGCACTATCTCTGGCTCAACGCCTACGACCGGCGCGGGCCGGGGTATTACCAGGCCGAGGACCTGGCCTGGCTCGACGCCATCGACCCGTGGTTCCGCTACAGCCGCAATCCCGAGATGTCACGCGGAAAAGCTTGCCGGGCCGGCTCGGAGGCGCTGTCGGTGGACGGCGACGGCGAAGTGCAGCGCTGCCATTTCTTGCCGCAGCGCCTGGGTAATCTGTACCAGGATCGCCTGGAAGCCATGCTGGTCGAGAAGCCGTGCAGCCGCCTGCGCGCATGCGACTGCTATATTGGCTACGCGCACCGGCAGCAATTGCCGTTCTATGAGGACTTCGGCGCTGGCGTGCTGGCGCGCATTCCATTGCGTCTGGTGCCGGTACAGGGGTGATCGCCATGCCGCCGCACATCACGCATCCCCACCGCGTTCTCGTCGAGGCTGGCATGACGGGATGCTTCAGCTCGGAGCTTTTCTCCTTCGAACTGGTGCTGGGACCCGACCAAGCGCTTGTCAGATTTTCCAGGAGCGACGGCAAGGACTGTGGGGTGATTGGCGAACAGCGGGTGCCGGCCAGTGTTGCCGCCGATTTCATCGCGAAGATCAATGCAGTGCTTGCACGAGAGGAGAGGGGAAGCGGCGCACGGTACACCACGGCACATTTTGCCCGGATAGCCGAAGGCGAAGCGGGCAGTGCGCCGCTGCTCGATAGATGGTCGAACGACATGCCACGGGATTTTTTGGAAGAGGCTGTTGCCGATCCGGCAACGCTGCCTGCCCTGGCCGAACGGATACGTGCAGCACTGGCGCAGGACCCCTTTAACCGGGCGTTTGCTGTTGTTGTGTTGGCGCGCCAACTGGCGCAGCAGTTGGGGTATGGCCCGCTTCGCGCCAGCGGCATGCCGGCGGCGCAAGGCTGACTGTCGGGCATACGTTTTCCCCTTGCAGCTCGATATAGTGTGGTGCGTGGCGCTTTTCGCTATTGCACCAGCAGCATGCCGGGCGCAAAATCGATTGCATTGCATTGCAAGCACAAGGGAGACCGGGAATGGCGAATTTAGTGCTGATTGGCATGCTGGCAGCGGCGGTCACGGCATCCCCGGCGCCGCCGGCAACGCTGAAGGTGAGCGGCGGCAACGTTTCCGGCCTGGCCATGGCGGACGGCAGCACGATTTACTACGGCATCCCCTACGCGGCCGCGCCGGCGGGTGAGCGGCGCTGGAAACCGCCGGCCGAGCGCGCTCCGTGGAGCGGTGTGCTCGACGCGCGCAAGCCGGCGTCCGCTTGCGTGCAGGAAAATGTCGGCTGGAACGGGGAGTTCCTCGCCGGCGCCAGCGAAGATTGCCTGACGCTCTCGATCCGCGCGCCGGCCTCCGCCGGCAAAAGCCGGCTGCCGGTATTGGTGTATATCCATGGCGGCTCGAACTCCGCCGCCGGGGCGGGCAATATGGCGGAAGACGCGCTCCACCGCGAAGGCGTGCTGATGGTCAGGATTCAGTACCGGCTGGGCCTGTTCGGCTTCATGGGCCTGGATGCGCTGCGCGAGGAAAGTCCGAACAAGACGTCCGGCAACTATGCCTTGCTGGACCAGATTGCCGCGCTGAAGTGGGTCAAGGCCAATATTGCGGCCTTCGGCGGCGATCCCGGCAACATCACCATCAGCGGCAATTCCTCGGGCGCCTACGACGCGCTGCTGCTGACCATCTCGCCGCTGGCGAAGGGCCTGTTTCAGAAAGCCATACTGCAAGCGGCGGCGCCGGGTGCGCCCATGACGGCGCAGCAGAACGAGGAGCTCGGCAAGGTGGTGCTGGAGCGGCTCAAGCTGCCGCAGGGCGCGGCCGGCCTGGCGCAGTTGCGGGCGCTGCCGGCCGACACCATCATCAAGGCCGGGCTCAAGCTGCCGGTGCGGGCGGGGATTGATCCCAGTTTTTTGTGGGAACAACAGGTGGTCGACGGTTATGTTTTGCCGTACGCCTACAACGAGGCGTATGCAAAGGGCGCCGGACGCGGCATTGCCATCATCATCGGCAGCAACCGCCAGGAGCTCGGAGCCGACCGCAAGGCTGAGGTCGTGCCCGCCATGCTGGCGTCGGCGTTCGGGACGCAGGCGGGTGCCGCGCGCGCGCTCTATGGCGAGGATGCGCGCCTGGGCAGCATGCCGACCCAGCTGATGACCGATATGTGGTTTCGTTGCCCGGTGAACTGGCTGACCGCGCGCATGCTCAAGGCGACCCCGAAGGTGTGGCGTTACGAATTCGGTTATGGCGTGCCCGGCTCAGGCAGGCCGCCCGAACATACCAGCGAGATGCACTACGTGTATAACGCGGTGCCGGCCGCCGCGGTCGAGGGCGCCTGGCCGCCGCTGCAGCGCTACTGGGCCAATTTTCTGCGCAAGGGAGATCCGAACGGCAGCGGTTTGCCGCCGTGGCCGGCCATGGGGCCGCGCGCAAGCTATTTGTCGGTCGCGCCGGAAGGCACGGCGGCGGGGGAGGGATTGCGCTCGGCGATTTGCGAGCTGATGTACAAGGAACGCGATTATCCGGCTTCGCCGGTGGCGCCCGGATAATGCCCGGGTGCCACTGGCGCCGGTGTCGGCCGCCTTATTCGAGGACGGTGCTGGCGTTCTGAGGCAGTCGCTGGCGGGCAGGGACAGGCGCCGGGCTTGCGGCCGTAGCACGCGCCGCGAGCAGCCGCGCGCGCCGTTTGCGCACCCAGATGATCACCCCGGTCACGCTCAGCATGGCCACCACCACGCCCAGGAACGACAGGACGATGCGGCCCGGCAAGCCGGCGATGCGGCCGGAATGCAGGGGGAACTGGAGTTGCAGGAAGATATCGCCTGCGCTGCCCGTACCCGGTACGCGGTCGGCCACGAATTTGCCATCCTTGCCGTCGAAATACAGCCAGGAATTGCCCAGGCCGACATCGCCGTGATCGTTACCCGGCTGGAAGAAGCCGACGCCGTACAGCCCGAATGCGGAGGCGTAGAACACGCCGCCGACCGGGTCGGTCCAGCCGCGTTTGTTTCCTTCGGCACGCGCCAGCGCCATCACCTGCTCGCGGCTGACGAGCGCCGGAATCGGTTTTTCCGGCGGGTTCATGGTGCGCGTGGCGAACGCATCGGTGCTGAGCGTGGACACGGTCGAGAGCAGCGGGCGCACCACGCGGTCGGTCAGGTTCATCGATACCGAGGTGATCGCCAGCACCAGCAGCAACAGCCAGACCCACACGCCGCCGGAGCGGTGCAGGTCGAAGTTGAGCTTGGGGCCGCCTGCTTTCCAGCGGAAAGCGAACGACTTGCGCCAGCTGCGGACGTTGGGAAACGACAGATACAGGGCGATGAAGCAGTCGAGCACCCAGACGATGGCGATGATGCCCATGAACCAGATGCCCAGTTCCACGCCGCTCACTTCCGGAATATGCATCGAGTAATGCAGCTTGTACAGGAACGGCAGCAGGTTTTCGCGCGCGAGCGAAATCTCGCCCCACTGGCGTTTGGCCTGGATCTTGCCGGTCACGGGATCGACGCCGATCTGGTTATAGCCGAGCTCGTACGGCTTGCCGGTGGCCGGATCGATGGTGCCTTCGACCGACATCATCGAGGTGTGGCCCGGCTCGACCTCGGTCATCACATAGCCGATGCGCACGCGCGGATCGGCCGCTTCGATCGCGCGCGCCAGTTCCGGGCCGGGGATCTGGCGCTGGACCGTCTCGCCGCTGTGGGCGTGGAACAGGTCCGGATTGAGCGCCGCGTCGAGCTCGTGATCGAAGGAGATCAGGGCGCCCGTCGCACCGGAAATGAACAGGAAGATCGCAACGCCGAGTCCGAACCAGCGGTGGAGGATGACCAGTGCAGGGCGCATATCAGTATGTCCAGTTAAGGGTGGCGCTGGCGCTGCGTGGCGCCGCGTAATAGGCCTGGTTCCAGTACAGCGAGGTCAGGTACTTTTTGTCGGTCACGTTGTTCAGGTTCAGGGCCACGGTCATGTTGCGGTTGATCTCGTAACGTGCCATCAGGCCCAGGGTGGCGTAGCTGTCCTGGCGCGTGACGATGCTTGGCTCCTGCTCCTGCTTCTGCTCGCGCTCGATGTCGCTCTGCCAGTTCAGGTTGGCGCCGATCTTGAGCTGCGGCACGGCCGGCAGGCGCCAGGTGGTCGACATGCGCAGCAGGCGGCGCGGCACGTAGGTCTTGGTGGCCTTGCCCGCGCCATCTTCCACTTTCAGGTGGGTGTAGCCGACGCTGGCCAGCCAGCCTTTGGCCAGCTCGCCCGTCATTTCGAGTTCGGCGCCGGTCGATTCGGCATTGATGCCGCGATAGTAGGCCTTGCCGCCATTCATGTCGACCTGCTCGGCGGTATTGTCCTGGCGCGCGCGGAAGATGGCGCCCGAGTAGCTGGCCTTGCCGCCGAACAAATCGCCCTTGAAGCCAGCCTCGGCGCTGCTGCCCATGATCGGATCGAGCGCCACGCCGTTGATGTCCTGCTCGCTTTGCGGGCTGAAAATTTCGGTGTAACTGGTGTACAGGCTCAGCTGCGGCAGCACGTCGACAACCAGTCCCACGTAAGGCGAGGTCCGGCTGGCCGATTTCTGCTTGCTGCTGCCGTAGGACAGGCCGGTCGAATCGGCCTTGGTCGAGTTGAAGCCGGTCAGCAGCTTGACCTTGTCGGACAGCGCAAAGCGCGCCGCCGCGTACACGGTCTTGCGCACATCTTCGTAGGTGCTGCCGTCGAAGCGCTCGTCGAATTCCGGCAGCGGATAGCCGCCGGTGAAGTCGGTGCTTGCGGTCAGCGGGGTGCCGATGCCGCGGCCGTAGCCGGACAGGTCGTCCAGGCGCGAGCGCGACCAGCTGGCGCCGAAAGACAGATCGTGCTGGCGGCCGCCCAGGGTGAACTGTCCGCTCGCGCCGATGTCGAACAAGGTCTGGCTATGGTCCGAGCGGTAGGCCGAGGGGTACGAGAACAAACCGGCGCCGGTGGCTTTGTCGGGCGTGCCGTACACGTAGAACAATTTCGAGCGGGAGGATTCCTTGTTGTGGCTCAAGGTGGACTTGAGCGCCCAGCCCTGGCCCAGCTGATGGTTCAGCTCGACAAAGCTGCCATTGGTGGTGCTATCCCAGAACGACCAGTCGGCCGAGGTGTTGGTGCCGCTCGGGTAGTTGGTCGGGCTGCCATCGGTGTAGTACAGGGGCAGGGCGCCCCACATGCCGCCGTTGGACTTGTTGTCTTGCCAGGTGTGGCCGATGCTGAGCAGGGTGTCCTGGCCCAGTTTCGCTTCGACGATGCCGTAGGCGACGTTCTTTTTGGTCTCGTAGCGGTCCAGGTAGGAATCGCCCTGCTGGCTGGCGACCACCACGCGGCCCTTGACGCTGCCGCTGTCGTTCAGCGGGCTCGAGACATCGGCGTCGATGCGGCGCGTGTTCCACGAGCTCAGGGTCAGGCCGGCGTTGGCGGCAAAGGCGGCGCCGGGACGCTTGCGGATGAAGTTGACGGTCGCCGACGGGTTGCCGGTGGACGCGGCCAGGCCGTTGGCGCCGCGCACGATGTCGACGCGGTCGAACAGGGCGGTATCGAGGTTGCCCATCATGTTGCCGAAGACCAGAGGCGTGCCGACGCCGTCGACCTGGAAGTTGATGATGTCGAAACCGCGTGCAACATAATAGGTGCGTTCGGTTTCGACTTTTTCGACGGTGACGCCGGTGGTGTTGGCCAGCACGTCGTTGACGGTGTCGAGACGGAAATCATCCATGCGCGTGCGCGTGACGACGGAAACCGATTGCGGGGTTTCGCGCAGGGTCAGGTTGAGCTTGCTGGCACTGTCGCTCTCACGCACCTTGTAGCCGTTGTGGTCGTTCGCGCCGGTGATGGTGATGACCGGCAGGACGGCGGCCTCGGGTGCCTCGTCGGCGGCGCTGGCGGCGCCAGCATGGCCAAGCGCCACGGACAGGGCGAGGACCAGCGGACGCAGGCGTGGGTGGGAAAAGGACGAGACAGACGTGTTGATACGGCGAGGCATGCAAAAACTCCTGGTGTGAGAAAGATCGTCACTGGCTTGGAGGCTGCGCCTGGCTTGTCAACGATGTGATGCGGATGTGGTGCGCTGTCGTAAAAACAGATGCGAATGATTCTCATTTTACCAAAAATGGCAAGAGGACGCAAACGGCCATGCGGCTTAAGACATTGTCTTCATGAAATAACTGTTGCAAAAGGAGATGTTTGGGGCGGATTGGCTTGGCTGAACTGCCGCGCCGGGTTACGCTTCATACTGAAGTGAAGATTACTGGCAAGTAAACGGACTGGGAGAGTGACGGATGCGTTCTGGTGAACTGATGATGGTGGCGCTCCTGGCCTGTTCCGTTCCGGCGAGCGCATGTGATGCGCCGCTGATCACCATTGCCGATTACGTTCATGGCGCGGAGAATGGACGGCTTGTGTTCGTCGGCAGCGTGGGGTCGCCGGTGTCGCAAAAAGCGGGCGGCGTGGTGATCGAAGACGTGACCGTGCGCGTGCGCAGGGTGTTTGGAAAGAGCAATCTCCCTCCGACATTGCCAGTTCTAAATCGCATTACCGGCGGCATGAATCCCTGCGGGACCAGGGATTTTTCCGCCAGCGCCGGAGACCAATGGCTGATTTTCGGGCAGCGTGACGCGGGGCGCGTCTATCCGGATCTTCAACTGAGCCGCAAATTGGTCAACGGACACATTGACCAGTCGCTCTTGCGGCAGATCACACCGTCACTCCCGTCGGGAAAATGAGGGCGCTCGCGCGCCACCTGTGCACGTGCGCCTGCGCTGGCAAGCGCTCAATAATCGCAGCGGTAGAAATGCCCCATGATCGGCACCACGCGCCCGGCGCATTCGGAGAAGATGGACAGATCGCTGCTGGTCCACGCTGCGCTGTCCTGCGGCTCGGCAATGCGGCCGCTGGCGTCGTAGATCACGTAGGTGGTGTTGGTGCCGATTGTGCTCCAGTCGTACGCCAGTACAGGGCGCTTGCCGGGTGGATGGGTGACCAGCTTTTTATCGAAACTATGTCCTTCCGACATCAGTTGGACCACGTTCGAGGCGCGTCCCACGGTCGCTTGCAACAGTTGCGGCACAGAAAACAAGGCCGCCAGCACGACGATATAGGTTGCCATTGCCGCAGCGCGGCGCCAGCGGTGGTGCAGCAGGGCGCGTACCAGTCCGAACACGGAGCACAGTCCGCCGAGCAGGGCGACCGGGAGCACCAGCATGCCCGCCAGGCCGGAAAACGGCACGACAAGGACAAAGGTGAGCAGTGAAACGCTGAGAAGCCAGATGGGCCAGCTGAAGTAGGCGTCGCGGTCGTGAGCCTGCGATGCGTGTTTGCTGCCGTGCGCGATAGTTGACATGATCGTAATCTTTCGCAAGTGAACTGGCGACTTGTTTTTAGCGTCCTGGGCCAGTAGCGTGGCCTATATTGTCACTACCTTGCCGTTAGCGCAATTTGTTTTTTGCTGCCGTGCGGGACTTCCTCTATACGGAGCGCTCGCGAAAATGATAAGGAAGCACATTGTGAATGCGGGTCGCCGCCACTGCAGCTTGCCCGGCGGCTACACTTATCTGGTTCAATCCTTTGGCGACGTCGCCGATGGCGTACAGCCCCTCGACCGTCGTTTGCTGATGGTCGTCGACCTCCAGCTCCATGCAGGCGGCAGCGCGCGCCCCGAGCGCCAGCGCCAGGTCGGAGCGCGCCGTTTCGCCCAGCATGGGGTAGAGCACGTCGCTCTGCCAGGACTCGCCGTCTTCCGTATGCATGACCGGCGTCATGCGCTCGCTCATGGTCACGCCTTGGAGCGGCGAGGTGACGTAGCGAATTCCCGCATCACGCAGGCGCTGGCGGTCGGCCGGGTCGACCAGGGCAGTCCTGCTGCGTTCGAACAGCATCACGTCGGCCGAGAAGGTGCGCATGAACAGGGCGTGGCCGACCGGGTTGGTGTCCGACGTGACCACGGCAATCTTCTGGTCGAGCACGTCGAAGCCATCGCACACCGGGCACAGGCGGACCGCGCCGCAGCCCACGGCCTCGAGGAAGTGTTCGATCGGCATGCCGGTGTCGGTGATGCCGGTCGCCAGCAGCACTGTGCGGGCGCGGATTTCGCCGCCCTCGTACGCGGCCACGAAGCAGCCGTCTTCGCGGATCAGGCGCGTGACTTCGCCCTGGATCACCTCGCCCTCGTAGCGCTTGAGCTGGTCGCGCAATTTGTCGAGCAATTTCTGGCCATGGATGCCGTCCGGGAAGCCCGGATAGTTATGCGTGACGGGAATCCAGCCCAGCCGGCTGTTGCCTTTGTCGACCAGGATGACGTTGCGGCGAAAGCGGCGCAGGTAAATCGCCGCCGTCAGCCCGCCGGGGCCGCCGCCGATGATCAGGGTGTCGTGGATGACAGGGGAAGGAGTGTACGGAATCATGGGCGCATTATCCGGAAGGCATGGGCCGGGCGGCATCGGTGCGGCTCCCGCCGCAGGGTAAGACAGGGCTTACGCCATCGCTTGCGATCAGCGAATGGTTCGCCCTGTGCAGCCGCCCATGGCGTCGGAATCAGCCCCGCCATGAACAGCTACTTCACGTTCAGCTCGCTTGAGCGCAGTTATTGCGGAAGAAAAGCGATTCCAAATCCTTCATAGAGCTTATCCCAGTTTCCCTCCGGGGGCCATCCTGAAAATTTTGACTCCAGCTTACCATCTCGGAAAAACAAAAAGAGGCGAAACCCAATTGGAGACCTCGGGCCACGTAGCCGTTCACACCCCGAGCGGAATCTTTGGCAGCGCCGGCACCGTCAGACCGTTTCTGGCTGCGGCAATGACGCTGGCAATGAAGGTCCAAGAGGAGGCCGAACGTTTTCTGCACGTCTCGAT
>NZ_WHJH01000310.1 GCF_011682145.1 Massilia mucilaginosa
TGCCCTCGACCGATGCGGCGCACCAGTTGGGACCGGAACGGTGGATTTTCAGCGCTCCCTTTCCGAGAAAGCCGCGCGCTTCGGCTTCGCTGAACCATTCGCATTGACCGAAGGATTGTTCGGCCTTGCCGGAGCGTGCGATGGCCTGCTTGCCCAGCGCGAGGATCGGCACGGCCAATTTATCCGGCCCGGCTTTCTCGCTGTTGCGGATGTAGCTCAGTATCAGGATGCTGTTGCCCTGCGTCGTCACCAGGGCTGCCTCGCTGAGATGTTGAGATACCGGCCGCCTGCCGAACTCCGCGCCC
>NZ_WHJH01000311.1 GCF_011682145.1 Massilia mucilaginosa
GCGGGCTGTATTGCAGCCGCGATGTCGCCACGCGCCATGCGGCTGCCTTTGCGAACCAGCAATGGGCAAGCATGCCGTTCGTCGGTTTCGACGAGCCGCGCGCGGAGTTCCAGTCCGACCGCTGGTTGCGCGCTCTGCCTGGCGGCCCGGTGCCATGGATGCGATGCAGTTACGGGCTGGGCATTCTCGATGGCGTAGAACATGGCGCCGGACTGGGCGTGCTTGCCACCTTTCTCGCCAATGACCAGCACGATCTGGTGGCCGCGATTGCGCATATTCCCGAGCTGGATCAGGATATCTGGCTA
>NZ_WHJH01000312.1 GCF_011682145.1 Massilia mucilaginosa
GCATGCTGCGGAACACGCCCAATGGCTCCTGCGCGGCTGCGACGCTGGCATTGAAGTCGCTATTCTCCTTGCTAACGAATAGCAGCTTCGCTCCGGCATCCAGGTCCGGCTTCCTTCCCAGGTGACGCCGTAGCATTTGCCAGTCATACCAACAGTTTTGGGGATCGATATCAGCGTAGCCGCGCGACTGCGCCATCGCACTGAAGCGATCGCGGCTCACCATGATGACGGCGGCAGCGTCCCTGATATTGAGCACCTCGGCTTCGTTCAAGGGGCTTGTCTTTTTGTTCTCTGCGCTTACCAG
>NZ_WHJH01000313.1 GCF_011682145.1 Massilia mucilaginosa
CCTGGATGTTTCATAAACGTCATCCGCAATTCCGAATTGTCGCTCTCGACGCCGCTCGGTTCGAATTATCCTATTGTGGGCAATAGGCGCCCTACCCAATTGAACGGGGCAGGGTAAAGCGGCATGAGGTTGGTGGGGTAGCGGTGGATTGATCAGTTCGCGGCAGACCGGCCGTGACGTGTTCAGGTCGAGTTAATGGTCCTGGCTGGAATCGTCAGATACAGACGCTCGGCCAGGGTGTGGAGCAGATGTTTGACTGGGCAGGCGCTTGGCAGATGAAGAACGATCTTGTTCTTGTACTGC
>NZ_WHJH01000314.1 GCF_011682145.1 Massilia mucilaginosa
CCGGCCGGCGTCAGCGCGCGCGATCTCGCAGAGACGATCTTTGCGGCTTTCGAAGGGGCTATGGCAGTGTCCCTGGTCGATCCAATGCCATCCGTGACATTTCGGGAAAGAGCGAACAAGGTCCTCAAGCTCGTGATCAACACCACGACCTGAGAACGGGCGGAGCGTCCCTTCTGGAATCGTTCCGCCGCCGACCCGCCTGGGCTGGCGTCGGATCACGCGTTGACAGGTGTTGCATTCGCAGCAGTCAGGCGCAATTCCTCGGCGATAGTTACCTCTTGTTAAGCATATATTCTATAATGT
>NZ_WHJH01000315.1 GCF_011682145.1 Massilia mucilaginosa
CGCCGCTGTGGCCTTGCCGTCGCTGTCGACCATGACAACCATGCTCAGTTTGCCTTCAGCGGGGTCCCTGGCATTGACTTTGTGAATGGCGCGATACACGCTTTCGAGACCGCGCACGGGGTAGGGCGGTTCATCGCTGTCATCGAGCATGGGGTACCAGCTGCGTACCATACGCCGCTGTTGCTGGCTCAATTGCTCGTACGATGCATTAAATGGAATCACGAAATCGCCGACAATTTTGCGCGGAATAAGGGTAGCGATAGCTGGTATTTCTTCTTTGAGATTGTATTTTTCGGGCGATCC
>NZ_WHJH01000316.1 GCF_011682145.1 Massilia mucilaginosa
CCCGACATGAATTCTACCTCAGAGCAGCTCCGTTTTGCATCCATTCCCGCTCATAGCGTTCGCGCCGATTTCGCCGGCGGCGGCTTGTCGTCCGACCTCGGTCCGGTTTTGCTGCGTGGTGTCGACCTCCAGATTGGATTGACCAAGCGCCTCGCCGCAGCCTTGCCTGACCGCCGTCATCAGAGCTATGTCGACCATTCTTATCACGATATTTTGACGCAACGTATCTACCAAATCGGCTGCGGCTACGAGGACGGGAACGACTCGAACAGCCTGCGCCACGATCCGATGTTCAAGCTTGG
>NZ_WHJH01000317.1 GCF_011682145.1 Massilia mucilaginosa
CGAGGATGAACTGCTTGGCGCGCTGGCGGCCGACGATCAGGTTCAAGGCGCCGGCGCCGGATTCGGTGTAGGCCTTGTTCTTGACCGTGGTGTAGTCGAGCCGAACCGAAGGCGTGACGTTGGTCTCTTCGCTCAGCCTCACCACACGTCCGATACCGGTGCCGGCATGCAGGCTCATGCCGCGGTAATCGCTGCCTGCCACCCGCGTCAGGCCGCCGAAGTTGATGGTGCGGGTGGCGTCGGTCTTGTTGGCGCCGGCGTCAAGCTGCCAGTTGATGTCCGTGTTCGGATCGAGGTTATGG
>NZ_WHJH01000318.1 GCF_011682145.1 Massilia mucilaginosa
CCCGCGTTGCAGGAATCGTCGCTGATGACCATGATGTGGCTGCCGGCGCTGTGCTCGAAGTAATAGAACAGGCCGTACTTTTCCATCAGGCGGCAGGTGAAGTGCTCGTCGGTCTCGTCGTACTGGACGATGTGGTTTTCCGGCGGATAGCTTTTACTGGTGCGGAACTCGTACGTCGCCAGGCCGCCGTGGTCGCCCTTGTAGATCTTGTCGAGCACGCCGAGCACGTTCAGGTCCTGGAAGATGCGCGAGTTGACGCGCCGCTTCAGGTAGGTCAGCCACGGCACGATTTCGGCGTGGT
>NZ_WHJH01000319.1 GCF_011682145.1 Massilia mucilaginosa
GCTTGGTGCAATGTGGCATTGCCCGCATGGCGTACTCGTCAAAGCGTATTTTTAAAGCAAGTTTCGCGCCTGAAACTTAAGCCTTTGTTACTAAACATTAAATTTTGAACGAGGGCGGATTTGACAGTTGGAGTGTAAAGATATCCGACAGCGCCGGCGTGGGCGCGCGTATCGTGGCTGGAAAGAAAAAACCGCCATGCCTGCGTGTGCAGGGATGGCGGTCAGTGTGGAGAGAAGCGGACGGCGTGCGCGTCAGGCGCGGCCTTCACGCATGAAGCGCTGGATGTGATCGAGCATGACG
>NZ_WHJH01000031.1 GCF_011682145.1 Massilia mucilaginosa
GCCGCTATACCCTGCCCCGTTCAATTGGGTAGGGCGCCTATTGCCCACAATAGGATAATTCGAACCGAGCGGCGTCGAGAGCGACAATTCGGAATTGCGGATGACGTTTATGAAACATCCAGGCTAGAAGAAGGCCGCTGCACCGCGCGATCCTGCGTTTGCCTGGCGCCCATCCAGGCAGCTCCGGAAATGAGGAGACCGTACTATTTTGCGTTACCTGGAAAGTTGAAGCAGACCAGCTGGGTCGACAATACCTTTTGCAGTACTCAACAGGTTTCTGGCGACAAGTGCTTGTGTGACTTTGTTACGATAGAAGATTGCCTGCCTTAGACTGGCGGGCTGTTCGAGGTTTCCCTGTTCCAGTTGTTTTGGATTCGGGAGTCGAACATGGAAACCGTCAAATTGCACCGCAACCCCCGTTCCCGCACGTTTATCCGCAGAGTCGTCAACAGGGCAGCCCTCGTACGCCGCGCCTTTTCCGGCCTCCGCTGGCGTGGCGATACGCCGGAAGCTCCAGTTGGCGCTCAGACTTGGCTTTGACGGCTGGAGCAAATTGTTCAGGCGCTCTGCGAAAGCACCACTTCCCCGGCAAGCGGCCGGTTCCAGCAGCCCCTTCCAGCCAATTTCGTAATTGACTACAGGTAGCTTGCCGTATCTTTGACGGAGTGACTTGCGTAGCCCAAGCAGAACCACGTTACGCGCAAGGGATGAATTCGCCTTCATCGCGTTCAGCGCGCCGACAATGAAGGCCCGCTTTTCCGCTTTCATATCAGGCCCGGGGTCTTTTACAAAGAGTGCGTTGCTTTCGGTGTCGTAGAGAACTTCCGTCACCAAATAAGCGGTATGGTCTCCAAAGATGACAGACTGCTGGATCAGCCAGTTCAAACTGAAGCGATCGATCGCCTTCAACAGATGGAGACCCTTTTGCTGATCGAGACTCGACCTTCCCCTTTTGCTGAGCTGTCCACGCATCAATGTGTCGATGTCGTCGCTATTCATAAAATCAAAGTCGGTTTCCCCGTTCTGCTTATGGAGCAGATCGGCCATGTCGCTCATCAACAAGCCGAGTTCGATGGTTTTCGGTGCCATCGGCCCGATCAGAGTAGGCGCCAAGATATTAGGCAACCTGTTTGCATCCGGTCTTCCCGTCGAACTATCGTATTGCGGACATGCGAGCCGTAGCAGAGGGGGAAGCGCATCGACCGGACCTGCTGTGCAGTCATCCGATGCGAAAGCGGAGTGAGACGTTAGTTCCAGATTTTCAGTATGGTTGGCGAATGTGGCTGGCAGCGCGAATCGCCCCAATTGCGACAGCATTCTATCCCGGGGCATGGCGGCGATCACAAAATTTCGTGTCTCAGTAAATATTTGCCTTGCCGTGTCGGCATACATTCTGGCGTTACCCAACTGCGCAGTATCCGTACTAGGCAGCGACAGGCTGAACACGCTAAAGTCAATGATCGACGACGGCCATTGGTCGGGATCGCTCCAATGCGTAAAGTGTTTTTTTGCCTCTGTATAGCACGTTGCCAGATTGTCGCGCTCGTTGACGCTCAGAAGCGTTTTCAAATCATAAGCCGATTTGATGACGGGATATCCGAGTAGAGGAACCAGCACGTTATCGCATGACTCCCATTTTTCCCGGATAATCTTGCGTGATAGCTCCTGGCTCAGATAGATTTGATCTTCGATCCGGCGAAATCCGGCATCCATGGCCTGCCGGAGCTCCATGACATCTTGTCTCAGAGCGATGGTCTCCTTTAAGGTTTCTTCTTGCAGCTTTTTAATCTCATCGAGTTTGAGATTCACTTTCGCGAACTGCTCGCCGAGATATTTCATCATTTCAGCATGCCGCGTGGCGCCTGCGTCGGGCTTGCCACCGCCGAACATAGACACAACTGCGGACGCGGCCGAGAGATAATCGCCCGAAACGAACGCCACCGCGGCGCCCGCAATTTGCTGACCTTTGACCATGGCATCGACTACCTTCGGATCGACTCCGAGATCGGAAGCAATGCCAGCCAGCTGGCCTAACTGTCTGCCGCGCAAACTGAGCTCGCCTACCAGTGCATCACGCCGGATCTCTTTTGTCAGGACCGCGATCAACTTGTCCTTGTCCGCGCCGACGATGTCTTTGAAAAGACCGGAATTCACCGCGCTCAGCTTTTGCTGGGGCGTCCAGGACATTGAACTGACTTCAATCAGACCGCGTATCGATGCCGTGTTGGCTGAAACATCGCCCTGAAGAGACTGTATGCCTTTGCGCAGGTCCACAGTAATGTCCCGCAACTCAACCAGGGACTTGCTGGTGTCGACCGCGATCCTTTTCAGGTCTTCCACGGCTTTGACGGTGTTGCCAAGGCCCTGCTTCAGCTCCTTGACGGAATCTTTTACTTCTCCAACTTGAAGAAACACTGCCGCAGTACCTTGCCCGATAAAGTCCCGCGCCGACGCTTCAAGCGCTATCTGAGCGCCCGGCACGTCGGCGAGTGCCTCCGACAGGGTCTGGTTGCCGCTCTGCAAAGTACGGCTGAATTTCACAAACTCATCAGCCGACATGCTCGCCAATTGCTGCGGAGATACTTGTTGATCGTCCAGAAATTTCTTCAACACCTTTACCGACTGTGCTTCGGCACTTTTGATGACGGTGTCGGCGATAAATTTGCCTTGCTCATTTGCTGCCCACGCGCCTGCTGCTGCGACAACCTTGGTAATCGGCTCGGGAGATACGGCGGCATACGTCGTTAGCGCGGCAGCAACCATATTTGCATTGGCGGAAGTGACGGCGCCAGCGGCACGGGCTGTCAGGATTTGATGTTCAAGCTTGTTGGCCAGCTCGACGTACTGATTGCCATTGCCAGGCTCTGGCGTTTTCGCTGTGACAACGACCAGGCTGACCACGGACTTTCCGAAGTCCAGAACTGCCGGGGTGAGTTCGGCCGCGTCGGCATGCGAGGAGAAGACAGCTCCGCTAAGGGCAGCAAGCAAAATATTTTGTTTTGACAACATGTTACCTCCATCTGGATGATGAAGCAGTTGCTTGAATAATGGAAACTCTTAAAAACCTAGTGCCGAACGCTAAATTATAGTAGATTCATAAAAAAAACAAGTTGCTGATACATTGTTTCGATTTTATGAAAATCAATTGGTTATGTGCACTATTTTTTTTGAGCAAGGAGAAATTGTGAAACCATCGATAAGGATATTAACGCTTCTCTTGCTTGCTGTTACTGGCTGGCCAGCGGCAGGGCTTGCGCAATTGCCCAGTTGGCTGAGAGGCGCGACGATGACCGAGGGATAAGCGCCCCCTTCGATTGATAGCGGACACATCTTGGAGGCATTGATTCGTGGAGGAAATCCTGTGCAGCAAGCAGTCAGATTTGACAATGAAACTACTTATTACGAATGGCGAATTGTCAATCCCGCCGACAACCGTGTATTGGTGAAAGTAGGTGGCGAGGTTTTTCAATATGTGGACTTGATGAGGACAGATACCGCGCTCTTGCTATTGCGGTCGGTCGTTCGTGGGGTAGACCAACGAAAGGAAAATCTATTGCAAGAGATAGGGGCGCAGAGAATTCTTATCGAGCAACAAAATCAAGATTTGCAAGCGACAAAAGCGAATTTGACGAATTCTTTGAATGCAATAGAAGAATTACGATTCAGAATACGAGACATAGAATGCAAAGCAGCGACTCAAGCTGATGCGGCCTGCTTGGATCCTAAAAAATGAAAATTTTTGAAATATTGGAAACATAATGAAAAATACTAGAAGAATACTTTTTATCTCGATCTTTCAATTGTTTATCGTTTCCGAGGTGGTCGCGGATGCTCATGCGCCATTAGCTCCACCAACGATTTTCACCGTAAATTACATTGTTGCGGATGAAATATTTCAAGGGCCATGTATCCATACCGAATTTGGATGCCATCCCCCAACACCCATCATCCTGAAACCTGAGATAAAACGGCTAGAAAGTATCGACGGGAAATATGTTGTGGAAATGCACGCAAAACTTTCTCAGGTAGAGCAAAGGCTCAATTCTACCAATCAAGCTCTAGAAGCGAGTAACGTCATCATCAATGATCTGAGAGAGCGGCTCAAAGCGATGGAATGCAAAAACAACAATTCCCCGCCGCCCTGCTAAGATTGCGCCTGACTACAGAGCTGGGTAGCGGCCAAGCGCGGCCAGCGTGCTGAGCCGATGTGCCGTCTCCGCTAACCGGAGAATACCGCGCACGCCGCCTTTCCTTACTCCTCGCCCAGGTAGGCCGCCTTCACGCGCGGATCGTGCAGCATGTCCTGCGCATTGCCGCCCATGATGATCGCGCCCGAATCCATCACATAGCCGCGGTTGGCCGCTTCCAGCGCCAGTTTGGCGTTCTGCTCCACCAGCAGCACCGTGATCCCCTGCTTGTGCACATCGCGGATGACTTCGAAAATCTTTTCCACCATGATCGGCGCCAGGCCCATCGACGGCTCGTCCAGCAGCAACAGGTTCGGATGGCTCATCAGCGCGCGCGCCATCGCCAGCATCTGCTGCTCGCCCCCCGACAAGGTACCCGCCATCTGCGCCGCGCGTTCTTTCAAGCGCGGAAACACCGTGAACCATTTTTCCACATCGGCATCGATCCCGGCCTTGTCGTTGCGCGTGTAGGCGCCCATCAGCAGGTTTTCGAGGATCGACATGCGCGTGAACACGCCGCGCCCTTCCGGCACCATGGCCAGTTTCCGCTGCACCAGCTCGAACGACTTGCTGCCCTTGAGCGAGGCGCCCATGTAGCTGATCGTGCCCTCGACCTTGCAATCGGGCAGGGTGCCGGTGATGGCTTTCAGGGTGGTGGTCTTGCCGGCGCCGTTGGCGCCGATCAGGGTCACCAGTTCGCCCTTGTTCACTTCCAGGTCGATGCCCTTGACGGCCTTGATGCCGCCGTAGGCCACCTTCAAGCCCTGGATCTTCAGAATGTTGTCGCTCATGCGTGAGCACCTCCCAGGTAGGCTTCGATCACTGCCGGATTTTTCTGTATGTCGGCCGGTAAGCCTTCCGCGATGGGTTTGCCGTATTCGAGCACGGTGATGCGGTCGCACAGTCCCATCATCAATTTGACGTCGTGTTCGATCAGCAGCACGGTCTTGCCTTCGTTCTTGATCTTGATGAGCAACTCGCGCAGCGCCAGTTTTTCGGTCGCGTTCATGCCGGCGGCCGGTTCGTCGAGCGCCAGCAGTTGCGGCTCGGTCGCCAGCGCGCGCGCAATTTCCAGGCGGCGCTGGTCGCCGTACGACAGGAATTTGGCGGTGCGCTTGGCAAACGCGCCGATGCCCACAAAATCGAGCAATTCCTGCGCGCGCGCGCGGATCGCCGCTTCTTCCAGGCGCGCCGCCTTGTGCCGGAATACCGCGCCGAACACGCCCTGGTGGGTGCGCACATGGCAGCCGACCATCACGTTTTCGAGCGCCGTCATCTCGCCGAACAGGCGGATGTTCTGGAAGGTGCGGGCAATCCCCGCCTTGGCCACCAGGTGCGGCGCGGACGGCGAATACGGTTTGCCGGCCAGCTCGAAGGTGCCGGTATCGGGCTGGTACAGCCCGGTGATGACGTTGAAGAAGGTGGTCTTGCCGGCGCCGTTCGGGCCGATCAGGCCGTAAATCTGCCCGCGCATGATCTTGATGCCGACGTTGGTCAGCGCTTGCAAACCACCGAAGCGCTTGTTCACGCCGTCGATCTGGAGAATGACTTGTTCGCTCATCTGGATATCCTCACGCGGCCATTACGCCGGCAACTCGCCGTTCTTGTTGGTCTCGGCGGCATCTGGCCGGTCTTCGTGCTTGGGCGACGGCCACAGGCCGGCCGGACGGTTGAGCATGATCAATACCATCGCCAGGCCATACAGCAGCTGGCGCAGCACTTCGGCTTCGATCAGGACCTTGCCGAACAAGGTCATCTGCAAGGGTTCCACCACGTGGCGCAGCACTTCGGGCAAGGCCGCGAGCAGGATGCCGCCCATGATCACGCCCGGAATATGGCCGATACCGCCCAGCACCACCATCGCCAGCACGGCAATCGATTCGGTCAGCGAGAACGATTCCGGCGACACGAAGCCCTGGAACGAGGCAAACATGGCGCCGGCCACGCCGCCGAACGAGGCGCCCATGGTGAACGCGAGCAGCTTGACGTTGCGGGTGTTGATGCCCATGGCCTTGGCCGCGATTTCATCTTCGCGGATCGCGACCCAGGCGCGCCCCAGGCGCGAGTGCTGCAGGCGCGAGGTGATGAACACGATGGCGATGCACAGGAACAGGAACAGGAAGTAGTAAGCGTTCACTGACGGCATGCCGTAGCTGCCGATGAAGACGGTCGCTTTCGAGCCCGGCTCGCCGGCCAGCGAGACCCCGAAAATGCGGATCGGATCGATCAGGTTGATGCCCTGCGGACCATTCGTGAAGTTGATCGGTTCGTTCAGGTTGTTCATGAAAATGCGGATGATCTCGCCGAAACCCAGGGTCACGATGGCCAGGTAGTCGCCGCGCAGCTTGAGCGTCGGCGCGCCCAGCAGGGCGCCGAAGAAGCCGGCCGTGGCCGCCGCCAGCGGCACGATCAGCCAGACCGACAGGTGGATCCCGCTCTCCCTGATTTCCGGCCCCATGATCGCGACCAGCCATTCCCCGAACACCGGATACTGGTTGACGACCGATTCGAGCAGCGCGGCAAATTGCGGCGAGGCCAGGAGGCCGGTCATGTAGGCGCCCACGGCGAAGAAGGCGATGTAGCCGAGGTCGAGCAGGCCGGCGAAGCCAACCACGATGTTCAATCCCAGCGCCAGCATGATGTACAGCAGGGCCATGTCGATGATGCGCACCCACGAGTTGCCGAACTGCTGGGCAACGAAGGGAAAGATCAGCAAGGTCAGCAGCAGTGCCACCGTGCTGATGCGGGCCTGGCGCGGGTGGGTTTCGAAGTTGAATGAGAGCAGAGCCATGATGTTCCTTTTCTGTGCTCAGGCACGGTCGGCGACGCGCTCGCCCATGATGCCGGATGGCCGGATCGTGAGCACGATGATCAGCACGACAAAGGCGAAAATATCCTGGTAGTGGCTGCCCAAAAAGCCGCCGGTGGCCGCGCCGATGTAGCCGGCGCCGAGCGCTTCGATCAGGCCGAGCAGAATGCCGCCGATCATGGCGCCGTAGATATTGCCGATGCCGCCCAGCACCGCCGCCGAGAAGGCTTTCAGGCCGGGCAGGAAACCCATCGCAAATTGAATCGAGGAATAGTTGGCGCCCCACATCACGCCGGCCACCGCGGCCAGCGCCGCGCCGATGGCAAACGTGGCCACGATGACTTTGTTCGAGTCGACCCCCATCAAGCCGGCCACGCGCGGATTTTCGGCGGTGGCGCGCATGGCGCGGCCCATCTTGGTTTTTTCGACCAGCAGCACCAGCGCGCCCATCGACATGCCCGCCAGCGCCAGCAACAGCACCTGGGTTTGGGAAATCACGGCGCCGCCGATATGGATCGGTTCGCTCGACAGCAGTTGCGGGAAGGACAGCGGGCTGCGGCCCCAGATCATCATCGAGAACGTGGTGAGCAGGGTCGAAATGCCGATCGCGGTGATCAGCGGGGCCAGGCGGGGAGCGTTGCGCAGGCGCCGGTAGGCGACCCGTTCGATGAGGACATTGACGATCATGCACACCGGAATGGCACCGAGGATGGCAATCGCCAGGTTCACATAACCGGGCAGGCCGGGCGCGACGATCTCGAGTCCCTTGAGGATCGACAAGCCAACCATGGCGCCGATCATCAGCACATCGCCGTGGGCGAAGTTAATCAGGTTGAGCACCCCATACACCATGGTGTAACCGAGCGCGACCAAGGCATACATGCTGCCGAGCACAAGGCCGTTGATAATTTGTTGGATGAAGGTATCCATGATGACCCCGTTTCAATTCGATCTAACAAAAACGGCACCCGGAGCCCCCCCCGTAGTGCCGCTCATGGCCAAGTCCGACAAGCTGCCCGCCGTCCCTGGCCACGGAACCGGCGGTTTTTCATGTCTTTGCTGCACCTTGCGCCATCAGAACGAACATGACGTCCCGATGACAAAACATCCGAGCGTCAACATCATAACGAGGTTTGGAAAAAACTAATATCGGAAAATCACACGTGTTCCGAATTTAATTTTGACAAACGGCCATGCTTTGGGTTATGCAACCCCGGCCTTGATACCGTCGAGTCCCTTGGGCAAGGGGAAGGTCACATGCTCTTCCACGCCGTCGAGCGCGCGCACGCTGCGGGCGCCGAGTTCCTTGAGGCGGTCGATGACGGCCTGGACCAGCACTTCCGGCGCCGAGGCCCCGGCCGTGACGCCGATGCGCAGCTTGCCGACCAGCCATTGCGGATCGATCTGGGAGGCGTTGTCGACCATGTAGGCCGGCGTGCCCTTCTTTTCCGCCACTTCGCGCAGGCGGTTCGAGTTCGAACTGTTGGGGCTGCCGACCACGATCACCACTTCCACCTGGGGCGCCATGAACTTGACCGCTTCCTGGCGGTTGGTGGTGGCGTAGCAGATGTCGCCCTTCTTCGGCTCGATGATGTTCGGGAACTTTTCCTTGAGCGCGGCGATGATGTCGGCCGTGTCGTCCACCGACAAGGTGGTTTGCGACACGTAGGCCAGCTGGTCGGGGGTCTTCACTTGCAAGGTGGCCACGTCGGCCACGGTTTCGACCAGGTGCATGCCCTCTTCGGTCTGGCCCATGGTGCCTTCGACTTCGGGATGGCCGTCGTGGCCGATCATGACGATTTCGCAGCCCTGGCGCCGCATCTTGGCAACCTCGACGTGTACCTTGGTCACCAGCGGACAGGTGGCGTCGAAAATGGTCAGCCCGCGCGCTTCGGCTTCGGCGCGCACCGCTTTCGACACACCGTGGGCGGAAAACACCAGGGTGTTGCCGGGCGGGACATCGTCGAGTTCCTCGATGAAGATCGCGCCCTTGTTGCGCAAGTCTTCCACCACGTAGGCGTTGTGCACGATTTCGTGGCGCACGTAGATGGGCGCGCCGAATTGTTGCAGGGCGCGCTCGACGATTTCGATTGCGCGGTCGACGCCGGCGCAAAAACCGCGCGGCTGGGCCAGGAGAATTTCGCTGTCCATGATGAGCCTCTGTATTATTTATACAACATTTGTTTATGCAACGCTAGGAGGACCTCGAAAAACCGTAGCGAGCGGTGCAAGTTTCGTCCGAGAAGCGCAGCCGTACGAAGGTACGGTGAGCATCGCAGGACTTTCGTGTCCCGGGCGAAAATTGCGCCGCGCAGTAGGTTTGTCGAGGTCCTCACAATTAAAGTACCGAAATCAGACGTACTTCGAATTGCAGCGACTGGCCAGCCAGCGGATGGTTGAAGTCGAAGGTCACCGCGTCCTCGCCGAACTGGCGCAGCACGCCGGCAAAGCGGCCGCCGCCCGGTGCGGCGAAATCGACCAGGTCGCCCACTTGATAGTCGGCGCCGGGGGCGGAGTTCTCGTCCAGGGTGGCGCGCGAGACATCGCGCACCAGCTCCGGGTTGCGCTCACCGAACGCTTGCGCCGGGGCCAGCTGGAAGGTCTGGTGCGTGCCTTCCGGCAAGCCCATCAGGCAGGTTTCGAGGAAAGGCGCGAGCTGGCCGCTGCCCATCATCAGGGTGGCCGGGTTGCCGGCAAAGGTCGTGATCAGATCGGTGCCGTCTTGCGTGGCCAGGCGGTAATGCAGGGTCAGGTAGGCCGATTCGGTGACGACGGCGGGGGTGGTAGTGGACATGGTCGGTATCGAGGCGTGCAAAGCACCATTGTAAGCCACCGGGAGCCGGACAGCCTCGCCCGTCCGCATTTTGATGGCGGACAAGCGGGCCGGCCGTGCCCGCTCAGCAGCCGCAGCCGTAACTGAAGCTGTCGTTGCCGAGCACTTTCCAGGCGCCGTTGATATTGACCAGCATGAGGCGATACCAGCGGTCGTCGGTAATGGTTACAGCGCCCAGGTCGCCATCCGCCTTGCCTTGCCCTTCCCACACGGCCAGGTCGGCCATGCCGTCGGCGTCGAGATCGAAGTACAAATGCGTTCCGCCAATGAAGCCGGTACGGGCACGGTCGAGCTTGACCGTGGTTTTGCGGACGGCGGCCGGGCCGGGCGCCAGCGCCAGCGCCAGCGTTGTGTAAAACGCAAACAGGCCGGCGGTGGGCCTGGCGTCGATTTTTTTCTTGTCCTCAACGTCGCCGCCGGCGCTGCGCCACAGAGCGGCATCGGCGTCGCCAAAGGTGAAGCCGTAGGTCCAGTCCCAGCACATGGGCGCATCCTCGTCCCAGAAGCGCACGGTCTTGCGCAGCACGCTCGCTTCGCTGTGCAGGCGGCCGTCGCGCATCAACTGCACGCGTTGTACCGGGCGCACCAGTGCATCGGTGCGGCTGCGCATATCGTAAAGTCCCTGCATATGCACGCTCTCGTCATCGGGCTCGGCGCCGGGCGTGGGCGTCGAGTCCGTCCGGCGCGCGGCGACCGTTTGCTGGTAGACGATGCCGAAGCGGCCGCTGGCCTGTTCGGCCGACGCGCCCGGCGGCGCAATCTGCGCCTCGCTGCGGAACAGCGACGGCCCGACCCGGGAAAATTCCAGCGCGTCCACAACAGCGAGCAGGCGGCGTTCGCCAACGCTGTCGCCGGTGTTGTGCAGGGTGCCCCATAAACCGAGCGCATCGCGCATGTTCACCATGATCTGCTGCGCCCGTTCCGCGCGCGCCTGCAGTGCCTGGCTATCGGTCTTGCCCTGCAAGGCCAGGCGGCGGGTCTGCTTGCTCATTTGCCCGTGTTGCACGGCCTGGCGCTTGAGGTCGGCCCAGTCCACGTAGGGCGCGGGCCTGGGACCGTGGATTCCCAGCGCCAGGTCGGCTTTCATCTTCTCCAGCGCCTCGTTGCGCGGATACGGCGTCGGATTCGGACTATCGGGATAGCGCTCGACGAGATTGCGTGCGTACTCTTCCAGATTGCTCCAGCTCGGTTCAGGCCAGAACACGCGCAGCGCATGGTCGTATGGAAACGGGTCGCTCTCGATACGCCGCACGCCGACCACATCGGCCGGGATCACCGGCTTATCGTCAAGAACGCTGCATGCCACATAGCCGTGCCCGGCGTCAGTCTCTACTGCGCAAAAACCGTCCAGCTCGTAAAGGCCGACCAGATTGACCATGGTGCCGCGCAGCAGGGCCGCGCCGAACTTGCCGTGGCCCGGTTGCGAGCGCGCGCGCACATCGTCAGCGTTGACCCAGCGCTGCAATGGCGCGGCGGGCAAAGCTTGGGCGCCCCCCGCCAGCAGCAAGATGCCCAGCAGGGCGAGTGTGCGCATGAGCGCTCCTTATTCAATGATGTGCCGGACCCGACAGCGGAGGACGGCGTCTTTACAGCATCATTGTAATTGCTTTTGGTTAATTATAGGTGGCAAAGGGAAAACCACCGCCTTTCAGCAGCCGTAGCTGAAATAGTCGCTGCCGAGTACTTTCCAGGCGCCATTGATATTGACCAGCACCAGCCGGTACCAGCGGTCGTCGGTGGCGGTGGTGGGCCGCACGATATCGCCCGGCCCCTTGCCCTCCCCTTCCCACACGGCCAGGTCGGCAATGCCGTCGGCGTTCAGGTCGTAGTAGAGATGGGTGCCTTTGACAAAACCGGTGCGGGCGCGCTCGAGCGTCATGCGCGCCTCGCTGACCCTGGCCGGGCCGGGCGCCTGGTCGAGCGTGGTGTAGAAGGCGAACAGGCTGCCGGGCGGCTGGGTGTTCTCTTTCTTGTTGGCAGCGGCAAGGTGTCCGAAGAAGCGCCACGGGCCGGCATCGGCGGCGCCGTAGGCGAAACCGGGAACCCAGCCCTTGCATTCGGGTGCGTCGGCATCGCCCCACAAGGTCTCGGTCTTGCGGATCAGGCTCGGCTGGACGCGCAGGGTGCCGTCGCGATCGAGCTGGACCCGGTGCACGGGGCGCACCAGGGCATCGGTACGGTTGAGCATATCGTACAAGCCGGGCGACGCTTCGCCGGGCGACGCGTCGCCCGGGGACTCGTCGTCTTCGCTCACCTGGGCGGGCTTGGGACGCGGCTTGACCAGCTGCCGGAACTTGATGCCGAAGCGCCCGCCCGCCTGTTCGGCGCTGCTGGACGGCGGCGCCACCTGGGCTTCGCTGCGGAACAGCGACGGCGTCACCGCGCTGAACTCCAGCGCGCCGATCACGCCGGACAGACGGCGCCGGCCGGCCGCGTCGTCGCTGTTGTACAGTTCGTTGGGCGCCAGTCCGACTTTCTCGCGCAGGTCGGCGGCCATTTCCCACGCTTGTTTCGCACCGGCTTTGTCCTGCGCGCGCAGGCGCAGCGCCGTGCGTTTGAGCTCGGCCCAGTCGGCGAACGGCGCGGGTTTGGCGGCGTGCATGCCCAGGGCCAGGTGCGCCTTCATTTTTTCCAGCGCCTCGCTGCGCGGGAACGGCCCCTGTTGCTTGATGCGCAGGTTGCGATCCCGGAGCGATTGCGCGTAGCGCTCCAGGTTGCTCCAGTCCGGTTGCAGCCAGAACGCGCGCTCCGGATCCGGTTCTTGCGGACGCGGCTTTCCCTGCGCATCGACGGCAATGACCGGCGCGCGCATCAGGTAGCGGCAGGCGGTATAGCCGGCCATGCCGTCGGCGGTGCGGATTGCGCAGTAGCCGACCGCGCTTTCCTCGCGCACCAGGGTGACCACGCTGTTGCGCGGCAGGCGGGCCACGGCGGCGGCGTCGGACTGCGGCCCGGCGCGCAGGATGACGTCGCCGCCGTCGACCCAGCGCTGCGCCGGTGCGGCGGGCGCGGCCTGGACTATGGGGATCAGCAGGGCCATTCCTGCCAGGGCGATCATGCGCATGCAAGCATCCATCGATTTCAAAATGCACTCCAGGTTCCCGCCGATTGTCATGGCGGGATCAGTAAGGCGCGCCTCGGCACGCCGATAATGGGGTGTCGTGCTGCGATCCGGCCAGCCGGCTGACAAGCCAATGTCCGCGTTGATCGTCGTTCGCCCGAGGCTCACCATGTTGCAAGTTTAACCTTGAATTGGAGGCGCGATGGGAATCAAGGATTGGCCCGAACAGCAGCGTCCGCGCGAGCGGCTCATCAGCGAAGGGGCGTCGGCCTTGTCCGATCCGGAATTGCTGGCCGTATTCCTGCGCGTGGGCGTGCGCGGCAAAAGCGCGGTCGAACTGGGACACGAGCTGCTGCTGCGCTTCGGGTCGATCAACGGCCTGTTCGGCGCCAGCCTGATCCAGTTGTCGACGGTGCACGGCCTGGGGCCGGCCAAGTTCGCGCAACTGCAGGCCGTGATGGAACTGGCCCAGCGCGCCATCGGCGAGCGGCTCGAGAGCGGCGAACTATTGAACTCGCCGGAAGCGGTGCGCCAATACCTGCGCATGCAACTGGGCCGGCAGCCGCACGAATCCTTCCTGGTGCTGTTCCTGGATGTGAAAAACCGCCTGATCGCCTGCGAAGAAATGTTCCGCGGCACCCTGACCCACACCAGCGTGCATCCTCGCGAGGTGGTCAAGGCGGCACTGGCGCGCAACGCGGCCAGTATCTTGCTGGCGCACAACCACCCATCCGGGACGCCCGACCCCAGCGAGGCCGACCTGCTGCTGACCCGTTCGCTGGTACAAGCCCTGGCGCTGATCGATGTGCGCGTGCTCGATCACTTTGTTGTCGCCGGTCCGCATGTGCACTCGTTCGCCGAGCACGGACAGATGTAAACAGGGTGGCCGTCGCCCTGCACGGATTTGCCGGCGCCCCATATTGTTAAATTTATTCGATAACAAGACACAATTGTTTTTCACAAGTCGTTGATTTAACTTCGCTTTTCACGCTATACTCTTGTTTTTCCAATTTTGGATATATTCAAGGAGTGCGCTATGGCACGTGTTTGCCAAGTAACTGGCAAGGGCCCGATGGTTGGTAACAACGTCTCCCACGCTAACAACAAAACGAAGCGTCGTTTTTTGCCTAACCTGCAAAATCGTCGTATTTTTGTGGAATCGGAAAACCGCTGGGTCTCCCTGCGCCTGTCCAACGCCGGTCTGCGCGTAATCGACAAAGTCGGCATCGATGCCGTGCTGGTCGACATGCGTGCCCGTGGCGAAAAAGTTTAATTAGGGAGCTATCATGGCAAAAACTGGCCGCGACAAAATCAAGCTGGAATCGACCGCAGGTACGGGTCACTTCTACACCACCGATAAAAACAAGCGCACGATGCCTGCTAAAATGGAGATCATGAAGTTCGATCCTAAAGCACGCAAGCACGTGATGTACAAAGAAACCAAGATCAAGTAATCCGCGATCCCGATTTCAGTACCAGAAGAGCCGCCACGCAAGTGCGCGGCTCTTTTGTTTCGTCCGGCTCTTTTGTTTCGTCCGGCTTTTTTGCTTTATGTGGCGCCGCGTAGCGCGTCGATCCGTGCGCGCAGGCTGGCCACCAGGCCGTCGGCGGCGTCGTCGATATAGTCGAGGACCAGTTCGAAACCATCGATATCGCCGCCGTACGGATCGGGCACCACGTCCGAGTCCGAGCGGGTGGCGAACTGCATCAGCAGGCCGATTTTATGGTGGTACTGCGGCGGGCAGGCGCTTTTGAGCATGGCGATGTTCTGGCGGTCCATGCCATAGATATGGTCGAAGTTCTCGAAATCGGCCAGGGTGATCTGGCGCGCGCGCTGGGCGCTCAGGTCGATGCCGCGGCGGGCGGCGTGATCGCTCGAACGCGGGTCGGGCGCATGGCCGATCCGGTAATTCGAGGTGGCGGCCGAATCGATCAGCAGGAACGGGTCCAGGCCGGCCGCGCTGGCGCGGCTGCGGAACACGCCCTCGGCGGTGGGCGAGCGGCAGTAATTGGCCATGCAGACGAACAGGATGGCGATTTTCTTGGTCATGATGAATCCGTTAAGGTAAAAAAGCCGTCATCCCTGCGCGGGAATGACGGCTTTCATATGAAAAGCTGAGAAAACGTCGTCGGCTATGCGTAGCTGCGCAGGCGCATTGAGAATTCCTGCAGCGACTTGATGCCGGACGCTTCGGCGCGGGCGCACCAGTCCTGCAACTGCTGCAGCAACTGGTCGCGCGTGAAGTGCGAGCGTTCCCAGATCGCGCCCAGCTCCACGCGCATCTGGTGCATCGTTTCCAGCGCTTTGCTGTGCTGGAACAACTCGATCAATTGCTGCTTCTGCGGATCTTCCAGCTTGCCCGGCTCGCGCTGCAACAGCTTGCGCGACGATTTCAGGAAACGCTTTTCCAGCTCGGCCTTGTGCTTCAGATGCTCGAATTCGTCATGCCAGGCCTGCTTGACCGATTTGGCGTATTTCGCCATCACGTCATAGCGGTTGGCGATCACCGACTGCAAGGTCTCCAGGTCGGCCACCGTCTTGCCCGGTTCAAACACCGGCTTCGGCGCCACTTTCTTGACCTTGGCCAGGCCCAGGGTTTCCAGCACGCGGATATAGAACCAGCCAATATCGAATTCGTACCATTTCGACGACAGCTTGGCCGAGGTGGCAAAGGTGTGGTGATTGTTATGCAGCTCTTCGCCGCCGATCAGAATGCCGAACGGGATGATGTTGGTGGCCGCGTCCGAGCAATCGTAATTGCGATAGCCCCAATAATGGCCGATGCCGTTGATGATGCCGGCCGCGGTAATCGGAATCCATGCCATCTGGATCGCCCAGATGGTCACGCCAATCACGCCGAACAGGGCAAAATTGATGACCAGCAGCGCTGCGACGCCCTGCCAGCTGTAACGGGTATACACATGACGCTCGATCCAGTCGGTCGGCGTGCCGTGTCCGTACTTTTCCATCGTTTCGAGGTTTTTCGACTCGGCGCGATACAGCTCGGCGCCTTCGAACAAGACTTTGCGGATGCCGCGCGTGACCGGGCTGTGCGGATCTTCGGCGGTATCGCATTTGGCGTGGTGCTTGCGGTGGATCGCGGCCCATTCCTTGGTTACCTGGCCGGTGGTGAGCCACAGCCAGAAACGGAAGAAGTGACTTGGAATCGCATGCAGGTCCAGCGCGCGGTGCGCCTGGTGGCGGTGTAAATAGATGGTGACGCTGGCAATCGTGATATGCGTGACGATCAGCGTGTAAATCACGACTTCCCAGCCGGACAGGCCAATCAAACCCGTCGACATAAAATCGAGCACAGCATTCATGGTGGTGCTAAACAAATTCATTCCCGCTCCAAATTGGTAGACGTTGGTATCTCGACCATGCCACATGGCAACGTTCGAGTGAGCCATTTTACGACGATACCGTACCGCACGGTACGATTGTCACCAATGATTTCAACTTGGCCGAGAAATTCCAGCAAGCACGGCCACCATCTGGGCGTCCAGCGCGCGAGTGTCGCGCGAAGGAGACGCCAGCGTGATCTGGCCCGACTGCACCAGGGCGTAAATCTTCTTGTTGACTTCGGAAATCACGCCACCACGGCCGTTTTCCGGGTCGCTGATCCAGAAGCCCACTTCCAGGTCGAAGCCGTCGACGCCGAACTTGGAGAGCGAGACTCCCGGCGCCGGATCGGCCAGCACCCGCTCGACCCCGTGCGGCTGCTGTTCGAGCAGGGGCATGATCACCGCCAGGTCGCTGTCGTAGGCCACGCTGAGGGTGGTCGCCACCCGGATCGAGCGGTGCGACAAGGATTGATTCTGCACCGGGCCGGAGATGAGCATTTCGTTCGGCAATACGGTTTCCACCCCATCGAGCCCTTGCAGGATAGTGTAGCGGGTATTGATATGGGTCACCTTGCCGGTGTATTTGTCGACCGAGATCATGTCGCCGATGGCCAGGCTGCGTTCGAGCAAGATGACGAAGCCCGACACATAGTTACTGGCGATTTTCTGCATACCCAGGCCGAGGCCGACGCCGAGCGCGCCGCCGAACACCGACAGCACGGTCAGGTCGATGCCGACCAGGGTCAGACTGCCGAGCACCGCAATAATGATCAGCACCGCGCGGCTCATGCGTCCGATCACGGCGCGCGAGGAAGTGTGAATGCCCTGCACGCCCATCAGGCGCTCTTCCAGCGCGGCGCCGACCCACAGCGCCAGCATCAAGAGGATCACGACCGAGACGATGGCCTGCAAAATCGAGGCCAGCGACACCCTGTTCTTGCCGAACGGCAGCTCGGTATCGTCGAGGAATTTGAACACATCCGGCCAGAGCCCGGCGATGTACAAGGCCACGGCCAGCCAGACCAGCATGGCGAAGATTTTCTCGAAAGTAAGAATGGCGGCGCCGACCGGACCGTGGCGCGCGAACACGCGCCGCATCAGGTAGAACGCCAGGCGGATCACCGCCAGCGAGGCGAACAGCGGCAGCGCCAGGCGCAGCAGGTGCACATTGTAGCGTTCCGCCACGAACAGCAATTTGGCGATGGCGAGAAACCCGACCACCGCCAGCGGACTTAGCACGTAGGAAAAACTTTCCACGCCTATCTGCACCACCCCGCTTCCGGAGCGGCCGCGCAGCCAGGCGCGCCGGATCGCGTAGCCGAGCCCCCATCCAAGTACGATACACACCGCAATGGCCCCAGCCTGGTACAGGAAGCTGGGTTTGTCGAAATCGTCGATCAGGTCGGACAGCACGTTCGATAAGGGCATGGGCTAGTCGGTGTTATTCGTCGGCGTCGGCGTCGGCGTCGGCTTCGTCAGCCGGCTTGTCTTTCGGTGGCTTCGGGGCCATTGGCTTGCGTTCCAGTACGGCGGCGAAGAAGCCGTCGGTATGGTGCTTGTGCGGCAACAGCTTGAGGTAGTCGCCCATCTCCAGGTCGATCTTTTGCTCAGCGAGCACTTTGCTCATCGGCACCAGATCGAACTCCGGATGCGCGGCCAGGAATTGCTCGACGATAAAGTCGTTCTCTTCGTCCAGCAGGCTGCACGTTGCGTACACCAGGCGTCCGCCGCCCTTGAGCAGGCGCGCCGCGCCGTCCAGGATCGAGGCTTGCTTTTCCTGCATTTCGGCGACGGCTTCGACTTTCTGGCGCCATTTCACGTCCGGATTGCGGCGCAGGGTACCCAGGCCCGAGCATGGGGCGTCGACCAGCACGCGGTCGATCTTGCCGGCCAGGCGCTTGATCTTGGCATCGCGTTCGTGCGCGATCTGGACCGGATGCACGTTCGACAGGCCGCTGCGCGCCAGGCGCGGCTTGAGCTTGGCGAGGCGCTTTTCCGAGATATCGAAAGCGTACAGACGGCCCGTGTTGCGCATCAGCGCGCCCAGTGCCAGGGTCTTGCCGCCCGCGCCGGCGCAGAAATCGACCACCATCTCGCCGCGCTTGGCGCCGACGATCTGGCTCAATACCTGGCTGCCCTCGTCCTGCACCTCGATCGCGCCGCTCTTGAACAGCGGCAGGTTTTGCAGGGTCGGCTTCTTGAGCACGCGCAGGCCGAGCGGTGCGTACGGCATCGGCATCGCCTCGATCGGCGCTTCGGCCAGGCCGGCGACGACGTCATCGCGCGTGGCCTTGATCGAATTGACGCGCAGGTCGAGCGGCGCCGGCTGGTTCAGGGCGTGCGCCAGGGCCAAGGTTTCGGCTTCGCCGTACTGGGCCACGAACTTGTCGAACAGCCACTTCGGCAGGTTCGAGCGCATTTGCGGCGGCATCAGGTTACGGTCGATCTGGGCGATACGGTTGAGGAATTCGGTTTCTTCTTCGGTCAGGCCGCCCAGCGAATCGACGCCCACCGCTTCGGCCAGGCCGAGGATGGTCAGGCGGCGCATGGTCGGGCTGGAGGTCGCTTCGGCGAAGTCGGTGAAGAACGATTTGTTGCGCAGGATGGCGTAAATGCCTTCCGCCACGGCGCCGCGCTCGCGCGAGCCCAGGCGTGGGTGGTCTTTGAAGTAGCGCGACAGGGTGGTGTCGGCAGGCGCCGAAAAACGCAAGATCTCGCGCAATACTTCTTCTGTATTGGCGAGAATCGCTGGTGGCAATCTCATGGTATTCCTTGGTTAATTATTTGTTTTATCGGCGATGCGAACGTCGCCGTTGTCGATGCTGAGCCGGTCCTCGACGAACAGGCGGATCGCGCGCGGGTACAGCGTGTGTTCCTGCACCAGCACGCGCGCGGCCAGTGTGTCCGGGGTATCGCCCGGCAAGACGTCGACTTCCGCCTTGAGCACGGCCGGGCCGTGATCGAGTTCGGCGGTGACGAAATGCACCGTGGCGCCGTGCCTGGCCACGCCGGCGTCGAGCGCCTGCTGGTGGGTATGCAGGCCCGGAAACAGCGGCAGCAGCGAGGGGTGAATATTGAGCATGCGCCCGTCATAATGGGCCACAAAGCCTGGCGTGAGGATGCGCATGAAGCCGGCCAGCACCACCAGGTCGGGCGCGAAGCCGTCAATGGTTTCTTGCAGGGCGGCATCGAACGCTTCGCGCGTGGCGAATTCCTTGTTGGCGACCACGGCGGTCGGAATGCCGTGTTTCTGGGCAAATTCGAGGCCTTTGGCGTCCGCCTTGTTGCTGATGACGGCCGCGATACGCGCCGGCCACTGCTCTTCCCGAGCAGCATGGACGACGGCTTCCATGTTGCTGCCGCGCCCGGAAATGAGGATCACAATGTTTTTCATAGCGCGCATTGTACCCTGAGCGGCTGGCCGAACCAATAAACCGGGATGCAATTGTTGCAGCGCAGCACGGATGGCGTGTGCGGATCCAGGGCCCGGCGGGTGCCGCCAGCGCCTTATTCGAAGGAGTAGAACACCCGGAACGGCACTTTTTTCTCGGCCCAGTAGTCGGCGGCGTCGCGGAACACGTCGAGCAGGGTTTCGCGCGCTTCCTTGTCGAATTTCTGCGTATTTGGCAATTGTTCGAGGACCACGATAAAGCCCGGCTGGTTGCCGGCTTTATGGATGGTATCGGTCAGGCATTCGCCCAGGGCGTCGAAATTCTTGCCGCAAGGCTTGGGAAAATAGAAATTTTCGGCGATGCGTCCGCACACCTGCTGTTTGGTCAGCGTATCGGCGCAATGCGCGTACAGGAAATGCTGTCCCAGCCGGACTGCTTCTTCTTGCAGTTCCACGACACGGAAAGCACGGATGGACTGCACAAGATTGGGCGGCACTGTAATCAACAAACTCATTTTTCCCTCAAGTCGTCCTGGTGTGGTCGGGTGCGTTTCAGTTCTATTGTTGCCGATGCGTCGCGCTTACCGGGGAAAACGCCGATCTCCTGCTACCGTTGCCACCCGCCAATATACCCCCTAATCGTATAAGGGTAACGTTTTGTGGTTACTGAATCAACCCGAATGTGATTTGAACCACAATATTTGTAATAAATCAGAGCAATTTCTGTAGAAAGACTCTAATTTCGCGGATCAAGGCGGCAAGAGCGCCCCATTCTGCGACCTGCTACCGGAGGTATTCTCCGCTGTTACAAATTGTTGCCATGCGGATTTCAAAATCGGGGCTGACAGGACTACCATGTATTCGTGGTTCTCAGGCTTGGAACTCAGAGCCCTCTTACATTGTCTTACCCTACAACGAGGTATCCCATGAAAATGCACACCAAACTGATCGTGACAGCCCTGGGCATTTGCGCCCTGCCGTTTGCCCAGGCGACCGACTTCGCCGACTACGGGCGCGTGATCCGCGTCCAGCCGCGGGTCGAGCAGATCCGCCAGCCGCGCGAGGAATGCAAGACCGAGTACGTGCAAGTGCCGGTACAACAGCAGCCGCAGCAGCGTAGCGCGGGCGGCGCCATCATCGGCGGCATCGCCGGTGCCTTGCTGGGCAACCAGGTCGGCGGCGGCAGCGGCCGCGCGGCGGCCACGGCGGCCGGCGCGATCGCCGGCGCGGTGGTGGGCGACCGGGTCGACAACAACGGCCGCCCGGTACAGGCCCAGCAGCAGTACATGCAGGAACAGGCGGTGCGCCAGTGCCGCATGGTCGATGCGTACGAGTCGCGCACGACCGGCTACGATGTCACCTACGACTACCGCGGCCAGACGTACACCAGCCTGATGGACCGCGACCCGGGCCAGCGCATCCGCTTGCGCGTGTCGGTGGAGCCGGAGCGGGGGCAGTAATTTGCGGCGCTTCAACAATTCTCAAGCTTGTTAGCACCATTACTCTAAAAGCCGTCTTTCCCGCCAAGGGGGCCGCCCAGGCCGGGAAAGACGGTTTTGGGGGTAGCGGTTCACGCAACCGATGTAGATCGGCCACCAATCTGATCACCCCGCATTTAGCTTGCACTCAAGTAAGCCATCCACCGATAATGGGCGATCGAATCAGGCGTCCTATGCTCATCAAACGAAAATCCATCGAACAGGCCGAATCCTCGCGCCGTCCCGCCCGTAAGCCCAAGTTTGCGCCAGTTACCCTTTCCGAACAGGATGGCGTGCGTTATCTGCATTTCGGCACCGAATGGGTGCAGGGCGCCATGCGCATCCGCAAGCCCGACTGGCCAGAGCTCGAATACGCCCAGCAGATGATGGCCTGGATGCTGTTCATCGAGGCCCCGCGCGCCATCGCCCAGCTCGGCCTGGGCACGGCCACCCTGACCAAATACTGCTACAAGACCTTCCCCGAGGCATTGGTGACGGCGGTTGAACTGAACCCGTCCGTCATCGCCATCTGCGCCTCGATGTTCAAGATGCCGCCCGAGGACGAGCGCCTGCGCGTGCTGGAAATGGATGCGCTCGACTTCGTCAACGATCCCGCCAACGCCGACGCCTTCGACGTGCTGCAATGCGACCTGTACGACGCCACCGCGCGCGGTCCGGTGCTCGACACGCCCGAGTTCTACCAGGCCTGCAACGCCTGCCTGCGCGACGGCGGCATCATGAGCGTCAACCTGTTCGGCGACCATCCCAGCTTCGCGCGCAATATCAAGGCGATGAAATTCGCCTTCGCCCATGTGATCTGCCTGCCGGAAGTCCACGACGGCAATGTGGTCGCCCTGTGCTTCAAACAGCGCCCGGCGATCGACCCCGAGGCACTCGCCGCGCGCGCCGCGCAGATCGTGGCGGCCACCAAGCTGCCGGCCAAATCCTGGGTCAAGGGCTTGCTGGCACCCAAGTAAGTGCCCACTGCCATCGGAGACAACGGATTGAACGCAGAACATAAAGAAGCCAGTGCGCCGCCCAGGCGGACCACCCCCAAGTCGCTCGACCTGCAGGCGATTTTTTCGTGGCTGCTGGCCGACGGCATCGTGGAAAAGGTCAACGTCAAGGCCAATTTCGCGCAGGCCCAGGGCATCCTTAAAACGGCGGTGGGCTCCATGCATCCGCTCTCGGCCGTGGCACAGTGCAAGCTGGTCTCGGCCATCGCCCCGCAGCGCCTGCTCACGCTCGACGTGCTCACCGAATGGGCGGCGGGCAAGGTCAGGCTGCCCTTCATCCGCATCGACCCGCTCAAGATCGACTTCACCAAGGTGGCCGATGTGATGACCGCAAGCTATGCCGCGCGCTTCAACATCCTGCCTATCGAACTGAGCGGCACCACCCTGGTGGTGGCCACCGCCGAGCCGTTCTCGGTCGAGTGGGAAGCCGAGATCACCAAGGTATCGCGGCGCAAGATCGAGCTGGTGATCGCCAATCCGCTGGAAATCTCGCAATATATTTCGCAGTTCTTCAGCCTGGCCAAGTCGATCAAGGACGCCAACAAGTCCAAGGGCCAGGATCTGGCGCTGCGCAACAATTTCGAACAGCTGGTCGAACTGGGCAAGTCGAACAAGCTCGACGCCAACGACCAGCACGTGGTCAACATCGTCGACTGGCTGTGGCAATACGCCTTCGAGCAGCGCGCGTCCGATATCCACCTCGAACCGAAGCGCGAGATTGCCTCGGTGCGTTTCCGCATCGATGGCGTGCTGCACCAGGTCTACCAGGTGCCGGCGGTGGTGATGATCGCCATGACGGCGCGCATCAAGCTGCTCGGGCGCATGGATGTGATCGAAAAGCGCCGCCCGCAGGACGGCCGCATCAAGACCCGCACCAGCGGCGGCCAGGAAGTCGAGCTGCGCCTGTCGACCATGCCGACCGCCTTCGGCGAAAAACTGGTGATGCGGATCTTCGATCCGGAAGTGGTGGTCAAGACCTTGCCCGAGCTCGGCTTCCCGGCGGACGACGCGGCGCGCTGGGACGGGCTGACCACGCGCCCGCACGGCATCATCCTGGTGACCGGCCCGACCGGCTCGGGCAAGACCACCACCCTGTACACCACGCTCAAGGCACTGGCCACCACCGAAGTGAATGTGTGCACGGTGGAAGACCCGATCGAGATGGTCGAGCCCTCGTTCAACCAGATGCAGGTGCAGCCCGGCGTCGACCTCGGCTTTTCCGATGGGGTGCGGGCGCTGATGCGGCAAGACCCCGACATCATCATGGTGGGCGAGATCCGCGACCTGGCCACGGCCGAAATGGCGATTCAGGCGGCCCTGACCGGCCACCTGGTGCTGTCGACACTGCACACCAACGATGCGCCCTCGGCCGTGATGCGCCTGCTGGAACTGGGGGTGCCGCATTACCTGCTGGAAGCGACGCTGATCGGCATCATGGCGCAGCGCCTGGTGCGTACCCTGTGCCCGCTGTGCAAGGCGCCCGGGGGCGAGCTCAACGACGACGTATGGGAAAGCATCGGCGGCTCCTGGAACATTCCCAAGCCGGCCGTGGTGTACCGGCCGATCGGCTGTCCGGAATGCCGCCAGACGGGCTTTCGCGGCCGCACCGGGCTGTACGAGTTGCTGACGGTGACGGAAGGCTTTACCGGCATGATCGGCAAGCAGACCGACCTGGCGGCCTTGCGCAAGCAGAGCGTCGACGACGGCATGAAACCGCTGCGCATCGCCGGCGCGTACAAGATCATGGAAGGGGTGACGACGGCCGAGGAAGTGCTCAAGGTCACCGCCAAGCTGACCTGAACAAGGCCACAACAACATCTGTTGCAAAACTTCCTAGCGGAAATCGAAATCGCCAGCTATAATATTGCCTCTTTCGGGGTCGTTAGCTCAGCTGGTAGAGCAGCGGACTTTTAATCCGTTGGTCGCAGGTTCGAATCCCGCACGGCCTACCAAGATGCAAGAAAAAAGCCCACGAACGCAAGTTCGTGGGCTTTTTTTGTCTGGCACTCATGCGTCCACGACCTATTGGCAAGAATGGGCTATGAAACAGGTTTTATTCATGTCAGTGGCTTGATGTTGGCTTTGACATCAACTTTTAATCTTTTTGCCACCTCCACGTATTTTTTCGGCAACAGACTTTCCAGTACCAGACTGACGCCGGCAAGAGTACGCCCATGCCGGGCGCGCATAAAAAAGCCAACCTTGCGGTTGGCTTTGGCTTTGAAGCTGCGTTGGAAAACTTGTCGCGGCGCGAAATGGATGCGCCTGCCCCGTCGTCTATTTGTTTTGAAAATACAGAACGATCAGGCCGAACGGTGCGACGAACACTGCAATCCCCAAGACAATCGACAGCACCAACAGATTCCAGAGCACCAGCGCCATGACGTTCACGTAGTAGGTGCCGTCACCGCGGAGCAAACCGAACACGCTGGAAACGAAGTACCGCGCGTAGGGATAAAGCACGACATTCCCGATCATCAGGGCATACAGCGGCCACAGAATCCCGAATTCGCCTTTTTTTGCGAACATGAAGTTGAAGATGATCGCCGTGGGAATCAGCGCATAGATAAACTGCCGGATGTAATAGGCGGGCTGCAAGCCGAAAAACGTTCTTGAAATAATGGGGTGCATTGAAAACTCCGAATAATGATCTGGTCGCTGCGCCCCATCATGGCGATGGCTTGCCAACGGGCTTGCTACCTGGCGGAGTGTTGCATGTCTGCCATGCCGCCGTCAATCTTCCTGTTGCTACCAGGGTAGCTCAAGACCAACGGGGCAACAACGCCCCATTGCTCCGCTACAGCGGCAATCCGGCTGACCATCGCGGCCGCTCCTGGCTTCTATTTTTTCGCCGCCGCTGCGCGCTTTTCCCAGAAGCTGGCGTTCTTGATCCCCAGCTTGATCGGATCGAAGGTGATCGGGCCACCGGCCTTTAACTGGGCTTCGTAATCGCGCAGGCACAGCATGGTCGGTTTGGCCATGAAGAAAATGATCAGGATGCCGATGATGTTAATCCACGCCATGATGCCAACGCCGATATCGCCGAGATTCCAGATATAGCCCGCGCTGTTGATCGTGCCGTAAGTCACCATCGCCATGATCACCAATTTCACCATGACCAATGGCACGCCGCGTTTGAAAAAGCGGTTCAGGTAGGCGATATTGGTTTCGGCAATATAGTAGTAAGCGATAATCGTCGTGAACGCGAAAAAGAACAGCGCCACGCCGACAAACATCGGACCGAAGCCGCCGAAAGCCGACTGCAAGGCCATTTGGGTAAATGCCGCCGAGCCTATTTCGGTGCTGGCCGGCAGGTTTTGCACGATAAACTGGCCATCGGGCAGCGTCCCCTGGACGTTGTACTGATTGGTTATCAGGATCATCAAGGCGGTGGCGGTGCAGACCAGCAGGGTATCGACGTAAATCGAAAACGCCTGCACCAGCCCCTGCTGAGCCGGGTGTTCGGTTTCCGCCGCGGCTGCCGCATGGGTTCCCGTCCCCTGCCCGGCTTCGTTGGAATAGACACCGCGCTTCACGCCCCAGCCGATGGCGGCGCCAAAACCGGCTTGCGCCGTAAATGCATCCGAAAAAATCAGGCTGAAGACGCCGGGCAACTTCTCGATGTTGATCCCGACAACGACCAGCGCCAGCAAGATATAGCCGAACGCCATGAACGGCACGACGTATTCGGTAAATTGCGCAATGCGCTTGATGCCGCCGAAAATGATCACCGCCAGCAGCGCCAGGATGGCGCCCAGGCCAATCAGTTTATGCGTGCCAACCTGGCCCAGAACGGTATCGACCATGTTGCCGTTGCCGAAAACCTGGGTCACGGCATTGCCGACGGCATTCGCTTGCACGCCGGGCAGGAAGATGCCGCAGGCGATCACGGAAGATATGGCAAAGGCGATGCCCAGCCAGCGCCAGCCCAGGCAACGTTCGAAGAAATAGGCCGAGCCGCCGCGATACTGGCCGTCCTCTTCCACTTTATAGAGTTGGCCCAGGGTGGACTCGGCATACCCCGTGCTGGCGCCGAGGAAAGCCACGACCCACATCCAGAACACCGCACCGGGGCCGCCGAAACCGATGGCCGCCGCGACACCGGCGATATTGCCCACGCCGACCCGGCCGGAGAGCGATACCGCGAGGGCCTGGAATGAGGAAATGCCCGAATCGGTGTCCTTGCGCTTGAACAGCAGGCGCAGCATCTCCCTGACTTGCCGGACCTGGACAAAGCGCGTCTGGATCGAGTAAAACAAACCAGCACCGAGGCAAAGGTAAATCAATCCCTTGCTCCAGATGATGCCATTGAGTTCGTTGATAAAAACTTCCACCTGAACCTCTTCTCGTATGTGTGAATCTTGACCCGTGCGTTGTCGGCACGGGAGCGTCAATGACAACCGGGAGGGAAAGCAATGTCGCCGCCAGCCTCGAACCATCGTCGAGAAAGGCGGCATCCGGACCTGCGGATTTGCATTCTAAGTGATTAGTGCTCAGAAAGACACGCTTTGGAAAATTTCGCCCAATCATTCACTCAAGGCCGTGATCCTCATGATTCACGCTACGAAGGCGGTGCTTACCAGCTCATCTCGCCCTTGCTGACCTTGGCGCCGATATCGAGGGCCAGGCCCGGCGGCGCGTCGGGATAGGCGCTCTTCATGCGCGCGATCAGCTCGGTGCTGTTGGCCGTGGCGGCCAGGCTTGTCTCGTAACGCTTGAGGTAGCCCTGGGTGTAGGCGATGCTGCTCTGGTCCAGTTGCGTGCCCGCCTTCATGTGCCCGGGAATGACGACAGCCGGTTTCAGCGCGGCCATCTCGTCGAGCTGGGCGCTCCACGCGCTGCGCTGCGCCGCCGTTGGCGCATCCGCCATCCACAAATGCAGGTTGCCGAACACGCCGATGGTGCCGGTCACGGTCTTGATCGACGGAATCCACACATACGGACGATGGGCCAGCGCGCCCTGCGTGCCGCGCACTTCGACCGCCTGGCCATCGATGCTCAGCGTCATGCTCTGCAAGGCCGTCGGCAAGGCGGTCGCCGCCGGCGCGTTCACGCCCATTTTGGGGCCCCAGAAGGCCACCTTTGCCGCCATTTTTTCCTTGATTTTCTCGATCACTTGCGGCGTGGCGACCACTTGCGCCTTGGGAAAAATCTGCTTGAGCGTGTCCACACCGAAGTAGTAATCCGGATCGGCCTGGCTGACCAGGATGGTGGTGAGCTGCTTGCCGCTGTCGAGCACGTTGGCGGCGATGCGCAGCGCGTCGGCGCGGGTGAAGCCGGCATCGATCACCATGGCCTCCGTCTCGCCATAGATCAGCGTGGAATTGACGTTGAAGCTGGCGCCGTCGGCGTTGTAGACCTTGGTTTGCAGGGCGGGCGCGGCCAGCGCATTGGTAAAGACCAGGGTCAGGGCGGCAGCGATGGCGGTGGTGCGGAACATAGTGACTCCAATAAAGATGTTGTACGGAAGCGGCCAGTGTAATCACGTCGCCCACGCCGATAAACGGGTTAAACTGCGCATGACTGTTTCATGGATCGGACAAATGGATCGAATCACCGCAATGCGCGTCTTCGTGGAGGTGGCAACCAGCGGCAGCTTCAGCGCCAGCGCGGACAAGCTCGACATGTCGCGGGCGATGGTCACGCGCTACGTGTCGGAAATGGAAAAGTGGCTGGGCACGCGCCTGTTGCAGCGCACCACGCGGCGCGTCACGCTCACCGATGCCGGCGAGAACTGCTTGCGGCGCAGCCAGCAGATGCTGTCGCTGAGCGAGCACATGGAAGAAGAGACCGCCAGCGGCGGCGCGCTGCGCGGACAGTTGCGCGTCACCTGCAGCATGTCGTTCGGGCACGCGCAACTGGCGCAGGCGCTCACCCGTTTCCTGGAGCGCCATCCGGGCCTGCATATCGACCTCAATCTGAACGAAGGCGCGCTCAATCTGGTCGAAGCGCGCATCGACCTGGCCATTCGCATCAGCAGCGAACCGTCGCCCCTGCTCATTGCGCGCCCGCTGGCGCAGTGCGACTCGCTGCTGGTGGCCGCGCCCGCCTATCTGGCCGCGCGCGGCACGCCGGCCGCGCCGCGCGAGCTGGAAAGCCACCGCTGCCTCAGCCATGCCAACGTGGGGCGCAACATCTGGTCGTTTGCACGCGATGGGGAGTCGATCCAGGTCGACGTGCTCAGCTATTTCAGCGCGAATGACGCCACTGCCCTGCTAGCCTCGGCGCTGGGCGGCGGCGGCATCGCCATGCTGCCGACCTACCTGGTCAATCCGATGGTCGCCAGCGGCGCCTTGCAGCAGGTGCTGCCCGCGTGGCGCATGCCGGCCCTGACGATTTATGCGATTTACCCGTCGCGCCGGCAATTGTCGCCATCGGTGCGGGCACTACTGGATTTTCTTGTCGAGCACTTTGCCGTCCTGCCGTGGTGAGGCCGGCGCTTGACGGTGGCTGGAGCGCGGCTCCGGGCCAGAGGGGTCGTCCCGGCACCCATGCCAGGCACCGGAAAACAACGCTTTCTTATCCTTCGAGATCGGTGGGAATCCCGAATTCGTCGTGATTCCCGCGCCGCAAGCCCGGTTTGGTGAGTACGCGCAAGGACACGCTGATGTGGACCGAGTTGTCTGCCAGATACTCCGCAGCCCCGACCGTCCCCAGCATGGCTTGCAAAATGATACCGACCTCGACTTTTTGCGCGGTGAGCGTATCGCCGCGCCCGATCACGCGCAAGGGGCGTACCGGGGCCGCCAGGGCCGTGGCGACGGCAATCGGATCGTTACTGGCCGGAACAGTTCTGTTCAGGACCGCATCATCGAGTTCAGCGAAAATTTTCATTCTGGGGATACTAAGGTTGATCTTACATGTGGTCGGTTCGCCAACACGCATAGACAGAGGTCGCGAACAAGCATTGTATCTGATACATCTTCATTAAATAAATGCAACTGAACAGTGCATTCAAGCCAACTATGTTGCTCTAATGCGCTATCATGGCTTTCAGACATCCGGATCCGCTCATCCATTTGAGCACAAAAACGCCATGCAAATACCAAAAAGAGTGTTCCAACTTGCGAAACAGCCCGCACTGTCGGGTTTTCGCGTCCTCGCGTCCAAAACCATCGCCGAGGCCGGCGCCACCATGGACAAGGCCCTGCAAGGCAAGGGCACGGCCGACCTGCGCCTGATGACCAATGCCCGCTACGTCCTGCGCCAGAACGCCGCCCTGTTACAGGAACGCATGGAGCATCACTTCGCCAGCTACCTCGAACGCGCCATGGACACCATGTACATGGACACCCGCGCCAGCATCGACGACATCAGCGCCGACAACCTGACCCTGATCGAGGACGATGTGGTCACGCGGCAAATCGAAATCGAGCGCCTGGTGATGCGCCTGCGCGACGCCGACCAGCCCAGCCTCGGGCGCCTGAACCTGATGATTGCGCAGTTGCATGGCGACGGCGACGTGCGCGAGCGCGAAAATCCCTTCCGTCCGTACCTGCTGGCGCGCTCGCTGCACGAAGCGCTGCGCCAGTGCGTCATGGACGAGGTGCAGTCGAAAGTGCTGTTCGACACTTTGTCGCTGGCGATGGTACATTGCCTGCAAGGATACTACGTTGCAATAGAAGAAGTGTTCGAATCGCGAGGAATTTCGACCAAATTGAGCGCGCGCCCGACCGCGCTCACGCGCGCCCAGCGCGACCGGCTCGCCTGGCAAAAGGCGGCGGAACAGCTGATCGCCCACGGTCCCGCCAGCGCGCGCGCTGTTGCGCCGGCGGCACACCCGTCCACCCCGCCAGCGCAGCAAAAACAAGCCCGCATGATTCCCGAATTACAACGCCTGATGCAGCAGCAACGGAAGGCGCCGGCGCTGCACGGCAGTTCCCTGTCCCAGCAGCCGCTGCCAGACTTGCAGGACATGGTCTGGAACGTCTTCAACCAGCCGAAAGCGGCGCGCCCGCCGCGCCACGCCCATGCGCCGGCCATGGCGGGCGATGCCGGCAGCGGGCCTAGCGCCCTGGAAGCGCAACTGAAACAATTGCAGCAGGCGCGTCCGGCCCAGGCCGGCGGGCGGGCCAGCCGCGAGGCGCCCGCCCCGCTCGACCTGCGCGCCAGGCTGGCCGATGCCGCCAGCAGCGAGCCGGAGCGGGTCACGATCGACCTGGTCAGCCTGCTGTTCGAATCCATCGTGCACGACGAGCAATTACCGGAAGGCGTGCGCGGACAGCTCGGCCGCCTGCACGTGCCTTTCTTGCGCGCCGCCATGCAGGAACCGTCGATGCTGCACGACGCCCAGCACCCGGCGCGCCGCCTGCTCGACCGGATCGGCACCGTGGCGACCGGCATCACGCCCGAGATGGCCTGCTATCCCGCACTGGAAAACCAGATCGATACGGTGCTCGACAACGTGCTGGAGCGGTTCGATACCGACATGACCGCGTTTGCCGACGGCCAGCGCCAGCTCGACCAGTTCGTGTCGGCGCTGCTGCCGCGCAGCGACCTGGGCCTGGCGCGCTGCATCGACACCCTCGGCACGCTCGAAGCGGCCAGCGCGCGCCACAGCGATGCCGCGACCGCCCTGGCGCCCTTGCTCGATCCGCTCGACCTCGACCCGCGCATCGGCAACTTCATTACCGATATCTGGAGCCGGGTGCTGGCGCATCCCGCCAGCGAGGCGAGCGCCAGCCAGGCGATGCTGGCCGAGCTGATCTGGAGTTCGCAGGAAAAAACCACGCTGGAAGACCGCGCGGTGATGGTCAGCATGCTGCCCGGCATGGTCAAACGGGTGCGCGAAGGGCTGGCCGCGGCCGGCATGGGCCAGGAAGCGGCCAAGGCCGCGCTCGACCAGCTGGTGATGGTGCACATGGATGTGCTGGGCCAGCGCCAGCCGCCCTCCGCCCGCCCCGCCACCCTGGCCCAGCTGCGCGCCCATTTCGCCGCCTTCGACGGCGTGCCGCAAGCGGGCCGGGACGCGGTCAGCATCGGCCACGACCAGCTCGAAGCGGCGCTGGCGCAGCGCGGCATCCGGGCCGATCTGTACACCGATCCGGGCAAGAGTGCGGCGCCGGCCGCCGCCGAACAGGAATGGCTGGGCATGGCGCTGCCGGGCGCCGGCTTCGAAATCGCCCTCGACGGGCGCTACGTGCCGGCACGCCTGAATGCGGTCAGCCCGCGCGGTAGCCTGTACCTGTTCTCGGTGAAAGGCCAGGCCGCGCCCGCCACCTTCACCCGCGACGCCCTGCTGGCGGCGATGCAGGATGAAACCTTGCGCACGGTGGAGCACGCGCCCGTGTTCGAGCGCGCGGTCGAGTCGCTGATGGCTGGCGCCGAAGCGCTCAGCAACGCCTGAGCTTTACAGCTGGCGCGCGGCGAAGGTATCGCACTGCGCTACCTGGCCGTTGTCGAGGCCGCGCTTAAACCAGCGCGCGCGCTGTTCCGAGCTGCCGTGGGTAAATGAATCCGGCACCACATGGCCTTGCGACTGGCGCTGCAAGGCATCGTCGCCGATTGCCGTTGCCGCTTTCAGTGCGGCGTCGACATCGCCCTGCTCCAGGATCGCGCGCGACTGGTTGGCGTGGAACGCCCAGACCCCGGCGAAACAGTCGGCCTGCAATTCCAGGCGCACCGACATCGCGTTCGCCTGTTTTTCGGTGCCGCGCTGACGCGCCTCGTCGACCTTGTCGGTCAGGCCCATCGCATGCTGCACATGATGGCCGATTTCGTGGGCAATCACGTACGCCTGGGCAAACTCGCCCTCGACCTTGAAGCGCTCTTCCATCAGCTGGAAGAAGCTCATGTCCAGATACACCTTGCGGTCGGCCGGGCAATAGAAAGGCCCGGTCGCGCTGCTGCCGGCCCCGCAAGCGGTCTGGGTGCGGCCCGAATACAGTTGCAGCGCCGGCTTCTGGTAGGTGCCGCCCTGCTCGCGGAACAACTTGGTCCACACGTCCTCGGTATCGGCCAGCACCACGCGCACGAACTTCGAGCCGCGGTCGTTGGCCGGCACGCCCGGCGCCTGGCCCTGCTGTTGCTGCACCGGCGCCTGCGCGCCACTGCCGCCGCTCATGATGCTCAGGATGGTCATCGGGTTGACCCCGAAAATCCAGCCGCCGACCAGGGCGATGACGATCGAGCCGATGCCGATCGAGCGTCCGCCGAAGCCAAAACCGCCTCCGCCTCCGCCGCCGCCCGAACCGCGCACATCTTCCACGTTGTCGCTTTCGCGATTACCTTCCCATTTCATGTTCTGCTCCACAATGCATTTTGTTAATCTTATAATGACTTTACGCTGAAAGCCAATTTCCTGGCGCACACAGCGATGTTAACTGTTCGCCTTGCGCGACAACCTGCCCCGCCCGAGACCCATGACCGAGCCGTCCGCCCACTTCCTCCTTGCCGCCGCCGCCCTCAGCGCCGCTGCGGCCGCCCTGCACATTGCCTGCATCGCCGGCGGACCCGACTGGTACCGCGCGCTCGGCGCGGGCGAGCCGATGGCCCGCATGGCCGCGTCCGGCTCCTGGTATCCCGCCACCGTCACAGGCGCCATCAGCGCCGTGCTGCTGGTGTGGGCCGCGTATGCGCTGGCCGGCGCCGGCGTGCTGCCGCGCTTGCCATGGATGCGCGCCATCCTGTGCGCAATTACCGCCGTGTATGTGGCGCGCGGCCTGGCCTTTGTGCCGATGATGTTCTTGATGCCCGGCCGCAGCCTGGTGTTCTGGGGCTGGAGCTCGGCCATCTGCATGGGCATCGGCATCGTGCACGTGCTCGGTGTACGCCAGGCCTGGGCGTCGCTGTGAGCAAGCGCCGGCGTGCGCCGCGCCTGGGTGCGCGTACCCGCCCGGCGCCAGTGCCGGGTGTCGCCATGAGGGAGCGGTCGCCTGCGCTTGCCATGGCCGTGGCAAGCGCCGGCATGCCGGCGCCAGCGATGAACCGCGTCTTGCCGCGCGCGCGGCGGCCATGATCGACATCCTGGTGCGCGTGCTGCTCATGCCACCGATGAGCCTGATCGTGCTGATCCTGGCCGGCTACGCGCTGCGGCGGCGCTGGCCGCGCTGCGGGCGCGCCGTCAGCCGGCTGGGACTGGCCGCCCTGCTGGTGCTGTCGACCAACGCCGGCTCGCTGCTGCTGGTGCGTCCGCTCGAACAACTGACCGCGCCGCTGGCCGACGCCGGCGCCAGCGGCGCCCAGGCCATCGTGGTGCTGGCGGCCGGCAACGTGCATGCCGCGCCCGAGTACGGCGGCGCCGACATTCCCGACGACATCGCCCTGCTGCGCCTGCGCTACGCGGCGCGCCTGCAACACGCCACCAATCTGCCGCTGCTGGTCAGCGGCGGCAATGGCGAGCCCGACAAAGGCATTCCGCCCAAGGCCGTCACCATGGCGCGCGCCCTGCGCGAGGATTTCCGCACGCCGGTGGCCTGGACCGAAGAGCGCTCGGCCGACACCAGCCAGAACGCCCGCTACAGCGCCGCCCTGCTCAAGGCGGCCGGGGTGCGGCGCGTGCTGCTGGTCACGCACGCCATGCACATGCCGCGCGCCGAGCGCGCCTTCCGCGCCGCCGGCCTCGACGTCGTGCCGGCGCCGACCATGTTCTATTCGCGCAGCAGGCTGACGCCGCTGATGTTCGTGCCCGGCTGGAGCGGCATGTTCCGCTCATATTACGCCACCCACGAATGGATCGGCCTGGCGTGGCAGCGCCTGCATTGACCGGCTCGGCTCGGCCCGGCTCGGCCCCGCACGCGCGCTGGCCGGCCCGGACCACGCACGCCTTGCCTGACCGTCCGACTGGCTCGCTGGCGCGGCGGCGTCTCAGCCGGCGGCCGGACTGTCGCGGCCGCGGTCGAGCAGCCCGCCCAGCATCTCTAGCGGCAGCGGAAACACAATCGTCGTGCTCTTGTCGCTGGCCAGGGTGCCCAGGGTTTGCAGGTAGCGCAGCTGCATCGCGCCCTGCTGCCGCGCCAGCACGTTGGCCGCCTGCATCAGCTTTTCGGACGCCTGCAATTCGCCTTCCGCGTGGATGACCTTGGCGCGCCGCTCGCGTTCCGCTTCCGCCTGGCGGGCGATGGCGCGCACCATCGATTCATCCAGGTCGACGTGCTTGATTTCGACGTTGGCCACCTTGATGCCCCAGGCGTCGGTCTGGGCGTCGAGCACCTGCTGGATATCGATGTTGAGCCGTTCGCGCTCGGCCAGCATGTCGTCGAGCTCATGCTTGCCGAGCACCGAGCGCAGGGTCGTCTGCGCCAGCTGGCTGGTCGCTTCCATGAAGTTGGCGACCTGGATGATGGCGCGCTCGGGATCGATCACGCGGAAGTACAGCACGGCATTGACCTTGACCGAGACATTGTCGCGCGAGATCACATCCTGCTTGGGCACGTCGAGCACGATGGTGCGCAGGTCGACCCGCACCATTTGCTGCAGCACGGGAATGAGCAGGATCAGCCCCGGCCCCTTGACCGACCAGAAGCGCCCCAGCTGGAACACCACGCCCCGCTCGTACTCGCGCAAGATGCGCACCGACATCGCCAGCAGCATCAGCAAGAGGAACAGCAGGAAAAACACCAGCGTGCGGATACCGAACCCGAGACCATCGTCCATCGTTACTCTCCTTTGTTGATGTGATTGAGATTGGCATGATCGGCGCGATCATGGTCGACAGGGACGACCTCCAGCCGCGCCCCCTTGCGCGCCAGCACCCGCACCGCCTGCCCGGGCCGTAGCGCAACGCCGCTGTCGACGCGCCAGGTTTCGCCGTTGACGTCGGCCCAGGTGTCGTCGCCGCTGGTGCCGATGACTTCGGCAAGGCTGCCGACCAGCGCGTTCGGTCCGCCCGCCACGGCACGCCGGCGCGTCCGCAACGCCACCGCGCCCATGCCCGCCACCAGCAGCGCGCTCGCGATGGCCAGCGGCACCACCAGCGCGACCGGCATGCCGTAGCCGGGCAGGTCGGTGTCGACCAGGATCAGGGCGCCGGCCACGAAGGCGGCAATGCCGCCCAGCCCGAGCACGCCAAAGCTGGGCAGGAAGGCTTCGCCCACCATGAAGGCCAGGCCCAGCAGGATCAGCCCGAGTCCCGCGTAGTTGAGCGGCAACAGATGCAGGCCGTACAGCCCCAGCAGCAGGCACAGGGCGCCCACCACGCCGGGTGCGACCGCGCCGGGACTCATGAATTCAAACAGCAGGCCGTACAAGCCGATGCTCATCAGGATCAGCGCGACCGCCGGTTCGGAAATCACCCCCAGCAGCCGGTTGCGCCAGTCGGGACGGTCGGCGTGCAGCGGCGCCCCGCGCGTGCGCAGGGTCGGCGTTCGCGCGTCCGGCCGGTCCAGTTTGACCCGGCGGCCATCGACCAGGTCCAGCAGCGCCGGTATGTCGCTGGCGACATAGTCGATCACGCCGCTCTTGAGCGCGGCGTCGTTGGGCAGGCTGAGTCCCTCGCGCACCGAGCGCTCGGCCCAGTCCGCATTGCGTCCGCGCAGTTCAGCCAGCGCACGGATGGACGCGGCGGCGTCGTTGACCTGCTTGCGGCCCACCGGCGTGCCGGACTGCGCCTCCCGCGTGCCAGCGCCGCCTTCGGCGGGCCCGCCCAGCTGCACCGGCGTGGCCGCGCCCAGGTTGGTGCCGGGGGCCATGGCGGCGATGTGGCTGGCCATCAGGATGAAGGTGCCGGCGCTGGCCGCGCGCGCGCCCGACGGCGCCACGTAGACCGCCACCGGCACCCGGGATGCCAGGATAGCCTTGACGACCGTGCGCATCGAGGTCTCCAGCCCGCCCGGCGTGTCGAGTTCGATGATCACCAGTTGATGGCCGTTTTGCGCGGCGCGGGCCATGCCGCGCGCGAGGTAATCCGCACTGGCCGGGCCGATGGCGCCATCGACCGTCAGCACCGTCACCGGCGCCAGCGCGGCGGCGGACGGCGTCCACAGCAGGAGAAAGAGAAAGGTGGCGCACGCGATCAGCGGGCGCAGCAAGGCCAGCGGCCCAGGACCGGCAACAGCCAACCAAGCATGCACAATGCGTCTCATCGCTCCCCCGGCATGGGACTGGTGTCCCGCCTTGCCTGGGGTTAGAAGCCGCGCACGCGCTTTGGTTCCGGGGATTTAGAGAAGAAGCGTCTTAAACCCGCAGGTCAGACCAGCAGTGCCGCGCTCATCGATTTGACTTCGTCGGCGGACTCGTCAAGGATGGATTGCAGGGTATCGTTGTCGATGACAAAGTCGAGCACCGAATCGGCGTGGTCCGGCAACGGCTCTTCGTTCACGCCCAGCGGCGAGCGCACGGGCGCGAACTGATTGGCCAGCAACAGGGTATCGAGCAAGGTGCTCGGCGGCATGGTGAGCCAGCCATCGCGCAGGGCCAGGATGGCCTGGGTGACGGTGTCGGGAATCGCCAGCTTTTTCAGCACTTCGCGGCTGACGACTTCCTCGCACAATTCCGCCCATTTTTCGGGATCGTCATCGAGCAGGCCCGGAAATTCATCGGCGCGCGAGAGCAGGTAAAACCCGCCCACCTCGTGCACGATGGCGGCGAACATGGCGGTATCGGGATTGACAAACGTCACCCGCCGCGCCAGCACCTGGGCCAGCGCCGCCACGTGGGCGGTATGTTCCCACAGCTGCTCGGCCTTGGCGCGCAGCGCCGGGTCGACGATGCGGCTGCCGAACTGGCGCACCACAAGGCTGGCGACCAGGGTCTGCAAGCTGCGGTAGCCCACCCGCATGACGGCCGCGCGCACATTCGTGATCGGGGTGTCGCCATTGCGGTTGAAAGCGGCCGAGTTGGCCAGCGCGACGGTGCGCGCGGCCAGTTGCGGCTCGCCCAGCACCAGCTTGATGGCGTCTTCAATATGACAATCGGGATTGTCGAGTGCAAGTTGCAGGCGCAAGGCGGCGTTCACGCTGGTCGGGAGAGTGATCTCCCCGCGTGCGGCTTGCGCGGCAATATATCCAAAGGCTTCTAGTCTGTTCACAGGAAAATTATACAGTGGGGCGGGTCCGACGCGATGGATTGCAGAAACAAAGCCCCGCGCAGTGCAGCAATGCAACACAATCGCATCGTCGCATCGTCACACCGCGCGGGGCCGCTGTTTTCCGCCGGCCGGCCCGCTGTGCGCGGGTCCGGCCCCGGTAGCGCTTGGCTTACTTGACCTTGATCGCGCTCTTGACCGAGGTAACGCCATCGACGCTCTTGGCCAGGCGCACGGCTTTCTCGGCATCGGCCTTGGAATCGACGAAGCCGCTCAGCATGACCACGCCTTTTTCGGTCTCGACGTGGATCGCCATCGATTTCAGTTCCGGCTCCTTGAAGATGTCGGCTTTGACCTTGGTGGTGATCACGGAGTCGGCCACGACAGCACCGGTCTTTTCGGCGGCACGGTCCATTTTAGGCGCCATGGTATCGGCGGCGCGCTCGGTTTTGTCGGCCATGGTATCGATCGCGCGTTCGGTCTTGGCAGCCAGCGTGGCGCCGGCGGCGCGGGTTTTTTCGGCGGCGTTCTCGACTGCGTTGGCGGTGCGCTGGCCGGCCGTGTCGGCAGCCATTTCGGTACGGTTGGCGACAGCGCCGGCGGTGGTGGCGGTGCGCTTGTTGTTATCGACCAGGCAGCCGGTGTTCGGGCTGCCCGCCACCTGGGCGCATTTGTCCACGGCGGCCGCTTTGGTGGCGTCGTTGGTGGTGGTGCGGGTGACCGGGCTCATGGTATCGGTGGTGCCGGCGCTGGCGACCTGCATGTTGCGGTCCGCCTTGACGTCGGCCAGCGCAGCGGTGTGGACTGCGCGCGCATTGCTCATGCAGCTGTCTTTTTCGGCGCCGCTGGCGTCGGCGCATTTGACCTTGGCCAGCGAGTAATCGGCATTGGCCAGTTCGGTGCGGGCCTTGGTGCGGCCTTTGAGGGTGTTGTTGTAATCGGTCAGGGCTGCCAGGTCGGCGCGCGCGCGCACGACTTTCGCTTCTTCGGTGCACACTTTGCGCGCGTTACCGCTCATGTCCTTGCACTGCGCAGTGGCGAGCTTGTAGTCGGCGTCGGCCTGTTGCGTCATCGTGCGGTAAGTCGCGGTATCGGGCTTGGTCTCGGCGGCATAAGCGCCGGCGAAAGCGGCGCTGAGGGCGGTGGCAAGCAATGTGGCGACGATAGGTTTCATGATGAGGTCCCTTTAAATGTATGGTTGTTGGTAGACGGATTTAACATCCTAACCACTCGCAACATCTGTGCGACAACGTACATACGGAAGCAAAAGGGCGATCGATATCGGTTTAATCACTCATCTGCTTGGGAACAAGCAACATCTGGGCGACAACGTACATACGGAAGCAAAAGGGCGATCGATATCGGTTTAATCACTCATCTGCTTGGGAACAAGCAACATCTGGGCGACCACGTACATACGGAAGCCAAAGGACTATCGATATCTGTTTAATCGCTCATCAGCCTGCGCAAAGAGATTCTCGTTGGCATCTTGTGGCCCTTCGGCAATGGCGCGTTCAAGCAGGGCGACCGTGTCGTGCTTGGGCTCGCGAAACCGGGTGCGCACGCGCAGCATTTCATTGACCAGCGCCGTGTAGCGTTCGGGATGGTAGCGCGCGATCCAGGCCACGGCGGTCATGTCGGCATAGGCTTCCTCGGTGCGCACGCGGCGCGCGAACCAGTCGCGCACCGGCCCGATCCAGGCCACCACCGGCAGCAGTTTTTCGTTGTGCGGATAGCCGTTCAGGCGGCGGTGGCAGTGGCCGACTTCATGCATCGCCGCGCCGGCCAGAAACGTGTCGAGCAGTTCGGGGGCAATCATCGAACTGAGCTTGTCGGCCGTTGGATTATTGCTGGCCGAAACGATCAGGGTGCAGCGGCCGTTCTCGCTGGCCAGCCCGACCGGCGTATGGCCCGGCAAACCGTTGCCATCGACAATTTCCAGCGCGATCGGCATGCCCTGTGCGCGGCCGTAGGCCACCGCTTCGGTGGCGGCGGCGATCCACTGGGCTTCGGTGGCCGGGGCGGCGGTCGCCGCCGGGCCGGCCAGCGCCAGCAGCGCCGGCAACAAGGCCATGCGCAGCTTATTCATCGTTGAGCAATCCGGCTTGCCACATCGTCACGGCGTCGTCGAACGGCGTGGCGCCACGGCCGAAACCGTCGGCGTTCTTCGCCAGCCGTACCCAGGTGCGGGTATCGTGGCCGCTGCGCTCGGCCGGCACCGCATCGCGCAGGCTCGACAGCCAGGCGTACACGCGGCCATACTCGGCCGGATGCTGGCGCCGCACCCACGACAGGGCGACCAGGTCGGCGAAGCCTTCTTCGCGGCGCATCTCGCGCATGGCTTTCGATTCGGCCAGCAAGGTGAGGTCGTGCGCCTGCTCGTCGCCGGTTTCGACGAAGCCGGCCGGCAGGGCATGCCACACGCCCTGCACGTAACGCCAGCAATGACCGATTTCGTGGGCCGCCATGGTTTCGATCAGCAAGGTGCGCTCGGCTTCCGGCACGGTCTTGAGAATGTTTTCGGCGTCGGGGTTGCCGCGCATCGACAGCACCAGCTTGCAGCGGCCGTCGACAAAGCCCATCGCGAGCGGCACATCGCCGGGACGGGCTTTTGGTTGCACGGTGATATCAATTGGCAAGTTGATACGTTGCGAATACGCCAACACGGGAGCGGCGGCGTTCAGCCAGCGCGTTTCCAGCTCGGTCAGGGCTGCGCCAGCAGTGGCGGCAGCGGGAATCAGGGTGATGCCGGCGAGCAGGGCGGTCAAAAGGTGCTTGAACATGGCGTTTCCTCAGGAGGTCTATAGGTGCCTAAGAGCAATAATATAGACCTCTGGAACGCTTGGGGAGAAATATCTTTCCTTGTGGAAAATTCTCAACATGGCGCCATGTCAAGCTAGCGCTAGCGCAAACAATCAGAACCTTTCCCACTCGTCAGCAACAGTTTTCTCGGTGGCAATCTTGCGTTGCGGCGCGGCCGGGGTGCGCGCCAGCGCCCTGCCCTTCACAGCCGGTTTGGCCGCCAACGGCGTCTTCACCCGAACCGGCGCCGCGGTGCGCACGCTGCCTTCGGCCAGCACGAACACGCCCACCACCTCGGTCAGCGAGGCCGCCTCGTCATTGAGCGAGGACGCCGCCGCCGCCGCCTGCTCGACCAGCGCGGCGTTCTGCTGGGTTGCCTGGTCCATCTGTCCGATCGCCAGGTTCACCTGCTCGATGCCGGCCGTCTGTTCCTGGCTGGCCAGGCTGATTTCGGCCATGATATCGGTGACCCGCTTCACGCTGGAGACGATCTCCTGCATCGTGCTGCCGGCCTCGTCCACCAGACGCGCACCGGCGTCGACCCGTTCGACCGAATTGCCAATCAGGGTCTTGATCTCTTGCGCCGCCGCCGCCGAGCGCTGCGCCAGGTTGCGCACTTCCGAGGCCACCACCGCGAAACCACGGCCCTGCTCGCCCGCACGGGCCGCTTCCACCGCCGCGTTCAGGGCCAGGATATTGGTCTGGAAAGCAATGCTGTCGATCACGCCGATGATGTCGACGATCTTTTTCGACGATTCGTTGATCGACGCCATCGTGTCGACCACCTGCGACACCACCGCGCCGCCCTTGACCGCCACCTCCGAGGCCGACAGCGCCAGCACATTCGCCTGGCGCGCATTGTCGGCATTCTGGCGCACGGTGCTGGTCAGCTCTTCCATCGACGACGCGGTTTCTTCCAGGGTGCCGGCCTGGCTTTCGGTGCGCGCCGACAAATCCAGATTGCCGGCCGCAATTTCGGACGAGGCAGTCGTGATGGTGGCCGTGCCGGCCCGTACCTGGGCCACGATGGCGACCAGGCTGTCGCGCATGCCTTTCATGGCGAACAGCAGGCTGCTGTTGTCGCCGCTCACGGTGTCGATCTGGACCGCCAGGTTGCCGGCGGCAATGCTGGTCACCACATTGGCCGCGTAATCAGGCTGCCCGCCAAGCTGGCGCAGCAAGCCGCGGCTGATATACCAGGCCGCCACCGAACCGACCGCGACGGCAATCGCGCACAGCACCGTCATCCACAGCAGGAAGGAACTGGCCAGGTGCGAGGCATTGTCGGCCTGCACCCCGGTCATCTTTTCTTCCAGGTCGATCAGGCGGTTGATGCTGGCCAGCCAGCCCACGAACGCCGGGGCCGCCTGCTTGGCCAGCAGCTCGTTGGCCTCGGGCAGCTTGTCGGCCAGGCGCAGCGCGATCACGTTGGCGATCAGCGGCATGGTTTTGTTTTCGCTGTCCTTGATGCCGGCCAGCGCGGATTTTTCCTCGGCGGTGGCATGCGGATTCTCGACCAGCGCGTCGAGCGGCGCGGCCGAGCGCGCATAGTTGTCGGCCAGTTGCTTGATCAGGTCCAGATGCGGCTGGGCGCCCGCGGCGTCGGCGGCCAGCACCACATCGCGCAGCGCAATGGCGCGGTCATGCACGCTGCCGCGAAAATTGATCGCATAGCGCTGCTTGACGTTATTGACCTTGTTAATCTGATTCAGGCTCGCTTCGATGCTGCCGACGCGCGAAATCGCCATCGCCGACAGCACCACGATCAGCAAAAAGACGCCCCCAAAACCCACCGCCAGGCGGCGTCCGATGCTCATTCCAGAAGTATTCATGTCTCGCCCGCGAAAGTTAAATAAGTGCCATGTGGCAACACTCATAAACTCTAGCACGGGCTGAAGCCCGCACAGCGGCTGGCATTGAAATCAGTGCAACCGAGCCCTTCAGAACCCGCCAAACAGGCTTATATCACGCAAATCCGTGGTTTTCCTGTCTGTACAAAATGCGCCGCTATTGGCATTTGCGCCACGGCGCGGTCCTATCTGGCGCGCGTCAGTGCCGCTGCCGTGGTGAATGCGGGACGAATATCGTTCGGCACCGCTTTCATCTTGTCGAGCGCCTTTTGCACGTCCGGACGAATCACCACGTACTTCGCCATCATCTCCTTGGCGCGCGCATAATCGCCGGTCGCCTCGATGGTCAGAAATTCGCGGTTCAAATCGATCACCGCCGGCTTGATCTTCTTGAAATCCACCGAAAACGTGCCGTCGCCGTGCGACACGAAGCCGCCTTTGTCGAGCAGGTAATTGAGCTGGATCGCCATGCCGCGCGCGTGCGAATCGGTCAGCCCGAAATGCAGCGTGCGAAATGCCGACGCCAGGAAGGTGTTATACAGCTTGCGCTCGGCCAGCGCGCCCTGCCCCAGCGTGTCTTTCAGCTGCCCTTTGTCCATCATGTACGCCAGCGCCCACAGGCCCGCCATATCGGCCTTGGCTTCCTCGATGGTCGAATACGCGTCTTTCAGGTCCTGGCGCGGGGTCGATGGCTTGCCGTCCTGGACGGTCGCGTGCGGTCCCAGCCCGTGCGTGATTTCGTGCGCCAGGATATGCGTGAAGAAGGAATCGAAATCGAGGTCCTTTTGCGCATCCGGACGCAGTACCAGCCTGGTGATCGGCGTGAGCGTCGATGTGAACTTCGCTTCCTGGATATTTTTCAGCATCACGCGCTTGGAACCACGGGCACTGATAATGCGCTCGTCGTTCGGCAGGTTATAGGCGGCCGTCTGCACGCCCATATTGCCGTCGCCGGCGCCATACACCTGATTGACCACCACCATCGGCGCCAGCGCACCGACTTTCGGATTGCGGTACTGCTTGTCGAGCGGGAGGTTGTCTTCCAGTTCCTGCATGTGCTTGCTGAAGAAATCGAGCTTGCGGGTTTCTTTCTCGTCGCGGATATTCACGTACGCTTCGAACGCCGCCTTGTAGCCGAACAGTTCATCGTTATACGTTTCATACGGGCCGATGGTGACATCGACCGGCGAGTCGAGATCCATCCACGCGAAATCGGACGCCAGGTAATCGTTCGACAAGAACGCATCGGCGCGCAGGGCCAGGAATTTCTTGAGCGAGGCGTTGTCGGTCAAGGCCGCCGCGTCGCGCAGCAATGTGGCCAGCTTTTCCAGTTCGGCCTTGTATTCCTCGGCATAGCTCACCGTCTTGAATGTGCCTTCGGCGCCATGGCCGATGGTGGTGAAGAACCACTGGGCCTGTTCCTTGTCTTTTGGCGCGAGTGCGTTCATCCACGCTTCGAGCGAGGCCTTGGTCGCGCCCTCGGGGTAGAAATTCGCGCCTTCCGGTTTCTTGGCCGGAATGCTGATGCCGGCGTAAGTGGCCGGCATGAAGGATTGATGACCGTCGAGGATGGACCACGGGCCTTTGTTCAGCCAAAAATAGTCCAGGCGCGCCTTGCCGAGGGCGCTCTTGTCTTTTTTGAGCGCGCTCCACAGGGCTTCATTGTGCGCCCAGCGCTGGCGCAGCTGCAAGGTGTCGATGATATTGGCCGCTTCGATCAGTTTGACGATGGCGGCTTTGTCGCCCTTGGACAGCGCCGCCGTATCGGCGCGCAGGTCGACCGGGGCATAGCGCTTGGCCATCTGCTTCAGTTGCGCCACATTGGCGGGTTGCTCGGCGGCGTGAGCGGCGCCGGCCAGCAGCAGGAGGACGGGAAGTAGGAATTTTTTCATGGGCCTTGAGAGCAATAGTTGGCAAAAACAGCATCCTGATTCTATCCCTCCTGCGCCCCGCCTTCCATACTCGTTTCGACAGGACCGCTATCCGGCCCTGCGAATGTGAAGGAGTAAGCAATGTATCTGATGTCGATCGGAGCCGGCGTGCTGGTAGGGATCATCTACGCGCTGATCAACGTGCGTTCGCCCGCGCCGCCAGCCATCGCACTGCTGGGCCTGCTGGGAATGCTGATCGGCGAACAGATGGTCCCCATCGCCAAGCGCGTCATCGCCGGCGAACCTTTAAGCATCACGTGGTTCAAAAGCGAATGCGCCCCAAAAATCACCGGCCTGCAAGCCCCGGCCACCGACAAGGAAAATGCATGAGCGCCTCCCTGATCCTCATCAACGGCCGCTTCCACACCACCGACCGCGCCAACCCGATCGTCAACGCGGTCGCCATCGCCGACGAACGCTTCCTGGAAGTGGGCGCCGTCGACGACGTGATGCGCCACCGCGGCCCGGCGACCCAGGTCATCGACCTGGCCGGACGCACCGTCATTCCGGGCCTGAACGACTCGCACATGCACCTCATTCGCGGTGGCCTGAACTACAACCTCGAACTGCGCTGGGAAGGCGTGCCCTCGCTGGCCGACGCCATGCGCATGCTGCGCGAACAGGCCGAGCGCACGCCGTCGCCGCAATGGGTGCGCGTGGTCGGCGGCTGGTCAGAATTTCAATTCGCCGAAAAGCGCATGCCGACCATCGAGGAACTCAACGCCGCCGCCCCCGACACCCCGGTCTTCGTGCTGCACCTGTACGACCGCGCCCTGCTCAACCAGGCCGCGCTGCGGGCGGTCGGCTACACCCGCGACACCCCCAACCCGCCCGGCGGCGAGATCGTGCGCGACGCCGCCGGCAACCCGACCGGCATGCTGATCGCCCGTCCCAACGCGATGATCCTGTACGCCACGCTGGCCAAAGGGCCTGCGCTGCCGCTCGAACACCAGGTCAACTCCACGCGCCAGTTCATGCGCGAACTCAATCGCCTGGGCGTGACCAGCGTGATCGACGCCGGCGGCGGCTTCCAGAACTTCCCCGACGATTACGCCATCGTCGACCAGCTCGCGCGCGACAAGCAGCTCACCGTGCGCATCGCCTACAACCTGTTCACGCAAAACAAGGGCGCCGAACTGCAGGACTTCCAGGCCTGGACCAGCATGATCAAGCCGGGCGACGGCAGCGACTACTACCGCCATAACGGCGCCGGCGAGATGCTGGTGTTCTCGGCCGCCGACTTCGAAGACTTCCTCGAACCGCGTCCCGAACTGGCCGCCGGCATGGAAGACGAACTCGAAAAAGTCGTGCGCCACCTGGTCGAACAGCGCTGGCCGTTCCGCCTGCACGCCACCTACGACGAATCGATTTCGCGCATGCTCGACGTGTTCGAAAAGGTCAACCGCGAGATCCCCTTCGACGGCCTGCGCTGGATGTTCGACCACGCCGAAACCATCACCCCGCGCAATATCGACCGTGTACGCGCGCTCGGCGGCGGCATCGCCATCCAGCACCGCATGGCCTTCCAGGGCGAGTATTTCGTCGAGCGCTACGGCGCCGAAGCGGCCCGCCACACGCCGCCGATCGCGCGCATGTTAGAGGCCGGCGTGCCGGTCGGCGCCGGCACCGACGCCACCCGCGTGGCCAGCTACAACCCGTGGACGGCGCTGTACTGGCTGGTGTCCGGGCGCACCGTCGGCGGCTTGCGCCTGTACGGCGCCGACCAGCAGATGCCGCGCGCCACCGCGCTCGAACTGTGGACCTCGGGCAGCGCCTGGTTCTCCAGCGAGCAGCATCGGAAGGGCCGCATCAAGGCGGGCCAGCTGGCCGATCTGGCGGTCCTGTCGGGCGACTATTTCAGCGTGGCGGAAGATGACATCAAGGCGCTCGAATCGGTGCTCACCGTCGTCGGCGGCAACGTGGTGTACGGCGCGGGCGGCTTTGCCCCGCTGGCGCCGCCCGCCATTCCGGTGCTGCCCGACTGGTCGCCCGTGAAAGCCTACGGCGGCCATTACCGGCCCGTGGCAAACACCCGCAGCGCGCTGCCGCACCTGTGCGCCGGATCGTGCGGCGTGCATGGCCACGCGCACGGCATCGCCCGCAAGTCGGCCATCCCGGTCAGCAGCCACACCGGCTTCTGGGGCGCGCTCGGCTGCAGCTGCTTCGCGTTCTGACCAGCCCCATTTTTCAACCCAAGGAGTGCATTGCATGAATCCGAAACTCGACGTCCTGACCCCGCAAAACTCGCAACTGATCTTCATCGACCACCAGCCGCAGATGGCCTTCGGCGTGCAGTCGATCGACCGCCAGGTCCTCAAGAACAACACGGTGGCGCTGGCCAAGGCCGCCAAAGCCTTCAACATCCCGACCGTGATCACCACCGTCGAAACGCAGGCGTTTTCGGGCCACACCTACCCGGAACTGCTGGACGTGTTCCCTGGCCAGAAAATCCTCGAGCGCAGCTCGATGAATTCGTGGGACGACCAGAAAGTGCGCGATGCGCTCAAAGCGAGCGGCCGCAAAAAGGTCATCGTGGCCGGCCTGTGGACGGAAGTGTGCAACAACAGCTTCGCGCTGTGCGCCATGGCCGAAGGCGATTACGAGATCTACATGGTGGCCGATGCATCGGGCGGCACCTCGAAGGAAGCGCACGACTACGCCATGCAGCGCATGATCCAGGCCGGCGTGGTGCCGGTGACCTGGCAGCAGGTCATGCTGGAGTGGCAGCGCGACTGGGCGCACCGCGAAACCTACGACGCCGTGATGGCGATCGTGCGCGAACACTCGGGCGCCTACGGCATGGGCGTCGACTACGCCTACACGATGGTGCACAAGGCGGCTGAACGCACCACGGGCGAGCACGAAGTGCTAGCGCCGGTGCCGGCCAAGTAATCCCATCATCGCCGCCGCTCCCGCCCATGCGCGCGCGGCGGCGCTAACGACAACAAGAAAGCAACCATGTCCACAAACGACAACCCGAAAACCCTCTCCCGCCGCGCGGCCATCACCGCCGGTGCCTCCCTGGCCGCCGCCATCCCGCTGGCCGCCATCAGCTCCGGCGCCCAGGCCGCACCGGCCGCCGCCATCAAGCGCAGCGCCAGCACCATCACCACCAAAGACGGCGTCGAACTCTATTACAAGGACTGGGGCAGCGGCCAACCGGTCGTGTTCTGCCACGGCTGGCCGTTGAACAGCGACAGCTGGGAATCGCAGATGTTCCACCTAGCGAACAACGGTTTCCGCGTCATCGCCCACGACCGCCGTGGCCACGGCCGTTCCAGCCAGCCCTGGACCGGCAACGACATGGACCACTACGCCGACGACCTGGCCCAGGTCATCGAAGCGCTGGACCTGAAAAACGCCATCCTGATCGGCTTTTCGACCGGCGGCGGCGAAGTGGCCCGCTACGTCGGCCGCCACGGCACCAGTCGCGTCGCCAAACTCGGCCTCATCTCCGCCGTGCCGCCGCTGATGCTCAAAACCGCCGACAACCCGGGCGGCCTGCCGATCGAGGTCTTCGACGGCATCCGCGCGGCCTCGGTCAAGGACCGCTCGCAGTTCTACCTGGACCTGGCCTCCGGCCCGTTCTACGGCTTCAACCGCCCCGGCGCCAAAACCTCGCAGGGCCTGATCAACGCCTGGTGGATGCAGGGCATGATGGCCGGCCACAAGAACACCTACGACTCGATCAAGGCGTTCTCGGAAACCGACTTCCGCGCCGACCTGAAAAAATTCGACAAGCCGACCCTGGTCATCCACGGCGCCGACGACCAGATCGTGCCGATCGACGCCGCCGGCAAGGCCTCGGCCGCCATCGTCAAGCACGCCAAGCTGATTATCTATCCTGGCGCCCCGCACGGACTGACCGACACCCACAAGGACCAGGTCAACGCCGACATTCTCGCTTTCGCCACATCGTGACCCCCGACCAGCGCAACCGCCTCCGCAGCATCGACATGGGCTTCCTGGCGGGCTATGTGGACACCCTGGGCTTCGTCGCCCTGTTTGGCTTGTTCACCGCCCATGTCACCGGTAACTTCGTGCTGATCGGGGTTGCGCTGGCCGACACCTCCAAGGCCTCAATCCTGCTCAAGTTCCTGGCCTTCCCCGCCTTCATCGCGGGCATCGCCATGGCGCGCCTGCTGATCCTGGCCTGCGACAAGCGCCGGTGGCCGGCCCTGAAACTGGCCCTGCTGCTGCAAGTGGTCCTGCTGGCCGGCTTCATGCTGGCCGGGATGGCCGCCGCGCCCATCGGCGACACCGCTTCCACCCTGGCCATGGCGGCGGGCCTCCTGGGCACCGCCGCCATGGGCGCGCACAGCGCCAGCAGCCGCCTGCTGCTGGCCCAACTGGCGCCCACCTCGATGATGACCGGGAACGTGACCCAGGTCGTCATCGACAGCATCGACGTGCTGCGCGGCGCCGGCGACGCCGCCACCAGCGCGCGCTGCGGCAAATTCTTCTGGCCCCTGCTCGCTTTTGCCATCGGCGCCATCGCCGCCGCCTTTGCCTTCATGGCGTTCGGCTTCATCGCCCTGTCAATCCCGATCGCGATTCTGTGCGCCGACATGGCGCTGCCCGAGCCAGGCAAGGGAACCGCATGAACAAGGTGCGCCTGGAAGCCTTCAGCGATGGCGTGATCGCCATCATCATCACCATCATGGTGCTGGAACTGAAAACCCCGCACGGCCCGGCGCCGCACGACCTGGCGCCGGTGCTGCCGGTGATGCTGCGCTACCTGCTCAGCTTCATCTACGTGGGCATCTACTGGATCAACCACCACTACCTGTTCGACAAGGTGCGGAAGGTCGACGGCGTGGCCATGTGGGCCAACCTGCACCTGCTGTTCTGGATTTCGCTGATTCCTTTTGTGACCGCGTGGGCCGGCGAACATCCGTTCGATTCGGTTCCGGTGGCCATGTACGGCGTGGTGCTGCTGATGTGCTCCATCGGCTTTGTGGTACTGGACGAGGTGCTGCGGCGGCGCGGCGCCATGCACGCCGGCCCCGCGCGTCCGAGCTGGATGGAACGCAAGAACCTGGCCTCGATGCTGCTGTATGCGCTGGCGATCCCGCTCGCGCTGTGGTACGCGCCGGCTGGCTCCGCCGTGCATGTGATCGTCGCCATGCTCTGGCTGCGCCCGCGCGCGCCAGCTTGAGCCGATGGCGCCGGTGGTATCATCGCGCGCCATGAACAGCGGCTTGCCGAGCGCTGACCGCCCGGCGCACAGGACCAACATCGTATGACACCGCACTCCATGTTCAGCACATCCTTGCGGCGCCTGGCCGCCCTGGTGCTGGCGAGCGCCTTGGGCGCCGCCGCGCAGGCGCAGGTGCGCTCGCTCGACCAGCTGGAGCACCGGCGCTGGGTTGCGGCCGACGGCGGCCCGAGCCAGGTCGGCGCCATGGCCCAGACGCGCGACGGCTACCTGTGGCTCGGCACCAATGAATCCCTGTTCCGCTTCGACGGCGTGCGTTTCGTGCGCTACGAAGCGCCCGGCCTGAACACGCCGGGTATCGTCGCCTCGCTGCTGGCCGTGGACGACGAACTGTGGGTCGGCCTGCGCTTCGGCGGCGTGCGCGTGATCGGCCCGGGCGGCATGCGCGAACACCCGCCCGGTCCCAACCTGCCCGAGGGCGCCATCTACAGCCTCGCGCGCGACAGCGCCAGGGCGATCTGGGTCGCCGCCGACGATGGCCTGGCGCGTTACGACGGCAGCCACTGGGAACGGATCGGCTCCGGCTGGGGCTTCCCCGGCAAGAAGGCGCGCGCGGTGTTCGTCGACGGCGGCGGCACGCTGTGGGCCGCCAACGAAAACCGCCTCCTGTACCTGCCCAAGGGCGAACGCCGTTTCGTCGACAGCGGCCTGGCGGTGGACTGGGCCGGCCAGATCGCGCAGGCGCGCGACGGCGCCATCTGGCTCACGGAGCGCTACAGCGGCAAGATCCATCGCGTGCTGCTGTTCGATGGCCACCTGACCACCGGCACCATCGCCATCGACACACCGGCCATCGGCCTGCTGTTCGACCGCGGCGGCGGCCTGTGGATCGGCACCACCGGCAACGGCGTGCAGTACGTCGACAATCCACGCAGCATGGGCGCCATCAAGACGCGCACCACGTTTTCGGCGCGCGATGGCCTCAGTTCGGACTTCATCTGGAAGATGCTGGAAGACGCCGAAGGCAACCTCTGGGTCGGCAGCAACGCAGGCCTGGACCGCTTCCGCCAGCGCGCCCTGATGCCCGCCGGTTTTCCGGCCGGTTCGCTCAACTTCGCGCTGGTCGCCGGCAACGACGGCAGCCTGTGGGCCGGTCCCAGCAACCGCCCGGCCATGCGCCTGATGAACGGCGCCGCCGCGGTGCTGGACATGCCGGCGCCGGTGTCGTGCGCCATGCGCGATCTTGATGGCACCATCTGGATGGGCGGCCCGTCCGGCATCTGGCGCTCGCGCGGTGCGCGCCTGGAAAAATTCGCCGACCTGCCGCCGGCCGCGCTGGCCGAATCATCGGTGCGGGCAATGGCGCGCGACGCCAGCGGCGACCTGTGGGTCTCGTTCAACCGGCTTGGCCTGTTCCGCCTGCGCGACGGCGTGTGGATCGCCACGCCGCCGCCCTCGCCGTCGGCCAACCAGCGCATGCCGGTGTCCGCCTCGGCCGACGCCAGCGGGCGGCTGTGGTTCGGCTACCGCGACAACCTGCTGGTCACCCGCGACGGCGATGGCGAAAAACGCTGGGGCGAAGCGGACGGCATGAACATCGGCCACGTCATCGCCATCACCCATCACGGCCAGCGCACCTGGGTCGGCGGCCAGCGCGGCATCGGCTACATCGACGGCCAGCGCTACCAGGCATTGCGCCTGCCCGACAACGGCCTGTTCGCCAACATCTACGCCATCATCGTGGTGCCGGCCAAGGACGGGCGCGGCGACGACCTGTGGGTGCACTCGCGCTCGGGCATCTTCCAGCTGACCGCCGCCGAAATGGCGCGCGCGTATGCCGATGCGAGCTACCGCATCGGCTACCGCTCGTACGATCTGATGGGCGGGCTGGCCAACGACCCGTACCAGGTGCTGCCGCTGCCGACGGCGGTGCGCAGCCGCGACGGGCGGCTGTGGTTCTCGACCAGCAGCGGCGTGGCCTGGATCGATCCGGACCGGCCCCACCCGGAGCAGGCCGGCCCCAGGGTGCTGATCGAGTCGGTCCATGTGGACGGCGTGCTTGCGGCCGGCGGCGCGCCTGCCACCCTGGCCGCCGGCACCCAGCGCATCGCGATCGACTACACGGCACTGAGCCTGTCCGCGCCCGAGCGCCTGAACTTCCGCTACCGGCTCGATGGCTACGACTCCGGCTGGCAGGATGCGGGACGCCAGCGCCAGGCCGTCTACACCGGCCTCGGTGCGGGCAAATACCGCTTCCGCGTGGTGGCGCATAACCAGGATGGGCTGCCCAGCACGCGCGAAGCCGTGTTCGAATTCCGCATTGCGCCGGCGCTGTACCGCCAGCCGCTGTTCTTGCTGCTGGCAGGCTCGCTCGGCTTCGGCGCCTTGTGGATGCTGTACCGGATCAACATGCGGCGCGCCGCCGCGCGCCTGTGCGAACGCATCGAGGAGCGCCACAGCGAACGCGAACGCATCGCGCGCGACCTGCACGACACCTTGCTGCAAGGCGTGCACGGACTGATTTTGCGCTTCCAGGCGATCGTCTACACCATCCCGGCCGGCAGTCCGGCGCGCCACAGCCTGGAAGATGCGCTCGACCGCGCCGACCAGGTGCTGATCGAAGGCCGCGACCGGGTGCGCGACCTGCGCATCGGCGCGGTCGACCTGAGCGAACTGCACGACGCCTTGCACAAGCTGGGCACGGAACTCGAACAAAAAGGCGGCGCGCGCTTTGCGCTGACGGTGCGCGGCACGCCGGCGCAATTGCGTCCGCTGGTGCGCGACGAGGTGTACCAGGTCGGGCACGAGGCGATCGTCAACGCTTTCCGCCACGCGCATGCGCAGCACGTGACGGTCGAAGTCGACTACGGCGCGCGCCTGTTCCGCATGACGGTCGGCGACGATGGCCTGGGCATCGACGCAAGCTACAGGACGCCGCAGGGACGCCCGGACCACTGGGGCTTGCGCGGCATGCACGAGCGGGTGGCGCGCATCGGCGCCCAACTGGTGATCGACAGCGATCCGGCGCGCGGCAGCGCGATCCGGCTCGACATCAAGGCGCAACTGGCCTACCGGCGCGCGCCGCGCCGCCTGTTCGCATGGCTGCGTACAAAAAACCATAAAAGGGGAGAACAATGAATCCTGAAACGCCACCCATCCGGGTGCTGGTGTGCGACGACCATCCGATGATGCGCGAAGGGATTGCCGCCGTCATCGCCAGTCAGCCCGACATGTGCCTGGCCGGCGAAGCGGGCGACGGGCGCGAGGCGGTGACGCAGTACCGCGCGCTGCAGCCGGATGTGGCGCTGATCGACATCCAGATGCCCGACATGAACGGCATCGAAGCGATCCAGGCGATCCGCGCCGAATTCGCGCAGGCGCGCATCGCGGTGCTGACCACCTACCGGGGCGACGCGCGCGCGCTGCAAGCGATCCGCTCCGGCGCGCAGGCCTACCTGCTCAAGAGCGCCCTGCGCAAGGAGCTGACCGAGGCGATCCGCGCGCTGGCGGCGGGCAAGCGCTATTTTCCGGCGGAGATCGCGGCCGAACTGGCCAACCACCTGGGCCAGGAACGCCTGACCCCGCGCGAAGTGCAGGTGCTGCAACTGATCGCGCGGGGACACAGCAACAAGCAGGTGGCGGGCGAACTGGCGCTGTCGGAAGATACCGTCAAGGGGCACCTGCGCAATATCATGGACAAGCTGGGGGCGAACAACCGCACGCACGCGGTGACGATTGCGATCGAACGCGGATTTATCGGTTTGTAGATTGACGGGGTTGACGATCAAAGAAGCGTAGTATGAGGAACTGGTGACAAAAACAGCAACTTTACTTCATTGACAATCAATCCGCGCGACGGCGCGCTTAGCTGGCAGGAATCATGATGAATTTTCGACGCTTCACCAGATCGCGCTGGGGTTCGGTTTTCTCGTCCATCGTCGTGTTTGCCGCCGCTTTTGTGATCGGCATGGCGCTGCTGGGCCTCGTTTCGCTTTCCTGGCCGGGCTGGAATACGATCCTGAAATCAGGATGCCTGTTCGCCCTTTTTGGCACCTGTTTTGGATCGATCGTCGCGCTCGACAGCAGATCATCCATGGCTGCCGGGGACTACCCGCTTGTTCGCACCTTGTTGTGTGGCGCGTTCGCCGCTGCCGCTGTTTTGGTTGCGCAGGCGTGGCCACCGGCGGCGATCAGCCACGCGTGGCTGGCCGGCGGCGCCGTCATCGGCGACGTGCTCGGATGGATCGGCTGGACCTGGGCGAAATACATCAGCTTCCAGCTCGCACCAACACTTTTGGGGGGGTAGGCAGTCACCCGGGCGGCCCTGTTCGCGCAAGCTGGCTTCACGCATCATCGTCGCTGACGCAAGATCGTCAGCCACCCTGGAGCGAACCATGCAAGCGACCCTGATTTCCCCCTCATCGAAGGCCGCGCCGGCGCGCTACCGCCGCCAGGCGCCGCCGCTGCCGCTGCCGTCGCCGGATGAGGGCAAGGGCGCCCTCGCCGCCTGGCAGGTGCGCCAGCTGACCGCGCATATCGACGCCAACCTGTGCGCCACCCTGCGCACCACGCATCTGGCCGCCACGGTGGGCCTGAGCGTGAGCCACTTCTCGCGCGCGTTCAAGAACGCGGTCGGGGTGCCGCCGCGCCTGTACGTGCTGCGGCGCCGGGTGGCGGCGGCGTGCGAGGCCATGCTCTCCGGCGACGAACCGCTGACCCACATCGCCCACGCCCATGGCTTTTGCGACCAGTCGCATTTTTCGCGCGCCTTCCAGATGCTGATCGGGATGGGGCCGCAGGCATGGCGCCGCAGCCAGCGCTGAACATTTTTTCGCCCGTAACCGGCGATCAGGAACATGGTTCTTTTCGGCCAGCCAGGCCATCTGGGATAATGTGCGCCGGCGTCGCATGGCGACACTCTCCGATCTCACTGGCAGGCAGAAAACGTATGAAGCATTTGCACCGATTGCACCGATTGCACCTGACCGCGCCGCGGGCCTTGGCGGCGCTGGCCGTGTGGCTGCTACTGACCTTGGGCGGGCCGTGGCTCCAGTCCGGCATGGGCCAGCAATCGCTGGCCGCTGCGGCCGGCGGCGGCATCGGCGTGGGGTGGCTGCTGGCTGCGGTTTTTGCCGCCATCGTCGCCCTGACCTCGCGCGACCGCCGCGCCGCCGGCCTGTTCGCGCCTGCGCCGATGCGCTCGGCGCGGCTGGTGTGGTTGCCGTTGCTGTATGCGCTCCTGATGCTGCTGGTGGCCTGGGCCGACGGCTGGCCGGCGCGCGGCGTGCTGCTGGTCGTCGCCTGCAATACGGCGCTGGTGGCGCTGTCGGAAGAACTGATGTTCCGCGCCGTCCTGTTGCAGGGCTTCCTGGACCGCTTTGCGATCTGGCCGGCCCTGTTCCTGTCCTCCGCCGTGTTCGGCGCGGTGCATGCGGTCAACGGCTTCGCCAGCGGCGACGCCGACGCCGCGCTGGTGCAGTCGGTGTCTGCCTTTTTGCAGGGCCTGGCCTACACCGCCATCCGCCTGCGCACGCGCTCGATCTGGCCGATGGTATTGGTACATGGACTGTGGGACTTTTCGCTGATGTCGTCGATGCTGTCGGCCACCTCGGGCGGCGAGAACTCGGTGCTGCCGTATGCCGCGCTGTTCGCCGTGCTACCCATGTGCCTGTATGGCTTGTATCTGATGCGCGCCGTGCGTGGTCACGCCATGCCGGGCATGGCGGCGCCGCTGTCCGCACCTGCTTGATCCGGCTTAAGCAGCCAGGCTGCCTGAATCGATGCCCGACATACCTGCCCACAGGTGGGGCAGGTGATTCTTCCAGCATCTAATCGTCGGCGACTTGCGGGTACTGCAACGGCTCGATGTCCCACATGCCCCCTTCCCGCTTTCTCCACGTCAGCTGGCCGAGCAATTCTCCTTCCGCATCGTACAGCGGAATATTCGCCGGCGCGCTGATACCGGGGCCGGACCCGTTGTAACTGCCAATATGCATAGTAACTAGGGAGCATACGATGTCTTTTGGCGGATAGGATGACGCGCCATTATCCGCCTTGCGACGAGCGCCAACAAGCGGGCCGCCCTACCACACCCGGTAAACCTGCCCCGTCTGCGCGCCTTCCACGCTGCGGCTGTAGGCCAGCGCCACGCGGCTGGCCGATGTGGCCTCGAAGCCATAAAAATACGGCCCATACGCATCGAGCGATTCTTCCAGCACCGTCGGGCTGATGGCGTTGATGCGCAATCCGCGCGGCAGCTCGATCGCCGCGCCGCGCACGAACCCTTCGACCGCGCTGTTGACCATGCTTGCCGAGGCGCCAAAGCGGATCGGCTGCTCGGCCACGATGCCGCTGACCAGGGTGATCGATCCGCCGTCGTTCAAGCACTCCGCCGCCACCTGCGCCACATTCACCTGCCCCATCAATTTGCCGGCGATGCCGACCTGGAACTGCTCCGGCCCCAAGTCAGCGAGTGCGCCGAAATGCACCGCGCCGGCCGCCACCACGACCGCATCGACCTTGCCGACTTGCTCGAACAGGCGGCGCACCTGCGCGATATCGCGGATATCGGCGCGCACGTCGCCGCTGCTGGCGCCCACGCTCACGATCTCGTGGCGCACGGCCAGATGGGAAGAAACTGCTTTGCCAATAGTGCCGCTGGCCCCGATGACGACGATTTTCATAGTGACTCCATATATGAACGATTGGGAGATAACAGTATCGCGCCGTTAGCAATGAAGATAAATGGACTAAGATGACGGATATTGCTCACTCACGATTCGGAATCAATGGACAAGCTGCGCAGCATGGAGATTTTTACGGCGGTGGTGGACGACGGCAGTTTCACCGCGGCCGCCGCGCGTTTCGACATGTCGGCGGTGATGGTTGGCAAGCACATCCGCTTCCTGGAAGAGCGCCTGGGCGCGCGCCTGATCGCCCGCACCACGCGGCGCCAGAGCCTGACCGAAATCGGCGAACAATATGTGGAGCAGTGCCGCAGCATCCTGGCGCAGGTGCGCGATGCCGAATCGGGCGCGGAGGCGATGCGCCTGGCCCCGCGCGGGCGGCTGCGCATCAGTGCCCCGGTCACTTTTGGGAGCGAGTCGCTGTCGCCGCTGCTGCCGGGCTACCTGGCGCGGTATCCCGACGTGAGCCTCGACCTCGAATTGAACGACCGCCTGGTCGATGTGGTGGACGATGGCTACGACGCGGTGATCCGCATCGGCGAACTCGATGACTCGGGCATGATCGCGCGCCGGCTACGCCCCTACCGCATGCTGATCTGCGCTTCGCCCGACTACCTTGCGCGCCACGGCACGCCGCGCGTGCCGGCCGATCTGGCGCGGCACGAATGCCTGGACTTCATGCACTGGAAAAGACTGGTGCGCTGGCGCCTGGACCACGACGACGGCGGCGCGCCGGCGCGGGCCAGCCGCTTGCGCTCGAACAACGGGCAGGCGCTGAAACAGGCGGCATTGGCGGGCTTCGGGATCGTGATGCAGGCGGAGGTGATGCTGGCGCAGGAAGTGGCGGCGGGCCGGCTGGTGTCGCTGCTCGAGGCGCACATTCCGCCGGCGCGCACCATGCACGTGCTGTATCCGCCCGACCGCCAGGCCACGCCGAAACTGACGACGTTCATCGATTTTCTGCTGGAGCACTTCGGCCCGCAGTAGTGCGCAGTAGTGCGCACCGCTGCCGGTACAACTCAGCGCGACGCCTGGGCGCTGGTCGCCTCGGCCGCTTGCTGGGTCCAGCCGCCGCCGAGCGAACGCGCCACGGCCACGCTGGCCAGCAGGCGCTGGGTGCGGATCTGCGCGGCCGCGCGGTCGGCGTTGAGTGAACTGCGCTGGGCGTCGGTCACGTCCAGATAGGTCGACAGGCCACGCTCGTAGCGCGCCTGCGCCACCAGATAAGCACGCGCAGCGGCCTGCTGCGACTGGGCCTGCACTTCGCCCTGGCGCTGGCGCTGCTGCACGTCCGACAGCGCATCTTCGACTTCGCGCAGGGCCGTCAACAGTTTGCTTTCGTGATTGGCGCGCGCTTCGGCGTAACGCGCCTGCGACATCGCCAGGTTGGCCTTGTTGCGGCCGCCATCGAAAATCGGCAGCGACAAGGCCAGCGGGCCAATCGAGAACTGGCGCGCACCGCTGTCGGTCAGGTTGCGCAGGCTCTCGGACGCATAACCAAAATTGCCGGTCAGGGTCAGCGACGGATAAAACGCGCCTTCCGCTACCGCCACCTGCGCATTGGCCGCGCGCAGGCCCGCCACGCTCGAGGCCAGGTCGGGGCGCTGCGCCAGCAGGGTCGCCGGAAGGCCGACCGGGATGCCTGGTGGCGCCGGCAGGTCCGCCTTGGCGGTGGCTGCGATCAGCGGCGACGACGGCGACACGCCAGCCAGGGTGGCCAGGCTGTGTTCGAGCAGGTTGCGCTGGCGCTGGACTTCATGCAGGTCGGCCTCGGCGTTGCCACGCTCGATGCGGGCGCGCGCGACATCGAGTTCGTTGGTCAGGCCGGCGTTAAAACGCGCTTCGACCAGTTGCTGCGATTCGCCGCGCGTGGCCAGCGCGTTTTTCAGGATCGCCAGTTCGGCATCCATGCCGCGCAGCTGCCAGTAGGTGCCGGCCACCTGCGCCGACAGCAGCAGGATCACGCCATCGCGGTCGTCCTGTGCCGCCAGCGCCTGGGCGTCGGCCGCTTCGACCACGCGCTTGACGCGGCCCCACAGGTCCAGCTCATACGAGAGCGAAGCGCCGACAACATAGTTATTCCCTTCGATCGAGCGGTGCCCCAGGGCCAGGCCCTGCGAGGTCTCGGCCGAACTGCGGGAATTAGCAACCGAGGTGCTGAGATTCACGCTTGGCGAGAGCGCCGCGCGCAGGTTGCCCATCTGGGCTTGCGCCTGCAGCAGGCGCTGCGCGCTGGCTTTGACGCCCGGGTTGTCGCGCACGGCGCGCTGCTCAAGGTCGTTCAGGGTGGCGTCGCCGAACACGGTCCACCAGCTTGCCGGCAGGCGGGCAGCCTGCTTGTCGGCGCTGGCGTGGCGCCAGCCCGGGTTGGCGGCGGCGACAGGTTCGACGAAATCGGTGCCGATGGTGGCGCAGCCGGACAGCGCCAGCAGCGCGCACAGGATCAGTGGCTTCAAGATGATTCTCCCTACTTTTAATGAGCGCCCGCGCCGGGACCGGACGGGGCTTTGACGTTGTCGGCGAACAGCAGCGCGCCGACGCAAGCGAACAGGAATACAGCCATGATGACAAAGCCATCGTTATAGGCCATGACATAGGCTTCGCGCCGCACCACGCCGCCGATCACGGCCAGCGCCTGGTTGGCGGCGGTGGCCGGGTCGATGCCGTTGGCCATGAAGGCGGCGGTCAGCTGTTCCAGGCGCTCCTGCACCGGCGCCGACATGGCGGTGACCGACTGGCCGATGATCGCCGAGTGAAAGTGCTCGCGGTTGGTCAGGGTGGTGGCCAGCATGGCGATGCCGATCGAGCCGCCCAGGTTACGCGTCATGTTGAACAGGCTCGATGCCGACGACGTATCCTGCGGCGGGATCTTGTGCATCGCAAAGCTGGACAGGGTCAGCATGATGAAAGGCTGGCCCAGGGCGCGTACGACCTGAGACCAGAATAGCTGGTCGTACCCGGTGGTCGCATCCATGTGCGAATTCATCAGGCAAGAAATTCCGAACAGGGTCAGGCCGATCGAACACAAAATGCGGTTGTCGACCTTGGACGAGAGCGCGGCGGCGAACGGCATGATGAACAGTTGCGGCAGGCCGGCCCACATGATGACTTCACCGATCTGCATCGGCGTGTAGCCGGCGATCTGGCCCAGGTACAGCGGCAGCAGGAAGGACGAACCGTACAGGCCCATGCCGATCACCGCCGACAGAATGGTCGCGACGATGAAGTTGCGCTGCCCGTACAGGCGCAGGTTCACGAACGGATCGGGGCGCGTCAGGCTGGTCACGGCCCACCCCACCAGGCCAATCAGCGACAAGGTGGCGAAGGTGATGATAAAACCGGACTCGAACCATTCCTTCGAATTGCCTTCTTCAAGGAAGATGGTCAGGCAGCCCAGGCCCATGGCCATCAGGAAGATGCCGAGCCAGTCGGCCTTGAGCAGCAGGCGCAGATTGCTTGGGCTGCGGTCCAGGCCCCACCAGATGCCGCCGATCAGCAGCAGGCCCGGTACCCAGTTGATGTAGAAAATCGATGGCCAGCCGTAGATTTCGGACAGGTAGCCGCCCAGGGTCGGCCCCATGGCCGGCGCCAGGGTCGCGGTCAGACCGAAGATGGCCATGCCGACCGAGCGGTGCGAAGCCGGCAGCTTGGCCATGACCAGGGTCATCGCCATGGGAATCAGGGCGCCGCCGGTAAAGCCCTGCAGCGCGCGGAACACGATCATGCTTTCCAGGTTCCAGGCCGAGCCGCACAGGGTCGAGAACACCAGGAACAGCGCGGTGGTGCCCATCATGTACATGCGCATGCCGAACACGCGCGCCAGCAGCGCGGTCATCGGGATGACCACGATTTCGGCGCACAGGTAGGCGGTGGAGATCCACGAGCCTTCTTCCTGCGTGGCCGACAGGGTGCCCAGAATGTCTTTGAGCGAGGAGTTGGTGATCTGGATATCCAGGATCGCCATGAAGGCGCCCAGCATGCCGGCGGCGACGGCGATCCAGGTGCGCAGGTCGACCTTGTCGGCGATCGGCGGCGCTGCCGCCATGCTGCCGGCGGTCATGGTGTTGGTCGGGCTGCTCATGAACTGTGCTTAGTGGGCTGCCGGGGCGGCGACGGGGGCGGTCGCGGTCTTGGTGGCTGGCGCTTGCTGGCCGATGTCGATTTCGGCCAGAGCCGACATGCCCGGCACCAGGCGGCCCTGCAGGGCCTTGACGTCTTCGGCGCGCAGCACGATCTTGACCGGCACGCGCTGGACGATCTTGGTGAAGTTACCGGTGGCGTTATCGGCCGGCAGCAGTGCGAACTGGTTGCCCGAGGCCGGCGAGAAGCTGTCGATGCGGCCGACCAGCGGGTGCTTCGGCATGGCGTCGATCACGACGTGCACGGACTGGCCGGGATGCAGGTCCGCCAACTGGGTTTCCTTGAAATTGGCGGTGATCCAGACCTCGTCCTGGACGATGGCGGCCAGCTGCTGGCCCGGCTGGACGCGCGCGCCCACTTCCACGCTGCGGCGGCCAAGGCGGCCTTCGACCGGCGCCAGGATGCGGTTGTAGGCCAGCTGCTGCTGGGCGTCTTTCAACTGGGTTTGCAGGACCTTGATCTGGGCCTTGACGACATCGCGCGCGGCGCCGGCGGCGGTGATCTGGGCCTGGGCCGCAACCACGGCGCCGCGCCGTGCCGACACGTCGGCCATCGCACCGGCGCGGCCGGCGTTGGCGGCATCGAGTTCGGCTTTCGAGACGGCCTTCATCTGCGCGTTGTACAACTGGCCGAAACGCTCGGCGTCCTGTTTGGCGCGCAGCAGCTGCGCTTCCGATTGCAGCACCTGGGCCGAGGCGGCGGCAGCCTGCGCGCGCACCTGTTCGACCTGGGCGTCGGCCTGCAGCACCTGCTGCTGCGCGCTGGCGATCTGCGCCTGGATCTGTTCGACCTTGACGCGCTGGTCGGCCGGATCGAGTTCGGCGATCACGTCGCCGGCTTTCACGGTCTGGTTATCTTCCACCAGCACCTTGGTCACCACGCCCGAAATGCGGGCCGATACCGGGTGCACGTGGCCGGACACGAAGGCGTTTTCGGTCTCGACGAAATGCGAGCTGCGGTACCACATGCGGCCACCGGTGCCGAGCGCCACCAGGGCGATCAGGGCCAATACGCCGCGCACGCGCCAGTTGGGCGGCGTCGCGGCAGGCGCCGCGACGGTTGGAACGGGGGCGAGCTTGTGTGGCTCGGCCTTGGCTGGTGCTTGCGACATGGTACTGCTCCGATAATGAAATGGGGTAAGTGCATTATTCCCCATGGATTGCGTCAAGTCAAGAAATGAAACGGTTGCATTTCATTTTGGATTGAATTAGAGTGAGGCCATGACGACAGACTCCCCTGCCCCCGTAGTTCCGGCCGCCAAATCGGCGGGCCGGCCGCGCGCCTGCGAGCTCGAAGCGCGCAACAACAACCTGATCGAGACCGCCGGGCAGCTGATGCTCAAGCATGGCTACGGCAAGGTCAGCCTGGAAACCATCGCCCGTGAAGCGCACGTGGCGGTGCGCACGATTTACGTCAAGTTCGGCGGCAAGGCGGGCCTGTTCCAGGCGGTGCTGCTGGCCAACCGCAGCCGCTTCTTCACGGCCAGCGAGGTGGAACAGGACATGCGGCCGCTCAGGCAGGTCATTTCCGAATTCAGTTTGCAGTTTTTCGACATGATCACGGCGCCGGAGGCCTTGAGCATGCAGCGCATGGTGATTGCCGAAGCGGCGTCGAATCCTGAATTATCGGTCTCGTTTTACGAAGCGGGGCCGCGCCAGACGCGCGACATGCTGACCCGCTATTTCGCGCGGCCCGATATCCGGGCGCAGCTGCGCGAGGATCTGGCGCTCGAATTGATTCCGACGTTTTTGCTCAATTGCGTGCAGGGCGAATACTTCGGACGGTTCTTGTTCCAGCCGGTTGCGCAGGCGCGGGAAGATGTGGTGACGGCGCTGGAGCAGCGGCTCGATCTGTTTTACCGCAGCGTGCTGCGGGCGCCCTGACCCTCGTCGACGGCCGCGTGCCCGGGAGAATGTGCGTCATCGCACCGAAGTGGTGCGTTTTTTCTGGCACAGTTCACGTCTTTCAAGGAGGATGGTATGAGCAAGTCTGCTCGCTACGAATGGCATGACCAGCAAGCGTCACTGAATGAACGGATGAAGGGTTTTCTGGAGAACCCGAACATGGAACAACTCGAAGCGGTGGTGGCGGAGATGCACGCGTATGCGGCTGCCGCCAGGTCGGGGAATATCGAGATTCCTGCGCGGTGGGTGAGTTTTCACTAGCAGCTTCGGTAGACGTTAGCGCTGAAAGATGCCTCTAGCCTTAGGACCGTCTTTCCCGCGAAGGCGGGAATCCATAGCACCTCTTTATCCTAGGGGGTATGGATCCCCGCCTTCGCGGGGACGACGGTTTTGAGCTTGTTGGCCATCGCAACCGCCGAAAAAAAGCCCCGTTGACGCATCCGCGCGAACGGGGCTTTTTGTATTCCTGCTCTTACTTCTTAAAGCTTACTTCTTGCGCACCGGCGGCAAATCCGTGCACGTACCTTCATACACTTCCGCCGCCATCCCGATCGACTCGCCCAGGGTCGGATGCGGGTGGATCGTCTTGGCGATATCGATGCCATCGGCACCCATCTCGATCGCCAGCGCGATCTCGCCGATCATGTCGCCCGCATGCGTGCCCACGATCCCGCCACCGACAATGCGGTGCGTCTCGGCGTCGAACAGCAGCTTGGTGAAGCCTTCGTCACGTCCATTGGCAACCGCGCGGCCGCTCGCGGCCCACGGGAAGTGACCTTTTTCGAGCTTGATGCCCTTGGCTTTCGCCTCGTCTTCGGTAATCCCGACCCATGCCACTTCGGGATCGGTGTACGCCACCGATGGAATCACCTTGACGTCGAAGAACGCCTTCTCGCCGTGCGCCGCTTCGGCCGCAACGTGCGCCTCGTGCACCGCCTTGTGCGCCAGCATCGGCTGGCCCACCAGGTCGCCAATGGCGAAAATGTGCGGCACGTTGGTGCGCATCTGCGCGTCGACCGGAATGAAACCGCGCTCGGTGACCGTCACGCCGGCCTTGTCGGCAGCGATCTTGCCGCCGTTCGGGCTGCGGCCCACTGCGACCAGCACCATGTCGTAGATCTGCGGCTCGGGCGCGGTGGCGCCGGCTTCGGCTGCTTCGAAGGACACTTTGATGCCCTCTTCCAGCGCTTCCACGGCCACCGTCCTGGTCTTGGTCATGACCTTGTCGAAGCGCTTCTCGTTGAACTTCTGCCAGACCTTGACCATGTCGCGGTCGGCGCCCTGCATCAGGCCATCGAGCATTTCCACGACGTCGATGCGGCTACCCAAGGTCGAGTACACGGTCGCCATTTCCAGGCCGATGATGCCGCCGCCGATGACCAGCATGCGTTTCGGGATCTGGCGCAGTTCCAGCGCGCCGGTCGAATCGACGATGCGCGGATCTTTCGGCACGAACGGCAGGTTGACCACGGCCGAACCGGCGGCGATGATCGCTTTCTGGAACTGCACCACCTTCTTGCTGCCGTCAGCAAAGGTCACTTCGATGTGGTTGGCGCTGACGAACTGGCCCACGCCCTGCACCACGTTCACCTTGCGCATCTTGGCCATGCCCGCCAGACCCGTGGTCATCTTGGTGATGACCTTGTCCTTGTAGGCGCGCAGCTGGTCGATGTCGATTTCCGGCTTGGCGAAGCTGATGCCGTGCTTGGACATCGCTTGCGTTTCATCGATCACGGCCGCCACGTGCAGCAGCGCTTTCGATGGAATGCAGCCGACGTTCAGGCACACGCCGCCAAGCGAGGCGTAACGCTCGATCAGCACCGTGTTCATGCCCAGGTCGGCCGAGCGGAATGCCGCCGAGTAGCCGCCAGGACCTGCGCCCAGCACCATCATCTCGCATTCGATGTCGACCTTGCCATCGTACTTGGCCATGGCCGGCGCGGGTGCTGCTGCCACCGGTGCGGCTGGCGGCGTAGGATGCGCGGGCGCCTGCGATTCGGTCGGTGCAGCAGCGGCAGTTGCCGCCGGGGCCGCCGCCGCTGGAGCAGCAGCGGGAGCTGCGGCTGCATCGCCAGCTTCCTCGAGCACCAGCAGCATCGACCCTTCGGCGATCTTGTCGCCCACCTTGACCTTGATTTCCTTGACCACGCCGGCGTTACTGGCCGGGATTTCCATGCTGGCCTTGTCGGATTCGACGGTGATCAGGGACTGGTCGACCTTGATCGTGTCGCCCACCTTGACCATCACTTCAATGACTTCAACTTCCTTGAAGTCGCCGATATTCGGTACTTTTACCTCGATTGTGCTCATCGCTGTGTCGTCCTTATAACAAGGTCTTGCGCAGATCGGCCATGACTTCGGCCAGATAGGCGGTGAAGCGGGCGGCCATGGCGCCGTCGATCACGCGGTGGTCGTAGGACAGCGACAGCGGCAGCATCAGGCGTGGCTGGAAGGCCGCGCCGTCCCAGACCGGCTTCATGGACGACTTGGACAGGCCAAGGATCGCCACTTCCGGTGCGTTGATGATCGGCGTGAAAGCCGTGCCGCCAATGCCGCCCAGCGACGAGATGGTGAAGGTCGCGCCCTGCATGTTGGCTGGACTGAGCTTGCCGTCGCGCGCCTGGGCCGACAGCTCGCCCATTTCGACGGCGATCTGCGAGATCGATTTCTTGTCGGCGTCCTTGATGACCGGGACCATCAGGCCGTTCGGCGTATCGGCAGCGAAGCCGATGTTGTAGTACTGCTTGAGAATCAGATTGGCGCCGGTGGCGTCGATCGAGGCGTTGAACGCCGGGTACTTTTTCAGCGCGGCGACGCTGGCCTTGATCACGAAAGCGAGCATGGTCAGCTTGACGGTCGACTTGGACTTGGCCAGCGCGGCGTTCGAATCGACGCGGAACTGTTCGAGGTCGGTCACGTCGGACTCGTCGAACTGCGTCACGTGCGGGATCATGACCCAGTTGCGGTGCAGGTTCGGGCCACTGATTTTCTTGATGCGCGACAGCGGCAGCAGTTCGGTCGGACCGAATTTGCTGAAGTCGAGCGACGGCCATGGCAGCAGGTCGAGACCGACGCCGGTACCGCCGCCAGAGGCTTTGCTGCCGTTGCCAGGCGACGCGCTCGCGAGAACACCCTTGACGAAGTTCTGCACGTCCTGCTGGGTGATACGACCCTTTGGACCGCTGCCGGGAACGCGCAGCAGGTCGACGCCGAGTTCGCGCGCGAACTTGCGGATCGACGGCGAGGCGTGCGCCTTGGCGTTCGATTGCGCTGGTGCGGCTTCGGCGGCGGGTGCTGGCGCGGCGGCGGGCGCTGGTGCTGGCGCCGCGGCTGGTGCCGCTGCGGCGGCAGGCGCCGGAGCTGCTGCGGCGGCAGGTGCTGGCGCTGGCGCGGCTGCGGCAGCTGCGTCATCGCTTTCGAGGATCAGCAGCAGTGCGCCTTCGGCGACCTTGTCGCCGACCTTGATTTTGAGTTCCTTGACCACGCCTGCGTGGCTGGACGGGATCTCCATGCTGGCCTTGTCGGATTCGACCGTGATCAGCGACTGGTCGACCTTGATGGTATCGCCCGGCTTGACCATCAGTTCGATGACTTCGACTTCCTTGAAGTCGCCGATATCCGGGACTTTGACTTCCACAATGCTCATAGCGTTTACTCCGTTCTTATTCGTTTAGTCGCGCGTCTGGTCCACCCGGCACTTGGGTTCCCGCCTGCGCGGGAACCTAAGTTAAGCACGAGGGCTCGAACGCCGTGGCAAAGTTACTGGGTCACCGGATTCGGTTTTTCAGGATTGATGCCGTACTTGGCGATCGCATCGGCCACCACGGACGTTGCAATCACGCCTTCGTCGGCCAGCGATTTGAGCGCCGCCACAACGATATAGTAACGGTTCACTTCAAAGAACTCGCGCAGCTTGACGCGGCTGTCGGAGCGGCCAAAGCCATCGGTACCGAGCACTTTGTAGGTGCGGCCCTTCGGCATGAACGCGCGGATCTGTTCGGCGAACAGGCGCATGTAGTCGGTCGTGGCGATGATAGGACCAGTGGTCTTTTCCATCAGCTGGGTCACGTACGGCAGGCGCGGTGCGTCGGTCGGATGCACCATGCTCCAGCGCTCGGCGTCCTGGCCGTCGCGGGCGATCAGGGTCAGCGACGGCGCCGACCACACGTCGGCCGCAATGCCGAAGTCCTTCTGCAGCAGTTCGGCTGCGAAGATCGATTCGCGCAGAATGGTGCCCGAACCAATCAGCTGCACGCGCTGCTTGGCAGCCGCGTCGCCCGATCGCAAGAGGTACATGCCTTTCAGGATGCCTTCTTCCGTGCCTGGGGTCAGGCCTGGCTGCTCGTAGTTCTCGTTCATCAGCGTGATGTAGTAGAACACGTCTTCCTGCTCCGCCACCATGCGGCGCAGGCCGTCCTGAACGATGACCGCGACTTCGTGCGCGAAGGTCGGATCGTACGGCAGGCAGTTCGGAATGGTCGCCGCCATCACGTGGCTGTGGCCATCTTCGTGCTGCAAGCCTTCGCCGTTCAGGGTCGTGCGGCCAGCGGTGCCGCCCATCAGGAAGCCGCGTGCGCGCATGTCGCCCGCCGCCCACGCCAGGTCGCCGATGCGCTGCATGCCGAACATCGAGTAGAAGGTGTAGAACGGGATCATGATCCGGTTGTTGGTCGAGTACGAGGTCGCCGCGGCGATCCACGAGCTCATGCCGCCCGCTTCGTTGATGCCTTCCTGCAGAATCTGGCCGGCCTTGTCTTCGCGGTAGTACATGACCTGGTCTTTATCGACCGGCTCGTACAACTGGCCCTGTTGATTGAAGATGCCGATCTGGCGGAACAGGCCTTCCATGCCGAAGGTACGCGATTCGTCGACCAGGATCGGCACGATGCGCTGGCCCAGGTTCGGGTCGCGCAGCAGGGTCGAGATGATACGAACGAACGACTGCGTGGTCGAGATTTCACGGCCTTCGGCGGTCGCGTCCAGCACGTTCTGGAATGCCGACAGCGCAGGCACCGGCAGCGATTCCGCAGCTTGCGGACGGCGCTGCGGCAGGTAGCCGCCCAGCAGTTCGCGGCGCTTGTGCAGGTACACCATTTCGGGCGCATCGTCGGCCGGCTTGAAGAACGGGATCTCGGCCAGCTTGTCGTCGGGAATAGGGATCGCAAAGCGGTCGCGCATTTCGCGGATCGCTTCATCGTCGAGCTTCTTGGTCTGGTGCGCGGTGTTGCGCGCTTCGCCGGACTTGCCCATGCCGAAGCCCTTGACGGTTTTCACCAGCAGGACGGTCGGGGTACCCTTGTTTTCCTGCGCGATCTTGAAGGCGGCGTAGATCTTGTGCGGATCGTGGCCGCCGCGGGTCAGGCGCCAGATGTCGTCGTCGGTCATGTTGGCGACCATTTCGAGCAGCTTCGGATGCTTGCCGAAGAAGTTCTTGCGCACGTAGGCGCCGTCCTTGGCCTTGTAGTTCTGGTATTCGCCGTCGACGGTTTCCATCATCACGCGCTGCAGGATGCCTTCCTTGTCCTTGGCCAGCAGGGCGTCCCAACCCGGGCCCCAGATGACCTTGACCACGTTCCAGCCGGCGCCGCGGAAGTCCGCTTCGAGTTCCTGGATGATCTTGCCGTTGCCGCGCACAGGGCCATCAAGGCGCTGCAGGTTGCAGTTGACGACCATCACCAGGTTGTCGAGGCGCTCGCGCGCGGCCATGCCGATCGCGCCCATCGATTCCGGCTCGTCCATCTCGCCGTCGCCGCAGAACACCCAGACCTTGCGGTTGGAGGTGTCGGCGATCGAACGCGCGTGCAGGTACTTGAGGAAGCGCGCCTGGTAGATCGCCATCAGCGGGCCCAGGCCCATCGAGACGGTCGGGAACTGCCAGAAGGTCGGCATCAGTTTCGGGTGCGGATACGAGGACAGGCCCTTGCCGTCGACTTCGCGGCGGAAATTGAGCATCTGGTCTTCCGACAGGCGGCCTTCGAGGAAGGCGCGCGCGTAAATGCCAGGGGACGAGTGGCCTTGCAGGTACAGCAGGTCGCCGCCATGGTCGGCGGTCGGAGCACGCCAGAAATGGTTGAAGCCGATGCCGAGCATGTTCGCCAGCGAGGCGAAGCTCGAAATGTGGCCACCCAGGTCGCCGTCGGCGCGGTTGGCCTTGACCACCATCGCCATCGCGTTCCAGCGCATCCACGAGCGCAGGCGCTCTTCGTACTCCAGGTTGCCGGGGCAGTGTTCTTCGAGGTGGGTGGGGATGGTGTTGACGTAGGCGGTGTTGCTGGAAAACGGGATGTGGGCGCCGCGGCGGCGGGCCAGGTCGACCATGCGTTCCATCAGGTAGTGCGCGCGGTCGGTGCCTTCATTTTCAATAACGGCTTCGAGCGCGTCGAGCCACTCCTTGGTTTCGAGCGTGTCGGGATCGTTGGCGGCTGCTGCCGTCAACTGGTCGAGTTGAGCTGACATTGATGCGTCTCCTTTGTTAGTGCCCTACCCGATCGACATCGACGGCGGACGTTTTGCTGATTATTTACCAATACCCAAAATTAGTGCTGCAATTCTAACAGTAGTTTTCTGCATTTTCAAATTGCGATATATCGTTTCATATTATGGGATTCGAGTTGACGTGAACGTAAAGTTCACATTTCCTTCAATGCAATATTATGGGGAGTTCCGGGGATTCGAGGCACGCGATAGCAGCAGCGGCTTTATAATCTCGCTTTTCCCTCCCTCCGGCTAAAAATCATGTCCGCTCAACTGATCGATGGTGTTCTCCTCTCCCAACAATTACGCGCAGAAATCAAGCAGCGCGCCAGTGTCCTGACCGCCAAAGGCAAGCAGCCCGGGCTGGCCGTGATCCTGGTGGGGGAAGACCCGGCCAGCCACGTGTACGTGCGCAACAAGGTCAAGGCGTGCGCGGATGTGGGTTTTCATTCGATCCTGGAAAAGTACGATGCCGACCTGACCGAAGCGGCGCTGCTGGAACGTATCGCCAGCCTGAACGCGGACCCGGCCATCCATGGCATCCTGGTGCAGATGCCGCTGCCGAAGCACATCAACCCGAACAAGGTGATCGAAGCGATCTCGACCACCAAGGACGTGGACGGCTACTCGGTGCTCAGCGCCGGCGAACTGATGACCGGCCTGCCGGGTTTCCGCCCGTGCACCCCGTACGGTTGCATGAAACTGATCGAAAGCACCGGCTACGACCTGCGCGGCAAGCACGCGGTCGTCATCGGGCGCAGCAACACGGTCGGCAAGCCAATGGCGCTGCTGCTCTTGCAAGCGAACGCCAGCGTGACCATATGCCATAGTGCGACGCCGGACCTGGCGTATCACACGCGCCAGGCCGATGTGGTGGTGGCCGCCGTCGGGCGCCGCGACACGCTCACCGCCGATATGGTCAAACCCGGCGCGATCGTGATCGATGTGGGCATGAACCGCGACGATGACGGCAAACTGTGCGGCGATGTCGACACGGCAGCGGTGCGCGACGTGGCCGCCCACATCACGCCGGTGCCGGGCGGCGTGGGTCCGATGACGATTACCATGCTGCTGATGAACACCGTCGAAGCGGCCGAGCGCAACTGATGACAGGCGGCCCGGCGCGCTAGAGAATTTATTGAAACCGACTTGAGGAAAAACACATGACTACCGATACCAGCAATCCCCTGCTCGATTTCAGCGACCTGCCACGTTTTAACGATATCAAGCCGGAGCACGTCACGCCCGCCATCGACCAGCTGATCGCGCATGCGAGCGCGGTCGTAACGGAACTCGAAGCCCCGTCCGACGACGTGACCTGGGACAACTTCGTCATTCCGCTCGAAGAAGCGACCGAACAGCTGGGCCGCGCCTGGGGCGTGGTCAGCCACCTGAACAACGTGGTCGATACGCCCGAACTGCGCGCCACCTACAACGACAACCAGCCGAAAGTGACCGAATTCTGGACCGCGCTGGCCCAGAACGAAATCCTGTTCGCCAAGTACAAGGCGATCCGCGCCAGCGCCGGCTACGAATCCCTGTCGGCGGCGCGCAAGCGCATCGTCGAAAACGCCCTGCGCGACTTCCGCCTGGGTGGTGCCGAGCTGCCGGAATCGAAAAAACAGCGCTTCGCCGACATCCAGGAACAGCATGCCAGCATCTCGACCCGCTTCTCGGAAAACGTGCTCGACGCCACCAACGACTACAAACTGATGGTCGAGATTGAAGCCGACCTGGCCGGCCTGCCGGACGACGTCAAGCAAGCCGCGCGCGCCGCCGCCGAGAAAGACGGCAAGGCCGGCTACCAGTTCACCCTGCACTTCCCGTCCTACTTCCCGATCCTGCAATTTGCCGACAAACGCGAACTGCGCGAAACCATCTACCGCGCCAGCGCCACCAAGGCGTCCGAAATGGGCACCGTGTTCAGCGAGCTGGAAAAGTGGGACAACACCAGCAACATCGCCAGTTTGCTCAAATTGCGCGACGAAGAAGCCAAATTGCTCGACTATCGCAATTTCGCCGAAGTCTCGCTGGTGCCGAAAATGGCCCAGAGCCCCGAGCACGTGATCGAATTCCTGGAAGACCTGGCGCGCCGCGCGCGTCCGTTCGCCGAACAGGATCTGGCCGAACTGCGCGCCATCGCCAAGGATGAACTCGGCATCGACCAGGTCGAAGCCTGGGACCTGACTTACGCCTCCGAGAAACTGCGCGAGCGCCGCTACGCCTTCTCGGCCCAGGAAGTGAAGGAATACTTCCCCGAGCCGAAGGTCGTCGATGGCCTGTTCCGCCTGGTGCAAAGCCTGTTCTCGGTCGAGATCTTGCCCGACACGGCCGCCGTCTGGCATCCGGACGTGCGCTTCTTCCGCATCGAGCGCGACGGCAAGCTGGTCGGCCAGTTCTACCTCGACCTGTACGCGCGCAGCGGCAAGGGCGGCGGCGCCTGGATGGACGACGCGCGCGGGCGCCGCCTGCAAACCGGCGGCCTGCTGCAAACGCCGGTCGCCTACCTGACCTGCAACTTCACGCCGCCGGCCACGGTCGACGGCCAGTTGCAGCCATCGCTCTTCACGCACGACGAAGTAACAACCCTGTTCCACGAATTTGGCCACGGTTTGCACCACATGCTGACGCAAGTGGACGAAATCGCCGTCTCCGGCATTTCCGGGGTGGAGTGGGACGCGGTCGAGCTGCCATCGCAATTCATGGAGAACTTCTGCTGGGAATGGGATGTGCTGCAGCACATGACCGCCCACGTCAAAACGGGCGAACCGCTGCCGCGCGCGCTGTACGACAAGATGCTGGCAGCCAAAAACTTCCAGTCCGGCCTGCAAACCCTGCGCCAGGTCGAGTTTTCGCTGGTCGACATGCACCTGCATTACGATTTCGACCCCGCCAGCGCGCAAACCGTGCAGGAACTGATCAACGACGTGCGCCAGAAGTTTTCGGTCATGATGCCGCCCGCATTTAACCGTTTCCAACACTCTTTCGGACATATTTTTGCCGGAGGGTACGCCGCCGGTTACTATAGCTACAAGTGGGCTGAAGTATTGTCCGCCGATGCCTACGCCGCCTTCGAAGAAGCGGTCGAGGCCGGCGGCGGAGCCCTTTCCGAAGAAACCGGCAAACGCTTCCAGCAAGAGATACTGGCCGTCGGCGGTTCGCGCCCCGCGCTCGAATCGTTCAAGGCTTTCCGTGGCCGCGAGCCCAGTATCGATGCGCTGTTGCGCCACAGCGGCATGCAGTCCTGAAAGACCGTGCCAGCAGGAGAATTGTAATGACAGTAACAAAAAAGATGGCTGGCACGATGATGGCACTGCTGCTGTGCGCGGGCGGCGCCGGCGCGCAGCAGATGTACAAATGGGTCGACGCATCCGGCAAGATCACGTTCAGCGACAAACCGCCGCCGTCCAACGCCAAGCCGGTTGAAATCAAGGCCGGCGCCGGCGGTGCGGCCACCGTGCCGCTGCCCTACGCGCTGGCGCAGGCGGTGCGCGCGCATCCGGTGGTGCTCTTTACGCGCTCGAAATGCGATTATTGCGACCAGGGCCGCACTTTCCTCAAGGAGCGCGGGATTCCGTTTGTCGAGAAAACCGTGCAAACGGCCGCCGATGAAGCCAAGCTGAAGGAAGCCGGCGGCGACGGCCGCATGCCATTCATCAAGATCGGCCGCGCCAAGTCGACCGGTTTTGAAGCGAGCACCTGGAATTCCATGCTGACCGACGCTGCGTACCCGGAAAAGAAGATCCTTCCCGCTGCCTATCAGTATCCGAAGGCAAGCCCGGCTTCCCCGCCGGAACCGGAAGTGCCGAAAGCGGACGACAAGTCCAAGGCGAACGAGGTCGACCGCAAAACCGCGCCGGCCACGCCGCCGGGTGACAAGACCACCCCGCCCGGCTTCGTATTCTGAGCACGCCGATGACCCGGATCGATTTCCATACCAACATCCCGGACAAGCTGAGCTACGCCTGCCGGCTGGCGCGCAAAGCGCTCGCCAGCCGCGCCCGCGTGGTGCTGCTGGCCGAGGATGCGGCGCAGGCGCAAGCGCTGGACGAGGCCCTGTGGACCTTGTCGGAAACCGATTTCCTGCCGCATGTGATGGCCGGCGACCCGCTGGCCGCGCAGACACCGATCATCATCGTCCATGACGACGCGGCCGAGCTGCCCCATCATGACATGCTGGTCAACCTGACCCGCGCCACGCCGGCCCAGCTGGGACGCTTCCAGCGCGTGTTCGAGATCATTTCCACCGATGAGAGCGATGCCGCCGCCGGGCGCAAGCGCTACGTCGCCTACAAGCAGCAATCCTATCCATTGACCCACTTCGTCGCAGGCCAGTCATGAGCCAGACTCGTCCGTTCGACCCGCATATTCCTGTGTTGACGGAATTGTTTTCCGATAAGGGCGAAGCGCTGGCCGAGCCCGCCGCCGAGCGCGCGCCGGCAGTCGATGGCGACCCGGAATGGGTTGCGCTGGAACGGCGCCTGTCCGAGCGCATCGTGCAGCAACTCCAGGGAAGCGTCGACATCCTGCTCGAACAACGCCTGCGCGAGAGCCTGGAACAAGTGCTGCGGCAAGCCATCGGAAGTATTACGGCCGAGCTGCGCCGGGACCTGCAAGCGTCGATCGACGGCATCGTTGCGCGCGCCGTCGCGCAAGAGCTCAGCACCTTGCAGCAACGCCAGCCGCCACCCTGATCCCCTGCGCCGCGCGCGCCGGCGGCTGCATGCGCGGCCGGCATCCTTTCATTTTCTTACAAAACAGCGTCAATATAGTGCATCGTGGCGTGCACGGACGGCTGGCGCGCGCGTTTACGGTGAGCGGGGTCAAATTGTTGCGAAAATTTTTACAATCGGCTTTGCGTAGCATTTAAATTGTTGTACCTTTTGCCCTACACAAAATTTTCGAAACGGCGCCACGAGCGCTGTCTGTTTTCAATCCAATGGAGAATGCACATGCAGTTCACGACCAAACTCATTCCACTCGCAATCGCCATGGCCTTCGCCGCCAACGCCAGCGCACAGGATGTCGTCAAGATCGGCCACGTCGGCCCGATTTCGGGCGCCACCGCGCACCTGGGCAAGGATAACGAGAACGGCGCCAAAATGGCCGTGGAAGAATTGAACGCCAAAGGCTTCATGATCAATGGCAAGAAGGTCAAGCTGGAACTGGTGCTGGAAGACGACGGCGCCGATCCCAAGCAGGGCACGGCCGTGGCGCAAAAACTGGTCGATGCCAAGGTCAACGGCGTAATCGGCCACCTCAACTCGGGAACCACCGTCCCGGCCTCGCGCATTTACCATAACGCCGGCATTCCGCAGATTTCGCCGTCCTCCACCATTCCCGAATACACCAAGCAAGGCTTCAAGTCGGCCTTCCGCGTGGTCGCCAACGACAACAAGCTCGGCGGTACCCTGGGCCGTTACGCGGTCGACACCCTGAAGGCAAGCAATATCGCCGTCATCGACGACCGCTCGGCCTACGGCCAGGGCGTGGCCACCGAATTCATGAAAGGCGCCAAGGCCAAGAATCCGGCAGTCAAGATCGTCGGCAAAGAATTCACCAGCGCCACCGCGACCGACTTCACCGCCATCCTGACCTCGATCAAGAGCAAGAAGCCGGACCTGATCTTCTTCGGCGGCATGGATGCGGTTGGCGGCCCGATGCTCAAGCAAATGAAGGCGCTCGGCATCAACGCCAAATTCATGGGCGGCGACGGCGTCTGCACCGAATCGCTGGCGCGCCTGGCCGGTGACGGCATCGGCGAAGGCATCGTCACCTGCGCCGAAGCGGGCGGCGTGACTGGCGAGCAAGAAAAAGCGTTTGCCGACTTCGTGGCACGCTACAAGAAACGCTTCCCGAACGAAAGCGTGCAGCTGTACTCGCCGTATGTCTACGATGCGGTGATGGTGATGGCGACCGCGATGCAGAACGCCAAGTCGGCCGACCCGGCCAAGTACCTGCCGGAACTGCAGAAGATCAAGTACCAGGGCGTGACCGGCCCGATCCAGTTCGACGACAAGGGCGACATCAAGGATGGTGCGCTGACCATGTACACCTACAAGGGCGGCAAGAAGACCAAGATGTCCGTGGTCAAGTAAGCGCGGTCGGGCGTTGGCTTCGGCCAACGCTGACGGGCATAAAAAAACGCGCTGACAGCGCGTTTTTTATTGGGTGCGGCGATTTACTTCTGGGTCATGATCCATTTGACCAGGGTGCGCGCTTCGGCGTCGCTGACCTGTGGATTGGCTGGCATCGGTACCGCGCCCCAGGCACCGGAGCCGCCCTTGAGGATTTTGCCAACCAGCTTGGTTTCGGCATCTTTTTGGCCGGCATATTTGGCTGCGACATCTTTGTAAGCTGGCCCGACCACCTTGTTCGCGACCGCGTGGCAAGCCATGCAATTTTTTGCTTTTGCCAGATCGGCGTTTGCCATGGCGCTCGACGCCAACGCCGACAACACCGTGAACAACATCAGGGACCGTTTCATGTATTTCTCCAGAGTGAACAACTGAATGCAATTTTACCGTGTTTCGGCTAGCCGAAGGTGCGGCCACACGCTCTATAACGGGTCAAGCATGTGGTTGGTTGACGCAAATATTTTCCTGCCGACACAATTTTACTGCCTCTCTGGAGCAATTGTTTGTAAGATACGCATATGAAAAGGAGTTTGCCATGCCAGTGATTCTATTAATTGCAGCGCTTGTGGGTCTGCGCTATTTCGAAGTCTGGCGTTTTGCCGAGTTGTCGTGGTGGTGGATCATCGGGCTGATGTTCGTGGCGTTTCTGTGGTTCGAGTTTGTCGAAAAGATCTTCGGCCTGGACAAGAAAAAAGCCCACAACGTCGATGAAGAACGGCGCAAGGCACGTATCAAAGAGGCGTTTGACAAGGCGAACAAGCGCTAGCCTGAATTTTGCATAAAAAAGAGCAAGAATGCCGTAAGTGATTGATAAAATGTGAGTTATCCCTAAAACACAATTTCAACACGAACGCACCTTGCCCGGCATGAATTCTACCTCAGAGCAGCTACGT
>NZ_WHJH01000320.1 GCF_011682145.1 Massilia mucilaginosa
ATCGCTTCGTGGGCCTTCTTGATGCTGTGGCTCATGCTGTAGGCCGCCTGCCCAAAGCTTTTCACATGATAATAATAGGTGCGCTCGCTGATGCCGAGCACGGCGGCCGCCTGCTTGGCCAGCGCGGCGTCGCCGACGTAATACGCCTTGAATGCCAGGAACTTGCCCTTCCATTTCTTCATGTCGGCCAACGTATGGACGGCCATGTTGAAATACTGCATGTCAGGGTGGTTACGGGCGTTTGGCTCCCGCCCCACCTTGGACGGCTGCAGGCGCCCGAGGGTCCCGCTGCTGGCCGGTC
>NZ_WHJH01000321.1 GCF_011682145.1 Massilia mucilaginosa
AGCGGGTCCGAGTCGCTCGGCTTGGCGTTGACCACCATCGGCGTGAGCGCGAACATGCCCTTAAGCGCGACCACGGCGTAGGCATTGGTTGCGATGTACAGGGCCGGGTAGACGTCGGCCTTGACGCCGGTGGTTGAGGTCATCAGCCCCTTGTCACCGCCGGCGTCGATGAACGGGACGAAGATGGTCGAGGACAGGTAGCGCACGTCCTCGACCTTGCCGATCTCGTTTTCGTACGGGGTCATCGAACCGTACTTCTCGATCGGCACGAAGCATGACTTGCCGTCTGCGCCCAGCATGT
>NZ_WHJH01000322.1 GCF_011682145.1 Massilia mucilaginosa
ATGACGGCTGGCTGCGCATCGCGCGCGATCCCGGCCTGGCCGGCCCGGATGGAACGCTGGTGCTGATCGTGTACGACGAAGCGCTGGTCGTGGCCGGCCCGCCCGGCGCCGCGATGTCCAGGTTCTCCGGTTCGCTCGATCCGCGCAGCCGGCTGCAAAAGCGGCGCAGGTGGCCGCGTCCGGCCCAGGCGGAACCCTCGGAATGGAGCGAGCTGCCCGACGCGCTGCGCCAGGAGCTGCAGCGCCTGCTTGAGAACACGCCTGCCGCCCAGCTCGAGGCGGGCGTGCTGGCCCCGCCGCA
>NZ_WHJH01000323.1 GCF_011682145.1 Massilia mucilaginosa
CAGGGCTGTCTTCCACGGGCGGCATCAGCCTGCATGTTAAAAAGTACACTGACCGTAAGATGGAGAATTCTCCTGATAAAATCAGCTGGTTCTCCTCACTGACGCTGTGCAGGTCAAGCCCGCCGGCGAAGTTACCGTACTTTTTAACCCCCATCACATAAAGATAATCGTTAAACCTGGGACCAAACAGTCTTTCCTTTCAGAAATCAGGCAGAATCATATCTAATCAGCCAGGGTCAATTGAATTGACCTTCCCATAAGTTCAGGAAGGGGCGCAACATCCCCTCTTCAAAACGTCT
>NZ_WHJH01000324.1 GCF_011682145.1 Massilia mucilaginosa
CACAGCGTCTTGCCGCATGGCCTGGACGCGCTTGATGACCCCAGGCATGTTGATCCTGATCGGGGTGGTCGGATTTTTTTTGTTCCACTCGTTGCGCCACGCACGCGCCTCTGTGACCATGGCCGTGTCGCCGGCGGCCAGGCCCTGCGCCCAGTGCTCGGCGATTTCCATGGAGCGCATGCGGTTTTGCCCCACCATATTCAGGGCCTGGCCCTTGGCTTCCTGGATGTCCGCGGTGCTGTTCGGCTGGAAGCCGATCATCTTCATCACCGCCTCGGCGTTGCTGGTGTCGTTGACG
>NZ_WHJH01000325.1 GCF_011682145.1 Massilia mucilaginosa
ATGGAAGCCTGTTGTTCGTGCGGGCCGCCAACAGCTGTCCACTTGCCAGGTTGAGCACCCAGGAACTGAAGGTCGCGCGCATGTTCAGCGCGGGATACTCGTACAAGGAGGTTGCGCAGAAGCTGAACTTGGCGCCCGCTACCGTGCGAAATGTCATCCAGCGCGTCTATGCAAAGCTCGACATTTGCGGGAAGGCCGAACTCGCTACCCTTGTTTCACACGCTACTATATAGGAGCGCTAGCGCGCGATCTGACACCGGATACCACGGTGCCCTCCGCTTTCGTTGGGGAACTTTGT
>NZ_WHJH01000326.1 GCF_011682145.1 Massilia mucilaginosa
GCGCCTGAATCCGTTTTTCTATTTGGACCAGCATGCTTCCCGTTTTTTCCGAAACCCACGCGATTTTCTTGCGGCGCCGCTCGACACTGTTTATCCCCGCCGGCACCGGGCATCTGCCCGAAACCTTCCTGCAAGCCTTCGACCTCAACCTGGCCGTACTCGGTTACGTTGCCTCGCTGCGCCTGCGCACGCGCCTGCGGACATTGACGGCGCAGGCGCTCACTGGCGTTCAGACTTGGCTATGGGCCATCCTGTCCACGCAAGTGGGCGCAGATCGCCAGCACACGCCACTGTTCC
>NZ_WHJH01000327.1 GCF_011682145.1 Massilia mucilaginosa
GGGAATATTGCAGTGACCCTGACCATGTGGACCATCTTCCTCAAAGGCGTATCCTTGACTGGTGACTATCTCCAGTCTAGACTGTTCACCGATATGATACAGCTCCCTTCCGACATCCCTCCTCAGTTTTCTGGGCACGAGACTTTTCCTTTGCGGCAGCTTTGGCTACGCAAGGCCTACGATGTAGTCACTCAACAGCACGCACCCGTTTCTAGATCTGTTTTTGCCGATGAAGAGGCGATTGTTCGCTTCGGAGTTGGTAAGAATATGGCTATGTCTATTCGTTTTTGGGCGAGT
>NZ_WHJH01000328.1 GCF_011682145.1 Massilia mucilaginosa
ATCATTACGGCTGCCGTGATGGCGATCGCCAGCACCAGCATCGGGGTCAGGTTGTTGCGCAACGCTGGCGGCAGCGAAGGCATGGCGCCCATGCGCCCGGCGAAGGTGGATTTAAGAGAGGCAATCACGCTGGTGTGTTCCCGTGGTGAGGGTGGAGTCGCAAACGGCTGCTTAGACAGGGAGCTTGATCAGCTCGTCCATCGCGCCCATGACCTTGTTACGCACTTGCATGAGCATCGAAAAGGACAGGCTCGCTTCCTGGCTGGCCAGCATCGCGCCGACCAGGTCGTCGCTCTT
>NZ_WHJH01000329.1 GCF_011682145.1 Massilia mucilaginosa
GAGATCGTAAAGGAAGGCTTGACTCCATGGAACTGTCCGCTTCAGGAAGACAGTGAATGGCTGGAAGAATTCGCGGCCCTCGCGCCAAGGCCGACCGTGGCGCTGCCAGAATTTCGTAGCGTGTGTCGAAAGCATCTCTTGCCCCGACTGCAGACGACGGCGCCGGATGTCCTCTTCCATCCCTGCAATCGAAGCTGCCCCATCGCTGGCGGCGACTTCTTCAGCGGCCAGGAGGCGGCCTCGCCGCATCAGCCAGCGATGCAGGAAATACAAAAACCCGGAGCACCGCGTATCGC
>NZ_WHJH01000032.1 GCF_011682145.1 Massilia mucilaginosa
ACCGTGCCATTCACCAACAACGTTGGCGAACGCGCCGTGCGCATGCCCAAGGTCAAACAGAAAATATCGGGCTGCTTCCGCACACTCGCCGGTGCCGAGCACTTCTGCGTCATCCGCTCCTGTCTCGACACACTGCGCAAACAAGGCCACAGCATGCTCGCTGTACTACAACGCGCCTTTGCCGGCAACCCTATCCCACTAATTGCTTAGTCGCTGAACAGTCACGGAACTGATAGGCGAAATAGGCCGGCTTTTTGATTCCCTGGGTATTCATCAGGCCAAAACCGCCGTGAAAAGCCTCCATGCGCGGCCCGGCTTCTTCGAAAATATCGGTAAACACCCAGTACGACATCGACTGCGCCCCCGCGCCGACCTGCTTGAGCTTTTGCAGGATATACGCGGCCTGGTGATAACTGTCGTGGGTCGGGTCGGCCGGCGTGTACGAGGAACTCCATTCGGTGTAATGCAGTTCCAGTCCGGGCATGGCCGATGCCGCGATTTGCTGGCGGCTCCGGATCACGTCGCCGCTGATCGCAGCGCCGTCCCGGCTCAATACCGTGCCCGTGCCGCCGTATTCGTCCAGGAAGCCCTGATCGACGCCGTAGGTGTGGGTGCTGACGAAATCGAGCGGTACGCCATGGCGGGTGCAGTAGGCGATCATTTCAGGTATCCACGCGGCGCCGGCGGTAGCGGGGCCGCCCACCTTGTAATTGGCGTTGACGCTTTTGATGGCGCGCGCGGCATGCTGGTACAGCTTGAAATAATCGTCCTGCGAACCGGACCAGAAGCCATCCAGGTTCGGTTCGTTCCAGACTTCGAAATACCAGCTGGCCACCTCGGCTGCGCCATAACGTTCGGTAAAGTGCCCGGTCAGGGCCTTGATCAGGCGTTCCCAGGCCGCATAGTCCTTGGGCGGCGTGACGTTACCGCGCCACCAGAAGATGGTTTTATCGCCGCTGGCCATGTGCGACGGCATGAAGCCCAGTTCGACAAAAGGTTTGACGCCGATGCTCAGCAGATAATCGTACAGCGCGTCGACATACTGGAAGTTGTATTGTTCCTTGCCCTGGGCATCGACCCGGTACACGGCCATGTCGTCGGACAGCAGTCCGTGCATGCGGATGTACTTGAACCCGGCGTCGCGTTTGATCTCGGCCAGTTGCCGCTGCCAGTCGGCGCGCAGGCCTTCGTTGGCGCGCCCGGCGCCGATGGACATATTGAATGCGGGCGCCAGGGTGCCATCGATGGCGTTGGCATCGAGCGCGATCACACGCGATTGCGCGCGGCCCGCCAGCGGTAGCGCCATCATGGCGATGAACAGGAAGATGCTGGTTTTCCGATGAATCATGGTCGCGCTCCGCGGCAGGCAGTCATTGGCAATCTGCCATTCTGCGAGAGACCCGGTGGCGCGGCAATGCCGAAAACAGCGTTGTCGCGTTATGAAATCCGCCAGCGGCGGCGCCCTCACGCCGATGCAAGCGAAAGGGCGCGGCAGGACGCTTAAGGCGCGATTTCCGGCGCCGCCAGCATGATATTGCTGACCGCGCCGCTGTCACGCAGGATTTTCTGTGCGATCACGCGGTTCGCGGGGGCCAGCACATTGAAGTGATCCGCGCCCTTGACCGCAACGAAACGGATGTGCGGGTTGCTCGTCGCGCTGCGCATGGCGAGCAGCGAATCGATGTTGCCGCCCGCGCCTTCGATGACAAACACCGGCGAGCGCACCGATCCCAGCCAGCGCGCCGGCGAGCGCAGCGCGGCTTCGCGCGGATTGGCCGGGTTGAAACTGGTAAAGCGTCCACCGTAGCCATCGATCTCACCGACCGGGCCGAAAGCGAAGACAGCGCGAAAGCGGGCCGAGGTCTCGGCGGTGAGCAGTGCCAGGGTGCCGCCGGTACTGTGCCCGCCCAGGTAAATCCGGTCCGGGTCGACGTAGGGTTGCTTGGCCAGGTAGGCCGCAGCGGCGAGCACGTCGTCGACTTCGCCGAGGAAACCTTCGTGTTCGCCGGGATTATCGTTGCCGCCGCGCAGAGACGGGAACATCATCACGATCCCCGCCTTGCGAAAGGCGCTCGCGCTCTGGTCGTTGTCGGCCGGATTCGGCGACCAGACATCGCCAATGGTGTTGGAGTCGCCGCCGGTCATCCAGACGATGGCCGGGTGCTTTTTGCCGTCCTTCGGATCGGGGGTGAGGTAAGCGCCCAGTTTGCCGGGGGCGGCATCGTAACGCACGAGCTTGAAGATATTGGCAGGCGGCGTCGGGAAGGGCTCTTGCTCGCGTTGCTTGCGGATCGGGGTGGTGCGAAAACCTTTGCGGGCGTCGGCCAGGGGGGATGTGTCGGCGGCGCTGTCCGCGCGCGCGGATGGGGGCTGCGCGAGCGCTGGCGGGTGGGTGGCAAAAACGGTCGACACCAGCAGCAACAGCGCGGGTAAGCGGGGGAAATTCATGGTCCATCCTTTCGTTGCGACGCAATGGCGTCGGCAGGGAATGCGGGCAAGCGTGCCATGAAGTATCAGGCACGCTGGGGAGCGTTGGGCGGCAGCAGGGCTGAATCGGGCTGCTTTCTTGAGTGTATCAGCGCTTGCAATATAGAAAAACTCTAATGGTCTGGCAAGGTTTTTGTGCGAAAGGTTCGTGATTGGCGGCTATTTCCCGGTCAGCGGGTCGAACCAGAGTTCGGCGCGCGACAGCGGGGTTGGCGGCGTCAGGCGTGGATTGGGCAGTCGGATCACGCGCCGCTGCGTCATCGCCGCCCTGCCGATGATGTCGCCTTTGTAGTCGGCCCAGCCCTGGCCGACGCCGGCGCGCAACGGGCGCAGATCGGCCACCGACTTCACTTGCGCAAAGTGGGCGCGGTCGCTCTGGCGGATCAGCAGCAGGCGGTAGCCGAGCAGGCCGCGATCGACTGGCAGGCGGATCGGCAGGAATTGCATTTCCAGCTCCGGCGAACTGGCGCGCACGAAAATGTTGATGCGGCCGGCGGGTGTCGCCATTTCCTGGACCACGCGCGAGGGCGACATCGGCGCCGCCGACTGGCGCTGCTCGAACGCGCCGAAGGCGGGGACGGTCTTTTCCAGCGCCGCGCGCAGCACCGCCCAGTCGTAGTCGTAGCGGCTGTCGATGCCGTCGCTGGTGAGCGGATAGGTCAGGGTGGCGGCGTGGGCATGGCAGGCGAGCGCGAGCGATGCCAGGAGCATGCGGCAAAGGCCTGGCAATCGCGTCATGTTCTTGCGCATGGGGAACTGGCGGGAGACTGGCGAAGCCCCGAGTGTGCCATGCGGGCGCGCGGGTCACCAAGCGTGGCGGGCTGCGCTGGCGCGATTACAACGGATCGCGGGCGCCAAGGCAGGGGTGCTTGACTGCCGGTGCTCGATACCGCGGAGGGGCGAGCCTCGGGCGGTGCGATCGACGAGGCGCCGGACAGGATGTGCCGATGCTGTCCGGACCAGCGCTGCGCAATGGCGAAACAAGCATGCTGGTCGGGGTGAGAGGATTCGAACCTCCGGCCTCTGCGTCCCGAACGCAGCGCTCTACCAGGCTGAGCCACACCCCGACGGGTGGTCAGATCTCACACCTGATAAATTATGCCGCTCAGTGGTTCCTGTCAACTGCGAAGCTACACAGTTGCAGCAGGCTTTGCTTGTACAAACTATCCGGCAATCCTTCAATGGCGTGCGCCGCCCGCTTGGCGGCGATTTCCGCCTCGCGCCGCGTGAAGTCGAGCGCGCCGCTGCTGGTGACCGCCGCCAGAATCGCATCGAAATGCTGCTCGTCGCCTTGTTCGATGCAGTTGCGCACCAGCTCGCGCTGCTCGGGCGTGCCGTTTTCCATCAGCCAGATCAGCGGCAGGGTCGGCTTGCCTTCGCGCAGGTCGTCGCCGACGTTCTTGCCGATTTCGCTGGCGTCGCCCGCGTAGTCGAGCACGTCATCGATCAGCTGGAAGGCCGTGCCCAGCGAGCGGCCGTATTCGCCGGCCGCGCTGATCTCGTCATCGTTGGCGCCGGAAATGAGCGCGCCCAGTTCCGCCGCCGCTTCGAACAGCTTGGCCGTCTTGGAGCGGATGACTTTCAGGTAGCTTTCTTGCGATACATCCGGATCGTGCATGTTCAGCAACTGCAGCACTTCGCCTTCGGCGATCACGTTGGTCGCGTCCGACAGGATCTGCATCACGCGCATATTGTTCAGGCCAACCATCATCTGGAACGAGCGCGAGTACAAGAAGTCTCCCACCAGCACCGATGCCGCGTTGCCGAACAGCGCGTTGGCGGTCTGGCGCCCGCGCCGCATCGACGATTCGTCGACCACGTCGTCGTGCAGCAGGGTGGCGGTGTGGATGAATTCGACCACGGCGGCCAGCTCATGGTGGGCCGTGCCCTTGTAACCATAGGCGTTTGCCACCAGCAATACCAGCACGGGGCGGATGCGCTTGCCTCCGGCGCTGATGATGTATTCGGCAATCTGGTTGACCAGGCTGACCTCGGAATGCAGGCGCGCGCGGATCACCGTGTTGACTGCCTCCATGTCCGGAGCGATCGATTGGGCGATGGAATTTTGTTGTGCGTGTAAGATGGCGGCGGACAAGGCGAACCTGCAATGGACGTTAGGTGCGGCGATTATACGACAAGCCGCCTGTTTCCGCCCCATGCTCAACGGTTACGCCCGCCTGGCCGTACAGCGCGGCGCCGGCCCGCCCAGCGCCTTGTAGTTGTCGACATACCACGAACATGTGGCCTTGTGCATGACTTTTGACGAAAAAAACCAATCCATGTATAATCTGCGGTTCCCCCGGCTCCGGCCAGGGAATTTTTTAACATTTGATGAGGTTTCCTATCATGTACGCGGTCATAAAAACCGGTGGCAAACAATACAAAGTTGTCGCTGGCGAAAAACTTAAAGTAGAACAGATACCGGCAGACATTGGTTCCGAACTCACCATCGATCAAGTTCTCGCAGTAGGCGCGGGCGACACCATCAAGTTTGGTGCGCCATTGGTCGAAGGTGCAACGGTACTGGTAACTGTTGTGGCACACGGTCGTCACGATAAAGTGAAGATTTTCAAGATGCGTCGTCGTAAGCACTACCAAAAGCATCAGGGCCATCGCCAGAATTTCACCGAAATTCAAATCGTTTCGATCAACGGTTAATTCCGGGTGCCAGGCGCGCAAGCGCCCGGCTAGATCAGTCCAAAGTTAACCAGCTATCCAGGAGTATTTAAATGGCACACAAAAAAGGCGGCGGCACAACGCGCAACGGCCGTGACTCAGAATCAAAACGCCTTGGCGTTAAAGTCTACGGCGGCCAGACCATCAATGCCGGCGGCATCATCATCCGTCAGCGCGGCACCCCGGTGCGCGCAGGCGAAAACGTCGGCACCGGCAAGGATCACACCCTGTTCGCGCTGGTCGACGGCAAGGTGAAGTTCGTTGTCAAGGGCGCAGGCTCGAAGCAGTTCGTTACCGTTGTTGCTAACGACGCAGCTCCAGCAGCAGTCGCAGCGTAAGTTGTATCCGCGCTGTCATGGCGCACATTTGTAAGGCGCAAGCCTTCCATTGAAAGGCTCTGCCCACGGTAGGGCCTTTTTAGTTTTAGGGCGGCACAAAATATGAAGTTTATCGACGAAGCAAAAATCGAGGTCATCGCCGGCGACGGCGGCAATGGCTGCGCATCGTTCTGTCGCGAGAAATTCCGGCCTTTCGGCGGCCCGGACGGCGGCGACGGCGGCAAGGGGGGCTCCATCTGGGCCGTTGCGGACCGCAACATCAACACCCTGGTCGACTTCCGTTACTCCAAAATGCACAAGGGCAGGGACGGCGAACCAGGCCGCGGCGCGGACTGCTATGGCAAGGGCGCGGAAGATATCTATATGCGCATGCCGGTCGGCACCTTGATCGTCGATAACAACAACGGCGAGATCATCGCCGACTTGACCGAACACGGCCAGACCGAACTGCTGGCCAAGGGCGGCGAGGGCGGCTGGGGCAATATCCACTTCAAGTCCTCGACCAACCGCGCCCCGCGTCAAAAGACCGAGGGCAAGGAAGGCGAACGACGCGAACTGCGCCTGGAACTGAAAGTGCTGGCCGACGTGGGCCTCTTGGGCATGCCGAACGCCGGCAAGTCGACCTTCATCACGGCCGTCTCGAACGCCAAGCCGAAGATCGCCGACTACCCGTTCACCACCCTGCACCCGAACCTGGGCGTGGTGCGCGTGTCGCACGAGAAGAGCTTTGTGATCGCCGACATTCCCGGCCTGATCGAAGGCGCTTCCGAAGGCGCGGGCCTCGGCCACCAGTTCCTGCGCCACCTGCAGCGTACCGGCCTGCTGCTGCACATCGTCGACATGGCCCCGTTCGAGACCAATGTCGATCCGGTCAAGGAAGCCAAGGCCCTGATCAAGGAACTCGAAAAGTACGACGAGTCGCTGGTCGACAAGCCGCGCTGGTTCGTCTTGAACAAGCTCGATGTGGTGCCGCAAGAAGACCGCAAGAAGCTGGTCAAGGATTTCGTCAAGCGCATGGCCTGGAAGGGTCCTGTGTTCGAAATTTCGGCCCTGAGCCACGAAGGCTGCCCGGAGCTGGTCAACGCCATCTACCTGCACCTCGAGACCATCAAGAAGAGCGAGCACCGCGCCGAAGAAACGCAGATGACCGAAGAAGCACGCGGCATTGCGTCGATCGACCCGGACGATCCGCGCTTCAAGATCCTCGACTAAGTTGTCCTGAGTTGGTAATACCCATGCAGGGTATTCTGAGTTGAAAGTTTGTTGAACAAATATGCCGACAATCGCCCCGATACTGCGTCGAAAATGCTCGCAAGGCACCAGCCTTGCTCCGCTTTTACTCCTTGCCTCAGGGCGATTTCGGCACATTTGATCATCAACAAACTTCCAGCTCAGAACACCCGGCAGAAGCTGCGCGCGCAGCTTCTGAACCTGATCGCCCTTGCCAGTTCGCTGGCCGCACTCGCGGCCTTGCTGGACCCGGACCGGGTGGCGATCGCCATGGGCGTCTTTCTCGTTGGCGTGAACGGCTACAGCCAGTTCTTCGCCATGTATGTCGGCGTCAGGGTGGCTACCGCCGCCCTGGCGCTGCTGGCAGCAAGGCAGGCCGACCAGCCTGTCCTCGGCGATATCACCGCATTGTTCGTCCTGGCGCAGCCGGCCGGCCGCTTTGTCGCGGCCTTCGCCATCGGCCTGCCCCAGGGATTGTTGTTAATCGTTTGCGGGATCGAACTGGCGGCAGGCCTCCTGCTGCTTGCCTTGCGCCCGCGCTGACAAGAACCGCCGCCCCCATGAACTCCGTCATCCAGACCGCTACCCGCATCATCATCAAAGTCGGCTCCTCGCTCGTCACCAACGACGGACGCGGACTCGATCACGCCGCCATCGCGCGCTGGGCCGCGCAAATCGCCGCCCTGCGCGCCCTCGGCAAAGAAGTCGTCATGGTCAGCTCCGGCGCCATCGCCGAAGGCATGCTGCGCCTCGGCTTCGAGAAGCGCCCGACCGACATCCACGAACTGCAGGCCTGCGCCGCGGTCGGCCAGATGGGCCTGGCGCAGATCTACGAAACCAGCTTTCGCGCGCACGGCCTCGGCACGGCCCAGGTGCTGCTCACCCACGCCGACCTGGCCGACCGCGAACGCTACCTGAACGCGCGCTCCACGCTCACCACCTTGCTGCGCCTGGGTGTGGTCCCGATCATCAACGAGAACGATACCGTCGTCACCGACGAGATCAAGTTCGGCGACAACGACACCCTCGGTGCCCTGGTGGCCAACCTGATCGAAGCCGACGCCCTGGTCATCCTCACCGACCAGCAGGGCCTGTACAGCGCCGACCCGCGCAAGGACCCGCAAGCGGTGCTGATCGCCCATGGCGAGGCGGGCGACCCGGCGCTCGAAGCGATGGCCGGCGGCGCCGGCAGCAGCATCGGGCGCGGCGGCATGTTGACCAAGATCCTGGCCGCCAGGCGCGCCGCCGGCTCGGGCGCGCACACCATCATCGCCTGGGGCCGCGACAGCGACGTGCTCACGCGCCTGGCCGCCGGCGAAGCGATCGGCACCGAACTGCGCGCCCAGACCGGGCGCCTGACCGCGCGCAAGCAGTGGATGTCGGACCATCTGCACACCGCCGGCAAGGTGGTGCTCGACGCCGGCGCGGTGCAAAAGCTCTCAAAAGAAGGCAAGTCGCTGCTGCCGATCGGCGTGATCGAAGTGCGCGGCGAGTTCGGACGCGGCGCCGTCATCACCTGCCTGGCCGAAGACGGCACCGAGATCGCGCGCGGGCTGTCCAACTACACCAGCGGCGAAGCGCGCCGCATCCTGCGCAAGCCCTCGTCCGAGATCGAAAAACTGCTGGGCTTCCTGGAAGGCCCGGAGCTGATCCACCGCGACAATCTGGTCCTGCTCTGATCCGGACGCGGCCTCGTGCCGCGCTCCAGAAACATTGCATTCAAGCATTGGATCAGTTACGCTTCAGGCATCCATCGTAAAAGCTGCGATGCCCCTTATCGTCTGCCTGAAGCGTGCCAATCCCCATGAAAGCGTTCTTCTTCAAATTCCTGAGCTGGATCGGCGTGCTGGCGTTCCTGATGCTCGGGTTCTTCTATTACATGTTCACCTACAGCGTGCTGGTGTTCTTCGCGACCCTGCTCGCCGTGCTGGTGTGCGCGCCGCCATCGCGCCGCTTCATCATCGAGCGTAGCGGCGTGAACCTGGGCGGCGGCGGCCTGGCCATCGCCTTGATCGTGCTGTTCATCGCGCAGGCCTGGATCGGCTTCTCGCAAAATTTCGATGTGATCGAAGAGAAGGAAGCGCTGCGCGAGCGCGAGAAGGCCCAGGCCCTCTCTAACGCGCGCGAGGGCCAGCAGGCGCGCTTCCTGGCCGCCAAGCCGGCCCTGGTGGCCGAGATTACCGCCAAGCGCGACCAGGGCTTGCTGACCGAAGCGCTGGCGCTGATCGACAAGTCCGCCGCCGGCCGGGCCGATCCCGACATCGGCAAGCTGCGCGTATCGATCCAGATCATCCAGACCCAGGCCGGCCTGAAGGACGAAACGGCGCTGCCGCTGCGCCAGCGCCTGGCCATCTACACGCGCCTGGCGGCGCTCGATCCATCGAATCCGCGCTTCGCCTCCAGGGTGGCCATGCTCGACGCGGAACTGAAAGAGCGCAGCGCGCGCGAACAGGCCGAGACGGAGCGCGCCAGCGACGCCATGGGCCGCGAAGCGATGCTGGCGCGCCAGTTCGACAAGCGCAGCGGCGCGCATCTCAAGCTGCAGGCGGAACTCAAGCGCACCATGATGAACCCGGCCAGCTACCAGCATGTGGAAACGACCCATCTCGATACCGGCGGCGGCATGAGCGTGCGGACCACTTTTCGCGGCAAGAGCGCGGCCGGCGAGACGGTTGAAAACAGCGTCACCGCCACCGTCGACGACAGCGGCAATGTGCTGACCATCGAAGAGTAGCGAAGCGGCGTTTGCGGGTGCGCACGGCCGCACGGCGCAATGATCCTGCCGAAAAGCGCGCCGCGCCGGTATGATGGCAATTTCGCCATCGTTCCACCGAGCCCCATGATCAATTCACTCAAGCGACTGTTCGCCCGCCCCCAGGCTGTCGTTCCGGCCGCGCCCACCGGCGCGACGACCCTTTACAACGTCTACTGCACGCGCCACACCATCGCGCAGCCGGCCTTTGCCCACGCGCTGCAAGGACGGCGCGACCTGTCCGACGGCGAGCTGCTGGGCCACCTGCACAGCTTCTGCGGCTATGTGTTCAGCCGCGGTACCGAAGCGATGACGCGCGATAAGTACCATGTCATCCTGCACATGCAGCGGGTCCAGCATCACCTGAGCATGGAGGTGGCCGACGACGCGCTGCCCGGGCTGCACGCCTGGGCGCGCGATGCGAACGCGCTGCTGTTTACGCCGGACGGCCATGTACGCGATCCCGGCGGCCATGTACTGATCAGCAGCGCCGACGGCCAGGCCACCGCCGATGCCAAGGTGCCGTATCCGGCGCAGGCGTGGACGCGCAAGGCCGCCACCGAAGCCATGCTGGCCGCGCGCGGCATCGCGGTGCCGGACAGCCTGCCGCCGCTGGTGTGCGAAGAAGAGCTGACCCTGCGCGAGCGCGACGAAGTGATCGGCCGCGCTCGCGCCTTGCTGCTGGTGGCCCTGCGCGCCGAATCGGTGGCTGCGGGCGAGCCGATGGCGGTCGCCACCTTGCTCGACAAAATGCCGCTGGCCGAAGACAGCCTGTCGCCGGCCGAACGCGCTTTTCTCGCGCTGGAGTCGCCTTCCGAGCACGAATGCGCGCAGTTCCTGTGGCGTTACGAGAGCCTGTATGTGCTGCAGTGGGCGCTGGGCATGGTCGGCGAGCTGCCGTACCCGGATGCGCCGTGCGACACCGCCGCCGCGGTGGCGCGCCAGATCGAGATGCGCGGGCCGCAACTGCGCGACGCCAGCCAGATTGTCGACGCGCTCGACCAGACTTACCGCCTGCACTGGAATATCCGCCAGATCCGCCTGAAAAAGACCGGTGCCGACTTCGGCGCCGATGCCGACGTGGTGATGGAACGTCACCACGCCCTCAACTGGCTGGTGCGCTTCCAGCACGCCGACTGGGACGTCGTCGACACCCCGACCTGACGGTTAGGAGGCTAGCGCTTGAGCAGTTCGCGCAAGGTGCGCTCCGGGTTGAGCAGGAAATCGCGCGTGACCTGGAAGTGCTCGGTGTCCTCGTACGCCACTTCGCTAATGCCGTCGGCGCCGCACTGGTAGATGCGCGCGCCGGGGTAGGCCATCAGGATCGGTGAATGGGTCGCCACGATGAACTGCGAGTCGTCCAGCACCAGGTCGTGCATGCGCGAGAGGACGGCCAGCTGGCGCTGCGGCGACAGCGCCGCCTCCGGCTCGTCGAGTATGTACAGGCCCTTGCCGCCGAAGCGTTCGGTCATCAAGGCCAGGAAGGACTCGCCATGCGACTGTTCGTGCAGCGACACGCCGCCGTAGGAGTCGATGATGCGCGGCCCGCCGGCGCCTTCATCCAGGCGCTCGATTTCGGTGGCGACATTGAAGAAGCTCTCGGCCCGCAAAAAGAAGCCGTCGCGCCAGCGCCGGAAGCCTTTGCTCACGCGCAGATACTCGTGCAGTTCCGAATGCGAGCGGCGCGTGCCGAACCTGAAGTTTTTGGTGCCGCCTTCGGCATTGAAACCGAGCGACACGGCGATCGCTTCGAGCAGGGTCGATTTGCCGGCCCCGTTTTCACCGATGACGAAGGTCACCTTCGAATGCAGCGCCAGTTCGTGCAGCGAACGCACGGCCGGCAGGCAAAATGGATAGCGCTCGAACGAGTCGACCCGCTCGCGCAGCAGCGCGATGCGGCTCACGTACTGTGTTGAAATCATGCGCGCGCTTCCAGCGCCGCTTCGTACAGCGCCAGGTCGGCGCCTGAAAAACAGCAGAACACCACGTCGCGGATGCCTGGCGCATCCTGCAGCGCTTCGCGCACGGTGGTCACCGCCACGTTGGCGGCCAGTGCCGCCGGGTAGCCGTAGATGCCGGTGCTGATCGCCGGGAAGGCGATCGACGCCAGCGAGCGCGCAGAGGCAATCCCGATGGCGCGCCGGTAGCAGCTCGCCAGCAGCGCCGCTTCGCCATTGTCGCCACCGCGCCAGACCGGGCCGACCGTGTGGACGATGCATTTGGCGGCCAGACCATACGCGCCGGTGGCCTTGGCTTCGCCGGTCTTGCAGCCGCCGAGCAGGCGGCATTCGTGCACCAGCTCCGGCCCGGCCGCGCGGTGGATCGCGCCGTCGACCCCGCCGCCGCCCAGCAGGGACGAGTTGGCGGCGTTGACGATGGCATCGACCTGCAAGGTGGTGATGTCGGCGCGCACGGCGCGCAACCGTGCGCCGTTCTGGTGAAGCACTTCGTCTGTCATGCGATTCTCCAAAAAAGTGCGCCTGGTCGAGAGACTACTTCAGCGCCGGCGCCGGCGTCTTCGCCTTGTATTCGCACAAGTCGGCGATCATGCAGTTCCAGCACAAGGGTTTGCGCGCGATGCAGGTGTAGCGCCCGTGCAGGATCAGCCAGTGGTGCGCATCCTGCAAAAACTCCTTGGGCACGAACTTGAGCAGCTTTTGCTCGACCACCACCACATCCTTGCCCGGTGCGATGCCGGTCCGGTTCGACACCCGGAAAATATGCGTGTCGACCGCGATGGTCGGGTCGCCAAAGGCCGTATTGAGCACCACGTTGGCGGTCTTGCGTCCCACGCCCGGCAGCGCTTCGAGCGCCTCGCGCGAATGCGGCACTTCGCCGCCGTGCAGGTCGATCAGTATCTGGCAGGTCGCCATCACGTTCCTGGCCTTGGTGTGATACAGGCCGATGGTCTGGATGTACGATTCGAGTTCGTCGATCCCCAGCGCCAGGATGGCCGCCGGGGTGTTCGCCACCGGATACAGGCGGCGCGTGGCCTTGTTCACACCCACATCGGTCGCCTGGGCCGACAGCAGCACCGCGATCAGGAGTTCAAAGGGCGTGGTGTAGTCCAGTTCCGTGGTCGGGTGCGGATTGGCGGTGCGCAGGCGGGTGAAAATGTCAGTACGTTTTGCTAAATTCATCTCATTGTTCCGTGGGCGGCGCCGCCTTCTGGCGCGCGCGTTCCATGGCGGCGGCGATGATGGCGCGCTTGCGCTCCTTCTCGGCGACTTCTTCGGGGGTGTTGGTCGGCTGCGCGGTCACTTCCTGCATCTTGGCGACCGCCTTGGCGGCCAGGCGCGCATCGTTTTCCTCGCGCTCGCGCTGCAGGCGCGCGTTGCGGAAGTCGTGCCGGTCGCGCGCGCTGTCGGCCTGCTCCTGCGACCACGCGGCCCAGCCGGTGCGCTCGCCCGTCACCGGCATCATGCTGATGCAGTCGACCGGGCAGGGCGCCACGCACAGGTCGCAGCCGGTGCACAGGCTTGGCAGGATCGTGTGCATCTGCTTGGCCGCGCCCATGATCGCATCGACCGGGCAGGCCTGGATGCACAGGGTGCAGCCGATGCACAGCGCTTCATCGATAAACGCCACCGGGCGCGCACGTTCGACGCCGTTGGCCGGATTGATCGGGATGACCTTGCGCCCCAGCAGCGCGGCCAGGCGCGCCACGCCCTCGATGCCGCCCGGCGGGCACTGGTTGATGTCGGCCGCGCCCCCGGCGATCGCTTGCGCATACGGGCGGCAGGCGGGGTAGCCGCATTTGGTGCACTGGGTCTGCGGCAGCAGGTCTTCGATGTGGTCGGCCAGGGTCTTGGTCACGGCGGCGGGCGGCAAACGGGTGGGAAAGCGACATTATAGTCGCCGCCCGCCATCCTCAGCGCGCGCGCCGCGGCCGGCGAAAAAAATGCCGCAGACGGGAATCGACCCGCGTGCGGCATTCTTTGCGGCGGACTGGAAATCAGCCGTGCTTGAGGATGAATTCGCCGATCTTCGGGCAGATCACTTCGCGCCAGCGGCGGCCCGAGAAGATGCCGTAGTGGCCGCATTTCGGCGCCACGAAATCCTGCTGCATGTCGGCCGGAATGCCGCTGCACAGATCATGCGCGGCCTGGGTCTGGCCGGCGCCGGAGATGTCGTCCAACTCGCCTTCGACCGTAAACAGGGCCACCGTGGTGATGTCCTGCGGACGCACCAGCTTGCCGCCGACGGTCCACGTGCCTTTCGGCAGGCGGTGTTCCTGGAACACGGTCTTGATGGTGTCGAGGTAGTACTCGGCCGGCATGTCGAGCACCGCGTTGTACTCGTTGTAGAACTGGCGATGGCCTTCGGCCGGTTCGTCGTCGCCCGCCACCAGGTGGTTGTAGAACTCGCGGTGGCTCTGCGCGTGGCGGCCCGGGTTCATGGCGATGAAGCCGGCGTGCTGCAGGAAGCCCGGATAGACCTTGCGCCCGAAGCCCGGATAGTTGGCCGGCACCGCGTAGATCACGGTGTTTTCGAACCACGAAAACGGCTTTTCGATGGCCAGGTCGTTGACCGCGGTCGGCGACTTGCTCGGATCGATCGGGCCGCCCATCATGGTCATGGTTTTCGGCAGCTTCGGATCCTTGGCGGTGGCCATCAGCGAGATCGCGGCCAGCACCGGCACGGTCGGCTGGCACACCGAAATCACATGCAGATCGGGTGCGAGCAGGCGAATGAAATCCTGCACGTAGTAGATATAGTCGTCCAGGTGGAACGCGCCTTCGGTCAGCGGCACCATGCGCGCATCGGTCCAGTCGGTGATGTACACGTCATGCCCGGTCAGGAGCCCGCGCACGGTATCGCGCAGCAGGGTCGAATGGTGGCCGGACAGCGGCGCGACCAGCAGCACTTTCGGCTGGCCCAGCTTTTCAATGGCCTTGTCGTTCAGGTCTTTTTTGAAGTGCAGCAGGCGGCAGAACGGACGGGTCTGGACGACCTGCTCCATGATGCCGACCGTTTCGCCGTCGATGACGGTCGATGTGATGTCGAAAGCCGGTTTTTCGTAATCCTTGCCGAGTCGGTACATCAGCTCGTAGCCAGCGGCGATCCGCTGCGCGAACGGCGTGTGCGCGAACGGGGACACCGGATTGGAAAAGAGTTTGGATGAGGCGTCGGCCCACTGCATCAGTGGCGTCAGGAATGAGCGTTGCATCTCGTGCAATTGGTAAAGCATACATATTCCTTCGTGGTAGTCGTTGCCTTGCAATCGTTTGCGTAAGGTGTGCTGATGAATTATAGGCCATTTGAAAGGCCGGTCTGCAATTTAGCGTTCTTGTTGGAAAGTCAGCGCGGCTGTCAGTTTCAGGCAAGCCAAGCGTGTTCGATACACCGTTTTATCACACAATGCTGCGCTGCGTTTATGAGCTACCTAACGCAGCATGAAAAATGCCCCGACTGGGCGGGGCATCTGTTGTGGCGGTAAGACTGATCCGGCATGCGCGCTTGTCAGTCGAAGGTCGGGGTCTCGACACCGAGGATCTTGTGCAGTTTCGGCGACGTGGTCGTGTACTGCATGTGGATCTTCTTGTCCGGGAAGATGTAGGGCGCCGCGCCGAAGGCGGCCAGCGCCGCTTCGTGGAAGCCCGACAGGATCAGCTTCTTCTTGCCCGGATAGGTGTTGATGTCGCCCACGGCAAAAATGCCCGGCACGTTGGTTTCGAACTTTTCGGTGCTCTGCACCTTGAGCTGGCGCCGCTCGATGTCCAGGCCCCATTCGGCGATCGGGCCGAGTTTCGGCGACAGGCCGAAGAACACCAGCAGCATGTCGAGCGGTACGCGGCGGGTCACGCCGTCGGCGCCGGTCACTTTGACTTCGCTCAGCTTGCCGTCTTTTTCATCGAAGCCGGTGACCTGGCCGATGATCAGCTGCATTTCGTAGGCTTCGCACAGGGCCTTCATCTTGGCCACCGAGGCCGGGGCGGCGCGGAAGTCTTCGCGGCGGTGCAGCAGCACCACCGATTCGGCCTTGCCCACAAAATTCAAGGCCCAGTCCAGCGCCGAGTCGCCGCCGCCGCAGATGACCAGGTTCTTGCCTTCGAACTGGCTTGGGTCCTTGACGCGGTAGTGCACCTGGGTGCCGTCGAAGGCTTCGATGCCGTCGACCTTGATCGTGCGCGCCTGGAACGAACCGACGCCGGCCGCGATGAAGATGGTCTTGGTGATGAACTGGGTGCCGGTCGATGTTTCGACGTTGAAACGGCCGTCTTCACGGCGCTGCACCACGGTCACTTCCTGGTTCAGGTGGAAGGTCGGCTCGAACGGCTCGATCTGCTTGAGCAGGTTGTCGGTCAGTTCCTGGCCGGTGCACACCGGTACCGCCGGGATATCGTAGATCGGCTTGTCGGGATACAGTTCCACGCACTGGCCGCCCACGGCCGGCAGCGAATCGATCACATGGGCCTTGATTTCCAGCAAGCCGAGCTCGAACACCTGGAACAATCCGACCGGGCCTGCGCCGATGATCACGGCATCGGACTCGATGGCGCCGGCAAAGGAACTATTGGCAGCGACGCTGCCTGCTTCATGGTTGGCGATGATAGTCATGCGCTTACTTCCTGTTGATTTTGGGGTGGGGTTGCTGCTTGCAGCGCTGCATCGGGCGTTGCTGCGGATGGCCGACAGTGTGCCACGATGGAGACGATCTTGCTGGCGCGAACCCTGGCGCCGGCCCGCGAGGGCGGTCCGGCGGGGCTGCTGGCTGGCTTAACGGATCAGCTGATCGATCTTGTTCTGGACGTCTTTCCACTGTTCCGCGTCGGGCAAGGCCGGCTTGGTCTTGGTGATGGACGGCCAGGCGCGCGCCAGTTCAACGTTGATCTTGATGAACTGCTGCTGGTCGGCCGGCACATCTTCTTCCGCAAAGATGGCGTTGACGGGACATTCGGCCACGCACACAGCGCAATCGATGCACTCGTCCGGATCGATCGTCAGAAAATTCGGGCCTTCCCGGAAACAATCTACCGGGCATACATCGACGCAATCGGTGTAACGACAGCTGATGCACGATTCGGTGACAACGTGGGTCATAACAGTCCTATCAGTGAAAAGGGTGCTGCGGGCCGGTGGCGAAGGGCTTACGCCGACCATAGCAAAGCACTGTATTTTAAGGCAATTCGCTTATTCCCACAATTCAGGCTTATACACAATCCACATAAGCAAATGCGCCGTTGCACCCGCACACACGGGCATTTTTGCTCAAAAACCAAGACTTGTTTTCCTGCCAATTCAAGCGAACTGAACAGAAATGGTCACCCTGATAAGGGGGCGCGGGTTTGATGCGGCGCAAACGCGGCCCGCAATTGCCGCTACAGCAGGAAGGCGATCATGGCCACGATGGTCGGCGGCAGCGCGCCCGCCAGCAGTCCGGCCACACCGATCGACTCATCCTCGAAGCCATCGCGCAGCAGGGCCGCACCGGCCGGATTGGGGGCGTTGGCGATGATGGTCAGGCCGCCGCCGGCCACCGCGCCGGCCACCAGCATGTATTTGGCCTGGTCGGACAAGCCGGCAATGAGCGAGCCGAGGTAGGTGAGGGCGGCATTGTCGGTGATCGCGGTCAGGCCCACGGCGCCGAAGAACAGCGCGGTCGGCCCCAGGCTCGACACAATCGGCTGCAGCCACCATTGCTGCATGCCGCCCAGCACCACCAGCCCGGCCAGGAAGAAGCCGACCAGCAAGCCTTCCTTCAGGATCAGGGGATTCTGGTACTTGTCGTAGGCATGGGTAAAGCCGATGAAGAACATGAACAGGCCCATGAAGATGACCGGATGGTGGGCAAAGCCGACCACGGCGGCCAAAAAAGCCAGGTGGATCGCGCTCACCAGCAGCGGCACCTTGACCGCGCCAGACGCCGGCGCCGGTGCGTCGATGATGTGCTTGCGCAGCATGACGGTCACCACGGTCGCGTTGATGAGCACGGCGATGGCGGCGCGCCAGCCGAAGGTCGAGGCCATGAAGGCGCTGTCCCAGTTCCAGGTGGAGGCCACCATCAGCACCGGCGGCGCGGCGAACGAGGTCAGGGTGCCGCCGATCGACACATTGACGAACAGCACACCGAGGGCGGCGTACTTGAGCCACTCGGGCATGTCCTTGCGAAAGATCTGCGGCGCCAGCATCAGCGCGGCCAGGGTCATGGCGGCCGGTTCGGTGATGAGCGAGCCGATCAGCGGCACCAGCGCCAGGCACAGCCACACGTTGACCAGCGGCGTGCGCAGCGGCACCAGGCGGGCCAGGGTGGCGATGACGGCGCGGATCGCTTCGAGCACCGGCCTGGACGCCGCCACCACCATGATCACGAACACGAACAGCGGTTCGGTGTAGGTGCGCGATTCGGCGTAGGCGATGGCTTCCTGGCCGCCGACCAGGAAGGCCATGGCCAGGATCAGCACCAGCGCCCACAGGCCGAACACGACCTCAACTTCGCCGAAGAAATGGAACAGCCCGGCGTGGCGCGGATAGCGGTCGGCCAGGCGCTCGAAACTCTTGGCGGCAAAGGTGTGGGCCAGGGCGAGTCCGAACAGGATCGCGGCGATGAGTTGCATGTCGCTCATGTCATTCCGATAAAAAGTAGCCGAAAAGCATTATAGGACGGGAAGCGGCGCGGCAGGGCGAACTAGGCGGCCTGAGCGCAACAAGGTATCATGTGCGCGAAAAACACAACAAGGAAAGTCATGGCTGACATCAGCATCGTTCAGGAGCATAGCCTGACACCCAACAAGGCGCGCGAAGCGGCCCAGAAAGTGGCCGACAAGATTGCCGCGGAATATGGCCTGGAGTGTGCGTGGCAGGGCGACGTCCTGCATTTCGAGCGCAGTGGCGTGCATGGATCGCTGGCGCTGGAAGCGCAGCGGGTGGCGATGCATATCCGCCTGGGGTTCCTGATGAGTGCGTTCGCGCCGGCGATCGAGGCGAAAGTGACGGAAAAGCTCAAAGCGGTCTTCGGCGCAGCCTGAAGCGGCCGCGCCGGGGTGGCTGGTCAGCCCTTCAATTCTTCGATCAGGTCGACGTACTGCTGCATGGCGTCGTCCTTCGAGGTGCCTTTCACGGCATCCCACGCATCGTACTTGGCACGGGCGACGAAGTCGGTCATGCCGGGACGGTTGCCGTCGGTGTCGCCGGCCGATGCCTGTTTGTAGAGCGCGTAAATCTTCAATAAGGTTTGATTATCGGGGCGCTCGGGCAGATTTTTGGAATCGGCCAAGGCCTGGTCAAACTGTTCCTGCAAACTCATCGTATCTCCTGGGGTGGCTGAAATGAAGGATGAGAATCTTAGCGCAGCTTGCACGCCAAACGCCGGAAAAGCGCAAGAGATTAGAGGGGATGCTCAGCTTCGCTGCCGGAGCCTTCCCTGGCTGTGGCCGAGGACGGTAATGGGCTGCTTGTCCCGGATTGAGCAGGCTTGCAGCCAAAAACGTGGCGGCGCGGGCCGGGTCCTGGATAAAAAATTTCCTCAGGGTAAATTTCGCTGTTTGGGTGTATGATTTCGTATCGACATAACGTTGTCTTGATCAGTGGTGCCTATGATGCGAGCGGGCGGACAGGTTCTTTCGGCGTGGGCTTGCGGCCTGGCCATGCTGTTCTGTAGCGTCGCCGCAGCCGGTACTCCCGCGCGCCCGGTGCTGGCCGATGCCAGCCGCATCATACGTCTCTCCTCGCTCGAATGGCCTCCGTATACCGGCGCGGCGCTGCCCCAGCAAGGCGCGACGACGGCGGTGATCGCCGCCGCGCTTGCCAGCATGGGGTATCGCCTGGAAGTTCACTACTTTCCATGGTCGCGGACCATCGCCCTGATCAAACACGATTCTCCATTTGCCGGGTATTACCCCGAATACCTCTCGGCCGGGCGGGCACTCGACTTTCTCGTGTCCGACCCGATCGGCAGCGGCCCGCTCGGCTTTGCTTACCACGCGGACGCACCGGTTCAATGGGAAACCATGGCCGACCTGTCGAGGTATCGTATCGGCGTCGTCGAAGGTTATGTCAATACGAGCGAGTTTGACGCGCGGGTACGCCAGGGAGCGCAAATGGTCGATACCGCGGTGAACGACAAGCAAAATCTGCGCAAGCTCGCCGCCAAGCGGGTCCCGCTGGTATTGATCGACCGGCGGGTGTACGAACACCTGATCCTCAACGACGCCGACCTGCGCGCCGTGGCGCCGGCGCTGCGTTTCCATCCCCGCCTGTTGGAAGACAAGCAGCTCTACATTTGCTTTCGCTCCAACGCCGAGGGCGAGCGCGTGCGCAAGATCGTCAATCAAGGCTTGAAACGGATTGATATCGAGGCAGTGGTGGCGGCAGCCTTGAGCGCTGGCGGTGCGAAGTAGCAGCCTGCCGGACGTGCGGTGTGGCAGTGAAAGAATCGCGCGACGAGGCCAGGCTGGATTATGGCGAACGCAAGCGGATGCCTTGCAAGGCGCCGCTTGTGGAAGCTGGAAACTACACGAATTCATGCGCACTTACTCAGTCCGCGTCTGCGGCCTGCGCCCTGGCTTTGGCCGCCTTTTCCTCATCGCTGTCGCGGAACGGATACGTGGCCACCTTCACCGCGCCCTTGGTCACCGCGACCCCGGCGCCAACGGCGGCCGAGCCGACCGCGGCGCCGGCGCTGACCACCGCGCCGGTCACCGCGACGACCGCGCAGCCATTTGACGCGGCCAGCACCAGCAGCGCCAGCGCGTAGCGCAGGGCGCTCATCGGCATGCTTAAACCTTCAGCAGTTCGACGTCGAAAATGAGCGTGGCGTTCGGCGGAATCGCGCCGCCCGCGCCGCGCGAACCGTAACCGAGGCTGGCCGGAATCGTCAGGCGGCGGGCGCCGCCGACTTTCATCCCCTGCACGCCTTCGTCCCAGCCCTTGATCACGCGGCCGGCGCCCAGCGGAAACTGGAATGGATCGTTGCGGTCCTTGCTGGAGTCGAACTTGGCGCCGGTGGTGCCGTCGTCGTTGCGCAGCCAGCCGGTGTAATGGACGGTGACGTGCTGGCCGGCTTGCGCTTCGGCGCCTTCGCCAACGGTGGTGTCTTCGTACTGGAGGCCGGATTCGGTGGTAATGGTGGACATGGTTTTCCTTAGTAAATCGGTGTGATTGGCGATTGTAGTGCATGCCGTGCCGAAGCGCTATTGACGCCACCCCCGCGAGCGCCCAAAGCGCGCTACACTGCGTGGACTTTTTGACCATCATTGACCGCTTTCCATGACCAAGACTCCCTGGCGCCCCGTCGCCACCGCCTACCGCCGCGCCCTTGTTTCGCAGGCCAATCCCAGGATGCTGCTGCTGACGGTGATTCCCTTCGTGCTGTCGGTGCTGCTGTGGGCCATCCTGCTGGCCTTCGGCTTCCAGCCGCTGCTCGACTACGTTCAGGCCCTGTTCCAGGATCACGACTGGTTCAAGACCACCAGCGGCATGCTCGGCACGTTCGGCATGAGCGCGGTCAAAACCATGATCGTGCCGCTGATCGCCATGCTGCTCCTGCTGCCGCTGATGATCGTCACCGCCCTGATCTTCATGGGCGTGGCCGCCATGCCGCCGATTACGCGGCACGTCGCGGCGCGCCATTACAGCACGCTCGAAGCGAAGAATGAAGGCAGCTTCATGGCCGGCCTGGCGATCAACATCAGCACCTCGCTGCTGTTCGTGGTGGTCTGGATCGCGACCCTGCCGCTGTACATCGTGCCGCCGCTGGCGGTGCTCGTGCAGGTGGTCCTGTGGGGCGCGCTGACCACCCGCGTGATGGTCTACGACGCCCTGGAAGACTATGCCAGCGCCGATGAGATGAAAGAAATCCGGCGCCGCCACCGCGTGCAACTGACCTTCATCGGCATCGTCTCCGGTTTCATCGGCGCCTTGCCCGGCATTGTCTGGCTCGGCGGCGCGGTCATCTCGTTCGTGCTGTTCCCGTTCCTGGCGGCGATCTCGATCTGGCTGTATGTGCTCATCTTCGTATTTACCGCGCTCTGGTTCCAGTACTACTGCATGCAGGCGCTGGCCGACCTGCGCGCCCAGAAGACGCCGCCGGCCGGCGTTGCCGCCGCCGCCGACGCGGGCGCGCCGCCGCCGGCCTGACGCGCTTTCATGGCACACTGACCATTTTTGCAACAACGGAGAATCACATGGCAATCGGTTTGATCATCATCGGCGACGAAATTTTGTCGGGCAAGCGGCGCGACCAGCACTTTCCCAAAGTGCTGGAGCTGCTGGCCGAGCGCGGCCTCAAGCTGGACTGGGCCGAGTACCTGGGCGATGATCCGGCGCGCATCAGCGCCACCCTCAAGCGCACCATGGCCAGCGGCGACATCGTGTTTTCCTGCGGCGGCATCGGCGCCACCCCGGACGACCACACGCGCCAGTGCGCCGCCACCGCGCTCGGCGTGCCGCTGGCGCTGCACCCGCAGGGACGCCTCAACATCGAAGAGCGCATCGCCGACATGGCGCGTGAAGCGGGCAAGGAAGCCGACCTTGGCTCCCCGGAAAACCTGCACCGCCTCAAAATGGCCGAGTTCCCCGAAGGCGCCTCGCTGATCCCCAACGCCTACAACAAGATCGCCGGCTTCACGGTCGGCACCCATCACTTCGTGCCGGGCTTTCCGGTCATGGCCTGGCCGATGATCGCCTGGGTGCTCGACAACTGCTACCGCGACCTGTTCAACCGCGATCCGCACAGCGAGCAGTCGGTACTGGTGTACGGCTCGATGGAGTCGACCTTGAATCCGATGATGGAAGCGCTCGAAGCGCGCTTCGCCCCGGTCAAGGTATTCAGCCTGCCGAGCGTGGGCGACGCGGTCACGCGCGGCCATATCGAACTGGGCGTCAAGGGCGAGCCGGCGCTGACCGCGACCGCGTTCGCCGACATGTGCGCACAGCTGGCCGCCATGGGCATCGAATTCGCGCCGTACGAGGCGGGAACCGTCTCCTAGCGTGACCGGCATGTGACGCGTTTTGCGGCAGCGCTTTTGCACGGCGCGCTGAGCCGTTGTTTTTTTGCGAAAAACAAACGGCGAGATCAAGTTTTCTTGAACATGCCTTCGCCACGGTCACCCGATGTGGTGGAATGGTGACCGTGCAGCACTCGTTCCCGCGTGAGATTCGAGTGAGATTTTAACGAGTGCAGTTTTAATACATCAGCAATGCGATTGACCACCCGATCACACGAAGCGACCCGTTGCACGATGGCGAAGGTTGATGCGGTGATTGCAGGTACGATTGATTTGAACCGGTTGAGCCATCATGGAAAGTAATCGTCGTTCTCGACGGCCCCGCATCGTCGCCAGCGCGGTGCGCAAATTGCGCGCCCGCGCGGCAATGATCCAACTCGGCCATGTGCCGCCCGAGCCGGACGACGCCATGGCGGCGCCGCATTCCCACCTGTCCCTCGTGTCCGACGGCGCCGCCGGCGCCTCCGGCACGCACATCGATACCGATACCGATACCGATACCAACACCAACACCAACACCAGCGCCGATACCTTGCCCAATTCCGACACCGCCAGCGATACCTTGCCCCATTCCGAACACGTCACCGAGCCGCAAGGCACCCCTCCGCGCCGGCGCCGGCGCCGCATCAAGCTGGTGCTGTGGCTGCTGCTGCTGGCCTTGCTGGGGGCCGGCGTCTGGTGGCTGCTCGACGAAGTGCGCACCTCGGCCATGCAGGCGAAGTACTTCGCCGGCATCGCCAAGAAGATCAACTACAAGGTCGAGAAGGGCCCGAGCACCAACATCCGCTTCCCGCACGACAGCCCGTACGACGAGCGGCTCGGCTACGCCAACATGCCCGAGTACCTGGCCAAGCTCAAGGCGCGCGACTTCATGATCGATTCGCAGGCGCGCCTGTCGCCCAAGATGGTCGAACTGGCCGACCAGGGCCTGTTCGCCACCTACCGCGAAAAAACCAAGGTCGGCCTCGAAATCCTCGACTGCCGCAGCGAGCCGCTGTTTTTGGCGCGCTACCCGGAGCGCTTCTACGAGAAGTTCGACGATGCGCCGTCCTCGCTCGTCAAGAGCCTGCTGTTCATCGAAAACCGTGAACTGCTCGACCCGACCTACCCGAAACGCAATCCGGCGGTCGAGTGGGACCGTTTCAGCAAGGCCGTCTTCGACAAGTCGCTGCACGTGTTCAGCGGCGGCGACAAGCGCTCGGCCGGCGGCAGCACGCTCGCCACCCAGATCGAAAAATACCGCCACTCGCCGGACGGACGTACCAACTCGCTGTCGGAAAAAGCGCGCCAGATGGTCTCGGCCACCCTGCGCGCCTACCAGTACGGCGAAGACACCACCATGGCGCGGCGCCAGATCGTCATCGACTACCTCAACACGGTGCCGCTGTCGGCCAAACTCGGCTACGGTGAAGTCAACGGCATCGGCGACGGCATGTGGGTCTGGTACGGGCGCGATTTCGCGGCCATGAACAAGGCGCTGAAAGACGATCCGCACTCGCCCGAGGCTGCGCTGGCCTACAAGCAGGCGCTGTCGCTGATGATCGCCCAGCGCCGTCCGGCGCACTACCTGGGCGCCGGCGCCAACGACCTTGAAAACCTGACCAACACCCACCTGCGCGTGCTGGCCCAGGCCGGCGTGATCACGACCCAGCTACGCGACACCGCTCTCGCTGTCAGGCTGGAGCCGGCCAAGGGTTCCGGCGTGGCGCCGCCGGCCGCCAATGCCTTCGTCTCGCGCAAGGCCTCGAACGCCGTGCGCACCCACCTGGCCGGTTTGCTGGGCGACGCCCGCCTGTACAACCTGGACCGGCTCGACCTGTCGGTGGTCAGCACGCTCGACTCGGAAGCGCAAAAAGCCGTTACCGACATGCTGCGCAAGCTGCGCAACGCCGAGTCCGCGCGCGAGGCCGGCCTGACCGGCAAGGGCATGCTGGGCAACGGCGACCCGGCCAATGTGGTGTACAGCTTCACCCTGATGGAACGCGGCGAGAAGGCCAACTACCTGCGCGTGCAGACCGATAACTACGACCAGCCGCTCGATATCAACGAAGGCGCCAAGCTCGATCTGGGCTCCACCGCCAAGCTGCGTACCCTGGTGACCTACATGGACATCGTCGACCAGCTGTACCAGCGCTTCAACGGCATGAGCGCCGAAGAATTGCGCAAGACCGTGGTCGATCCGAAGGACCGGCTGTCGCAATGGGCGATCGAATACTTCCTGACCTTGCCTTCGGGCGCGGCGCGCGACCTGCCGGCCATGCTGGAAGCGGCGATCGAACGCAAATACTCGGGCAGCCCGGCCGAAGGCTTCTTCACCGGTGGCGGCATGCACACCTTCGGCAACTTCAGCCGGCTCGATAACGCGCGCATCATGAGCGTGCGCGACGCGCTGCGCAGCTCGACCAACCTGGTGTTCGTGCGCCTGATGCGCGACGTGGTGCGCTACTACATGTTCCAGCTGCCCGGTTCCTCGGCCGCGCTGCTGGCCGACGCCGACGACCCGCGCCGCGCCGAATACCTGGCCCGCTTCGCCGACCGCGAAGGGCGCGAGTTCCTCGGCCGTTTCTACAACAAGTACAAGGGCAAGAACGCGGCCGACGCCGAAAAAGTGCTGCTCGCGAGCTTCCGTCCGACCCCGACCCGGCTGGCCAACGTGCACCGCACGATCGCCCCCAACGCCACCCTGGCCCAGTTCTCGGCTTTTGTGAAGGACAACCTGGTGTCGGCCAACGAAGTGCCGGACGAGCGCATCGCCCGCATGTACGACCAGTACGCCCCGGCCAACATGTCGCTGGCCGACCGCGGCTACCTGGCCACCATCCACCCGCTCGAACTGTGGCTGGTCGGTTACTTCCGCGCCAATCCGACCGCCACTTACTCCGACATGGTCGCGGCCAGCGTCAAGCAGCGCCAGGAAGTGTATGCCTGGCTGTTCAACACCCACCGCAAGCACGCGCAGGACCGCCGCATCGCCGGCTTGCTCGAAGTCGAAGCGTTCCTGAAGATCCACGCGCAGTGGAAGAAGATGGGCTATCCGTTCGACTCGCTGGTGCCGTCGTATGCGACGACCCTGGGCGCGTCGGCCGACCGTCCGGCGTCGCTGGCCGAGATGATGGGCATTATCGTCAACAAGGGCGTGCGCAAGCCGGTGCAGCGCATCGACTCGCTGCATTTTGCCGAAGGCACGCCGTACGAAACCCTGGTCAAGCAGGCCAAGAGCGCGCCGGGCGAGCAGATCCTGGCGCCGGAAGTGGCGCGCGCGGTGGCCGATGCGATTCGCGGCGTGGTCTCGGACGGTACCGCCAAGCGGGTCAAGACCGCCTTCAAGATGGCCGACGGCAGCATCATCGCCGTGGGCGGCAAGACCGGTACCGGAGACCAGCGTTTCGAGGTGTATGGCGGCGGTGGACGGCTGATCGAATCGCGTTACGTGAACCGTTCGGCGACCTTCGTCTTCAACATCGGCGAGCGCTTTTTCGGCAGCATGACGGCATATGTGCACGGACCGTCGTCGGCCGACTATGACTTTACCAGTGCCTTGCCGGTGCAGTTGCTGACGGTGCTGGCGCCGACCCTGATGCCGATGATCGAGCCGCCGACGGATGGCACGGCCAAGCAGTGCGTGCGCTGATGGCGGCGGCAAGTCAAGATCGTCTGACATAGAACCGTCAGCTAAAAACCGGCGGCGTTAGAGCGCTACACTAAAAACCGTCTTTCCCGCCTTCGCGGGAAAGACGGTTTTTAGGTTAACGGTATATGTAAATGTATCGGTAAATGTATAAGAAAATGGACCGGTAAATGTGTATGTAAATAACAGAGAGGTGTCAGCGTGCCCAGTGAATGACTTTTATACCAACCGGATTCTCTGGAAGGCCCGCAAGAACGGTATGATCGGAGGAAACTGCCATCTTGTCGCCGATATCGACGCCCATCGGCGCACACAGGTATGCGCGCAGGCGCAGTGCGCGGGCGATCCGGTCTTGCTATTTTGGTCCGATAGCAGCTTGTGGACTTTGCTGACGAACCGCGAAATCATCTCCTGGAGCGGCAAGAAAACCAGCAGCATTGCGCTCGACAGCATTCAAAAGCAGATCGAACTCGAGCCAGTCGAGGGGACGCACCCGCAATCGACCAAATTGCATTCGCAGTATTTGCATGTCGGTCCTGCCGGCGTAAAGATTTGGGCGCCGGCTGGTGCTCCGATCCTGTCGCTGTGGAATATTCTGGCCATGTTCCCTCTGATGCAGGGAGCCGCCCCCGCCCCGAAATGATTACCCTTGCATGTTTGTGCGATTGTTGGCATCGTACCGAACCATGAAACCTTTGCAACGTGCGATGTCCAAAATCCGGAAGTTTACCCAGTTCTCGTTGCGCGACCTGGTAGCCACCGCCGGCCCCACCGTCCTCACCATCGTCGCCCTGTGCGCGGTCGCCTACTTTCTGGTCGACCCGTCGCCGCCGCGCAGCGTCACGCTCGGCACCGGCCAGGAAAACAGCGCCTACGAAGAATTCGGCAAAAAATACGCGGCCAGGCTGGCCAGGCACGGCATCAAGGTCACCCTCCAGCGCTCGCTCGGCTCGCAGGACAACCTGCAGCACCTCAATGAAGGCAAGGTCGATATCGCCTTTGTCCAGAGCGGATCGACCGAGCAGGCCGAAGCCCAGCGCAAGGGACTGGTCTCGATCGGCAGCCTGTTCACCGAACCGGTCTGGCTGTTCCTGCGCGAAGACGCGCAAGTGACCCAGCTGACCCAGCTCAAGGGCCTGAAAATCAACCTCGGGCCGGAAGGCAGCGGCGTGCCGAAGCTGTTTCGCCAGGTGCTGGCGTTGAACGGCGTCGAGCCGGGCGACCTGACCATCAGCGCGCTGGAAAACACGCCGGGCACGGTGGAACTGCTGGAAGGGCGCATCGATGGCCTGGTCTTCAGCTCCGGACCGGACGCGCCGCTGGTGCAGATGCTGCTGCAAACGCCGGGCTTCAAGCTGTTCGATTTTTCGCAGGCCGAGGCCTATTCGCGGCGCTTGCCGTTCGTCTCGCACGTGGTGCTGCCGCGCGGGATTGTCGACGTCGGGCGCGACTTGCCCGCACAGGACTATCACCTGATCGCCCCGACCGCGACCCTGGTGGCGCGCGAGGACCTGCATCCGGCGCTGATCGACCTGTACGTGCAGGCGGCCAGCGAAATCCACGGCGGCACCGGCTGGTTCCAGCAGCAGGGACAATTCCCGTCGGCGCGCTACACCGAAATCCCGGTGGCGCGCGAAGCGGCCAAGTTCTACAAGGATGGCGCGCCGCTGCTGCAGCGCTACATGAGCTTCTGGCTGGCCAATTTCTTCGACCGGATGTGGGTCGTGGTGGTGGCGCTGGCCGCGCTGGTGCTGCCGCTGTCGAAAGTGGTGCCGCCCTTGTACGTGTGGCGCATCCGCTCGCGCGTGTACCGCTGGTACGGGCAGTTGCGCACCGTGGAGCAGGAACTTGAGGCCGCCCAGGGCCCGCAGCGCGCGCAGATTTGCGCGGGCCTGTTGAAGCGTCTCGATGAAATCGAAGAAATGGTGAACCAGATTTCGATTCCGCTGGCGTTTGCCGATGGACTCTATGGCCTGCGCAGCCATATCAATTTTGTGCGGCAGCGCGTGAAAAACGCCGATGGCGCGATCGCACCGGCCAAATAGCGGCCCGTCGATGATCCTGCGGGCACTGCGCGCCGTGTGCCTGCTGATCGCGCTCGCCGCGCATCAATGTGCTTGCGCAGCGGCGCCCCGGCCTTTGCTCACCGACTACACCCACACCGCGTGGACCGAGCGCGATGGCGCGCCGACAGGCGTCACAAAATTTGCGCAGGGTCCCGACGGCTGGCTGTGGATCGCAACGCCAACCGGCTTGTACCGCTTCGACGGCGTGCGCTTCGAGCGCACCGACACCGTCCACGGACATCGGCTCGAGTCGAGCAATATCATGGCGCTGACCACCGCGCCGGACGGCGCAGTCTGGATCGGCTACCGCGCCGGCGGCGTGTCGGTGTTCAGGAAGGACGGCGCGCACACCTATGCGGAAGGCGGCGGCTTGCAGCCGGTTGGCGTGATGCATATCGAAGCGGCGCCCGATGGGACCATATGGGCGGCGATGCGCGACGGCGTGGCGGTGCTGGCGCCTGGCGAGTCCCATTTCCGCTATCTTGGTCCGGAGTCCGGGCTGCCTGCCCTGGGCGTATTCCAGATTCTGTTCGCCCGCGACGGCACCACCTGGGTCGGCACCAACACGGGCGCCTGGTTTCGCAAGCGGGGCGAGACCCGCTTCTCCCGCGCATGGCCGCACGTCACGCTGGTCTGGCTGTGCGAGGCGCCGGACGGCACGATCTGGGGCAACGACTTCAAGCAGGGCTACTACCGCGTTCGTACGACAGAACCTGCCTCCGGCGCGCCGCCCGCACCCGAAATCGAAGGCTATGGCATGCGCTTCGACCGCCAGGGAACCATGTGGATGATGCATCCGGATGGACTGGAGCGCAGGCTGGCACCGGGCCTGCCAGACCAGCGCCTGTCGAAGGAACACGGCATCAGCGGCCCGCTGCCAGGGGCCCTGTTCGAAGACCGCGAGGGCAATCTGTGGCTCGGCACGCAGCGCGGCATGGACCGGCTTCGCCCGAATCGCCTGCGCACGGTATCGGTCAACCCGCAACTGGAGTTTCCCGCGCTGGTGAGCGGGCCATCCGGCCAGATGTGGGTGGGCGACTATGCGGGCGACCTGTGGCGCTTCGACCGCGAAGGGCGCGTCAGCCGCGAAGTGGCGGGCAAACTGACGGCCAGCTTTACGTCCCCGGACGGCGTGCTGTGGCTGGGCGGGATGGAGGGCGTGCAGCGGCGCGGGCGCGATGGCACGCTGACCGCGTTCCGCTTTCCGGACGAACTGACAGGGCTGCGCGTGCACGCCATGCAGCAGGACCGGCATGGCGCGCTGTGGGTCGCGTTCTCCGCCGGGAAGGGCGTGTACAAACTGGTCGAGGGCGCGTGGGCCAAGGCGGGCGGCGTTCCCGATCTGCTGACGACATCGATGGCGGTTGATGCCGATGGCAATGTCTGGATGGGGCATCTGCGCAGCCAGGTCAGCATCGCGGGCAATGACGCCGTACGCCAGCTTGGCGTTGACCAGGGACTGAAACTGGGCACCATCCTGACGCTGCACGCGGACGGGAAGGGCATGTGGGTGGGCGGTGAGAACGGCGCCGCGCTGTATCGCGACGGCCGCTTTAGCGCCTTGCAGGGCGAACGCAATGAACAGTTCCGGGGCGTGTCGGGCATTGTGCGCGAGCCTGGCGGCGACCTGTGGCTGCATGGCGCCGATGGCCTGTATCGCATCGCCAGCGCCGATCTGAACGGATGGTTGAACGACCCGCACAGCGCGCTGGCATTCGAGCGCTTCGATGCGCAGGACGGCATGCAGGGCCATGCGCCGCAACTGCGGCCGGTGCCGTCGCTCAAGCGCGCGAGCGATGGCGTGCTGTGGTATGCCACAGCCGTGTCGGTCGGCAGCATCGATCCGGCCAACATCTTGCGCAACCGGCTGGCGCCGCCGGTGCATATCACCGCGCTGAGCGCCGACGGCATGCCTTATCCGCTTGCCGATGGACGTGTGACCGCGCTGCCGCCGGGGACGCGCAATCTGCAGATCGACTTCACCGCACTGAGTCTGTCGATTCCCGAGCGCGTGCGCCTGCGCTACCGGCTGGTCGGGTTCGACCGCGCGTGGCAGGAAGCGATAGGGCGGCGGCAGGCGTATTACACCAATCTGGCGCCGGGCACGTATCGCTTCGAGGTCATGGGATCGAACGAGGATAATTTGTGGAACAGCGCCGGTGCGACATTGGAAATCATGATTGCGCCGACCTTCGTGCAAAGCGGCTGGTTCAAGGCGCTGGCGGTGGTGCTGGTCGTCTTGCTGTTGTATGCCGCGTATGCCCTGCGGATTGGCTACCTGACGCAGCGCATGCGGGAGCGCTTGCAGGAACGCCTGGCGGAACGTACCCGCGTCGCGCGCGCCCTGCATGACACCTTGCTGCAAAGCGTGCAGGCGCTGCTGATGTCGTTCGACGCCCACAGCCGCAAGGTGGAAGAGGGCACGCCGGAGCGCGCGCGCCTGGACCAGACGCTCAATCTGGCGGAGCAGTTGCTGGCGGAAGGACGGGACCAGATCATGGGCCTGCGCACGCCATCGTCGGACGACGTGCTGGAACTGACCTTGGGACAGTTCGGCCAGTCACTGGCCGAATACTGGCCGCACGCGTTCGACATGAAGGTCGAGGGCAGCCCGGTCACGCTGCGTCCGGACGTGCATGCGGAAGTCTACGCGATCGCGCGCGAGGCACTGTTCAACGCGTCACGCTATGCCGACGCCACCCGGATCGAACTCGGACTGGCCTACAGCGGCAGTGCGTTCGTCATGCGCATCCGCGATAACGGGCGCGGACTCGATGCCATCGTCGCCGCGGCGGGCCAGCGTTCCGGCCATTGGGGTCTGGTCGGCATGCGCGAGCGCGCCGCCAGCATCGGCGCGCTGCTGGACATTGACAGCAAGGCGGGGGTGGGGACGGATATCACGGTGACGGTGCCGGGCAAGATGGCTTACTGATGCTTTGTAACGTTAAGGTTGCGTTGTGGTGCTCCCGCTGCTGCTCGAAAACTCATCTCGTACTTTTTCCTGGTTTTGACGTAGCTCAAATTTTTCGCAAGAGGGGTTCTACTATTGCGCTTTGGTCAACGCTGAACATACAAGATGCAGCGCCTTGCGGGAGTTGCAAAATGGCCGACTCTGGGGAACGGGCGTCAAGCCCCCATCCACGGCAAGCCCACCTTGCACCATCCTCCCACCGTCTTGCGGTGCCCATCCGCATCCTTGTCGCCCTCGAAGCCTTCCAGGATATCGAACGCGTGCGCGTAGCCGTTTTCGGTCGCGACCCTGGCCGCGTGGCGCGAGCGCACGCCCGAGCGGCACAAAAACAGCAGCACTTCATCCTTCTGCGCCACCGCTTGCAGCTGCTCCACGAAATCGGGATTGGGCACGCCCTCCGGCCACACGCTCCACTGCACCGCGCAATGCTGCTGCGCGGGAATGGCGACCTTGCCGACCCAGGCGCGCTCGGCATCGGTGCGCACATCGACCAGCCGCACGCGCGCTGCGCTTTGCAGCAGTTCCCAGGCTTCCCGCGGCGTCACCGCCCCGGCATACGGTTGGCCCGGCGCGCGGGTGCGGGCGGCGGCAAGCAGGGTCTCGACGTTACTCATGGCGTATTCCTCGGTGAAGTTTGCGATTATTATAGGAGCGGCGCACCACGGCGCGGCATTTTTCCCTTTTCGGTGCATGCCGCCTCAAACTGGTGCAATCGGCCGCGTTTGCACCAATAAAGTGCGAGCGCAGCCGGGCGGCACCGCCTCGCCGCCGACAGGGACTCAGGAGTTTAGTGACATTTGGCAGCATTTTCAACGCCGCTGCGGCCTTTGGCCTATGTGGTCTGGCTGGCACGCTTTCTGCTATGATCCCTGTGAGTTTTGCCGCCAGGGCGGCAACCCCCCATTTATACTAGGAGAGATACGCATGGCAATGACGGCCGCAGAAGTCTTGAAGATGGTTGAAGATAAGAAGGTTCGTTTTGTGGACTTCCGTTTCGCCGATACGCGCGGCAAAGAGCAGCACGTAACGGTTCCCGTATCGCACTTCGATCTCGACAAATTTGAATCGGGCCACGCCTTCGACGGTTCGTCGATCGCCGGCTGGAAGGGCATCGAAGCGTCCGACATGCTGCTCATGCCAGACCCGAACACCGCCAACATCGATCCGTTCATGGAAGAAGTCACGCTGTTCATGCAGTGCGACGTGATCGAGCCGGCCGACGGCAAGGGCTACGACCGCGATCCGCGTTCGATCGCCAAGCGCGCCGAAGCCTACCTCAAGTCGACCGGCATCGGCGACACCGCCTACTTCGGCCCTGAGCCGGAATTCTTCATCTTCGACAGCGTGCGCTGGAAGATCGACATGTCGGGCTGCTTCGTCAAGATCGATTCGGATGAATCGTCGTGGGCGACCGATGCCAAGACCGAAGGCGGCAACAGCGGCCACCGTCCAACCGTCAAGGGCGGCTACTTCCCGGTGCCGCCAGTCGATTCGTTCCAGGACATGCGCTCGGAAATGTGCCTGATCCTCGAAGAACTGGGCATCCCGGTCGAAGTGCACCACCACGAAGTGGCCGGCGCCGGCCAGAATGAAATCGGCACCAAGTTCTCGACCCTGGTCGAGCGCGCCGACTGGACCCAGAACCTGAAATACGTGGTCTGGAACGTGGCCCACAGCTATGGCAAGACCGCCACCTTCATGCCGAAACCGATCGTTGGCGACAACGGCTCGGGCATGCACGTGCACCAGTCGATCTGGAAAGACGGCAAAAACCTGTTCGCCGGCGACGGCTATGCGGGCCTGTCGGAAGATGCGCTGTTCTACATCGGCGGCATCATCAAGCACGCCAAGGCGCTCAACGCGATCACCAACCCGGGCACCAACTCGTACAAGCGCCTCGTGCCTGGCTACGAAGCGCCGGTCAAGCTGGCTTACTCGGCCAAGAACCGTTCGGCCTCGATCCGCATTCCGCACGTGGCCAATCCAAAAGGCCGCCGCATCGAGACGCGCTTCCCGGATCCGCTGGCGAACGTGTACCTGTGCTTCGCCGCGCTGCTGATGGCGGGCCTGGACGGTATCGCCAACAAGATCCATCCGGGCGAAGCAGCGTCGAAAGACCTGTACCACCTGCCGCCGGAAGAAGACGCGCTGATCCCGACCGTCTGCGCTTCGCTGGAAGAAGCCCTGGACAACCTGAACAAGGACCGCGAGTTCCTGACCCGTGGCGGCGTGTTCAGCGACAGCATGATCGATGCCTACATCGAACTGAAGATGCAGGACGTGCAGCGCATGCGCATGACCACGCACCCGGCTGAATTCGACATGTACTATTCGCTGTAATTGTTTTTTGTTGGCAAGCATTGCCAACTTGCAGCACCTGTGGCCGTAGAGACATCAAAACGTATCTCTACGGTATAAAAACGCGAGGAAGGCCAAGGCTTTCCTCGCGTTTTTCATTGGATGTTGTATATTCGGTTGAATCTAATTACTCCACGGAATTCCGTGAAACAACGCTGATGCTTATGATAACGAGGATGTCCCGGATTCGCCCGCTCCGCCCGCTGCGCTCGCCAACCTTGCCTGTACTGGCACTGGCGCTGGCGCTGCTCGCCGGCCTGGGCGTGCAACCGCTGGCCCGGGCCGACATCTATTTGTGCGTCGATGCCAATGGCAAGAAGGAGTTGACCGACAACCCCAGGAGCGGCTGCAAGCAGCTCGATGTGCCGAACAATATCCCGGCGCCGTCCGGCCGCAAGAATACCGGTCCCGCCAAGCCGGTGACGACGCCGACCGATTTCCCCAAGGTGGGCGGCAGCGAGCAGCGTGCGCGCGACGCCGACCGGCGTGAAATCCTCAACGAAGAGCTGCGCGCCGAAGAGAAGAAGCTGGCCGAACTCAAACGCGAATACAACAAGGGCGAGCCTGAACGCCAGGGCAACGAGAAGAACTACGCCAAGTACGAAGAGCGGGTCAAGCAAATGGCCGACAACATCGCGCGCGCCGAGAAAAACATCGAAGCGCTGCGACGCGAAATCTCCAACATCAAATGATGGGAGACTCGCCAACCCTACTGCGCGACGCAATTTTCTCCCGGGACACGAAAGTCCTGCGATGCTCACCGTACCTTCGTACGGCTCCGCTTCTCGGGACAAACTTGCGCCGCTCGCTACGGTTTTGCGAGCTCCCATGACTATGCTTGTTACTCCGGCCGCGTCCCCGCGGCGCGACGGCATGGCCGGCCTCGACCTGCTGGCGTCGGCCGTGCTGCTGGTCGACGCCAGCGGCGCCATCACCTTCGCCAACGCCGCCTGCGAAAACCTGCTCGAAAGCTCGCTGCGCGCCCTGCAACGCCAGCAGCTGCACACGCTGTTCCTCAACGCCGAGGAGCTGACCAATCTGTGCCAGCAGGCGCTGGCCCATAAATATGCCGACCTGCGCCAGGACCTGACGCTCGAGCGCAGCGGGCGCGAACCGCTGCATGTGCACAGCATCGTCAGCGAGGCAGGCGAGTGGGGCATCGTGATCGAGCTGCGCGAGAACGTCCAGCAACTGAAACTGGACCGCGAGGAGCGCATCCTCGACCAGAGCCAGGTCAACAAGGAGCTGGTGCGCAACCTGGCGCACGAGATCAAGAATCCGCTGGGCGGCATCCGCGGCGCGGCGCAGCTGCTCGAACTCGAACTGCCGGCGCTGCACTTGACCCAGCTGCGCGAATACACCCAGGTGATCATCAAGGAAGCGGACCGCCTGCAAACCCTGGTCGACCGCCTGCTGGCGCCGCACCGGCGCCCGCACATCGTCGGCGACGTCAATATCCACGAAGTGCTCGAAAGGGTGCGCAGCCTGATGCTGGCCGAGTTCCCGGCGGGGCTCACCATCCGGCGCGACTACGACGCCTCGATACCCGAGTTCAGGGGCGACAAGGAGCAGCTGATCCAGACCGTGCTCAATATCGCCCACAATGCGGCGCAGGCGCTGTCGGAGCGGATTGTGGCGGGCGAGGCCGAGCTCATTTTCAAGACCCGCGTGGCGCGCCAGGTGACCCTGGCCAAGGTCCGCTACGGGCTGGCATTAGACTTGCATATCATCGACAATGGACCGGGCATCCCGCCGCAGATCCGCGACCGCATTTTCTATCCCCTGGTATCGGGACGGGAGGGCGGCAGCGGTCTGGGGCTGACACTGGCGCAGACCTTCGTGCAGCAGCACATGGGTGTGATCGAGTGCGAAAGCCGGCCTGGATTTACGGATTTCAGGATCCTGTTGCCGCTGCCATAAGCCGCGCACCAGCCTTGTCGTCCGGGTCCCATCAATTGAAGATCCATATTGCGGGGAAGCGCGAACACATGAAACCAATCTGGATAGTCGACGACGACGCCTCCATCCGCTGGGTGCTTGAAAAAGCCCTGGCACGCGAGAACCTCGCGACCAAAAGCTTTTCGAACGCGCGCGATGCGATGGCGGCGCTCGAATTCGATACGCCGCAAGTGCTGGTGTCCGACATCCGCATGCCGGGCGAGTCGGGGCTGGACCTGCTGCAGACCGTCAAGGCCAGCTATCCCGGCCTGCCGGTCATTATCATCACCGCGTTCTCGGACCTCGATTCGGCGGTCGCCGCCTTCCAGGGCGGGGCCTTCGAATACCTGGCCAAGCCCTTCGATATCGACAAGGCGGTCGAACTGATCCGGCGCGCGCTGGAGGAGAGCCTGCGCGAGACCAGCGTCGAATCGGGACCGACCGACACGCCCGAAATCCTGGGCCAGGCCCCGGCCATGCAGGAAGTGTTCCGCGCCATCGGGCGCCTGTCGCAGTCGAACGTGACGGTCTTGATCACCGGCGAATCGGGGACCGGCAAGGAACTGGTGGCGCGCGCGCTGCACAAGCACAGCCCGCGCGCGCAGCAGCCCTTCATCGCCCTGAACACCGCGGCCATTCCGAAGGACTTGCTCGAATCCGAACTGTTCGGCCACGAACGCGGCGCCTTCACGGGTGCGCAGACCACGCGCCGCGGGCGCTTCGAGCAGGCCGAAAACGGTACGCTGTTTTTGGATGAAATCGGCGACATGCCGTTCGACCTGCAAACGCGTTTGCTGCGGGTGCTCTCGGACGGCCACTTCTACCGGGTCGGCGGGCACCAGCCGATGAAGGCCAATGTGCGCGTCATCACCGCCACCCACCAGAACCTGGAACAGCGCGTGCGCGACGGCCTGTTTCGCGAAGACTTGTACCACCGCCTGAACGTGATCCGCCTGCGCCTGCCCAGTTTGCGGGAGCGGCGCGAAGATATCCCCCTTTTGGTGCGCCACTTCCTGGTGCAGAGCGCGCGCCAGCTCGGGGTCGAGGCCAAGCGCATGAGCGATCCGGCGCTGCATTTCCTGACCGGGCTCGATTTGCCGGGCAATGTGCGCCAGCTGGAAAACCTGTGCAACTGGATCACCGTGATGGCGCCCGGGCAAACGGTGGAAGTGAAGGACATGCCGCTCGAACTGACGCAGGAAGGCGCGGCCGACACCGCGCTGGCGCCGGCAATGGGCGAGAGCGCCGCCACGCAGGCCAACGGCCAGGCCGGCACTGCCGGCGCCGGCATGGCGGCCCTGGGCGCGGCCGGCGGCTGGATTGGCTTGCTGGAGCTGCAGGCGGCCAGCATGCTGGCGGCGGGGCAGTCGGAAGTGATGGACGTGCTGGGACGGCAGTTCGAGTCGGCCCTGATCAAGACGGCGCTCAAGCACACGCACGGGCGCAAGAACGATGCGGCGGTGCGCCTCGGGATCGGGCGCAACACCATCACGCGCAAGATCGCCGAACTGGGGATCGATGGCGCCAAGGACGAATAGGACGATGACGGGAGGCAGGGGGGCGTCCCCCTGTGCTCCCGTCCAGCTGCGGCATGGTGTAAACTTCTGTCCAATTTATCGTTGGAACCACCATGCTGATCAACTGCGTCGCCTACCAGGAAGGCAAAAAGCTGTCCGACATTTCCGTCGAAGCCATCAGCGACTACATTCAACAACCCGACTGCTTCGTGTGGGTGGCACTGAAGGACGCCCAGCCGGACGAACTGGCCATCATGCAGCACGAATTCGGCCTGCACGAACTGGCGGTGGAAGACGCGCTGCGCGGCCACCAGCGTCCCAAGATCGAGGAGTACGGCGACTCGCTGTTCGTGGTGGTGCAGACGGTCGAAACCGATGGCGATGAACTGAGCGTCGGCCAGGTGGCCATGTTCGTCGGCGAGAATTACGTGCTCTCGGTGCGCAACAATGTGATGCGCGGTTTTCTCGGCGTGCGCGCGCGCGCCGAACGCGAACCGCACCTGCTGGCCAAGGGGTCCTCGTTCGTGCTGTATGCGTTGATGGACGCGGTGGTCGACCGCTATTTTCCGGTGGTCGACGCGCTCGAATCGGAGCTCGAAACCATCGAAGACCGGATTTTCATCCGCGGCTCGCAGCGCGACAATATCGAGCGCCTGTATGAACTCAAGCGCAAGGTGCTGGTGCTGCGCCACGCGGTCACGCCGCTGCTCGACGCCATCGGCAAGCTGCATGGCGGGCGCGTGCCCTCGTTTTGCCGCGACACCCAGGAATACTTCCGCGACGTGCACGACCACCTGCAGCGCATCAACGCCTCGCTCGACACCGTCCGCGACACCATCGGCACGGCGATCCAGGTCAATCTGTCGATGGTGGCCATCGACGATGGCGAAGTCAATAAACGGCTGGCCGCATGGGCCGCGATCTTCGCGGTGTTTACCGCGTTCGCCGGCGTGTGGGGGATGAACTTCGAATTCATGCCGGAGCTGAAATGGCATTTCGGCTACCTGGCCGCGCTGTCCATCATGATCAGCGTGTGCTTCTACCTGTATTATCGGTTCAGGAAGTCGGGCTGGCTGTAGCCCGGTCGCCAACCATCTGTTTGCGCCGGGAGCACTGCCATGGACACGCTGGAGATGACGTCGCCACCGCCGCGCCGCATTGGCGCTCTGGTCCAGTGCTCGGCAAGACGATTGGCCAGGCGTGACGCATGAGGTTTCGCGTGCGCCGCTCGACTCTTGAGTCATGCGGCGTGCGGATAGTGTACCTGTACCTGCCTTGCTTACCGCGCCATCGACAAGGCTACCGCTTCGGCCACCTTGATCCCGTCCACCGCCGCCGACAAGATCCCGCCCGCGTAGCCGGCCCCTTCGCCGGCCGGGAACAGGCCGCGCGTGTTCAGGCTTTGCAAGTCGTCGTCGCGGCGCTTGATGCGGATCGGCGACGAGGTGCGCGTTTCCACGCCGGTCAGCACCGCGTCTTCCTGGTAGTAACCGCGAATCTGCTTGTCAAACGCCGGAAAGGCTTCGCGCATGGCGACGATCGCGTAGTCGGGCAGGGCGGTGGCCAGGTCGGTCAGGTGCACCGCCGGCTTGAACGAGGGCACCACCGAGCCGAAGGCGGTCGAGGCGCGGCCCTTGACGAAGTCGCCCATCAGCTGGCCCGGCGCGTCGTAGGTGCCGCCGCCGAGCGCGAACGCGCCTTCTTCCAGCTGGCGCTGCAGGGCGATGCCGGCCAGCGGGTGGCCCGGATAGTCGGCCGGCGTAATCCCGACCACGATGGCGCTGTTGGCATTTCTCTCGTTGCGCGAGTACTGGCTCATGCCGTTGGTGACCACGCGTCCCGGCTCCGAGGCGGCGGCGACCACCGTGCCGCCCGGGCACATGCAGAAGCTGTACACCGAGCGGCCGTTGGCGGCGTGGTGCACCAGTTTATAGTCGGCCGCGCCCAGGATCTTGTTGCCGGCGTTCGGACCGAAACGGCAGGCGTCGATCAGCGACTGCGGGTGCTCGACCCGGAATCCCACCGAAAACGGCTTCGCTTCGATATACACGCCGCGCTCGTACAGCATCTCGAAGGTATCGCGCGCGCTGTGGCCGATGGCCAGCACCACGTGGCGCGTGGGGATGTGCTCGCCGCTGGCCAGGGTCACGCCGCGGATCTGGCGCTGTTCTCCCTCGCCCTCGACCTCGATATCGCTCACCTTGCTCTCGAAGCGGTATTCGCCGCCCAGCGCGATGATGTTTTCGCGCATCTGTTCGACCATCTTGACCAGGCGGAAAGTGCCGATGTGCGGTTTGCTCACGTACATGATTTCATCGGGCGCGCCGGCCTTGACGAACTCGGTCAGCACCTTGCGTCCGTAATGCTTGGGGTCCTTGATCTGGCTGTACAGCTTGCCGTCGGAAAAGGTGCCGGCCCCGCCTTCGCCGTACTGCACGTTCGATTCCGGGTTCAGCTCGCGCTTGCGCCAGAAGCCGAAGGTGTCGACGGTGCGCTCGCGCACCACCTTGCCGCGCTCGAGGATCAGCGGGCGCAGGCCCATCTGGGCCAGGATCAGCGCCGCGAACAGGCCGCACGGGCCGGTGCCGATGACCACCGGGCGCTCGTTGCGGTCGTGGCCCTGCAATTGCTCGCCGCCGGCCACGAACCGGTAGCCGGTGTCGGGCGCCGGCAGGATATGGGCGTCGTGCTTGAGGCGGGCCAGCACGGCCGCTTCGGCGCGCACGTCGGCGTCGATCGCATAGATCAGCACGATGGCGCTGCGTTTGCGCGCGTCGTAGCTGCGTTTGAACACACTGAACCCGAGCAAGTCGGCGCCGGCAATGCCGAGGCGCGCCAGAATGGCCTGGCGCAGGTCGGCTTCGGCATGGTCGAGCGGGAGTTTGAGTTCGTTAATTCGCAGCATAGGAGTCGTTCGTGGTTCAGGGTGAGGGAAAGCAAGGCAGGGCGCTATTTTACCGGCTGCATCGCCGCATGGGCGAATCGCGGTAAGCATCATGGGTATTTTCGATGTCAAGTTGTTGCTGCGCGTCCATTATTGTCTCTCTGAGAAATTTTGTTGCAAAACAGACTCATTCATTGTTCTTATTTTTCTGCAATGCACAATATTTCATTTGGTGCATATACGCATACGAAGAATTTTCGCTGTAGTCGCAAGGAAAGTTGCATTTAGGTTCTTTTTGGCCGCCATTTTTTTGTCGCTGACCCGATAATGCCCATTGCAGAAAAATGACGCGACGTCCCTGCCGCGCGCGGCCTGCCCTGGTGATTTTCTACTGGGCAATGTGCCAGCGTGGTTTGCTACCGAAAGGCTGTCGTGCAAGCAAGCTGCTGTAGTGTCATTATCCTCATCCTAAACGGAGTTCTAAAAATGATGTTTCAAGAGAAGATTGGCGTACGTTCCGTTCGCCTCGCCCTCGGCCTGTTAGCTGGCTTCGTTGCCGGTCAAGCCCTGGCCCAGGATGCACCTATCCAGCGTGTTGAAATCACCGGTTCGAGCATCAAGCGGATTGTGAAAGAAGGCGCACTGCCAGTGCAGGTGGTTTCCAAGGAAGTCATCGCACGTTCGGGCGCGACTACCGTAGCCGACCTGATCCAGAAACTGCCAGCGATGCAGGGTTTCACGATTGAAGCCGTGGCCGCCGGTACCAACTCGGGCGGCCGCACGACCGCGTCGATCCACGATCTGGGCGGCAGCTACACCCTGGTCCTGCTGAACGGCCGCCGCATGGCGCCTCTGCAAGACAGCGGCAGCGCGGTCAATCTGAACTCGATTCCAATGGCTGCGGTTGAGCGCGTCGAAGTGCTGACCGACGGCGCTTCGGCACTGTACGGCGCCGACGCCATCGCCGGCGTCATCAACTTCATCCTGAAGAAAAACTTCCAGGGCCTGACCCTGGACGCGGGCGTGTCGGTACCGACCAACCCGGGCGGCAAGAACGCCAATGCCAGCATCACCTGGGGCTTCGGCGATCTGGAAACGAATCGCTTCAACCTGTTGATGACCTACCGTCACGACGAGCAGAAAAAAGTCAAGGCGACCGAGCGCGAATTCAGCAAAACCTCGTACATTCCACTGGGCCACGACGGCCAGAGCTACATCTACGACCGCACCTCGACCTCGGGCACCGCGGCCAACGTCAACGTGGCTTTCAACAGCAAGGCCAATTCGGCAGTCGGCTTCAACCCGTACCGCGCCGTCAACGGCCAGTGCGCCCAGGGCTTCTTCCCGTACCTGTCGAGCACACCTGCGGCCAACTACTGCGCCGTGGACAGTGCCTCGACCATCGAAACCGTGCCTGAATCGAAGCGCGACACCCTGTACACCTCGGGCCGCATCAAGTTCTCGGACAACGTCACCGCCTTCGCCGACCTGTCGCTGGGCCGCTTCGACCTGACCGCGCGTATCGCCGCCAATCCGGTCAGCGTTGCCGTTCCGCTCAACTCGCCAGTCTACAACCAGTACGTCAAGCCTTTCCTGAACCCGGCGCAGCAGGGCGATGTGAAGAGCGCGACCGCGACCTACCGCGCCAGCGAATTCGGCACGCGTGACAGCAAGACCGTCACCGACGTGATCCACTTCGTCACCGGCCTGGACGCCACTGTTGGCGGCTGGGACATGAATGCCGGCCTGACCTATTCCAAGTACAAACTGGAAGAGCGCTACACCGGCGGCTACCTGTTGAACAAGGAATTCCGCAGCCTGATCAACGGCCCGACCTTCAACCCGTTCCTGCCAACCGGTTCGGCAAGCTCGCCGACCGCCGACCAGATCAGCGGTTCGATCTTCCACGGCGCGGTACGTGAAGCGTACTCCGACATGCGCGGCTTCGACACGCGTGCTTCGCGTGAACTGTTCACTCTGCCGGGCGGCGCAAGCAGCATCGGTATCGGCGCTGAATACCGCGAACTGAACCAGGTGCAGACCGCCTCGACCGCTGCCAAGAACGGCACCATCTACGGTTACAGCCCAAGTGCCGAATTCGACTACACGCGTGAGTCGACCGGCGCCTTCGCCGAGCTGGCCCTGCCGATCGTCAAGGACCTGGAAGTGACCACCGCCGTCCGTTACGACCGTTACTCGGGCGTGAAAGACAAGGCTGCCGGCCGTACCAAGGGCGAAACCCAGGACGCCAGCACCTACAAGATCAGCGCACGCTACACCCCGACCACGGCCGTGCTGCTGCGCGGTTCGTATGGAACGGGTTTCCGCGTAGCCGACCAGAACGACATCGCCAACACCCTGGTGTCGAACGGCTACACCGCGACCGCCTATGACTGCCCGGCAGCCCTGAGCCAGGCCGATGCCAGCCTGTGCCGCACCGGCCGCCTGCAGTACTACTCGTACCTGGGTGGCAACGAGAAGCTCAAGCCTGAGAAATCGAAGCAGTACACCATCGGTTTCCGCCTCGAGCCATCGTCGAGCGTGACCTTCGGCGCCGATCTGTGGGATGTGCGCATGACCAACCAGGTATCGTCGGTCAGCGAGACCCAGGCCTTCGCCAATGCCGGCAAGTTCCGCGACCTGTTCACCGACTTCGCCGATCCTGCGACCGGTATCAAGAGCTGGGCCTACATCAACGCCCCGATCAACATCGGCCGTACCCACAACCGCGGTATCGACTGGGACCTGACCGTCGGCGAGAAGTACTCGTTCGGCAAGATGACCCTGAACGTCAACGGCACCCACATGCTCAAGGCCAGCTACACCGTGCCGGGTACCGACAACGAGTGGACCGACAGCATGGATAAATACGGCATCAACGCTGCCGTGACCTTCCGCAACATCGCCAAAGCCGTGGCTACCCTGGAAACGGGTAACATGACCAACGCGCTGACGGTCAACTACCGCAATGGTTACACCGACCAGTCGACGACGCTGTACAACGTGGCGACCCAAGCACCGTCGCTCGCTCCGATCCGTCTGAACGTGCCTTCGTACAGCACCATCGACTACCAGGGCAAGTTCGCGATCAGCAAGCAATGGGAAGTTCGTGGCGGTATCAAGAACCTGATGGACAAAGAGCCACCACTGACCCTGCGCACGTCGTCGGGCCACCAGATTGGTTACGATGCCCGTTACGCCGACACGATGGGTCGTACCGTCTACGTCAACACCAGCTACAAGTTCTAAGCTGACATAACGTCAGTCACAACGAAAAGCGCGTTGCCTCGGCAACGCGCTTTTTTTTTCGTCCACTGCGGTGTCAGGTCTGACATTCGGACCCGGCCCGGACAGGCACGGCCTCGGCCTTGATCGCCGGCGTGTCCACCCACCGGCGCGAACGATCAAGTCGCGCCGGGCGCGTGTGCGGCGAATAGCGCCTTACATACCGCCCCACAGGGCATTGAGCGCGGCCACGGCGGCAATCCCGGCCGTCTCGGTGCGCAGGATGCGCGGCCCCATCGACAGCGCCAGCGCGCCGCGCGCCATGGCATTGTCTTCTTCCTGCACCGTAAAGCCGCCTTCCGGCCCGATCATCAGCGAGACCGCCTGCGGCGGCTGGTGCCTGGCCCAGTCGGCCAGCGACTGTCCCCCGCGCGGACTGAGCAAAATGCGCTTGTGCATATCCTGCTGGGCGCTCCACTGGTGCAGGTCGTCGACCGGGGCCAGCCGCGCCAGGCGGTTGCGCCCGCTCTGCTCGGACGCGGCCACGATCACGCCCTGCCAGTGCGCCAGGCGCTTGTCGGCGCGCTCGCCCGACAGGCGCACCACGCAGCGCTGCGCGGCCAGCGGCTGGATCGCCGCCACCCCCATCTCGACCGCCTTTTCGATGATCCAGTCCATCTTGGATGCTTCGGGCAGGGCCTGGGCCAGGGTGATTTCGTAGGGCAGCTCGACGTCGCGCGCCACATGCGCCTTGACGCTGACGCTGGCGCGGCGCTTTTCCACGCTGGCCAGGTGGGCGACATATTCGCCGCCGTCGCCGTTGAACAGGCACAGTTCGGCGCCGACCTGCAGGCGCAGCACATGCAGATGGTGGGCGACCGCCTCGGGCAGGTCGAGTGTGAGGCCAACCGCCAGCGGCACGGAGCAATAGAAACGGGGCATGAAATCCTGGTAAAGAGTTGAGGGCGTAGTTGAGGCCGGCAGGCGCGGCAAAGTGCTTCATTTTAATTCGCCACCCCATGGTCTGGTAAAATACTTGACCCGGTACGCCAAGCAGCGCCACCCGCATTTCCAATCCTACGACCTCACAGATTCGACCCATGAAAACGACGCTCCCTACCACTTTGATGGCCAACGCGATCCGCGCGCTGGCAATGGACGCAGTGCAACAGGCTAATTCCGGCCACCCAGGCATGCCGATGGGCATGGCGGAAATTGCGGTGGCGCTGTGGGCCGGCCACTACAAGCACAATCCGTCCAATCCGAAGTGGCTCAACCGCGACCGCTTCCTGCTCTCGAACGGCCACGGCTCGATGCTGCACTACGCGCTGCTGCACCTGTCGGGCTACGACCTCTCCATGGCCGATATCAAGAATTTCCGCCAGATGCATTCGAAGACCCCGGGCCACCCGGAAGTCGACATCACCCCGGGCGTGGAAACGACCACCGGCCCGCTCGGCCAGGGCATCGCCAACGCGGTCGGCATGGCGCTGTCGGAATACCTGCTGGCGGCGGAATTCAACAAGCCGGGCTTCGACGTGGTCGATCACTACACCTACGCCTTCCTGGGCGACGGTTGCCTGATGGAAGGCATTTCGCACGAAGTGTGCTCGCTGGCCGGCACCCTGGGCCTGAACCGCCTGATCGCCCTGTACGACGACAACGGCATCTCGATCGACGGCAAGGTCGAAGGCTGGTTCACCGACGACACCCCGAAACGCTTCGAGTCCTACGGCTGGAACGTGATCGCCGCCGTCGACGGCCACAGCGTGGCAGCGGTCGATGCCGCCATCGCGCAAGCGAAGCTGTCGTCCAAGCCGACCCTGATCTGCTGCAAGACCATCATCGGCAAGGGTTCGCCGAATCTGCAGGGCGGCGACAAGGTGCACGGCGCCGCGCTGGGCGACAAGGAAGTCGCGGCCGTGCGCGAGCACCTGCTGTGGACCTCGGTCCCGTTCGAGATCCCGGCCGAGGTCTACACCGCCTGGGACGCGAAAGCCAATGGCGCCGCGATGGAAGCCGAATGGAACACCAAATTCGCCGCCTACCGCGCGCAATACCCTGAGCTGGCCGCCGAATTCGAGCGCCGCATGAAGGGTGAACTGCCGGCCGACTTCAACGCCACGCTGGACGCGGCGATTGCCGCCTGCGTCGAGAAGAAAGAAAACATCGCCACCCGCAAGGCCAGCCAGAACGCGATCCAGGCGCTGGCCCCGACCCTGCCGGAGTTCCTGGGCGGCTCGGCCGACCTGACCGGTTCCAACCTGACTAACTGGAAAGAGTGCATCGCACTGCGTTCCGGCAAGCCGGGCAACCACATCAACTACGGCGTGCGCGAGTTCGGCATGAGCGCCATCATGAACGGCATCGCCCTGCACGGCGGCTACATTCCGTTCGGCGCCACCTTCCTCACCTTCTCCGACTACAGCCGCAACGCGCTGCGCATGGCCGCGCTGATGAAGCTGCGCTCGATCTTCGTGTTCACCCACGACTCGATCGGCCTGGGCGAAGACGGCCCGACCCACCAGTCGGTCGAGCACGTTTCTTCCCTGCGCCTGATCCCGAACCTGGACAACTGGCGTCCGTGCGACACCGTCGAATCCGCAGCAGCCTGGGGCGCCGCCGTCCAGCGCAAGGATGGCCCGTCGACCCTGATCTTCTCGCGCCAGAACCTGCCGTTCCAGGAACGCAGCGCGGCCCAGATCGCCGACATCGCGCGCGGCGGCTACGTGCTGCAAGACGTGCTTGAGCCCAAAGCGATCCTGATCGCCACCGGTTCCGAAATCGAACTGGCGACCAAGGCCGCCAGCGCGCTGGCCGCCGAAGGCATTCTGGTGCGCGTGGTGTCGATGCCGTCGACCGACGTGTACGACCGCCAGGACGCCGCCTACAAGGCCAGCGTGCTCACGCGCGGCGTGCCGCGCGTGGCGATCGAAGCCGGCGTCAGCGATTTTTGGTATAAATACGTTGGCCTGGAAGGCGCCGTGGTCGGCATCGACACCTTCGGCGAATCGGCTCCCGCGCCGGTGCTGTTCAAGCACTTCGGTTTCACGGTCGAGAACGTGGTTGCCAAGGTCAAGTCGGTACTGACGAACTAATCTGCGCAGGCGGCGCCCGGGCGCCGCCGCCCACCCATTTTTATCACTCAGGAGCAAAGTAATGACGATCAAAGTTGCAATCAACGGTTATGGCCGTATCGGCCGCAATGTCCTGCGCGCTTTCTACGAAGGCGGCAAGAAACACGACATCCAGATCGTGGCGATCAACGACCTGGGCGATGCCAAGTCGAACGCGCACCTGACCCGTTACGATACGGCGCACGGCAAGTTCCCCGGCACCGTCACGGTCGAAGGCGACAACATGATCGTCAATGGCGACGCGATCCGCGTGTTCGCGCAGCGCAATCCTGCTGAAATTCCATGGGGCGAGCTGGGCGTGGACGTGGTCCTGGAATGCACCGGTTTCTTCACCACCAAAGAAAAAGCCTCGGCCCACCTGAAGGGCGGCGCCAAGAAAGTCATCATTTCGGCACCGGGCGGTAAAGACGTGGACGCCACCATCGTGTTCGGCGTGAACGAAAACGTCCTGAAGTCGACCGATACGGTCATCTCCAACGCATCGTGCACCACCAACTGCCTGGCCCCGCTGGTCAAGCCGCTGAACGACGCCATCGGCCTGGAAACCGGCCTGATGACCACCGTGCACGCCTACACCAACGACCAGGTGCTGTCGGACGTGATGCATGAAGACCTGCGCCGCGCCCGTTCGGCCACGATGAGCATGATCCCGACCAAGACCGGCGCCGCCGCCGCGGTCGGCCTGGTGCTGCCTGAACTGAACGGCAAGCTGGACGGCTTCGCGATCCGCGTGCCGACCATCAACGTCTCGCTGGTCGACCTGACCTTCATCGCCAAGCGCGACACCACGGTGGACGAAGTCAATGCCCTGATGAAAGCGGCATCCGAAGGCGCGTTGAAAGACGTGCTGACGTACCAGACCGAGCCGCTGGTATCGATCGACTTCAACCACAACCCGGCCTCGTCGAATTTCGATTCGACCCTGACCAAAGTGTCGGGCCGCCTGGTCAAAGTGTCGTCGTGGTATGACAACGAGTGGGGTTTCTCGAACCGCATGCTGGACACCACGGTGGCACTGATGAACGCCAAGTAATCGTCGGCCGGATCGACAAGAACGCCCTGCGGGGCGTTTTTTTTCGCGCCGATGTTCGCTTGCGGGGGCGGGCCGGTGTTTCCGGAAAAATCGAGCGTATCAAAAAGTAATCCCCCTGGTCCACGTACGGTAGCGGCGGGAACCATGTCGCCACAACACGGCTGGGCATCGGATACTGCTCGTCCGATCCAGCACAAAGAGCATCATGGGACCCATCGCTTACTCGCTCTGCCAGAAGCCAGTCATCGGACTGGTCATGCATATCACCTTCGCGTGCTCCTTTCCGCCGCTGATAGCGGACCAGCCGCTGGCGCTGAGCGAGGCCGGTGTCACGGCATCGACCGCGTTTTCGGTCCCGGTGGACAAGCGCTACTCGCTCGACCTGACGTTTGCGTTTCAGAATGCGTGGGCGATGCGGCAGGATGAGATCGTCGGCTCGCGCTACGACAAACACTGCGAGCCGGGTGTGAACTATGGCGACATTCCGGTAGCGCAGTTGCCGGGCCTTGGCCGCCCGATCCCGTTTCGCGTGGCGGTTCAGCGCAAGTCGGATAAGGCTGTCGTCATCGAGCGCACCTTCACCTCGCTGTGCAAGGTCTCCGGCGGCATCGACCGCGCGCGAAAAACGCGCCAGATCGGTCGGCTCGACTTGACGCGGGGCGAGTACATCCTGGTGATCACCAATCTCGAGCGCCAGGCCGGGCTCGACGGCGTCGCCACCTCGTTTTCCCTGGTTCCCGGCCACGGAAAATAGCCCGCCCCCAAAACCGGGGTCAGAGCTCTAATCAGCAATAATTTGCTTAGATCGCATACCGTGGTCTGACCTCTGACGCGTCATTTTCTCGTCGAATGGCGGGACGGCGGCGGTGCAGGCAACAGGCGTACCGTTGCGTGCCTGCCGTCGCATGTGGATCGGCAGCACTTTGTTGCGCTTTGGCAAAAATTTCCTAGCAAGAGGTCAGACTACTGTTGTGCGCTCGGGTAACAATTGCTGATTAGAGCTCTGACCCCGATTGTAGGGGCTTGCCGCGAAAGGTTTTAGGACGCGGCCTTGCAGTTGAGGCGGATGCCTATTTGTAGATGCCGGAGCCAACCATCATGTCGTCGACCCGTTCGATGTAGCCCGACTTGTTTTCGACCGCCTTGGTCACCGGATTGGGCCACTTGAAGTCGACCCAGCCTTTGCCCGCGGGCGACTTGGCCAGGTCGGCCATTTCTTTGATCATCAGCTTGCCGTTGCTGTCGGCCAGCGCCATCAGGTTCTTGCCGACGATCTTGGGATTGTTGCCGTGGGCGAGGGCGATGCCGTTCAGGTCATAGACATACACATACAGATCGCGGTCGTGATATTCCTTGTTGGCGGTGTCGCTGATCGCCGCGAAGGCCTTGGCCTTGTCGGCCTTGATCAGCGCGACCGCTTTCTTGACCATCGCGACCGCTTCGTCGGCACTGCCTTTGTCAGCCGCCCACGCCGCTCCCGGCAGGGCCAGCAGGGCTACGCTGAGCAAGCTTGCGGAAAATATCGTTCTCATCAATACACTCCCATCCCGGTCAATGGCGCGTTGTTGCGTGAAACCATTATGCCGATGTTCGCCTGCTTGTCAGGTACTTTGCGGAAAATTCTGGGTGCGACCGGCGAATTTAATGCACAAAAACGACAGTGCACCGAACTGAACTACATACAGCCGAAGTTGCAAAACGGCGGTTTTTGCGTAGGTATGTTCGTCGAAAAACAACAGTAAAGACGGCAAAATTGTCGTATATGCATAAGTTGTTTGATTCCGTGCAGGGTTCATGCGAAATTTGTCATCACCCGTACACATAAATGGGTTTCAAAAAAGAGTCGATTTTTTTCACGGAAGAATATCTCACCTGGAGTTATCTTGAAAAAGCACTTTGCATTGAAACAGAGCGTCCTCGCCGTCGCGTTAACCTTGGGTTCGTCGCACATCGTGCTCGCGCAGCAGGCTGCCGCGCCACTGTCCGCGACGCCGTCCGCCACGGTGTACATCACCGGTTCGAATCTGAAACGCACCGAGAAAGAGGGCACCCAGCCGATCCAGGTCATCACGACCAAGGATATCCGCGACAGCGGCGCGGCCACGGTGACTGAACTGATGCGCCAGGTGCCGTCCATGGGTTCCGACCAGAATATCGACTCCAATGACCCTGGGTTCGCCGGCGGCGTGTCCACCGCATCGCTGCGCGGCCTGTCGTCGACCTCGACCCTGATCCTGCTCAACGGACGGCGCATGACGCCGTCCGCCTACGCCGATCCGAACGACGGCAATTCCACCCTGTACGACTTGAACTCGATTCCCCTGTCGGCCCTCGAGCGGGTCGAAATCCTCAAGGATGGGGCGTCGGCAGTGTACGGTTCCGATGCCATCGGCGGCGTGATCAACTTCATTACCAAGGCCAATTTCCAGGGCATCGAAGTCTCGGCCCGCGCCAGCGCCAACGACGACCGCAATTTCAAGCGCAAGGGTGCGAATATTTTCTGGGGCAAAGGCGACCTCGACGCTGATGGCTACAATGTGTTCGTGACGGCCGATGTGTCGGACCGCGACCGGGTCCGGCGCACGGACGTCACTGATATCGAATACGATACTTACAAGGCGCTCAATAACCGCTACGCCACGCCGTACGGCAGCACCAGCTCGGCCTCGCCGGCGTTTTATCGCGAGAGTTTCCCGGGCAGCAAAAACTTCGCCGTGAACCGGGCCAACATGGCCGATCGCCTGGTCGTGCGCACCAACTGCGATCCGTCCAAGCAACTGGTAGGCAGCACCACGATGGGCCTGGCCGCCACCAGTGTCTTTATCGGTCGCAATTTCTGCAACTTCGATACCTCGCCATTCCTCGAAGGCACCGGCGACGGCAAGGATGCGAGCATCATGTCGCGCGGCATGATGAAGTTTGGCGGGAATATGAAGGGGTTTGCCGAAGTGGCCTACACGCGCACCGAGCGCAGCTACACCGGCTCGCCGATCAACATCGGCCAGGCCGTGACGACCAATTTCGCCAGCAATTCAGTGGTCGCCCCGTTCCAGGCTGTCCTGGAAATCGGCCACCCCGACAATCCGTTTCCGAATGCCCGTGCCTCGGTCGGCTACCGCTTCGAAAACCTGCGCGGCGGCACCAAGAACGTGAACGAGAATACGCGCCTGGTGACCGGTTTGCAGGGCACCCTGGGAACTTGGGATTGGGAAACGGCGATCCTGTACAACCAGTCGGTGCGTGAAGACACCACCTACGACCGCCTGTACCTGCCGACCTTGCGCAAACTCAACTCCGGTACCTCGCTGGCGGCTCTGGCGGCCGATCCGACCATCTCGCATGACGTGGTCAACGATAACAAGGCCGCCATCTTGCAGTGGGATGTCAAGGCCAACACCCAGTTCGGACAGCTCGGTGGCGGTGCGATGGGCCTGGCGATGGGCGCCGAAGTGCGGCGCGAGAAGCTGACCCTGACGCCCGATCCTTTGCTCGGGAGCGGACAGATCTTCGGCCTGGCCAACAGCGCGATCGACGGTGAGCGCGATGTGAAATCGGCCTTCGTCGAGCTGCGCACGCCGTTCCTGAAGAATTTCGAGATGGACTTCGCCGGCCGCCTCGACAAATACCCTGGCATCAAGACCAACTTCGTGCCCAAGGTCGGCACCAAGTGGACCGTCACCGACAGCTTCGCGATGCGCGGCACCTATGCGCGCGGCTTCCGCGCACCGGCGCTGACCCAGGTCTTGCCGGGCGGTTCGCAATTCTTCCAGCCAGGTATCTACGATCCGCGCCGTTGCGAGAACGACGAGGTCACGCCGAAGGCGGGCGCCACCGAAGTCGATTGCAACAAGACCGCTGGCGGGGTGGGCAACTCCAATCCCGACCTGAAGCCGGAAAAATCGAAGAGCATCTCGTTCGGCTTGCTGTTCTCGCCGAACTCGAACATGGACTTCGGGCTGGACTTCTACAAGATTCGCAAAGAGGGCGAAGTCGCGCTCGGCACCGCCGCGCAGGCGATGAAGAACGAGGATACCAATCCGGGCGTGGTGCAGCGCGACACCAATCCGGTCAATCTCCTGATTGGCGCGGACGGCAAGGCGATCCCCGGTACCGGACCGCTGTTGCTGGTGCGCCTGCCATGGACCAACCAGGGCGCGACCGAAGTGCGTGGCGTGGACTTTGACGCCGCTTTCCGCAAGAACCTGGGCGAGTGGGGGGCGTTCAGTGCCAAGCTCAACACCAGCTATCTCGACTCCTACCGTTTCTCGGAGAACCCGGGCGATATCGAGCACGAGCTGGCGGGCCATAATGCCGGCATCGTCGACTGGTCCTTGTCGAACTCGATCGATTTGCCGCGCTGGAAAACCTCGCTGTCAGGATCGTGGAGCCTGGGCTCGCACGCGTTCAATGCCAGTGTGAACTACATCGGCCGGGTATCGCTGCAGCGCAAATATGACGGTGCAGAAACCTATGAAAAGCCGTTCTGCCACTACGGCACGCGCAAGGATCCGGAACCGAACCGCGCAGCGCTCAATCCGAATTATGAAGGGACCTTCCCGGAGTGCGTGGTCAACAGCTGGACCCGGCTTGGCGTCGGTTACACCTACACCGGGTTCAAGAACCTGAGCCTGAATGTGAATATCCAGAACGTGCTCGACACCAAGGCGCCGTACGATCCAGCCTATGGCACCAGCACCTCGACCGGCGCGCCGCTGGCCGGCTACAACGAGGGTTTGCACAATCCTTACGGCCGCTACTTCCAGGTGACGGCGCGCTACGCGTTCTAAGCCGTTCCCGCGGTACCTGAAAAACCCGGTCCTGGCGCCGGGTTTTTTTCGCCTGTCCGGTGCGCCGCTTTCGTGCCGAAAACAAGAAAAAATCACGCATATGCACGTTTTTGTGAGTTCCTCTTGTTCGCCAATCCACCTTTGTGCGAATTTCATGGCCCTCGCTTTTGCGCGCCGCGACGGCGTGGACGCGCGGCGTGCGGTATCAGTTCTGATAAGGGCATGATGGCGCCGCAGGGCGCCATCGATCTGACCCGGCCCTGTGCCGGGTATTTTTTTCCATGGCGTTTTTGCAACGACGCATTCCTGGCAACCAGCTTCCACTATGTATGCGCATCGGCCGCACGCTATGGTGTTGCTTATAGTGTAATTTTTTTGGGTCTTAAACGCGCTTGGCCCTGCCTGAAAACATTACCTAAAAATATATTTTAAAAATACCTAAACATTTTCGAAAATCTCTGGATACATTCATTAAGGAAAGCAGCAGCGCAGGAATGGCAACCTGAAGCTCTGCAGCAATGTTTTTGGCGCGTCCAACATGAAATTGAGGGAATCGAATGGTTACGAATGTAAGCGGTAGTGGTTTTGGGTTGTTGAACCTGTCGGCAATGGCTGCGGGCCGTCCAGGGCCCGATGGGGCGACGGCAGCCAGGAACAGCAGGGAAAATGTGCTCTTGAATCTGTCCAAAGGCGGCTTGCTGCTGGAACGCCATGACGACCTGCTTGCTGCCAGCGCCATCGATACCAGCCTCTTTCGTACATACAATTCGCAGGGCGCCCTGAGCGACGCCACGCCTGGGCAACAATGGAAGCTCGGCCTGGCCAAGCAAGTGCGCCATCTGGGCGCGGACACGCTCGGCCGGGTCGATGAGCATGGCGACGTGACGCTGTTCCAGTTCGACCGCGAGCGCGATCTGTATGTGTCGAGCGATCCTGGCAAGCAGGCGCAGTCGCTCGCCGCCGCCGCAGGCGGGCAGTGGATCTGGCGCGACGTGGGCCGCCCGGACAGCGCCATCTACGAGTTGTACGACGGCGCCGCCGACGGCCGCATCCTTGAAGCGGGCGACGCCGCCGGCGCCCAGCTGCGCTATACCTACAATGATGACGGACTGGTCGGCCAGATCGGCAATGCGCACGGGGATCTGACGCATCTCGCCTACGATGCGCACGGCAATGTCGCCACGTTCAGGACCGTACTCGCCGGCACGACGCACGACGCCACGGCGGTTCGCTATGCCTACGATGCGCAGCAGCGACTGGTCCAGGTCGCCACCACGCTCGCTGGCGCCGTCTACACCACCGCCTACACCTACGACGGCGCCAGCGGACGCGTTGCAAGCGTCACCCGGTCGGACGGCGGCGTGCTGTCGTTTACCTACACCCTGCACGACGGCGGATGGAAGCTGGCCGGTTTCGTGGACCCGAACGGCGGCGTCACCACTGTCGATTACGCGCTCGCCGGCACGACCACCGTGACCGATGCGGCCGGTGCGCAAACCCGCTACGCCTACGATGGCGCCGGCCGGCTGGTGCACAGCGTCGATGCCACGGGCGCCGACACGTATTACGACTACGATGCCATCGGCAATTGCGTGCGCGAACGCGATGCCGGGGGAGCGCTGCGCGTGCTGCGCGACTTCGCGCCGGGCACGAGGAATCTGCTGGCCGAAACCACGCTGGCGCCGGCTGCCGGGACGGCGGCCACCAGCCTGTTCGTCTACAACAGCGCGCAACAGCTGCGTTTTGCGGTCGATGCGCAGGGTGTCGTCGAGCAATATCGCTACGACGGCAGCGGACGGCGCGACGCTGTGCTGCGCTATGAGGGCAGGACGTTCGCTCCGGCGTTTTCCCTGCTCGACTTTAGCCAGGACGGGCATGGCCTGAGCTTGCCGCCCGAGGCGCAGGTCGAAGACGGCACCCTGCGCCTGACCTCGGGCAGCCAAGCCGGCCAGGCCACCCCCGAGATTGCCGACGTGGCCCGTCCGATGGGCACCAGCTGGCGTTTCGAAGTGACCACGCCAGCGTTGCTGAGCCAGGACATGCTCACCACCGGGATCGATGCCGGAACCTGGGGCGAGGCCGATGCACGCCGCCTGCGTGTGCGCTTTGACGGCGATGTCATCGGTTGCCAGGTCGGCACCGGTTCCGCCATGCGCTACCAGGTGCTGGGCCGCGCGCGGCCGGACACCGCCTATGTGCTGGAGTTCGATACCAGTGCCGATGGCGGCGCGGCCGTGGCCGTGTATCCGAAGGGCGAGGGTCGCGCCAGCGCCTTTGCCGTGAGCCAGCAGTTCGGTCCCGGCGCCAGCGTGCGCATGAGCGCCGCCACCTACTGGGGACCTGGTGCGGCCGCCGGCACGCCGGGTTCGACCAACACCATCGAGATCGACAACCTGAGCATCCGCAAGGTCGTGCAGGAATCGGAGATGCTGGCCTGGCTGGCCGCTTCCGGTGCCGCTGACGATCAGGCGGAGCTCACCACGCTGAACTACGACGCGCGCGGCTTGCTGGCATCGGCGGCGGGCGTAACGGCGTTGGAGGAGGTGGTCAGCGGCATGGACGGGGCGCGCATGCACTATGTGCACGACCAGGCGGGGCAGTTGCTGCAGGCGATCGATACGGACGGCGTGCTGACCGACACGATCCACGCGGATGACGGACGCTTGCTGGCATCGAGCGATGGCGCTGGCGCGGCCTTGTTCCTGCATGACGACGCGGGCAACGACAGTGTCGTGGTGATCGCGCAGGCGACCGCGACGGAGCCTGTGGTCGTGGTGCAGGGACCTGTGCAGCGGAGGATGATGATGGTCAATGCGGCCGCAGCGCCGGCTGGCCATGACAAGCTCATTGGAACATCTGGAAACGATACTCTTGTTGGCGGTTTGGGAAATGACACGCTGATCGGAAGCGGCGGCAGCGACGTCTTTGTTTTTTCGAAGGGGGATGGGGCCGATCGGATCGAAGTTTCCCCGGATTCCGCAAGCGCGGTTAACACAGTCGAATTTTCGGATGTGAAATCTGATGAGTTGCACTCGCTCGTGCGGATGGGCGACAACCTGGTCCTGAACTACGGCGCAGGCGATCAGGTGACGATCGTCAAGCACTTCTCCGGGAGTTATCGTAGCTACGCAATCGATCAAATCAGGTTCAGCAATGGCGTGACATGGGACGAGGCAGGTATCCTGGACAAGGTAGTCACCCCTGGCACGGCGGGGGCGGATGCGCTAACCGGGATCGATTATGGAACCAATCGCATCGACGGCTTTGCGGGAAAAGATACATTGACCGGTGGCGCGCTCAGCGATGTACTCCAGGGCGGCGCGGACGACGACGTCCTTAAAGGCCAGGGCGGGGACGATATCCTGATTGGCGGTACCGGCAACGATATCCTGACCGGTGATGTCGGCAGCGAAACGTTCAAGCTGTCCAGGGGGGGCGGCGTGGACGTGATTTCCGTCCATGACACCTCGAATAGAGATGTGGACGTGATCGAATTTTCCGATGTGAGGTCGGACGACGTGTTGTGGCTCCGGCGGATCGGCGACGACCTGGTCCTGAACTACGGCGCAGGCGATCAGGTGACGATCGTAAAGCACTTCGAAGGCAGTTATCGTTACTCCGCAATCGACCTGATCAAGTTCAGCGATGGAGTCTCATGGGACAAGGCGGCGATTCGCGAACTGGCAGTCACCCTTGGTACGGAGGGGAATGACACACTGGCTGGTTACGACGATGGCACCAATCGCATCATGGCGCTGGACGGCCATGATTCCGTGAAGGGCGGCGTATTGAACGATACGCTCAACGGCGGCAAGGGCAACGATACCTTGGTGAGCGGTACCGGCAACGACACCTTCGTCTTTGCGAAAGGCGATGGCGTGGACCGGATCGATGCCGACGATGTTGTCGGAGCGGTCGACTCGATCCGTTTCACCGACGTGGCATCGAGCGAGTTGGCAACGATTTGGTGCTGAAATATGGTGTCAGCGACGAAATCACGGTCATTAACCATTATTATCTTGCGGAGAGTAGTGCGCCCCGGCACAAGATCGACCGTATCCTGTTCAGCGACGATGTCGTCTGGGATATCGCAAAGATCGGGGCCATGACAGCCACGAAGGGCACCGACAAAGCCGACCTGATCGGCGGCTACAACGAGGCCAGCAATCGCGTCGAGAGCGGCGACGGTAACGACACCGTCGGCGGCAGTATCTTGAACGACACGCTCGATGGCGGGCTTGGCGACGATTCGTTGTCGGGCAGCCGCGGCGACGATCGCATTCTCGGCGGCGCGGGCGATGATAGCGCCAGTGGTGACGAAGGCAACGACACCCTTGTCGGCGGCATCGGCAACGATTACCTCGCCGGTGGTTTCGGCAGCGATACCTACGTCCTTTCCAAGGGCGATGGCGTCGACCGCATCCTGGCCGACCATCCAAATAGCGAGGGATCCATCAGCGAGATCGAGACGATCGAGTTCGCGGACGCAACGTCGTCCGAGGTGCACGCGTTCAGGGTCGGCCACGATCTGGTGCTGAAGTATGGCGCGAACGACCAGGCCATTGTGCTCAATCACTTTCATTCCCAAGCCTCGCGCGCTGACAGGCACAAGATCGACCGGATCAGGTTCAGCGATGGCGTCACGTGGGACAGGTCCATCATCGATAACCTGGCCGTCACACCCGGTACTGACGGCAACGATACGATCACGGGCTACGACTATGCGACCAACCGGATTCATACCGGAGACGGTAACGATAGCATCACGGGCGGGGCCCTGAGCGACGAGCTCAGCGGCGCCGCCGGCAACGACGTAGTGAGTGGCGCGGCGGGCAACGACACGCTCATCGGCGGAATCGGAAACGACACGCTCGAAGGCGGGGCCAACAGCGACACCTACTTGTTGTCCAAGGGCGACGGGAGCGACCGCATCACGGCAGAGCACTGGTCGGAAAACGAGAACGAGTCAATTACGTTCAAGGACGTGGCGGCGGCCGAGTTGCGCTCCATCGAGCGGGTTGGTAACGATCTGGTCATCCGGTATGGCGTCAGCGACGACATCACCGTGCTCAATCATTTCCATTCTCAGGAAGACCATGCGAGGCGGCACCAGCTCGACCAGATCAAGTTCAGCGATGGCGTCACCTGGAACAAGGACGAGATCAACAAGCGTGCCGTCACGCGCGGTAGCGACGGCAAGGATACGATCACCGGCGTGGGCTACGAAGCGAACACCATCCTGGCCGGCGCCGGCAACGACAGCGTCACCGGTGGCGCGCTGAGCGATACGGTGTTTGGCGGCAGCGGCAACGACAGCCTGTCCGGCTCGGGCGGCAACGACGAACTGTACGGCATGGAAAACGATGACGTCCTTCACGGCGATCTTGGCAACGACACGCTGGTCGGCGGCACCGGCAACGATACCCTGCGCGGCGGCGCCGGCGCCGACAACTATGTCTTCTCGAAAGGCGACGGCGCCGACAGCATCATCGATGGCGGCGAGGCCGGCATGGCCGACGTCGTCAGCTTCGCCGACGTGGCGTCGACCGACGTGACCTCGATCAAGCGCGTGGACGACAACCTGGTGCTGAGCTACGGCAGCGGCGACGAGCTGACCATCCTGAGTCACTACGCAACGTCGGCCGCCAACAAGATCGAAGAGGTCCGCTTCAGCGACGGCATTATCTGGGACAAGAACGACCTCGAGCAGCTCAGCCGCATCACCTACGGCACGGTCAACGACGACCCTGCGCTGCTGCCGGCCGGCTTCGACAACCATGTCATTGCCCTGGCGGGCAACGACTTCATCACGATCAAGGGGCCGCAAAACTATCTGGTCGAAGGTGGCGCCGGAATCGACCTGAGCCAGGCCGCCGAGGCCTACGCGGCGGCTGCCAACACCCTCGCCGGCGGCAGGGGAAATGACCGCATCATCGGCGGCAAGAGCGCCGACACCTACCTGTTCAGCCGCGGGGACGGCCAGGACCGCATTCTCGACGCCGACATCGCCAGCGGCTCGGCCGATCGCATCGTGTTCGGCGCCGGCATCACGCTCAGCCACCTGAAACTGAGCCGCTCCGGCAACGACCTGGTGGTCCTGGTCGCCGATCCGGCCAATCCGGGCGCCAACGACCAGATCGTCATCGAAAGCTGGTTCGCCTCGCTTGTCGACGGCAAAAACCAGATCGAACGCTTCGAATTCATGGACGGCACGGCCACCACGGCCGCCCAGATCACGCGCATGGGCAACGTCATCGGCGGCAGCGCCGGCGCCGACCTGATCACCCTGCCGTCCACGGGCGCCGTGACCGCTGCCGGCGCGGGCGACGATGTCGTGAACTACACGGGCAGCGCCGACAACGTCATCAATGGCGGGGCCGGAAACGATGTCATCCAGCGTCAGTCGGGCTCTGCCGTAGAATACAACGCGGTCAATACCTTTACCGGCGGCACCGGCAACGACACCATTACCGGCGGCGCCAGCAGTGATACCTACCGTTTCAACCGCGGCGATGGCATCGATGTAATCTACGACAATGACCTGAATAACGCGACGACCGACCAGATTGTTTTCGGCTCGGGCATTACGATGGCGGATATCTCGTGGGACCGCTCCGGTGACGATATGGTCATCAGGATTGCCAATCCTGGCAAAGCAAGCGACCAGATCACCATCGCCGGCTGGTTCCCCAAGGAAGGGAGCAGCACCAGCTCGCGCTGCCAGATCGAGAAATTCCTGTTCAACGATGGCAGCATGGTCAGCAAGGCGCAATTCGTGACGACCTTGCCGCATCCTGTGCTGACCAATGAAACGCCGATTGTCAACTTCTACGGCGGCGCCGGCGACGACACCTTGCGCTACCTCGGCGCCGGCGGCACCCAGATACTGGGCGGCGCCGGCAACGACACGATCGAGGTCGGCCCGCTGGCATGGGGCAGCGCGCTCAATGGCGGCGCCGGCAACGACCGCATCGTCACCCGCGGCAGCAAGGACACCTATGTGTACGGGCGCGGCGACGGCCAGGACACGATTCTCGACTATGGCATCACGGGCGATGGCCGGGAGGACCGGATCAGCTTCGGCGGCAACATCCGCGCCGCCGACCTGATTGTCGAAAAGGTCGGCGAGCACCTGCGCGTGACCCTGCGCGACGCGAATGGCAACAGGAGTGCGGACCAGATCACGATCGAAAACTGGTTCAGCAATCCGGACTGCAGGATCGAAGCCTTCGCGTTCGCCTCGGGCGGCCCATTGCTGATGACGGACCAGATTACCCAGCTCGCCATGCGCCAGCAGGGCCAGGTGGGACTGGAAAACACCGACGCGGCCAACCTGGGCCAGATTACGGTCGGCGGCAGCGGCGAACGGATCAGCCTGAACACCATCAACGGCAATGTGGTGGTCCGGGACATCGACGACAGCCTGAAAACGAGTGGCCTCGATATCGGCCTGGTACGCACCTACAATTCCTACAGCACCAGGGCCAATCCCTGGGAGTTCGGCGTGGGCCGCAGCGTGCGCACGGCCAAGCCGGGCGCGGTGCCGGTGCGCCTGAACGGCGACGGCTCCGAGAGCGTCTACGAACTGGTCGCCGGATCGCTGTACCGCAGCGTGGACGGCCAGGGCGGCTACGACACGCTGGCCTACGATGCCACGGCGCAGACCTGGACCTGGACCGACGGCGCCAGCGGCGTCGTGGAAACCTACGCGGGCGCCGATGGCCGGCTGCTCACTGCAAGCGACCTGCAGGGCAATCTGACCAGCTACGACTACAACGGCGCCAAGCAGCTCGAAGCCATCCGCAGCGCCAACGGCGAGAAGATGTCTTTCGTCTACAACACGGCCGGCGACCTGGAGTACGTGAGCAGCAGCTTTACGCTCGACGGCGGCAGCCGCACCAGCACCCGGGTGCGCTACGCATATGACGAACTGCATCGCCTGACCCGGGTCACCACCGACCACAGCCCGGACGATAACAAAATTGACGACGGCGATACCTACTGGACCGTCTACCAATACGAGCTCAACAGCAACCGCATTACCAGTATCGCGCAGAAGGATGGCAGCAAGCTGAGCCTGACCTACCAGCGCGACCCGGCCAGCGGACGCTACGCCGTGGCCTCGACCACGGACGGCTTGAACCGGACCATGCGCTTTGCGCGCGACGCCAGCGGCAACACCACGGAAGATCCGTTCGGCCACAAGGTGAGGTATACCTACAACAACCTGGCCCAGGTCGAGAGCGTGACCGACCTGGCCACCAACCAGACGACGCGCCTGTTCTACGACGCCAAAGGCAATGTCAGCAGGACGGTGGACGCGCGCGGCGTCGCCACCGAATTCCGCTACGACGCCAACGGCAACCAGACCATGCGCATTGTCGATGGCGTGGTGATCACGGAGCGCACCTTCGGCACGGTGCCCGGCCAGCTGCTGCGCGAAACCACTTTCGCCAGCGGCAACCAGGGCGCGGACGGCGCGCTCACCACGCGCATGGTCTACGATGCCAAGGGACGGCTGCGCTTCCAGCTCAGCCCGGAAGGCCGGGTGACCGAATACCGTTACAACGCGGCAGCCGACAACAAGGCCAAGGACGAGCCGGCATCGCGCCTGGTGTTCAGCGGCAGCTTGTACGACCTGGCGGGACTGGAGCCCGCCAGTATTCCGGCCCTGGCAACGATGGAAGCGTGGGCCGGCGGCGCGCTCAAGTCGGGTGCGGTCCTGACCGACTACCGCTACGATGCGCGTGGCTTGCTGGCGATGACGATCGCTTACAATACGCTTGATGTCTTCGGTACCGGCATCGGCCCGGGCGCGGTGGAACGCTACACCTACGACCAGACCGGCTTGCTGCTGCAGACGATCGACGCCAACGGGCGTGCGCTCAGCCGCAGCTACGACGGCCTGGGCCACCTGCTGCACACCAGCGACAGCAAGACCGGCAAGCAAACCCTGACCACCTACGACGACGGCGGCCACCGCACAGTCAGCACCAATTACCTGAGCACGACGACCGCGATCTACGACCGCGGCGGCCAGCTGGTGCAGTCGGAAACGACGGGGCCTGGCGTTGCCGGCCTCACCAGCTACACCTACGATGGCAACGGACGCCTGCGCATGGTGCAGAGCCCGACCGGCCAGCGCAACTTTATCCAGTACGACGCCGCCGGGCGCAAGCTGGCCGAGATCGACGCCGACGGCAGCGTTTCCGAATACTTCTACACTGCCGGCGACCAGGTGGCGCGCATCAAGCGCTACGCCAACCGTATCGACCCGGCGACCCTGGTCGACAGCAACGGCCAGGTGCGCCAGCTGACGCTGCAACGCGCGCCAGCGACCGGCGACGCCACCCCTCCGGTGGCCGACCCCGCCAAGGACCGCAGCAGCTGGCTGTTCTACGACAACCGCGCCCGCCTGGTCGACACGGTCGACGCCTTCGGCTACGTGACGCACAACGCCTACGACGGCGCCTCGCGCCTGATCGCCGTGGTGGCGCGCAGCACGCCGGTCGACCTGAGCCAGCTGGGCGGTACCAGCGTGGCCCAGATCGCCTCCCCGGACGACCGCGCCACGCGCCTGTTCTACGATGCCGACGGCAACAAGACCGGCCAGCTCGACGCCGAAGGTTATCTGAGCGAGATGCGCTACAGCGCCGGCGGGCAATTGCGCGAGACCCTGGTCTACAAGGATCCGAGTCCGGCCGCCGCGCGCGCCGCCGGCAGCCTGGCCGACTTGCGTCCGGCCGGGCAGCGCCTGGCGGCCGGCAGCGTCTACCTGTACAACGCGCGTGGCTTGCAGGTCGCGGCCATCGACGGCGAAGGCTACCTGACCGAGACGCGCTACGACGGCAACGGCAATGTCGCCGCGACCGTGCGCTACGCCACGGCCGTCAAGCCGGGGCCGGGCGCGACCCTGGACAGCCTGCGTCCGGCCCCGAGCGGCGACGACCGCCTCTGGACCTACACCTACACCCCGAAAAACCAGGTCGAGGTGGCCAACGGTCCGGGCGGCACGGTGATGCGCTACCAATACGACCGCCTGGGCAATGTGATCTCGACCACCAGCGCGATCGGCAACGCCGCCGGTCACACCGCGCAAAGCCGGTATGACGGCGCAGGCCGCCTGGTGGCCGAACTGGCAACCGATCAGGTGGCCAAACTGTCGGGCAAGGAGACTGCGGCCGAACTCGATGCCTTCTGGCGCGCGAACGCCACCACCCATGCCTACGACGCCGCCGGCAACCGCATCAGCAGCACCGATGCGCTGGGCGGACGCACCTTGTTCTACTACGATGCCGATGGCCGTCTGAGCCACACCGTCAACGCCGCGGGCGAAGTGCGCGCTCAACGTTTCAATGGCTTCAACCAGGTGCAGGAATCGTTCCAGCTGGCGCTGGCGATCGATCCTTTCAAGCTGGCGTCTCTCTCCGGCGGGCAGAATATCGCCGCCTTCGCCAGACTGGTCGAGGGCTTGCGCAGCGCCGCCGACAGCGTGCAGCGCTTCGACTACGACGGGCGCGGCCAGGTGATCCATCAGACCGATGCGCTCGGCAATCATACCGTCACCGCCTACGACGGATTCGGCGCGGTGAGCGAACAGCGCGCTCTGGCCAAGTCTGGCGAGAGCGCCATCGATGCCGGACGCGACAGCGTGGTGCGCACCGTGTACGACAAAAACGGCCGGGTAGCGGCGCAGATCAATGGTGTAGGCGGCCTGAGCGCCATCAGCTACGATGCGAACGGCAATGTCAGCGCGCGCATCAACTATGCCAATCCGGTCGATGCCGGCCTGAGCGCGGCGCAGATCCGCGACGGCATTGCCAGCGGCCGCTTTGCCGACCCGGCCGGCGCCGACCAGCAGCAGCGCTTCGTCTACGACGGGCGCGGCCTGCTCAGCGCGACCCTGACCGCGTTCAAGGGGAGCGGCGCCGATCAGCAATGGTCGCTCAGCACCCGCACGTACGACAGCGCGGGACGGCTGATTGCCAGCATGTCCTACGCCACCCCGATTGCCAGCGGCGCCAGCGTCGAGAACGTGGCGGCCAGCGATACCGACATGGAAAGCCGCTTCGCCTACGATGCGGCCGGTCGCCTGGCCGTGACCGCCAGCGCCCAGCAGCGCAGCGGCGGCGTGCCGGCATGGTCGCTCAGCAGTCGCGAATACGACGTCAACGGCAATGTGATGGTCTCGCGCACCCTGGCGACCCAGCTCAAGGCCAGCAATCCGTCCGCGCAAGCCTTGCTCGACGCCGTGCAGCCGGCCAGCCAGACCCGCGCCGACGCCGTCGTGCGCTACGTGTACGACGAGGCCAACCGGGTACTCGCCACCGCGACCGCGCAGGGACCGGCAGCCGACGGCGTGGTCCAGTGGTCGGTCAGCCGCAACACCTACGACAAGATCGGACGGCTCGAGAAACGCACCGACCTGGCCACCTTCCTGCGCACCGAGAGCGTGCCCGGGACGGCAATCGCCAGCTGGCTCGATAGCGCGCAGCCCGACGCTGCGGCCGACCGCAACAGCACCTTCGGCTACGACGCGCTGCACCGGCTGGTGAGCACCACCAATGCCGACGGCACGGTGAGCGAGCTGCTCTACGATACCAAAGGCAATGTGGTCCGGAAGCAGACCACGGCCATCGTCAACCAGTTGCGCGTGGTGCATACCAGCAGCACGGTGTACGACCTGAACAATCGCCCGGTATTCAACGTCGATGTGATGGGCGGGGTCACGGAAAACCGCTACGACACGCTCGGCAACGTGATCGCCACGGTCAGCTACGCCACGCCGCTGGGTGCCACCCTGGCGCCCGGCGCGACGGTGGAACAGGTGCGCAAGCTGGTGACGCCGAAGGTCGATCCGGCCAATACGGCGCCGCCGGCCCCGGTGCTGGACCGCAGCGCGCAGTTCGTGTACGACGCCGCAGGGCGCCTGCGCTTTGCGATCGACGCCGGCGGTTACGTCACCGAGTCGCGCTACGATGCCATGGGAAGAGTCAAGGCGACCCTGGCATACAAGACGCCGCTGGCACTGCCGACCAGCAGCGTCGAACGTGAGTTGGCCGCGCAGATGGCGGCACAGGAAGGCGACGCCCGGATCAACAGCGCAACTTACAATGCAAAGGGCAATGTCGTCTCGCGCACCGACGGCCTCAAGCAAACCGAGTATTTCGGCTACGATGCATTGGGCCGGAAAACCGAGCACAAGAACAAGCTCGGTCGTGTGACCGACTACGAATACAACGCGGTCGGCCAGTTGACTGTGGAACGCACGCCGGCGGTCAATGTGGTCGACAATAATCAGGTCGCTTCCAGCGTGCGCCTGGAAACCCGTATCGCCTACGATGCGTTTGGCCAGGTCGCCGCACGCACCGAAGCGGCCAATGTGCCTGCTTACGCCCGTACCACCTCTTACGAGTACGACCTGGCCGGACGCCAGGTGAAAACCCATCTGCCGATCGTGGCGGTCTACGATGCGGCAAGCGATGCGCGGCCATCGGTGTCGAACCTGAATCGGGTCGAAACCACGCCCGGGACGGCGCCGACCATTACAGTCAGCTACGACGCCATGGGCAATGCGGTCAAGAACGTCGATGTGCTGGGCAACGTGACGCGCAAGGTGTACGACAAGCTGGGACGCGTGCGCTACGACATCGATGCACTCGGCTACATTACCGGGCGCGAGTTCGACGCTTTCGGCAACGTGACCAAGCTGACCCGGTTCGCCGAGCCGGCATCGGCCCGCGAACATACGCTGGCGCAACTGTCAGCGGCGCTGCTTGGCCGCGCTGCGCAGCCGGCTGAGCTGGTCGAGTGGACGGCAGCACTCGGGACAGGTAGCAAGGCAACGCTGGCCCAGGCCATGCTGAACCGGCCCGAGGTACAGGGACTGTTTTCCCCGAGCGCTACGAACCGCGACTTCATCGTGACATTGTTCGTGGTAACGCTCGGCCGTCAGCCCGATGATGAAGGCCTGAAGTTCTATCTGAAAATGATGGAAGGCCAAGGGGTTACCCGTGGCGATGTTGTCGCCAGCTTCATCGACGGCATTCGTACCCAACCCGACCTTGCACGTTTTGAAGACAAGGTCAACGCCGGCCTGTACCCGAACGGCACGCGTCCCGATGCCGATTTCAGTATTGCAGGGGTAGAAAAGCAGCTCGCCTTGCGCGACCACGCGGCCGATCGTTCGATCGTCACGGTGTACGACGCTGTTGGCCATGCCACCCAGGTCGTCGAGTCGGCCAGCTTCGTCTACGATGTGCTTGGCGCAGGCTCGGCGGCACAGCTGGGCAGTGGTGTGATGAGCAAGGTCACGCTCACCGCCTACAACCGCTTCGGTGAAGCGATCCGCCAGCGGGTGTACGGTGGCGATGGCACGACCCAGCGTACCGTGGGCAGCGACACGCGCCTGTACTATGACCTGCGCGGAAATAACACAGCCACCTTCACCACGGCCAATACGGCCGCGTCGCTGGCCGCGTCGCGCGCTGGCGTGACCGGTGTTGCAGGGGATGTTGGCGGCTACCTGACCGAAATGCAATACGACGATGGCGGCCGCCTGGTCGGCAAGCGCGAATATGCTGAACTTGCCAGTGAGAAAGCCGGCTGGGGCGATCATCTGTACGCGGCGCTCGGCACCAGTGTGAACGACCGGGTTGTTGCCTATGAGTTCGACGACAATGGCCAGAAGGCCGCTGAAACGCGCCTGGGCGTGATCGTCGATGGCGGTTCGCCATTGCTGGCTGACGGCGCGCGCGCGGGAAAACGTAGTGACCAGGTATGTTTATGATGCGGTCGGCAACCAGACCCTGAGCACGGATGCGCTCGGTGGCGAGGTTCGCAGCTATTACGATGCGGTGGGCCGGGTGACGGCAGTCACGCGCAAGGGCAGCCCGACCGGCGCCATTGCCATGGTCGGTTTCCGGCGCGACGTATACGGCAATGTGGTGGTGCGCACGGAATACGCGAACGCCGCCAGTGGCGACACGGGCTTGCCGCCAGCGGCATCGACCGGTCCTGACAAGGACCGCACGACCATCACGCAGTACAACCGCAACGGCCAGGCCATCGAAATGCGCGACGCCGAAGGCAAGGTCGCCTACGCGTCCTACGATCTCGCAGGCAGGATTGCCAAAGAGTGGCGCGGCGTGACAACCATCGCCGAACCGCGCGCAATGACCCGAAACCGGGTCATGACCAGCTTCACGGTCACGCGTTACGACAAGCTGGGACGCGTGATCGATGTCGTCACGCCAGGCAGCTTCGTGGCGGCGCCTGCCTACCAGAACAAGGCCGAGGTGCTGGGTTCGATGACGCCTACCGCATCGCACAGGGTCAGCTGGGAGGGAGAAAACAAAGTCATGCTGAGCTTTGCCGATCTGGGCAAAGTGGCTATTTATGTCGACCTGGAATACTGTACCAAGCAAGGCATACAGCGCGACGCAAACGAACCTGAGTGGCATGTCACCAAGGATGGCGTCATCGATCCTGCGGAGAACCGTCGCACCGGATTTGCGATTGACGATGCCAGTGCCGAGAATGTGCTGACCTGGTTCGACGAGCCCGGGCAAAACCCGAGCGGCATCAGTGCGCTCCTGAGAGCCAAGGTGTATCTGATCGACGGTGCGGGTAACAGGGTACTCAAGTACGAACTCAACGAAGCCCAGCTCGTCTTGCATGAACCTGTGGTCGGCATTGCCGACGACGCCATGGTTCAGAATCATCAGCAGAATGCCTACAACGGCTTCGGCGAACTGGTCGCGCGCAGCCACAACGGCAAGATGTTCGAGTATGCCGACTATGACGCCAGCGGCCAGGTGTGGCGCACGAATGCCGGTGATGGCGTCGACAAGGTGATTCATCACAATATCGCCGGACAGGTCACCGCGCAGATCAAGAGTGCCGCCGCGGCGGCCAATGGCGTGACCAAACTCACCAATTTTGCGTCGGCGCAAGCCCTGCAGACCTTGCTCGACAACCATTATCCAGCAGGCGCCATCAGCGACTTCGTCAGGACGGAAACACGCTATGACATGATGGGCAGCGTGATCGCCCAGGTCGCCCCGGTGCAAAAAGTGGAAGGGGCAGGCAAGGCGACGGTATTGCAAGGCGTCAGGTATATCGGCAATGAGGTGAAAAATGTTGCGATGTGGGTCGATTGGCCGGATGACGGCGATAAAGGCTCGCTTGGCACGACGGCGGTAGGTGAAAATCACGTGGCAGTCCAGGTGGCGCTGCCTGCCGGTTCGCCGACGATGGAATACAGAATCACCCTGAAGTATGACGAGGTCGTCAGGACTGCCGAAGGCGCGGTCGGCGAAAAAGTGGACACGGTTCGTCCTGCTTTGGACTACATGCAGTTCGTCACGGCGGCATCGATGGCGGACGGTATCGCTGATCTGAAATGGGAAGGGACCGTCCTGCACGCGGTTAACGAAGTCACCATTTACAGCAAGTCGCTGGATGGTACCTGGAAGCTGGTGGGCGGGCCGACGAAAGAAGCCCCGCCACAGTTCCTGCGCATCGCAACGCCGGCGGAGGCGCTGGCGAGCAGCAGGCTGCTCTACAAGAAGGTGTCGCCGGTGCCGACGGATGCCGAATCCCTGCTGGCCCAGACGGCATCGCTGGGAGACTCCTTCCTGTACGATATCAAAGGCATTGCGCCGGGAACATACAGCTTCCGTGCGCTCGTGTCGGACCCGATCGACAGCTCGCTGCAACAGCAGTACGAAAGCGGGACGTTTACGATCGACGCCAATGGCCAGGTCAGCATATCTAGCTCTGGCAGGGCCGCCACCCTGGCACGCCCGACCAGCTATCAGCGCGTAGATCGCTGGGGCAACGTGGTGTCGGTCACCGACCCGCGCGATACCCGCTGGAGCATGCAGTATCAATATAACGCCAACAACCAGGTGCTCGACCAGCATACGATCAGCGAGGTGGGCGGCGTACTGCAGGTGGTGAGCACGGCAAGCCGCTACTACGACCAGCTCGGCCGCGACGTCGGCAGTCGTGACGCGATGCGCGGCTTGACGCGAAAAGTCTACGATGCCAACGGATTCCTGGGCGACGTCATCAATGCCGACCAGGGAGGCGTGCACAACACCTTCAACCTGTTCGGCAACCGTGTGTTGATGGCGCAGACCGAAGGCGTGACTACCGCATATGCTTACGACCGGATGGGCCGCCTGACAACCACCTCGAGCGAAGTAGTCCCTGTCGGCGTAGCGCAGCATCAGGCCGATGGGGGGGGCATGGCGGTGATGCCGACCTACCGGCAGCTGACCGATATCAATCACTATGACGAACTTGGCCGCAAGGTGGCCACCGTAAATGGCGCCGGCGAATGGTCGTCGAGTGGGTATGATCTCGAGGGTAACGTTGTCTGGACACGCCAGGGGTATCGTCTCGACGACAAAGGTGAGCCGGCCATGGAGGCCGGAGGACGCATCACCCGCATGGCGTACGACGCTTTCCATCACAAAACGGCCGAGTACAACGCCAAGTTCGACGCGATGACATGGGAAGTCGATGCGTTCGGCAAGTTGATCAGTCACGTGGACCTGGGCGGGGCGACGGTTAGGTACGACTACGATGGCATGAACCGCCTGGTGAAGCAGACCTCCACCGAGCGCTTCACCACGCTGGAGAAAATACCGACGAGCATGGGAAGCCAGGACATCCGCTACACCTACGAAGGCGGGCTGCTGACCAGGATCGACGACGTTGGAACGCAAACGACGACGACCTATGCCTATAACCTGACCGGTCAGCGCGTGCGCGAGAAAACGGTGGCGATTGTCGACACACTGGCGATCACGGCGCAGGACAACTATATCGAGTTCGACCAGCAAGGACGCATGACCCATGTGGCCGATGGTCAATCCGACGTGTCGATCACCTATGACAAGAATGGCAATCGCAAACGGGTCGTTACGACGACATATGATGGTTATACCAACACACATGTGGTGGACGCCCACAACAAATTCGATGTGATGAACCGGATGGTGATCGCCAACGGTAAGGCGAATCCAGATGATGCCGACACCCCGCTGATGGGCCCGAATGGCCACGTCATGGAATACGACAAGGCTGGCCGGCGCCGCAGCGATAGCTACGTCTACAGTGGCCCGGACCGTTACGATCCGAAAGTGACCAAGGAAGTTTTTGAGTACGACAAGGCAGGGCGCCTGCAGACGGTGACCCGCGATAACGTGGTGACGGATACGCGGATCTACGACGGGGCGGGGCGTATCAGTCTGAGCGGCCAGGCCAGAGGTGTCGATGAAAAAATGTTGCGTCAGTTCGGCCTGGCTGCGGAAGCACGCACGTATGCCTACAACTCATCGGGCCAGATCATTCGCATGAAGATTTGGCAGGTGGATGGAAAGCCCAAGGACGACCTCTACTACATGCCGAGGGAAGGAGGAGGGGGCGGGTATGACGGCGCCGGTAACTTGTTGGGCTACAGCGTGGTTCCACCGGAGTTCGCCAATCACACCGATTACACGTCGCGCTTTGAAAAATTCGATACGTACAAGGAAGCCCTGGTCACCGGTTATGTCAATAACACCACCAGGACAGTGGAGAGCTATTTCGATCAGAACGGCAACGTCAAGAAAATCATCGATAAAAGCGATCCTGATAACTGGCTGACCCGTACCTATATTTACGACGCTGACGGACGGGTATTGCGCAAGATGGACGCGAGCGGCATTACGCGTACGATGATCGTCAACGGTGAAGTGATGGGAACCACCGGGCGCAACGTCGGTACGAACGGTTACGCTAATCCGTACGAGCCGGCCAATTCGGGGGCAAATATTGCGGCACCGACGATCTACACGGTGCGGGTAGATGGAGAAGGCTTGCCGGCCATTGCCAAGACAGTCTGGGGCGACGCGAATCTGTGGTATCTGATTGCCGACGCCAACGGTTTGAGCGGCGGGGAGCAGCTCAAGGCCAACCAGGTCCTGAAGTTGCCGGTACGTGTCAACACCGTTCATAATGCGTATGACACGTTTGCGCCGTACAGCGCGAGCGATGCGGTCGGTACCACCACGCCGACGATGCCGGCGCCGGCCGGTGCGCCGCCCAAATGCGGTCCAGTAGGGGCGATTGTTACCGTCGTCGTGGCGGTGATCATGATGTATGTGATGCCTGTGGGAGCCGATATTTGGGCGAAAATGGCCATTGCGGCAATTTCGGCCGCGACAGCGTCCGCAGCCGGGCAGGTGGCAGGAATCTGGGCTGGAGAACAACAGGAATTTAACTGGAGTGCCGTCGGCATGGCCGCCGTCGGAGGCGCCATTGGTGCGGGGATGAACTTCCAGCCATTCGGGGTGGAGCAACCGTTTGCCAACGCTGTCTTCAATGGCGCGCTGTCAAACGCGTCGGTGCAAGGCATCGCGGTAGCGACGAATTTGCAGGAAAAGTTTGAGTGGAGGAGCGTGGCCGCTGCCGGTATCGGGGCCGGGATTGGTCAGCAAGTCGGTGCAATGGATATGGGCAGCGACAAGATTGGCATGTTCACGAAGAGGGCGCTTGCTGGCTTAGCGGGGGGAGTGACAACCGCAGCACTGAGCGGTGGTCGGGTAAGCTATGCGAGAATAGCTTTGGATGCGTTCGGCAATGCGCTGGGGAGTAGCCTAGCCGACACATTGGCGGAAACTCCCAGCGCTCAGAACGTTAAGCCCACGCTGGCTAAAAATGTAATTCCAGTTGGCTATTCAAGCGGGGACGCAGGGGGAGAATTTTCCGACTGGGGGAATGAAGGCGATTCTTATTCGTATGGGCCAAACCCTAATAGCCGTGATCGATCACGTTACTCAGTCTCTCGCGACAGCTCAGCGCCGATTCCTGGCGTTGATGTTCCCGTAAGTAATGATGAGGCCGCGTTTCTTAATAGATTTTTGTCAAATCCAGGAACGACCGAATTGATCGAAGGAAAACTTGGCACCCTACCAGGTTTTAGCGAAAAAAGCAGATCGGTTGATGTACGCGGCGGTAGTGCTAGTTTCGCAGACGCAGGCTATCAATGGTCCGAATTGCCGGGCCAGGAATTAACACCGTTCCAACGTTATGGGAATAACGCGCTGATGGATTCCGCCGTTAGAGCTCCTATAAACTTCTTGGCAAACACAACGGAGTTTATTGTAAATAATTTGAATCTTAGCTTTACTATGCCTGGTCAGATTGATTACATTTCTTTCATGGATGGTGTGAAGCAACCGTATGTTACAGGTGTAGGTGAGTATGCCGAGTTTGCTATTGGGATGGGCTTGGCCGCTCTTAGTCCTCGTTACCAAATGGGCGCCACGGTAGAGCCAACGTCTGGAGCTACAGTTGCTATTGGCGAGCAAATTGGGGGAAATAGTTCAAGAAGGCTCAACTACACCCCTGCCTCAGTTGGGTTCAATGGATCAACGCAACAAGTTGGGCGTGGATTGAATGAGGTAGTTGTGCCACCCCCTCGTGGGTCTACAATTAGTGCTAATAATTTGGCTGGTGAAGCATGGGCCATTGATGTGGTGGATAATTTGCTTCCGCTAACGCAAGTAAATATTCAGCGCGAGATTACAATTAAGTCATTAGGCCCTTCTGGGAAAAGAACTAGACTTGACGCTTTGGGTACGGATATAAGCTCCAATGCGATTGTTTTGAATGAAATGAAGGCATCTTTAACTGCACCTTTAACTAGAAATCAGAAAATTGTGCATCCTGAGTTAAGTATATATGGTGGTATCGTTGTAGGTGCCGGTAAAGCGCCATATGTCGGGGGGGCAATAATACCGCCAACACCAGTTATTGTTATAAGGAAACCGTAATATGTCTTTGGAAAATACAGAAGTTGTAGATGCCGCAGGTATCGATAAGGATAACGGAGATATAGTTTTGACTATTCTCGATTCGTTGGACTGGGGCGATGAGATAGCGCATTTAACCGCCCTGCAGGCTAAACTGAACTCATATTTTGATTTTGTTGAATCTGGGCAAGTTTTTGAAAATTTTCCCACAGGGGAAAAAAGGGCAGTGCGAATAAATATTGTTAGCAGATATCCGCTTTCAGCAAATGGTGTATCGTTTCTACAGAAAGCCGTAGCAATGGGCTTAACACTACAGGTCTCAATTACACAACAAGAGCATTTTGGAGTGTAGAGCTACTTAGTTAGCTGGTTGGAACAACAGTTAACGGTGCCAGGTCTGACATGTGGACACGGCCTCATCAGCATCTATATCTTGAATGAAAAAGCCGCCCCCAACCCCTGCTCGCTGAAGCGGGGTGTCGGGTGCGGCTTTTTTAGCTGCCCGAATGGCAGCGAGAAAGCTACTTGATCCGAGAGGACCAGCGCTCTGCCTCGTACTTGATGATCATCCCTTCCAGCAGTTGCCGGATGACGGCCTGTTGCGGCTCCGGCATGCCGGCGATGGCCTGGAACTGCAAGGCCAGGTTGGCGTCCGGCGCCAGTTCACTCTCCTCAAAAATCAGAAAATCCGTCGTCACGCGCAAGACCTGGGCGATCTTCTTGATCGCTTCCAGCGACGGCAGGGACGCGCCTGCTTCATAGCGCTTGACCTGCGTAACGTGCAAGCCGAGGGCATCGGCCAGCGCCTGCTGGGTCAGGCCCTTCTGTTTGCGGACGGCGGTAAGGCGAGCGGCGACACTCATGATGTTCAACCAGGTAAAAGAGATCGCCATGATCATATCCCCGCAAAAAATCGTCATGCGCCCATGGTAGCATAAGAGGTCTTCAAATATAATAAAAAGGATACTTGACAGCTTTTTAGCGAAAGAGGGATTTATGCCCCGCATCCCCGAGGCCGACATCGAGCGGCTAAAGAACGAAGTGGCGGTCGAGCGCCTGGTCGAGTCGGCCGGCATCGCCCTGAAAAAGTCCGGCAAGGACCGCATCGGCGTTTGCCCGTTCCACGAGGACAGCGAGCCGTCGCTGGTGGTCACGCCGGCAAAAAACCTGTGGCACTGCTTCGGCTGCCAGATCGGCGGCGGGCCGATCGACTGGGTGATGAAATTCAGGGGTGTGTCGTTCCGGCACGCGGTGGAACTGCTCAAGGCTGATCCTGCCTTAGCCGCCGGTGTGCAGGCCGCCCCCGGCACGCCGCAAGAGCGCAGCACGGCGCGCAGCCTGCCGGCGCCGGTGTCGTTCGACGCCGACGACCAGGCGCTGCTGAACCAGGTGATCGGCTACTACCACGAGACGCTGGCGCAGTCCCCGGAGGCGCTGGCCTACCTGAAAGCGCGCGGGCTGGACCACCCCGAGCTGATCGCGCGCTTCAAGCTGGGCTACGCGAACCGCACCCTGGGCCTGCGCCTGCCGACGCGCGATCGCCAGGCCGGGTCCGACATCCGCAGCCGCCTGCAAA
>NZ_WHJH01000330.1 GCF_011682145.1 Massilia mucilaginosa
ATGTTTCCTCCACGGTCAATCCACTTCTATTTTACTCCAATTTATGCACGTGCCAACGCTCGGTCCGGGCTTGCAGTCGATCAAGCGCATGTGACGAAATGATCGTCCAGTCACCCCTGCGGGAAGTCACTTTCATCGCGCCATCGACAACGCCACCGCTTCCGCCACCTTGATGCCGTCCACCGCCGCCGACAAGATCCCGCCCGCGTAGCCGGCCCCTTCGCCGGCCGGGAACAGGCCGCGCGTGTTCAGGCTTTGCAAGTTGTCGTCGCGCCGCTTAATGCGGATCGGTGAC
>NZ_WHJH01000331.1 GCF_011682145.1 Massilia mucilaginosa
TTTTTCGTCCATGACCGTGATCAGTTCGATGCGCAAGTCGCTGGCGAGGTCGTAGTCCTTGCCGTTCGGCTCAACCACGGATGTGGCCGACAGCTTGTCCATTTTTATGCTGAACGGCTTGTCCTTGCCGCTCATCTCGATCGACTTGGCCTCCACGCGTGCCGCGCCAATCCAGACGTCGTCGCTGTTGCGGCTTTGCTTGCTTTCCAGGGTGATATTGTTGACGATCCCCTTGCCCGATTTACTGTCGAACATGAACACCGGCCAGCTTCCGGTGCTGGTCATGGTGCGGCCG
>NZ_WHJH01000332.1 GCF_011682145.1 Massilia mucilaginosa
GGAGAAGGCGTTGTCGTCTTTCAGCAGCGCCTGCGCACACAATTCTTCGGTCATCAACGCTGGCGGGATGCGTGCCAGGAGCGCGGCGTCGCCCCGACCGGCCATGAATCGGGCCACGCGCGGCGTGATCGCGGATGGGGCGACGAAACGGATATTGTCAACGTCCCTGGAAAGCGCGATTTCGACGATGTCTTCGCTGTGCAGCCGCCATGGCACATTGCGAATGTCGGCATCGTTGCAGACCGCGGTCAGGCAGGTCTGCTGGTCGAGCCGGCAGCCCCACACATGCTCCAGG
>NZ_WHJH01000333.1 GCF_011682145.1 Massilia mucilaginosa
GCTGCTGACGCTCGGCCTGCTGGCGGCGCGCGTTCTCGCCGTCGCGCTGCTGGCGCTCGGCTTGCTGCTGGCGGTCGGCCTGCTGTTGCCGTTCCAGCTGGCGCAGGCGTTCCTGGTCGGCGTCGCGCTGCAGCCGGTCGGCGAGCTGGCGGTTGTTGGCCTCGCGCTGCTGGCGTTCGGCTTGCTGGCGATTGCTGGCGTCGCGTTGCCCTTGCAGTTGCGCTTCGGCTTCGCGCTGCTGGCGCGCGCTCTCGATGGTGCGCAGGCGCTCGCCTTCGGCGCCGCGCTGGCGGTC
>NZ_WHJH01000334.1 GCF_011682145.1 Massilia mucilaginosa
GGGATGACGTCGCGGCGCTGCTGCCGTGGAATATGAAGGATTTGCATACCCCCGATTTAACCAGCGGCGTGACTTCCTGAACAGTCTGGGGTTGATGGATCGCTTACGAACTTGCGACCTCTTTCACTTCCGGCGCCTTCTTGTGGCGCAGCTTGACGCTTGCCAGCATTCCATCGAAGGTGGCATTCCACTCGTCGGTGAACTGGCTCAGGCAAGTCGCGGCGATCAGCATCGCCTTCACCTCGCCCGCTTCGGTGCGCGGCAGCATGGTGATCACCTGGCGCTGGTGCATCA
>NZ_WHJH01000335.1 GCF_011682145.1 Massilia mucilaginosa
CGTGGCCGGATCCCACAGGGCCGGCACCAGCGCGCCGTCGTCGCCCACCGTCGCCAGGCCGCCGAAACGCTCGATAAAGGTGCGGCAGCAGCTGCAGCTGTGCTGCTGGCGTACGTCGGGATCGGTGAAGGAGGCGAGGTAAGCGTCGTACAGGCCGGCGGCATCGGTCCGGAAGACGGGACCGGCCAGGGCGTTGAAGCGCGCATCGATGCTGTGCACCAGGGCGGCGTAGTTGTCGACGCGGCGCTGCGCGTGTACATCCTGTGCGGTCATGCGTGTCCTGTGCGAAAGGCG
>NZ_WHJH01000336.1 GCF_011682145.1 Massilia mucilaginosa
CCTGGGCGTGCGCGGCGTGACCGAAGGACGACAGCAGGGCAAGCGCCTGCGCGGACAAAACGAGAGAGTATTTCATGAACGATGGCGTGATTGACAGGGAAGCCGATTGTGTCCCCTCGCACGGCCTGGCAACACCGGTATGTGACGAGTCGCCGGAACTGGATGACGAAGGCCGCAGCATGCCAGAAAAATGGCCGGGTGGCGCTGGTATACTTTGCCTCGATGATGACCGCACCCAATCCACCTGCCCCAACCCGCCTGCTCAAAGCCTTCCTGACGATTATCGCGATCTGG
>NZ_WHJH01000337.1 GCF_011682145.1 Massilia mucilaginosa
GTCGGCGCCAAAAAGTTAAAATGTGCGACGGCCGAGCTGGAGGACCGGCCGAAACCCGCATGAACAGGGCGTTTGCGCGCGTTGGACTACGATTGCACGTCGGACCAAGTGCGTTCGGCAATGCGCTGGGCAGTAGCTTGGTGGCGGGCCGGAACAACGATTCGAACGAGTCTCGCCTGAAGGCCATCGGTGACGATATCAAAAATGGTCAACGTTTTGCAGATGCCAGTCTCGATCAGAGTTCACGCCTGTTCAATCCAGATAGCGATGGCGATATTCGCAGTGATTGGGGC
>NZ_WHJH01000338.1 GCF_011682145.1 Massilia mucilaginosa
CGGTTGAATTCGGCGTCGAGGCGGGCGTCGAACAGGCGCCGGTTGGCGATCCCGGTCAGGCCATCGTTACGCGCCAGCAGCTTGAGCGAGCGGTTCTTGGTCACCAGCGCCAGCTGGGCGTTGCGCAGTTGTTCTTCGAGCTCGTCGCGCAGGGTCACCTGGCGGAACAGGCGCACGCCCATCCAGCACAGGATCAGCAGCAGGATCACCACCCACGCCGTCGAGAGGTAGGCGTTGGCCCACCAGTTCGACAGCGTCTCGTCGGTCGACAGGCCCACCGCCACGAACAACGG
>NZ_WHJH01000339.1 GCF_011682145.1 Massilia mucilaginosa
GGTCCCGGCACCCTGGCGCTGGACATGATGTACGGCAAGGCTCCGACCCGCTTCATGGTCTTTGCCGCCGCCCAGGGCGCGCTCGCGCGCGACGGCCTCGGCATGCTGGTCGAGCAAGCCGCCGAAGCCTTTTTGCTGTGGCGTGGCGCCCGTCCCGACACCGCGGCCATCCTGGACCGCCTGCGCCTGGCGCTATGAGCAAGGCCGCCAAGCCAGCCAGGAATGGCGGCGCGCGCCGGCGCTGGATCAAGTGGCTGTTCCTCGGCCCCTTGCTGATTTTCATCGCGGTCCAG
>NZ_WHJH01000033.1 GCF_011682145.1 Massilia mucilaginosa
TTTTTCATGACTTCCCCTTTCGATAGTGGCTGACAGATTCGCCAAATTCGTTTAGACCACGCTGACTTACAAATGTCGCGTCACCGTAGGTCTCGGGACGGGGAAGTCCCTTTCATTCATTCGGACAAGGCCTGAGCAGTGCTGCATTTACCAGCCAGGAGCGTTGGTATTGTTCAGGCCGTGTCCGAATGCCAGACCTGACACCGGCTGGTAGACAGAAATGTAATCCACATCAAGGAATTTCCAGAACGCAAACCTTAGCATTCTGTTGACGGCTGCCTTTCGCAACGTCCAACAGAAAAAGAAAAGGTCTTATCATGCGCTCGCTTCCTCTCCGCCTCGCCGGCACCTGCCTCGCCACCGCTTCCGCCCTCCTCTCGCTGCACGCCCAGGCCGCCGAGCCGGCGCTGCCGGTCATTCATCAGGAACTGCTCGCGCCGCCCGCGCTGCCGCCGCAAATCACGCGCAAGACGCCGGCGCGCGTGGTCGTCAACCTGACCGTCGAGGAAATCGAGCGCGAGATCGCACCTGGCACGCGCTACACCTTCTGGACCTTTGGCGGCACCGTCCCCGGCAAGATGATCCGCGTGCGCGAAGGCGACACGGTCGAACTGAACCTGCAAAACCTGGCCGGTAACAAGCTGCCCCACAATATCGACCTGCACGCGGTTACCGGCCCCGGTGGCGGCGCCGGGCAAACCCTGATCGCACCGGGCAATCAAGCCAGCTTCACCTTCAAGGCGCTGGCCCCCGGCCTGTACGTATACCACTGCGCCACCGCGCCCGTCGGCATGCACGTCGCTAACGGCATGTACGGCATGATCCTGGTCGAACCCAAAGAAGGCATGTCCAAGGTCGACAAGGAATACTACGTCATGCAGGGCGATTTCTACACCACCGGCGCCTACCGCGCTCCCGGCCTGCAGGGCTTCGACATGCAGAAAGCGGTCGACGAGCGGCCAACCTATGTGCTGTTCAACGGCGCCGACGGCGCACTGACCGGCCAGGGCGCGCTGACCGCCAAGGCGGGCGACAAGGTGCGCATGTTCTTCGGCGTGGGCGGACCAAATATCGTTTCGAGCTTCCACGTCATCGGCGCCATTTTCGACAAGGTCTACACCGAAGGCGGTTCCCGCTTCCAGGAAAACGTCCAGACCACGCTGGTGCCGGCGGGCGGCTCGACCATCGTCGAATTCGTGCCGCGCGTCCCGGGCAACCTGACCCTGGTCGACCACTCGCTAACGCGCGCCTTCAACAAGGGCGCGGTCGGCCTGATGGCGGTCAGCGGACCCGAACGGCCCGACATCTACGGCAAGGGCATCAAGACCGCGCTGAAAGGGGCCAAGGCGCCGGCAGTTGCGGCCACCACCCCACCGCTACCCGCCTCCACCAACGCGCAGCGCGTGCGCGGCAAGGCGGTCTACGACAACACCTGCGCATCCTGCCATCTGCCCGACGGCAAAGGCGTCCCGGGCGTGTTCCCGCCGCTCGCCAATTCCGATTTCTTCCAGGAGCGGCCTTACGAGATGGCGCACATCGTGCTGCATGGCCGCAGCGGAGAGCTGGTCGTCAACGGCGAGCATTACAACTCGGTCATGCCGCCGCAGGACCTCGATGACGACGATGTCGCCGCCGTCATCAACTACGTCAGCACCGACATGAACGCCGGCAAACCCGTCATCACGCCGGCCCAGGTCAAGCAGATGCGCCAGGTCAAAACCAATTGACCGCGCGATGAAACGTCAACTGACAATCGCCACCTGCGCGGCGGTGCTGCTGGTGCTGTCCCGCGCCGCCGCGGCCGGCGAGTACGTGGCGCTGCCCGGCGGCGAGCTGCGCTCGGTGATGCCGGCCGACGGCAAGGAGGCGCCGGCCATCGTGGCGGCGTTTTCGATGCGCAGCGCGCCGGTCAGCAACGCCGAATTTCGCCAGTTCGTGCTCGCGCATCCGCAATGGCAGCGCGGCCAGGCGCCGGCGGTGCTGGCTGCGCCCACCTACCTGGCGGCGTGGCGCGGCGCCGCCGACCATGGCGCGCTGGCGCCGGATGCACCGGTCACCAACGTCAGCTGGCACGCGGCGAATGCCTTCTGCGCCAGCGAAGGCGCGCGCCTGCCGCGCTGGCACGAGTGGGAATACGCCGCCGCGGCCGACGCCACCCGTGCCGACGCCCGCGACGATCCCCAATGGCTGGAGCACATCCTGAACTGGTACGCCCATCCGGCCAGCACGCCGCCGTCGCGCATGCGTGCCAATGCGCCGAATTTTTACGGCCTGTACGACATGCATGGCCTGGTGTGGGAATGGGTCGAGGATTACAGCGCGCTGTTCGTCAGTGCCGACAGCCGCACCCAGGACCCGCGCAAACAGCTCGACTACTGCGGCGGCGCGGCGCTCTCGCTGGGCGACCGCCGCAATTACGCGGTGTTGATGCGCATCGCTCTGCTGGCGGCGATGGAAGGCGCGCAGGACGGCGGCTACCTGGGCTTTCGCTGCGCGCGCGACGCAGCCACCGATACATCCAAACTGAAAGACTCACCATGAACACCTTCAATCCCGTGCGCCGCGCGCTCTTGCGCGCGAGCGTCCTTGCCGCCAGCTTCGTCGCGGCCCCGCTGGCGCACGCCGATGCGCTGCCGGCCGATTCGCTGTACCGCCTCTCGGTCCCGCTCAAGGACAGCCAGGGGCGCCAGTTCGACTGGCGCGCGCTGGCCGGCCGCCCGTTGCTGGTAACGATGTTCTACGGCGACTGCAACGCAGCCTGCCCGATCATCATCGAAAACCTGCGCCGCACGGTCGACGCGGTCAAGCCCGCGCCGGGCCGGCTGACGGTGCTGATGGTCAGCCTCGACCCGCTGTACGACACGCCCGGCTCGCTGGCCGACCTGGCCAAATCGCACAAGCTCGATCCCGCCATCTTCCGCCTGGCGGTGGCCGCCAACGAAACCCATACGCGCGCCATGGCCGGCGCCTTGCAGGTCAAGTACCGCGCCGTCACCAACGGCGAAATCAACCACACCACGCGCGTGTGCCTGCTCGACGCCGGCGGCAAACTGCTAGCAAGCAGCACGCAACTGAGTCCCCTGCCCGATCCCGCGTTTGTCGCCCGGATCCGGCTCGCTGTCAAATAGCCGGCGGCGAAAACCAATCTGGATCAAGGATTTTGCAAACGCGCTAAAACTCCGTTGACCACACTATATATAGTCACTAACCTCTCTCCATGCACTACATCTTGTGCCTCATGGAGAGCAAATGATCAATCCACCGCTTCACTTACCCACCCACATCCGCAAGCGCGACGGCGCCGTCAAGCCGTTCGACACGACCCGCATCGAGTCGGCCATGCAGCGCGCCGCTCAGGCCAGCGGCGAGTTCGATGCCGGCACCGCGCACAGCCTGACCCGGAACGCGGTGCTGCCCGCGCTGTCCGCACTGGCCACCGCCACGCCCGGTGTCGAACAAGTCCAGGACGCGGTCGAAACCGCCCTGTTCGAGGCCGGCCACCGCGCGACCCTGCGCGCTTTTGTCGTGTATCGCGAGCAGCACCACGGCCTGCGGCGCGACCGCAAAAGCCTGATCGACGTCGAAGCGTCGATGAACGAGTACCTGGAGCAGCGCGACTGGCGCGTCAACGCCAACGCCAACCAGGGCTATTCGCTGGGCGGACTGATTCTGAATGTATCGGGCAAGGTGATCGCCAATTACTGGCTCGATCACGTTTATCCGCCCGCCGTGGGTAGCGCCCACCGCAACGCCGACCTGCACATCCACGACCTCGACATGCTGGCCGGCTACTGCGCCGGCTGGTCGTTGCGCACACTGCTGCACGAAGGCTTGAACGGCGTGCCGGGCAAGATCGAATCGGCGCCGCCGAAACACATGTCGAGCGCCATCGGCCAGATCGTCAACTTCCTCGGCACGCTGCAGAACGAATGGGCGGGCGCCCAGGCGTTCAGCTCTTTCGACACCTACATGGCGCCATACGTGCGCGTCGACTCGCTCAGCTACGAGAGCGTCAAGCAGTATATCCAGGAGCTGATCTACAACCTGAACGTGCCGTCGCGCTGGGGCACGCAGACGCCGTTCACCAACCTCACCTTCGACTGGGTGTGCCCGGAAGACCTGCGCGAGCAGGTGCCGCACATCGCCGGCGCCGATATGCCGTTCACCTACGGCGACTTGCAGGTCGAGATGGACATGATCAACCGCGCCTACATCGAGATCATGATGACGGGCGACGCCAAGGGACGCGTGTTCACTTTCCCGATCCCGACCTACAACATCACCGAGGACTTTGCGTGGAATAGCCCGAATGCGGAACTGCTGTTCGAAATGACGGCGCGCTACGGCCTGCCCTACTTCCAGAACTTCCTCAACTCGGAACTCAAGCCGAACATGATCCGTTCGATGTGCTGCCGCCTCCAGCTCGACCTGCGCGAACTGCTCAAGCGCGGCAATGGCCTGTTCGGATCGGCCGAACAAACCGGCTCGCTCGGTGTGGTGACGATCAACTGCGCGCGCCTGGGCTACCTGCATGCGGACGACGAGGAAGGCCTGTTCGAGGCACTCGACCGCCTGCTCGACCTGGGCCGCGACAGCCTGGAGATCAAGCGCAAGGTCATCCAGCGCCACATGGACAATGGCCTGTTCCCGTACACGAAGCGCTACCTGGGCACCCTGCGCAATCACTTTTCGACCCTGGGCGTGAACGGCGTCAATGAGATGATCCGCAATTTCACGTGGGGCGAGCACGATATTTCGAGCGACTGGGGCCACGCCTTCGCCCTGCGCCTGCTGGACCACGTGCGCGCGCGCATGCTCGAATTCCAGGACCAGACCGGCCATATGTACAACCTCGAAGCGACGCCCGCCGAAGGCACCACCTACCGTTTCGCGCGCGAAGACCGCAAGCGCCATCCCGACATCCTGCAGGCCGGCACCGACGCCATGCCCTACTACACCAACTCGTCGCAGCTGCCGGTCGGCTTCACCGACGATCCGTTCGAGGCGCTGGAACGGCAGGATCCGCTACAGCGCAAATACACCGGCGGCACCGTGCTGCACCTGTACATGAGCGAACCGCTGTCGACGGCCGACGCCTGCCGCTCGCTGGTCAAGCGCGCCCTTGGCCGCTTCGGCCTGCCCTACATCACCGTCACGCCGACGTTTTCGATCTGCCCCAAGCACGGTTATCTGGGGGGCAGCCATCCGTTTTGTCCCAAATGCGATCTTGACCTGATCGCGCGCAAGCAACGCGAAGTTGCGTAACCAACCAAGGAGTTATCCATGTCAGACCTGAGCCAAGCTGTATTTTTCGCACCCCAAACCATCACCCTCACCGACGCCGAGCGCCAGCCCTGCGAAGTCTGGACCCGCGTGATGGGTTATCACCGCCCCGTGTCGTCCTTCAACACCGGCAAGAAGGGCGAGTTCCACGAGCGCACCTGGTTTACCGAGCGCGCCATTGCGGCGCGCAGCTAGCGTGGGCGCCGGCGCGCTGCGGGTGGGCGGGGTCACCGCCTTTACCGCGACCGATTTTCCCGGCAAGCTGGCGGCCGCGGTGTTCATCCAGGGATGCCCGTGGCGCTGCGGCTACTGCCACAATCCGCACCTGCAACCGCGCCAGCGCGGGCCGCACTCCTGGGCCGACGTGATGGCGCTGCTGGTGCGGCGCGCCGGCTTGCTCGATGGCGTGGTGTTCAGCGGCGGCGAGCCGACCATGGACCCCGCGCTGCCGTTTGCGATGGCGGCGGTACGCCAGATGGGCCTTGCGGTCGGACTGCACACGGCGTGCATCTACCCGCGCCAGCTGAAGGAGGTGCTGCCGCTGGTCGATTGGGTGGGGTTCGATATCAAGGCCCCATTCGAGGCCTACCAGCGCGTGACGGGCGTGGCCGGCAGCGGCGAGCCGGCGCGGGCCTGCCTGCAGATGATCGTCGAGAGCGGCGTGGCGCACGAGTGCAGGACCACGCTGCATCCGGCACTGTTGTCGGAAGCCGAGGTGGAGGGCCTGGCGATGACGCTGGCCGATGCCGGCGTGCGCAATTACGCCATCCAGACCTTCCGCGCGCAGGGCTGCGCGGATGCCGGCCTGAACGCGACGGCGGGTCCTGTCATGAACGCAGCGGCGCTGCAACGCATTGGCGCGCGCTTCGACACCTTCGTAATGCGGCCCGCGTGAAACAGACAGCCAGCAAGTTCCAACTACCTACGAGCCGTCTTCCCCGCGCAGGCGGGGACCCATAGCACGTCTGAGCAGAGGTGGTATGGGTCCCCGCCTGCGCGGGGAAGACGGTGGTTTAGCGCAGCACACCGATATCGGTGCGCAACTGCGCTGCCAGTTCTTCCGCCTGCGCCTTGTCAAAATCCGCATGCATCTTCTTGCGCACTCCAAGTTCACTGAGCAGCACATGCCGGTCCGGCACCACGCCGTGCCGCGCCAGGCACTGGCGCGCGCAGGCCAGCGGACAGCCGTCGATCGCCAGCACAGGGCGGCCCGAGCGCGCCAGCTTGACCAGCGGCGCCACGCCGCCGCCAACGCCGGCGATGCACGACATTTCGGCCGCGCCGCTGCGATCGAGCGACAGCGCCAGGTAATTCGCCATCTGCGCCGCGCTCGAACATCCCGAACACGAATACACCAGCGGCAGCGCCGCCCTGTCGGTACCCATCATCAACCTCCCTTACATGGCAGAGCCCCGGCGCCAGCGCGCCGGCAGCAAACGCTCCGGATCGAACAGCGCAACGTCAATCGCGTCGAGCGTGTTTTTCACCAGCAGCCCCAGTTCGGTGTCGCCCTCCATCGTCAGGCGACGTGCGAAAAACAGCGTGTCCGGATCTTCGCGGCGCTGCGCCAGCAGCAAAAAATCGCGCGCACTGGCGCCGATCGACAGATCCGGTTTCTCCTGCGCCGCAATGGCCACGAAGCGCGATCCGTGCCAGCTCACATCGAAGCGCAGGCCGGCATCGATGACGACGATGCCAATCGAGCGCTTGTCCATCGCCGCGCGCACGTCGCCGGGCAGGTGCGGCCCGAGCACGCGGCTCAAGCCGGCGGCAAACAGCAGCGAACCCGGAAAGCGCGGCAGGCGCCCAAGCACACCGGCCAGCGGCTTGGGCAACAGCGGATACGCGTGCGGCTTCATGCTGCCTCCCGCTTGTCGAACGCCATGCCCGGCTTGCCGTGCCAGTAGCCGTCACAGGCCGCCGCCGGCATCAGCGGCGCCAGAGCGGCCTGCGCCTGCGCCGTCTCCAGCTCGCGCCGGCGCGCGCGGTCGAACAGCGCCACCACGGCGTCGGTATGCTGCGCCTGTGGACTGATGCGCAGCACGTCCACGCCCATCGACGCCATCACCGCCATTTCGCCCAGCAGGTTGTACACCAGGTGCGACTGGATCTGGGTGCCGTTCAGGATCAGGAAGGTATCGGCGTCGCGCGTGCGCAGTTCCAGTCCGTCCGGGTGCGCCATGCAGCTGAACTGGCAATCGTCCTTGCCCAGGTTGCGGTGGCGCGCCGTGAAGCAGCGTGCGGAGAACGCCAGCGGCATGCGGCCATACGCGAACACCTCGGTTTCCAGCCCCGTCGGCCGGCTTTGCTGCATCGTTGCCAGTGCGGCGCGGCCCATCTCCAACGGCATCACCCAGCGCCGCGCGCCCAGTTGCGCCATCAGCGCCACGCTGTCTTCGTTGTACAGGTTCAGGTGCGGACCGGCCACGAACGGCAAGCTGCCGTCCAGGCAGTGCACGGCGCCGATATCGTTCGCTTCGACCGCAAAGCGTCCGTTGCAGGTGAGCTTGCGCAGATTGGTCAGGTCGCTGCCCGATTCCAGCAGGGCCTGGGTCGACAGCACCACCTCCTTGCCGGCGTCGGCCAGCATGGCCGCCAGCGCCAGCCAGTCGGGCAAGCGCAGCTCGTGGCGGCGCGAGCACACCGTTTCGCCAAGGTAGACGATATCGACCGGGCTTGCCGCCACCGCGTCGTAGAACGCCATCATCGTATCGCGCGGCCAGTAGTACAACACCGGTCCGAGGGCCAGTTTCATCATTGTGCCTCCCCTATTTCCATGAGCGGTGGTAGGCGCCCAGCGTGTGCTGCTGCCCCTCTGCCACCTTGTTCAGATCGGCCATCCACGCCTGTTTGGCCGAAAACCGCATCGGACTGGCGCGGTACTGGTCGATCGCTTCGCGCCATACGCGCGTTACCTGCGCCACGTAGGCGGGACTGCGCTGGCGCCCTTCGATCTTGATCGCGCTCACGCCCAGTTCAATCAGCTGCGGCAGCAGTTCCAGGGTATTCAGGCTGGCCGGTTCCTCGATCGCGTAAAACTGTTCGCCGGCGACGTCGAAGCGGCCCTTGCACAGGGTTGGATAGTTGGCCTGCTCGCCGTCGGCGTAGCGATCGATCAGCACCTCGTTCAGGCGCGACTCCAGCCCGGCCGGGGTCTGCTGCCAGCGCACCGCCTTGGCCGGCGAGCACACGCCATGCGTGTTGGGCGACTCGCCCGTTGCATACGACGACAGCGCGCAGCGCCCCTCGACCATTACGCACAGGCTGCCGAAGCCGAAGACTTCGATCTCGACCGGGGTATTGCGCACCACTTGCTCGACCTGCGCCACCGACAGCACCCGCGGCAGTACCGCGCGCGCAATGCCGAAGTGGCGGTGGAAGAAATTGATGGCCTCGTAGTTGGTGGCCGAGCCCTGCACCGACAGGTGCAGCCGCAGCGCCGGATAGCGTTCGGCGGCGTAGCGCATCAGGCCCGGGTCGGCCAGGATGATGGCGTCGATGCCGGCGCCGGCGGCGCGGTCGATGGCGCGCCGCCACAGGGCGCCGGCGGCGGGCTGCGGATAGGTGTTCAGCGCCAGCAGCACCTTGCGCCCGCGCGCGTGGCTGTAGGCGATGCCCTGTTCGATCGCGGCCTCGTCGAAGTTCAGGCCCGCGAAGTTGCGGGCGTTGGTCGCGTCGCGAAAACCGAGGTAGACGCAGTCGGCGCCATTGTCCACGGCCGCCTTGAGGGCCGGCAGGCTACCGGCCGGGCACACCAGTTCGAACGGCGTGGCGCCGTTGGAAGAATTTGACATCGTGTTCATTCGTCGTAAGGTGGGGACTGCACTGTAGCCCGACGGCATGCCGAAAATCTTTGACCTGCATCAAGGATTTTCGGACTGCGATGCGGCGACAATGATGTCATGCAAAAACAGCAGGAGACCACGATGGACACAATCGGAAGCTATCTCGAAGCCGACCATGTGCGCTGCGACGCGCTGTTCGCGGATGCGCGGCGCGCCGTGCGCAAAGGCCTGTGGCGCGAGGCGGGACACGCCTTCGCCACCTTCTGCCACGCGCTCGAACGGCATCTGCTGATGGAGGAGCGAATCGTCTTTCCGGCCTTCGAGAACTCCATCGGCGCCGCCAGCGCCCCCACCGCGTCGATGCGCAGCGAGCACCTGCGCATTCGCGGCGTGGTGCAGCGCTTATCGAACGCGCTGCGCGAACGCGACACCGAAGCCTTCCTCGATCACGCCGATACGCTCGGCATCGTGCTGTACCAGCACAGCGAAAAGGAAGAAGGCGTGCTCTATCCGATGATCGAACGGGTGCTCGCGCCCAGCTGCCACAAGCTGGTGGCGGCCATGCAGGCCTTCGGCGCGCTGGACCAACTGGCCAGCGCGGCATGAACGCCGCCGTCCCGCACACCGCGCAAACCCACCACATCGACGTGCGCGGCCTGGAGCCGCCCGAACCCCTGGAACGCGTGCTCGATGCGCTCGATCGCCTGCCCGACGGCGACCATCTGTGCATGCTGATCGAACGCGAACCGCGCCCGCTGTACCGCATCCTGGCGCAAAACGGCTACGGTCACGCCACCAGCGCGCTGCCCGACTACCTGTACGAAGTGCGCATCTGGCGCCGCATTCCGGCCGCCTGACGCATGCAGCGCACCCTCTCGCTCGAACAGTCGCCGCCGCTCGGCGCGGTGCTGCGCTACTTCTTCGCCACGCCGCTGTTCGCACTGCTGGCCGCCGCGCTGCTGCTGTGGCAAGGCGCGCCGGCGCTGGCCTCGCGCTGGTCGCCAGCCACGCTGGCGCTGACCCATCTGCTCACCCTCGGCACCCTGGGCATGACCATGGCCGGCGCGCTGATCCAGATCCTGCCCGTGGTGGCCGGGGTGTCGCTGCCGCGTGCGCGCATCCTGGCGCCCGGCGTGCATGCGCTGCTGGCCGGCGGCACGGCGGCCTTGTGCTGCGCCTTCCTGTTCACCCAGCCCTGGCTGTTTCAACTCGCGCTGGCCCTGCTGCTGCCCGGCTTCGCGTGGCTGATCGGCGCACTCACGGTCGCCCTGTGGCAGATGCCGCCGCCCGGCGCGATCCCGATGACGGCCACCGTCCGGCTGGCGCTCGGCAGCCTGGTCGTGACGGTGTGCCTGGGCGCGCTGATGGCATGGGCCTTCGCCCGGCCCGGATCGCACGCACCGCTGCCGCTGATGCTGGCCACCGACCTGCATGCGCTGTGGGGTGTGTTCGGGTGGGGCGGACTGCTGCTGGCCGGCGTGTCGTTCCAGGTGGTGCCGATGTTCCAGGTCACGCCGCTGTACGGCAAACCGCTGCCGCAGGTGCTGGGCGTGGCGATCTTTTTGCTGCTGGTGCTGTGGACCGTGAGCGCCACCGCGCTGCGCGCGCGCCTGCCCTGGATCGACACCCTGGCCAGCGCGCTGCTGCTGGCCGCCTACGCCGTCTTCGCGCTGGCCACCCTGCGCCTGCTGGCGCGCCGCAAGCGCCCGCAGGCCGACGCCATGACCCTGTTCTGGCGCCTGGCCATGGCCAGCATGCTCGCCTGCGCGGCGCTGTGGGCGCTGCCGGCCGGCGTGGCGGGCGAAGGCCGCACCCTGGCGATGGGCGTGCTGATGCTGGTGGGTTTTTTGTACTCGACGATTAACGGCATGCTGTACAAGATTGTGCCGTTCCTGGTCTGGCGCGAGCTGCAGGAGCGCGCGGCCGAAGGCCAGCGCGCACCTGCCATCAAGACGCTCATTACCGACCAGGTGGCGCAGCGCCAGTTCTGGCTGCATGCCGCGGCCCTGGCCCTGCTGCTGGCGGCCTGCTGGTGGCCGGCGCTGCTGGCGCGGCCGGCGGCGGTGGCGATGGGCCTGTCGGCCGCATTCCTGCTGGTGAACCTGTCGATGGCGCTCAGGCGCGGCTACAGCGCGATGAGCACCAGGGTGTCGAGCACCGCCCCGGGCGGAAAGCCAATGGTGCGGTAGCGCGGCGGATAGCTGGCGTCGAGCAGCTTCAGGGACCCGGTCTTGTTCATCAGTTCATCCCAGGCCACCGCGATCGGCTCGACCGGCTCCCCGTCGGCGACCACGCGGTTCAGCACCACCATCGAGGTTTTCGGCAGCAAGGTCGCCACGCCCTCGGTCCAGACGCTCATGGTGACCACGCTGCCATCGGCTGCCTGCATCAACTGACAGCTGGCGACGTAGATATCGATGCCTTTGCGTTCATGGAATCTGTCGAGCAGCTGTTTCTGGCCGCCGTAGTCGGACGCCAGCGACTGCAACTGAAGCGCCTTGAGCCTGGCCGCCACCGGCTCTTCGGGGATATGCTGCACGGCGCGGCCCTTGTGGAAGCGGTACATCAGCGCCGATATCTGGCGTCCCTCCTCGTCCACGTAGCGCTGCGCCAGTTCGGTCATGGCCAGCATGCCCGCAAGGTTGACGCCGGACGTGGCGATCATGCGTCCGCGCGTGGGGATCATCATCACCGGGTCGGCGCCCAAATTCAGCTGGTGCACGATATCCGGGAACAGCAGGCGCGAGGTGTCGTACGAGTCGTTCCAGGCACTGACAAAGACGCCCGGCACCACCTCGTCGAACCTGGACACCGTGCGCTCGCGCAGATTGTCCAGCGCGACGGCCAGGCATTCCTCGATACTGACGCCCCAGCCTTTCAACATGGACGCGGTGATCGGCTGGACCGCATGTTCGGTATCGTAGGCGAGCATCAGCACGGCGTCTTCGCTGAACGGCAGCGTGGCCTGCGCATCGTGCCCGACGTCGTTGGTGCACGCTTGCGTCAGGCGCAGCAGGTCCGGCGTCGCGCGGTTACGCAGGATCGGCAGCAAGGCTTGCCTGGCTGCGGCAAACGTGGCCGGCATGGACCGCGGCACAAACGCGGCGGCGTAAGCGGCAATGACCCCGGCGCGCTCGTCGTTGCCGGCCCGGCAGTACTCGTTGTACGCATTGTGCAGATTGAGCACGCGGCTGGTATCGGCCCCGATCGCCAGGCTGAAGGCGTCCGCATCGTAGCGGATGGTTTCGGTAATCCCGAGCCGGCGGGCGGCGTCGGTCATCAGGGTGGCAAATTTTGCCGGCGTCAGCTTCGAGCCGAACAGATCGAGGATTCCCACGGACGGTCTCCCATTATCTAGTTGATATAGGGAAATTGTACCTGCTTGCGGCACCGATCTGGCGGCGGCGGCTTAAGTTACGCTGAATACAGAGCTGTACGGCAACACGACAGATATGAAATGTACTATCTTGGCGTCTGGCGCCGAGCTTCCTTTGCGCCGCTCAACCTCGTGGTACCCATGCTCGATCAAAATTTGCCTGTCGCCGCCCCCGGCGCCCATCCGGACATCCTGTACGGGCCGGCCGAACCCGCCCTGCTGAAACACGAAATTCTGGCCGACCTGCTCGAAGCGAGCGCCCGCCGCATGCCCGGCCAGCTTGCGCTGATCTATCGCGAGCGCAGCCTGAGCTATGCCGAGCTGGACCGGCTGGCCGACCTGGGCGCCTCGCGCCTGATCGGCCTGGGCGTGCGTCCCGGCCAGATTGTCGGCCTGTGGATGATGCGCGGCATCGAGTTGCTGCTTGCGCAGGCCGCCATCGCCAAGGCCGGCGCCGCCTGGCTGCCGGTCGACCAGGATACCCCGGTCGAGCGCCTCGCCGTCTGCGTGGACGACGCCAGCGCCGTCGGCGTGGTCACCAGCGCCGCGCTGGCCGGCCAGCTGGCCGGCAACGCCACCGCCGTCTGGTGCGCCGAGGACTTGCTGGCCCCGCTGGCGGACGGCGAATCGGTGCAGCGCCGCGGCGAGGTCTCGCCCGACCAGCCCGCCTACGTCATCTATACCTCCGGCTCGACCGGCAAGCCGAAAGGCATCTTGATTACCCAGCGCAGCATTTGCCACTTCCTGCGCAGCGAAAACGCGGTGCTCGGCGTGCGCGCGGACGACCGCGTGTACCAGGGCTTTTCGGTCGCCTTCGACATGTCGTTCGAGGAAATCTGGATTTCCTGGCTGGTCGGCGCCACCCTCTGGATCGGCCCCAAGGACATTGCCGGCGACCCGGAAACGCTGCCGCGCATGCTTGCCGCCAACCATGTGACCGTGCTGCACGCCGTGCCGACCCTGCTGGCCCTGTTCGCCGACGATGTGCCCGGCTTGCGCCTGATCAATTTAGGCGGTGAAATGTGCCCCGACGCCGTGGTCGAGCGCTGGTCCGCTCCCGGGCGCCAGATGTTCAATACCTATGGCCCGACCGAGGCCACCGTCTCGTGCAGCCTGGCGCGCCTGGAACGGGGGCGCGCGATCACCATCGGCACGCCCTTGCCCAACTACGGCCTGCTGGTGATCGGCACCGACGGCCCGGGCCTGGCCTTGCAGCCGCGCGGCACCACGGGCGAACTGTGCATTACCGGACCGGGCCTGGCCGCCGGCTACCTTGGGCGGCCCGATCTGACGGATGAAAAATTCCTGGCCAACCCCTGGTCCAGCGGCCCGCACGACGAGCGCCTGTACCGCACCGGCGACCTGGCGCGCATCGACGCCGACGGCGAAGTGCAGTGCCTCGGCCGCACCGACGACCAGGTCAAAATTCGCGGTTTCCGCGTGGAATTGGGCGAAATCGAAGCCGTGCTGGCCCAGCAGGCGGGCGTGGGCACGGTGGCCGTGCTGCTGCGCAAGGACGATGGCATCGACCGGCTGGTCGCCTACCTGGTGCCCGCCGCCGGCGCCAGCGACGAGGCCGTGTCCGGCCCCACGCTGCGGCGCGCCCTGGCCGAACAGTTGCCGGCCTATATGGTCCCGAGCCGCTACCAAGCCTTGCCGCTGATGCCGCGCCTAACCTCCGGCAAGATCGACCGCAAGGCGCTCAAGGCCATGCCGCTGGCCGCGCTGGCCGCCGCCGATGGTTCTGACCAGCCCGAAACCCCGGCCGAAGAAGCCCTGTTCGCGGCCCTGGCCGGCTTGTTCCCGGGACTGCCGATCCGGCGCGACGCCGACTTTTTTGCCGACCTGGGCGGACATTCCCTGCTGGCGGCACGGCTGGCCTCGGCCTTGCGCGCCGATCCGGCGTTTGCCCACGTTACCGTGCGCGATATCTATCAGCAGCGCCAGATCGGCAAGATCGCCATCGCCCTGATGGATGCGCCCGCCGCCGGCGCGCTTGAACCAGACTGGACGGCGCCGTCCGCCACCCGGCGCTGGCTGTGCGCGGCCGGCCAGGCGCTGGCCATTCCGCCGCTGGTCACCCTGCGCATGGCGCAGTGGCTGGCACCGTTCTTTACCTATCACTTTTTCACCGGCGAACCGGGCGACTCGGTTGCGCGCGCCGTAGCCGCCTCGATCGGCGTGTTTTTGTTTGCCACGGCGATGGAATTCGTCATCGCGATTGCCGGCAAATGGCTGATCGCCGGACGCCTCAAGGCCGGGTCCTACCCGCTGTGGGGCTGGACCTACTACCGCTGGTGGCTGGCCGACCGCCTGGTCGAGTCGGCCCCGGTCTACCTGCTGAGCGGCTCCTCGCTGTACGTGTGGTGGCTGCGCGCCCTCGGCGCCAAGATCGGCAGCGAGGTGCTGGTTGGCTCGATCACCCTGCGCGCGCCGGACTTGCTCGACATCGCCGATGGCGTTAGCATCGGCAACGCCGTCAACCTCGAAAACGCCCGGGTCGATCGCGGACGCCTGCTGCTGGGCACCATTTCGCTGGGCGAGAACGCGGCGGTGTCGTCCTACGCCGTCCTGGAAGGCAATACCTCGGTGGGCGCGCTCGGCCACCTTGAAGGCCAGGCCGCACTGGCCGATGGCGCCAGCGTGCCGGCCGCGCGCGTGTGGGGCGGTTCGCCCGCGCGCGACCAGGGCCCGTTCGTCTCCAGCCTGCCGCCCCGGCCCAAAGTCAGTGCTGCGCGCCTGGCGGGCGAAGCCGTGTTTTTCGTGCTCGGCATCTTGCTGGTGACGACGGTGTTCTTCATGCCGGTGTTTCCGAGTTTTGTGCTGATCGACTGGTTGGATGAGATGGAGGTCATGCCCTGGCTGCAAGGCAAGCAGGTCATGACCCAGCTGGTGCGCTACTTCCTGCTGGCGTTTCCGGCCAGCGCCGTGCTGATCGTGCTGACCGCGCTGGTCTCGGCCGCGATCCGCTGGGGCGGCCTGCCGCGCCTGAAACCGGGCCGCTCGGCCGTCCACAGCAATATCTATTGTGCCAAGTGGCTGGTGAGCCATATCCAGGAATCCAGCCTGAACGTGCTGCATGGCATTTACGCGACCGTATTCGCCCCCTTCTGGTACCGCCTGCTGGGCGCCAGGGTCGGGCGCGATGCCGAGATTTCGACCGCGCTCGGCGTGGTGCCCGACATGCTGACCCTGGGCGACGACACCTTTATCGCCGACGCCGTCATGCTCGGCGACGAACACATCGACGGCGGCTGGATGACCATGCAGGCAACGGTGGTATCGCACCGCAGCTTTGTCGGTAATGGCAGCTATATTCCCGACGGCACAATCCTGCCGGAACGGGTACTGGTCGGCGTGCACACCCATGCGCCGGACAACGCGCGCATGGCCAGCGGCGACACCTGGCTCGGTTCGCCGGCGATCCACCTGCCCGCGCGCGAGCAGGTCGGCGGCTATCCGGAATGGCTGACCTACCGGCCATCGGCGCTGCGCCGCATCGGGCGCACGCTGGTGGAAACCTTCCGCATCGTGGCACCGCACGCGCTGGTGATCGCCGTCGGCTACACGGTCGTGCTGGACGTCATGCCGGCCGCGGCCGCAGGGCTGTGGGGCGAGGTGAGCGCCGACCTGGCGCTGGCCGGGCTGGTGTACGGCATCGGCAACTTCGTGTTCGTGCTCACGCTCAAGTGGCTGCTGCTGGGCCGCTACCGCAAGCGCTCGGCGCCGATGTGGACCCCGTTCGTGTGGCTGTCGGAAGGCGTGACCAATCTGTACGAGGGCATCGCCGTGCCCAACTTCATGCGCTATCTGCGCGGCACGCCCTGGCTGCCGGTGGCGCTTCGGCTGCTGGGGTGCAAAATGGGGCGGGGGATCTATCTGGATACCACCGATATCACCGAGTTCGACTGCGTCTCGATCGGCGACTACAGCGAGCTCAACGCCTTGGCTTGCCCGCAGACCCACCTGTTCGAAGACCGCGTGATGAAGATCGACCATATCGAGATCGGCAGCAAGGTCACGATGGGGCCGCGCAGCTCCGTGCTCTACAGCGCCAAAGTCGGCGACAATGCCCGCCTCGGCCCGCTGACCCTGGTGATGAAGGGCGAGCATATTCCGGCAGGCACCAGCTGGGCGGGTTGCCCGGCGGCGCCGACCGTCATTGCCAGTCCAACCTCGATAAAATAGACTGGCGCATTCATCCCTTTCAAATAGAAAGCCATCCATGGCGAACCGCGCACTGCTACTGAATACATCCGTCCTGACCAGCAACCCATTTGCCCTGGCCCGCGACGCCGACAAGCCGGGAAACAGCTACGCTGAGGTTGCCGAAGCTGACTACGCGATTCCCGTGCCCTGGTTTTTCTGTTTCAAGGCGGACGATATCCAGCTGGTCACGGTCGAGTTTGATGAAGACGAAGACGAGGACGAGGAAGCAATCGAAGTCGGATTGCCGTGTACCACCGTTGCCAAAGCCATCGACAACATGGCGCAGGCATTGCCGCACTTCGAGGCGATCGCCGGCGACCAGGCTTTGGGCAGGGCTTACTGGCAAACCGCCATGGATGCTTTGACGGCACTGCCGCTGCCGTATTTGACCATCAATCCGCTTGAAATCATGTTCATGGGCGACCCGCTCGAGTACGCCGACGAGATGGCGCAGGCATTTGCTGGCGATGCGGCGGCAATCGCGCAGATCAAGAACCTTGCTGGCTACACGGATGGCATTGCGCCATACCAGCCCGAGCTTGCGGCCGGTGGAGGCGCGCCAGGCATGGACAATGCCCGCCTCGCCAATGCGGTCGCGCTGCATGGTGGCTTCCATAACAGCATGTAAGGTCGGCCGGGTTTCGCGCAGATCGAACTGACATCAGAAAGCCATCCATGCCCAATCGCTCAGTACTATTGAACACATCGGTCCTGACCAGCAACCCGTTTGCACTGGCCCGCGATCGGCACAAACCGGGAAACAGCTATGCGGAAGTGGCCGAGAGTAACTTCAGCATCCCCATCCCCTGGTTTTTCTGCTTCAAGCCGGAAGATTTTCACCTGGTGACGGTGCAGTACGATGACGACGAGGCCGACGGCGACTACGCCGAGGACGAAGCGCCCTTTGTCATCGCCTTGCCCTGCACGAGCGTGGCCCAGGCGCTGGACAACATGGCGCGGGCATTCTGGCACTTCGAGGCCATTGCCGGCGACAAGGTCATCGGCAAGGCTTATTGGCAAAAAGCGATGGACTCGCTGGCGGCACTGCCGCTGCCCTTCCTGGCCATGAATCCGCTTGAGTTCATGTGGCTGGGCAAGCCGCTGGAGTATGCGGCGTTGATCAAGGAAGCCTTTGGCGGCGGACCAACGGCCATGGCGCAGATCAAACACCTGTCTTGCTACAAGGATGGCGTCGTGCCGTACCCACCCGAGATGCTCACGCGTGAAAAGTGGGGGGACGAGCGCCTCGCCAATGCGGTCGCGCTCGACGGGGGTTTCCGCTGATGGCGGCATGCCAACGCTTGAGAACCTGAATCTTCAGCAACCCAGACGCCGGTGTTTGATATTGGTCAAGGGCCAAAGACAGTTTTGCGACGGCGCCTTCGATGGCACTGGTAGCCTCCTCCGTACCGACGTATGAATCCTGCCTTAATGCATCTCCGACAACAAATTTCCTCACGGCAGTTCAAGTAGAATAGCTTCTTTACCCCACGGCCGGCAGGAATGACTTCTCACGACACCGATATCGCTCTCCTGCCACCGTATGAACGACTGTTCGGTCCGGTTACTCAGGCACGCATCATGCGCCTGTTGCTGATATATCTGATCATGCTCGGCGCAGGTTCGGCCTTGCTGCTCCTGTCGCGCCATGACCAGCTGCACATCCTGGGCCTGGGCCTGATCCTGCCCGGCGGCGGCTTTTTGGCCCATGCCGACATCTGCAGCGCCGCCGGCATCAGCCACCTGCTGGCCGCGGCCGCCGGCATGGCCGCTTTCGGCGTCTCGCTGCTGATCTGGTTCGGCACCGGCAATATCCTGGCGCCGCCCGTCGCCTGGCTCGGCATGGCCGTCGGCGCGGCCACCATGCGCCATGGCGCCGTGCGTGCCGCCACCATCGACTTGGTCTTCACCGGCGTGGGCATCGTTCTCCTGGCGCTGGCCATCGCCATGGCCGCCCGTTTCGCCCTGGCGCGCCGCCAAAGGAAGATCGACAACGCCTACCTCGCCAGTCAAACCGGCCGCTTGAGCCACATCTTCGACGCCGCCCCGGATGCCGGCCGCGCGCCCGAGATGTCGCTCGAGCACCTGCGCCGTCTGCGCTTCGCCCTCGACCGGGCCCTGCAACCGCTCGGCCAGTTCAACGGCTTCGAAAAAATCGACCAGTTCCAGACTGCCGCCACGCGCTACCAGTTGAACTTCCTCGCGTATGGCGTGGCGCTCACGCAGGCGCGCTACACGCCGGCGTTTCGCGGCTACATGCACGAGGCCCAGATCGCACTGCTCGACAAACAGGCGCAGCACCAGGTCTGGTCGTACTGGAAGCTGGAGAACCTGTGGGGTAACCTGCAAGCCGACCCGGACCCGGTCGCGCGCGAGAACATCATGTACACCGGCTTCGTGGCGCTGCAAATGGCGCTGTTCAGTGCCAGCACCGGGCGCCGCGATTTTTCCGAAGCCGGCCGCTTCACGCTCGTCCATCCGTCGGGCCGGCGCTACCCGCACGATGCCGGCTCGCTGATCCGGCGTCTCGAACACGAATACACGACCTCGCCCTACTACCTGATCGCCTGCGAGCCGAACTGGGTCTACCCGCTGTGTAACACCATCGGCGCCAGCGCGATCATGGCCTTCGACGCGCAGCATGGAGAGCAGCGCTGGGCCGGCCGCGCGCACGACTTCCGCCACAACCTGGACGCCGAATTCCTCGATGGCCGCGGGCGCTTCATTCCCTGCAAGTCGGCGCGCACGGGCCTGGCCCTGCCGGCCATCGGCGGCGCGATGCCGCTGGCGATGCCGTGCTTCTTCCTGAACGTGGTCGCTCCCGATCTGGCGCGCCGCCAGTGGCTGCTGCTGCGGCGCCAGTTGTTCACGCCCGATGGCGCCTTCCGCCGCCGCGCCTTCTGGCCTGTCGACACCGGCAATTATGGTTTCTCGCGCGCCAGCGCCTACAGCGCCACCGCGCTGGCTGCGGCCGAATTGGGCGACAGCGCCGTCTACCACGCCTGCATGGAGGCGCTGGAAGCGGAGTGCCCGAGTGTGCTCAAGGATGGCGTGATCCACCGCGTGCGCGCCTCGGTCTGGGCGCACGGCGTCGAGCTGATGGCGCGCGCCGGCACGCGCAATGGCTTCCGCCAGGTGATTAGTGAGCCGCGTGCAGTGGCGGGGCCGCAGCTCGATGCCCTGGCCTACCCCGACATCCTGGTCGCCAGCGCCCACGCGGGCGAGCAGGGCTTGCGCGCGGTGCTGTACGCCGACGGCATCCACACGATCGGCCTCGTCGGCCTGCAGGCGCACGGTGTGTACCTCGCTAACGATGTTACCGTGACAGCCGATGCGAACGGCAAGGCAAGCTTGCGCATGCCGTTCGCCGGACGCACAAACCTGCACGTTCAAGCCCGGGGAGGCAGATAATGGCTTGCTGCGTCCTGCTGGCCGCTGTGCTGGGCGGCGTCGCCGGCATCACATCGTGGCTGACCATATCGGCCCGCCGTCCCGGCGCAGCGCAGGACTGGCGCTTGATCAAACCTACGGATACACCATGAACGAAACCAAGAACGTCGGCACGCCGCAGCGCTTTTCGCTGGCGGCCCGCTCCAAGAGCTTCGGCTACGCCATCGCGGGCATTGTCTTCATGCTCAAGACCCAGCACAACGCCTGGCTGCACCTGGCCGCCAGCGTGATCGTGGTCGGCCTCGGGCTGTACTTCAATGTCAGCAGCGCCGACTGGCGCTGGCTGGTGGCCGCCATGGTGGCGGTGTGGGTGGCCGAAACCATCAACACCGCCGTCGAATACGTGTGCGACGTGGTCTCGCCGGGCTACGCGATCGCCGTCAAGCACGCCAAGGACATCGGCGCCGGCGGCGTGCTCATTGCCGCCGCCGGCGCGGTGCTGATCGGCGCCCTGACCTTCTGGCCATATCTTTAGACCGGGCGCTGGGCGGCATCCCGTTGGGCGGCATCCCGTTGGGCGGCATCCCGTTGGGCGGCATCCCGTCGTTCGCTGTAGCGTTCCACCAGATAATCGCTGCGCTCGCGCAGCAGCAAGGTGAACTTGAACAGCTCTTCCATCACATCGACCACGCGGTCGTAAAACGGCGACGGCTTCATGCGCCCCGCTTCGTCGAACTGCTCGTAGGCCTTGGGCACCGACGACTGGTTCGGTATCGTCACCATGCGCATCCAGCGCCCCAGCAGGCGCAGGGTGTTGACGGTATTGAACGACTGCGAGCCGCCCGACACCTGCATCACCGCCAGGGTGCGTCCCTGGGTCGGGCGCGTGGAGCCGACTTCCAGCGGAATCCAGTCGATCTGGTTTTTCATCACCGAGGTGATCGCGCCATGCCGCTCGGGGCTGCACCACACCTGCCCTTCCGACCAGAGCGACAAGGCGCGCAGCTCCGCCACCTTGGGATGGGTGACCGCTTCGCTGTCGGTCATGGGCAAGCCGTGCGGATCGAAAATCCGGACCTCGGCACCCATGTGCGCCAGGATGCGCGCCGCTTCTTGAGTCAGGAAGCGGCTGAACGAGCGCTCGCGCAGGGAGCCGTACAGCAGCAGGATGCGCGGCGGATGATCGAAGCGCGCGGGCGGCGCCAGTTGCTCCAGCGTCGGCAGGTCGAACTGCGCTTCGGCCAGGTTCGGCAGGCTCATGTCGTTCAGGTCCATTCAGGCGTCCTTCGGCGGCAGGATATCAAGTACCAGGTCGCCCGGACGGCACAGGCGCACGCCGAGCGGCGTGACCACGAACGGGCGGTTGATCAGGGTCGGATGGGCCACCATGGCATCGAGCAGGGCATCGTCGGCGGCATCGGCCAGGCCAAGATCGGCGTATTCCTGTTCCTTGGTGCGCATGGCGGCGCGCACGGACAGGCCGGCGCGGCCAATCAGGCCTGCCAGCACGGCGCGCGTGGGCGGTTCGGCGAGGTAGTCGATGATGTGCGGATCAAAGCCGCTGGCGAGGATGAGTTCAAGGGCGCGCCGCGAGTTGCTGCAGCGCGCGTTGTGATAGATCGTGATGGTCATGGCGGATTCGCGCGCGATGCGGGCTCGTTTTGATGTTTCAATAATAGTCGAAATGACCCATCAAAACAAGCCGTTGTCCTTCCTCAGGCCATGGCGGCGAGCAGGAACACCCCTGTCGCCGCCATGGCGGCACCGGCCATGCGCGTCAACCGGGCACCGCCCGCCGCATATCCCGCCGCCAGCAGCAGCGCGAATCCGGCCACCAGCGCCGCCGGCACGCTCGCGGCCAGCCCCGCTTCGACCTGCATGCCCACCTGCGCGACCGCGCCGAGCGCCATCATCACCACGAAGGCAGGCAACAGCGTGCCCCTGCCCTGCTGGCGGCTCCACAAGCCCACACCCAGCATGGCCAGCAGATGATCGATCCCGGTCAAGGGGTGCGCGAAGCCCGCCGCGAATCCGGCCGCGGCCTCGTGACCGGGATGGGCGGCGGCGGGCAGCGCGAGCAGGCACAGTGCGATGGCGAGTGTCTTTTTCATGCTGTGTTCTCTCTCAGAGCCTATCCCAGTAGATCGGGGAGAGCGGACGGCGACATGCGCGTAGGCGACATGCGCGACGGAGCTCGCATCATGCGGTAGCGGCGAAGGTTCCGTTAAACGGTCCAGCACTGGCAGATGGTGATGCTCGCGTTTCATGGCGATCATCGGCACGATCCCAGCGTCTTCACAGACGGCGATATTGGCGGCGCTGAAATAGCCGGTGTCGGCCAGGACTTGGCTTATCTGCCCCAACTGCTTCTGGCGCTCGGTCAGCACTGCCAGCATGGGTTCAATCTACTGGTTGTCGTTGCCCGCTTGTGTAACGAAGCCGCCCACGATCAGCATGCTGTCTGTATCGAGCGCCGCCTGAGCGTTGTAGCATTGATCGAAACCGCCGCCCACTTTCATGATGCGTGATTCTTCATCGGTCAGGTTAATCTGATCCTTGTCCTGCGGCCCCGCTGGTGGGCGGCTCAGGAACTTTGCCGCCGGGCTGACGACCGGCTTCGCGCTTGGCACGTCGCTTGGACATCTTGGACGCGTACTCGGTTTGTGCTTGTGCGTCGCGTTCCCGCGCACGTTCTTCCAGCTTGCGCCTGGCCTCGTCCAACGCGGCCAGGCGCTCTTGGCGCCGCGCGATTTCCTGTGGCACGTCCATGCCGTCCGGCACTTGTTTGCGGTCCTCGCTTTCCGCCAGCGCCATCAACTGCTTGACCTCCTGCTGCAATTGCGTCTCGATCTTCTTGATGTGACCCCACGACAGCGCGCTGTGACGGCTGGCGTTGGCTTTGACCTTGCTGCCGTCAACAGCAATCTTGCCCAGCTTGAGCATGCCTGTCTCGCGCGCCAGCATCAGCACTTGCACGAACAGCTGCTCGAACTGGGCACCACAGCGGCGGCGGAACGCGGCCAAGGTAGCTTGCAACAGCTCGGTTGGCCAGACTTGGCGCAAGGCAGCGCACCGTTGCAACAGCAGTGAACCAACAGGGTGGCCGGCATGAGCCGGCCGCCACCTCTGCTTATTCGCCCGACACGGCGCTGTAAGCGCGCTTGCGGGTGTTGCCAACCACCGGATCGAGCGGCTGGGTGCCGTACGGCGCGCTGGTGGCTGGCGTGCCCGATACACTGCTGGCGCCTTTTTGCGCCGCGCCGATGATCACGGTACGGCGCTTACCGTCGACTTTGACGCCGAGCGCCACCACCGGCGTCGGTGGCAAGCCGCCACCGACGAACCCGGTACGGCGCGCGCCGCCGCAGGTGCCCTTGACCCCGATCGCGCCGGAACCGTTGAACAGGTTGACCCAGTAGCCGGCCGCTTCGCCCAAGGTGCTCGAGCAGGTGCCTTCGAGCGCCGGCGTGGCCCGGTTAGTGCTGAAGGTCACCATGCCGCCGGCAATCAGCGCGCTGGTGACCACTTGTTCACCCTTGTACGGCAGGCTCATGAACCAGCCCACCATCGACGAGCCGGGCAGCACACCTTCCTTTTTGCAATCGGTGTTGCCGGTGTAGTCGGCCAGCGCGGTGTCGAGGTTGTGCGCCGCAGCGCGCGTGCCCAGCGCCAGGTCGTCGCGCAGCGCCAGGTCGTCGCGGTACACGTAGAAGCGGTTGACGACGCCGCCATACGGATAGTGCGTCTCGAGCGGATGCTCGCGGTCGCCCGAACCGATCGCCACATACGCCTTGGTACCGACAGCCACCACCGCCGGCGCGAACAGGAATTTGCGTCCGGCACCGGCGGTGTAGGCCACCTTGCGGCTGCGCCAGTCGTCTTTCGCCAGCGCGCTCAGGCTGGACGGATCGTTGACGAAATCGATGCGGTACAGGCTGCCGCCGATATCGGCCGCGAAGGCATAATCGGCCATGCCGTCATTATTGATGTCGACCGTGGCAAGGTCGGCCGCCACGCCGCGATCTGTGCTGAACGAGCGCACCACGCTACCGGTGTCGGCATCGAGCAGGTACACCTTGCCGCCCTTGGTAGCGCCGCAGTCGGGCTCGATCTTGTTGGCGTCCTCACACTTGTCGTAGCCGCCGCCGACGATGACCAGCGGACGCGGTCCGGTAGCGTCCTTGTACCCCTTGACCTTGATCACGCGTGGCATCGACCAGCTCTGGCCCATGTCGGTCATGCCGGTGGTGCAGGTGCTGTCGGCGTCCGTCTCGCAGCCGGCTTTCCACTTGAACGCCGGTGCCGTCGGCGAGCTCACGTCCAGGGCATAGATCATGCGGCCGCCACGGCGCATGGTCGGGTAGATCCATACCTTGCTGTCGGTCACATTCTGATACAGGCCAATCGAACCATCGAAGAAGTAATCCTTGGCCGTCGGTGCCGGCGTTGGCGCCACGACCGTCAGGCCGGGGTAGGAGATCTGTGGACTGTTGCTCTTCAGGCGGCCCAGCTTGGTGAAGAATTCTGGCGCCACGAACGACCATTGCTCGACGCCGGTCGAGGCATCGATGGCGTGCAGGGCACCGCCATTGCCACCGTAAAACACGGTGACGCCCTTGTTCGGCAGCGCGGCGGTGCCGTAATTGACCGGCATTGGCCGCGAGTGGATCACGTCGCCGTGGATCGAGGGCCGCGCCGAGCCGGTGGTCTCGAGATTCTTCTTCTCGTTGTTGACATCCTCGCCGCGGATGAAGTTGACCACATCCTCGTCGAGCGTGGAATTGACGGCGGTGAACGGGACCAGGGTGCCGGCCGACAAGGTCAGCATGTTGCGCTTGAGCGTGGCGGAATTGCTGCCCCCGGTGGCAACGTTGCCCTGACGCAGAACCTGCGCCGCGGCCCCTTTTTCCACGAACGGCCCGTCGGGCGCGTCGGAAAACGGACTCACGCCCACCCCCAGGGTCGGACAGGTACTGATCGGCGCCGGATCCAGACCCAGGCCGCTCCAATAGGCGCCGCTGTCCTTGGTCCAGTTACTGTTGGCGCAGGCGGTGACGAAACCGGTGTTCGGATTGAGCGCGGGCACGCCGCTGGCGTCGGCCAGGTCGATGCCGATGCCGTCGGCATTGCCGATCAGCTGGTAGCGTTTCAGGTTACCGAACCAGCGCGGCGCGGCGTCTGGATCGGGACGGAACATGCCGATGAACAGCTGGTTCTCGTTTTGCGAGCGGTTGGTGGCGTTCACCGGCAGGCTGGTCGAGGCGAATGCCGTATTCACCGCCTGGATCTCGGTCATGATGACTTTCAGGGCCGCCTTGATCTCGTTCTCGTTGGTGGCCTTGAAGTACTTGCCGCCGCCGGCTTTCGCCATGCTCAGCAGCAAAGAGGTGGTTTCCGCGTTCGGCTGGGCGTTATGGACGTCAATGGTATAGGTGGTCACGGACGGGCGGATATCCGAATTGTCGACCGGAATGCCATTGTCATGCATGAAGCGGACCCACTCGTCGGCGTTGGCCGGGCCGGTGTCGGTCGTGGTCGTGCCGGTCGGCACGTTGGTGATGAATATGTTCTTGCCCAGGATCTCGTACACGCTCTTGCCGGCTTCGCACACCTTGTCCGGCTTGGTGGTCGCGCCGCCGACCACGCAGCCGTTGGTAAATGTGCTGCACGCACTGGCGAACTCGGTCACGCTGGCCACCGCCAGCGTTTCGTTGGCATAGCAGGTGCTGGTCACGCCCACCGGGCTGGTCTCGGTCACGCTGGTCGAGGTGTGCTTCGGCAGCGGCAGCTGGGTCACAGGCAGCACGTTGCCGTCCTTATCTTGATTGTTGGAAAGCACTTTGAGCGCGTTGGAATTGGCGGTGCTGTCGGCGGTCGGCCCGGACGAGCTTGGGTTGCTGATGAAGATGACGAAGTTCTTGCCGCAGGTATTGGCACTCGTGATGGGCGCCTGGAAGCGGGTATAGGTGGACTTGTGCCCTTCCGCATAGCCGCGCTCGTCGGCAATGTCCAGGGTGGCCGGGCCCGATGTGGCGCCGACCCCGGCTAAATAATTGTAGACGTCGTGCATGAGGGCGCCATACGGCGCGTTCGAACCGATGATTTCGCTCGTCTTGCTGTAGTTCGCTTCGATCGTGTCGAGATGGTTGGTGAACTCCAGTTTATTACTGGCATCCATCGGCAACACGTGCGAGCGCACGAAGCCGCCCTCGTACTTGCCGCCGCCAGTGACAAATTCCATCAGGCCGACGTTGATTTGGTCATTCATGCCGGCGATCGTGCTGCGGATTGCCCTCACTTCCGACAAGCCCTGCTTATCGCCCGAGGGCCAGTGCTGTTTCGCGGTTGACCAGTTGGCAGTGTTGTCGAGCACGATGAGCACACGTGGATTGATCGCCTTGCCGCCGGATCTTCCCGTGAAGATGTCGATATCCTCGGCCAGGGTCATGACAGGTGAAGTGCCCAGGGCGGCGCAGATGGCGAGCCGCATGACGTGGTTGTTTCGGACTGTTTTCATGGCATCCTCTCATCTTAGATCGGGCAATTGTCTTCAACGTCATTCAAGGGCACCCGCACTTTGATTCCTTGAACGAGTTCTACGGTCGACTGGGCCACCGCGTCGGTGGCGACGGCGCGCACTTCCCACACCGTGTTGGCACACAGCGAGTCGCCGCTGGTCGCGTCGGGCGATGAAATCATGCAGTTGCGCTCTTCCTCGTCGTTCAGATCGAGGTCGGAATTTTTCATCACCTGTACTTTTTTGCAGCTCGGCGCCGGGGTGATGGCCACCGTCACATCGGCGACCTCGTCGCCATTCACATCGATACAGCGCTGATTGGCCAGCTCGCATGGATTGTCGAGCGTGTTGGCGCTGTCGCTGGCAAAGCGCTTGTTGCTGATGACCTCTTCGATCACCCCGCGCGCCGCCGCAATCGCCCCGTCGCGTTGCTGCATATTGCCGACCACGATCAGGTTCGATTTGCCGAGATTAAAACTGGTCAGGGCCAGCATGGTCAGCACCACGAGCATGATCAAGGACGTGATCAGGGCCATACCCTGTTGATTGCGCTTAGTCATTTGACTCTCCTACCGGCAAGGTTGGGCATGGCTACAAGGGATTGAAAGACATTGCGTTTATATCTGTCATTAGCGGCGGCCACTGTGTTGGGCCGGCCGCTGGCCAGGTTACCCAGTACATAGCTATTGCTGTCGACGTAGCCTATCGAGGGCGCGATATTGCGTGCCAACAAATTCAGCTTGACCGCGACCACGCTGCGCCAGTTGGCTACCGCGCACAGTTCGTCGCCACAATCGTTGGCCGTGGCGGGGTTGCTGTTGTACAGGTCGGCGGTACCGTCGGCGAACAGCGGGGCGGCCGGGCCGACAGTGGCGGCAATAGCCGGGTCGTCGCGGTCCAGGCCGTACTCAAGTTGCAGGTTTTCGATGCCTTCCACCAGCGGCTGGATCGTGAAGGCCAGGTCGCCGCCTGCATTGGTGCCGAGGACCGCGCGTTTCAAGGTTGGAATGCCATCGTTGTCGTTGTCGTTGTTGGCCACGAAGTAGATGTGGGTCAGGTAGCGCCGCACCGGCACCAGGGTTCCGGCGTTGGTGGCGCTGCAGTCGCGCCCGTGGCGGGTCAGGCCGCTTTCCCTGGTATCGAGGTCGAACGATTTGAGCGGGTCGGCCGAGGCCAGCTCGTCCGGATTATCGAAGCACAGCGAGGCCTGGAAAAAGGCGCCGCCCTCGCTCACCGGATCGCAGCTGAGCTCGCCTGGCAAGCAGGTTTCGACGCGGCGGATCACCAGCACGTCGGTGCCCACCTTCAGGTCGCTGATGCACGAGAGCTGGGTCGCCGTGGCATTGTCCAAGCCCTGCACCGGCACCGGCAGGGCGGCGCGCACCAGGGTCAGATCGGTGGCGCACGGGTCGGGCATGGTCACAGGACTGATCAGGCGGCCCGGATCGAATTCGCCGAAATAGCCGGCATTGCGGATATCGCCGGCCAGCGTCTGCACGCCATAGCGCCCATTTTCGATCTTGCGGTTGGACGCCTCAATTTCGATCTGGGTGCGGCTGTTCTGGACGAACAGGCTGGCCATGCCGGCCAGCAGTATCAGACTGATGGTCATGGCGACCATCAGTTCAATCAGCGTGAAACCGCGGCTGTGCAGTATTGGGGTGCGGTTCATGATGGCCACCTCAGTTCACGGGTGTAGGGTTGCACAAAGGCAGGCCAACCGTGACCTGCACCGCGATGGCGCGGCGGTGGGTGTCGGCGCCATACAGGTCCTTGCCGCACGCCAGGCTAGGGGTCTTGATCGGATGTAAACCCTGCCACGCCACGCTGACCATATAGATGCCCGGGCTGCACACGCCGCGCACGTTGTTCATCGCCTGGACCTCGGTCACGCAACCGCGCGCGCCGGTCATGGCGCCGATATTCGACGAGCCGCTTGAACCCGTCTTGACCTCGGCCGCGCCCTTAAGCGCACGGCTCCACTCGCAGCGGTCGCGGTTCGCGCCCACCGCCTCCAAGCTGCAATCGACATCGGCCGCGAAGTCGTCGCCGGTGCCAAGCGGGGTGGTGGTGACGAACAGCGGCACGTCGGCTAAGGTGCTGCCGTGCATGCGCCCCTGGATGTCTTCCAGCAGCACCACGGCCTGGGCGCGGTGGTATGCTTCGATCGAGCCGACCTGGGCTTTCGTTTGAAAGGCGCCCAGGCCGAGCAGGCCAAAGGCCAGCATGAGCAAGGTGACCAGCACTTCGATGAGGGTAGTGCCGCTCTGGCGGCGCGGGGAGGAGGTGGTGTTCATGATGTGCAGGCGGTTTTTTTCTGGACCGGGCGGCCGCTCAGGTCGAGCTGCAGGCACAGGCGCGTGGCAACCCCGTTGGCCGAAAATTCGAAGCTCGGCCTCTGGCCGGGGCGCAGACGGCCGTTGGCCTTGAAGGTCACGCTGGCCGGTCCGCTGATGGTGGCGTTCACCACCGGGCTGTACGATTCGATCAGGCCGCCCGGGTTGCTCGGATCGGAAATCGACCAGCCGCTGTGCCAGGCGCCTTCGGTCGTGGCGCGTACCGTCACATCGACCCGGCGGTCGATCGCCTCGCTGCGCGCACGCAGCATGGCGGTTAACAAGTCGGAGCTGGCACTGCGCAAACGGCTCTTGCCCAGCATTTCGCTGAAGCCGGGCGCGGCTATCGCACCAAGTACCGCAAGTACGGATATCACGGCCATTAACTCGAGCACAGTAAAGCCGCCTTGGCGCGGCTGCGCCCGGGCTACCATTTGTCGTTCGGCGTTTTGGCGCCGCTGCTGGTGAGGGTTAAGACCACGTCGTTCGCCTGCGTACCGCCGACCTTGGGGGTGGCGGTGATGGTATAGCCTGGCGGCGGGCCATCGGTCAGGGTCACGCTCAGGGTGTAGCGCGTGGCCACGGCCGGCGGTACCTCCACCAGTGCTGTGATCTCGGCCAATGTGCCGAAGGTTCTGCTGGAGGCGAGGTAATCGGTCTGTTTGGCGGCCATCTGCAGCAGATGGGTCTGGGCCGCGCTGCGCTGGGCGGCCACCACGTGCCGCGTGTACGAAGGATAGGCGATGGCGGACAGGATGCCGATCACCACCACGCAAATCATCAGTTCAATCAGGGTAAACCCGCCGCTGCTGCGTTTCCCAGGCTTGCTTGGTGAGGTCATTTTCGGCTCCTCTGAAGTGAATAATCACTCTGATGTTGCCGAGTATAGACCTTGATTCTCTTCCATTGAAGAAATATTAGCTGACAGTTTGCTGACAATCGCACAGATGAAGGTTGCTTTTAATGCAATTAGATTTTGGCTAATTTTTCCATTGATTTAACAATTCAGACTCATGCGCGCGGCCCCGAAGGCACTGAAAAGGGGGTGGCGCCGCGGGCGTCGGTGGCCGGTGCCCCGGGGTGCCGGCCGCGCCGCTGAACGCGGGCGTCTTGCGCAGCTGGTTGACCGCGATATGCAGCCATGAGCCAGCGCCGACTCGCACGCTGTCGGGCCAGTGCAGCAGAGGGTCGCGCACGAGCGGACGCAAGCGGCATGTGTGGTCGAGCCAGTCGATGCCGCTCTCGTTCAGATTGGTAAAGAAATGGTTGCAGGCGCACCCCGCGCGGTGCCCTCGCTGGCCACGGCGCTTCACGCAGCAGCGCCGTGGCCAGCGCGAGCCATTCATGGCGCCGTAATGAAGTGTGTCGCCGCTTTTCTTGACAGGGTTAGCGGATTGAGGCCGGTGCTGGTCGGCTTGCTGTGGGAATGTGTGAGTATTCCATCGGCCCGCATGCGCGCCTCCGGCTCGGCCTGCAGCGACGGTTGGCCGCTGAAGAGGCGCACCTTGCCGCTGTCGATATGCACCGACAGATTCGTGGCGGAGGCCACATCGGCCAGGTAAACCCTGCCGCGCTCGGCGTCGACCACCAGGTCTGGCACAACGCTGCCCTTGGGCACTGGCGACTATCCTGAGCAGTCCCGATCGGACTGTCTGTCGATGCGCCGTGTCGCTGGAACTTGCAAGCGCCCAATGGAAGATCGCCCTGAACGATGGCAGGCGCGACAAGCGGCCGTGAACACCGTGAGCGGCATCGCTCCAGGGCTGCGGCTGCAACACGTTGTCGACAAGATCTTAGAGCCACCCCTTTCAAGGTCCTCATACGATCAGGCCCTGCTTCAGAACCCGTGCAGTAGAGACGTGTTTGCGCGCTTCGGCGCCAGACACGTAGCCCGGCTTTTCCCGCGCCTTCGGACCGCGTTTGTGTTTGCGCCGTCTTTTCGGGTCGACATGTGCCGCCGCTTGCAGCATCAAGTCCGCCAACTGGCATGCATCGAGGTTGTCGTATGCACGCCACTCACCGTTGGGTAAGGCAATCATCATGCATTCATAAGCGGCTTTTACCCCCAGCGCCAGATAAAAGACCGATAGTTCGATCTCGCCGCCCGCCTCCAGTTGGTGGCGGATCATGATGACGCGTTCGATCACTGCGAGCACGTTATGCGCCAGCACGGCACGCCAAATGCAAGCAAGGCGGCATGCGGGTGACCCAGCGTTGTCATCTCACTGTTCAAGGCAGATTCGAGGCGCTGGAACATATTTTCGATACGCCAGCGCCTACGGTAGAGAGTGGCGATATCTTCGGCGCTGAAGGTCGACGTTGGCAGATTGCTCAGCAGCCGGATCACCGTATCGCCGTCATCAGTTGGTTTATCGAGTTGCAGTTCAATGCGGCGCAACGGTACTTGTCCTTCCTCCTTGGTGTTCATACTGACGGATTGTTCGTAGACAAGCCCGGTGTCGACCCGTCCGCAGACATGCGGCGTGCCTCCAGCGGTGGGGTTGGGCGTGCGCCTATGCTCGCGTACGATGAAGGCACTACCTCGCCGATGCCAGCCCGCGGGAACGGACTTGGTGCTGAAATTACGATCGGCGATCCACAGTTCGCCCGGCTGTGCGCGTTCAAGCAGCGGCGCCATGCAGGCACGCTCCTGTGCGTGCGCATCCTCGCAAGGCAAGATATCGATCACCAGCCCGCAATCGGGGTCATACACCACCAGCGAATGTCCCGGCAAGGCCGCGCCGCGGAACTGGCGCAGCGGCTTGAGCCGTTTCTCGCTGGCCGGAAGATGGTTGCCGTCCACGATGCACAGGCGATAGCCTTCCACGCTCGCCGCTTGGGTCGGCTGCATCGCATGCATGACCGGACCAAGGCGGTATTGACTGCCTTGGATCAATGCCCTGATTACGTTGATATCCGCATGATTAATCTTGTCATACAGAGCAGTGACCGATACTGGCAGATTCGCATAGGCTTTGGCCGCTGCGTGCAATGAAGGACGCAAGCCCATTCATGGTATTACTCCTGAACATGTCTCAAAACACCTTGAACATGTCAGACTGAAGTTAGTGCCGGATACACCTTGAAAGGGGTGGCTCTTAGCTGGCATCGAGCAGGCCCTGTTCGCGGATGAAGGCCACCACGGCCTGCACGCCTTCGCCGCTGCGCAGGTTGGTGAAAATGAAGGGACGCTCGCCGCGCTGGCGCCTGGCATCGTGCGCCATGATGTCGAGATTGGCCCCCACATGCGGCGCCAGGTCGGTTTTGTTGATGATCAGCAGATCCGAGCGGGTGATGCCCGGACCACCCTTGCGCGGGATCTTCTCGCCGCCGGCCACGTCGATCACGTACAGGGTCAGGTCCGACAGTTCGGGGCTGAAGGTGGCCGCCAGGTTGTCGCCGCCGGACTCGATCAGGATCAGGTCCAGGTCGGGAAAATCGGCCTGCATGCGCGCGATGGCTTCCAGGTTGATCGAGGCATCCTCGCGGATTGCCGTGTGCGGGCAGCCGCCGGTTTCCACGCCCATCAGGCGCTCGGCCGGCAGCGCACCGGCGCGCAGCAGGATCTCCATGTCTTCGCGGGTGTAGATGTCATTCGTGATGACCGCCATGTCGTACTGATCGCGCATGCTTTTGCAAAGCATTTCGCACAGCGCCGTCTTGCCGGAACCAACCGGGCCGCCAATGCCGACCCGCAGGGGATTCGATGTCATTTCCTGTCTCTCTTCCTTGATTATCATGATCGGTACAACCTGCCGTGCTGCACCTCGTGCCGCATCGACAGCATGGACAGGCCGGGCGACCAGTTCGACATTGCCTCGTCGCCCAGCGTTTGCGCGCGCCGCGCCGCCTGCTCGATGTCGGCGCGCAGCGACAGCAGCATGCGCTGGCCCGCCACCTGCCCCAGCGGCACCGACTTGACGCACACCAGCACCTGGTTTTCGATCCACGAGAACAGCATGGCCAGCAGCGCTTCCTCGTGCGGTATGCCAAGGGCGTCGACCGCGCAGGCAAAAGCGGTCGGCAGCGCCACCTCGGGGCCGAGCGAGGTCACGTCGGCCACGCCCAGCTCCGCGATCAGGCGCGTGAGCGAGTAGCCCATCTGGATGGTCTCGCCGCGGAACTCCGCACTGTCGCGCGAGGCCAGGAAACGCTCGCTCCACAAGGCCACCGAGGCATCGTCATGCGCCTCGAAGGCCTTGAGCAGGCGCCAGAACAGCGGCGCATCCCACTGCGCCACGACCTCGCCGAGGTGGCGCGCGATCCACGCGCGGGCGCTGTCGGCGTCCGTGACCAGGCCCGCCTCGAGCGCCGCTTCCAGTCCTTGCGAATAGCTGTAGCCGCCGATCGGCAGCGCCGGGCTGGCGAACTGCAGCAGGTGCAGCAGCGCGGCCGCGTTCATGCCGGTGCCGGATCGCTCGGACGGTGGATCTTCTGGCGCAGCGGCACCGGCGCCAGCGGATGGCGATCGTGGCCGTGACCGTGGCTGTGCCCCGCGCCCGCGTACGCTCCCGCCTCCGGCTCGAACGGCGCGTTCTCCTGCTCGACGCGCGCGCCCAGGCCCTCCACCATCTCCCTGAGCACCGGATCGACCCGGATGCGCAGGAAGCCCGCGCCGATCTGCGCCTGCGTGTGCCGGTTACCCAGGTGGAAAGCGCAGCGCGCCATGGTCAAGGGCGTGTCGCAATGGACGACGTAGGTCGGTTCGCTGGCGGCGACAATGCGCACCACGCGACCGTCGGCTCCCGTCAGCAGCTCGCCGTCGCGCAGCACCGTGCCGCGCACCATGAACAGCGCCACGTCGTCGCCCGACACCAGGCGCGCGCGCAGGCGGCATTTTTCGCGCTGGTCGTAGGCCAGCACCAGTTCATCGTCGATGCGGTCGGCGTCGGCCAGCTTGGTATGCAATGTCATCATCACAGGGTTCTCTCAGAACAGGAAATAGCGCTGCGCCATCGGCAGCACGACGGCGGCTTCGCAGACCAGCAACTGGCCGTCGGCGCGCACTTCGTAGGTTTCGGGATCGACTTCCATGCAGGGCGTGGCGCCGTTGTGGATCATGTCGCGCTTGCGCAGGTGGCGCATGCCGTGCACGGGAATGAGCGTCTTGTTCAAGCCCAGTTGCCGGCCGATGCCGGCATCGTAGGCCGCTTGCGAGACGAAGGTGAACGACTTTTTGAGCCCGCCGCCGAAGGCGCCGAACATCATGCGGTAGTGCACCGGCTGCGGCGTGGGTATCGAGGCGTTCGGATCGCCCATCTGCGCCGCCGCGATCATGCCGCCCTTGAGAATGAGCGACGGCTTGACGCCGAAAAACGCCGGTTTCCACAGCACGATATCGGCGATCTTGCCCACTTCCAGCGAGCCGACCGCGTGCGACACGCCGTGCGTGATGGCCGGATTGATGGTGTACTTGGCGATATAGCGCTTGACGCGGAAGTTGTCGTTGCGCGCCGTGTCGGGCGCCAGCGCACCGCGCTGCTGCTTCATCTTGTGGGCGGTCTGCCAGGTGCGCATGATCACCTCGCCCACGCGCCCCATGGCTTGCGAGTCGGACGACATCATCGAGATCGCGCCCAGGTCGTGCAGGATATCCTCGGCGGCGATGGTCTCGCGCCGGATGCGCGACTCGGCGAACGCCACGTCTTCGGCAATGGCCGGGTCGAGGTGGTGGCACACCATCAGCATGTCGAGATGCTCGTCGAGCGTGTTGACGGTGAAGGGCCGGGTCGGATTGGTCGACGACGGCAGCACGTTCTCCTGGCCGACGGCGGCGATGATGTCCGGCGCATGGCCGCCGCCCGCGCCTTCGGTATGGAAGGTGTGGATGGTGCGGTCCTTGAAGGCGTCCAGCGTGGTCTCCAAAAAGCCGCCTTCGTTGAGCGTATCCGAATGCAGCGCCACCTGTACGTCCATGCGCTCGGCCACCGCCAGGCAGTTGTCGATGGCGGCCGGGGTGCTGCCCCAGTCTTCGTGCAGTTTCAGGCCAATTGCGCCTGCCAGCACCTGCTCCTCCAGCGGCCCTGGCAGGCTCACGTTCCCCTTGCCCATGAAGCCCAGGTTCATCGGAAAGGCGTCGGCCGCCGCCAGCATCGCGTGCAGATGCCACGGCCCCGGCGTGCAGGTGGTGGCCGCGGTGCCGGTCGCAGGCCCGGTGCCGCCGCCGATCATGGTGGTGATGCCGCTCATGAGCGCTTCTTCGATCTGCTGCGGGCAGATGAAATGGATGTGCGTATCGACCCCGCCGGCGGTGACGATCATGCCCTCGCCGGCGATGATTTCGGTGGCGCCGCCGATGGCCATGGTGACGCCTGGCTGCACATCCGGGTTGCCGGCCTTGCCGATGGCCGCGATCAGGCCATTCTTGAGGCCGATATCGGCCTTGACGATGCCCCAGTGGTCGACGATGACGGCGTTAGTGATCACGGTGTCCATCACCTCGGCGTGCAGCCGTTGCGACTGGCCCATGCCGTCGCGGATGGTTTTACCGCCGCCGAACTTGACTTCTTCGCCATGGATGGCGAAGTCGCGTTCGATCTCGATGAACAGGTCGGTGTCGGCCAGGCGGATGCGGTCTCCCGTGGTGGGGCCGAACATGTCGGCATAGGCGCGGCGGCTGATGGACGGCATCTCAGTCGCTCCCTTGCGGCGGCAGTTCGCCCATCACCAGGCCGTTAAAGCCGAACACCATCCGGTCGCCACCGAGCGCAACCAGTTCCACGGTGCGCTGCTGGCCCGGTTCGAAGCGCACGGCGGTGCCGGAGGCGATATTGAGCCGCATGCCGATCGCCGCGCTGCGCGCGAAGCGCAGCGCGGTATTGACTTCGAAGAAGTGAAAGTGCGAGCCGACCTGGATCGGCCGGTCGCCGCTGTTGGCCACGACCACGGTGCGGGTGGCGCGGCCGGCGTTGAGTTCAATGTCGCCGTCGGCCAGCAGGTATTCGCCAGGTATCATGCTCGTCTCGCTCTCAGGGAATCGGGTTGTGGACGGTCACCAGCTTGCTGCCGTCCGGGAAAGTCGCCTCGACCTGGATGTCGGGGATCATCTCGGCGATGCCGTCCATGACGTCGGCGCGCGTCAAGATGGCGGCGCCGTCGGACATCAGCTGCGCGACCGTCCTGCCGTCGCGCGCGCCCTCCATGATGGCGGCGCTGATCAAGGCCACCGCTTCCGGATAATTGAGTTTGAGGCCGCGCGCCATGCGCCGTTCGGCCAGCAAGGCGGCGGTGAAGATCAGCAGCTTGTCTTTTTCGCGCGGGGTCAGGTCCATGGATCGTCTCCTCTTTTCTAGGTGTTCCAGATGCGCGGCAGCGGCGCGGCGCACCCGAGCAAATGGGGGCGCAGCATTTGCCACACGCCGAACATGACGCGGCGCGCGCTTTCGCTGTCGTCGCCCAGGTAGCGCGCGACGAACACCGATTTGATCTGGGTGACGCCGAGGCCCGGGTCGAGTGCGCGCATGGCGTCGATCAGCGCGGCGCCGGCCGGCTTGCCCACCCCGACCAGGGTGGCGCACACGCTCGCGCGATTCAGTCCCAGGGGGCTGTGCATGGCCGCGCTGCCGCCGCGCAGCGCGCCCTGCTCCCACCACAGCAGCTTGCCGCCACGGCGGATCTGGGTGTGCTGGGTGATTGAGCCGCTGTCGAAGGTCTCGCCGGAGGCGCGCCGGCCCAGGCACAGGATGTCGCAGCCGATGTAGCTGGCATCGAACGCCAGCTCGACCCGTTGTTCGAGCGCCACATGGGCGCCGTTGAAGAAAATGGCTTCCTGCGGCATCCACTCGACGGCCGCGCCGGCGCCGGCGTCGATCGTCACGTCCTGGCGCGAGACCTTGCCGTTGGCCCGGTACCACTTGGTGGCGCCGGGCGAGGTCAGGAAAGCGTGCGCGGATGCGCCGGCCGATACGTTCACCGACAGCCGGTCGCCACCCACCACGCCACCGGGTGGATGGACGATGATCGCGTGGCAGATGCGCGCGCCTTCCGGATACAGCGGCTTTTGCACCCGCAGCGGCCCGCTGTGGACACGCTCCATCAGCCGCGTGGTGCCGGCATCGTCGGCGAAACGCAGCCGCAAGCTGGCTTGCCATGCACTGTGGGTCGGTTCGGTCGGGTGGCAATCTCGCATACCGTTGAAATAGCAGGATGCGTGCCAGCGTGCGGGGCACGTTCACGGTGCGGCGCGCCCGCCGCCGGTGATCGGGCGCACCGCCGCGGCGCGCACGCACCGCCGTGGTGCATTAGAACTTGACGCCCATCGACACCGCCACCACGTCGCGGTCCACCTGCGTGTTGTAGACGCCGCCCCATACCGGCACATACACGACTTCGGCGACGTAGCGCTTCAGGTATTCCATGCGCACGCCCATGTTCGCGGTGCGCCGCCCTTCGTTGAGCATGAAGTCGTACGACCAGCCCTTCACATCGTGCTGGAGCTGCGCCCATGCGTGCAGATTCAGCCCCGCCCTTGCGTGGGCCACGCGCGCATCCACCCGTATGCGATACGAATACGCGCTCGGCGTGACATATCCATCGCTGCTGCACTGGCGGGCGGCGTCGATGGAAGTGACGATGCAAGTCCCGTTGACCGGGCCATTGCCGTACTGGTCGACCCGTCCGTAGCGCCGCACGGACGGATCGGGTAGCCCGGCGACATGCTTGACCACGACTTCGCCAAGGGCGCTCAGGGCGACGCCGCCGACGCGCGGCCAGCCCCGCTGCGCGCCCGCCTGAAGCTGGACGGTGCGGTAGCGGTCATAGGTGTGATACAGCGCGCCAGGCGACACCGCATCGACCTCCTTGCGCAGCAGCGATGGAAAGGTGGGATTGAGCAGTGCCGGCAAGGTGTCGCCGGGCGGCAGCTGCAAGGGCTGGTTGGCGCGCCATGCCAGCTCTCCGAACACGCTCCCGTGCGCGCGCCGGCGCATCACAGTCAGCGCCGTCATGGCAATGTCGCCCGCGTACTCGGTGAAGTAGCGCATGTTCCTGCCATCCGGATCGCCTGCGATCAGGCCCAAGCCGGGCCGCTGCGCCTTGCGCACGCCAGGCAAGGGGGTGCTGCCGGTGTAGCGCGCGTGATACAAGCCCACATCCATCGCCAGCGGCAGCGACTTCCACGTCAGCGCCGCTCCGTACTGGCGGTCGTCGGACGGTGCCGGATTGTCCATGCGTTCGACATAGGCGCGGCCAGCCAGGCGAGTCCGGTCGCTCGCCGTCATCGGACCTGCGAAAGCCAGGTTGCAGCCTTGCGCCATGTAGTCGGTGCCGGACCAGAAGGTGCCGCACAGGTCCGGCACCGACGGCCGGAAGCTGAACTGGTAAAAGCCTTCGACGCCCAAGCCGCTACCCGCCTCCAGCCGCGCGAACAGCATGGGGGCCGGCACCAGGGTTTCCTGCGGCACGGCGTCGGCACGCCGACGCGCCGGGAAGTCGGCCGGGTTGAGCGCAGCGAGGCCACCGGCAAAGCCGCTGCGCTCACCCCACGCCAGCGACTGCCGCCCGAGGCGGGTCAGGGCCCGCACGTCCCCGATGTGCGCACTATGCTGGAGAAAGGCATCGCCCAGCGCCACGCCCGAAAAGCGCGACAGCCGCGCGCCGCCGGCGTCGCCCAGCGGCTGGCCGGCGGCGTAGCCGTTGATGCTGTTGCCCCACGCGCGCGCATGGTCGCTCAGGGCGAAGTCGTGCCATGCCTTGACGCGCACCAGCGCGCTGAAGTTGCCTTCGGCAGCGGCCAGGTCCACATAGCCCTTGAGCGCACGCGTGACGGCGTCGCCACGCCGGAAATTCAGGTTGGCGTCATCGCTGTTCTGGCCCGCGCTGGCAAGGCCGGACAGTCCGAGCGCCTGCGCGTTGTATGCAACGAGCATATGCGCAGCCGGATCCTCGGTGCGGAAGCTGGCGCCAAAACTGAGCCGCCCGCTCACTTGCGTCTCGAGCGCGTACGCGGGCAGCGCGCTCGCCAAAACGGCGGCCGTGAATGCGGCGTGAACGTGCCGGCGCGCGGTGCTATGCATGTATGACCTGTGGTAGGTTGCGGTAAGCCGACATTTGCCGGCGCTTACTTTTGGTTACAATAAAATTTACCACGCGTTACAATGGCTTGTCACGCGTACTTACACACCCCACACATCGGCCTCGGTGAAGCCCAGTTCCGCGAAATCCTGCGCCCGGTCTTCGGCTTCGCCACGGCTGTAGAATTCATCGAGCTGCGGCGGCTCGACGGCGGTCCCGGCGAGCATGGCGTGGACCTGTCCACGGTGGTGGATCTGGTGCTGGAACAGATGCGCCAGCAGGCGTGCGGGCGTATCGAGCATGAGCCCGTGCTCGCGCAAGATGCCGACGTCGCGCGCGAGCGTGGCTTGGTCGAGCTGGCGGCAGTAAGCGATCAGGCGCTGGTCGCTCAGCTTTTGCGCCGCCCACACCTCGGCGCAGGTGGCGAACGGCTCTTCCGGCTCGAAAAAGGCGGCGCAGTAGTCGGGATGCGGCGCGTCGCCGCGCGCGGCCCGTTCGATGGCGTCGATGTAGAACCAGTCAACGGTCAGGTTGTGATTCAACGTGCTTTTGATCGACGGGAAAAAGCTGGTGCGCGTCGCCAGCGCGAATTCGTCCTGGGACAGCGTGGCGCAGGCGCGCAATAAACGGTGATTGGCCCAGGCGTTGTTGTAGGCCTGGGCGATCAGGTAGCGCAGAAATTGGTTCATGATGTCGGTAGGTGAAGTGGAGGCCGATCAGGCCGGTGGTCCATACAGCGCCTCGGCGCGCTGGAACAGGATCCACGACGTGGCGATGTATTTGTCGCCGCTGCGCGCCACATGGCCCTTGTGCGAATGGGTGAAGCCGGCCGGCGCGATGATCAGGCGGCCCTGGCGCGCTTCGACTTTGCGCCGCTGGTAGTAGAACTCCGTTTCGCCGCCCTCGTCCACGTCGTTCAGGTAGAACTGGAACAGCAGCGCGCGGTGCAGGCTTTCGCAGCTGGCGTTTTGCGGATAGATCTCGGAATGCCAGTGATGATAGCCGCCGCTGGCCTGCACGTACTTTTGCACGTTGATCTGGCCGGCGCGGTACATCATGCGCATCAGTTCATCGATGTGGGCGGTGCCGCACTCGTCGAAATTCTCCGGCGACAGCGTCACCGGCTCGCCGGTGCTTGGGTGGATCACCTGCGGCGACAGCGCGCCGATGAGCATCATGCGGTATTTGTCCAGGTAGGCGCACAGATGCTCGCGCACGGCCTGCATCATCATCGCTGAAACGTCCTGCCATTCCTCGTGGGCCGAGATGGTCAGGTCGTAGCTGTCTTTCTTGCTCGTGTCGACGCCGTTACCGGTCTTGCCGCGCACGACCTTCTCGCTGGCGTCGAAGCGCGCCAGGATGGCGGCGCACTGCTCGCTGGTCAGCGCATTGTCGTAAATCTCGATAAAGTCGTCCATCGTCGGTCTTTCGGATCTGGTTTTTCTGATACCGGCATAGTACACAAGGCGCGCTGCGGGGTCACTAGCCGGCTGACAGCGCGACGTTCCATGCAAGCCCGTACGGAAGCACGCACGGCCCGAACACAAAATGCAGCACGCGGCGCCGGCCCTGCCCGAGCGCCTTGGACGAGGCATGCAGCAGCAGCGGGCGCATCAACAGTGCGCCGCCGATGCCGGCAAGGCACGCCACCGGCGGCGTGGCATCGCGCGCGGCGGCGGCACCGGGCTGCGCAAGCACGCCGGCGCGGTGCGATCCCGGCACCACCAGCAGCGGACCGTCGTCAATGCCGCACGGGTCCAGGTGAACGCGCACGGCCACCAGTTGGTCGAGCACCGCTAGCGGCGCCTGCACGAACAGCGTGCCTTCCTTGAGCGACCAGCCGCGCAGCCCGGGCGCATCGACCCGCGCCGCCACCGGAATGCTCAGGTCCTGGTGCAGCGGCACCAGCCAGTTGCGGCCGGCCGATTTTTCGAAGTAGGTGCACTGCACCGCGACCGAATCCGGTTCAAACAAGGATGCCAGCACGGGATCGGCGCGCAGGCGCACGGCCAGCGCGGCGCACCACGGTTGCGCCAGCAGGCAGCGCGTACCGCCCGAGGCCGCGCCGGCCGGCTGCACCAGTTCTGCAAGTTGCGCGCAGTCGGCCGCCGGCAGCACGTCAGGCACGAGCGCGTAGCCCAGTTGCGCGAACTGCGCCTTCATTTGACCGCCAGCGCGTCCGACGCCATGGCCGCGCTCAAGAAAATCCGGCCGTTGATGGTGCCGAGCAGGTCGCTCGCTTTCAGGCGGTCCATCACCGGCCCCTTGACCTCGGCCAGGTGCAGGCCGATGCCGCGCTGGCGCAGCGCCAGATTGAGTTCGCCCAGCCCGAACAGGGCCGAGGTATCGATCGAGCTGACCGCCGTCATCACCAGCACCAGGTGGCGGGCCGCCGGATGCAGCGCCAGTTCGTCCTCGATGCGCGCATTGACCGCTTCCACGTTGCCGAAAAAGAGATTGGCGTCGATGCGCAGCATCAGCACATCGGGCACGGTACCGGCGGGGTAGCGTTCGATATTCCTGAAATGCTCGGTGCCGGCGATCCGCCCCAGCACCGCGATATGCGGACGGCTGGCGCGCCATATCAGGGTGCCGAGCGAGAGCAGCACGCCGAGAACGACGCCCACATCGACGCCCAGCGCAATCACGCCGCCAGCGGTTGCCAGCAGGGCCAGCGCGTCGCCGCGGTCGTAGCGCCAGGAGGTGCGCAGGGTGTCCAGTTCCAGCATGCCCAGCACCGCCACGATGATGGTCGCCGCCAGCGCGGGTAGCGGCAGCAGTGCCAGCCAGCCGGTGGGCGCGACCAGCGCCAGTGCCAGCAGCACGCCGGTGATGATGCTCGCCAGCGGGGTGTTGGCGCCGGCCGCGAAGTTCACGCCCGAGCGCGACAGGCTGCCGGTGACCGGCAAGCCGCCCGTGAGCGCGCTGCCGATGTTGGCCACGCCCAGGCCGACCAGCTCCATATTACTTTGCAGTTTTTCCTGGCGCTTGAGCGCGAGCGTCTGGGCGGCCGACATCCCCAGCAAGAAGATCATGAAGCCGATCAGCAGCGCCGGCTGCAGCAGCGCGCGCCAGTGGGTGCTGGAGGTGGCCAGGTTCAGGCCAGGCAGGCCGGCGGGAACCTCGCCGGTGCTTTGCACGCCCAGCCCCGGCAAGTCCAGCAGGCTTGAGAGCAGCATGGCGCCGAGTACCACCAGCATGGGTGCGAGGCGCGCGCCGATGTCGGCCGCGCTGTCTGAAACGCCGGCACGGCGCAGCAGCCGCGCCAGGTAGCGTTTGGCCAGCAGCAGCACGGCGATGGCGCCGCCGCCGAGGATTGCGCTGGGTATGTGCACCTGCGCCAGCGTGCCGCCGGCCAGCACTTTCACCTGGCCGAGGGCGATGACGATGGCCGCGCCAATGGTGAAGCCGCTCATGACGGGACGCGAGAAGAAATTGGCCACGTAGCCGAGCCGCAGCAGGCCGCACAACAGCAGCACGGCGCCGGAAGCGAGGGCCAGCTGGGCGGCCAGCACGATGTACAGGCCGGAGCCGGGAGCGGCGAGCGGCGCCAGCGCGGCGGCCGTCATGAGCGAGATGATCGCCATCGGGCCGACCGACTGGGTCATGCTCGATCCGAAAATCGCATACAGAATCGGCGGGAGGATGCTGGCGTAGATGCCGGCCACCGGCGGCAGGCCAGCCACCAGGGCGTAGGCCATCCCTTGCGGGATCATCATGAGGGCGACGACGATGCCGGCGCTGATATCACCGGTCAGCGACGCGCGCCGGTAGTTTCTTAACCACTGCAGCATGCCCACTTGATCTGTTTATCCTTTTGCCGGTGATGGCGGATTATACAGCAGCGTAACCGTCGCTCCCGCGCAGGCAGGAGCGACGGCAAGGGCCGGAATCCCAATGCTGATGGCTGCGCCGAGCTTACGACATCGCCAATTCCACGCAATTGCGTCCCGCGCGCTTGGCGCGGCTCAGGGCCGCGTCGACCCGCAGCATCAGCGAGTCCGCGCTTTCCTGGTCGGCCAGCTGCGCCACGCCCAGCGAAATGGTCAGCCTGTCGCAGCCCGCAATGTCGGACTGCGCCACCGCCACCCGGATCTTCTCGGCGATCTTGAGCGCGTCGATCGCGCTGGTATGCGGCACGATAATCAAAAACTCCTCGCCGCCCGAGCGGATCAGCACATCGCTGGTGCGCAGCGTGGACTGCACCACATCGGCCACCGTGCGCAGCGCCGCGTCGCCCACCGGATGGCCGAACTGGTCGTTGATGGCCTTGAAGCGGTCGATATCGAAGCCGATCAGCGCGGCCGGCACCCTGTACCTGCGGGCGCGCTTGATTTCCAGTTCGAGCAAGTGCTCGCCGTGGCGCCGGTTGGCCACGCCCGTGAGCGCGTCGACCGTGGCCAGTTGCGTCACGCGCCCGAGCAAGGCTTCGTTCTCGCGGCTGACCGCCGCCATGCGCAAACCAAAACCGGCCAGCTGCGCCAGCGCCACGAAGGAATCGAGTTCCGCGGCGCTGAACTGGCGCGCGCGGCCGAACATGAGGCACAGCGAGCCGGCCAGCGCACTCCCCGGCGCGGAACCGAGCGGCAGCCCGATCACCATTTCGACGCCCTTGTCGACCAGCGACAGCGCCAGTTCCGGCTCGCCCGCCTTGGCCGGCGCATCGAGCAGGCACATTTCGTTGCTGCACGCGGCCACCAGACCGGGGAAAGCATGCCGCAGCGGCGACTGCAGCAGCCTGTCGCTGCGGTGAAGCACGCGCGTCAGGTTCAGGCCCGCGGGCGAATACTGCGCTTCAAGCTGCAGGTCGCCCGGCACGTCCATGCGAAACAGCGAGGCGTGCACGGCGCCGGCGGCGTCGCACAGCGCCACGCAAATCTGTTCCGCCACGCTGGTCAGGTCGTCGACATCGACCAGCGCCTGCTGCAGGCGCGTGCGCAGTGCCAGCAGCGCGCGCAGGTCGTCCGCATGCGTGACGCTGGCCTCGGGTGCGTCAAGCTGCGTCTCGATGGCGGCGCGCAGGTCGCCCTCTTCGAGCGGCGTGATGGCGTAGGCGAGCGGGCCGAACGCCATCAGCGCGGGCAGCCACCCGGCGCTGATGAACGGGCACAGGACCAGCACCGGCGCACCGGCGCGGCGCGCGATCAGTTCACCGAGCGCCTCCAGGTCGAAACTGCGGTCGAACCGCTCAAGATCGATAATCAGCAGGTCGATGCGCTCCTGGCCCAGTAGCAGGGTGGCCTGCTCGCTGCCGTCGGCAATGAACAGGCGCGCGAACAGGTCGGCATACATGCCCTGGAAATCGACCCGACGCTGTCCTACGGGATTGAGAAAAAGTCCAATCTGCTGCGCCATCAAATCTCCCTTGAGCACTAAAGTATGCGGCATAAATACGCAGTGGCAACATCCCTCGCGTCCGCCCGTCTCACAGTTTGCCATAAAGCACCAAGCCAGCAAACACGAACGCGCGCGTAGTGTGCGCGGGCGCACCGTCAACACAGTAGCACGGTCCGATACTGCCTGTTCTGACGGAGGAAGCACCATGGCAAATACAGATGAGAACTCAATGAGTTCGCAGGTCGAAGCGGTCGCCGACAAACAGCGCGCGATCCAGAGCCGGCAGGATCAGAAAGACGCCGCGGGCGGCAAGGAAGACAGCAAGGAAGCGGTGCAAACCGGCGGGCCGGTGCAGCCGGCACCGCCGCTGCCGTCGCAGCACCTGGTCAAACCGGGCATCGAAGCGTCGATGGCATTGAAGCCCCGCTTCATGGCCGAAGGCTACAAGGGCAGCGCCAAGCTGCAAGGGCAAACGGCCATCATCACCGGCGGCGACTCGGGCATCGGGCGCGCCGTGGCGGTGCTGTTCGCGCGCGAAGGCGCCGACGTGGCCATCTTTTACCTGAACGAACACGAAGACGCCGAAGAAACCAAGCGCTGCGTCGAGGCCGAGGGCCAGCGTTGCATCACCGTGGCGGGCGACGTCAAGGACATGGCCTTTTGCCAGCAAGCGGTGGACCAGGTGGTGGCCCAATTCGGGCGCCTCGATGTGCTGGTCAATAACGCCGCCTTCCAGGAGCACGCCGAATCGCTGCTCGACCTGACCGAAGAGCGCTTCGACGAAACCATGCGCACCAATATCTACGGCTACTTCCACATGGCCAAAGCCGCCCTGCCCCACCTCAAGCGCGGCGCGGCGATTATCAACACCGGATCGGTGACCGGGCTGCAGGGCTCGGGCAAGCTGCTCGACTACTCGGCCACCAAGGGCGCGATCCATGCGTTCACGATGTCGCTGGCGTCGAACCTGCTGGACCAGGGCATCCGCGTGAACGCGATTGCGCCAGGACCGGTATGGACGCCGCTCAACCCGGCCGACCAGGCGCCCGACAAGATCGCCAAGTTCGGGCAAAGCACCGACATGCGCCGTCCGGCCCAGCCGGAAGAGCTCTCGCCGGCGTATGTATTCCTGGCCTCGGCGGTATGTTCGAGCTACATCACCGGCATCGTGCTGCCGGTCACCGGCAGCGTGGGCGGATAAGAAAGGACCGGCATATGGGACGCAGTCTATGGAAAGGCGCAATCAGCTTCGGGTTGGTGCATATTCCGGTCGAGATGCATCCGGCCGTGCGCGACAACGCGCTCGACCTGACCATGCTCGACCGCCGCGACTTCTCGCCGGTCGGATTCAAGCGCTATAACAAGGGCAACAACAAGGAAGTGGTCTGGGACGACATCGTCAAGGGCTACGAGTACGCCGACGACGAGTACGTGGTGCTGTCCGAGGAAGACCTGCGCCGCGCCAACCCCGAGGCCACCGGCACCATCGACATCCTGGCCTTTGTCGATGCCGACACGGTGCCGCTGCTGTACTACGAACAGCCCTACTATCTGGCGCCCGGCAAGGGCGGCGACAAGGTCTACGCACTGCTGCGCGAAACCTTGAAAAAGGTCGGCAAGATCGGCATCGCCACGGTGGTCATTCGCGTCAAGCAGCATCTGGCGGCGCTGGTGTGCGAAGGCGACACCATCGTGCTCAATACGCTGCGCTACAGCGACGAGATCCGTCCCACCGATGAACTCAAGATCCCGTCCGCCAGGTCGAAGAGCGCCGCCATCTCCGACAAGGAGCTGAAAATGGCGATGGCGCTGGTCGAGGGCATGAGCGAGGACTGGGAGCCGGAGCAGTACCACGACACCTATCGCGAAGACATCCTGGCGCTGGTCGAGAAGAAGGTCAAGGCCAGGCAAACCAAGACCATCACCATGCCGGAGAAGGAAAAAGCGCCGGCCAGCAAAGGCAACGTCATCGACCTGGTGGCGCTGTTGCAGCAAAGTCTGGGCAAGAAGCCCGGCAAGGCCAGTGCGCCCGCCGAGGACAGCGAGGACGAGAGCGAGGAGGAAGACGAGGTAAAAGCGCCGGCCGCCAAACCGCGCAAGGCTGCGTCCAAAACCCCGGCGCGCGCGACGACGCCCGCGAAAGCAGCGGCCAAAGCCGCCGCGAAACCGGCGGCCAAAGCCAAGGCAGCGCCGGCCCGGCGCAAAGCCGCGTGACGGACCAGGAGCCGCATGGACGATATTTTTGCTTTACTCGAGTGGCCGGCGATGGCGATCAGCCTGGCGGCGGCGTGGTGGATGGGCTCGAAAAAGGCCGGCAAGCGCATCGTCGCCTTCTGCATGCTCATCGTCGGCAACCTGATGTGGATCGCGTGGGGCTGGGGCGAAGCCGCCTGGGCGCTCATTGCCCTCAACGTCGGACTGCTGGCCCTGAACGTGCGCGGCATCCGCAAGAACGAGGATGATGCCTGACGAGGACCGGCCACCGGCGAACATGCAATCATGGCGCGCATTCCGCAGCAGAAGCTGCCAATTTTTACCGGACGTTTGCATGAAATCTGCGTTTTCGGCTGTCGTCCCTGACGCCGGCGCATCGCGCCACGGCGATCGCCACCAGGAGAGCGCATGAGCGGCGACAAGGTCGTGCGCCATATCGCGGCCACGATGGTGTTCTCCCTGTTCCTGATGACGGTGGTCCTCGTGGTCGGTCTGCTCGACCCTTACGCGCTGGTCCCGCTGATCTTCTTCTTCCCGGTGGGGCTGATTGCCGCCTGGCTTGTCTGGGCACTGACTTTTTCCGATATGCCCTTGCCAAGCAAGATAATCCGCTTCGGCCTGTACGTGCTGCTATGCATCCTGACCGTCGCGATGGCGCACGTCAAAGATAGCGATCTCATGGGCACCGTTTTCATCACGATGATCTTGCCGGCGCTGGGCATGCTCATTTTTCACTGGTTTTTCCCCGCGCCCACCAGCGCCGATGTAGCAGAAGGACCGGACGAAGCCTGAGTGTGCGCGGGGGCCTTGGCGTATGAAAGCCCGAAATCCATGTGATAATGTCAACATCTACTTGACAGGACATCACCATGAAATTCGCCACCCTGGCAGCCGCCGCCCTGATCGCACTGAGCACCGGCGCCGCCCGTGCCGAGGTCACCGAGCAGGACGCCATTCAAGCGCAAGTCGCCGGTGCCATGGCTTCGGGCGACTACGCCACCGCCAAGTGCCCCAACCTGACCGTCGACAAGGAGCGCCTGGCCGAACAGATCAAAAAATCCGGCAAAACGGCGGAACAACTGCGCGCCAGCGAAGACTACGCCGAACAGCGCGATGTCATCAAGACCATCGCGGCCACCGACAAGGCCCTCATGATCTGCGTCCTGCTGCCACAGGCGCACGGCGGATATGGCCGCGGCATCGTGGTCGAGAAAGAGTAGAAACGCGCGTGGCCAAAAGTCATCCGATGCGTCACGCCGAAGGAGCCGCAGCCAGTGTGCTGTTCCTGTTGTCGCTGCTCTTCGTCGGCGTGATCGTCGGCGAATATGCCCTGATCGCGCTCTACCTTTTATGGCCGGCTGGCCTCATCGCCGCAGCGCTGGTCTGGTATCTGACCTTGTCCCACATGCCCCTGCCGAGCAAGATCCTGCGCCTTGGCCTGTACCTGTTTTTCTGCGTCCTGACAGCTGTCGCCACCTTCCTGACCGCTACCAAGGATATGGACGTCACTCTCAAGACCGCCGCCTTCCCGGTCCTGGGCATGCTGATCTTCGCCGCTCTATTCCCGGCGCCCAAGAAATAGAATTGATAAAAACTATCGCTTGCATATATTTAATTGTCTTTGACTAATTTATGAGCTCAAATACACTGTTTGCATCGATTCATCACTGAGGAGTTGCAAGCATGAGCCAAGACCAACAGATCACCACCGCTTCCGGCATCCCGGTCGCCGACAACCAGAACTCGATCAGCGCGGGTCCGCGCGGTCCCTTGCTGCTGCAGGACTTCCACCTGATCGAAAAGCTCCAGCACTTCAACCGCGAGCGCATTCCCGAGCGCGTGGTGCACGCCAAAGGCTCGGGCGCATACGGCACCTTTACCGTCACGCACGACATCAGCCACCTCACCAAGGCCAGGCTGTTCAGCGCCGTCGGCAAGAAGACCGACACCTTCGCCCGCTTCTCCACCGTGGGCGGTGAACGCGGCAGCGCCGATACCGAACGCGATCCACGCGGCTTCGCCCTGCGCTTCTACACGGAAGAAGGCAACTGGGACCTGGTCGGCAACAACACGCCGATGTTCTTCATCAAGGACCCGATCAAATTCCCCGACTTCATCCACACCCAAAAGCGCTGCCCGCGCAGCAATCTCAAGTCGCCGACCATGATGTTCGACTTCTGGAGCCGCGCCCCCGAAAGCCTGCACCAGGTGACGATGCTGTTCTCGGACCGCGGCACGCCGGACGGCTACCGCCACATGGACGGTTTCGGCAGCCACACGTATAGCCTGATCAACGCCGCCGGCGAACGCGTGTACGTCAAATGGCACTTCAAGACGCGCCAGGGCATCAAGAACCTCAGTGCCGCCGAGGCCGCGCGCATCGCCGGCGAAGACCCGGACTACGCCCAGCGCGACCTGTTCGGCGCCATCGAACGCGGCCAATTCCCGCAGTGGGAAGTGCGCCTGCAAGTGGCAACCGAGCAGCAGCTGGAAGACTGGGAAGCGCGCACCGGCTGGAATCCGTTCGACCTGACCAAAGTCTGGCCGCACCGCGACTTCCCGCTGCACCCGGTCGGCATCTTCGAGCTCAATCGCAATCCCGACAACTACCACGCCGAAGTCGAGCAGGTGGCGTTTTCGCCAGCGAACGCGGTACCGGGCATGGGCTACTCGCCGGACAAGATGCTGCAAGGCCGCCTGTTCGCCTACCACGACGCCCAGTTGTACCGGGTCGGCACCAACCACCAGCACCTGCCGGTGAATGCGCCGCGCTGCCCGTTCCACAACCAGCAGCGCGATGGCACGATGGCCGTCAACAACGGCGGCGCGGCGCAGAACTACGCCACCGTCAACGCGGTCGGCAGCGCCCCGCGCGGCATGGGCCACGGCGAACCTGAACTGGCCCTGCGCGGCGGTGCCGGCCGCTTCGACGGACGCGGCGTGGAAGACGACTACACCCAGGCCGGCAACCTGTTCCGCCTCCTGACGGCGCAGGAGAAGCTGAGCCTGTGCGCCAACCTGGCCGGGCCGCTGAGCCAGGTCAGCGACGAGATCCTGCAGCGCCAGCTGGCCCACTTCGACAAGGCCGACAGCGCCTACGGTAATGGCGTGCGGGCCGCGCTGAACATGAAGTAAGCGCAGCAGCCGGCGCGGGCTTCAACGGCCCGCGCCCTATTCCTTCTTGAAGCCCAGCTTTTTCATGGCCGCCGTCAGCGTTTTGGCGGCTTTCGCATAACCGTCCCACGGCGCGTTGCCGAGATCGAGGCGTGTGTGCGCGTTCGCCACCGTCCACTGGGCGCCCGACTTGAGCGCGGCCAGTTCATCCCACCCCACCGGCACCGAAATCCCCAGCCCCGGCCGCACCCGCGCCGACCATGCGCAGGCCGTGGTGGCGCCACGCCCGTTGCGCAGGTAATCGATGAAGATCTTGCCGACCCGGTTTTTCGGGCCGCTCTTGAACGCAAACCGGTCCGGCAGGGTCAGCGCCATATGGCGCACCACCTCCTGCGAAAAGTCCTTTACCGTATCCCAATCGAGGCCGCCCTTGAGCGGCACCACCACGTGCAAGCCCTTGCCGCCGCTGGTTTTGAGAAAACAAGGCAGGCCCAGTTCGTCCAGGAAGGCGTGCATCAGCTGCGCCGCCTCCTGTATCGCGGCCCAGTCGACGCCCTCGCCCGGGTCCAGGTCGAACACCATGCGGTTGGGCGCTTCGTAGTTCTTGCCGACCGCGTTCTGGGTGTGGAACTCCACCACGTTCCACTGCGCCGCCGACAGAATGCCGCCCACGCTGCCCACTTCCAGCATCGGCGGATGCTCCGGATCGAGCGCCTGGTCCATCCGCTTCACGCCAGGCAGCTTGTCGACTTCCGCGTGCTTCTGGAAAAACAGCTCGCCGCCCACGCCGCTGGGCGCGCGCACCAGCGACACCGGCCGGCCTTTCAGGTGCTCCATCATGAGCGAGCCGACCAGCGCGTAATAGCGAATCAGTTCGATCTTGGTGGTGCCGCTTTGCGCGTCGATCACGCGCTCGCCGTTGGTCACTTTCAGGGTAGCGGGCAGCTTGCCTTCGGGTGCGACAAGTTCGGCCTTTTTTGTTGCGGTCTTCGCTTTGGTCTTGCTCTGCGTCGGCATCGACTCCTCCATGTGTTTGGCGACTTCACGCCCGATCGCCTTGGCCGGCTTGTCGCTGCGCAGGCCCTGGAACACGGCGTGGCGGATTGCCCCGGCGCTGGTCCACTCGGCAAAGCTGACTTCCGCGACCAGCGTCGGTTCGACCCAATGATGCTTGCGGCCCGCCACCGCACCGGGCGGAAACGGGCTGGCGTCCGTATCGAGGGCGCTTAACTTGTCTTTCAGGTCGCGCAGCACGGCCTGGGTAAAGCCGCTGCCGACGTTCCCGGCGTATTGCAGCACGCCGTCCTTGTCGTGGGTTCCGAGCAGCAGCGCGCCGATACCTGTGCGCGAGCCCTGCGGATCGGTATAGCCGCCGATGACGAACTCCTGGCGCTGACCGCATTTGAGCTTGATCCAGTCGGGCGAGCGGCGCGTGACATAGCGCGAATCGCGCCGCTTGCCGATCACGCCTTCCAGTCCCAGCTTGCAGGCGGCAACGACCAGTTCCTCCGGATCGCTCCCGAATTCGCCCGAAAAACGCACCGTGTCGGACCTAGCCTTGTCGAGTACCGCGCCAAGCAGCGCGCGCCGGGCTTCGAGCGGCACCTCGCGCAGGTCGTGGCCCTTGAAATACGGCGCGTCGAACAGGAAGTACACGATGTCGGCCGTGTTCGAGCCGTCGAAGGCCAGTTGCAGCAGGCCGAAACTGGGCCGTCCGTTCTCGTCATGGACCACGATTTCGCCGTCGTACCAGCCGTCCGGCAGCTTGAGTTTGACCAGTTCCTTTTCAAGGGGTTCGAGCTTGTGGGTCCAGTCATGGCCGTTGCGGGTGATTAGTTGCACCTGTTTGCCCTCGATCCGGGCCAGCAGCCGGTAGCCGTCGAACTTGACCTCGAAGATCCACTCGGCCGGGTCGACCGGGGGCTGGTCGACCAGGGTCGCCAGTTCGGGCGAGAGCGATGCCGGCAGCGCCGCCTTGAGCGCCTGCTCTGGCAGGCCGCGGGCAGTGCTGCCCTTGGATCTGGCCTTGGCCTTGACCGCCCTGGCGCCCGGCATCGGCAGCTTGCTGACACTGTCCGGCATCTCGTCGACCACTGAGAACTCGGCGGCCGGCTTGGCGTAATCGTCCTTTTCCTTGATCAGCAGCCAGGGCTCCTGTTTTTCGCCCTTCCCCTTCATCCGCACCAGCACCCATTTGCCGCGCATTTTATGGCCGTGGATCTCGAACTTGAGGTTTCCGCCTTCGTAGCCCTTGTGCGGATCGCCCTGCGGCCGCCAGGTGCCCTTGTCCCAGATGATCACCTTGCCGGCCCCGTACTGCTTTTCCGGGATCGTGCCCTCGAAGCTCGAATACGAGATCGGATGGTCCTCCACATGCACCGCCATCCGCTTGTCTTTGGTATCGTAACTCGGTCCCTTGGGCACGGCCCAGCTTTTCATGGTGCCGTCCAGTTCCAGCCGAAAGTCGTAATGCAGGCGGCTGGCCCAGTGCTTCTGGATGACGAAGGTGAGCGCATCGGGAGCCGCCTCGCCGCCCTCGGCCGGTTCGGAGGTAATCGAAAAATCGCGTTTGGACTTATACACCTTCAATGCATCCGGCATGGCGGCAACCTCTTCATGATGGTTTTTGCCGATTCTGGGGCCAGGCGGACCGGACGACTGTTCGCCAGCTAACCAAAAGATTGTCCGGACTGATTGTAAGTAGTTGTAAATCGCGTCAACTGGGTTATTGGCAGCCGCGTTAGTGACTCTGTAGCACCCAAGAACTGCTCCACCATATAACCATACTGAGGAAACACCATGAAAAAAGTTATCGCATCGCTGATCGCCGGTCTGTTCGCCACCTCGGTTTTCGCCCAGGCTCCTGCCGCTCCAGTCGCTAAAGCCGAAGCAAAAGAAGCGAAAGAAGTCGTCAAAGCAGATACCAAGGCTGCAAAAGCCGATGCCAAAGCCGATGCAAAAGTAGAAAAAGCAGCCGCTGAAGCCAAGTCGGACGTCGCCGAAGCCCACGCCGACGCGACCAAATCGAAAGCCAAGGCCCATTCCAAAACCAAAAAAGCCAAAGCAGAAGCCAAAAAAGACGCAGCTGTCGACACCGCAGAAGCCAAAAAAGACGCAGCAATGAAGTAAGTTGTCCCCGCATTGAGAAGAAAGAGGCAGGCCCCCCTGTCTTTTTTTTCGTCCTCGTTTTCGTTTCCCCGGATCAATGTGCATTTTTCGACAAAAATGTGCGTCGATGTCACCCTGCTTCAACCCCTTTTTGCGCGCCGCTCCGTTTCACAGTCAATGCCGGCACCAGCGCCGGCCAACCGGAGCTTCCCCATGTTCAACCGAATCTTGCCCCTGGCGCTGCTATTTTCCGCCACATCCCTCGCGCATGCGCACACGCCGCGCCTGATCCAGCGTCCGCCGCCGTTAATGCAGACGGCCGCCGACGCCCGGCCGATCGAGCTGCAATCGCTGTCGATCAGCGCCGACATCAGCGGCGGCATGGCGCAAACCACGGTGCGCATGGAGTTCTACAACCCCAACGCGCGCCAGTTAGAGGGCAACCTGCAGTTTCCGCTGCCCGATGGCCAGCAGGTCAATGCCTTCGCCCTCGATATCGACGGCAAAATGCGCCCCGCCGTGCCGGTCGAAAAAGAGCGCGGCCGCGCCGTGTTCGAAGAAATTGTCCGAGGCCGCGTCGACCCCGCCCTGCTCGAAGTCACCCAGGGTAACAACTTCAAGCTGCGCGTCTACCCCATCCTGCCGGGCAAGACCCGCACCGTCGAACTGACCTACGCCGGCCCGTTGACGCGCAGCGCCGCCAATTGGCTCTATCAGCTGCCGCTGGCCTTCGGCGAGGTACGCAATTTCGACCTGGCCGTGCGCGTCAACGACGCCGCCGAGGCGCCGCGGGTACTCGCCAACGGCCACGAGCTGCGTTTCGAGCGGACCGGCGGCGCCTATGAAGCGCGCCTGCAGCGCCGCAACTACAAGGCCGAGCGCGAGATCGGCATCCAGACCGTGGCCGGCAAGGAAGCGCGCATCTATCGCGAAACGCGCCTCGGCCAATCCTGGTTCCTGGCCGAGATTCCGGTAGCGCAGGCACAGGTGGCGCGCCCCCGTCCGCGCGTCATCGGCCTGCTGTGGGACAGCTCGGGCTCGGGCGAGCAGCGCAACGTCCAGCAGGAACTGGCCGCGCTCGATGCCTATTTCCGAGCGCTTGGTTCGGTGCAGGTCCGCCTGACGCGCCTGCGCGACCGTCCCGAAGCGCAGCAGGTATTCGACATCCGGGGCGGCGACTGGAGCACCCTGCGGCGTGTGCTGGAGGCCACCCGCTACGACGGCGCCAGCGCCCTCAATGACTGGAAGCCGGAAGCGAGCGTCGACCAGTACCTGCTGTTTTCCGACGGCCTGGCCAACTATGGCCCGGCGCGCGCGCCGGTACTGGCGCAGCACCAGGCGCTGTTTGCGCTGGTCTCGTCCGCGTCGTCCGACACCAGCCGCCTGGCCGCACTGGCCGAACGCAATCGCGGCCAGATCATCCGCATCGACCCGGCCGCACCTGGCCGCGCCAGCGAAGCCCTGCTGTCGGCGCAGCCACGCATCGAACAGGTATCGGCCACCGGTGCCACCGACATCGAAGCCGGCAGCGGACTGGTTGAAGGCGGCATGCTGCGCATCGCGGGCCGCCTGCTGGCCGACGACGCCACCCTGAATGTCACGCTGGCCACCGGCGCCAACAAGGAAACCGTGAACTTGCAGATTCGCCCCGACAGTCCGCAGCATCCGCTGGCCGCGTCGACCTGGGCGGCACTGCGCCTGCGCGCGCTGGAAGCGGACCCGGAACTGCACCGCTCCGAAATCGGGCGCATCGGTCGCCGCTTCGGCGTCCCGACGCGAGAAACCTCGCTGATCGTGCTCGACCGGCTGGAAGACTATGTGCGCTATGAGATCGAGCCGCCGCAGGACTACCTCGACGCTTGGCGCAAGCTCAGGGACCTGCGCGGCGGCGAGCGCAGCACGGCGCGCGTCAAGCATCTGGAGCAGGTGGTACGAAATTTCGAGCGCCGCACCGCATGGTGGAACACGGCCTTCCCGCGCGTTCCCGCCAAACCCGCATACGAGCACGCCCAACCGTTCGACAATATGAGGGCGGCACCTCCCGCGCCCGCGCCGATGGCTGCGCCTGCACCGGTGGCATCGGCAGCGCCGCCGCGCGTCGAGATAACGGGAAGTTCGATACGACGCCCCGAGGCGGCATCGATGATTGCGCCGCAAATGGTATCGGCCAAGGAAAAAAGCGTTATCGAACACGCTCCATCGATCGGCATGGGCCTGAAAAAATGGGTGCCGAACGCGCCCTACGTCAAGCGCTTGCGCGATGCCGACGCCGCCAGCGTCTACGCCATTTACCTCGACCAGAAACCGGACTACGCCAACAGCAGCGCCTTCTATCTGGACGCCGCCGACATCCTGCTCGAAAAGCGCCAGCGCGACCTGGCTTTGCGCGTCCTGTCCAACCTGGCCGAAATGGACCTGGAAAACCGCGCGGTGCTGCGCATCCTCGGCTACCGCTTGTTGCAGGCCGGTGCGCCGCAGCTGGCGGTGCCGGTATTCGAAAAAGTGCTGCGCCTGGCCGGTGAAGAACCGCAATCGTACCGCGACCTTGGCCTGGCGCTGGCCGCCAGCGGCCGCGCGCAGGAAGCGATCGACACGCTGTACGAGGTGGTCGAACGGCCGTGGGACGGCCGCTTTCCGGACATCGAAACCATTGTGCTGGCCGAAATCAACGCCATCGTCGCCGCCTCGTCCAAACCGCTCGATGTGCGCCGCATCGACCCGCGCCTGCGCGCCAACCTGCCGCTCGACTTGCGTGTGGTGCTGACCTGGGACGCCGACAACAGCGACATGGACTTGTGGGTAACGGCGCCCGATGGCGAAAAATCGAGCTATCAGCACCGCTTGTCCAGCCAGGGGGCGCGCATGACAAACGACTTCACCGGCGGCTATGGTCCGGAAGAGTTTTCAGTGCGCCGCGCGGCGCCGGGCAAGTACAAGATCGAGGCCAACTACTATGGCAACCGCCAGCAGGTGGTGGCCGGCGCGACCACCTTGCAGGTCAAGCTGTTCACCGCGTTCGGCACGCCGCGCCAGAAAGAACAGGCGATCACCCTGCGCCTGAAGGACCGCAGCGAAACGGTGTTTGTGGGCGAGTTCGACATCAAGCCCTGACGCCGCCAATTCAGGCTCCGTCATTGGCGGAAATGACTTCCCGCGCAGGCGCGAATGACGGAGCTTGGTTTTGGGGCGAAAAGAGCGTAACTTGGCGACTTGACGATCAAGCCCTGAACATCGTCACGGCTTGATCGCTGCGATCCGGTCGCGCGTTGCGGCCGGTACCGGATAATCGGGATAGGCGGCGCGGAACCTGGCCCATTCGGCCAGCGCATCCTTGTCCAGATTGGCCTTGAGCATGGCGTCGATCACCGTCAACCAGTCACGCGCGCGCTTGGCGTGCGCATCGGCCGGGGCGATCTTCGACAACTCCGCCGTGCTCTTCGCGACCGAATCGCGCTCGCGCAGTGCCGCCATGGGCTTGGCCGCGCGTGCGGAAGGCGGTGCCGCAGCCTCCCTCGCGTCGACGGCAAGCGTTCCGCGCACTGGCGACGGAGCCGCTACCGGCGCCGGTGCCGGTGCCGGTGCTGGTGCTGGTGCGGCCGCCACCGCCGGTTCGGGTGAGCGCACTGCCGCCACGACGGGCGGCATCGGCATCTCGGGGACCGGGTTGTCGCTGTTGTAGCCTTCAAACGATGGCTTCAACTCCTTCTTCTTATACTCCTGCACTGGCAGACTGTTTTCGGCTGTCATTCGCTTGATCGACGAGCCGGTGATCTCCACCCGCTGGGGTTCCTGGGATACCGGGGCGGCGGCCACTTGCACCGGCGCCGGCGGTGCCGCCCTGAGGACCGGCGCAGGCGCCGGTGCAGCAGAAGCCACCACGGCGTCGGGAGCAGGCACCGAAGGCGCAGCCGCCGGGCTAGCCGCTTGCGGCGCCGGCGCAGCTTCGGCCATCACCGGCGGCGCGGGCCGCGCCATCTCGACCGTCACGTTTGCCACCACCGGCGGCGCTTCCGCCGGCGGCGCGGCGGCCATACCGGCTTCCATCCGCGTCCCGCTGCCCTGGTACACCTGATGCCCCAGCACCCCGGCCAGCACGCCAGCCGCAATCCCGGCCGGAATGCGCCAGCGCCGGCCCAGTCCGGGCGCCAGCCGTGGCGGCGCGCCTTCGATGACGGCGTCGTTGGCCGCCGCCGGCCGCGCCGCCCTGGCCTCCTGTTCCAGGCCCGCCTTGACGTAGCCCAGAATGGCGGCATCGAGCTTGGGGCTCGAAGCCGGCTGGGTCAACCCTTGCAGACGGCGCGACAGATCGTCTTCCCCACGCAGGAAGGCGTCGAATTGTTCGTCGCTCATGTCATCGTTGTTCACTCAGGCTCCCTTCGCGCAGTTTGCGCATGGCGTAGCGCAAACGGCTCTTGACCGTTTCCACCGGCGCTGCCACCACGGCGGCGATGTCTTCGAGGCTCATGCCGCAAAACTGCTGCAGCACCAGCGCCTCTTTCTGCTCGCTCGGCAGACCCGCCAGCGCAACATGCAGGCTGTCGTTCTGCTGCTTGTGTTCGAGCGCGACATCGGGCGAGACCACATCCTGCGCCGCATCGGCCAGCGAGTCAAATACGTCGCGGCCATCCGTGCCGCTGCCCATCTCCGCAGCCAATAAGGGCTGCTGCTGGCGCAGCAGGTCGAGCAGGCGGTTGCGGGCGATCTGGAACAGGTAGGTGCGAAACGCGGCGTCGGGCCGATAGCGGCTGCGCGCATGGTGCAGGTTGATCCAGCTGTCCTGCACGATCTCGTCGACCCAGTCCGCGCGCGGCGAACGCCAGGCGACGAAGCGGTACAGGCCCGCATGGTGACGGCGATAGAGCTCCTCGAAGGCGACCAGGTCGCCATCGCGGTAGCGCAGCATGAGCTGCTCGTCTTGTAAGGTGGCGGGCATGTGCCGCCATTGTATGGCTTGCCCTGTGAATACGCAAATGCCGCGGCCGGCCGGCCGCGGCATTTGTCAAGGGGATGCGTTCCCGATTACTGCCAGCCGCCGCCCAGGGAGCGGATCAGCGCCACGGTGGTGACGGCGCGGTCGCCGCGCAGCTGGACCGCGTTGCGTTCGACCGCAGCCAGGTTGCGCTGGGCGTCGAGCAGGTCCAGATAACTGGAGCGGCCGGCGTCGTACAGCTTTTGCGCCAGGTCGGCCGAACGGCGCGCCGAGACCACGGCGGCGTCGATCTGCTCGGTCTGGCCGGCCAGGATGCGCAGGCCGGCCAGGTTGTCTTCGACTTCGGCAAACGCCACCAGCACGTTCTGGCGGTAGCTCGCCACCGATTCTTCCAGCACCGCTTCGCTGCGCGCGACGTTGGCCTTGTTGCGGCCACCGTCGATAATCGGCATCGACAGCAACGCGCCCAGTACCCACGAACGCGCGCTCCAGTTGAACAGGTTGCCGCCGCTGCCCGATTCGGTGCCAAGGCCGCCGGTCAGGCTCAGCGACGGATACATCGCCGTTTTGGCCACGCCGATGCGGGCATTGGCGGCGATCATCGCGCGCTGGGCGGCGGTGATGTCCGGACGGCGCTCCAGCAGGGCCGATGGCAGCCCGGCCGGAATGGCCGGCAGCAGCGACGATTCCACCAGCGGATTGACGTCGGCACTGAACATGGCTGCCGGTTTCCCCAGCAGCACCGCCAACGCGTGCTCGAACTGCACGCGCTGGCGTTGCAGGCCGATCGCCTCGGCACGCACCGTAGATAGCTCGGTCCTGGCGCGGGCCAGGTCGAATTCGCCGATGTCGCCATTGTCGTAGCGGCTCTGGTTCACTTTCACGCTCTGCGTACGCAGGTCGACCGTGCGCGCCAGGGTCGCCAGTTCGGCATCCGTTTCGCGCAGCTTGAAGTAGGTCTGCGCCACGTCGGCCTGCAAGGCCAGCAGCACCGACTTGTAAGTCGCCTCGGATGCCGCCGCATCCGCGTTGGCCGCGCTGACGTTGGCCGCCACGCGGCCGAACAGATCGAGCTCGTAGCTGGCGGTCAGCCTGGCCTGGTACACATTGCCCGGTGCGACCGCCGCATCGTCGGCCAGGCCGCGCGACACGCCCGAGTTGCGGCTGCGCTGCGCGCCCATGCCGGCGCCGACCTGCGGCGCGCGGTCCGCTGCCGAGATGCCGGCCAGCGCCCTGGCCTGCTTGACCCGTGCCGCCGCCACCGCCAGGGTGGCGTTGGCATCGGTCGCCTCGCGGATCAGCGCCGTCAGGTTGGCATCGTTAAACGCCAGCCACCAGTCGCCGCGCGCCTGCCCTTCGGCCGGCTGCGCCACCTTCCAGCGCGTGCCGTCGGCCGCTTGCAGCGGTTCGGACGACTCCTTGAAGGCGGACGGCATGTCGAGCGCCGGGGCTTTCAGTTCCGGGATGCTGGAACAGGCTGTCAGCAGCAGCGCCGCCAGCAGGGGCGCCAGCATGGGTGACATACGGCGCGTGATTGTTGTCTTCAAATCAGCCATTACACTGCTCCTTCCAGATGCGCGGGTACTGCCACGCTTGATTTCTTTTCCATCTTCTTGGCGAAGGTACGCAGCAGCACGTAGAACACCGGCGTGAGGAACAGGCCGAAGAAGGTCACGCCCAGCATGCCGCCGAACACCGCCACGCCCATCGCATGGCGCATTTCGGCGCCGGCGCCGCTCGAGAACACCAGCGGCACCACGCCCATGATGAACGCGATCGACGTCATCAGGATCGGACGCAGACGCAGGCGGCACGATTCGAGCGCGGCTTCGACGATGGTGCGGCCGTGGTCTTCGAGTTCGCGGGCGAATTCCACGATCAGGATCGCATTCTTCGAGGCCAGCCCCACCAGCACGAACAGCGCGATCTGGGTGAAGATGTTGTTGTCGCCTCCGGTCAGCTTGACGCCGACCAGCGCGCACAGGATCGACATCGGCACGATCAGGATGACCGCCAGCGGCAGGGTCCAGCTTTCGTACTGGGCGGCGAGCACCAGGAACACCAGCAGTACGCACAGCGGGAATACCAGCACCATCGTGTTACCCGACAAAATCTCCTGGTAGGTCAGTTCGGTCCATTCGTACGACACGCCTTTTGGCAGCGTTTCGGCGACGATCTTTTCCAGCGCGGCCTGGGCCTGGCCGGACGACACGCCGGGAGCCGGGCCGCCGTTCATGTCGGCCGATACGTAGGCGTTGTAGCGCTGCACGCGGTCCGGGCCATAGGTATCCTTGATGCGCATCAGCGACGACAGCGGAATCATCTCGCCCTTGTCGTTGCGGACCTTGAGCTGGGCGATCTGGTCGGCGTGCGAGCGGAATGGCGCATCGGCCTGTACGCGCACCTGGTAGGTACGGCCAAACTGGTTAAAGTCGTTCACATACAGCGAGCCCAGATTGATCTGCAAGGTCTGGTAGATCGTCGTCAGCGGCACGCCGAGCTGCTTGGCCTTGACCTTGTCGACGTCGGCGAACAGCTGCGGCACGTTGATCTGGAAGCTGGAGAACACGCCGGCCAGCTGCGGGTCCTGCCAGGCTTTCATCTGCACCGCCTGCGTTGCCTTGTACAACTCGTCGTAGCCCACGTTGCCGCGGTCTTCGATCATCATCTTGAAGCCGCCCACGGTACCCAGGCCGTTGACCGGCGGTGGCGGGAACACCATGATGAAGGCATCCTGGATGGCGCCGAGACGCTTGTTCACTTCAGCGGCGATCTCCGGACCCGACATGCCCTTGCCGGTGCGCTGCTCGAACGACTTGAGCGTGACGAACACGATGCCGGCGTTAGGCGCATTGGTGAAGTCGTTGATCGACAGCCCAGGGAAGGCAATCGACGATTCCACGCCAGGCACCTTGGCCACGATGTCGGACATCTGGCGAATCACGGCGTCGGTGCGGTCCAGCGAGGCTGCATCGGGCAACTGGGCAAAACCGACCAGGTACTGCTTGTCCTGGGCCGGCACGAAGCCGCTCGGCACCGCCTTGAACATGAACACGGCGGCCACGGCCAGCACGGCGTACACCATCAGCGAGATGCCCTTGCGTTTCAGGACCACGTTGACGCCGCCTTCATATTTGGTCGAGGCGCGCCCGAAGAAGCGGTTGAACCAGGCGAAGAAGCGGCCGAACAGTTTGTCCATCACGCGCGTCAGTCCATCTTTCGGCGCGTGGTGGGGTTTCAGCAAGGCGGCGGCCAGGGCCGGCGACAGGGTCAGCGAGCTGAATGCCGAGATCACGGTCGAAATGGCGATCGTCAGCGCGAACTGGCGATAGAACTGGCCCGACAGACCGGCCACGAAAGCGATCGGCACGAACACGGCGCACAGCACCAGGGCGATGGCGATAATCGGACCGCTCACCTCTTTCATGGCCTGGACGGTGGCGTCGCGCGGGGTCAGGCCGGCTTCGATATTGCGTTCCACGTTTTCCACCACCACGATGGCGTCATCGACCACGATACCGATCGCCAGCACAAGCCCGAACAGGGACAGCGTATTGATCGAGAAGCCGAAGCCCAGCATCACCGCAAAAGTGCCGATGATCGATACCGGCACGGCCAGCAGCGGAATGATCGATGCGCGCCAGGTTTGCAGGAAGATGATCACCACCAGCACCACCAGGGCGACTGCTTCGAGCAGGGTGTGGATGACCGACTTGATCGATGCGCGCACGAACTGGGTTGGATCGTATTCCACGCTGAAGTCGACGCCTTCGGGGAAGTCTTTCTTCAGTTCCGCCATTTTGGCGCGGACGTCGGACGACAGTTGCAGCGCGTTCGCGCCCGGCGCTTCGAAAATACCGATGGCGGCGGCCGACTTGTTGTTCAACAGCGCGCGCAGGGAGTAGGAGTTCGATCCAAGTTCGATCCGCGCCACATCCTTCAGGTGGGTAATGGCGCCGTCGGCACCGGTGCGCACGATGATGTCGCCGAATTCCTCGACCGAGGTAAGGCGGCCCTGGGTGTTGACGGTCAGCTGGAACTCGGCGCCTTTCGACGGCGAGGCGCCGATCACGCCGGCCGCGACCTGCACGTTCTGCTCGCGTACGGCGGCAACGACGTCGGACGCGGTCATGCCGCGCGCAGCGACTTTTTGCGGGTCGAGCCAGATGCGCATGGCGTAGTCGCCCGCGCCGAACAGCTGGGTATCGCCCATGCCCGGGATGCGGGCCAGCTGGTCTTTCACGTTGAGCACCGCGTAGTTACGCAGGTAGACATCGTCGTAACGGCCGGTTGGCGACAACAGGTGCACCACCATGGTCAGGTTGGGCGAGCTTTTCACCGCCGTCACGCCGATCTGACGCACTTCTTCCGGCAGGCGTGGCAAGGCGCGCTGGATGCGGTTCTGCACCTGCGACTCGGCCTGCTCGACGTCGGTGCCGACCTTGAACGTCACGGTCAGCATCAGCGAGCCGTCCGAGGTGTTCTGCGACGACATGTAGAGCATGTTTTCGACGCCGTTGATTTGTTCTTCCAACGGCGCGGCGACGGTTTCGGCGATCACTTTCGGGTTCGCGCCAGGATACTGGGCACGCACCACGACCGATGGCGGCACCACGTCAGGGTATTCGGAGATCGGCAATGCAAAAATCGAGAGCAGGCCGGCCACGAATATGATGATCGACAGGACGGCCGCGAAAATCGGCCGGTCGATGAAAAATCGTGAAAAATTCATGTTAGTTATTCCTTGGTTTTAGCCGATGCGTCGGCAACCTTGACTTCTTTGTTGACTTCGGCGGCCTTGGCGTCCGCTGCTTTGGCATCGTCGGCCTTCGCTTGCGGCGCCTTGCCGTCCTGGTCCATCGCCACGATCTGCGCCGTCACCGGCGCGCCCGGCTGCACGCGCTGCAAGCCGTTGATGACGATTTTTTCGCCCGGCTTGACGCCGCTGCGCACCACGCGCAGGCCGTCCACGCTCGGTCCCAGGACCACGGCGCGGTATTCGGCCTTGCTGTCGGCGCCGATCACGTACACGAACTTGCGATTCTGGTCGGTGCCGACGGCGCGGTCGTTGATCAGGATCGTCTTGGTCTGGGCGCCTTCGCCGCCGCCCAGCTGGACGCGTGCGAACAGGCCCGGAACCAGGGTGTTGTCGGTGTTGTCGAACATGGCGCGCATGCGCACGCTGCCGGTGGCGGTGTCGAGGCGGTTGTCGATGAATTCGAGCTTGCCTTCGTGCGGGAAGCCGCTCTCGTTGGCCAGGCCGATCTTGACCGGCACCGTGGTGCCCTTCTGGGCCACGCGGCCGACGCGCAGGTAGGTGTCTTCGTCGCCGTCGAAGGTCGCGTAGATCGGATTACTCGATACCACCGAGGTCAGGATCACGGCGCCGTCGACCAGGTTGCCGGTGGTGACTTCGGCTTTCGAGACGCGCCCGCCGATCGGGGCGTGCACATTGGTGTAGCTCAGGTTCAGGCGCGCCGCTTCGAGCGATGCCTGGGCCGCGCGCACATTGGCGTCCAGTTCTTTCAGGCCCGAGGCCTTTTCGTCGAACTCGCGCTGCGCGATCGCCCTGTCGCCCAGCAGGCGCTCGGCGCGGGCCAGTTCCACCTTGGCCAGTTCGGCGCGCGCGCGGGCCGAACTGACGGCCGCTTCGGCGCGGTTGGCTTCCGCCTGATAAGGACGGGCGTCGATCACGAACAGCACGTCGCCCTTCTTGACGACGCTGCCCGGCTTGAAGTTGACCGAGGTGATAAAGCCGTTCACGCGCGCCCGGATGTCGACGCGGTCGACCGCTTCGAGCCGGCCCGAGAATTCCTGCGTCTCGTTGACCGAACGCTCGATCACGGTGGCGGCGGTGATCGGCGGGCCGGCCGGGGCTGCCGGCTGGGCCTTGCTGTTCGCCTCTTCACACCCCGCCAGCGACAAGGCCGCCAGTCCCGCCAAGGCCATCGCGGCCGCGAGCGGGCGGGCGAAGGTCATTAATCGATTAGTGGTTTTCATTTTTTTCCTCTTATTGATGAAAATGTTTAATAAATCAGCCGGAATGACGACATAAAGCGAGCTGTGCTGTTTCAAAAGGCGAAAAGGGTCCGTACGCTGCGCCGAGGGTCTCTCAGCGCAGCTGCACGGGGGTAATTGGTGGGTGCTACAGGTAATGCGCGGCGTCAGGATGGCGCGGGGGGACACTCCAGGCCATGCAAAAAGCTGCCGATTTCGTGCAAGGCCACGGCTCTGCAGGCGCACTCGTTGCGCGCGGCCGTGTCGTCCAGGGGCGCTGCCGCCATCCGCTTGACCGTGGTAGTCACGCCGCAGGCGGCCAGCTTGGTGCCGTATTGTTCCGCCTCGTCGCGCAAGGGATCGTCTTCGGCCGACAGGATCAGCGCGGGCGGCAGGTTTTTCAGGCGGCTCGATTGCAGCGGCGACGCGTACGGGTGGGTGCGGTCGGCCGCATTCGGCAGATAGCCCCGGTAGCTGGCGGCGCATTGGACGGCCACCCCGGCCAGGCTGACGTCGTGCGGGATTTCGCGCATCGAGCAAGTGGACAGGCCCGGGTCGAGCATCGGCATGATCAGGATCTGGCCGACCAGGGCCGGACCGCCGCGGTCGCGCGCCATCAGGGTGCACACGGCGGCCAGGTTGGCCCCGGCCTCGATGCCCGACACCAGCAGGCGCTTGCCGCTCCATCCCAGCTTGGCCTTGTGCTTCTTGGCCCAGGCCAGCACCGCGTGCGCATCTTCGGCGGCGGCGGGAAACGGGCGCTCGGTGGCCAGCGTGTAGCGCGACGCCAGCACCAGGTGCTGGGTCGAGCAGCTGGCCAGGTGGCGCAGGAATTCGTCCGCCTCATCGAGGTCGCCGCCGATAAAGCCGCCGCTGTGGAAGAACACGATCAAGCCATCTTTTTTGGCGCCGGCGTCGCCGCCGGAATACAGACGCGCAGCCAGCGGGCCTTCGGCCCCCGCAACCTCAAGGTCGCGGATCTTCAGCTGCACTGGCGCGTCCTGGGCGCTCATGGCGCTTCCGCCAGTTCATCGTCGGCGCCGGCCACCAGGGAAGTTCCGAACAGGTCATGTGCAAGCGCGTCAAAACCGACGCTTTCGGCACTCGCGGCCTGCGGAAACTGATCGGACAAGGCGGTTCCCGTCAACGTCAGCATCGCCATCGCGAGTGTCACGATCATCATGATTGCTTTTTGATAACGCATTTGAGTAGCCCTTTCCTTCCTGTTGTACCGACATCCTTTGATGCAGTACGGTCACTTTAAACTTGATCTACAATCTGATAAAGAGGGCAAGAGCGAATTGATTGTTCAGGATTCTGAACAATACGGAGACATATGAATAAATTGCAAGCCATGGAAGTGTTTGTACAGGTCGTCGACGCCGGCGGCTTTACGCGCGCGGCCGAGAACATGCAGCTGCCCAAAGCCACCGTCTCGACCCTGGTGCAGGCGCTCGAACTGGCGCTCGAAGTCAAATTGCTGCACCGCACAACGCGACACGTCAGCGTGACCGCCGATGGCGCCGCCTATTATGAGCGCTGCCTGCGCATTCTGTCGGACGTGCGCGAGGCCGAGGAATCGCTCTCGCGCAACCGCGCCAATCCGAGCGGGCGGCTGCGGGTCGATGTTTCGAGCGGGATCGCCAACGACATCCTGCTGCCGGCGCTATCCGACTTTTTCCATCGCTACCCCGACATCCGCCTCGACCTCGGGATCGGCGACCGCCCGGTGGACTTGATCGAAGAAGGCGTCGACTGCGCCATCCGGGGCGGCAACCTGCCCGATTCGGCGCTGATCGCGCGCCGCGTCGGCGTGCTCCATTTCGTCACCTGCGCCACGCCGGGCTACCTGGACAAGCACGGGCGGCCGACCCACCCGCACGACCTGGCCAGCCACCGCTGCATCAACTACTTCTCAACCAAGACCGGCAAGGTCTACGACTGGGATTTCATTCGCGGCGATGAAGTAATCAACATCGCCGCGCCGGCCTGCCTGGCCGTCAACGACTCCACGGCGTACCTGACGGCGGGCATGCAGGGGCTCGGACTGATGCAGATGTCGAGCTTCATGGTCGACCAGATGGTCGCCGCCGGCAAGCTCGAAATCGTGCTCCCCGACTGGAGCAGCACGCCGCTGCCGGTGAACGTGGTGTATCCTCAGAACCGCCACCTGTCGGCCAAGGTGCGCGTCTTCGTCGAATGGGTCGCCGACCTGTTCCTCACCCATCCGTTCCTGCAACTGCAAAGGCCCTGATATGCACAGCATCGTCTTCCTCGACCGCGACAGCCTGATGGCCGAGGTGCGCCGTCCCGCCTTCGACCACGCGTGGCGCGAACATGGCGCCACCAGCGCCGGCCAGGTGCTCGAACGCCTGCGCGGCGCCACCATTGCGATCACCAACAAGGTGCCGCTGCGCGCGGCCGATATCGCGCAGCTGCCCGAATTGAAGATGGTGGCGGTGGCCGCCACCGGCACCAACAACGTCGATCTCGACGCCTGCCGCGCGCGCGGTATCGTGGTGTCGAACATCCGCAATTACTCGCTGGCGTCGGTGCCGGAGCATTGTCTGAGCCTGATTCTCGCCCTGCGCCGCAACTTGAAGGCGTATGGCGCCGACGTGGATGCGGGCCGCTGGCAGGCATCAAACCAGTTTTGCCTGCTCGACCACCCGATCGCCGACCTGGCCGGCAGCCGGCTCGGCATCGTCGGCTACGGCGCGCTGGGCAAGAAAGTGGCGGCGCTCGGACGCGCGTTCGGCATGCGCGTCGCCGTGGTATCGCGCTCGCAGGTAGACGACGCCGATGTCGATGTCATGACCCTGGGCGAACTGCTGGCGACGTCCGACGTGGTCAGCCTGCACCTGCCATTGACCGCGCAGACAACGAACATGATCGGCGCGCGCGAGCTGGCCGGCATGAAGCGCAGCGCATTGTTGATCAACACCGCGCGCGGCGGCCTGGTGGACGAAGCGGCGCTGGCCAAGGCGCTGACCGATGGCGTGATCGGCGGCGCCGGCTTCGACGTCTTGAGCGACGAGCCGCCCTTGCCGGACAACCCGCTGCTGGCGCTGCGGCTGCCGAACTTCATCCTCACGCCGCACGTGGCCTGGGCCAGTGCCGGCGCCATGCAGGCCCTGGCCGGTATGCTGATCGATAACGTGGAAGCGTTCGAAGCGGGCAAGCCGCTCAACGTGCTCTAGAAGGTCCCCGGCAACAGGATCTTGCCGTCCACGTCATTCACGTCGCGCAGGCCGCAAAACGCCATCGTCAGATCGAGCTCGTTGCGGATGATCTCCAGGCACTTGGTCACGCCCTGCTCGCCCATCGCGCCCAGGCCATACAGGAACGGCCTGCCGATGTACACGCCCTTGGCGCCCAGCGCCAGCGCGCGGATCACGTCCTGCCCCGAGCGCACGCCGCCATCCATGTGCACCTCGATGCGCTTGCCGACCGCCTCCACGATGGCCGGCAGCGCGCCGATGCTCGACTGCGCGCCATCGAGCTGGCGCCCGCCATGGTTCGATACGATCAGGGCATCGGCGCCGGAGTCCGCCGCCAGGCGCGCATCTTGCTCATCCATGATGCCCTTGATGATCAGTTTTCCGCCCCAGCGCCGCTTGATCCATTCCACATCGGCCCACGACAGGGCCGGGTCGAACTGCTGCGAGGTCCACGCCGACAGGGACGACATGTCCGACACATCGCTCGCATGGCCGACGATATTGCCGAAGCCCCGGCGCGGCGTGCGCAGGATGCCCATGCACCAGCGCGGCTTGGTCATCAGGTTGACGATATTCGCCAAGGTCATTCTGGGCGGCGCCGTCATGCCGTTGCGGATATCCTTGTGGCGCTGGCCCAGCACCTGCAGGTCGAGCGTGAGCACCAGCGCCGAGCAGCGCGCCGCTTTGGCGCGGTCGATCAGGCGGTTGACGAATTCGCGGTCCTTCATCACATACAGCTGGAACCAGAACGGCTTGCTGGTGTGCGCCGCCACGTCCTCGATCGAGCAGATGCTCATGGTCGAGAGGGTGAACGGCACGCCGAAGCGTTCGGCGGCGCGCGCGGCCAGGATTTCGCCGTCCGCATGCTGCATGCCGGTCAGCCCGGTCGGCGCCAGCGCCACCGGCATCGCCACGTCCTGCCCAATCATCGTCGTGCGGGTGGTGCGGTCGACCAGGTTGACCGCCACCCGCTGGCGAAATTTGATCTTCGCAAAATCGTCGCTGTTGGCGCGGTAGGTCGATTCGGTCCAGGAGCCGGCGTCGGCGTAGTCGTAGAACATGCGCGGAACGCGCTTTTTGGCCAGTATCCTCAGGTCTTCAATGGTCGTGATGATGGTCATGCATCTCCTTGTGCGCGTTGTTGCTTATGGTCGCCTACGGCGCTACTTGGAGCGGCAGGTCGATGAAGAACGTGGTGCCGCGCCCCGCGCTGCTTTCGACGCGGATGCTTCCTTCCAGCAGCGACGTGACGATGTTGTACGTGATGTTCAGGCCCAGGCCCGAACCGCCCTGCCCCATCTTGGTCGTGAAAAACGGATCGAAAATGCGCGCCTGGTGCTCGATCGGGATGCCGACGCCGTCGTCGGCGAACACCAGCCGCACCCGTTCGGTGCCCTGCATCGCCGCCGTGACCGTGATCGCACCGCCGATGCGGCCTTCGAACGCATGCAGCAGCGCGTTGTTAATCAGGTTGATCATCACCTGCCCGAACGGGCCGGGATAGCTTTCCATCTCGATGCCGGGTTCCACCTTCATGGTGAGCGTGTGGCCGGCCTTGCGCACCTGGTTCATCATGGTGGCCACGATTTCGTGCGCGGCCTGCTCCAGGTCGAAGCGGCGCCGCTGCGCGCTGGCCTGGTCCACCGCCACCTGCTTGAAGCTGTTGAGCAGGTCGGCCGCGTTGAACAGACTGCGCATGATCAGCTCCGACGCCTCCTGCGACGCGTCGATGAATACCTTCAGGTCGGAGCGGCGGATGGTGGCGCCGTCGAACCGCTGGGCGATTTCGCTGGTTTTCTCCTGCAAGGTGCTGGCCATCAGCAGGCTGTTGCCGATCGGGGTATTGAGTTCATGCGCCACCCCGGCCACCAGCGAGCCCAGTGCCGCCAGCTTTTCCTGGGCCACCAGCTGCGCCTGGGTGCTTTGCAGCTGGCGGTAGGCGTCGGCATTATCGAAGGCCACGCCCACGTAAGACGCCAGCGTGCGCAGCATGTCGAGGTGAATCCGTTCATAGGCATTGCATGCATAGCTGTGCACCGACACCACCCCCAGCATGCGGCCGTTGACGGCGATCGGCACGTACAGCAGCGAGCGTGGCGAAGTCGGCAGGGAGCCGTCTTCCAGCGTTCCCAGGTGCTCTTCGCTGGAGGTCAGCAGCAGATCGCCGATGTAATTGCGGTATTCCGTCTCCAGGTCATTGATGAACACCTCGCGCTCATTGACGATGCACCATACCGCCAGCTGGTTCGGATGGTCCATGCTGCGCGAATACGGCAAATAGCGCTTGCCGCCCTCCATGGCGAACGGATAGTCGATGCAGGCGCGCTCCGGCCGGTACAGGCCGATGCCGAATACGCTCGCATCCATCAGCTCATTGACGTGCGCATACAGCATCAGCATGATCGATTCGCTATCAAGTTTGGCGGTCAGCTTGCGCCCGATGTCGCTCAGGAGCGCGATGTTGCGGTGCGCCTGCTCGACTTCCACTTTCTGGCGTTCGACCGACTCCTTCTGCAGCTGCAGTTCCGCCGTGCGCGAACCGACCAGGCGTTCGAGCAGGGATTTTTGCTGCACCAGCGCGCGCACCCGCAGACGCAGCAGCGCATAGCCGACGCCCGCCACCGCCGCCGCCAGCGCAAGGCGGAACCACCAGGTTTTCCAGACCGGCGGCGTAATCGTGATGGCCAGCGCGGTCGGCGCCTCGTTCCACACGCCGTCCTTGTTGCTGGCCCTGACGCGGAACACATACCGTCCCGGATCGAGATTGGTGTAGGTGGCGAAGCGCTTGCCGGCGTCGGTGCTGACCCATCCCTGGTCGAAGCCTTCGAGCTGGTACAGGTAGCGGTTGCGCTGGGGGTCGGCAAAATGCAGGGCCGCAAACTCGAGCGAGAGCACCGAATCGCGGTACGACAGCGTGATCTCGCGCGCGTCTTCGATAGCGCCCTTGAAGGTGGCGCCGTCGAGCTGCTGGCCGGCGCGCAGCGGGCGGTTGAAGATCAGGAAATCGGTGATCATGACCGCCGGCGGATAGGGGTTTTCGCGGATCGCCTCCGGACGGAACGAGGTCAGGCCATTGATGCCGCCGAAGTGCAGGCTGCCGTCGGCGCTGCGCGCGGCCGCGCCGACGAAATACGAGCCGTCGGTCAGGCCATCCCTGGCCGTGTAGTGCTTGACCTGGCCGTTGGACGGGTCCAGCCGCGCCAGGCCGGCGGTGCTGCTCACCCACAGCATGCCGGCGTCGTCTTCCACGATGCCGCCGATGGGGTCGGCGGCGCCGGACGCGTTGAGGTCATAAAAGCGAAAGCGCACCTTGCCGTCGGCCCCAGGCTCGACCCGGTGCAAGCCGCCCGCGGTGCCCACCCACAGCTGGCCGGCGCGCGACTCCAACAGATAATAGACGCGGCTGTGGCGCAGGCTGGCCGCATCGGCCGGATCGTAGCGGTAATGGGTAAAACGGCTGGTGGCCGGGTCGAGCCGTTCGAGGCCGTTGTCGGTGCCGATCCAGACGATGCCGCGCCGGTCCTCCACGATCGCAAAGCCATGGTTCTCGCCCAGGCTGTGCGGGTTGTGCGGATCGTGGCGCCAGCCGACCCGGGAGCCGCTGGCAGGATCGTAGCGCACCACGCCGCCGCGCGTGACGATCCACAGCTTGCCGGCGCGGTCGATCAGCAGGCGCTGGATGTACGAAGCGTTGGCGTCGCCGCCGAGCGGCAGCGGCGTGACCTGGCCGCCCTCCTTGTCCATCGACGACAGGCCGGTGGGCGTGCCGACCCAGACCCGGTCGCCCCCGACCGCCAGCGCGGTGACCAGCTCCCCGGGACGCATGCGCGTCACGCCGCCCCCGCGCAGGTCGACCCGGTTCACGCCTCCTCCGGTCGTGCCGAGCCACAGCGCGCCGCCGGCGTCGGGCGCCAGCGCGCGGATCTTGTTGGAACTGAGGCTGGCCTGATCGTCGGGCGCGTGCGCGAGCCGGTTAAAGCCGCCGCTGGCGATGTCGACCCGGTTCACGCCACCGAACCAGCCGCCGACCCACAGGGTGCCGCTGCGGTCGAGAAAGCTGGCGGCGACGCGGTTGTCCGACAGCGAATGGCGGTCGAGCGGCTGGTGGCGGTAACTGACGAATGCGCCGCTGGCGGGGTCGCGCCAGAACAGGCCATCGAGCTCGGTGCCGACCCACAGGTTACCCTTGGGGTCGTGGTACAGCGACTGCACGCGCACCGCGCCGATGCCGTCGGCCGCGCCGAACTGGCGCCGCACCGGCTGCGCCGCGCCGAGCTGCCACGCTTCGAGCCCGCCGGCGGTGCCGACCCATAAAGTCCGGTTGGCGCCGAGCGAGAGCGACAGCACCTGGTTGCGCCGGGCGTCGCTACGCCGGGCGTCGCCGCTCAAGGCCATCGTAAAGCGCTCGAAGCCGCGTGCGCCCGGTGCGAGCCGGTCCAGCCCACGCGCCGTCGCCACCCACAGGCTGCCATCGGTATCGCGCACCAGCGCGTTGACGCGGTCGTCGGACAGGCTGGCCCCGTCGCCGGGGTCGTGACGCAAGGTGGCAAAGCGCGCGCTGGCCGGGTCGAAGTGCTTGAGGCCTTCGCCGGTGGCCAGCCACAGGCCGCCGGCGCCGTCGGCCACGATGGCCGAGACCACGCGGTTGTTGATGTCGCCGGTGGCGTAGCGGATGAATTTGCGGGTGCCGCGCTCGTAGCGGATCAAGCCGCCCTTGGTGCCGAACCACAGGCGGCCCTGGTCGTCCTCGAACGAGGCGGAGATGTAATTGTCGGCGATGCTGTCCGGATCGGCCGGATCGTTCTTGAAGACGGTCATGCGGTAACCGTCGTAGCGGTTCAGGCCCGCCTGCGTGCCGAACCACATGAAGCCCTGGCGGTCCTGCAGGATGCTCTGCACCGACTCCTGCGACAAGCCCTGTTCCAGCCCGATATGCTCGAAGCGCAGGCTGCGCACCTGGGCCGCCTGCGCCGATCCCACGCAAGCCACGCCCAGCAGCCAGGCAAGGGCAAGCCGGAACAGTATCGCGTTCGGTCGGATCGTCAAACGAAGCATCATGGGGCATTCCACGCAGCAATTGGAGTAATCTAACAGATGCCCGGGCGCGGGTGAAAATTACTTGCTTTCCGCCTCTTTCCGATCGCCCTCTGGACAAACGGCGAAGGCCCCACTACAATAGCGCCTTCTTCGGAAATGCAAGCGATCCGAAGGGTAGTAGAAGCACCGAGCTGAAAGAACCGCCAAGCGAGGGTTCCGGAAACGAAGTGAAGCTGTTACAATCACTGCTTACGCGGCTGTAGCTCAGCTGGATAGAGTACTTGGCTACGAACCAAGGGGTCGTGGGTTCAATTCCTGCCAGCCGCACCAAAATTCGTAAGGACGAAGGGCCTTTGAAGTAATTCAAAGGCCCTTTTTCTTTGCCCTGCCGTTTGTTAATTCGGCGATCTTTGGTAAGTGCGTAAGAAGATTTGGTAATGCGCGGAAACGCTGATATAATGTTTGCATAAGCGGCTGTAGCTCAGCTGGATAGAGTACTTGGCTACGAACCAAGGGGTCGTGGGTTCAATTCCTGCCAGCCGCACCACAATTCGTAAGATAGAGGGCCTGTAGAGAAATCTTCAGGCCCTTTTTCTTTGCTCGACAGTTTGCTTATTCGGCGCTTGGTGAAGAAAGGCGTCGGAAGATTTGGCAAAGTAAAAGCTTGCTGCTATAATCTTTGCATGCGCGGCTGTAGCTCAGCTGGATAGAGTACTTGGCTACGAACCAAGGGGTCGTGGGTTCAATTCCTGCCAGCCGCACCAAAAATTCGTAAGACGAAGGGCCTGTAGAGAAATCTCCAGGCCCTTTTTCTTCCCCCCCCGGTGTCAGGTCTGACATTCGGACACGAGCTCAACTCTAGCCTGAATTTTGCATAAAAAAGAGCAAGAATGCCGTAAGTGATTGATAAAATGTGAGTTATCCCTAAAACACAATTTCAACACGAACGCACCTTGCCCGGCATGAATTCTACCTCAGAGCAGCT
>NZ_WHJH01000340.1 GCF_011682145.1 Massilia mucilaginosa
GCCGGCGCGGCCCAGATCACCAGTTCGAGTTCCTTTTCGGCGGCGCGCCAGGCGAACAAGTCGACGATATTGGTCAAGGTGTCAGGCAGGTCGAAGGGCACCACTTCGAGTTCCAGCTTGCCCGCTTCGATCTTTGAAAAATCGAGGATGTCGTTGATGATGTCGAGCAGGTTGTTGCCGGCGCGCGCAATCTTGCGGAAGTAGTCGCGCGGCTTGGCCGCCAGTTCCAGGTGGGTGCCCAGGCCCGCGAAGCCGAGGATGGCGTTCATCGGCGTGCGGATTTCGTGGCTGAT
>NZ_WHJH01000341.1 GCF_011682145.1 Massilia mucilaginosa
AACATGCGCTGGAAAGCCATTTCGTGCAGGCTGACCGCGGCATCGGTCTTGTGCGCCCCGGCGGTGCGTAACTTCGACGCTGTCCATTGGGTGTCATACAGGGGGGTGCCGTATTCGTCGTCGTCCGTGTGTACGGATTGCAATAGGGTCTTTTTCCATCCTTTCGGTGTCGACACGCGATTCAGATCGACCAACTGGGCGGCGTCTCCCTGGAAGTACAACTCCTGCACGTCGCCCCCGATGTTGAGCGAGTCGGCCGACACGCGCACGGAGATGCTGTCCTTCTTGCTGCC
>NZ_WHJH01000342.1 GCF_011682145.1 Massilia mucilaginosa
GTGTCGCCCAGCAGCTTGAGGCGGGTGGTGTCGGGCAGTTTGGCGGCTTGCCCCGCCAGCGCGTCGAAGCCGGCCTGGTCGTACTGGACGCGGAAGTAGCCGACGCTGGCCGGGTCGATCACCAGCGTACCGTCGCACGATGGCTGCGTGATGGTGGTGCTGGCGCCCGAGAACAAGGCGTAACTGGCCTTGCCGCCCACGGTGCCCACTTGCACCGGCACATTCCACAGGCGTTTTTCAAGCGCCGGTTCGTCCAGGCGGAACTGCTCCTGCGAGAGCGTCACTTTGCGCT
>NZ_WHJH01000343.1 GCF_011682145.1 Massilia mucilaginosa
CCGCATGACAGAGACGTTCGAGCATCTGGTGGTGGGCAAGGGCATGATAGGCGCCGCCGCGTTGCGCTATCTGAGCTGCGGTTCGGAGCGCGTTGCCGCCATCGGCCCCGATGAACCGGTGGACTCGGAGGCGCACGACGGTGTGTTCTCCAGCCACTACGATCAGGGCCGCATCTGCACGCAGCTGAGCCGCGACCGGCTGTGGGGAGAGCTCACCCGGCAATCGATGTCGCGCTTTGGCGCCCTGGAAGCGGCCAGCGCCACGCATTTCTACCGTCCTGCAGGGATGCT
>NZ_WHJH01000344.1 GCF_011682145.1 Massilia mucilaginosa
GGCTCAAGTAAGTTACTGCGCTACCGCCTTGGGCGCGCTCGACGCGCCCAGTGTCGCGCTGGCCGCGATCAGCAGCATTGCACAGCCGAGCCCGGCAAACTCGAGCGGCATGACGAAGATGGGCGCATCGCGCACCCGCGCATCGTGCCCGCACCCAGGAAGCCACCCACGCTGAACAGCTGGCCTTCGCCCAGGCCGACATGGCCAGGAAGGCGAGGCGGGTGGAAAGACGTCGTTGCGCTCCGGTACCTGACATAATTTCTTTTGGAAAATGGTAACGCTCAAGGCGCG
>NZ_WHJH01000345.1 GCF_011682145.1 Massilia mucilaginosa
TCGCCCTCCAACCGGGGGCTAACCTCTGATTAGCAATTGATTGCCCAACAGCCCTAAACCAGACAACCAGGGTCAGAGCTTTAACTAGCAATTAGTTACTGAAGCAACTGAGGTGCCGGAAAAAGTGGCAGAACGCTGGGGCAATATCGGCATGAACTGTGTTGAGTCGCCTGAACCGTCGTAAAAAGCAGACAAATCGCTCTGGGTAAACTTTTTTGTTGCTAGTTAAAGCTCTGACCCCGGTGGGGGAGTCGTTGCTGGGTGGATTTTAATTGCTAATCAGAGGTCAGA
>NZ_WHJH01000346.1 GCF_011682145.1 Massilia mucilaginosa
AACGGGTACCGTTCGGATTTACTTTTTTGCCTGGCAAAGCGACCAGCATCGTCCCGGCGCTGGTACAAACATGGCTGGAACAAGCTCGCTGACAGCGGCATGCCGGTCTGCTGCGCTGCGCGCGATAGTGGCCGGCTGCGCCCCTGCGCCCCTGCGCGCAAGCTGGCCGCGCGCGGTTCTTGGTTCTTGTTGCCATGCGCTGTCGCGCCTGCGACACTGTGCGCCCACGGGCATCAGCCTCTCTCTGGATTCGCCATGCATTGGATCATTCAACAAAGTATTTTCAAGCC
>NZ_WHJH01000347.1 GCF_011682145.1 Massilia mucilaginosa
GACCCAGGAGCGCACGCTCAAGGACAGCGCGTATTTTTACCGCGAGGTGATCGCCACCAATGGCGCTGTGCTCGACGGCGTGCCGGCGCGGCCGTCGCCATGGACTGGCGCGGCGATGTGGACCGAGTGAGGCGTCTGGAGGAGGCCCCATGACCCCTCTACTCGACGATAATGTCACCCGGGAGCTCGTTGCCATGAAAATGGCGAACGCAAAACCGTCTTGCATGTTGCACCACATACGACTGATCCTTGCCGACGATGCTGCGGATTGGGTCATCTTCATGAAGTAT
>NZ_WHJH01000348.1 GCF_011682145.1 Massilia mucilaginosa
TTCGACGGCCAGTCGGGCGGCTTGATCGCGGCGGTACTGCGGCCCGGAAGGCGACCATTTGGCGAAGAGAACGCGATGATCATGCGGCGCGTTCTGAAGCGGATTCGCCACCACTTCCCCGATACGCATATTCTTGTACGTGGCGATGGACACTTTAGCGGACCTGAATTAATGGGCCTGATCGACAGCATGTCGAACGTGGACTTCATTTTCGGTTTCGCCTGCAACCCCAAGCTCCTTGCGATGGCCGAGCCGACCAGACTTCGCGCCATCGACCGGTGGGTGGCTG
>NZ_WHJH01000349.1 GCF_011682145.1 Massilia mucilaginosa
GGCCCACAAGCGCTGCAATTAATAGAATCACTGGCATGGCAAACTCCTTTTCATATGCGTATCTTACAAACAATTGTCCCGGAGGGGCAGTAAAATCGTGTCCTCTGGCAAATAGTTGGGTCAACCATCCACACGCTTGACCCGTTATAGAGCGTGTGGCCGCACATTCGCATTGACGAAACACGGTAAAATTGCATTCAGTTGTTCACTCTGGAGAAATACATGAAACGGTCCCTGATGTTGTTCACGGTATTGTCGGCACTGGCGTCGTCGAGCGCCATGGCAAACG
>NZ_WHJH01000034.1 GCF_011682145.1 Massilia mucilaginosa
CGTGTGGCCCCCCCCCCCCCCCATCCGCCCGCCGCCCGGGGCGGCCCCCCCCCGGGGTGGCGGCCCCGCGGGGGGGCGGGCCCCCCCCCCCCCCCCCCCACGCCGCTCGCCGACTTCTTCGACAACCCGGCCTTCAGCGCCGCCACGCTCTCGCCCAACGGCAAGTTTCTCGCGGTGCGCTACAACAAGGACAACCAGCGCGACCGCCTGATCGTGATCGAACTGGCCAGCCAGGCCGTCAAGGTGGTGGCCAGCTTCGCCGACCGCGATGTCGGCAACTTCCAGTGGGTCAACAACGAGCGCCTGGTGCTCGACACCACCGACAACACCGTCGGCCCGGGCGACGAGCGCTACTGGCCGGGCCTGTACGCGGTCAACCGCGACGGCGCCAGGTTCCGCCAGCTGGTGCAGGCCAGCGGGGCCTTTTTGCAGAACCGCGTCGTGGCCAGCAACATTTTGCCGGCCAACCATTTTCTGGTCGAACAGACCGGCGCGCAAACCTCGGACGATGTGTACGTCACCAATCCCAAGCGCGACGGGATTCATGGCGACGGCGAACTTCAATATGTCAACCTGCTGCGCCTCAATACCGTCACCGGGCGCAGCGAAACCGTGCGCCGGCCCGGTCCGGCGATGGGCTGGCTGCTCGACCACAAGGGCGAGCCGCGCATCTGCATCACGCTCGACAAGAATATCCAGACCACCTGGTACCTGGACCCGGCCAACAATCAATGGCGCGAGATCGCCGCCTTCGATGCCTATCTGGGCGGCAAGGATGCCTTCACCCCGCTCGCCTTCGCCCCCGACGGCAGCTTGTACGTGACCAGCGCCAGGGGCAAGGACAAGCAGGCCCTGCATACCTTCAACCTGGGCACCCTGCAAATCAGCGCGGAGCCATTGGTGATGCTGGCCGACTACGATTTCAGCGGCGAGCTGATCACCACGCGCGACAAGCTGCTCGGGGTGCGCTACCTGAGCGACGCCCGCTCGACAGTGTGGTTCGACGCAAAAATGAAAACCCTGCAGGAAGCCATCGACGCCGCCATGCCGGCCACCGTCAACCTGGTCGAGCTGCCGGCCCGCGCCGAGGCGCCGTGGGTGCTGGTGCGCTCGTACTCCGACCGCCAGCCCGAGCGCTACCTGCTGTACAACGTCGACACCGGCAAGTTCAACCCGGTCGGCAGCACCCACGAGCGCATCGTGCCGGCGCAGATGGCGGCGCAGGAAGCGGTGCGCTACAAGGCGCGCGACGGCCTGACCATTCCGGCCTGGCTGACCGTGCCGAATGGCGGGGCCAACGGTGGGCGCAAAAAGCTGCCGCTGGTGCTGCTGGTGCACGGCGGCCCCTGGGTGCGCGGCGGCGAATGGCGCTGGTCGGCCGCCAGCCAGTTCCTGGCCTCGCGCGGCTACGCGGTGCTGGAACCCGAATTTCGCGGCAGCACCGGCTTCGGCAAGGCGCACTACCACGCCGGCTGGAAACAATGGGGCTTGAAGATGCAGGACGATCTGGCCGACGGCGCCCGCTGGGCCATCACCGAAGGCATCGCCGACCCCGGGCGCATCTGCATCGCCGGCGCCAGCTACGGCGGCTATGCCACCCTGATGGGACTGGTGAACGATGCGGCCCTCTACCAATGCGGCATCAACTGGGTCGGCGTGACCGACATCAACTTGCTCTACACCGGGCACTGGAGCTTTGCCTCCGACATGAGCAGCGGCTACCTGAAGTACGGCGCCCCGGCCCTGATCGGCGACCCGCTCAAGGATGCGGCCCAGTTGCGCGCCACCTCGCCGCTGATGCAGGCCGCGCGCATCCGCCAGCCGGTGCTGCTGGCCTACGGCGCGGTCGACCGGCGCGTGCCGCTATACCACGGCAAGAAGTTCGTCGAGGCGCTCAAGGAGCACAATCCCGACGTCGAATGGGTGGTGTACCAGGAAGAGGCGCATGGCTGGTCGCTGCCGAAGAACCGCATCGACTTCTGGAGCCGGGTCGAAAAATTCTTGCAGCGCCATATCGGCATGGCGCGCGCGGGGGCCGAGCGATAGCACTGGCGCCGGACTTGGCAAAACGCTAGTATTGACAGAATAGACAGGACATCGTCTTTCCTCCCCCTTTACCGAGCCCATCCATGCCCGCTGCACGCCCGTCCCTTCCGCACCGTCGCGCCCTGCACGTCTGCGCCCTGCTCGTCTGCGCCCTGGCCGCGCCCGCCTTTGCCGCCTTTGCCGCCGAGCCGGCCGCGCCGGCGCCGCCGCCGCTGGCCGCCTTTTTCGACAACGCCGTTTTCAGCGAAGCGGAACTTTCCCCCAACGGCAAGTTCCTGGCCGTGCGCTTTTCCAACGATAACAAGCGCGACCGCCTGATCGTGATCGACCTGGCCAGCAACGCCACCACGGTCGTGGCCCAGTTCGACGATCGCGATGTCAACACCTTCCAATGGGTCAACAACGAGCGCCTGGTGCTGGACTCGACCGACAAGCGCATCGGCCAGGGCGACGTGGTGCACGGCCCGGGCCTGTTCGCGGTGAACCGGGACGGCAGCCATTTCAGGCAGCTGGTGCACCTCACCTGGGCGGCCTTCAAGCAACGCAGCGTGACCAGGATCACCTTGCCGCCCGACCACTACCTGGTGAGGCAGGCCGGCGCGCAAGCCTCCGACGAGGTGTACCTGACCAATCCCAAGCGCGACGGCGTGCGCGAGAACGGCGACATCAAGTACGTCAACCTGATGCGCCTGAACACCGTGACCGGACGCGCCGAGACGGTCGCGCGGCCGGGGCCGGCCGTGAGCTGGCTGCTCGACCACAAGGGCCAGCCGCGCCTGTGCGTCGCGCTGGAAAACAATATCGAAACCATCTGGTATCTCGATCCGTCCAGCAATGCATGGCGCACCCTGGCCTCCTTCGACCGCTACGCGGGCGGCAAGGATGCCTTCACGCCGCTGGCCTTCGGCCCGGACGGCACCTTGTACGTGAGCAGCGACGCCGGCAAGGACAAGCTGGCGCTGCATACCTTCGACCTGGCCAGCAAGCGCATCAGCGCCGAGCCGCTGGTGTCGCTGGCCGACTACGACTTCAAGGGCCAGCTGGTCACCTCGGGCGAGAAGCTGCTGGGGGTGCGCTACCTGAGCGACGCGCAAGCCACGGTGTGGTTCGACAGCAAGATGAAAACCCTGCAGGCGAGCATCGACGCCGCCCTGCCCTCGACCGTCAACCTGATCACGCCGGCGGCGCGCCCCGACAGTCCCTGGGTGCTGGTGCAATCGTATTCCGACCAGCAACCCGAGTACTACGCCTTGTACAACACCGATACCGGCAAATTCAACGGCGTCGGCGGCACCCGTGAGCGCATCGTGCCGGCGCACATGGCCACCCAGGAACTGGTGCGCCTGACGGCAAGCGACGGCCTGGCGCTGCCGGCCTGGCTCACGCTGCCGAACCCGGCCGGCCCATACCAGGGCAAGGGCCAGGACCAGCGCAAGAACCTGCCGATGGTGGTGCTGGTGCACGGCGGCCCCTACCTGCGCGGCAGCGAATGGGGCTGGTCGGCCGAGAGCCAGTTCCTGGCCTCGCGCGGCTACGCGGTGCTGCAACCCGAATTTCGCGGCAGTACCGGCTTCGGCAACAAACACTACAAGGCCGGCTGGAAGCAATGGGGCTTGAAGATGCAGGACGACATTGCCGACGCCACCCGATGGGCCATCGCCCAGGGCATCGCCGACCCCAAACGCATCTGCATCGCCGGCGGCAGCTACGGCGGCTATGCCACCCTGATGGGCCTGGTAAACGATCCGGCCCTGTACAAGTGCGGCATCAACTGGGCTGGCGTGACCGACATCGAGCTGCTCTACACGGGCCACTGGAGCGCTACCTCGGATGCCACCAGCGCCTACCTGAAGTACGGCGCGCCGGTCCTGATCGGCGACCCCGACAAGGATGCGGCCCAGCTGCGCGCCACCTCGCCGCTGCTGCAGGCCGCGCGCATCACCCAGCCGCTGCTGATGGCCTATGGCGGGGCCGACCGGCGCGTGCCGCTGTATCACGGCAAGAAATTCTACGACGCCGTCAAAGCCCGCAATCCCGACATCGACTGGGTCGTGTATCAGGAAGAAGGGCATGGCTGGTCGTTGCCAAAAAACCGCATCGACTTCTGGGGACGGGTCGAAAAATTTCTCGGGCGCCACATCGGCACGCCGTAACAGGCCGCCACTGTCATGAACACGCAACAATTACAACAGCGCTGCCGCGCCTTTGCGCATGCAAGCGAGACTTTGCATCCGCATCCGGGCAATATTCTGGAGTATGCGGTGGGCGGAAAGAAGTTTGCCTACTTCAAGACCAGCGAACCGGAAAAATGGCGGTTCAGCCTGCGCGTCGCGCCCGATCTGTTTCTCGGTCTGACCGCCATGCCTGGCGTGAAACCGGCGCGCTACATGGGCCGCTTTCATTGGGTGACGATCGTCGATGTGTGCAGTTTTCCGCCGGAGTGGCTGGCCGAATTGCTGGCCTGGTCGTACCAGAAAGCCCGTTCCGGGCTTAGCAAGGCAGAGCTCGCTTCACTGGACGGCAAGGCGGCTTGAGGGCGCTCGCGCAGGTCTGCCGCAGGCTCACCGAACGCCTGCCGGACGCCCATTTCTACCACGTCCGCAGCGCGTTCTCAAAGTTAATATTTCTACAATTTTTATGTATTTTCGATATAAAATATCGCTCTGCTGCGCCATCAAATGCCCTTAACACGAGACCTACATGACCATCCCTTTCAAGTACCACCGCGCGCCCCGCTTGCTGGCGCTCGCCGGCGCCGTTGCCATGGCCTTTGCCGCCGGTTGCAGTAACGACGACTCTTCCGATTCCAAGCCGGCCAAGCCGGGCGAACCAGCCGCCAAATACCAGGCCGAGATCAGCCGCACTTCGTTCGGCGTGCCGCACATCAAGGCCAACGATGAAGGCAGCCTGGCCTACGGCGTGGCGACCGCCTACGCGCAAGACAATGTCTGCCTGATGGCCGACGAATTCACCACCGTCAGCGGCGAGCGCTCGAAACACTTCGGCCCAAGCGCGACGCGCCAGACCTCGGACATCCCGAACCTGCAGACCGATTTCTTCTACCGCATCATCAACGATGACGAGGCCGTCAAAACGGCCTGGAACGCCCATTCGGCACCGATGAAAGCGATGATCGAAGGCTACGTCGCCGGCTACAACGATTACCTCGACAAGACCGGCATGAACAACCTGCCCACCGCCTGCAAGAACGGCTCCTGGGTACGCAAGGTGAACGAGCAGGACATGATCCGCCTGCTGCGCCGCTACGCCGCCGAAGCGAGTTCCGGCCAGTTCATCGCGGCCATGGTGGGCGCCACGCCGCCCGGCCAGAATGGCTTGATCCCGGCCGTGCCGCCCAAGGCCGGCATGCATCCGATGGACCCCGACTACTGGGTCGCGATGCGCGAACGCACCGGCAGCAATGCCGTGGCGCTTGGCAAGGATGCCACCGACAACGGCCAGGGCATGCTGCTCGGCACTCCGCACTTCCCATGGCGCGGCGCGCTGCGCTTCTACCAGCTGCACCTGACCATTCCCGGCAAGCTCGACGCGATGGGCGCGGCCCTCGGTGGCATGCCGATGGTCAATATCGGCTTCAACCAGAACCTGGCCTGGACCCACACGGTCAACAACTCGGCCCACTTCACGGTGCACATGACGCCGCTCGACCCGAGCGATCCGACCAAGTACATCGTCGACGGCAAGCCGCAGGCCATGACGCGCAAGAGCGTCAGCGTCGAGGTCAAGGACGCGAACGGCCTGCTGAGCACCCAGACGCGCACCTTCTACAGCAGCCAGTACGGCCCGGTGGTCGTCATTCCCGGCCAGCTCGACTGGAACGCCGGCATGGCGTTTTCGATCAACGACGCCAACCTCGGCAACCATCGCCTGCTGGAACAGTGGTACGGCATGAACACGGCGCGCAGCCTGGACGAGTTCAAGGGCGCGATCGACCGCACCGTCGGCCTGCCATGGGTCAACACCCTGGCCGTCGACAAGGAAGGCGCGGCGCTGTTCATGGACGTCACCGTGGTCCCGCATGTCACCAAAGCCATGCAGGACGCCTGCGTGCCGGCGCCGTTCAAACCGCTGGCGGCGCGCGGCCTGTTCGTGCTCAACGGCGCCACCAGCGCCTGCGCCCCCGCCATCGACAAGGCCGCGCCGCAGCCGGGCATCTTCGCCGGCGCCAGCCTGCCGCGCCTGGTGCGCAGCGACTACGTGCAGAACTCCAACGACAGCGCCTGGCTGTCCAACCCGCAAGCGCCGCTGACCGGCTTCCCGGACATCGTCAGCGTCGACAATGTCGAGCAGTTCGGCCGCACCCGCCTCGGCATCACCCAGGTGCAGAAACGCCTGGCCGGCACCGACGGCCTGGCCGGCCGCAAGATGACGGTTGCGCAATTGCAGGCTTTGGCCCTGAGCAACCGCGTCTACTACGCCGACCAGATCATGGACGACGTGCTGGCGCTGTGCCGCGGCGAGCAGGCCGACAGCGGCGATATCACGACCGCCTGCGCGCGCCTGAACCAGTGGGACCGCACGGTCAACCTCGACAGCAACATCGGCTACCTGTACTTCACCGGCCTGTGGGAGCGCATCCTGCGCGTGCCGGGCATGTGGGCGGTGCCGTTCAACCCGGCCGACCCGGTCAACACCCCGCGCGGCCTGAACCGCGACAACCCGGCCATCGCCACCACGGTACGCCAGGCGCTGGCGGCGGCGGCGCAGGACGTGGCGAAACTGGGCGTGTCGCAAGATGCGCGCTGGGGCGACGTGCAGCTGGCCACGCGCGGCACCCGCCGCATTCCTGTCCACGGCGGCAAGGGCGCCGATGGCGTGTACAACGCGATCGGCACCGTGCCGGCCGGCGACGGCAAGCTCGAAGTGATCTACGGCACCAGCTACATCCAGACCGTGTCCTTCAACAAGGATGGTCCGCAAGTGCAAGCCATGCTGGCCTACTCGCAATCGACCGACCCGGCCTCGAAGCATTTCGCCGACCAGACCGAGCGCTTTTCGAAGAAGGAATGGATCACCCAGCCGTACACGGAAGCGCAGATCAAGGCCGATCCGGCGTTCTCGACCATGACGGTGACGCGCAAGGCCGATGGCAAGGCGGCAGCCAAGCCCTGAGTTGTCCGTCGTTGTTCGTCCCAAGCTGTAAAGAAACAGGCAGCCGGCCGCCGTGGCGGTAGACTGCCTGTTCTCACCTCAAGGAGATGCACATGTCGTCAGGAAAAATTCTGGTCGCACAGGGAGGCGGACCCACCGCCGTGATCAACCAGTCGATGGTCGGCGTGGTGCTCGAAGCGCGCCGCTTTCGCAACGTCACGCGCGTGTACGGCGCCATGCACGGGGTACGCGGCATCGTCGACGAAGACTTCATCGACCTGACCCAGGAAACCAGCCACAACCTGGAGCTGGTCGGCAAGACGCCTTCCTCGGCGCTCGGCTCGACCCGCGACAAGCCCGATATGGCCTATTGCCAGAAAATTTTCGAGGTGCTGCGCGCACACGAAATCGAGCATTTTTTCTACATCGGCGGCAACGATTCATCGGACACGGTGCGCATCGTCAGCCTGGAGGCGCAAAAGGCCGGCTATCCGCTGCGCTGCATTCACATTCCCAAAACCATCGATAACGATCTGGTCGGCAACGATCACACGCCCGGCTTTCCCTCGGCCGCGCGGTTTGTCGCGCAAGCCTTCGCCGGCGCCAATCTCGACAACGCGGCCTTGCCCGGCGTGTACGTGGGGGTGGTGATGGGACGGCATGCCGGCTTCCTGACCGCCGCCGCCGCGCTCGGCAAGAAATTTCCCGACGACGGCCCGCACCTGATCTACCTGCCCGAGCGCACCTTCGTGCTCGAACAATTCCTGGCCGACGTCAAGGCCACCTACGAGCGCTACGGGCGCTGCGTGATCGCCGTGTCCGAAGGCATCCACGACGCCTCGGGCGAAGCGATCGCCAGTTTGCTCTCGAGCGACATCGAGCGCGATGCGCACGGCAATGTGCAGCTGTCGGGCACCGGCGCGCTGGCCGACTTGCTGTGCGACGAAATCAAGTCCAGGCTCGGCATCAAGCGCGTGCGCGGCGACACCTTTGGCTACCTGCAACGCTCGTTCATTGGCTGCGTGTCGGACGTCGACCAGCGCGAGGCGCGCGAAGTGGGCGAAAAAGCGGTGCAGTTCGCCATGTGGGGCGAGCGCGACGGCTCGGTGGCGATCAAGCGCACCGGCTACTACTCGGTCGACTATGAACTGGTGCCCCTGGAAAGCGTGGCCGGCAAGACGCGCACGATGGAAGACATCTTCATCAGCGAGAGCGGCACCGACGTCACCGACGCCTTCCGCCTGTACCTGCGCCCGCTGCTCGGTTCGGGCATGCCGGACGCCTTCCGCCTGCGTCCGGCGCCGGTCGAGAAGATCCTGGGCAAGAAATAGGGCAGACATCGCCCGCGCTAAGTGAGGCCCCCGGGTAGATTCTCCTGACGTCGGGATTCCGGGGCGAAGACCGCTCTATTTCTTCTTGCGCTTAGGAGGCTTATCACGCACCCAATCGGGATGAGGGACGTACTGACGGACTTGTTCATTCAGTTCCTTGCTGTGGAACATGTCCAGGCACTTGAGCAGCTTGAATTCGGCGCCGACGTAAGCTTCAAACGGGTTAGTGTAGTCACGGCGTAGGTATTGCTCTGCCAAGCGCTCCGTGGCAGGGTTGCCTTTATCGAAATCGTAATACGTCCACTCCAAAAACACGCTCGTGGTGACGCTTGCATCATCGCCTGCCGGCGACCCCTTGTAGGCGTTGGAGATGCACGCAGCCAGCGCCCTGTCCTTGTAGTTCTCGGCATTGGTACGGCTTGGGGCCATCACGTTCGATGTTCCTGCAATAGACGGCAAGCAAAAACTCAACAAGAGCGCGCCGAAGGTGAGTGCAATTTTCATTGGTGTGCCCAAAAGTTCGCTTTGATTAGTCGGTATTGTGCGTCAGCCTGGGTGAAGGAACAGTGGCCATAACAGCTTGTTCCGTCAAAAAGTGTCGCATGAGCTCTTGCATCGCGCCAACTGGCAATGGATGAAAAGTGCTCATGAAGAAGCGAATATAGTTCAAAAAAGACCACATGCGCCCAAGCTTCTTTGTTTTCCTTCGCTCCGCCAGCCTGCACCTTCGCAACAGCTTGTATCTGGAGAGCTTGTAGAAACGCTGCTCCAGGTACCGCCCGATGCACCGTCCCGGCGCATCTGCTTGCCCTTTTCGTATTTTGATTGTTTTGGCAACAGTAACAACGCAACACTGCGGTCCCGTCAACCCACCCCGGACCGCCATGACCCTGCACTCCCCTTCATCCTCCCCGCTGCTGCGCGCCAGCACCGCCGCCATCCTGCTGGCGCTCGCCGCCTGCGGCGACAAGGACGGCACGCCGGCCGAAGCGGCGCCCAAATACGCCGCCGAAATCCGCCGCACCGCCTACGGCATCCCGCACATCAAGGCCGATGACGACGGCGGCCTCGGCTACGGCATCGGCTATGCCTACGCGCAAGACAATGTGTGCCTGCTGGCCGAGCGCATCGTCACCGCCAACGGCGAACGCGCCAAGTATTTCGGCGCGCAGGCGCGCGGCGCGACCGAGGACACGGCGCCCAACCTGGCTTCCGACTTCTTCTATCGCCTCATCAACGAAGCGGACGCGGTGGCCACTGCCTGGCAGCAGCAGCCGGCGCCGATGCGCGCGCTGGTCGAAGGCTATGTGGCCGGCTACAACCAGTACCTGGACGAGCGCGGCAAGGACGGCTTGCCCGACGCCTGCAAGAACGCCCCCTGGGTGCGCAGCATGACCAGCGCCGACATGATGAAAATCGTGCGCCGCTACGCCGCCGAGGGCGCGGGCAGCCGTTTCATCGAAGCCCTGGTGGCCGCAGCGCCGCCGGCCATGGGCGCGCCGGCACCGGCGGCGCGCGCGGCCGGCGCACGCCGTGGCGGTCCCGGCTTGATCGATCCGCAATACTGGCAACAGCGGCACGCCCGCACCGGCAGCAACGGCGTGGCCCTGGGCAAAGATGCTACCGAGAATGGCCAGGGCCTGCTGCTGGCCAATCCCCATAACTGGTGGAACGGCGATTTGCGCTTTTACCAGCTGCACCTGACCATTCCCGGCAAGCTCGACGTGATGGGCGCCTCGCTGGGCGGCATGCCGATGGTCAGCATCGGCTTCAACAAGGACGTGGCGTGGACCCACACCAACAACACCTCCAGCCACTTCACCGTGCACCAGTTGCAGCTCGACCCGCGCGATCCGACCAGCTACATGGTCGACGGCAAGTCCCAGCCCATGACGCGCAAGCGCATCGAGGTCGAGGTGCGCCAGCCGGACGGCAGCCTGGCCACGCGCAGCCACGATTTTTACCAGACCGAGGTGGGCGTGGTGATGCGCCTGCCGGACCAGCTGGAGTGGAACCGCAAGGTCGCCTACACCCTGCTTGACGCCAACATGGGCAATCACCGCATGCTGGAACAATGGCGCGCCATGAACAGCGCGCGCAGCGTGAACGAGCTGCGCGACGGCATCGACCGCATCGTCGGCCTGCCGTGGGTCGGCACCATCGCCGCCGACAAGGAGGGCAAGACCATGTATCTGGACGTGACGGTGGTGCCGAATGTGCCGCTGGCCAAGGAAAAAGCGTGCGTGCCGGAAGCCTTCCGCGAGGCCGCGGCCGGCGGCGTGCTGGTGCTGGACGCGTCGACCAGCGCCTGCCGCCCCGGCAACGACCCGGGCGCGCCGCAAAGCGGCATCTTCGCCGGCGCCAGCCTGCCGCGCCTGGAACGCGACGATTTCGTGCAGAACTCGAACGACAGCGCCTGGCTGACCAATCCGGCCGCGCCGCTGACCGGCTTTCCGTCGATTGTCAGTGTCGACGCGCAGGAGCAAAGCGGGCGCACCCGCATCGGCATCGCCCAATTACAGGCGCGCCTGGCCGGCACCGATGGCCAGCCTGGCCGGCGCATGTCGATGCCCCAGCTGCAAGGGCTCTTGTTCAGCAACCGCGTCTACTACGCCGGCCAGATCATGGACGACGTGCTGCGCGCCTGCGACGGCGAACGCCAGGCGCGCGCCGCCAACGGCGCCATGGTCGACCTGGCGCCGGCCTGCGCCAGACTGCGCGCCTGGGACCGCACGGCCAACCTGGAGACCAATATCGGCTTCGGCTATTTCGCCAGCGTGTGGGACCAGCTGTACGGCTCGCCCCTGTTCTGGGCCGTGCCCTTCAACGCGGCCGATCCGGTGGGCACGCCGCGCGGCCTGCGCGTGGACGATGCGGACGGCGTGCATGCCCTGCGCACGGCCCTGGCCAACGCCGTGCTCGAGATGGAAGCGAACGGCTGGGGCCTGAACAGCACCTGGGGCGACATCCAGCACACCGAGCGCAACGGCAAGCGGATTCCCATCCATGGCGGACGCTACCAGTACGGCATCTATAACGTCATCGCCAGCGAGCCGGCCAAAGGGGGCGGGCGCGAGGTAACCGAAGGCGGCAGCTACGTGCAGACCGTGATGTTCGACCGCAACGGCCCGCAGGCGCAAGCCATGCTCGCCTACTCGCAGTCGGTCGACCCGGCCTCGCCCCACTACGCGGACCAGAGCGAGCTGTATTCGCGCAAAGCCTGGCACACCCTGCCCTTTACCGACGCGCAGATCGCGGCCGATCCCAAGGTCAGCCGAATTGCCATCAGTCACAAGGTGAAAGGCACGCAGTAACGGGCGCGCAACACACACGCCACTTATAAAAAACAAAACGTTTTTAAAAAGGCATTTTATGATAGGACTGTGTTAAGTTATGGTTACTATCCTTGACTGGAACGATGATGAAAAATCTGATTCTGGCGTGTGTGTGCTTTCCCCTGCTGCTGGCCGCCTGCAACGGGCCGCTCGATGTCACCTTGGCCGACAGCGGCGATCCGGTCAAGGGCGCAGCGCTGAAAAAGGCGCTGACCCCGGAAGAGAGCGAACTGCTGGTGTCCTACGTGGCGCAGCACACAATGGCCCAGGACATCGACTACAAGATGACAGTCAAGCAAGCCATCGCGGCGCGGCGCAAGGAACTTGCCAGCAACCAGAAGTAAATATCGCTGGCGCTGCCGCTGTTCCGCCAAGCCAGTAATGCCCGGCATGGTCGACATGAAAAAAATCAAAAAAACGGACGGGACCCGAAGGCGCCGTCCGTTTTTTGTTTGACCGCAAAGCGTTTAGCTGACGATCGTCTGGTGCTCGTCGCCCGCGCGCGCGCGGATCGTGCCGATGCGCGAGACCGTCTCGCCGGCCGCCTGCAACTGCGCAAACGCCGCATCCGCGTTTTCTTTCGACACGATGACGATCATGCCGATGCCGCAGTTGAACACGCGGTGCATTTCGGCATCGGCCACGCCGCCGTGCTGTTGCAGCCACTGGAACAGCGGCGGCATGGTCCATGCCGTCGAATCGAGCACCGCCGTCAGCCCCGGCTGCAGCACGCGCGGCACGTTTTCGACCAGCCCGCCGCCGGTGATGTGCACCATGCCTTTGACTTCCATCGATTCCATCAGCGCCAGCAATGGCTTGACGTAAATACGGGTCGGCTCCATCAGTACGTCGGCCAGCGGACGGCCGTGGAAGTCGGCGTTCAGGTCCGGCTTGGCCACTTCGATGATCTTGCGCACCAGCGAGTACCCGTTCGAGTGCACGCCCGACGAGGCCAGGCCCAGCACCACGTCGCCCGGGCAGATCTTGGTACCGTCGATGATCTTCGATTTTTCCACCGCGCCGACCGCGAAACCGGCCAGGTCGTACTCGCCGGCCGGGTACATGCTCGGCATTTCAGCGGTTTCGCCGCCGATCAGGGCGCAACCGGCCTGCTCGCAGCCCTGGGCGATGCCCTTGACCACGGCGGTCGCGGTCGGCACGTCCAGCTTGCCGCATGCGAAATAATCGAGGAAGAACAGCGGCTCGGCGCCCTGCACCAGGATATCGTTCACGCTCATGGCGACCAGGTCGATGCCGACCGTGTCATGGCGGTTCAGTTCGAACGCGAGCCTGAGCTTGGTGCCCACGCCGTCGGTGCCGGACACCAGGACCGGCTCCTTGAACTTCTTGCTGATCTCGAACAGCGCGCCGAAACCGCCGATGCCGCCCATGACGCCTTCGCGCATGGTTTTCTTGGCAAACGGCTTGATCGCTTCGACCAGGGCGTCGCCCGCATCGATATCGACACCGGCGTCGCGGTAGGAGAGGGAAACATTAGAAAGTTGGCTCATGGTGTATTTGGCAGCGGAGGCGGTAAAATAGAAGGCGGCGAACCGATTCAAGCCGAGGACGGCCAAAACTGGTCAATCCGCTATTTTATCAAAATGCCCCGTCCATAGCCGATTTAACCCACATTACAACAATAAGATGCTCATTCTCTCCGCCAAAGCACCGCAGCACCGGGCCGGCCAGCCGCCCCCATCGCCACCCCCACGATCCGCGTGGCAGCTTCTATAATGATGCCTGATGTATACGACGGCGCAAGAATGAACTCATGAAACAGCTGGTACTCGATTTGGGCGCAGAGCAGGCGCACAGCCTCGATACCTTCGAGGTAGGGCAAAATGCCGAACTGGCGCATCTGATGCACCAGTTCGCGGAGCGTCGTTCGCGCGAACATTTCGCCTACCTGTGGGGCGAGACCGGCGCCGGCAAGACCCACCTGCTGCAGGCCCTGGCCGCCACCCCCGGCTCGCGCTACATCGCCTGCAACGCGCCGGAATCCGAATTCACCTACACCCCGGACACCACCCTGTACCTGCTCGACGACTGCGAACAGCTCTCGCCGCAGGCCCAGATCGACGCCTTTGCGCTGTTCAACCAGATCCGCGAACACGGCGCCTACATGGTCAGCACCGGGCCGGTGCCGCCGGTGGTGCTGCCGGTCCGCGAAGACCTGCGCACGCGCATGGGCTGGGGGCTGATCTACCAGATCCACGGCCTGGCCGACGAACAGAAGATCGCCGCGCTCACGCACGCCGCCGAAGCGCGCGGTTTGACCTTGTCGGCCAGCGTGTTACCCTATCTGCTGTCCCATTTCAAGCGCGACATGCGCTCCCTGTCGACGATGCTAGACGCACTCGATCAGTATTCCCTCGAAACCCAGCGACCGGTGACCCTGCCGTTGCTGCGCGATTTACTCTTACAAGCGAACCCGCAAGCGGACACCAAAGAATGAAGAACCTGGCGCTGTTTGACCTGGACCACACCCTGCTGCCGATCGATTCGGACCACGAATGGGGCGAATTTTTAGTCCGCACCGGCGCCGTCGAGCCGCTCGAATTCAAGCGCCGCAACGACGAATTTTTCGAACAGTACAAGGCCGGCACGATCGACCCGGTCGAGTACCTCGAATTCGCCCTCGGCACCCTGGCGCGCTTTCCGCGCAAGGAACTCGACGCCATGCACGCGCGCTTCATGGCCGAGGTGATCGAACCGGCCATCCTGCCGAGCGCGCGCGCACTGCTGCGGCGGCACCAGGACGCCGGCGACCTGGTGGCCATCATCACCGCCACCAACCGCTTCGTGACCGCGCCGATCGCCAGGGCGCTGGGGGTGGAGCACCTGATCGCCGCCATCCCCGAAGAGGACGAACACGGCAACCTGACCGGCAAACTGCTTGGCGTGCCGACCCAGGGTGCGGGCAAGGTCACCCACACCCACGCCTGGCTGGCGCAGATAGGCACCCCGCTCGATGCTTTTGGGCGCAGCCACTTCTACAGCGATTCGCACAACGATCTCCCCCTTCTGTCCGTCGTCACCCACCCCGTCGCGACCAACCCGAACGCCGTGCTGGCGACCCACGCCACACGCCTTGGCTGGCCTTTACTCCATCTATTCAATGATTAAAAAATTCATCCGCAAAATCCTCGGCGTCAAAGAGAAGCAGCCAGTGCGCGACCTGACCGAACCCGTGATCCTGGGACCGGCGGAGCACGGGATCGACCCCAAGCTGCTGTCGTCGAACGCGATCCGCGTGACTCAAACATTGCAGGAGGCGGGCTTCAAGGCGTTCGTGGTGGGCGGCGCTGTGCGCGACCTGCTGCTGTCGGTCAAACCGAAGGACTTCGACATCGCCACCGATGCCACGCCCGAACAGGTCAAGCGCCTGTTCCGGCGCGCCTTCATCATCGGCAAGCGCTTCCAGATCGTGCACGTGATGTTCGGCTCCGACCTGCTGGAGGTGACCACCTTCCGCGGCGCCGGCGAAGCGAGCGCGCCCAAGGACGAACACGGACGGGTCCTGCGCGACAATAACTTCGGCCCCCAGCACGAAGACGCGATGCGGCGCGACTTCACCATCAACGCCATGTACTACGATCCGGCCACGCAAGTGGTGCTCGACTACCACGGCGGCATTGCCGACATTCGCGACAAGACCCTGCGCATCATCGGCCAGCCCGAAGCGCGCTACCGCGAAGACCCGGTGCGCCTGCTGCGCGTGGTGCGCTTCGCCGCGCGCCTGGGTTTCACCATCGAGCCGCACACGCGCGAACCGATTCCGATCATGGCGCCATTGATCAACAACGTGCCGGCCGCGCGCGTGTTCGACGAAATGCTCAAGCTCCTCATGAGCGGCCACGCGCTGGCCTGCCTGCAGCAGCTGCGCAAGGAAGGCCTGCATCACGGCCTGCTGCCGCTGCTCGACGTGGTGCTGGAGCAGCCGATCGGCATGAAGTTCGTGACCCTGGCGCTGGAGTCGACCGACAACCGCATCAAGGCCGGCAAGGGCGTCTCGCCGGGCTTCCTGTTTGCCTCGCTGCTGTGGCACCAGGTCGTCGAAAAATGGACCGCCTACCGCGCGGCGGGCGAGTCGCCGATTCCGGCGCTGCACCTGGCGGCCGACGACGTGCTCGATTCGCAGACCGAAAAACTGGCCCTGCAGCGCAAGATCGGCTCGGACATGCGCGACATCTGGTCGATGCAGCCGCGCTTCGAGCGGCGCAACGGCAAGGCCCCGTACAAGCTGCTGGAACACCCGCGCTTCCGCGCCGGCTACGACTTCCTGCTGCTGCGCTGCGAGTCGGGCGAGATCGAGATGGAGATCGGCGAATGGTGGACCGCTTTCTATGAAGGCGACGCGGTCGAACGCGAAGACCTGCTCACCAGCGCCGTCGCCGCGCCGGGAGGCGCCAAGCGCAAGCGCGCACCACGGCGCGCACCGCGCAACCGCGCCAATGGCGAGGGCGGCGACAACGCCACCAGCACCGGCAGCACCAGCACCACCGGCAGCACCAGCGGCGACGAATGATCGCCTACGTCGGCATCGGCGCCAACCTGGGCGACGCCCGTGCCAACGTGGCCGACGCCCTGGCGCGTCTGGCTGCGCTGGACGCCTGCCGCCTGCTGGCGCAGTCGTCGGCCTGGCGCACCGCGCCCATCGATTCCTCGGGCGACGACTACATCAACGCGGTGGCCTGCATCGACACGGACCTGCGTGCGCAAGACCTGCTGGCCGCGCTGCAGGCGATCGAACTGGCGCACGGGCGCGAACGGCCCTATCGCAACGCCCCGCGCACGCTGGACCTCGACATCCTGCTCTACAACGATGAACGGATCGACACGGCCGCCTTGCAAGTGCCGCATCCGCGCATGCTGGAGCGCGCCTTCGTGCTGGCGCCGCTGCTGGAAATCGCACCAATCATCGACGTGCCCGGGCATGGCCCGGCGCGCGACTATCTGGCAGCTGTCGCCGGCCAGGCCATCGAACGGCTGAACTGACATGCAGATTCCGATTTTTGTGCAGACCGCCGGCCTGCTGGTGTTGTCGAACATATTCATGACGATCGCCTGGTACGGCCACCTGAAGAACATGTCGAGCAAGGCGTGGTGGTATGCGGCGCTGGTCAGCTGGGCCATCGCCCTGTTCGAGTACCTGCTGCAGGTGCCGGCCAACCGCATCGGCCACACCCAATACAGCCTGGCGCAGCTCAAGATCCTGCAAGAAGCCATCACCCTCACCGTGTTCGTGCCGTTCGCGATGTTCTACATGGGCGAACCGTTCAAGCTCGATTACGTGTGGGCCGGGCTGTGCCTGGTTGGCGCGGTCTACTTCATCTTCCGCAGCTGACCCAGCGTTCGGGGCGCACTGAAACGGCGATGTTCAGCTGAACATCGCCGTTGATTGACAAGCTTGAATCAATCGGTGAATTGGGCGCTAAGCCCGCATCATTTCCACTGCGTCTTGCGCTGACGCTTCCAGCAGCGTTGGCGGTTGACGATATGGCTGTTCACGGTTTCGTATCCGTGCGGGAAACAACGAGAACAACCGTTGTCGTTTCTGATCTTTACCCGGGAGACACTGGTACCGGATATTTTTTGGGGAAAATCCACCAGGCCGTATTCGTTATGGCCAAACGCCTTGATCAAGCGTGCATGCTGTTTCACTGTATTCTCCATTAGTTAATTACCTAATGAAGAGCGCCTTTCGAGATTGCTTTGAGCACGCTGAACATCCTTTCAAGTTTGTCGGATCGAACCTGGCGCCCGATCGTGTTCGATAGCGCCGCCTGTTCCTGCTTGCTGTTTGAGCATATCCATTTCATCCGGCACGGTCAACGCGCTTACCATTTGCAACCCTTGTCGCTCAGGGTGCCCTTGAGAATCGGGATCAAGGCGAACAGATTTCCTTTCGGATCGCCACTGTGCGCGGTGCGGCAGTCGGCACGGTGCGCCTTGGCGACCGCCTTCGCCAGCGCGGTATCGTCCGCGCCCCTGATGCGCAACTGCTCACGCTCACGGTCGATTCCTGTCAGCGGTTCGGCCCCCATCCGCCTGGCGTCGGATAAGGCCTTGCCCAAGTCAAAACCCGGCGCTGGCGAGATGGGGACAGGTTCCACAGGCCGGCTGGCGGCATCCGCTTGCACGTCCACTGCCGGCGCAGGGCGTTCCCGGCGTCCGGCGGCTGTACCGGTCCGCTTGCCCTTGGCGGACGTTTGCGGCCGCACCCGCGGAATGGCCGCCACGGCGGGTACAGCTTTTTCCGCGACCGGAAACAGCACCTGGAGATACGATACCGCCGGCCCGGACCGAGTGCGTTCGCTCCTGGTGGAGACGATCAAATACCAGGCGACCAGCACGTGCCCGAATGCCATCGCCATCAACACCACGGGGCGGCCGCGCCGCGTGCCTGCCCGTGAAAACTCATTTTGCATAAGCTGCATGTTTTATCTATAAACAAGATGCCTGGCCGGCGATTATCGCACCTTCCGGCGGGACAACTTTAAGTCCATCCCGGGCACATTCGGGCCGATGGCATTACACTATGCGCCGTTGCGACCATTTTGATATCAAAGGACTATTATGAGCGGTTATCTGCAGGGTAAGGACATGACGGGCGGCGAGACTCCGGCGCCGGTCAAGCCGGTCATGACGAAGGCGGTAACGATTCCTTCGCTGAACGCGATGCGCGCATCGGGCGCCAAGATCACGATGCTGACCTGCTACGACGCCAGCTTCGCGACCTTGATGGACCGCTGCGGCGTGGAAGTGCTGCTGATCGGCGATTCGCTGGGCATGGTCTGCAATGGACATCACTCGACCTTGCCGGTCACGGTGGCCGAGATTGTGTACCACACCGCCGCTGTCGCGCGGGGCAACAAGAGCGCGATGGTGATCGCCGATATGCCTTTCGGCAGCTACGGCACGCCGGAAGCGGCGTTCAACAACGCGGTGCAGCTGATGCAGGCCGGCGCGCACATGGTCAAGATCGAGGGCGGCGCGTGGCTGGCCGAGACGGTCCGTTTCCTGACCGACCGCGCCATTCCAGTGTGCGCGCACCTGGGCCTCACGCCGCAGTCGGTGCACCAGCTGGGCGGCTACAAGGTGCAGGGCAAGTCCATCGAAAGCGCGGCGCAGCTCAAGGCCGACTCGCTGGCGCTGGAAGCGGCGGGCGCGGCATTGGTGCTGTACGAGGCGATTCCTAGCGCCCTGGGCAAGGAGCTGACCGAGGCGCTGAAGGTGCCGACGATCGGCATCGGCGCGGGGCCGGACTGTTCGGGCCAGGTGCTGGTGATGCACGACATCCTGGGGGTTTTCCCGGGGCGCAAAGCGCGCTTCGTGAAGAACTTCATGGACGGGCAGACCAGTATCGACGCCGCCGTGAGCGCGTATGTGAACGCGGTCAAGGATGGCAGTTTTCCGGCGCTCGAGCACTGCTTCTGAAGCCTGCGCGCTAGCGTAGTCCGTAGCGCTTCATCTTGTTCAACAGCCCCACCCGCGAAATACCCAGCTGTTTCGCGGCGTGGGTATGATTGTGCGACGTCTCGTCGAGCGCGGCGACGATCAGGCGCTTTTCCAGCGCCGCCACCTGCGCATCGAGCAAGCCATCGCCCTCCAGCACGACCGGCGCGGCCGCCTCTCCGCACGCCAGCGCCAGGTCGTCGACCGTGATCGTGTCGGCACTCCCCGCCAGCGCCGCCGCCGTCGACACCGAATGCTGCAGCTCGCGCACATTGCCCGGCCAGTTGCGCGACACTACCCACTCCAGCGCGTCCGGCGCGAGCCGCTTGGGCGGCGCCAGCCTGGCCGCCACCGCCTGCACGATCAGCGCCACATCCTCGGCCCGCTCGGCCAGCGCCGTGGTCCTGACCTGGATGCCCTTCAGGCGATAAAACAAATCGTCGCGAAACGATTTCTCTTCCACCATCGCCGCCAGGTCGCGGTTGGTGGCCGCCACCACGCGCACGTCGACCCGCGTTTCGCTGCGCGCCCCAACCGCGAAAAAACTCCCGGCCTGCAAAAAGCGCAGCAGCTTGACCTGCATCGACAACGGCATGTCGCCGATCTCGTCGAGGAACAAGGTGCCGCCGTTGGCCGCCGCGATCAAACCGATGCGGTCGCGGTCCGCTCCCGTGAAGCTGCCCTTGCAATGGCCGAACAATTCGCTCTCGAACAGCTCCGCCGGAATCGCCCCGCAATGCACCGCCACGAACGGCTTGGCGCTGCGCTTGCCGTTGGCATGCAGCGCGCGCGCCACCAGTTCCTTGCCGGTGCCGCTCGGCCCCGTGATCATCACCGGCACCTCGGTCGGCCCGATGCGGCGGATCAGCGCGCGCAGGTCGCGCAGGTCGGCGCTGATGCCGATCAGGCCCATGGTGGCGTCGCTTGGTTCGGCGCGGGCGCGCCAGTCGGCCAGCTCGCGCTCCAGGCGGCGCTTGGTCAGCGCGCGCTCGACCACCACGCGCAACAGGTCCGGGTCGAGCGGCTTGGGTAAAAAGTCCCAGGCGCCTGCGGCAATGGCGCGCAGGGCCAGTTCGCGGTCGGCGTGGCCGGTCATCACCACCACCGGCGCCGAAGCAAGGCCGGGCAGCAGCGCCAGCCCTTCGTCGGGACGGAACGATGGCGGCAGCGCCAGGTCGAGCAGCACCAGGTCGAAGGTGTGCTCGGCGCACAGCGCCAGCACCTGTTCGCTTGACGCCGCGACCTTGACGTCGTAGCCAAGGCTGGCCAGCCAGTTGCCGCACAGGCGCTGGAAGGCGGGTTCGTCGTCGACGAGAAGAATGCGTTCTTGGGTCACGGCATGCCTGGTAAAAGAAGTTCGAAGCAGCAGTTCCAGCCGGCCCGCTGGCCCAGCCTGACCGTGCCGCCGTGGGCCTCGACCAGGCGCCGCACGATGGCCAGCCCAAGGCCGGTACCGCCGGGACGGCGCGTGGTGAAGGGCTGGAACAAGTCGGCCGCAAGGTCGGCGGGCACGCCCGGGCCGTTGTCGCACACGCGCAGCAGCACGCGGCCGTCGGCCTGCGCTTCGGCGTCGACCAGGATGCGCGGGTCCGGGCGGCCGCGCAGCATGGCCATGGCGTTGCCAATCAGGTTGCCGAGAATTTGTTCGCCGCGCATCGGGTCGATGTGCAGGCACAGGGCCGCGTCGACATCGAGTTCGATGGCTTGCAGCGGATGGCCGGCCGCGACCCGCTGCACCAGTTCGGCCACCGCCACGCGCTGCGGGTTCAGGCGCACCTCGCCCGAATAACTGAGCAAGTCCTGGATCAGATGGTCGGCGCGCTCGATCTGGGCACGGATTTCGGCGCGCGTCTCGGGCGGCGACATGACCGCCGCCATGCTGATGATGTTGAGCGGGTTGCGCAATTCGTGCGCCACGGTCGCGGCCAGCCCGCCCAGTTCCAGCAGGTGCGCCTGCTTCAGACGCTCCTTTTCGTGCTCGGCGTAGCGCAGCAGCTGGTCCAGGCGCGCCGCAGCCGCCGCCAGCAGGGCGCCGAACACTTCGCCGACACGGGTCACGCTCGGCGTCGCGCCTTCCCACTCCATCAGGTCGGTGCGCCAGTGCGCCGCTTCGCCATCTTTCCTCGGACCGAGATGGCAGTGCAGGCCGGGCTTGCCGTCGCCGGCCGGCCTGGCGGCGCCCAGCACCACCCGCATCGGCTGCCGCAGGTGCGCGCCGAGGGTGGACGCGGCGATTTGTTCGAGATCGTGCCAGCTGCTGGCGCCGTCCAGGCGCACGCGCCAGTCGGCCAGCACGCCCGCTTCCAGGTGCGCGCCGGGGAAGACCAGCCGTTCGATGGCGCGCCGCGACGGCCCTTCCAGCACCAGCATCACGCCCAGCATGGCGGTGCCGAGCAGCCAGAGCTGCCACAGGGGCACCGCGGCGAGCGAGGCAAACCCGGTGCGCGCGGCCACGCTCAGGAGCAGGCTCGCGAGAGCCACCGTAATCGCCGTCAGTACCAGCCAGGCCAGCAGGCGGTTGGCCCACAGGTTCACCACCATCAGGTCGTAGCGCAGGATGCCGAACACCAGCAGCAACGCGTAGCCGGGCAGCAGGATCACGCTGTACGGGAAGATGTCGATCCCGAGCGAGGCATTGAGGAACATCAGCGAGGCGCCCGAGCCCCACACGCCGGCGAACCAGATCGCCAGGATCTTGCCGCGCTGTTTGGGTGCGGCCTTCGGCCACGCCGCCAGCAGCAGCAGGTAGGCCCAGATGCTGATCGAGGTGACGACGACGCCGGGTATCGCTCCCCAGACCGGGAAAAAGTAGTAGCGCTCGAAGCCCAGCCAGGGCGCCAGCATGCCCATGTCGAGTACCTGCACCAGCAGCAGGGTGGCGATGCCCAGCACGTAAATGCCCAGCATCTGGCGCGGGCGGTCGCGCTGCAGGAAGCGGAATACGAAGTGCAGGAAGAACACCGCGTTGATCGGACCGCAGTTGACCAGGCGCTTGCCCAGTGCGGCCACGCTGTCGCCGCCCAGGTGCATGCCCAGCTGCCCGAGCGCCCAGAAGCCGATACCAACGCAAAACAGCGCCAGCGGCTTGATGCCGCTCTGGTGCGGCGCCTTGGCCCACAGCCACGCCGCCAGTCCCAGGCTGATGCAGCCCTGGATCACGAGGGAAAAATAGTAAACGCGGTAGATGTCCATGCGGGCCGGGTGTAAGGCAGCTTGATAGTTGCAACGGGCTAACTATATAGCAAGTTGACAGCCCGTGCGTACTCATCGTTGATTTTCTGTTTAAAAACAGCAACTTAGAATCGCTTGACGGGTGGCATGCGGCTTGCGTATTGAAGAGTATGACGGCGCAAGCCGCAACGACCCGGCAAAGCCATCGACCCATCATGACAACACTGCAATTACTCCACATCGGCGCGCTGGTGCCACCGAAAATCATCTGGATGCGGGTCAACCGCGTGCTGGCATGGGCCTTGATCGTCTCGCCGCTGGCCCAGATAGCACTCGGCACCCCGTTCAAGCGAGGCCTGGCGCTCGACTTGGTGATCCTGCTGGCGCATGCGGCGCTGTCGCTGGCCTTGTTCGGCATGCCCAAAAACGCAGCGCGCCGCTTCAGCGTGGCGCTGCATGTCTTCGGTCAGCAGCCGGAGGACCTGAGCCCGCGCAACCAGTATCTGTTGAGCGGACACCGGGTCGGACTGACCTTGCTGTTCGTACTGCTGATCCTGGCGGCGCAGCATCTGCTCGACCTTCCCGGCCTTCTCGTTTACGTGGGACCAAATGTCCTGCTGCTGATGGTCGCTTGCTGGCCGCTGGTACGCATGCCGCTCACGCTGTTCGAGCACCTCTATCCCTCCATCGTGCAGGCGCTGCGGCGCTGGGGCATGCGCGGGCACGCGGACGACATCGCCGCCGTGATCGTCGGATTGTTCTTCTTGCTGTCTTCCATTAACCTGATCAGGTAGTCGCCATCATGTTTGCCTTTACCGCAGTAAGCAGCCCCTTCGTTTTTCCATCACTGACACGGCGCAACGCCGGCATGCCGCAACTGGGCACCTTCGACGACGACCTGCTGACGGTCGCCGCGTGGCAGCGCATCGTGCTCGCCGCCCTGCCCTTGCTGACGCTGGCCGCCTTCGGCGCGCTCTACGCGCACGGCGTGTACCTGGCGCTGCCGGTCGTGATGCTGATGCACTTTGTGGTGACGGTGGCCTACCTGCACGACGTGGCGCACGGCTCGGCGGGCCTGGACGCGCGCATCACCCACGTGGTGCTGTTCATCGTCAGCGTGCTGGTGCTGCAAAGCGGGCATGCGTTCCGCTACACCCACCTGCACCACCACGCGCACTGCCTGGAAGAAGACGACCTGGAAGGCGCACCGGCGCGCGCAAGCCTGCTCGGGGCGCTGCTGGCCGGCCCGCTGTACCTGCCGCGCCTGTGGCGCGAATCGTTGCGCAAGATCCGCCCGGCGCGCGAGCGCCGCTGGATGGCCGCCGAACTGGCCACCTCGCTGGCGCTGGTGCTATTGGCCCTGTGGCTGACGCGCTGGACTAACGGGCCGCTGGTGTACTGCGCCATGGCCTGGATCGGCGGCTGGTTCTATCCGCTGGCGACAGCGTACCTGCCGCACTACAAACCGGGCAGCAAGCCGCTCGAACAAGCGCGTACCATGCGCGGCGCGATCGTGCCGGCGCTGTTCATGAATCTGACCTACCACCTTGAGCATCACTTGTATCCGCAAGTGCCGACCCTGAACCTGCGGCGCCTGTCGCACCGGCTCGACCCGCATTTTGCTGCGCGCGGACTGCATCCGACCCAGGTGTACTGAGGATGTACCCGGCGCCCGACAAGATTGCCAGCATGGCCGCCACCGAGTCAAATTCTTCGGCCGGCCCATGCGCGCGCAATGCCTCGGCCGGCGCATAGCCCCACGCCACCGCCCCAAACGCCACGCCGGCCTTGGCCGATGCCTCGGCATCGGTGCCCTGGTCGCCAACGTACAGCGCGTCGGCCGCGCCGACCCGGCTTTGCCTGACCACCTTGCGGATGCGCGAGGCCTTGCCGAACACCGACATGCCGCATTCGAAGTGGGCAAACAGCGCGCTCAACTCCGGCCCCAGCACGCGGCGGACGTTGTGTTCCGAATTGGACGACACCACCGCCAGCATCACGCCGGCGCCGGCCAGCGCGCGCAAGGCCCCGGCCACGCCGTCGAACAGGGCGATGCTGGCCGCGTTCTCGCTCATCTTCGCGATGAAGCTTTTCGACACCATCGGCATTTTCCAGGCCGGCATGCCGATATGGCGCATGATCTCGCGCGTGCTCATGCCGCGCAGGTGCGCCACCTGGTCGCCTTCGATGCGGCGCAGGCCATGCTGGTCCGCCAGAGCGTTGTACACGCTCTGGAAGAACGGAAACGAGTCGGCCAGGGTGCCGTCGAAGTCGAAAATCGCCAGCCGGTACTTCAGGCGCGCGCTTGCGCTGCGCTCATCCAATCTGGATCCATGTGGTTTTCAGTTCGGTGTACTTGTCGAAGGCGTGCAGCGATTTATCGCGCCCGTTGCCCGATTGCTTGACCCCGCCGAACGGCACCGTGATGTCGTCGCCGTCGTACTGGTTCACGTGCACGGTGCCGGCGCGCAGGGCGCGCGCGGTCTTGATCGCCTTGTTCAGATTACCCGTCCACACCGCCGCCTGCAAGCCGTACTGGGTCGAATTGGCCTGGCGCACGGCGTCGTCGATGTCGGTAAAACTGAGCACCGACAGCACCGGCCCGAAAATCTCTTCGCGCGCGATGCTCATGGAACCGTCGACCTGGTCGAACAGGGTCGGCGCCACGTAAAAGCCGCCGGTATCAAGGCGCGCTGCCTCGCCGCCGGCCAGCAGCCTGGCGCCCGCTTCTTTGCCCTGTTCGATGTAGCCCATTACGGTGTTCATCTGGGCCGCGTCGACGATGGCGCCCATGATGGTGGCCTCGTCGAGCGGGTCGCCCGGCGCAAAACCGGGCACCAGCGCCAGCGCTTTTTCGAGGAAGGCGTCCTTGATCGACGCTTCCACGAACAGGCGCGACGGCGCGTTGCAGCTTTCGCCCTGGTTGAAGTAGATCGAACCGATCGCCGCGCTCACCGCCGCATCGAGGTCGGGACAGTCGGCGCAGACGATGTTGGCCGACTTGCCGCCCAATTCGGTCCAGGCGCGCTTGAGGTTAGATTGCCCGGCCATCTGCAGGATCTGCTTGCCCACTTTGGTGGACCCGGTAAAGCCGATGCAGTCCACATCCATGTGCAGCGCCAGCGCCGCCCCGGCCTCGATGCCATAGCCGGGAACGACGTTGAACACGCCCGCCGGCAGTCCGGCTTCGAGTGCGATGTCGGCCAGCCGCAGGGCGGTGAGGGGCGACTTTTCGGACGGTTTGAGGATCACGCTGTTGCCGGCGGCGAGCGCCGGGGCGATCTTCCAGGCGGCCATGATCAGCGGGTAGTTCCACGGCACGATGGCGGCCACCACGCCGACCGGCTCGCGCGTGATCAGGGCCAGGCTGTTCTCGCCGGTGGGTGCGATTTCATCGTAGACCTTGTCGATCGCTTCGCCGTACCAGCGGACGCAGTTGGCGGCGGCCGGCACGTCCACGCTCTGGCTGTACTTGATCGGCTTGCCCATGTCGAGCGTCTCGAGCAGCGCCAGTTCGTCGGCATGGGCCAGGATCAGGTCGGCGAATCGGATCATGATGCGCTTCCTCGCGGCCGGGGCCTGGCCGGCCCAGCGCCGGTCGTCGAAGGCGGCGCGCGCCGCCGCCACGGCCGCGTCGACATCGAGCCCGTCGCAGCGCGCCACCAGGCCAAGCTGGCGCCCGTCGACCGGCGAACGATTATCGAACTGCCGCTGCGCGCGCGCCCAAACGCGTTCGCCGCCGATGCATGCGCGTCCGTCGATGTCCAGGGCTGCCGCCCGTGCGTGCCATTGCGTGTTTCCCATGCCGTGCTCCCTAAAAGCTCACTACTGTCGATACGCCGATAACCTGATTGTCGCGGCGGTACTGTCCGTCCAATGTCCTGAATGTCCTGGCCGTGGCGTAGTCGTAGCGGTACTCGCCTTTCACGCTCACGCCCGGAACGAGCAGGTACTGCGTGCCCACCGACAGCGTGCCGCGATTGGCGCCGCGGGTGGGGTCGAGCACGAACCATTGTCCACCGCGCAAGACCATGCCGGGGCCGAAGCCGTTGCGCCCATCCGGGCAGTTGGCCGCAAAACCGGCCAGGTCCCTGCAACCGGGCGCCAGGGTCGCTCCCAACACCCCGCCGCCGCCCGTGCCGTTGAAGATGTAATCGAGGCGGGCGATGGCTTCGAGGCGCGGCATGACCTTGTACGACACCAGCGACGAGAAGCCATACCAGCGCTGCTGATCCGCGCCATACCGGTTGGCGGCGGTGGCCTGCTGGCGCCCATAGCTTAACTGACCCTGGATATTCAAGGCGCCACGCGTGTAAAAGCCGTCCACCTCCATCAGGTCCAGGCGCCCGACAGTATCGTCGTCGTCGAAGCCGGCATGGGTGCCGGACATGCCGAAGCCCGAAAATTCGCTCCTGGCGTAATCGACGCGGTAGAACACGCCGGGCGTGCGCTCGCCCCCATCGTTCACGCGGGCGCTGTTCATATTGCCGAACATGATCTTGCTGTCCCATTTGCCGCGCAACAGCTGCAGGCCGGTGCCCGTGTAGAAGTTGGCCGACGAAAAATCGAACAGCAGGTTGTGGGTCAGCAGCTTGTTCTGGGTCGAGGGAATGTATTCGTAGCCGCTCCAGTCGGGAATCTGGCCGAGCAACAGGCGGGTCGACTGATCGCCCAGCGGAATCGAGGCCGAGGCTTCGTGCACCAGGTTGCCGAAATTGTAGCCGGAGGCCGTGCTTTTGCTGGGCATGAGCGAGATTCTCAGCTTGCTGCCGCCTTCGAGCTCCTTGTCGAGATTGAGCATGGCGCTGCCGAAGGAGGTATTGTCGTAGCCGAAGCTCTCGCCGGAGCCGTTGATCGAGCTGTTATTGTTCAGGAAGACAAAGCTGGAGGTCCCGGCGTTGCGGTTGCGGATGTAGCTCGGGTCGATGTAGCCCGAGATCTTCAAGCCTTTCAGTCCACTGGTCTCCATGGCGTCGTCGGCGGCGTCGCTTTTCACGCGCAGGCGCGCCACTTCGGCCGAGGTGTCCGGCTCGGGCGCCCTGGCCTGGTCGGCCCGGTCGGCCTGGTCGATCATGGCTTCGAGCTTCTGCACATGCGCCTTGAGGGCGCCGAGTTCGGCCTTGAGTTGTTCGGTGCTCTGGGCTTGCGCGATGACGGGACAAGCTGCGGCGAATGCAATGACGGCGTTGCGGTAGTTGTGCATGAATCACTCCTCTCGGGCCAACGGTGGGGGTGGCGGGCACGCCGTGCCCGCCACCGTATGCAGCGGCCGAAGAGCGTCAGGACTTGACTGCGGCCGCCACCTGCTTCTGGCGCTGCCGCTCGGCGCGCGCCATCATGATGGCGGCGCCGATCACCCCGATCGACACCACCAGAATTGTCAACGCCGCCACCGCGTTCACGCGCGGGTCCAGCCCCAGGCGCGCGCGCGACATGATCACCAGCGGCATGGTCGTCGAGCCGGGACCGGACAGGAAGTTCGACAGCACCACATCGTCGAGCGAGAGCGTAAACGTGAGCAGCCAGGCCGAGGCCAGCGACTGCGTGATGTTCGGCAGCGTCACCAGGAAGAACACCTGGTACGGACGGCAGCCCAGGTCCATGGCCGCCTCTTCGAGCGAGCGGTTCATCTCGCGCAGGCGCGACTGCACCACCACGGCCGCATACGCCATGCCAAGCAGGGTGTGGCCGATCCAGATGGTGAACGCCCCGCGCTCGGGGAAGCCGAACATCTTCTGCACCGACACGAGCATCAGCAGCAGCGACAGGCCGATGATCACCTCGGGCATGACCAGCGGCGCGCTGACCATCCCGGAGAACACCAGGCGGCCCGGAAAGCGCTTGTAGCGGTTCAGGGCGAAGGCGGCCATGGTCCCCAACAGCACGGCGGCCGTGGCGCTGCACAAGGCGATTTTGAGCGACAGCACGAAGCCGCTGACCAGTTCCGCGTCCTTGAACAGTTCCGGGTACCACTGGGTCGAAAAGCCGCTCCACACCATGTCCTGGCGCGAGCTGTTAAACGAAAACACGACCAGCACCAGCAGCGGCAGGTACAGGAACAGGTAGCCCATCGAGAGCCAGCCGCGCCCGAACCAGCGGGCCAGGGTCATCTTGTTGATTCGCGTGTTCGTTCGCGTATTCATGCGCGGCCCTCCGCTTCCTGTTCGTCCTTGTACTTGTTGAAGATGGCCATCGGCACCAGGATCAGCGCGATCGCCACCACCGCCAGCGCGGAGGCGCGCGGCCAGTCGGTGTTCACAAAAAATTCGTCCCACAGCAGGCGCCCGATCATCAAGGTCTCGGGGCCGCCGAGCAGCTCGGGAATGACGAATTCGCCCACCGCCGGAATGAACACCAGCATGGCGCCGGCGATGATGCCGGACTTCGAGAGCGGCACGGTGACGCGCCAGAACGCCTGCCAGGGCGTGGCGCCCAGGTCGGCCGCCGCTTCCAGGTAGCGCACGTCCATCTTGACCAGGTTGGCGTACAGCGGCAGGATCATGAAGGGCAGGTAGGCGTAGAACATCCCCAGCACCAGGGCGAACGAGGTGTTCATCATTTTCAGCGGTTCATCGATCGCGCCGAGCCACAGCAGCAGGTTGTTGAGCAGGCCCTGGTTGGCCAGGATGCCTTTCCAGGCGTAGATGCGCAGCAGGAAGGAGGTCCAGAACGGCAGCATCACCATCATCAGGAGCACCGTGCGCCAGGCCGGATTGGCGCGCGCCATGAAGTAGGCGAACGGGTAGCCGGTGACCAGGCACAGGACCATGGTCAGGGCGGCGTAGCCGAGCGAGCGCATGAACGTCCACAGGTAGGTGGAGTCCTCGGTCAGGGCGACGTAGTTGACCACCTTGGCCTTGATGTTCAACACCCCGTCGCTGAAGGTGACCAGGGGGCCGAACGGGCTGCCGGTGTCGTCGAGTTCCGCAAAACTCATGCGCAGCACGATCAGGAAGGGAATCAGGAAGGCGATGCCCAGCCAGACCAGCGGCACGCCGATGACGAAGCGGCGGCCGGCGGACGATTGACGAAAAGGCTTGATCATGGCCGCCTCAATTGGTCAGGACCACGATGTCGCTGCCGTCCCACCACGCGACCACATGCTGGCCGCGTTCCATGCGCGCCTCTTCATGGCGCGCGGCGTTGGTGCGCGCCACCTTGAGGATGCCGCCTTGCGCCATGCGCACCTGGTAATGGGTCTCGTTGCCGAAGTAGGAGACGTTGACGATCTCGCCGGACACGCAGTTGTAGCCGTCTTCGGCGGCCGAAGCGCGCTGCGCCACGCCGGGCAGCTCGCGCTGGAGGGCGATTTTTTCGGGCCGCACCGCCACCGTCACCGGCATGTTGTTGGTGCCGCTGATGCCGTGGCTGACGTAGTGGCGGCATTCGGATGTCTCGACGATGACGTGGTCGGGCTGGTCGACCCGCACATGGCCGTTGAACATGTTGGCGGTGCCGATGAAGTCGGCCACGAAGCGGCAGTTGGGGGTTTCGTAGATGTCGCCGGGCGCGCCCACCTGCAAAATGCGCCCTTCGCTCATGACGGCGATGCGGGTGGCCATGCTCATGGCTTCATCCTGGTCGTGGGTGACCATCACGCAGGTCACGCCAACCTGCTCGATGATGTTCACCAGTTCCATCTGGGTCTGTTCGCGCAGTTTTTTGTCGAGCGCGCCGAGCGGCTCGTCGAGCAGCAGCAACTGCGGCCGCTTGGCCAGGCTGCGCGCCAGCGCCACGCGCTGCTGCTGCCCGCCCGAGAGCTGGTGCGGCTTGCGTTTGGCGTAGGCGCCCAGCTGCACCAGCGCCAGCATCTGGTCGACCCGTTCGGCGATGGCGGCCTTGGGCAGGCCGTCGCGGCGCAGGCCGAAAGCCACGTTGTCCCACACCGTCAGGTGCGGGAACAGCGCGTACGACTGGAACATCATGTTGACCGGGCGCTCGTAGGGCGGCACGCCGACCAGGTCCTGGCCGGCCAGTTCGATGGCGCCGGCGGTCGGGGTCTCGAAGCCGGCCAGCATGCGCAGCAGGGTCGACTTGCCGCAGCCGGAGCTGCCCAGCAGCGCGAAGATCTCGCCCTTGTCGATGGCGAGCGAAATGTCGTTCACGGCGCGCACGCCGTCGAATGCCTTGACGAGGTTGCGGATCAGGAGAAAGGGCTGCGAGCTTGCGGGTTGTGCAATCGTCATAGGGATGATGAAAGATAAGGCAAAGCCGCAATTTTATCGGACATACGCGGGTGTGCATGCAAAATGATGAGATGCCGGCTTACATTCCAGTCTTAAAGCGGGTAAAGACACGCGTCATGGTGCGGCGCGCATCGGCGCTCAGGGGCTCGGGCACCACCATGCGCTGCTTGTCGGCATCAAGCAGGTAGACCGTGCGGTTGCCGGCGATCTCGGGCCGCACCATGGGCGTGGCGGCCTTGTTCGGATTGGCGTAGAAGACCTTGTTGGTCAGGGTCGCGTGCACCTCGGGGCGCAAGATATAGTTGATCCACAGGTGGGCATTGCCCGGATGCGGGGCGTCGGCCGGAATCGCCATGGTGTCGAACATCAATGTGGCCGTCTTCGGCACCAGCGCCACGATATTGTGGCCGTTCTTGTTGTCGATGGCGCGCTGGCGCGCGATGTTGATGTCGCCCGACCAGCCGAGCGAGACGCACAGCGCGCCGTTGGCCAGGTCGTTGATGTAGCCGGAGGAGCTGAACAGGGTCACCGCCGGCCGGATCGCTTGCAGCATGCGGCCGGCGTCCTGGTAGTCGGCGCTGTTCTTCGAGTAGGCCGGTTTGCCGATGTAGAGCAGCGCGGCGGGCAGCACTTCGGACGGCGAGTCCAGAAAGGAGATGCCGCACGAGGTCAGCTTGCTGGCGTAGCGCGGGTCGAACACCAGGTCCCACACATTGGCGGGCATGGGCAAGGACCCGAGCGCCGCCTTGACCTTGTCGACGTTGATGCCGAGCGTGGTGTAGCCCCACAGCCAGACCACCAGGTGCTTGTTGTCCGGGTCGACCCGTTTGAGCAGATCCTGCAAGGTCGGATCGAGGTTGGACAGGTAAGGCAGGCTGGCCTTGTCGAGGGGGCGCAGCAGGCCGCCGTCGATCTGCAGGCGCGCCCAGTGGGCGGTGGGGACCACGATGTCGTAGCCGGTTTTGCCGGCGCTGAGCTTGGCGTGCAGGACCTCGTTGCTGTCGAAGACATCGTAGCGAACCTTGATGCCGGTTTCTTTTTCGAAGTTGCGGACCGTGTCTTCGGCGATGTAGTCGGACCAGTTGTAGATGTTGAGGACTTTCTCTTCCGGCGGGGCGGCGAGCGCCACGCCGGCGGCGGCCGCGAGGCCGAGGATGAAGCTGTATGCGATGCGGCGTATCGTCTTCATCCTGCCTCCGGCTCAACCTTGGTTCAAGTTACCCAGCCCCGCTTCTGCAAGTCGATCAGGGTGGCCTCGAGGCAGTACCTGATCTTGAAGATCATTTCGTCGATCTGGGCACGCGTCATCACCAGCGGCGGTGCGATGATCATCCGTTCGCCCACGGCGCGCATGATGATCCCGTTGGCGAACATGTAGCCGCGGCAGATCATGCCCACGCCCTGCCCGGGATCGAAGTACTCGCAGTCGTGCACCGTGCCGGCCTTCTTGCGCACCAGGTTCAGCCCCGCCACGAAACCGCAGGTGTCGGCGTAGCCCACCAGCGGATGGTCCATCAGCGCTTCGAACTTCTCTTTCAGGTACGGGCCGGTGTCGTGCGCCACCTGCTGCACCAGGCGTTCGTCGATCAGGATGCGGATGTTCTCCAGCGCCGCCGCACAGGCCACCGGATGGCCCGAATACGTGAAACCGTGATTGAAGTCGCCGCCTTCGTGAATCAGCACGTCCGCCACCCTGTCACCGACCAGCACGCCACCAAGAGGAACATAGCCCGAGGTCACACCCTTCGCGAATGTAATCAGATCAGGTTTGATCTGCATCAACTCGGAGCCAAACCATGTACCAAGACGGCCAAAACCGCAAATGACTTCGTCGGCGATCAGCAGCACGCCGTACTTGTCGCAGATGCGGCCGATCTCGGGCCAGTAGGTGGCCGGGGGGATGATCACGCCGCCGGCGCCCTGCACCGGTTCGCCGATAAAGGCGGCCACCTTGTCGGCGCCAACCTCGAGGATCTTGGTCTCGAGCCAGCCGGCGGCCACGATGCCGAATTCGTCGGGGCTCATGCCGCAGCCGTTTTCCAGGTAGTTCGGCTGGCCGATATGCTCGATCCCCGGGATCATGCCGCCCTGCTCGTGCATGCCCGCCATGCCACCCAGCGCCGCGCCGGCCACGGTACTGCCGTGGTAGGCGTTGTAGCGGCTGATGATGGTGTGGCGCTGCGGCTGGCCTTTCAGGTCCCAGTAGCGGCGCACCATGCGCAGGTTGGTGTCGTTCGCTTCCGAGCCGGAACCGGTGAAGAACACATGGTTGAACTGGGGCGGCGAAATCTCCACCAGCAGCGCGGCCAGGCGCGTGGCCGGCACGTTGGTGGTGTTGAAGAAGCTGTTATAGAAGGGCAGCGTCTGCATCTGGCGGTAGACCGCGTCCGAGATGCTGGTGCGGCCGTAGCCGACATTCACGCACCACAGGCCCGACATGCCGTCGAGGATCTTGTTGCCCTCGGAATCCCACAGGTAGATGCCGTCGCCGCGCACCATCACGCGCGCACCGCGTTCGCCCAGCGCCTTGTGGTCGGTGAAGGGATGCATGTAGTGCGCCGAGTCCTGGCGCTGGATGTCGGCGGTGTCGTAGACGTCGTGCGTGGCGGCCTTGACCGACGCGACCAGCGCGGCGCTCGGGACCATGGGATTGGCTGTCATGATTGAACCTCGCTTATCGTTATTGTTATCGTTATTGTTGCTGGTGCTGCGCGACGCTTACACGTGCAGCAGCAGGTGCTCGCGTTCCCACGGACTGATGACGGTCATGAATTCCTGGTGTTCCAGGTCCTTGATGGCCGCGTACACGTCGATGAAGCGCTCGCCCAGCACCGTGCGCAGCTTGTCCTCGGCGCGCAGCAGGTGCAGCGCTTCGGGCAGGCCTTGCGGCAGCTCGAACGGCATTTCGTAGGCGCTGCCGTTCATCATCGGAGTCGGCTCCAACTGCTCGGTCATGCCGAGGTAGCCGCAGGCCAGGGTGACCGCCAGCGCAAGGTAGGGATTGGCGTCGGCGCCGATGATGCGGTTTTCCACGCGCCGGTCCTGCACGCCCGATTCGGGCACGCGGAAGCCCACCGTGCGGTTGTCCAGGCCCCACTGGATATTGATCGGGGCGGCGGTGTGGCGCACGATGCGGCGGTACGAATTGACGTACGGCGCGACGATCGCCATGGCCGACGGCATGTAGCGCTGCAGGCCGCCGATGTACTGCTTGAACAGGGGCGAGGCCGAGCCGTCTTCGCTGCTGAAGATATTCAGGCCGGTCCTGGTATCGACCACGCTCTGGTGCACGTGCATGGCCGAACCGGGTTCGCCCGCCATCGGCTTGGCCATGAAGGTGGCGTACATGTCGTGCTTGAGCGCCGCTTCGCGCAGGGTGCGCTTGAAGAAGAACACCTTGTCGGCCAGACCCAGCGGATCGCCGTGCAGGAAGTTGATTTCCATCTGGCCGGCGCCGATCTCGTGGATCAGGGTGTCGACGTCGAGATTCATCAGTTCGCAGTAATCGTAGATGTCCTCGAACAGCGGATCGAATTCGTTGACGGCGTCGATGCTGTAGACCTGGCGGCTGGTTTCGGCGCGGCCGCTGCGGCCGATCGGCGGTTTCAGCGGCAGGTCCGGGTCGATGTTCTTGGCGGTCAGGTAGAACTCGAGTTCGGGCGCGACCACCGGCTTCCAGCCCTTGTCGGCATACAGCTTCAGGACGCGGCGCAGCACCGTGCGCGGTGCGAAGTCGACCAGTTTACCGTCGGCGAAATAGCAGTCGTGGATCACCTGCGCGGTCGGGTCGACCGCCCACGGCACCATGGTGATGGTGGTCGGATCGGCCTTCAGGATCATGTCGCGGTCGGTGGCCGAGATGGCGCGGTCGTAGGCTTCGTCGTCGATCGGATAGTTGCCGGTCACGGTCATGCCCAGCACCGCCTCGGGGATGCGCATGCCGCGCTCCTGCGTGAATTTGCCGCGCGGGAGGATCTTGCCGCGCGCGACGCCGGTCAAGTCGGGAATCAGGCATTCGATTTCGGTGACCCGTTTCTCGTTGAGCCACAGGTCCATGTCGGTGTAGGTGAAGTTTTCGCGAATTGCCATGATGTTCTCTCTGTAGTTTGCGCTCTAATTTGCTCATGCGCGCGCAAGCACATGCCGCGCGCGGTGTGTGGAACCGAGGATGGCAAGCGGCGCTACGGCACGCAGCAGAGGGCCCACTTTTCGTAGCGGCTGGCGCTGCGCGTGTTCATGCGCGCCCCGCCTGGAAAGCGCGGCAAGCCTGGCCGAAGGCGCCGAACATGGCCATCGAGGCCGGATTGTCGAGAATTTGCCACTCGGGATGCCACTGCACGGCCAGGGTAAAGCCGGGCGCGGACGGCACCGAAAACGCTTCCACCAGGCCGTCCTGCGAGAGCGCTTCGATGGCGATGCCGGGCGCGAGCCGGTCGATGCCCTGCCCGTGCAGCGAATTGACGGCGATGCGTTCAAGCCCGCCGAGCATGCGCTGGAAGGCGCCGCCGGGGGTGACGCTCACATCGTGGGCCGGGCCGTACTGGTCTTCGATGGAGGCGCCGGGGTCTTCGCGGTGGTCCATCTTGCCTTCGACTTCCTGCAGCGCCTGGTACAGGCTGCCGCCGAGGGCCACGTTCATCTCCTGGAAACCGCGGCACACCGCGATGATGGGGATGCCGCGCTCCAGGGCGGCGCGGATCAGCGGCAAGGTGGTGGCGTCGCGCGCACGGTCCTGCGGCAGGCTCGGGTCGCGCACGTCCTGGTCGTAGTAGCTGGGATGCACGTTCGAGGCCGAGCCGGTCAGCATGATGCCGTCGCACACGGACAGGGACGCCTCCAGGTCGAGCGCGGCGCCGAGCGCGGGCAGGACCATGGGAGCGCAGTCGGCGCCGAGGACGACGGCGTCGACATATTTGAGCTGCGCGGCGTGATACGGATGAGGTCCGATCTGGCGCGTGCAGGCGGGAACGAGGACGATAGGACGGCGCATGATTGTCGGTATAGGAACGAATGACGCACTCGGTTCATCATAATGGCTTATCGGCCTGATGGCGAGTGCTGCTTGATCCATCTCAAATGGACAACATAGGTTTGGCGCAGATCAATGCGCCTGACCACAGTTAGAGCTTACCGGCAAGTTGTCAAACATGCCAACACGAACCGCCACCAGCCATAAGTTGCCCTACGAAAACTAGCTTCTCAATTGAGGTCAGAGCCCGGTGGAGCGGCGTTGGCGGCGCCGCCGGCCCCGTACGCCCACCAGCGCCAGCCCGGCCAGCAGCATGCCGCACACGCCCAGCCCCTGATGGCAGCCGCTGGCGGCAATCTGTCCCAGGTCGTTGATCGCGCCGGCATCGGTCAAATGCCAGCCGGACGCCGGGTCGATCAGGCTGTTCAGATTGAACACCGCTCCGCCCTCCCACAGCACCGCCTCGTTGATGTCCCAGCCCTGGTAGGACAGCCCCACCACCTGGCCCGCATTGTTCATGCCGCGCGCCGCGCTGTCCATGCCGGACAAGGCGCCTAGGTCGCTCATCACGCCGTTCACGTACAAAAAGGCGCGGTCGCCCGCTTGCCCGCCCAGCGCAGAGCTGCCGGCGACGTGCCCGGCGCTGTTGATGCCGTCGGCGTTGCTCGACTTGCCGCCCAGCGTGCCCAGGTCGGACACGCCGCCGCCGCGCGTGAAGCGGGCGGCGTGGAATTCCAGGCAGTCGCACGGAATCGCGCCGACCGCCGTGCCGGCGTTGTTGATGGCGGAGGCGGCGCTGTCCCTGAGCGCCCACGGCGTCAGGTCGGCCACCGTGGCGCCGCTGAACAGGACGGCGTGGCTGATGCCGTCGAGCGTGCGCGATTCGCCCACGATCTGGCGCGCCTCGTTGATCGCCTGCACGCGCGTGTACTGGCCGCCCAGGCTGCCCAGCTGCATCGCGCGGCCGTCGGCGAACAGATAGCCGCGCCACTCCTGGCCGGTCACATAGGTGCCGCCCACCACGTCGCCGCGGTTGTTGATGCCGGTCGCTTCGACATAGTCGAACTGGCCGGCCAGGATGGTGGTGATGCTGTAGCGCGGCGCAGGGGCGGCCGGGCTTGTGCCGTCACAGAAGTTCCCCGCAAAATGCGGATCGCCTGCGCGCGCTCAAGACGGCAGCAGGCAAATGTTGCTTGGTAGCAAGCATCACGCCCCGCGCGCGCGGCTGGCCGGCAACCAGTTGCGAAAAACGCTAAGATGATTTCCCGGCCACGCGCCAAGCCTGATCAAGAAAGCCCTGCCATGTTGAATCTGAAAGACCCTGCGCTGCTGCGGCAGCAATGTTTTATCGACGGCGAATGGTGCGATGCGAGCGATGCGGCCACCATCACGGTGACCAATCCGGCCACCGGCGAGACGCTCGGCACCGTGCCGCGCATGGGCAAGGATGAGGCCGCGCGCGCGATTACCGCCGCCAACGCTGCCTGGCCGGCCTGGCGCAAGAAGAGCGCGCGCGAACGCAGCGTGATTCTGCGCACATGGAACGACCTGATGATCGAGAACGCCGACGACCTGGCCCTGATCATGACCGCCGAACAAGGCAAGCCGCTGACCGAATCGAAAGGCGAGATCGCCTACGCCGCCGCCTTCATCGAGTGGTTCGCCGAGGAAGGCAAGCGGATCGAGGGCGACACCCTGCAATCGCCCTGGCCCGACCGGCGCCTGGTGGTGACCAAGGAGCCGATCGGCGTGTGCGCGGCGATTACGCCGTGGAATTTTCCAGCGGCGATGATCACGCGCAAGGTCGGCCCGGCGCTGGCGGCCGGCTGCCCGATGGTGGTCAAGCCGGCCGAGCTGACCCCGTTCTCGGCGCTGGCGCTGGCCGAACTGGCCGAGCGCGCCGGCGTGCCGAAGGGCGTGTTCAGCGTCATCACGGGCGACTCGAAGGCGATCGGCGCCGAAATGACCGGCAATCCGCTGGTGCGCAAACTGACCTTCACCGGCTCGACCCAGGTCGGCCGCGTGCTGATGGAGCAATGCGCGCCGACCATCAAAAAGCTCTCGCTGGAACTGGGCGGCAACGCGCCCTTCATCGTGTTCGACGACGCCGACCTTGATGCGGCGGTCGAAGGCGCGATCGCGTCCAAGTACCGCAACGCCGGCCAGACCTGCGTGTGCGCCAACCGCCTGTACGTGCAGGATGGCGTGTACGAGCGCTTCGCCGAAAAACTGGTGGCGGCGGTGGCCAAGCTGAAGGTCGGCAACGGCCAGGACGTGGGCGTAACGCAAGGCCCGCTGATCGAAGAAAAGGCCGTGCTCAAGGTCGAGGAGCACATCGCCGACGCGCTCGCGAAAGGCGCGCGCCTGCTCACCGGCGGCAAGCGCCACGCGCTCGGCCACAGCTTTTTCGAGCCGACCGTGCTGGCCGACGTGACGTCCGGGATGCAGGTGGCCACCGAAGAAACCTTCGGCCCGCTCGCGCCGCTGTTCCGCTTCGATACCGAGGACGATGTCATCGCCATGGCCAACGATACCGAATTCGGGCTGGCGGCGTACTTTTACTCGCGCGATATCGGGCGCGTGTGGCGCGTGGCCGATGCCCTGGAAACCGGCATGGTGGGCGTCAACACCGGCCTGATCTCGACCGAAGTGGCGCCGTTCGGCGGCGTCAAGCAGTCGGGACTGGGCCGCGAAGGCTCGCGCTACGGCATCGACGACTATCTGGTGATCAAGTACATCTGCATGGGCGGGCTGTAAGGCTTGCGCAAGGCTCCCGCCGGCTCAGTCCGGCGGGTATTCGTGGTATTTGCGGGCATCGCCGCGCACCTTGTCGGCCGGGTATTTGGCCCGGTTGAGCACCATCTTTTCCTGCACCGCCGCACCCAGGTCGACGTCGAGCTGGTCCGCCAGCAGCACCAGGTAGACCAGCACGTCGGCCATTTCGTGTCGCACCTGGGCAAGCTTCTCCGCGCCCAGTTCTTCCTGCGTGCCCGTCTTGAGCCACTGGAAATGTTCCAGCAGCTCGGCCGCTTCCACCGACAGCGCCGACGATAAATTCTTGGGCGTGTGGAACTGGCCCCAGTCGCGCTCCTCGACGAACGCGCGCGCCAGGGTGCGAATGGTGTCCAGCTGATTAATTTCCTGATTCAAATTTTTACTCCATTCGTATTTTCCACACTTGGGCCAACGGGGCCGCGCCAGCATGTGTGTTGCGTCTTTGCAGCAAGTACGCGCTTCCTTGTATTTACTTGTGATAGGACAAGATATTATTGCCGGACAGAGCGAGCGCCACGACGCGTCCCTGTGCAGTTGTGCGGCCATGCCCCCGCCGCGACGCCACTCCATACGGTACCCCATTCGATCAAAGGAACTCACATGTTTTTACGTATGACCGTCGTTTCGCTGGCGCTGGCCGCCATCCTGCCACTGTCGGCGCAAGCCCAGGCGCCGGCCGAGGCGCAAGCCCCTGCCCCGGCAGCGGCGCCAGCGGCGCCAGCGGCGCCTGCCGCACCCGCCGCGCACGGCGCCCACGCCAAGCATGAGTGGACATATTCCGGCAAGACCGGGCCGAAGCGCTGGGGCGGCATCAAGTCCGATTATGTTGTCTGCAAGACCGGTCACGCGCAGTCGCCAATCGATATCCGCACCAACGCGACCAGCAAGTCCACGCTCGATCCGATCGTGTTCGAATACCAGCCATCGCCGCTGAAAATCATCGATAACGGGCACACGGTACAGGTCAATTATGCGCCGGGCAGCGGGATGTCGATCGGCGGCGTGCGCCATGAATTGCTGCAATTCCATTTCCATACGCCGAGCGAAGAGCGCATCAACGGCAAGCAGTATCCGCTCGGACTGCACCTGGTGCACAAGAATGCGGACAACAAGCTGGCCGTGGTCGCGCTGTTGTTCAAGCTGGGCAAGGAAAACCCGGCGCTGACGAATATCTTCAACAATCTGCCGAAGGAAGCCGAAGTCGAGCAAGCGGTCGATGGCGTGAGCATCGACATGATGGGGATTTTGCCGCCGACCCAGGGTTACTACAACTTCCCGGGCTCGCTGACCACGCCGCCGTGCAGCGAAGAAGCGAACTGGTTCGTGCTGAAAACGCCGGTCGACATATCGAAGGCGCAGCTGGCCCAGCTCCACAAGCTGTACAAGCACAATGCGCGTCCGGTGCAGCACCTGAACGGGCGTGTGATCAAGGAAAGCAACTAAGTCAGGCCTGAACACCGCAGCAATGCAAGGAAAAATCTTCCGTCCGCATGGCGCCGGACGCGGCGCATGCCGCCCCGGCGCCAGCATGTTTACTCCTGATATTCCAGCAAGCGCGCCGCCAGTTTCGGCGCCAGTTCATCGGCGCCGCTGACGCTCATTCCCAAGTCGCGCAGCAAGCCGTCGTGCAGGCCGTAGACCCAGCCATGCACCGTCAGCGGCTGGCCGCGTTCCCAGGCATCCTGCACCACCGTGGTCTGCGCCGTGTTGACCACCTGCTCGGTCACGTTCAGCTCGCACAAGCGGTCCGCACGGGCGCGCGACGGCAACACATCGCCCAGGTATTTTTCGTGCTTTTGCTGCACATCCTGCACATGGCGCAGCCAGTTGTCGGCCAGTCCCACGCGCTTGTTGATCATGGCCGCGTGCACGCCCGAGCAGCCGTAGTGCCCGCAAATGATGACGTGCTTGACCTTGAGCACGTCGATGGCGAACTGCAACACCGTCAGGCAGTTCAAGTCCGAATGCACGACCACGTTGGCGATATTGCGATGGACGAACAACTCGCCCGGCGCCAGTCCCAGCAGCTCATTGGCCGGCACGCGGCTGTCGGAACAGCCGATCCACAGATACTCCGGCGACTGCTGGGCGGTCAGGGCCTTGAAGAAATTCTCATCCCTGGCCACCATCGCCGCGGCCCAGTCGCGGTTGCGTTTGAAGAGCGCATCGATATCGTATTGTGCTTGAGTCATATCAGTCCTGTGTGTTCGAAAAAAAACCGCTGACAGGCCCGAGGGCCAACTCAGCGGTTGGATGAATATGCGTGCCTAGGCCCGCCTTATTCGAAAAAATCTTTCACCTTGTCCATCCAGCCCTTGCTCTGCGGGCTGTGCTTGCCGCCGCCTTCGACCGTCAGGCGTTCGAATTCGCGCAGCAGGTCTTTTTGCTTGTCGGTCAGCTTGACCGGCGTTTCGACCGCCACGTGGCAGAACAGGTCGCCCGGATAGCCGGAACGCATGCCCTTGATGCCCTTCGCTTTCAGGCGGAACGTGCGGCCCGATTGCGTGCCTTCAGGAATCGTGAACGAGACCTTGCCGGACAGGGTCGGCACTTCGATGTCGCCGCCCAGGGTTGCCTTGACGAACGAGATCGGCATTTCGCAATGCAGGTCGTCGCCTTCGCGATTGAACACGGAGTGCGGCTTGACCCGCACTTCGATCAACAGGTCGCCCGGCGGCCCGCCGTTGGTGCCCGGTTGGCCGAGCCCCTTGTAACGGATGCTGACGCCGCTTTCGATACCGGCCGGAATACTCACTTCCTGGATCTTCTGGCGCTTGATCATGCCTTCGCCGCCGCACGGCGCGCACGGCTCGGCAATGATCTTGCCGCTGCCCTGGCAGCGCGAGCAGGTTTGCTGGATGCTGAAGAAGCCTTGCTGCACGCGCGTCTGGCCGTGACCGCCGCACTGGGTGCAGGTGACCGGCGAGGTGCCCGGCTTGGCGCCGCTGCCGTGGCAGGTTTCGCACTTGTCCCAGCTAGGGATGCGCAATTCCTGGGTGTGGCCGTGCGCCGCCTGCTCGAGCGTGATCTCGAAGCCCATGCGCATGTCGGCGCCGCGGTACACCTGCGGGCCGGAGCTGCGCCCGCGGCCGCCACCGCCGAAAATGTCGCCGAAAATATCGCCGAAGCTGTCCGGGAAACCGCCGGCGCCGCCGAAACCACCGCCACCGCCGCCGCCACCCATGTTCGGATCGACACCGGCGTGACCATAACGGTCGTACGCTTCGCGCTTCTCCGGATTGGTCAGCATTTCGTACGCTTCTTTGACTTCCTTGAACTTCTCTTCCGATTCCTTACTGTCCGGATTGCGGTCCGGATGGTATTTCATCGCAAGCTTGCGATACGACTTCTTGATTTCTTCTTCAGAAGCATTCTTGGCGACCCCGAGGATCTGGTAAAAATCACGCTTTGCCATTTGTCGGCACCTTGCTGTCTAGCTACTACGCTACTGTTTATGCAAAAAACCGAGCCGCTGGAGGGCTCGGCTTGTCGTCGCCTTTGCGCTGTCCGGAGCGGCTCGATTCGATGCAGGCCGCTTGTGGGCGGTCCGCACCGTGCTCCGGCATCAATTACTTGGCGTCTTTGACTTCCTTGAAGTCGGCGTCGATGACGTCGTCCTGGGCAGGTTTGCCTTCGGCCGCGCCTGCCTGCTGGCCGGCGTCAGCGCCGCCGGCAGCTTGCTGCGCCTGCTGGTCGGCATACATCTTCTCGCCCAGCTTCTGCGACGCCGCCGACAGTTTTTCGATCTTGGCATCGATTTCGGCCTTGTCGCCGGACTTGATCGCGCCTTCGACATCGGCGATCGCCGCGTCGATGGCTTCTTTCTCGCCAGCGTCGAGCTTGTCGCCGTATTCGGTCAGCGACTTGCGGGTCGAGTGCACCAGGTTATCGGCCTGGTTGCGCGATTCGGCCAGTTCCTTGACCTTCTTGTCTTCTTCGGCGTTGACTTCGGCGTCTTTCACCATTTTCTGGATTTCGGCTTCGGTCAGGCCCGAGTTGGCCTTGATCGTGATCTTGTTCTCTTTGCCGGTGGCCTTGTCTTTCGCGCCGACGTGCAGGATGCCGTTGGCGTCGATGTCGAAGGTCACTTCGATCTGCGGCGTGCCGCGCGATGACGGCGGGATGCCTTCGAGGTTGAATTCGCCCAGGCCCTTGTTGCCGGCCGCGATTTCACGCTCGCCCTGGAACACCTTGATCGTCACCGCAGGCTGGTTGTCTTCGGCGGTCGAAAACACCTGGCTGAACTTGGTCGGGATGGTGGTGTTCTTGTGGATCATCTTGGTCATCACGCCGCCCATGGTTTCGATACCCAGCGACAGCGGGGTCACGTCCAGCAGCAGCAAGTCCTTGCGCTCGCCCGACAGCACGGCGCCCTGGATGGCGGCGCCGACAGCGACGGCTTCATCCGGATTGACGTCCTTGCGCGGCTCCTTGCCGAAGAATTCCTTGACCTTTTCCTGCACCTTCGGCATACGGGTCATGCCGCCGACCAGGATGATGTCGTCGATGTCGGAGACTTTAACGCCGGCATCCTTGATCGCCATTTTGCATGGCTCCATGGTCGCCGCGATCAGTTCCTCAACCAGCGACTCGAGCTTGGCGCGGGTCATTTTCAGGTTCAGGTGGACCGGCGCGCCGTTCGCCATGGCGATGTACGGCTCGTTGATTTCGGTTTGCTGCGACGACGACAGTTCGATCTTCGCGCGCTCGGCCGAGGCCTTGATGCGCTGCAGGGCGATCGGATCTTTTTTCAGGTCCAGGCCGTTGATCTTCTTGAATTCGTCGATGATGTAATCGATGATGCGCTGGTCGAAGTCTTCGCCGCCGAGGAAGGTGTCGCCGTTGGTGGACAGTACTTCGAACTGCTTTTCGCCATCGACGTCGGCGATTTCGATGATCGAGACGTCGAACGTGCCGCCGCCCAGGTCATACACGGCGATCTTGCGGTCGCCCTTGTCGGTCTTGTCGAGGCCGAACGCCAGCGCTGCCGCGGTTGGCTCGTTGATGATGCGCTTGACATCGAGGCCGGCGATACGGCCGGCGTCCTTGGTGGCCTGGCGCTGCGAATCGTTGAAGTACGCAGGCACGGTGATGACCGCTTCGGTCACTTCTTCGCCGAGATAGTCTTCAGCGGTTTTTTTCATTTTGCGCAGAACTTCAGCCGAGATTTGCTGAGCCGCCAGTTTTTTATCGCGCACGCCGATCCATGCATCGCCGTTGTCGGCTTTGATGATCGAATACGGCATCAGGCCGATATCTTTCTGCACTTCTTTTTCGTCGAACTTGCGGCCGATCAGGCGCTTGACCGCGAACAGCGTGTTCTTCGGGTTGGTCACGGCCTGGCGCTTGGCCGGTGCGCCGACGAGGATTTCGCCATCTTCTTGGTAAGCAATAATGGAAGGCGTCGTACGCGCGCCTTCTGCGTTCTCGATTACCTTTGGCTGACCGTTTTCCATGATGGCCACGCAAGAGTTCGTCGTGCCAAGGTCAATACCGATAATTCTGCCCATGATTTTTTTCCTTTTAATTACTTAGTTTCAGATGACTTGAATATGTGGAAAAACTGCGTGCTTTCAAGACCTTGCAAGAGAGCACACTGTATTTATTTTGCTTGCGCTGCGGTAACGATGGCCGGACGCAACAAGCGGTCGGCGATCATATAGCCTTTTTGCAGCACGTTGACCACGGTGTTGGCTTCCTGCTCGGCCGGGACCACGGCGACGGCCTGGTGCTTCATCGGATCGAGCTTGTCGCCCTGGGCCGGCAGCACTTCGACCAGCTTGTTCTTCTCGAACGCCGAGGTGAGCTGCTTGAGGGTCATTTCGACGCCTTCTTTCAGCGATTCGAGGGTCGGCGACTCGACCTTGAGCGCCATTTCGAGGCTGTCGCGCACCGGCACCATGGCCTCGGCGAAGCTTTCGATGGCGAATTTGTGCGCCTTGTTGACATCTTCCTGGGCGCGGCGGCGGATGTTCTCGCCTTCGGCCTTGGCGCGCATGAAGGCATCGTGCATCTCGGCCAGCTTGGCTTCGGTGGCGCTGAGCTGCTCTTCGAGGCTCGGCTCGCCATTGGCCGGCGCGGACGCCTGGACGGATTCGTCGGACGGTTGCGACACTTCTGGATTTTCTTGCTCTTGCATCGGAAAAGCTCCTGGAATCAATGACTTAACTAATTGTTTGACGTGTCTTGCTAGCCACATAGGGACCCAGATGGGGCTATAACCTACATTTTCAAGGGGAATCCTGTAGCGTTGCTTTTTAGTGCAATGTTACAAATATTACCAATGAGGGGATTCTTTTCGGGACGGCCCGGACTACCATGAAGTCATCCAGCTCGCATGCGCGTGCATCGCCCGCGCGCAGCTGTTTCAGGGAGTTCGACATGAAGTTGCCGTTGATTGCCGTCAGCGTTGTTGCCTACACCGTGCTCGCATTGGCATGGATCTGCTACGCCGGTCTGAGTGTGCACGGAACGCTATTTTAACAGGCGCCAAATAGCGCCTGTCAATCCCGCACGGCGGTAGGCACGGCGGTAGGCACGGCGGTAGGCACGGCAGTTGGCCGGCGGGCGGTCAGCTTGCGCCCAGTTTGAGCGCGTGGCGGCGGCCCGTTTCCTTGTCCTGCTTGTCGGCTTCGCGCTCGGCCGCCGTCGCTTTCGTATCCCAGCCCAGCAGGTGCTGCTCGGTGATGTCGGCCAGGCCGGCGATCCAGCTGGGCGCCTCGTTCAGGCACGGGATGTAGTGGAATTCGCGGCCGCCGGCGGTCTCGAAGTCGTGTTTCGCTTCCATGGCGATCTCTTCCAGCGTTTCGAGGCAGTCGCTGGTGAAACCGGGGCAGATCAGGTCGACGCGCTTGAGGCCGTCTTTCGCCATCTGCACCAGGGTCGGCGCCGTGTACGGCTGCAGCCACTCGGCCTTGCCGAAGCGCGACTGGAAGGTGACCAGGTATTGCTCGGATGACAGACCCAGTTTGGTCGCCAGCAGGCGCGCCGTCTTGTAGCACTCGCAGTGGTAGGGGTCGCCCAGCATCAGGGTGCGTTTCGGCACGCCGTGGAAACTCATCACCAGCTTGTCGCCGCGCCCGTTCACTTTCCAGTGCGCCAGCACGGTATCGCGCAGGGCGTCGATGTAGCCATCCTGGTCGTGGTAATGCTTGATCATGCGCAGTTCCGGCACATTGCGCACGCCCGCGTAGTGGGCGAACACGGCGTCGCTGATCGACCCGGTGGTGGTGCCCGAGTACTGCGGATAGGCCGGCAGGATGGCGATGCGCTCGCAGTTCTCGGCCTTGAGCTGGTCCAGCACTTCCGGCAGCGACGGCGAGCCGTAGCGCATCGCCATCACCACCTTCACCGAATCATGGCCGCGCTCGCCCAGCAGGCCGCGCAGCAGGATCGCCTGTTTCTGGGTGTGGACTTTGAGGGGCGAACCTTCCTTGGTCCAGATCGACGCGTACTTGGCGGCCGATTTGCTGGAGCGGAACGGCAGTATGATCAGGTGCAAGATCATCCACCAGATGGCACGCGGAATTTCCACCACCCTCGGATCGGACAGGAATTCCTTCAGATAACGCCGCACGGCTGGGGTGGTCGGGGCGTCCGGGGTGCCCAGGTTGACCAGCACCACCGCGTTGCGGGTCGGGGTGCCGTGGGCGAAAGGCGGTTCTTTGCGGAAGGACATGGATTCGGCGATCGTGAGCGGGAGAGCCGATATTATAGGGTTCCGGGTTAAAAACGAGCACTATTTACGCGGGTTGAACCGGTTTTAGGAGGGTATGACCCGCTAGGGCCGCCGAGGCCGGGAATGACGGCGGTATTACAACGCCAGCAACTCGCGCGCATGCTTGCGCGTGGTCGCCGTAATCTCCACCCCACCGAGCATGCGCGCCACTTCTTCCACCCGCGCCTTGTTGTCCAGCACGTCGATATGCGAGACGGTCTTGCCCTCCCCCGTGGTGCCCTTGGCCACCTGGAAATGCTGATTGGCCTGGCTGGCCACCTGCGGCAAGTGGGTCACGCACAGCACCTGGCGCTCCTGTCCCAGACGCTTGAGCAAACGCCCCACCACTTCGGCCACGGCGCCGCCGATCCCGCTGTCGACCTCGTCGAAAATCAAGGTCGGCGTGGTCGTGGCATTCGAGGTGATCACCGAAATGGCCAGCGCAATGCGCGCCAGCTCGCCGCCCGAGGCCACCTTGGCCAGCGGCCGCGGCGCCACGCCGGCGTGACCGGCCACCAAAAACTCCACCTGCTCGACCCCGTTGCTGGTCGGCTCGCACGGATTCAACCCCACCACGAAACTGCCGCCGGTCATGTTCAGCTCCTGCATCGCCGCCGTCACCTGCGTACCGAGCAGACTGGCCGCCCTGGCGCGCGTGGCCGACAGGCGCGTCGCCGCCGCCATATAGCTTTCCCTGATTCTCTCTTCCTGCTGGCGCAGGCCGTCCAGGTCGGTCGCGTCGGCCAGTTGCTTGAGGCGCTCCGACAGGCTGGCAAATTCTTCCGGCAATTCATCGGGCGTGACGCGGAACTTGCGCGCCGTCGTATGAATCGCTTCCATGCGCGCGTCCACCGTGCGCAGGCGCTCGGGATCGAGGTCGACCTTGTCGAGATAGTTATTCAGTGCGTACACCGCTTCCTGCAACTGGATGCGGGCCGGTTCCATGCAGTCGAGCACGGTCTGCATTTGCACGTCGACCGCCACCAGCTTGCCCAGCTTCTGGTTGAGCGACGACAGTTGCGACAGGATCGGATGGTCCGACTCGGAAATCGCGGCCAGCGCTTCCTGCGCCCCTTCGAGCAGGCTGGCGGCGTGCGACAGGCGGCTGTGCTCGTTGGTGATCTCGCTCCACTCGCCCGGTTTCACAGCCAGCTTTTGCAGCTCGGCCACTTGCCATTCGAGCCGTTCGCGCTCGATCAGCACGTTCCTGGCGTTGGTTTCGAATTCCTCGCGCTGGCGCGCCAGGGCGCGCCAGGCCTTGTGGGTGGCGGCCACGGTGTGGGCGTCGGCGCCGGCCCCGGCATCCTTGAAGGCGGCCTGGTTATCGAGCAGCGCGCGCTGGGCCTCGCTCTTGAGCAGCGACTGGTGCGCGTGCTGGCCGTGGATATCGACCAGCATGTCGCCCAGGTCGCGCAACTGGGCGGCGGTGGCGGCGATGCCGTTGATAAACGCCTTGGAGCGGCCGGCGTTGTCGATCACGCGGCGCAGCAGCGCCCCGCCCTCGTCGACGGCGAATTCGTTCTGCTCCAGCCACGCCCTGGCGGCGGTGCCGACCGAAAAATCGGCCGTGATATCGGCCTTGGCCGCGCCCTCGCGCACCACGCTGGCGTCGCCGCGCCCGCCCAGCGCCAATTGCAGCGCATCGATCAGGATCGACTTGCCGGCCCCGGTTTCGCCGGTGAAGACGGAAAAACCGCTGGAAAATTCAAGTTCGATGGTATCGACAATGACGAAATCACGGATGGTAAGGGTACGCAGCATGAAGGTGTGTCAGTCCAGTATTCGAATGGGGAATGGCGTGCGGGACAGCGCCTTAGCGCAGCTTGCCCTCGCCCGACGGATATTCGTTCCAGTGCAATTTTTCGCGCAGGGTGTCGTAATAGCTCCAGCCTTCCGGATGCAGGAAGGTAATGTGGTTCGGCGAGCGCGAGATGACGATCCGGTCGCCATGCGCGAGGCTGGCGAAGGTCTGCATGTCGAAGTTGACGCTGGTATCGCGTCCGCCGACGATCTCGACCACGATTTCGCTGCTGTCGGGCACCACGATCGGCCGGTTCGACAGCGCGTGCGGCGCAATCGGCACCAGCACGATGCCGCCCAGGCTCGGGTGCAGCAGCGGCCCGCCGGCCGACAAGGCGTACGCGCTCGATCCGGTCGGGGTGGAGATGATCAGGCCGTCGGAGCGCTGGTTGTACATGAAATTGCCATCGACCGTCACTTTCAGCTCGACCATGCCGGCGCCGGCGCCGCGCGCCACCACCACATCGTTGACCGCCAGCCCGCAGGCGATCATGGCGCCGCCGCGCATCACGCGCCCCTCCAGCAGGGTGCGTTTTTCGGCGCGCGCCTTGCCGCCGAGGATATCGCCCACGACCGGGATCATGCGCTCGATGGGAATATCGGTCATGAAGCCCAGCCGTCCTTGATTAATCCCGATCAGCGGCACATCGAAGGGCGCGAGCTGGCGCGCGATGCCGAGCATGGTGCCGTCGCCGCCCATGACGATGACGGCGCAGGCGGCCGCGCCGATGCCGCCCACGCTCATCGCCTCGATCCCGGGCAGGCCGAGATGGGCCGCGGTTTCGCTTTCCAGTACCACGCGGTAGCCGGCGCCCTGCAGGAAGGCCAGCAGGCGGCTGACCGGCTCGCCGATGCCGACCGTGTTCGGCCGCACGACGAGCGCGATGGTTTTTTGCGATTGAGGCGTAGCGGGCATAGACTTCTCGGCGGTTGAGGGGCGACACGCAGGAGATTACCCCATAATGCCTGCTTCCGCTATACGGCGGCCGTCGGCGGCACTACTGTATGCATTCACAGTGGCGCAGTATAAGTGCGACTGGGCGCGCGGGCAAGCGCATTCCGACGTCTCCCCCGCGCAAGCGGGGGCCTATGGCACCTATGAGCACAGGTGCCATGGGCTCCCGCCTGCGCCGGAGAGACGGGGAAGCTTGCGGTTCCAACAATGTCAATTGAACGGCCGCTTCCCCTGCGAAGCGATACCATTTGCACAATGAGTTCACCCACAGGGAGCCGCACCATGGTAGCCGAAACACACGACCGCAAAATCAACACCGACGCCAAGATCCACGATGACGGCGTCAAGCGCCTGCCGCACGAGCGCGACGAATCGCCCGACGGCCACGACAAGGAACCGCGCGGCGTCATGAAGCAGGCCGCCGACGACCTGGCGCAGGGCCTGGTCGATACCGACATGCACGGCATGCGCGGCATCGAGGAAGCGGTCCCCACCAGCGGCTCCGGCCAGGCCCGGCCCAAGGCCGATGCCGGCAGCGGCATGCGCCATCACGAGCCGTCCGACCAGACCAAGGGCAAGGACGAGGGTAAGGAACCGGCATGAGGCGTGCGCGCCTGATCCTGGCCGTGAGCCTGGCCGCTGCCGCGGCGGGCGCCGCAGCAGGCGCCCAGGCCCAGGCCATGCCGGCCGGCTTCGGCCCGAATCCGGCCCTGCCGGCGCCCTCGCGCTCGATGCTGCCGACCATGAACATCGCCCCGGCCGACCCCTTGCCCAAGGGCGCCAAACCAGCCGTGGCGCAGGGACTGGCGGTGGCGGCCTACGCCAGCGGCCTCGAACATCCGCGCTGGCTGTACGTGCTGCCCAACGGCGACGTGCTGGTGGCCGAAACCAATCAACCACCCAAGCCCGACGAAGGCTTCAGCCTGCGCGGCATGGTGATGAAGCACGAGATGAAAAAAGCCGGTGCGGCGGTGCCGTCCGCCAACCGCATCACCCTGCTGCGCGGCGCCGGCCCCAACGGCGAGGCGGCCAGCCGCTCGGTGTTCCTCGACGGCCTGTTCTCGCCGTTCGGCATGGCGCTGGTGGGCAACGAGCTGTACGTGGCCAACGCCGACGCGCTGCTGCGCTTTCCGTACCAGGAAGGGCAAACAAAAATCGGCGTCAAGGGCGTGAAGGTGATGGACTTGCCGGCAGGGATCAATCATCACTGGACCAAGAATGTCGTGGCCAGTCCCGACGGCACGCGCCTGTATATCGCGGTCGGTTCGAACAGCAATGTCGGCGAAAACGGGCTCGACAAGGAAGAAGGCCGCGCCGCGATCTGGGAATTCAACCCGGCCGACGGCAAGTCGCGCGTGTTCGCGAGCGGCCTGCGCAATCCGGTCGGCATGGGTTTCCAGCCGCAAAGCGGGGCGCTGTGGACCAGCGTCAACGAACGCGACGAACTCGGCAACGACCTCGTGCCGGACTACATGACCTCGGTGAAAGATGGCGCCTTCTACGGCTGGCCATACAGTTACTTTGGCCAGCATGTGGATGCGCGGGTCGAACCGGCGCGTCCCGACATGGTGGCCAGGGCGCTCACGCCCGACTACGCGCTGGGCGCGCACACGGCCTCGCTCGGGCTGGCCTTCTACAACGCCGACCTGATGCCGGCATTCAAGAACGGTGCGCTGATCGGCCAGCACGGCTCGTGGAACCGCAAGCCGTTTTCGGGCTACAAGCTGATTTACGTGCCGTTCACCGACGGCAAGCCGAACGGCCCGCCACAGGATGTGCTGACCGGCTTCTTGAGTGCCGACGGCCGCGCTTTCGGGCGCCCGGTGGGCGTGGCGGTGGACCAGGGCGGCGGCATCCTGGTCGCCGACGATGTCGGCAACACTGTCTGGCGCATCACCCCGACCGGCAAATAGCTGCGGCGCAGCATTTCAGCACTCCATGGTGCGCTGGCGAACAGATGGTCCGGGGTTCGCGGCGCATGATGGTTTTATTGAATCACAGAAGTTCCAAGGAGAAACACCATGATCAAACGTTCAGGAAGCGCTGTCTGGAGTGGCGGCATCAAAGATGGCAAAGGCAACATCTCGACCCAGAGCGGCGCGCTCGACAATACTCAGTACGGCTTCAATACCCGTTTCGAGAATGGTCCCGGCACCAATCCGGAAGAGCTGATCGGCGCCGCGCATGCGGGCTGCTTCACGATGGCCTTGTCGGGCCAGCTGGGCGAAGCAGGCATGACGGCGCAGAAGCTGGCGACCACCGCGACCGTCACACTCGACAAGACCGACGACGGCTTCACCATTTCGGCCGTGCACCTGAATCTGGTGGCAACCATTGCGGGCGCCAACCAGGAAGCGTTCGAGGCGGCTGTGCTGCGCGCGAAAAACAATTGCCCGGTATCGAAGCTGCTGAATGCGACGATTACACTGGACGCGCGTCTGGAAGAGTAAGTTGTTCCCCGTCATTCCCGCGCCAGGGCGAATCCCGGCGGGAATGGCGGTGCTGCATCGGGCAGCCCGCTTCACCTCATGCACCATCGTTGTGCATTTCGTATATACAAACGCAAAAACAATCGTTCGCAGCGTGATTTCCCCTTGGTATCATTGATTTTTGACTACCATAAAGCACCTCAATGAAAATCACGAATTTGACATTGACATCCTTGGCGGCAGCGGCGATCACCTTGCTCTGCGGTCCGGTACAGCAGGCGCAGGCGCAAACCGCCGGCGCCGGCGCACAAGGCACGCCACCGTCGGTGGTCGTCACCGGCTCGCGCATTCCGCGCGCCAGCCTCGAAGGCCCGTCGGCCGTGGTCGTCATCACCGGCGAAGAAATCACCAAGCAGGGTTACAAGAACCTGTTCGACGCCCTCAACAACCAGGCGCAGAACAGCGGCTTTACCACCGGCGCCGATTTCGGCAACACCCACACGCCGTCCGCCAACACCATCAGCCTGCGCGGGCTCGGTCCGAACCACACCTTGATCCTGCTCAACGGCCGCCGCCTGGCCGACTTCCCGACCGCGTATGAAGGCGCGGTCAACTTCACCAACCTGGCGAATATTCCGTCGAGCATTGTGGAACGGGTGGAAATCCTGAGCGGCGGCGCGTCCGCCGTGTACGGCTCGGACGCGATTGCCGGCGTGGTCAACATCATCCTCAAGAAGCAGGCCGACGGCATCGACGTCAACCTCAAAGCCGGCACCACCTCGCGCGGCGGCGGCGGCGACCGGCGCCTGCAAGTGACCGGCGGGCGCAGCTTCGACCAGCTCAACACCGTGTTCAGCCTGGAAGTGCTCGACCGCGATCCGCTGTGGAGCAACCAGCGCGACTTCATGGCCGTGCGCCAGGGCACGCCGACCAATACCCTGTCGCGCAAGAACGTCAACACCGGCAATTTTTACGATCTGGGCGATGCCTGCAGCGCGCTCGGCGACCTGTTCGGCGGCAGCCAGTTCAAGCACAGCGTCAAGAAAGGGACTTACTGCGCCAGCAACAAGGTCAGCCCGACCTTCTGGACCACCCAGACCAAGAACCTCAGCACCAATCTGTTCGGCGGCGCCAACTATGCGCTCTCGCCGACGACCGAACTGTTCGCCGAATTCCTGCTCGGCCAGAACAAGACCGCCAACAACACGCGCGGCCCGACCTGGACCGCGTCCTCGCTCGACAACAGCTACATCTTCAGCAAGAACAGCGGCGTGTACGAAGCCTGGACCAAGTACATCTCGCCCGAGGAAATGGGCGGCGTGAAGCGCTACAACCGCACCTGGGACGACCAGGCCAGCTCGGTCAGCCTGGGCGCCAAGGGCGACATTCCCGGTACCAATTGGCGCTACGAAGCCGGCTACAGCGCCTCGTTCTACAAGAGCGAAAACCATGTGCAGCGCCCGCTGGCGAACATCGACAGTTTCTTCCTGGGACCGAAACTCGGGATCGACGCCGAGGGCATCGCCATCTATGCGCCCGACCAGGCGCGCCTGACCCGCCGCCTCACGCCCGAGGAATTCAACAGCATCACCGGCCAGACCGACAGCAACGACAGCTCACGCAGCCAGACCCTGAGCCTGGCCGCCAACGGCGAGCTGTTCGAATTGCCGGCCGGCCCGGTCAAGCTGGCCACCATTGCCGAGGCGGGCCACCAGCGCTTCGCCAACAAGCCCGACCCGCGCATCAACCAGGGCCTGTTCAACCTGCCCAAGAGCGATCTCACCGAAGGCTCGCGCCGTCGCTACGCGCTGGGCGTGGAAGCGAGCGTGCCGCTGCTCAAGGACCTCAATTCGACCCTGGCCGGCCGCTACGACCGCTACAACTACGCCGGCCGCAACGAAGGCAAGCTGACCTACAACGCCGGAGCGGAATGGCGTGCGGCCAAGCCGCTGCTGGTGCGCGGCAACTATGCCACCAGCTTCCGCGCCCCCGACATGAACTACATCTTCAAGGCGCGCGGCACCGGCTATTACGCGCAGACCACCGATCACTACCGCTGCGCCCTGGCCGGGAAAAGCATCGACAACTGCGAGTTCGCCGACGTGTCGCCGGGCAGCGATTACGTCCAGAACGGCAGCAAGGACTTGCGCTCCGAAAAGGGTAAATCGTACGGCCTGGGCGCAGTCTGGTCGCCCAGCGCGGACGTCGACCTGACGGTCGACTACTGGAATATCAAGATCGACGACCTGGTCACCAACCTGAGCGCCGACAACTTGCTGCGCAAGGAAGCCGAATGCCGCATCGCGGGCGACCTGAGCTCGCCGACCTGCTTCGACGCCATCAGCCGCATCACGCGCAATCCGAAAACGGCGCTCAACAAGCCCAATGAAATCCGCGAAATCCGGGTCAATCCCATCAACGCCGCCTACCAGGATGCCGACGGAATCGACCTGAGCGCACGCTACGCCTTGCGCACGCAAAGCTGGGGCAAATTCACTCTCAAGGGCAATTACTCCAAGTCCTTGAGCAAGAATTCGCGCCAGTTCGGCGGCGACGTGCTGGTCGATGAGCTGGCGGAATATACCAACCAGGACTGGCGCGACAAGCTCAACGCCAGCTTGAACTGGAACGTGGGCAACTGGTCGACCACCGTGTTCGCGCAGCGCTACGGCAAGGGGCCGAATGCCGGACAGACCGCGTTCCTGTCGCCGACCACCCTGGTGAACCTGTCGAGCGTGGTCAAGGTGACGCCGCGCGCGACGGTCTAGGTGGCGATCAACAACGTCAACAACCGCATCAAGCGCGACACCACCGGCGGCTGGCCGAACTACCCGACCGGCAACTACAGCCCGGTGGGACGCCAGATCTGGCTGGAGCTCAACTACCACTTCGGTTCCTGACAGCGGGCCGCGCGCCGGGCTAGCCGATGGTCAGCTTCCCGACCGGATACTGGATGCGCGCGCGGTCGCGGTTGGCCAAGGTGAACGCCAGGGTCAGCGGGCCGACCCTGCCGATCAGCATCAACACCATGATGACCGCCTGGCCCGGCAAGGTCAGCGAGGCCGTGAGGCCGCGCGAGAGCCCGACGGTGCCGAAGGCGGACACGGCTTCGAAGGCGATATCGATGAAGGGCGCCTTTTCCGTAATCGTCAGCAAAAAGGTGCCGGTGACGACGCAAAACAGCGAAATCATCCCGATCGACATGGCTTTGAGGATCAGCCCCGGGTCGACGCTGCGCCCGAACAGCACCGGGCGTTCCTCCGAGCGCAAGAAGGCGCGCGTGGCCACCAGCATGACGATGAAGGTGCTCAGCTTGATCCCGCTGGCGGTCGAGCCGCTGCCGCCGCCGATGAACATGAGGCCCATGATAAAAAAGGCGGTGGCCGGCAGCATGGCCGCCATGTCGACCGAGTTAAAGCCGGCGGTGCGCGGCGCCACGCCCTGGAACCAGGCCGCCCACAGGCGCGCGCCGGGTTCCGGCAGCGCGCCCAAGGTGGCGGGGTTGCCGTATTCGAGCGCCAGCACGACCAGCATGGCCACCAGATTCAGGCACAGCGTGCCGACCAGCATGGCCTTGGTGTGCAGGGCGTAATCGCGAAAACGGCGCTTGCCGGTCACGTCGGCAATGACGCCAAAACCAATCCCGCCGCTGATGAACAACAGCGATATCACGCTGTTGACCAGCGGGCTGCCGGCATACGCGACCAGGCTGTCGGCACGCAGGCTGAAACCGGCATTGTTGAATGCCGAGACGGCATGGAAAAAGCTGTAATAGATTCCCTTGCTCCAGCCCAGTTCGGGCACCCACTGGAACGACAGCAGCACGGTGCCGGCCGCCTCCATGACGATGGTAAAGCCGAACATGGCGCGCAGCACGCTGTGCAGGTTGCCATGGCCCGGTTCGTTGAGCGCCTCGCTCAGGGTGGCGCGGTGCTGCATCGACAGGCGGTCCTGCGCCAGGTAGATGATAAAGACGCCGAAGGTCATCAGGCCGAGGCCGCCGAATTGCATCAGGAACAGCAGCACCCATTGACCGAACAGCGTGAAATGGGTGCCGGTATCGACCACGGCCAGGCCGGTGACGGTGGCCGCCGACACGGCGGTAAACAAGGCCTGGCTCCAGCTGGTGCCCGTGTGGCTGGCCCACGGCGACTTGAGCAGCAGCGCACCGGCCAGCGACAAGCCGATGAACGACAGCAGCAGCGCCTGCGGCGGGCGCAGGCTGAACAGTCTTTTTTCGAGCTGCTGGACGATCCTGTGGGTGGGCGCCTGCCTCATAAGTACCTGGAAATCTTGCGCAGGTTGGTGAGCAGTCCCAATAGCACGATCTGGTCGCCCAGCTCGAAGCGGTAGGCGGGCGGGGCCGGGTTGAGGGTCAGGGCCCGGTGCTTGACGAGCATGCACTCGATCCGGTTCTCGGCCAGGTGCAGCGCCTCGATCGTCTTGCCGCTGAGGCGCTCGGATGCGCGCACTTCGACCAGGAAGGTATCGTCGCCCAGGCTGATGTAATCGAGCACTTCGGGATAAATCAGGGTGCGCGCCACGCGCAAGCCCATTTCGTGTTCCGGATGGACGATATGGTCGGCGCCCAGCTTTTCGAGGATGCGGTGGTGATTGTGGTTCAGCGCCTTGGCCCAGACCTTGGGCTTGGGCATGGACTTGACCAGCAAGGTGGTGAGGATATTCGCCTCGATATCTTCGCCGATGGCGACGACGACGATATCCGATTCATGCACGCTCAGTTCGCGCAGCACGCGTTCGTCGCGCGCGTCGGCGGTCACGGCGCGCGCCAGCTGGTCGGCAATGGCATTGGTGCGCTCGGCGTTGGCGTCGATGCCGAGCACGTCGTGCCCGAGACGGCTCAGTTCGAGGGCGATGGTGGAGCCGAAAGCGCCCAGCCCGATGACGGTTGCATTAGTTTTCATGATATATGGCACAAGGTGGATGCGACAACAGACGCCGGGCGTGACGGACGCCGCTCTGCCGAGGCGGAAAAGTCCGACAATCTATCATGCTTTCCCGTGAATCCTGGCCCATTCGATCCGCATGGCCCGGTTACAGTAAAATCGGGCACCGCCGGCGCCGGCGCCTTGCATCCCGCGCCAGCACCAACCACCTGCTTGAAGGAATACCTGATGAAATACTTACATACCATGGTCCGGGTCACCGATCTCGACGCCTCGCTGGCGTTCTACCGCGATGCCCTGGGGCTCGAGGTGGTGCGCACCAGCGAATACGAGAAGGGCCGCTTCACCCTGGTCTACCTGAGCGCGCCCGGCGACCCGGACGCACAGCTGGAACTGACCTACAACTGGGATGCGGAAACGTATACCGGCGGACGCAATTTCGGCCACCTGGCCTATGAAGTCGAGGATATCTACGCGGCCTGCGCGCGCCTGATGGCCCATGGCGTACTGGTCAACCGGCCCCCGCGCGACGGCCACATGGCGTTCGTGCGCTCGCCGGACAATATTTCGATCGAGTTGCTTCAAGCGGGCGCGCCGCTGGCGCCGGCCGAACCGTGGGCATCGATGGGCAATATCGGGAACTGGTAGTGGCGCAGGTCCGGATGCGATGCGCTACAGCCCGGACTGTCCACAGGCAAGCGGCCGGGCCGCGCCTGCGGGAAAACGGCTTGAACGAGTAAAGCGCCCCTCCTGGCATTAATTTTGGTTACATGAAATTAGTTACCGATAGCATATGGAACCGGGGTAACTTCCGTTGTACGATAAGAGTTCGTCAAGATTGCTTCGCATATCGGCGTTTGACCTGGGCCAGGCACCGGCCAGGTACGAAATGGAGCACTTTATGTTGCACGAATTTTTGTCGAATCACCGCGACGAGCTGGCAGCGCGTTGCCGCACCAAGGTCGGAAACCGTCCCGGCCGCTCGGCGACGGAAGCGCAACTGCAAAACGGCATTCCCATGTTTCTCGATCAATTGATCCGGACCCTGCGCGTTGAACAGTCGCCCGAACCGCACCTGAGCGAACTCATTTCCGGGCCGGCGGGCGGCGGCGTGGCGCTGTCCGAAGTGAGCGTGTCGGCGGCCCAGCACGGCAAGGAATTGATGGAACTGGGCCTGACGGTCGACCAGGTCGTGCACGACTACGGCGACCTGTGCCAGTCGATTACCGACCTGGCCTTCGAGCACGACGCGCCGTTCGCGGTCGATGAATTCCGTACCCTGAACCGCTGTCTGGACAACGCCATTTCCGACGCCGTATCGGAATTCAGTTATCAACGCGACGGCCTCAACGACGTGATGAATGCCGCACACAGCAATCGGCAAATGGGATTTTTCGCCCACGAACTGCGCAATTTGCTCGGCACTGCGTCGCTGGCGTTCGCCGCGGCGAAAGCGGGCAATCTCAACCTGGCCGGCGCCACCGGATCGATTCTCGAGCGCAGCCTGACCAGCCTCGACAAGATGATCGCCAATTCGATCCAGGATGTGCGCGTCACGGCGATGCGCGAGGCAAGCCTGGACGCCTTTTCCCTGGCCTCATTCATCCAGGAGATTTACGACGCCGCCGCGCTCTCGGCCGTCATGTATGGCTGTACCTTCCGCATTCTTCCGGTCGAGCCCGAGCTGGCGGTGCGCGGCACGCGCGACCTGCTCATCGCGGCGGTGGCCAACCTGTTGCAGAACGCTTTCAAATTCACCAAGCCCGGCACCGAAGTGTTGCTGACCGCGTATGCGCAGGGCGACCGCATCCTGATCGATGTCAAGGATCACTGCGGCGGCCTGGCGGCCGGGGTCGAAGAAACCATGTTCCTGCCGTTTTCCCAGTCGGGCGCCAACCGCACCGGGATCGGTCTCGGCCTGACCATCGCCAAACAGACGGTGGCGTCGAATGGCGGCACCCTGACCGTCCATAGCCTGAAAGGGGTCGGCTGCGTGTTTACCATCAGCCTGCCGCGCAACAGCATGCCCACGTAAGGGGCCGCTGCGCGCGGCTTACCGCGCCGCCTTGCCGGCCGCGGCAATCCGCACCTTGATGGTGGTGCCTTCGAGTTCGGTCGAGCTGACCCAGATCTTGCCGCCATGGGCCAGAACGATCTCGTGGGTGATGTAGAGACCGAGGCCGAGATTGCCGCTCTGGCTGGCGCTGCGTTCGCTGGTGCTCTTCATGGCGAAGCTCTTGGCGGGATCGAACATGACGCGCAGCCTGCGCGGCGAAATGACCTCGCCTTCGTTCTGCACCACCAGCAGCACAGCGCCGCCCTGGCGGCTGACCGTGACCCAGACCGGACTGGCCGCCGCTCCGTGCTGGACCGCGTTGGCGATCAGGTTCGACAGAGCCTGGCTCATGCGCGCGCGGTCCCAGCAGACGTCGATGTCGTCCTCGACATCGACCCTGAACTCGCGTTCCGGGTGAAACAGCTTCATCTCCTGCACGACCGAGCGCGATTCGGCCGACAAGTCGTACGGCGCCGGCGTGACCGGAATGCCGCCGCCCAGGTGGCTGGTGGAATAGTCGAGCAGGTCGGAGACGATATCGCTCACCCGCTGCGTACTTCGCAACATTTGCGCCGCCACCTTGAGGTGGCGCGGCGCCAGCGTGCTGTCTTGCAGGATCAGCTGGGTGCCCATGCTGATCGCCCCCAGCGGATTGCGCACATCGTGGCCGAGAATGGCGAGGAAGACGTTCTGGGAATCGCGCACCATGGCCGAAAAGTGCGCCAGCGCTTCGGTCAGCGATTGATCGATGGCCTCGTTAAAGCGCAGCATGTCTTGCAGGTCCGACGCATCGGCATGCTTGACCCGGCTTTGCCACAGTCTGAGCACGCTGGCGCGCAAGGCGCGGTATTCGGCCATCAGTTCCTCGACCGTAAAACCGGCCTGCAAGCGGTCGCCCGCGTGCGCCTCGGCGGCGCTTCCGTCGGCGGCGTCAGGGGCATTTCCTTTCGACTTGTCGATCCCTTGCTGGACGCTCTGGTAGGTATCGAGGTCGAGGCAGATCGCCTCCAGGATGGCCCTGGCATGGTCGCGCAACTGCGCCTTGGTGGCGGAATCGAGCGCATGCAGGGTGCCGGCGAAATCTTCCCACTCCTGCAAGATGACTTCGGTATGTTCGCTGATGAATTTGGAAAGGCGCATGAGGTCCTGAAGAAGCGCAAAAGAGCATTCCCATCAGTCTACGCCGTTATCGCGGCCCCCGCCGGGCGCACGGCAGACGGGGCGCCAGCGACGGCGGCGCGTGTGGCTTATTCACACTGTTGCTTACAGTGGGAAACAGGAACGGGTAAGATGGCTGGATACAGGGTGAAGAGGAGAAGCAATGACGGCCGAGTTAGTGTTCGAAAGCAGGTTGAGCTACCACGTGCTGCGCCAGGAGGGCATTATCGAGCTCGACCCGGTGATCGCACTGCAACTGGAACTGACCGGCGCGCCCAAGATCTATGCCTCGGACTCCTTCATGATCAACCACGCCGCCTGGAGCATGACGATCCGGCGCCACAACCCGGAAAACCTGCCCCCGACCGAGCCGCCCGGCTGGGTCAATTACAAGGTGGCGGCCGGCAAGTCGCTATGCGTGGTCGACATCCACCAGTCGCCCGAGCGCTTTACCACGCTGCTCGACATGTTCAAGGGCGGGCACGCATCCGAAATCACGGTCATCGTCGATGGCCTGGCCGACACGGCCGATTACAGCAAAAAATGGGATACGGCGTTGCGTTCGAGCATGCCGGTCCGGTCGATCTGCTTCGAGTTTCCGCTGCCGCAGAGCGAGGCGTGATGAAGCGGCCCGCCCCGGGCGCATTGATGCCGCGCACCAGTTGCGCGTGGCTGGCGCTGCCGCGCAATGCCGGCGATTCGTCGCTCATCATCGAGCTCCCGTAAAAAGGGCAGGCGCAGGCGGGCGTACATGCCCTGCCCCGCCCCACCCTGTGTGCGCGCGCGCTTACTTGACCAGCAAGTCGTTGACCGGCACCAGGTCCGCTTCGCGCAGCGAACCGGCCGCCGATTTCAGGCGCAGGCCGTTGAGGATGGTGTCGTAGCGCGCACGCGACAGGTCGCGCCGGGTCGAGTACAGCTGGCGCTGGGCGTTGAGCACGTCGATATTGATGCGCACGCCGACCTGGTAGCCGAGCTTGTTCGATTCAAGCGCCGAGTTGCCCGACACTTCGGCCGCCTGCAAGGCCCTGACCTGGGCCAGGCCGCTGTTCACGCCCAGGAAGGCCTGGCGCGCCACGTTGGCCGCGTTGCGGCGCGTCGCTTCGAGGTCGTTGCGGGCCTTGTCTTCGAGCGCGATGGTTTCGCGCACGCGGCTGGTGACGGCAAAGCCGTTGAAGATCGGCACGTTGTAGGAAATGCCGATGCCCTTGTTCTCGGTACGGCCCGACTGCTGGGTCTGGCCGGTCATGTTCTGGCGGCTGATGTTGGCGGTCAGGTCGAGAGTCGGATAATGGCCGGCACGGCTTTTCTGGATTTCGCGCTTGGACAGTTCGTAGCCCAGCTGGGCGCCGACGACGCCGTAGTTCTGGGTCTCGGCCGAGGCCACCCACGGATCGATCACGGCCGGCTCGGGAGCGGCCAGCAGCACGCCCGGCTTGAGCGTGGCCAGGCCGGTCGGGGCGCTGCCGATGATCGCCTGGAGCGCGCTGCGCTTGTTTTCCAGGTCGTTGATGGCGGCAAACTCCTGCGCCACCACCAGGTCGTACGCGGCCTGGGCTTCGTGGGTATCGGTGATGGTCTGGGTGCCGACCTCGAAATTGCGCTTGGCCGAGGCGAGCTGCTCGGTGGTCGCGGTTTTCTGGGCGCGGCTCAGTTCCAGCGTATCCTGCGCGGCCAGCACGTCGAAGTAGGCTTGCGAGACGCGCGTGATCAGGTCTTGCTGGGCCTGGGCGAACTGGGCTTCGGCCTGGGACTGTTGCAGCTTGCTTTGTTCGTAGGTCTGCCAGTTAGCCCAGCGAAACAGCGGCTGGGTCAGCGACAGCGTATGGGTGGTGGTGCGCTCGTTGGCGCCGCCGGTGGTAACCAGCGCGCGGGTGCCGTTGGCCAGGGTAACGGTCTGGCCGATATTCCACGGCGTCGATTCGCCGTCGTTCTTGACGATGCTGCCGTTCAGGCCCACGGTGGGCAGCAGCCCCGAACGGCCTTGCGGAACCCGTTCCATGCCGGCCGCCAGGGCCGCGCGCGCGCTGGCGAACGCGGCGTCATTGGCCAGCGCCTGCTGGTAGACCTGGATCAGGTCAGCCGCCTGTGCATTCAAGGAAAAAAATGCGCTGGCGATCAGCACGGCCATGAGGGGTTTCTGCATTGCATTCTCCATTGGAGTCATCAAAAAAGTTAAAAAAACTTGCAGCCCGGTGGTGGCCGACACCGCCGCCGCGCGTGATCGCTAGCGGCGATCACTCGTTGTAATCAATACCGCGTCATCAATAGCGCGGCATCGTGCTGTCGACCTGCAAGGCCCAGGCGTGGATGCCGCCGCTCAGGTTGGTCACCCTGGCAAAACCGTTGCGCTCCAAAAAGGCCGCGACCTGCATGCTGCGCGCGCCGTGGTGGCAGATGCAGACGATCTCGGCGTCTTCGTCGAGTTCCTCGATGCGCGCCGGAATCGTGTTCATCGCGATCTGGGTCGATCCCTCGATCTTGCAGGTTTCAAACTCCCAGTTCTCGCGCACGTCCAGCAACAGCGGGCGCGCACGCGCGGGGTCGGCCAGCCAGGCGGCCAATTCGGGGGCGGTCATTTGCTGCATGCCGGCTCCGCCTTAAAACGTGAAATGCGAGGACTTGACCGACGTCGACAGCATCTTGACGTTGGTCTCGAATACCTTGACCGTGTCGTACGCGGTCTCGGACACGCGCGTGATCACCTGGGCCGTCATGACCGGAGCCTGGCCGAGGATGGCGGCGATGCGCCCGCCGACCTTGACCTGCTTCAAAAACACTTCCGGCAGGGTTTCCAGCGCGCCCGAGATGACGATGACGTCGAACGGCGCACCCTTGTCCCAGCCTTCGGCGCCATTGCCCAGTTCAACCGTGACGTTGCCCACGCCGGCGTTGGCCAGGTTCTTCGTGGCCAGTTCCTTCAGTTCCGGGTTGATCTCGACCGTGGTGACGTGGCGCGCCTTGTGCGCCAGCAGGGCCGCCATGTAGCCGGAACCGGCGCCGATTTCGAGCACATTTTCGTGCTTCTTGACCGCTACCTCCTGCAAGATGCGCGCTTCGATCTTCGGCGTGAACATCGCCTCACCGCCCGGCAGGGGGATCTCGGTATCGACAAAGGCCAGCGTCTTGTAGGTGGCGGGCACGAAATCCTCGCGCTTGACCACCACCAGCAGATCGAGCACGTCCTGGTCCAGCACGTTCCAGGGGCGGATTTGCTGTTCAATCATGTTAAAACGGGCTTGTTCGATATTCATCTTGTGCTCGGTGAGGAAAAATAATAATCCGATATTTTATCGTTGAACGGCCTCGGAACACACATCTTAACGATCCGGGGCCACCAATCGCCATAAATTGCGACAGTCTGCAGTTTAGAGGGAATGAACGCCCGAAATCGGCGCCCTGGCGCTGGCCGCCCTGCGGGACGCCCTCATGGCGCGCGCGGCAGCAAGCCGTCGAGGGTCATGGTGAGGAAAGAATCGATGAAGGCGACCGGATCGAGTTCGGACATCTCGCAAGGGCCGACCGAGTGCTTCCACAGCATCAGCATGAGCATGGGAGCGATCAGGATCTGGGTGGTGAGGAACACGTCGAGCGGGCGGAATTCGCCCTTTTCGACGGCGCGCTCGAGCAGGCCGCTGATCATGCCGCTGCCGCGCAGGATGACTTCTTCGCGGTAGAAGATGGCGATATCGGGGAAGTTGTTCGATTCGGCCATGACCAGCTTGATCATGCCGGACGACTTGGTGGCGCCGGCGTTTTCCCACCAGGCCATCATAACGGCGCGCAACAGATCGGCGCTGCTGCCTTCGAAGCTGGCGATCATGTCTTCGGCCGCGCCCAGGGCGGGCACGATGGTGTCGCGCACGACGGCCTTGAACAGCTCTTCCTTGTTGGTGAAATACAGGTACAGGGTGCCCTTGGACACGCCGGCGCGCTTGGCCACGTCTTCCAGCCGCGTGGACGCAAAGCCGCGCTCGACGAACAGGTCGAGGGCGGCGGCGAGCAATTCCTGGGGACGCGCGTCCTTACGGCGTTCCCAGCGCGGCTTCATCTCAAGGGGACATTGCATGGGGTCTATTCCGTAACTTACTTGCGAGTCATTAATATAGACCGATGGTTTCAACCCGTCAAGTTTGGCCGCATTGTCGGGCGACAGATGAGTTTGCGCTAGCGACAGATGAGCTTGCGCTGAACGACACATAAGTTTGCGCTGGCGAAGCGGATTGGACGGTCGCCATGAAAAATTGATGCCAGCAGTTCGTGGGCGCCACATCACTAAAGTGTCTATTTGACTGTTCAAGAGGGCCTTAAATGTATAAAGTTGCCCCATCTGTAATATATGGAAAGTGGATTGACAAAATGGTAAGTATTCAGCAACGCGCAGCACTTCAGCGCCAAATTTGGCAAATTGCCAATGTTGTACGAGGCGCAGTAGATGGATGGGACTTCAAGCAGTACGTACTTGGCACATTGTTCTATCGTTTTATCAGCGAAAACTTCGCCAACTACATTGAAGGTGATGATCCCAGCATCAATTATGCCGAACTTGACGATAGCGTTATTACGGATGAAATCAAGGATGATGCTGTTAAGACCAAGGGCTACTTCATCTATCCCAGCCAACTTTTCGCGACGGTTGTAGCAAATGCAAATTCTAACGAAAGTTTGAATACGGACTTAACTGCCATTTTCGCAGCTGTTGAAGCCTCTGCTAGCGGCTACCCCTCCGAACATGACATAAAGGGTCTGTTTGCTGACTTCGACACCACAAGTAATCGGCTGGGTACTACGGTTAAAAACAAGAACGCTCGCCTCACAGCCGTGCTCAAGGGCGTGGCCGAACTGAATCTGGGCGTTTTTGACGACAGCCACATTGACTTGTTTGGCGATGCTTACGAGTTCTTGATCTCCAAGTACGCTGCGAATGCCGGAAAATCAGGGGGCGAATTTTTTACCCCCCAGCATGTTTCTAAGTTGATCGCACAGCTTGCTATGCACCAGCAGACCAGCGTCAACAAAATCTACGACCCCGCGTGCGGCTCAGGCTCGCTACTCCTGCAAGCCAAGAAGCACTTCGACGCGCACATCATTGAAGAAGGCTTCTTTGGACAAGAAATCAACCACACTACATACAACCTGGCGCGGATGAACATGTTCTTGCATAACATCAACTATGACAAGTTCAACATGCGGCTCGGCAATACTCTCGAAGAGCCACATTTCGGTGATGACCGTCCCTTTGATGCGATCGTTTCTAATCCACCGTACTCGGTAAAATGGATTGGTAGCGACGACCCTACTCTGATAAACGACGAACGCTTTGCACCAGCTGGTGTGTTAGCACCCAAGTCGAAGGCCGACTTTGCGTTTGTTTTACACGCGCTGAGCTATCTCTCTGCCAAAGGCCGCGCCGCCATTGTATGCTTCCCTGGCATCTTTTATCGAGGGGGCGCGGAGCAGAAGATCCGCAAATACCTTGTGGATAACAATTACATCGAGAGCGTAATATCGCTGGCGCCAAACCTGTTTTACGGCACTACAATCGCTGTGAATATTCTGGTGTTATCCAAACACAAAACCGACACTACTACTCAGTTCATCGACGCGAGCGGCTTGTTCAAAAAAGAATCCAATAACAACATCCTGTTAGACCGGCACATTGAAAACATTATGGCGGTGTTTGACAGTAAATTAAACGTGGACCACTTTGCCCAGTCCGTCTCATTAGAGCATTTAGCAACTAACGACTACAACCTCTCAGTCAGCAGTTATGTAGCGGCTAAGGACAATCGCGAAGACGTGGAGATTGCACAGCTAAATACTGAACTGAAAATCACTGTCGCCAAGATTGACCAGCTTCGAAACAATATTGATGTCATTGTCGCGGAGATTGAAGGAGAGGAGCTAGAGCCGTGAGAATAGTGAAATTTATGGAAAAACTGCTGAAAGGCGTTGAGGTCGAGTGGAAGCCATTGGGGGAGCTCGGCACATTAGTTCGTGGAAATGGCCTGCCTAAAAGCGATTTTACAGAATCAGGAATTCCCGCAATTCACTACGGCCAAATCTATACTTATTATGGATTATCAACTTTTTTGACAAAATCTTTTGTTTCTCCAGAAACCGCTGAGAAATTAAAAAAGGTAAACAAGGGCGATGTTGTAATTACAAATACTAGTGAAAGCTTTGCGGACGTTGGAAAAGCAGTAGTTTACTTAGGTGAACGCCAAGCCGTGACAGGTGGTCATGCTACGATATTCAAGCCAAGCGAAATTATTCTCGGCAAATATCTTGCTCACTTCACTCAAACAGATATATTTTCGGCGGAAAAGCGAAAATATTCAAAAGGAACGAAAGTAATTGATGTCTCCGCCAGTGATATGGCGAAGATTTCAATCCCAATCCCTTGCCCAGAAGACCCAGAGAGATCACTTAAAATCCAAAATGAAGTGGTCCGGATTTTGGACGCCTTCGCCGGGCTTACCTCCGAGCTTACCGCCGAGCTTACCGCCGAGCTTACTGCACGCAAAAAACAATACAACCACTATCGCGACCAGCTGTTGAGTTTTAAAGAAGGCGAAGTGGAGTGGCGCACCCTGCCAGAGATGGCGCTTGATTTCGGGCGCGGCAAATCTAAGCACCGTCCGAGAAATGACGATAAGTTGTATGGGGGCAATATACCTTTCATACAAACCGGTGATATTCGGGGGGCATCGCATCGGATCATGCAATACAGCCAAACGTACAGCGAGTTTGGCCTAAAACAAAGTAAGCTATGGCCCAAAGGTACGCTTTGCATCACCATTGCAGCCAACATTGCGGAAACATCTATACTGGGTTTCGATTCTTGTTTTCCTGACAGTGTCATCGGTTTTGTTGCCGACCCTGCGAAAACCAGCTCTGACTATGTTGAATACCTTCTTCAATCTACTAAAAGAAAACTGGAAGAGATAGGGAAAGAGAAAAGCAGCGCTCAAAGCAATATAAATCTTGCTACCTTTGACCAATTGAAACTACCTTTTCCATCGCTTGCGGAGCAGGCTCGAATCGTCGCTATTCTCGACAAGTTCGATACCCTTAACAATGCGATCGCTGAAGGATTGCCGCGAGAGATCGTACTGCGCAAAAAACAATGTCAATATTACCGCGATTTATTGTTTGCCTTCCCGAAGCGGGCAATGGTGGAGATTTAAAATGGGTAAAACGCTAACAGAAATCGCCCAACAGCTGACCACCTCTAAGAAGATTCAAAAGACGGTTGCCGAAAAAACAAAGATAGTAGAAGAGACAAAACCAGTTCCTAAGGTTCAACTCATCTATGCCTTTAATGGCGCCGGCAAGACACAGTTATCCCGGGAATTCAAAAAAATAATTGCATCTCAATCAGAAGACGAAGTTGATCAGCCTGAACTCTCTCGCAACAAAATGCTCTATTACAACTCCTTTACCGAAGATTTGTTCTATTGGGACAATGATTTAGATGGCGTTGGAAAATCGAAACTGAAAATTCAGCCTAATTCGTTTACGGATTGGGTCCTAAATGTACAAGGGCAAGACCGGAACATTATCACTAATTTCCAGCGTTACACCAATGACAAGCTCACGCCCCGATTCAACGCCCAATATAATACTAAAGATAAAGATGGCAAAGAGATCACGGTCCCAGCGTTTTCGGAGGTGACCTTCTCAATTGAAGGGGGCGATGATGCGCATTCTGGAACTATGAAAATATCTAAGGGCGAAGAAAGCAATTTCATATGGAGCATATTTTGCACACTAATTGAACAAGTCATCAGTGTTCTTAATATTGTTGAGCCAAGCGAGCGTGAAACGGATCGATATAATCAGCTTGAATATGTATTTGTTGATGACCCAGTCAGCTCTCTGGACGATAACCATCTGATTCAATTGGCCGTTGACTTGGCGCAACTGATAAAATCAAACGAATCCGGCGTCAAGTTTGTTATTACAACCCATAGTCCGATTTTTTTCAACGTCCTTTGCAACGAGTTTGGCAGTGATGAAAAGACAGAACGTTACCATTGGAAATCGAAGTGGTTCAGTAAATCGCGACTTGAGAAAAATGAGGATGGTAGTGTTCATCTCATAGAACAGCCAAACGATTCTCCTTTCTCATATCACCTGCATCTGATATCGCAGCTAGAAGAGATCATAAAAAGCGGACAGGTCGAAAAATATCATTTTAATCTACTTAGGAATGTGCTAGAAAAAACCGCCACATTCCTCGGTTACAAAAGATGGGAGCATCTTTTACCCGCAACAGACGATGGTTTACCTAACCCATATGCAAAGCGCATTGTCAACTTCTCTAGTCATTCTAAACACGCTGCAGAAGAAGTTGCGCCGCTAAAGCCAGAAGAGAAGAAGATTCTGGAAACTCTGGTCAAGTACATGGTCGATCGCCATAAATTTTGGCAGGAAAAAAACACATGATCGAATACAGCACCATTGCCGAATCTAAAAATTTTATCGTTTTAGATAAATATGCCCAAGAGTGGCAAGTTGCCGGAAGTTATCAAAGCGAGGCGGATTTAGAACGGGAGTTCATTGAGGATCTGCGACACCAGGGTTATGAATATTTGCCTGGCCTTAGCACGCCCCAGGCCTTGCTCGCCAATGTGCGCTTCCAACTTCAAACGCTCAATAACACGCAATTCGCTGATAGCGAGTGGCTACGGTTTGTTGACACATGGCTGGACAAACCAGGCGATGGCATCGTCGAGAAGACACGGAAATTCCACGACGATTACGTTCACGACTTTGTCTTTGACAACGGACGTATCCAAAATATTTATTTGGTGGACAAAAGGAATGTTGCACGCAATAAAGTTCAGGTGATCAAGCAGTTTGAGCAGACTGGCACGCGCGCTAACCGCTATGACGTCACTATTCTGGTCAATGGCTTGCCTCTTGTTCAGGTAGAGATGAAAAAACGCGGCGTAGCAATCCGCGAGGCGTTTAATCAGGTGCACCGCTACAGCAAAGAAAGTTTTAACAGCGCTTACTCCCTTTTCAAGTATTTGCAGCTGTTTGTAATCTCTAACGGCACCGACTGCCGCTACTTTGCAAACACGACTCATCGGAATAAAAATAGCTTCGATTTCACAATGAATTGGGCGAAGGCTGACAATAGTCTTATAAAGGACTTGAAAGACTTCACCGCTACCTTTTTCCAGAAACACACTCTGCTCAATGTGCTTCTTCACTACTCAGTTTTTGATGCAAACAACACGCTGCTCGCGATGCGTCCCTACCAAATTGCCGCGACGGAACGCATTCTTTGGAAGATCAACAGCGCATACCAGGCAAAAAACTGGAGCAATACGGAGAGCGGTGGCTTTATCTGGCACACAACCGGCTCAGGCAAGACACTCACCAGTTTTAAGGCAGCGCGTCTGGCAACGGAACTGGACTTCATCGACAAAGTGTTCTTCGTCGTGGACCGCAAGGATCTTGATTACCAAACCATGAAGGAGTATCAACGCTTTTCACCAGATAGTGTAAATGGATCAGATAGCACGGCGGGTCTAAAGCGTAATCTAGAGAAGGAAGACGACAAGATCGTCGTCACTACTATCCAAAAGCTTAACAACCTGATGAAGAGTGAAGTCGACCTTCCAATCTATGACAAGCAAGTAGTATTCATTTTTGATGAATGCCATCGCAGCCAATTTGGCGAGGCGCAAAAGAACCTGAAAAAGAAGTTCAAGAAATTCTACCAGTTCGGCTTTACCGGAACCCCGATTTTTTTAGAGAACGCGCTTGGCGCTGATACCACGACTAGCGTGTTCGGACGGGAATTGCATTCGTACGTAATCACCGATGCCATTCGTGACGAAAAAGTTTTGAAATTCAAGGTGGATTATAACGATGTCCGTCCACAATTCAAGGCAATTGAAACTGAGAAGGATGAGAAAAAACTGAGCGCGGCGGAGAACAAGCAGGCCTTACTACACCCTGACCGCATTCGTGAGATCACACAATATATACTGAACAATTTCCGGCAGAAGACTCACCGATCCCAACCGGGCAACAAGGGTTTCAATGCCATGTTTGCAGTCAGCAGTGTTGACGCAGCTAAACTTTACTACGAGTCATTTAAGGAATTACAGAAGGGAAACGCCAGGAGCTTGCGTGTCGCTACTATCTTCTCGTTTGCTGCCAATGAAGAACAAGACGCGATTGGAGACATTCAGGACGAAAGCTTTGATGTATCGGCCATGAACAGTAGCGCGAAAGAGTTTCTAAGTGCTGCCATAGCGGACTATAACATGCTGTTTAAATCCAGCTTTAGCGTGGACAGCAATGGCTTCCAGAACTATTACCGCGACCTGGCCAAGCAGGTTAAGGCAAAGGAAATCGACCTGTTGATCGTGGTAGGCATGTTCCTAACAGGCTTTGATGCCCCCACGTTGAACACTTTGTTTGTTGACAAGAACTTGCGCTACCACGGTCTCATTCAGGCCTATTCGCGCACGAACCGGATCTTTGACGCCACGAAGACATTCGGGAATATTGTCACCTTCCGCGACCTGGAACAGCCAACCATCGACGCTATCACCCTGTTCGGCGATAAGAATACTAAGAACGTGGTGCTGGAGAAAAGCTACACCGAATACATGGAAGGCTTTACCGATGCCGCTACCGGGGAGGCACGGCGAGGCTTTAAGGATGTTGTGACAGAGCTAGAAACTCGGTTCCCTGACCCCGCAGCCATTGAAACGGAGGCAGATAAAAAGGCGTTTGCCAAGCTGTTTGGCGAGTATTTGCGCGTCGAAAACGTCCTACAAAACTATGATGAGTTCGTTAGCCTGAAGGAACTGCAACGCGTCGATATCGGCGACCCAGCATCGATCGAGGCATTTAAAGCAAAGCACTATTTAGCCGATGACGATCTCACGGCTCTAAAGGCCATTCCGGTCCTTGCTGAGCGAAAAATTCAGGATTACCGATCGACGTACAATGATGTACGTGACTGGCTTAGGCGCCAGAAAGCTGGAGCCGAGCAAGGTAACTCCACCATCGATTGGGACGATGTGGTCTTTGAGGTCGACCTGTTGAGGTCTCAGGAAATCAACCTAGACTATATCCTGGAGCTGATCTTTGACCATAACAAAAAAATCAAGAGCAAATCGGAACTTGTGGATGAAGCTCGCCGCGTAATTCGCACGAGCTTGGGAAACCGCGCCAAAGAAAGTTTGCTGGTGGACTTCATCAATCAAACTGATCTGGACAAGCTAGGTGACAAAGCTAGCGTCATCGAAGCTTTTTTCACCTTCGCTCAATCTGAGCGTAACCGTGAGGCTACTGATTTGATTAACGATGAAAAGCTCAATGAGGCGGCAGCAAGACGCTATCTAACTACCTCACTTAAACGGGAATTTGCCAGTGACAATGGTACGGAGCTCAATGCCGTACTGCCAAAGATGAGCCCTTTGAACCCCCAATATCTGAACAAAAAACAGGGCGTATTTCAGAAGCTTGCAGCGTTTGTCGAAAAGTTTAAAGGTGTGGGTGGCCAGCTCTAGTCCAAGAGTCAAGCAGCGCCGTCTACTCATGCGATGCCGCTAGCGGAATGATTTGGGGTGAGAGACAAAGCGATTGTGTCCACAAATTCGATTATGGGCACAATAATTCAACAATCGTCGGCACCTCAAAACGTGGCAACAACTGATGGCTCACCGACGAGTTCGAGCTTTCCGAGGTCATGCAATCGTTGTTGCCTCACGCTTCCATCTTGCGCATGGCCCCCAGAGCAGAATGCCAACACTAATCTGGTGTTCCCCTGGCGCAAACTGTTAAGGGAGGGCCAAGCGGCACCTGCGAGACGGCCTGCGCGCTGTTGCCGATGACGGTGGCGGCACCGGCATTGGCGCAGCCGTGGCCGAGCCAGAGCATGCTCCTGCTGGGCTCATCGAACCGACGGTCAGCAAATTGGGATTGCGCCTGGAGGGTGTTGTCGAGGTGGCCGTGCTTGACCAGGTCCTGCGACGGATATTGCCATGATCGCCTTACCGGCGCACCCGGATCGGCCCGCCCCCGACGTCACCGGCACACGCTTTGGCTTCAACGAACTGGAGGCAATTATAACCCTGAAAAGTTGTGCGACAAGAACGGCCAGATCCTCGGCGTATTCAACCGGTACGCAAAGTTTAGCTGCTGTTCCCTCCCCAGCCCGGCATCTCGCCGCAACCCTGTAGCGTATTGATTTTTTTCTATGTAGGAAGTCGCTGCCAGATTGCGCTTGAAGATGTCCGTCCTAGTAGATCATCCAGTTGATTGTGATGGATAGCAACGCGCCATCGTCTCTCTTGCGTGGCGCGACGTGAATTGCCAACGGATCGGCGTGCCGCACTGATTGCGCGCATCTTTCCAAGCGTTGACCAGTCTCGCCAGAGTGGTGATGTCTGAGGTACGGCGATCCAGGCACTGACGCGACAGGGCAGCAAACTCAATTTCAGCCATGTTCAGCCAACTCCCATGCTTGGGCGTGTAGTGAAATTCAAGCTTTTTCAACAGGGCGTTCGCCTTTTCGGGTGGGAACGTGTCATATAACGATCCCGGTTTGTGCGTGTTCAAATTGTCCATGACTACCCGAATCACCTCGGCATGCGGATAGGTTTCCACAAGGCGCTCCATAGCGCGTGCAAAATCGGCCTTGGTACGTCGCTCGGTAACCCATGCTTCGCGCCGACCGGTCGCCGGTTCGCAAAACAGCATGATGTCGGCCACGCCGCAACGTACATATTCCGTATCTTCCCGCGCTGGCTGGCCTGGCTGCATTGGTTGAGCCGGTCTGGCGTCATCAATCAACTGCCGTGGCGTTTCATCGAAACAGGTCACCGGTCGTTGGGCATCGTACGGGGCGTCATACAGGTCAAGCACATCTTCCATGGCAGCGACAAAATCGCCACTTACTTCGGGTGTGCACCACTCCCGTTTTTGCCATGGCTTGAGGTCGTTTTTTTGAGGTAGGATCGCACCGTCTCCGGTGAAATCGACTCGGCCAGTCCCAGCTCCACCACTCGCCCGGCTAGCAATTTGAGTGTCCAGCGCGCATGCTTCTCGTCGGGGGTACTGCACGCTTCGGCAATCAATCGGGCTTGCGCGTGCTCGTCGAGCGTAAGCGATCCATCAACCCCAGACTGTTCAGGAAGTCACGCCGCTGGTTAAATCGGGGGTATGCAAATCCTTCATATTCCACGGCAGCAGCGCCGCGACGTCATCCACGGTTTTCGCCGCTGGCAAGTCGCGCAGCACCCGGCGCAGCCATGTGTAAGGCTCCAGGCCATTCGCTTTGGCCGTCTCCAGCAGCGAGTAAATAACCGCACTCGCATTAGCTCCAGCTACCGTGTCGCT
>NZ_WHJH01000350.1 GCF_011682145.1 Massilia mucilaginosa
TTGCCCTTGAAAGTCCCTTTGCTCTCGGGCTCGTCGAGGATGATGGCGATCTCGCCGTCGATCCGCTCCTTGTGCCGCAATACCCTGCGCGTGGTGGCCCTGGCGAACGCAATGTCGTCCGCCAGGTGATGGTCCGCATATTCGCTGCGTGAACGCTCCACGTGGCCGGCCTCGTAAATGATGGCCTCGGGGCTGAGCAACTTCATCGCGCGTGCCTCGTCGCCCGCGTGCAGGGCGGCGTGAAAGGCCGCCAGCGTTTCGCCAGGCGTCGCCGCCCGGGCATGGAGCG
>NZ_WHJH01000351.1 GCF_011682145.1 Massilia mucilaginosa
TGGCGCCGCTGGTAAACGTCAGCCTGCCCTGGCCCGCGCCGAGCACGCGGCGCGCCAGTGTGCGCACGCCGTCGAGCATGGCCTTCGCTTTCAGGCCGGTGGCGTGGCTGCTGCTGGGGTTCCCGTAGCAGTCGCGCATGGCCTGCGTGGCGGCGGCAAGCGCTGCCGGATGGACGGCCGATGTGGCGTTTGCGTCAAGGTAGATTTCGGTATGCATGGCGGCTGATATGGAGGTGTCATTCTTGCGTGATATGTTATCGGCTAAAACGTGAGAAAATATGCCAAAGT
>NZ_WHJH01000352.1 GCF_011682145.1 Massilia mucilaginosa
GCGACCGGGCCTGCCTGCCCGCGCACGCGCGGGGGCACGACCCGCTGCCGGGCGTTGTTGTCTGAGTGGCCGCGCCGGCGATGGCACGCTGATGAATATGAATTATTGGCAAGCCTTACCGCGATGACGACAAACGATGCGCCTTTCTCGACTGCCGGTCTGTTTGCTTATCACAAGGCGACAGGGGGCCCGGTGATGAAGGCGAAGGCAGAATTGCTCAAGATGGAAGCTGAGTTGCGATCGCGCGTATTGAAGGCGGTGCAGGAACAATCTGGCGGATGCGGCGGC
>NZ_WHJH01000353.1 GCF_011682145.1 Massilia mucilaginosa
TTTATTCATGTGACAAAAAATGGCGCAACACTCCACGCGAGGGCAATCGATTCATATACTAACGTAGCATTGGGACGGAATGCGTAAACATATTTCTCGTACGCACGATTCTGGACGAGAACACAACAGCTTGGTCCTTCAACTCCAGTCAGATGCAAGATTTATGCCTGTTGATGTTACGGAGTAGCAACACCAAGCCTGAGCGGGCCAATGCCAGTCCCGCGCGCAGGTAGAATGTCAGCTTTTGCCGAACCCGCGCCCGCCATGACCATCCTGCTCTCGACCCT
>NZ_WHJH01000354.1 GCF_011682145.1 Massilia mucilaginosa
CACTTCAAGCGCCTGACCATGATCGAGCTGTCGCTGGGCGACTCCGACCATCACCTGCAGCGTTTCATCGCGCAGCCGGGTTTCGCGACGGGCGCCATGGCATGAAGAAGAGCACATGGTATTTCGAGGACTTTTACGTCGGCCAGGAGATTGCCGTGGGCAGCCGCACCGTGAGCGAGGAAGAAATCATCGCCTTCGCCACCCAGTTCGACCCGCAGCCTTTCCACGTCGACCATGACGCGGCCGCGGGGTCCATCTTCGGCAGCGTGATCGCCAGCGGTTGGCAC
>NZ_WHJH01000355.1 GCF_011682145.1 Massilia mucilaginosa
CGGACGCTGGGCCGGGTCGAGCAGGTCGATCCTGACCTGGCTTGGGAGAACGATGCCGAGCGCCGCCAGTTCGACGTCGACGGCGGCCACCAGCGGCGGCTGCGGCGTGCCGGGCGCCAGTTCGCCGACGGCGTCGTCGGCCAGTACCGCCATCACTTCCACCAGCGCCGCATCGGTGCCCGCGCGCACGCGGCCCCGGTAAGTCCAGGGCAGCGGCACGTCCAGCGCCTGGCTGACCAGGCTGCCGGCCAGCGCATCGAGCCAGTCGCTGCGCAGCGGCGTCGGG
>NZ_WHJH01000356.1 GCF_011682145.1 Massilia mucilaginosa
GGTCCCTTCGACCAGGGGACGCCGCCGGTCGTGCCGCAGCCGGGCGCGCCGGTTCCGAACGCCTCGTTTACCGTTGTCAGCACCACCGGCCAGGCCTCGGCGCCGTTCTGCCTGGGCTTCGCCTTCCGTCGCGGCGATGTGCCGGCGGGACGCACGCTCGGCTCGGACCAGGGCGCCTTGCAGGTCAACGTCAAAAACGTGTGGCCGGACGGTTCGCTCAAATTCGCGCTGCTCTCCGGCCAGGCCAGCCTGCCCACGCCAGCCGGCCCCACCGTCAACCGGGGCG
>NZ_WHJH01000357.1 GCF_011682145.1 Massilia mucilaginosa
GGTATCATCGCGCGCCATGAACAGCGACTTTGCCGGCCGCTGCCCGCCCGGCGAACAGGACCCACATCGTATGACACCGCACAGCATGTCCAGCACACCGTGGCGGCGTAAGGCCGCCCTTGTGCTGGTGCTCGCGTTCAGCGCCGTGGCGCAGGCACTGGCGCAGGTGCGCTCGTTCGAGCAGCTGGAGCACCGGCGCTGGGTCGCCGCCGACGGCGGCCCGAGCCAGGTCGGCGCCATGGCCCAGACGCGCGACGGCTACCTGTGGCTCGGCACCAATGAATC
>NZ_WHJH01000358.1 GCF_011682145.1 Massilia mucilaginosa
GAGGAGGCCAGGCAGTTCGGCGCGCGCGCCATCGAGGTGCTGGCCAGCGCCGGCGCCGACCAGGAGATCGGTCATGATGATTGGCTAAGCCTCGGTCACTCACTGGTCGAGATCGTGCCCGAGGCGATCGACGGCATCGTGCGCCAGGCGCGCACGCGCATTCCCGACAAGGCGCTGATGTTCGCCCGGCGCGACATCGACGTGCGCGTCGCCCGGCTCGAAGCACTGGCGCTGCGGCGCCAGGGCGCGCTCGGGCAGGCGCTCGACAAGCTGGCCCTGGCGCGC
>NZ_WHJH01000359.1 GCF_011682145.1 Massilia mucilaginosa
CTGATTGCGCTTTGGCTACGCCGGCCGAATCTGTCGCCGCGCACCGTGCGCAACTGCCGCAAGGAGGCTGACCGCTTCCTGTACTGGATTCGCGCGCATGGCAAACACCTGGTCGACGTCCGCTACGAAGACCTGCTGGCGTTCGCCGCTTTCATCGCCGATCCGCAGCCGGCCGACCAGTGGATCAGCGCAACGCGGTTCCCCCGCGTCGACCCGCGCTGGCGGCCGTTCTGCGGCCGGCTGGCCGATGTGTCGCAGCTGCAGGCGCTGACCGTCATCAAGAGC
>NZ_WHJH01000035.1 GCF_011682145.1 Massilia mucilaginosa
CATCTGGCCGCCACGCGCAATGTAGCCATGCCTGGAAAGCTGGCGGTTGACGGCGTCAAAGATACTCTCGCTGGCACCGGCCTTGAGCAGGCGCTCCTTGAACGTCCGGATCGTTGTCCGGTCCGGTGTCTGACTACTGGAACGCAGTCCGACAAAGTGCTGGAAGCTCAGGCGGTCGAGCAACTGGAATTCCATTTGTTCGTCGCTCAGGTTGAACAACTGCTGGATCAGCAGGACGCGAACCATGAGTTCGGTCGGGAACGGAGGATGCCCGCCGCGTTCGCGGCCGGGACGGGGAGCGGCTTCATCAACCGCATCGGCAAGCGCGATGAAGTCGACATGCTGCTCCATCACCTTGAGCGCATCACCAAGCTTGTTCAGCTTGGCTTCGCGTTCCTGGTCGACAAACAGACTCGTCTTGATCATGAAATTAGGTCAGCAACAGGAGCCGCTATGATGCCACGGCTGGGTCGGTTTTTCGAGGTGCCCTATAGGCAAATGTCCACACCGTACAAACTCAGAACTAGTGTGTCCATGCCTGAAACTCACCCTTGACGTGGTAGGTCTTGCCGAAGCTCGACACCACGAAGCTGCGTTCGGCCAGTTCAGGATAGCGGCTCACCGACTCGTGGCGCGCGCCGTCGTAGACCATGTGCTCGTACACCTCGTCCGACAGGATCACGATGTCGCTGCCGCGCACGATGTCGCCAAGGGCCCGCATGTCGGCCGCGCGCAGCACCGAGCCGGTGGGGTTGTGCGGGGTGTTGATGACGATCAGGCGCGCGCGCGGCGTGACAGCGGCGGCCAGCCGGTCCCACGGCACGGTGTAGCCTTGCTCGCCGAGCTGCATCGACACCAGGACCGGCACGCCGCCGGCCAGGGTAATGGCCGGCAGATAGCTGTCGTAGGCCGGTTCGATCACGATCACCTCGTCGCCCGGATGCACGCAGCACAGGATGGCGGTGGTCAGGGCCTGGGTGGCGCCGGCGGTGACGGTGATCTCGCTGGCGGCGTCGTACTGCGCGCCGTACACGGCCGCGATCTTGGCCGCGATGGCGCCGCGCAGGGCGGGCACGCCGGTCATCATCGGATACTGGTTGTGGCCGGCGCGCATGGCGGCGTCGACATGGTCGAGCAGGGCCGGCTCGCAGGCAAAGTCGGGGAAGCCCTGGCCCAGGTTGACCGCCCCATGCTCGCTGGCCAGCGCCGACATCAGCGAAAAAATGGTGGTGCCGACGGCGGGCAGGCGGGTGTGCAGGACGGGAGTGGACGTGGGCGATCTGGAAGTTGTGCGGACAGCTATTCTAGCGCAGGCGCGCGTGGCCATCCGCCGGCCGCATGGGAAACAGCAGGGACCGGCGTGCGGCAGTGGTATGGTTGTGTACAGGAAGGTTCATTCCTGTGGGTCGTAAGGCAAGAAGAGGAAAACGGATGGCGAACGAATACGACGCAGCGCTGACCTTCATGGCGGGATGCGTGATCGAGAAGGACTGTATTTATCTGTGCGCAGAGCTCGACGGTCTCGATCCTGAAGAGCGGTACTCCCGCGTCCTCATCTTCGACAATCAAAAAACGCAGAACCAATGGGTTCGCCACGATTTGCCCGATTGGAAAGGTGTTTCGGTTTGCGTTGCCAGGACCGGACCGCGGCGCATGGTCTGCACCCTGTCCAGCGAAGGGCAAGTCCGGCTCGAATACGTCGGCGGCGACATCATCGAGCAGATTGCCGACGCCGGCTTGAGCACCCCCGAGGCGGACAAGTACGGCTACGTGAGCGCCATTCGTGAAATCGGCAAGCGGCTGTACGTGTGCGGCGGCATGGGACAGGTTTATCGCCGGGAGAATGAGACGTGGGTGCATGCCGACCAGGGCTTGCTGAAGTCGACGAGCGACTTCGATGCCAACCTGGCCCGACTTGTCGCGGGCGATCTCAGCGACACCGACGACTTGTTTGCGGACATGCGGATGCTGAGCGATATCGGCGGCATGAATGAGACCGATATCTATACGGTTGGCGATTCAGGCCGGATTTTTCACTATGACGGAATGGCCTGGAGTCCGGTTCAGTGCGATGCTGATGCCGCACTGCTCGCCATCTGCTGCGCCAGCTCGGACGAGGTGTGGGTGTGCGGCGTTAACGGAACCCTGCTTCGAGGGAATTGGAAAGACGGCTTCGCTGCGATGGGGGCTGCCGATGTCGATGAGATATTTTCCAGCGTCGCGGTATTTGGCGATACTGTCTATCTCGCCTCCGAGAGCGGCCTGTTCACCTTCGACGGAGAACACATTGAGCGATTAAGCACCGGCCTGGTTCCGAAAATTGCCGATGCCAACGTGCTTGAGGTGCAAGATGGCGTGCTGTGGTCGTTCGGATTCAAGGACCTGGCGTGGTTCGATGGAGCGGCGTGGACGCGTGTCGCATTTCCGGATAATCCACCGGTCCGCTAAAACAGCCGTCGCCGTCGCCGCCGACGGCTCAGGCCGGCGCGATCTGGAACAGCAGGTCGTTAAGCCGCTCGATGTCGACCGGTTTGACGAAATACTGGTCGAAGCCGGATTCGATGGCCGTGTTGCGGTCTTCCACCGGTCGCAAGCAATGCGCAAGGCCCTGCGCCAACCCTATAATCGGCGGTGGCGTTGCCGCCGACACCGATAAGGGAAATGAATTGCAAGCTGATATTCAGGTCGAGGTCGTTGTATGAATCATGAAGAACCCAAACGTATCATCATCATCGGGGCAGGCATCGTCGGGGCATCGCTGGCGTACCATCTGGCGCGTAAAGGCGCGCAGGTCACGGTCGTTGAGGCCGAAGGCATCGCCTCCGGCGTGACCGGGCGATCATTTGCATGGCTTAATACGTCCAGTATCGGTCCTGATCCTATTGCGCAATTACGTGGCGCCGCCATTAGTGAGTACCGTCGCCTGGAAACGCAACTGCCTGGACTGAAGATACAGTGGACGGGGGCCCTGTCGTATGGCCTGAACGCAGGCGAATCCATGCACGCTGAAACCATGCGGCCCGGCACGGTGCTGGTGAGCCGGTCCCGCATAACCCAGCTGGAACCGAATCTCAGGAAGCCGCCCGTCCAAGCCGTCTACGCGCCAGAGCAGGGCGCGCTCGACGCGGTCGCAGCGACGCATGCATTGATCGCAGGCGCCAGGGAGCATGGGGCGACGATCCTCACGCAGACGCCGGTTGTCGGCCTTGTAGTCGAGGGCGCGCGGGTGACGGGGATCGAGACGGGCAGCGGCAGGATCGAGGCCGGCACGGTCGTACTGGCAGCCGGCACCGGCATCGGAAGGCTGAGCGAAAAATTGCATGTATCGCTTCCAATTGCATCCTCCCCGGCGGTATTGATTCGCTACACATCCCGGCCCGGTCTTGTCCGTACCATTATCTCCAGCCCTGAAATGGAGGTGCGGCAAGGCGCGGATGGGACCTTGTTCGCGGCCGAGGATTTCCTCGATGACGCCTTCGAAAACCAGCCATTGGCCATGGCGCTCCGCACCGCTGGCGCAATCGGCAATGAACTCGACGGGGTTGGTGAGATCAAGCCGGAATGGGCCTGTGTCGGCCTGCGGCCGATTCCGGCCGATGGCATTCCCATCATTGGATATCTTCCCGCTGTCGCGGGCCTGTACGTTTGCGCGATGCATCCGGGAGTGACATTGGCGGCGATCGCTGGCCGCCTTGCCAGCGAGGAGATCATGGATGGCGCGCGATCGGCAGCCCTCGGCCCATGCGGCCCGGAACGTTTCATGAGTACGCCAGCGACCTGACATCGTCGCACACATCGGCGTTCACCCGCTCAAGGCGGCGCCGCTCAGGCCGGCGCGGCCGCCGTCAGCTTGACCCAGGCTTCCGGCAGCATGATGCGGAACATGCCGGCCTGGGCGGTCTTGCGCGCGAGCTTGAGCAGGGCCTTGTCTTTGGTGATGAGGATGTCGGCGCCGGCGTCGCGCGCCAGTTCGAGGAACTTCTGGTCGTCGCGGTCGGTGCAGACCGGCAGGCGCACCGGCTTGGCGTCGGGCGCGAGCACGGTGATGACGGCGTCGAAGCGCGCGGCCGCGAGCGGGCGGCTGGCCTCGTCGAGCGGCAGGTGCTTGTAGTGCAGCACCACCAGGTATTCCTCGCGACAATCCGCGCGCGTGACCGCCTCGACCGCGCCGCTGTCGATGGCGGCCAGCAGGCTGGCCCAGCGGGGATCGTGGAAGACGAACAGGTCGAGGCAGACATTGGTGTCGAGCACGATGCGTTTGGCTGGAGCGGGTATCATATTGGTCTGTTTATTCGTAGTAAGTTGATTGAATCTTATGCTGATTGTTTTGTCGCCCGCCAAATCGCTGGACCTTGACACACCCCCGACCACCACACTCCACACCACGCCCGATTTTCTTGACCGTTCCAGCGCGCTGATCGACGTGCTGCGCCACTATTCGCCGGCCGAGTTGGGCAGTCTGATGCACATTTCCGACGCGCTGGCCGTGCTCAACGTTGGCCGCTATGCGAGCTGGAGCGCCGACACCAGGGACGCGCGCCAGGCCATCATGGCCTTCAACGGTGACGTGTACGCCGGTTTCGACGCCCGCTCGCTCAAACCGGGCCAGCTCGACCATGCGCAACGCGGCGTGCGTATTCTATCCGGCCTGTACGGCGTGCTGCGTCCGCTCGACCTGATCCACCCGCACCGGCTGGAGATGGGCACCAAGCTGGCCACCGGGGCGGGCAAGGACCTGTACGCCTTCTGGGGCGAGACAGTGACCGGTGCGCTGAACGCGGCGATTGCCGAGAACGGCGCGAAGGCGCTGGTCAACCTGGCGTCGGAAGAGTACTTCAAATCGGTCAAGCCCAAGCTCTTGAGCGTGCCGGTGATCACGCCCGTGTTCGAGGACTGGAAGGGCGGCAAGTACAAGATCATTTCGTTCTACGCCAAGCGGGCGCGCGGGTTGATGGCGCGGTATGCGGCGGTCAAGGGCATCGTGGACGCCGAGAAGTTAAAGAGCTTCAAGGTGGACGGCTATGCCTTCGACAAGAAGGATTCGGACGAGCGCACCTGGATTTTCCGGCGCAAGGTCGAAGACTGACAACCATCTCCGGCGGCACTTACCGGCGGTGTCAGGTCTGACATTCGGACACGAGCTGAGCCTTCAACCCTCGGTGTCCAACCCTCGGTGTCAGCCCTCGGTGTCGTCAACCCTCGGTGTCAGGTCTGACATTCAGACACGAGCTCGACAATAACCGCGTCTGCGGTGGGATGTAGGGCAAGCGAATGTTCAGTCTGTGTCCGAATGTCAGACCTGACACCGGCGGGTGGGGCAACAAAAAACCGGGTTTCCCCGGTCTTTGATGTGCTCGCCATGGCGCGATTTACTTTGCCGGGCTCTTCGATCGTGCCCAGAACTTCCACCACGCTTTTTCACCCAAGTTCGGATCGAGATATTTGCTGCCCGGGTAGTTGCGCTCGAAAATGCGCTTGGTGTCGTCACGCAGCTGCGGCATGCCGAGCTTGTCGTAGTTGCGCATCATCAGGAATAGCGCTTCTTCGCGCGCCGGCGCATCCTGGTAGTCCGCCACCGCCGCCATCGCACGGTTCAGCGACGCCAGGTAGGCGCCACGGTCATGGTAGTAGTTGGCAACGTGCACTTCGTACTGCGCCATCGCGTTGATCAAATACTTCATGCGGGCGATCGAATCGGCTGCATAGATGCTGTCGGGGAACTTGTCGACCAGCGCCTTGAAGGCGGCGAACGCTTCGCGCGTCGCTTTCGGGTCGCGCTCGGTCGGGTCTTGCTCGTACACGAAGCTGAGGAAGCCGATCTGGTCGTTGAAGTTGATCAGCCCGCGCAGGTAGTACATGTAGTCGACGTTGGGGTGGTTCGGGTGCAGCTTGATGAAGCGCTCCACCGCCGCCAGCGCCTGCGCCTGGTCCTGGCTCTTGTAGTGGGCGTACGCAATCTCCATCTGCGCCTGCGCTGCATAATTGCCGAACGGGTAGTTGGTTTCGAGGCGCTCGAACAGCTTGATTGCCGCCTCGTAGTGACCACCCGCCATTTCTTCGCGTGCCTCAGCGTATAATTTCGTCACCGGCCAGTTTTTGGTCTCGTCGGTTTTTTCCGGCAACAAGCTGCATGCGGACAAACCGAGCAGAAGAGTAGTAGCAACAGTATTGGCAACAACACGCGATAATTTTTTTTGCATAACTTTTTGCAAGAGAGTATTAACTGAGATTCAACGAAAGGCTGATTATAGCCGATGGGACTGCTGTGATATTAACTCCAACGCCGAATTCGGCGGATTTGCCCTTAGACCCCGATCTGGAGATCGACCTCGACGACGAGGCGGGCGACGAACACGTCGCTGCCGCCCCCGGCATCGACCTCTCTCCGATCCACCTCGAACTGACGCCGGACGCCTGCGGCCACCGTCTGGACAAGGTCATTGCCGGCCTGGTTCCGCAATTTTCGCGCAGCCGCCTGCAACTGTGGTTCGACGCCGGCCACGTGCTGGTCGACGGCAAGCCCGCGCGCGGCAAAGATACCGCCTATGGCGACGAAGCGGTCGTCATCCTGCCACAAAGCGCGCCGGAAGACGAGGCCTACACGCCGGAAGCGATGGAATTGAACATCGTTTTCGAGGACGAGCATATCATCGTCATCAATAAACCGGCCGGACTGGTCGTGCATCCGGGCGCCGGCAACTGGGCCGGCACCTTGCTCAACGGCTTGCTGCACCATTGCCCGCAGCTGGCCGGCGTGCCGCGCGCGGGCATCGTGCACCGGCTCGACAAGGACACCAGCGGCCTGATGGTGATCGGCAAAACCCTGGCGGCGCAAACCGACCTGGTGCGCCAGTTGCAGGCACGCAGCGTCAAGCGCGAGTACTTTGCGCTGGTCTGGGGCACGCCGCAACTGAGCAGCACCATCGACGCGTCGATGGGCCGCCACCCGAAAGACCGGGTCAAGATGGCGGTGTCGACCAATTTTTCGGCCAAGCCGGCCATTACGCACTATCAGCGCATCGCCACCGGTATGTTGGACCGTCGTCCCGTCAGTTTGGTTCAATGCCAGCTCGAGACCGGCCGCACCCACCAGATCCGCGTGCACATGCTGTCGATCGGCTTCGCGCTGGTGGGCGACGCCGTGTACGGCAAGCAGCATCTGACGCCGGTATTCCCGCGCCAGGCGCTGCAGGCGCGCCGCCTGGGGCTGGTGCATCCGGATAGCGGCGAGGATATGGAATGGATCGTCCCGCTGGCCGACGATTTTGCCGAGCTGATCGAGCGCGCCGGCATTCCCGAGCCCGAGCAGGTCTGATGCACGGCGTGCATCTCATCGCACCCGACTGGCCGGACATGCCGGCCGGCGTGGGCGCCATCGCCACCACCCGCGTCGGCGGCGTCAGTCCGGCGCCGTATGACGATGGCGCCGGCGGCGGTGGGCTGAACCTGGGCAAGCATGTGGGCGACGATCCGGTGCTGGTCGGCCTGAACCGCGAGCGCCTGCGCCAGACGCTGCCGGGCGAGCCGGCCTGGATTTCGCAGGTGCATGGTATCGCCGTGGTCGATGCCGCCAGCGTGCAGCCGGGCCAGCCGGTGCGGGTGGGCGACGCCAGCGTCGCGCACGCGCCAGGCGTGGTGTGCGCGGTCATGACCGCCGATTGCCTGCCGGTGCTGTTCGCTTCACTGGACGGCAAGGTGGTGGGCGCGGCGCATGCCGGCTGGCGCGGGCTGGCGGCGGGCGTGCTGGGCGAGACGGTGGCGTCCATGCGCGCGGCTGGCGCCGGCCAGATCAGCGCCTGGCTGGGGCCGGCCATCGGGCCGAGCCAGTTCGAAGTCGGCAGCGACGTGGTCGACAGCTTCGCCGCCCAGGCGCGTGGAGAAGAAGAGGCGGCATCGATTGCGCAGGCCTTCGCCGCGTTTCCCGGGCGTCCGGGCAAGTTTTTGGCGGATATCTACATGCTGGCGCGCATCGTGCTGGCGCGCGATGGCGTACACCGTGTTTCCGGCGGGACCTATTGCACTGCAAGCGAGCGCGGCCGCTTCTATTCCTACCGCCGCGACCAGGTCACCGGCCGCCAGGCCAGCCTGATCTGGATCAAGTAGGCCACGCGGCCTCAGTCGCCGCCGGAGCCGCCACCGTCTCCGCCGCCGCTGTCACCGCTGTCGCCGCCATCGTCATCGCTGCCGCCCCGGTCGCGTGACGGGCGATGATGCTCGCGCTCGCCGGTGACGTCATGCTCTTGCTGGCGTCCCGCGCGTAGGCGGCGCGCCATTTCTTCTTTCTGTGCGATCTTCATGCGCCGCATCTTGGACCCGGCGATGTACCAGACTATTGACAAAGGGAACACACAATAGCCCAAAAAGGTCATAATGCCTGCGACAATACTGTGCTCGATTATCTCAGTAGCCGCCATCAGTCCGACCACATAGATCCATGCAATAGCGACAAGCCACATACAACTTTCCTTGGAAAAGATTGAAACAATGAACGCAAACATGAATATGCCCGACCCGCAAGCGATGGCCTCCGCATGGATGTCGCAAATGACCGATCCATCCGCCTGGCAGGCCCTGTTCCGCCCGGCACCGCTCGATACCAGCCCGGTCGCCAGCCTGCTCAAGGACGCCGGTGCCACCATTCCGCAGCAGGCGCTCGAAGCGCTGCGCAACGACTATCTGCAAAAAGCAGCGGGATTGTGGCAGGAATTTCTTTCCGGTAAAACCCCTGCGCTGGCCGACCGCCGCTTTGCCGCGCCGGAATGGCTGTCCAATCCGATGTCGGCCTTCAGTGCCGCATCATACCTGTTAAACGCCGAATTCCTGACCGCCATGGCCAATGCCGTCGAGGCGGGCCCGCGCGAACGCCAGAAAATCCGCTTCGCCGTGCAGCAGATGGTGGACGCCATGTCGCCGGCCAATTTTTTGGCAACCAATCCGGAAGCGCAGCAAAAACTCATCGAAACCAAGGGCGAGAGCCTGACCCGCGGCTTGTCCAATATGCTGGGCGATATGCAGAAAGGGCGCATTTCGCTGTCGGACGAGTCGGCCTTTGAAGTCGGCCGCAACGTCGCCACCACGCCGGGCCAGGTGGTGTTCGAAAACCATCTGTTCCAGCTGATCCAGTACAGCCCGGCCACGCCGACCGTGCACCAGGTGCCGCTGCTGATGATGCCGCCTTGCATCAACAAGTTCTACATCCTCGATTTGCAGCCGGAAAACTCGGTGGTGCGTTACTCGGTGGAGCAGGGAAACACCGTGTTCCTGGTGTCGTGGCGCAATCCGGACGCCTCGCTGGGCGGCACCACCTGGGATGACTACGTCGAGACCGGTGCGATCAAGGCGATCGAGGTCACGCGCGCCATTTCCGGCAGCGACAAGGTCAACGCCTTCGGCTTTTGCGTCGGCGGCACCATCATGAGCACGGCGCTGGCGGTATTGGCGGCGCGCGGCGAGCAGCCGGCCGCCAGCCTGACCTTGCTCACCACCTTGCTCGACTTCGACGACACCGGCGTGCTGGAAGTGTTCATCGACGAGACCCAGGTCGCGATGCGCGAAAAAGCCCTAGCCAAAGGCGGATTGATGCCGGGGCGCGACCTGGCGACAACGTTTTCGTCCCTGCGCCCGAACGACCTGGTGTGGAACTATGTGCAGTCGAACTATCTGAAGGGCAAGGAACCGCCGCCGTTCGACTTGTTGTACTGGAACTCGGACAGCACCAACCTGCCAGGCCCGATGTTTTGCTGGTATCTGCGCAATACCTACCTGGAAAACAGCCTCAAGGAGCCGGGCAAGCTGACCGTGGCCGGCTCGCCGGTGAACCTGGGTGCGATCGATGCGCCGGTGTTCGTGTACGGCTCGCGCGAAGACCACATCGTGCCGTGGAAGGCCAGTTATGCGTCGATGCATCTGCTCAATCCCGGCAAGGCAGGGGCCAACCGCTTCGTGCTGGGCGCGTCCGGGCACATTGCCGGGGTGATCAATCCGGCATCGAAGAACAAGCGCAGCTACTGGACCAACGATCCCGCGCCGGCTACCGCGCCGGCTGCCGCGGTCAAGGGCAAGGGCAAAGCCAAGGCCAGGGCCGAGGTGGAAGCCGGCGCCGCCGTCCCGCCAGCCGAGCAATGGTTCGGCGGTGCCACCGAGCACCTCGGCAGTTGGTGGCCGGAATGGGCGGCATTTCTGGCCGCTCACGGTGGTAAGAATGTCAGTGCCCCAAAGAAACATGGAAATGCCGACTTCCAGCCGATCGAGCCGGCGCCGGGGCGTTACGTGAAGGTTCGCGCGGACTGAACCGGACAGTAGTACCGGGCAACGGGCGTTGCCTGGTACTTACAGTTTAGGTGCGGCGCACTATTTGCTGCACACGGCCGCGTAAAGTGGTATTTTTGCGAATATCCACTCTATAATGCAAAAAGTAGGCGTGTCAGGAGCGGACCTCAGTCCGCTTTTTTTTCGTGATCAGTCAACATGCGCTGCGGCGCAATAAGTGGAACCTTGAGATGAGTAGTGCAAAAAAGAGTACGGAACGCCTGATCAAGAAGTACCCGAATCGTCGTCTGTACGATACCCAGACCAGTTCGTATATCACCCTGACCGACGTCAAGCAGCTGGTGCTCGACGCCGATGAGTTCACCGTCATCGACGCCAAGAGCAGCGAAGACCTGACCCGCAGCATTTTGCTGCAAATCATTCTGGAAGAAGAAGCGAACGGCGCGCCGATGTTTTCGAGCGGTGTGTTGTCGCAGATCATCCGCTATTACGGCCACGCCATGCAGGGGATGATGGGCTCCTACCTGGAGAAAAATGTCCAGGCGTTCACGGACATCCAGAACAAGTTCACCACCGGCCAGACCGGGGCGTTCGAAGGGAAGCCGTTCAGCCCCGAGATGTGGACCCAGTTCATGAATGTGCAGGGTCCGATGATGCAGGGGATGATGAACAACTACATCGACCAGAGCAAGAACCTGTTCGTGCAGATGCAGGAACAGATGCAGAACCAGAGCAAGAGCATTTTCGGGGCGGCGTTTCCGTTTCCGCCGGTGGAGAAGAAGTAATTCTCTTTTCAGCGCGAAAGCTGGCGTAGCCCATTTCGTCGTCCCCGCCTTCGCGGGGACGACGGACTCAATAGTGGCGCGAGCACCAATGGCTGCCGGCAACACTCAAACCACCAACTCCCCCTCCCAAACAGGTATAATCGCAGATTACCCTGCTTTATTGTGCCTCCAACATGTCCGAACTTCGTCGTATTCCCCTTCCTGGTGCCGCTCCTAAAGTCGGCTTTGTCTCGCTCGGCTGCCCCAAAGCGCTGGTCGACTCCGAACAGATCCTGACCCAGCTGCGCGCCGAAGGCTACGAGACCGCCAAGTCGTACGAAGGTGCGGATCTGGTCATCGTCAACACCTGCGGCTTCATCGATGCCGCCGTGCAGGAATCGCTCGACGCCATCGGCGAAGCGCTGGCCGAAAACGGCCGCGTCATCGTCACCGGCTGCCTCGGCGCCAAAAAAGATGCTGCAGGCGACGACATCATCATGAAAGTGCACCCGAAAGTGCTGGCCGTGACCGGTCCGCACGCCCTCGGCGAAGTGATGGACTCGGTCCACCTGCACCTGCCCAAGCCGCACGAGCCGTTTTTCGACCTGGTGCCGGCGCAAGGCATCAAGCTGACCCCGAAACATTACGCATACCTCAAGATTTCCGAAGGCTGCAACCACCGTTGCAGTTTCTGCATCATCCCGTCGATGCGCGGCGACCTCGTGTCGCGCCCGATCGCCGACCTGATGATGGAAGCCGAAAACCTGTTCAAGGCCGGCGTCAAGGAATTGCTGGTCATCTCGCAAGACACCAGCGCCTACGGCGTCGACGTCAAGTTCCGCTCCGGTTTCTGGAACGGCCGCCCGGTCAAGACCCACATGACGCAGCTGGTCGAAGCGCTCGGCCAGCTGGCCGCGCAGTTCGGCGCCTGGGTGCGCCTGCACTACGTGTATCCGTATCCGCACGTCGACCAGATCATCCCGATGATGAGCGGCGGCTCGGTCCTGCCTTACCTCGACATTCCGATGCAGCACGCCCATCCGGACGTGCTCAAGCGCATGAAGCGCCCGGCCAGCGGCGAGAAGAACCTCGACCGCATCCAGGCCTGGCGCGCCATGAATCCGGACCTGACGATCCGCTCGACCTTCATCGCCGGCTTCCCGGGCGAGACCGAAGCCGAATTCGAATACCTGCTGGACTTCCTCAAGGAAGCCCAGATCGACCGCCTCGGCTGCTTTGCGTATTCGCCGGTGGAAGGCGCGACCGCCAACCTGCTCGACAATCCGGTGCCGGACGAAGTGCGCGAAGAACGCCGCGGCCGCGTCATGCTTCTGCAAGAAGAAATCTCGGCCAAGCGCCTGCAGGCCAAGGTCGGCAAGACCATGCGCGTGCTGGTCGATGAAGTCGGCGCCAAAGAGGCCATCGGCCGCTCGTGGGCCGACGCCCCCGAAATCGACGGCGTGGTCCACATCAAGCGTTCGCTGGTGCCGGGCAAGAAGCTCACCGTCGGCGAATTTGCCGAGGTCACCATCACCGCCGCCGACGCCCACGATCTCTGGGCTTCGGTCGTCTAGTCCACCACGGCTGGCGCGGCCGCTGTGGTGGCCGCGCCGCCACCGCACAGCCGCCAGCCGATGACAACTTCCCCGCAGACCCGCCTCATTCACGACGCCTACGAGCCGCCCGCCGGCTTCGCGGCGTTTCCCACCCCGATCCATCACGCCTCGACAGTCCTGTTCAAGGATGTCGCGGCGATGCGTTCGGGCGACTGGAAAGACAAGAGCGCTTATACCTACGGCTTGCACGGCACGCCCACCACCTTCACGCTGGAAGCGCGCCTGGCCGCCATCGAAGACGGCAAGTTCTGCCTGCTGGCGCCGAGCGGGCTGGCGGCGATCGCCATGGTCGATTTTGCGCTGCTCAAGAGCGGCGACGACGTGCTCTTGCCCGACAATGTGTACAACCCGAACCGTGAATTGGGGCGCTGGCTGAGCGAGGACTTCGGCGTCACGGCGCGCTATTACGATCCGATGATCGGGGCCGGCATCGCCGCGCTGATGCAGCCCAATACACGGCTGGTCTGGACCGAGGCGCCGGGTTCGGTGTCGATGGAAGTGCCGGACTTGCCAGGCATCTGCGCGGCGGCGCATGCCGCCGGCGCGCTGGTGGCGCTCGATAACACCTGGTCGGCCGGGCTGGCGCTGCGCGGCTTCGAGCTGGGCGTGGACATCATCATGCAGGCGCTGACCAAGTACCAGTCGGGCGGCTCGGATGTGCTGATGGGCGCCGTCATCACGCGCGAGCGCGCACTCAACGACCGGCTGGCCATGGCGCATATGCGCCTGGGACTGGGCGTGAGCGCGGACGACGCCTATCTGGTGCTGCGCTCGTTGCCGACCATGCGGCTGCGCTTCGACGCGCACGACGCGGCGGCGCGCAAGGTGGCGGCGTGGCTCAAGACGCGCCCGGAAATTGCGCGGGTGCTGCATCCGGCGTTTGCCGATTGTCCGGGCCACGCGCACTGGAAGCGCGACTTTAGCGGCGCGGGCGGTTTGTTTTCGGTGGTGTTCGATGGGCGTTACAGCGAACAGCAGACCGACCGCTTTGTCGACAGCCTGGCCTTGTTCGGCATCGGCTACAGCTGGGGCGGGGCGAACAGCCTGGTCATGCCGTACCGGATGCGGGCGATGCGCAAGGGGTGGACCGATGCGGGGGTGCTGGTGCGCTTCAATATCGGGCTGGAGGACGCCGATGATCTGATCGCGGATCTGGAACAAGGACTGGCGCGGCTGTAGCCTGCCAGTCCCTCTACATCGATTACGCCGGCATCGCCTGGTTCTTCTCCAGGTCGAAGAACCCTTTCAGCAGGCGATACGCCTTCCAGATCCAGGCCAGTCCGCCGATGACCCACGCGAGGAACAGGCCGATACCGAACAGCCAGCCCAGCGCCACCGCGAAGAAAATGGCGACCACCATCCAGAACACGAACCACCAGAACGAGCGGATCATCCAGCTGTGATGGCTGTAGACAAACGTGCCTTGCGCGTCACCGCGTTTGATGTAGTTGACGATCAGCGGGATGATCGACAGCATGCCCAGCGAAAAAACCAATGCCAGCGCGTGCACGATGTACAGAATCCGCGCCATGTTTTTTTGTTCTTCCATATTTCGCTCCAAGATAAGTTCTTGCGTCATGTTTCATGCTCCTTTAGCAATACGAGCCGATTGTAGCAGCCCCGCAGCGGCCTTTCCGCACATTTTGCATGCATATCATGCATGCCGCATCAGAGCGTCCACCCAGGAAACGATTCCGTTCACATCCATCGCACCCGGCTGGCGCGCCACTTCGCGGCCGTTGCGAAACAGCGCCAGGGTGGGAATGCTGCGGATGTTGTAGCGCGCCGCCAGGTCCTGCAGATGCTCGGTATCGACCTTGAGCAGGCGCACGCGCGGCTCGAGCCGCCTGGCCGCCTGCAGATAGGCCGGCGCCATCTGCTTGCACGGTCCGCACCACCCGGCCCAGAAATCGACCAGCACCGGAATATCGTTGCGCTCGATGTGCTTGTTGAAGCGCGCCGTGTTGACGTCGAGCGGCGTGGCAACGAACAGCTCCTTCGCGCATTTGCCGCACACCGGCGTGTCTTTCAGGCGCTCCTGGGCGAGCCGGTTGACCGCTTCGCAATGCGGGCAGACGATGTGGACGGGGTCGGTCATGAAATCCTCCTGCGTACGGATTGGTAAAACGCCATTGTAGACCGGGCGCCGTCCAAGCGTGTTCGGCCTGGCGCGCGAGGGCTGCTACACTTTCTCGCCATGACATCTCAACGACTTCCATCTGGCGGCGTGCTGCGCATCGGCTGCGCCGGCTGGACCATTTCGCGCGAGGCGGCGCCGTCCTTCGATGCCGAAGGCAGCCACCTGGAGCGCTATGCCCGGGTGCTCGGCACGGTCGAAATCAACTCGTCCTTTTACCGGCCGCACCAGCCCAAGACCTACGCGCGCTGGGCCGCGAGCGTGCCGCCGGCGTTTCGTTTCGCGGTCAAGATGCCGCGCGCGATCACGCACGATGCGGGCCTGGCCGGCATCGACGCGCCGCTGCGCCAGTTTGCCGGCGAGGTCGGGGCGCTGGGCGAAAAGCTCGGCTGCCTGCTGGTGCAGCTGCCGCCCAAGTTCGCGTTTGACGGCGCCGTGGCCGGCGATTTTTTCGCGCGCGTGAACGACACGTTCGGCTGCATGCTCGCCTGCGAAGCGCGCCATCCCAGCTGGTTCGGCGACGCTGCGAGCGCATTGCTCGAACGGGCGGGCGTCACGCGCGTGATCGCCGATCCGGCCAAGGGCCAGCATGGCCCGCACGTGCCGACCACGCAGGCGATCTACGTGCGCCTGCATGGCTCGCCGCGCATCTACTATTCCGCGTATTCGCCGGCCTACATTGCGCAGCTGGCGCGCGACATGGCGGTCCACGCGCAGCAGGGGCGCGATGTCTGGATCATCTTCGACAACACGGCGTCCGGCGCGGCGCTGCCCAATGCGCTGGCGCTGCGCACGGCGCTCGAACCTGGCCCGGGGCTCACGCCAGCGCCAGGTCCAGGTCTTCCAGCCTGATCGGCTTGGTGAAGTGGCGCGCGAAGCCGGCGTCGATGGCTTGCGTGCGGTCCTTTTCGCTGCCGTAGCCGGTCAGCGCAATGAGTTCGATGCCGGCCGTGCGCTCGTCGGCCTTGAGCGCGCGCGCCAGCGCATAGCCATCCATGCCGGGCAGGCCGATGTCGATGAACGCCAGTTCCGGCTGCGCGGCCAGCGCCGTGGCAATCGCTTCAAGCCCGCTGGCGGCGCTGACCACGTCGCAGGACCGCAGTTGCAGCAGCATCGACATCATCTCGCGCGCATCGGCGTTGTCTTCCACCAGCATCACGCGGCGCAGGCGCTGCTCCGGCGCGCTCGTTGCACCCGGCAGCGCGGGCATGTGCCCGGCCAGGCGCGGCAGGGTGACGGTGGCGGTGCTGCCCTTGCCGCTGCCGTCGCTGTCGATGCGCACGAAGCCGCCGTGCAGGTCGACCAGCCGGCGCACCAGCGACAGGCCGATTCCCAAGCCGCCATGGGCGCGTTGCAGGCTTTGCTTGCCCTGCACGAAAATATCGAACACGTGCGGCAGCAGCTCGGGCGGGATGCCCAGGCCCGAATCGCGCACGGCCAGTTCGGCCGCGTCGCCCACCTGGCGCACGCTGATCGCGATCTCGCCGCCGCCCGGACTGTATTTGATGGCGTTGTCGAGCAGGTTGTCGATCACTTGCAGCAGGCGGGTAGGATCGGCGTTGACCGTGGCCGGCACGCTGTCGACGCGCACCGTGAAGGCGGCGGTGCGCCCGCTGGCCTTGAGCGTGTCGACGCAGCGCTGCACCACCTCGGCCAGGTCGACCGGTGCCTTTTGCAGTTCCAGCTTGCCCATCAGGGCGCGGTTCACTTCGAGCAGGTCGTCGACCAGTTTGCGCAGATGGTCGGTCTGGCGCCGCAGCACGTCGCGCGCGCGCTGGGCCATGGCGTCATCGACCTGGCGCGCGTTGTCGAGAATCGAGACGGCGCTGGCCACGGCGCTGAGCGGGTTGCGCAGTTCGTGGCCGAGCATCGCCAGAAATTCGTCCTTGGCGGCGTTCTGTTCCTCGGCGCGGGCGCGCGCGGTTTTTTCGGAGACCAGCAGGGCATTGCGTTCGTTCTCGGCGTCGGTGCGCGAGCGCATTTCGGCCTGCAGGCGGTCGCTCGCTTCGCGGATCGCTTCGTTCAGGCTTTCCAGTTCATGGATGCCGGAGCGCGCCAGCGCGCGCACTTCGCCGCCCTGGCCGAGCAGCGCGGCGGCCTGCGAGGCGCGCGCCACGAAACGCACCAGGTGGCGTCCGGCCAGCATGGCCAGCGCCAGCGCCGCCACCAAGGCGATCACCAGACCGGCCGTCATCACCGGCACGCCGCGCCAGACCGCCGCCTCGATCTCGTCGACCGGCGCGCCGATGATGATCGACCAGCCCGAGCGTTCGGAACGGGTGAAGGCGTCGACCACGCGCCGGTCGTCGCCAGACAGATGGGTGAACACGCCGCTGCGCGCCTTGTTGATCACGGCCAGCGTGTCCGGACGCACCGTGAGGCCGACGAATTTGTCGGCGTTCTCGCTGCGCGCGATGATGATGCCGGCGCGGTCGAGAAGCGCCACGCGCCAGCCCGGCGGCAGGGTGCGCCCGGTGAACGAGTGCGCGAAAAAGGCCGGCGAAAAGGCTTGTCCGATCACGTACCGCTTGCCGGACGGGGTGCGGATCGGCTCCTCGACCATGACGAAATGGTTCTTCAGCACCTCGCCCCATTTGATGCCGGTCACCTGGCCCTGGCTTGACGCCAGCATCGCCGTGACCTGTTCGGGATCGGGACGCCTGGGCAGCGCAATGCCGTACTGGCGGCGCGTGTTGAGCAGCTGCTGGCCGTGGGTGTCGTACAGGATGATCCAGCCGCCCGGCGCCGCGCTGGCCTGGCGCGCCTCGTCGTAGAAGCGCGCCAGGTCGCCCTGCGCCAGCGCCTGCGAGTGGCCGAGCACCTTGAGCACCGACTGGGCGCGGTAGATATCGGCATCGATGGCGCGCGCGGTCAGCGTGGCGCTTTGTTCGACGCGCCCGACGGCGGAACTGCGCTGGGTGTCCTGCAAGATGTGCAGCGCGATGCCGCCGAAGACGGCGACCGGAATGACAATCGAGAGGGCCAGGAAAATATAGTGGGAACGCAGGCGCATCAGTGGGCGACGCCGCGGAAGTGGGGAAGGTGGGCTGGCATGGATCGACGGAGCTGGGTGACGGGAACGGTGCGCAATTTTACAGCAGGCCAGCGCTCTTGCGAAACTCGCTTCAGCGGCCGCCGCCGCGCCGCCTGCGCTGCTCGACTTCATGCACCGCCAGCGGCAAGGTCGCGCGCCACAGGGCCAGCCCGGCCATGCTGGCGCCGCCGCACAGCCAGCCGCGCATGTCGAAGCTCGGCTGCGAGAGGAACCACATCATCGCCACCATGCCGCCGAACATCAGCAGCATGCCCACCAGCGCCGCCCAGGCGCGCCAGTTGGCGGCGTGGGCTTGGGCGGCGGTGCTCAGGGTCAGGGCGATCTGTTGGGTGATGTTCATGCAGGCAAGCATACAAGCTGGGATAGGGATTGTCCATCGGCAAGTGCCTCGCGCAGGCGGGTGGCGCTGTTGCGTTCCTTGCTGGTACACTCGTCTTCAATGCTTAACTGAAACTTAACGTCATCCAGAAAAACCCCGCAGGATTATGAACTGACGATGAAAACGTATCTTGGAAGTTGCCATTGCGGCGCGGTGCGCTTCGAGGCCGATATTGACCTGAGCGTGACAACCTTGCGCTGTAATTGTTCCCTGTGCAGGAAGAACCGCTGGTGGGCGGCGATCGTGAAACCGGAATCGTTCCGCCTGCTGTGCGGGGCGTCCGAGCTGGGCGACTACCAGTTCCACCGGCGCGTCGAGCACCACCTGTTTTGCCGCCATTGCGGGGTGCGCCCGTTCAGCATCGGACAGTCGCCCCGGCTCGGCAAGTTTTACGGCGTGAATGTGACCTGCCTGGACGGCGTGTCGGATGAAGAGCTGTCGTGGGTGCCGATCCGCTACGTGGACGGGCGCAACGACGAGTGGGACAAGCCGCCCGCCGAGACGGGTTACTTGTAATCGTCAGCGGTGGCGCCAGCCGCGTCCATGGCCGCGTCCGTGGCCGCCAAGGCCCCAGCCGCGCCCGACATGGGCACGCCCGTAGCCGTGATGGCCCCACGAGCGGCCGAAGCCGAAGCCCAGGCTCAGCGAGATCGGCGGGTACCACAGCGGTTCCTCGACGTACACCGGTGCCGGTACATACACCGGCTGCTGCACGTAGACTGGCGACTGCACCCAGACCGGCGGCGCCACAGTGACCGGACGGGACGAATATTCGACGCGCGAGCCGTTGGGCGAGGCCGCGGCCACCTTGTCGCCGGTGCCCGGCGCGACCGGGGTGACCGACACCACGCGCCACTGCGACGGATCGGACGGCTGAGCATAGCCGCCGCTGGCATAGCCGGACGACGGCGGATAGGTGGCGCAACCGCCAAGCGCGACTAGCGTTCCGATAAGTAAGAGGTTTTTCATGGCAAGGAATTCCTTATTCTGTTCCGATCACTATAGGCAAATGGCATGCGCCGGCGCTGCTACTTACACGTTGTTACATTCATGATAAGACATGAAACTTTTTTGTCATTGACTCTGTCATACATGTACACTACGGAAATGTTTTTGCAACTGACATAACGTGGAGCGCAATTTGCAGGATGAAGAGCAGGGGACGGGCCATTATCAGGTGAAGCGACTGTTGGGCGAGGGCGGCTTCGGGCAAGTGTACGAAGCCTGGGACTCCAGGCTCCAGCGTATTATCGCCATCAAGCGGCTGAAACCGCAACTGCTTTCCTCGCGACCAGACAATCTGCTCGACGAGGCGCGTCTCGCCGCGTCCCTGCGCCATCCCGGCTTCGTGCGCATCTTCTCGATCGAGGGCGACGCCGCCCAGCAATCGATCATCATGGAATTCGTCGACGGCTGCACCTTGCGCGAAGCCGGCAAGCGCGGCCCCATGCCCGAAGCGCAGGTGCTCGACATCGTCGCGCAAGTGGCGGACGCCATGTGCGAAGCCCACGCCGCCAAACTGATCCACGGCGACATCAAGCCGGCCAACCTGATGCTCGAACCCGGCGGCCAGGTGCGCATCATGGATTTCGGCCTGGCGCGCAAGATCGACCCGCAGGCCACCGAATCGGTGGTGTTCGACCAGACCGAAGGCACCATCGCCTACCTGGCGCCGGAACTGATGATGGGCTCGACCCTGAGCCCGCAGAGCGATGTGTACGCGCTCGGCGTGGTGATGTACGAACTGCTCAGCGGCACCCGCCCGTTTTCGCACCTGAGCGGGCTGGCGCTGGCGGCCGCGCATATCCAGTCGTCTTCGAACCTGTGGCCGTTCGCGCCCGACACCAGCCCGGGCGTGACCGCCCTGGTACGTGCCATGACGGCGCGCCAGCCCGAGGACCGGCTCGCTTCGATGGAGGCGGTGCGCGAGGCGGTGCGCAGCCTGCGCGCCGGCACGGGCGCGCCGGCGCTGACGCCGGCCGCCGCCGCTAGCGAAAAAGGGCCGTCTGGCAAGAAGAAGGCGGCGCTCGCCATCGGCATCGGTACGCTGGTCGTGGCGCTCGGCGGTTTGCTTGCGAGCGGGCACCTGGGCCAATGGTACACGCATAACGATCCGTTCTTTTCCGAAGCCGCCGCGATGGAAAGCGGTTTGACGGCACTCAAGACCTTCGAGCGGCGCGAACGGCTGGATGTGGCGATCCGCACTTTCAGCCATATTCTCGAGCGTAATCCGAAACATGCCGCCGCTGCCGCGGGTTTGTCGTTCGCTTACTGCTTCAAGCAAACCAGCGAACGACGCGACGATACCTGGCTCAAGCGCGCAGACGCCAGTGCCCAACTTGCCATCAGTCTGAACGATCAGCTGGCGCTCGGCTACGCCGCTCAGTCGACGGTGCGGGCCAGCCAGCGGCGGGCGCCCGAAGCCCTGATGCTGGCCGATCAGGCGTTACGGCTCGACCCGCTCAACTGGTTTGGCCTGGTTGCCAAGACCAATGCGCTGACCCGCCTGCGCCGCTTTGCCGAAGCCGAGCAACTCTTGCTGCAGGCAATCAAGCGCTATTCTGGCGATCACGTTTTCTACGATTTGCTCGGCACCCTGTATTTCGATCAGGGCCGACTCAAGCCAGCGGAGCAGGCGTTCCGGCACAGTATCAAACTCGAACCCGACAGTGTCAGTGCGTATTCCAACCTGAGCCTGGTCCTGCAGCGCCAGAATCGCCTGGATGAGAGTCTGCAAGTTTTGCAGCAAGGTTTGCAAGTGCGAGCGACGGGTCCGCTATATACCAATCTCGGCAACGCGCTGTTCACCCGCGGCGACTATGTCGGCGCGGCCGAGGCCTTCGAGCGCGCCGTTTCCCCGCCCTTCGGCAATAATTACGATTACCTGCACTGGGCCAACCTGGGTGATACCTTGCGTTGGATTCCTGGCCGCGAGGACGATGCGCGCAAGGCGTACCAGCAAGCTCTGGGCATGCTCAAGCCGATCCTGGCCAGCGCGCCGGGCGAGCCCACCCTGCAGTCGCGCATGGGACTGTACAGGGCCCGCCTGGGTGAGCGCGCGGGCGCCATCGAGCATACCCGGCGTGCCATCGAGATATTGCCGGATGACCCGAACGTGCATTTTCGGGCAGCGATGGCCTACGAACTTCTGGGCGAACGTGACCTTGCGCTGAGCGAATTGACCCACGCGCGCGCAAAGGGATATCCCAACCACTTGATTAGCGCCGAACCCGACCTGATCGAGTTGCGGCGTGACCCGCGGTACTTTTACTCCACCACTGAAAGTGACAAATGAAAAAACCGACCTCGATGCTCCTGGAAGCAAATTTCGACATTAACCAGATCGGAGAAACGCTGGAATGGTCGTTCAGCCGCAAAGATGGCGATGGCAATCCGGTCAAGGGGAGGTATGCGGGGGCGATCTACTTTACGGTCGGCGAGAAGATGAAGGTGCGGGTGCGGGCGGGCGGCTATGAAGCGTTCGAATCGTTCAAGGTCCTCGACTGCTGCCTGATCACCCGTCCCCAGATCATTGCCATCGCGCCGGGTGGGCTGGCAAGCTACGCGGTTCCCTCGCCATTTGCCGGCGTTGTGGGCGCCTCTGCCGAGATTCCCGCGGACGAATTCGTGCCTGGCCGCAGCGCCGATACCGAGGAAGACGGTCGCAGGTACCACACCAAAGTGCAGAAATGGGAGAATTTCCTGACGGTGGCCGAAGCGACCGGTCGCTGGGAAATCTCGTTTGCCCTGACCGTGGAAATCACGCGCAGTTCGGGTAACGTGGAGCGCCGCGTCTTCGTGTTCGATCCGGAAGGCCAGGTCGGCGCCGGCATCATTCCGCCGATGATGATGGATTCCGACGATAGCGTCGCCTGCCAGCTCGCGCCGGAAAGCGACATCGCCGGCCGCTTGCCGACCTGAGTTTCCTAGGCGGCGTCCAGCCCCAGCACCCGCAAATGGCGGCGCAGCGCTTCGCTCGGCGTTTTCAGGCGCGAGGCGCAACGCGCCAGGTCGCCGCCGTGGGCACTCAGGGCCGCGTCGAGTTCCTCGCGCGGGATCAGCGCCGCCGGGCGGATCGCCGGATGCGCTTCGATCAGCTTGTACAGCGAGGGCCGTGACAAGCCCAGCTGCTGGGCCGCGCCGCTGATCTGCCAGCCATGTTCTTCCAGCGCGCCGAGCAGGTCGTCGTTGCTGACCTCGGCCAGCTTGCGGCGCGGCGCGCCCTCCATCGGCGCTTTCTGGCTGGCGCTGCGCGGCTGTTCAGCCGACATGGCGACCATGGCGCTGACCGGGCGCGCCGTTGCCGGCGCATGCACGTACTGCGACAGCACCGGCCGCTCGCCCGCCTGCAAAGCCATCACCATCCTGCGCGCCACATTGGCCAGCTGGCGGATATTGCCCGGCCAGTCGTAATTGCACATCTCGGAGACCAGCGCCGGCGGAAACGCCGCCAGCTCGGCACTATTCAACGCGCAACCCTTGAGCATGTGCAGCAGCAGCACGCCGATATCCTCGCGCCGCTCGCGCAGGGTCGGCACCCGGATCACGAACGCCTCCATGCGGCGCAGCAAGGGCTGGTTGAAGCCGCGCGCATCCAGGTCCTGGTCGGTGGCGGCGATCAGGCGCGCCGTGGTGCGCGCATCGGCGCTGGCGCCGAGCGGGCGGTAGCAGCCCGTTTCCAGCACCCGCAGCAGCATCGGCTGCACCGAGGCCGGCGTGTCGCCCAATTCATCGAGAAACAAGGTGCCGCCATCGGCTTCGGCAAACAAGCCCTGGCGCGGCGCCTGCGCGCCCGTGTACGCGCCCTTGGCCGCGCCGAACAGGTCGGCCGCGGCCAGCGACTCGCTCAGGGTCGCCATGTTCACGGCCACCAGCGGATTGGCGCTGCGCTTGCTGGCCTGGTGGATGGCGCGCGCCGCCACATCCTTGCCGGTGCCGGTCTCTCCCAGCAGCAGCACGGCCAGGTCGGTGCCCGCCACCTGGCGGATCAGCTCGCGCGTGGCGATGGCGCCGCTGCTCACGCCCAGCAGGCTCGGGAACAGGTTGGGGCGCGGGAAACTCGTCATCCAGTGCAGGCACAGCAGCACATGGCCGCCCAGCCCCAGCACCACGCCGCCCTTGACTTCTTCGCGGGTAAAGCGGCGCGTGCCGCTCAGCACGGCGCCATTGACTTCGAGCGCCATGCGGCTGTCGGGTGCGGCCAGCTCCACGCTGTCATCGCCGAGCCTGCGCACCATCAGCGGCGCGCGCGCGATCGCCCGGTGGCCGAGCGCGATGCCGTCCTGGCCGGGGCGGAAGAACAGCGGCGTGTAACGGCACACCTCGATCGCGCCTTCCTCGGCCGGGCCGATGAACTGCTCGCCGATGCGCTCCGTTTCCGGATGCCACAGAATGGTCAGGCCCAGCAAGGCACTCGTGATGCCGTTCTTTTGCGAGAAAAGCTGGGTCGTCAGCGTGTTATCAACATCATTCACCGGGTAGGCTCCATGGCACGGCGTTTAGTAAATGCCAATTATAGAGCAAGGGCGACAATTGTTGACATGTAAAGAGCGGTCCGCTTACACGTGTTTTACACGTCGCCTGTCAATGCCGCGCCGGCCGCTGCGCGTCCGCGTTCCGTTCGACATGTAAATGGGCCCGCATTTACATGCTCATTTACATCATTTACCGGAAAACAAGCGCGGTTTGCTGTCTATTTCGGCACTTATCAGCATGGCACGCTAGTTGCTAAGTATCTATCGCGGCCTTGTTGGGCAGCAAGTAGCTAATGCTTTTGAGAGAGTTGGGAACCATGGGTATCGTGATCGAAAGTTATGCATTCGTTGGAGTGGCAACCCGGGCAACCGGGCCGACGGCACAGGTATGGCTGCCGCCCGGCTTCACGCTCACCGGCGGCGGCGCCTACGACATGGGCCGCGGCACCTCGAACACGCTGACCGCCTGCTACCCGACCCGCAACCAGTCCGGCGTCTACACCGGCTGGGCCGCGGCGGGACGCGACTTCGGCCTGGCCGACCCGGTGCCGCTGGCGGTGTACGCGGTCGGCATCCGCATCACCCGCGACGGCGAGCCGGTCCGGATCGAACAGCAGGTGTTTTCGGCCACCAGCGCGCTGGTGTCGGACCCGGGCGTGAGCGTCAAGCTCGGCGCCGGCTGGATCGGCACCGGCGGCGGCGCCCAGGATAACTACGCCACCCCCGTCAACGGCAATATGCTCACCGCCAGCTACCCGCTGATCGGCGCCGATGGCAATATCTGCGGCTGGAGCGCTTCCGGGCGCGAGCACGACGCCGTCGACCAGGCCCGCGTGACCGCCTTCGTGATCGGCATCCGCACCGGGCCCGACGTGGCGCTCGAAGCGCGCATCGTCTCGAACACCAGCCTGCTGACCGGCTACCCGAGCGCGCTGGTGGCCGTCCCTCATGGCAACGCCGTGGTGGCCGGCGGCGGCGCCCTGGTCGGCGAGAGCGGGCGCGGCACCATGCTCAGTGCCTCGTGCCCGATCATCAGCAGCCAGGACGGCCGCCTGACCGGCTGGTTCGCCGCCCGCAAGGTGCAAAAATCGGCCCCGCCGAGTGGCATTACCGCGTATGGAGTCTTGCTTGAAGCTGCGTGACTGGATCCTGGTGCTGATGGCCGTGCTGGCGCTGGCGGCCGACCTGCCCGAGCGCGCACTCATGGCCAGCAAGCAGCCGTCGACCACCCTGACAACCGAGGCCGCGCCAGCGCAGCAGGCCCGGGCACCATATAACCTCGATCGAACGAGGGATACCGCCGGACGATAGGCGGATGGCGTTCCACCGCGCCCGCCGCCACCCATGTCGTCTTCTTTTACGCGCACCGAGGTGCGCGTTTTTTTTCGCTGTGCCGGGTCGCCTATAATCGGTTTTTCACCCCTACGGGAGCACCCATGTTCACCATCCGCCTGGCACGCATGTCCGAAAAACCGCTGTTGGAAGCGTTGATTGCGCGCTCGGGGACCGGGTTGGCCGCCGGTTTTTACACGCCGCAGGAAGCCGACGCCATCACGCGCGAAGTGTTCGGCGTCGACAGCGCACTGGTCGACGACGGCACCTACTTCGCCATCGAGGACGAGGGCAGGGTGGTCGCCTGCGGCGGCTGGAGCCGGCGCGCCACCGACTTTGGCGGCGACGGCGCCAAGCATGGCAACGACCGCCTGCTCGATCCGGCCAGCGAACCGGCGCGCATCCGCGCCTTTTTCGTCGATCCGTCAATGGCGCGGCGCGGGCTGGGCAGCATGCTGCTGCGGCACTGCATCGAGGCGGCCGCACAGGCCGGCTTTGGTTCGCTGGAACTGGTGTCGACCATGCCGGGCGAACCCTTGTACCTGGCGCACGGTTTCGTGGCGATCGAACCGATCGCGCTGGCGCTGGCCGATGGCGTGGTGGTCAGGCTGACCCGCATGCGGCGCAGCCTGGCACTCCAGCCTGGCTGCTGACACGCCCGAACGCCTTCGGAAACCACTTATCAGCGTGAAATTTGTATAAATTGAACAACAAATCATCGCGCGTGCAGCGGGCGCTGCTATATTGTCATTCCCGATAATTTTGTTATTAAATTAAGGCATTCCATGAACAAATTCGCCGTAGGCGTGGTGATCGCGGCCACGCTGGCGTCACCGCTGCTGGCCCAGGCACAGGTGCGCGCTGACGCCAGTCTGAGCAATTTCTCGTACAGCCTGGTTGATTTGTTGCCCGACGATGGCATCGTGCCCTCGCTCACCATTGTCGTGCCCGCGGATTATGCCGGCGCCTCCCAGATTTCCGCCTACCTCAGGCAGTATGGCGACACGGTCCCATCGCTGGACGACAAACGTACCCAATCTACCACCCGCTATAACCGCGACATCAATGCGCGTCTCGACACGGCTGCCGGCAAGTCAGGCGCCAGCGTGACCGGTACTGATTTCGCTTCACTGCAATTTCGCACCACGGTCTCGACCACCAGCTCCGTTGCCGGAACCCGGCAGACGTATGCGTCCGCCAGTGCCAACATTGTCGAGTTCGTGCTCTCGCCGGGCACCCAGGTCTCGTTCTTCGCCGACTTCAACGGCAGCGCGTCCGCGGCGAAGCCGGCAAGCAGTCTGTTTCGGGAAGATGCGCAAATCGATGGTTCTTTTTCTTTAGTCGGCTATGTGCAGGACCAGGTGATCGGCGGGGACTCGAAAACGATCAGGGTGAGAGCGGCGAACGGTTATTACGACGCAAGTCCTCCTCCCATTGCGTCGAGCAGTGAGCGTTTTTCGCTGACGTTCGATAACAACTCGGCGTTGTCATCGAATCTGAACTTGAAGTTCTCCTTGACCTCGTCCGCGGACAGTCAGTACTACAGCATGCTGCCACTGCCGGTACCCGAGCCGGCCACCACGGCCATGCTGCTTGCCGGACTGGGCCTGGTCGCGGGCGCAGCGCGCCGCCGCCGCAAGGTCCAGGGTAACTAACTCATTATTCAACTCAGGATTTTTATGAAGACAATCGTTACCACGCTGGTACTGGGCGCAACGCTCGCCGTGCCGCTGTCGGCCAGCGCGCAAGTGAGCGCGCAAGGCACCTTGACCAATTTTTCTTACTCGCTGGTGGACTTGCTGCCGAACGACGGCATCGCGCCATCGCTGTCGATCGTCAAGCCGCTGAATCCCGCGCAGCTGGGCATCCGCGCCATCGGGGATATCAGCGAAACCGGCTTGCGCCAGAACCGCGAGAGCAGCGAAGACAATTCGCACTTGCTGTACAGCCGCGATCTCGACGCAGGCATATCCCTCGCGCAGGGCACCGCGGTTTCGACCGTCAGCGGCACCAATTTCCAGACCCTGGCCTTGAGTACGGCCGCGTCGACCAAAAACGGCGCCGGCTACGAGCGCAGGGTGGTCGCGTCGAATTACGTGATGATCGAAGAATTCGTCCTTTCGCCAGGTACTGAGGTCAGGTTCTTTGCCGACGTGCGTGGCAGCGTGGCGAAAGCACTGCCAAGCACCAATACCCTGAAAGAGAGTTCGGAACTCTCGGCCTCGATGAGCTTCCCTGAATTCAGCGCCAACGGCTACCCGGATTTCGTTTCGGAGTTCAGCATGCGAGCGCCGTCCTGGAGCGCCGATCCGAACGCGCCGTACTCGGAGTCGGCCAGCGAGCGCTTGTCGATCATGTTCCAGAACACGGCGAAAACGTCGTGGAAGCTGAAGGTGGAGCTCACCTTGTGGTCGGAAGCGAACTCGCTCGATACCTCGCCGGTGGCCAGTCCGGTGCCGGAGCCGGCGACGTACGGCATGCTCCTCGCCGGCCTGGCGCTGGTGGCGGGTGTCGCGCGCCGCAAGCGGCCTGCCTGAGTGGTGTTTGCATGCGGGCGCGCGCCCGCATGGTTTTTCTGAGCGCAGCAGCGCTTACGCGAGAATGTTGAGCAAGCCGTCCAGGCCGGTGTAAGTGAGCGCCACGTCGGCCTGGGCGCGCACCACCGGCTTGGCGCGGAACGCCACCGACAGGCCGGCGACGCTCATCATGGTCAGGTCGTTGGCGCCGTCGCCCATGACGATCGCTTGTGATGTATCAATGCCGATCTCACGGCACACGCGTTCGACGGTACGCTTCTTTTCCTCGGCGTCGACAATCCCGCCCAGCACGCGGCCGGTCAGCTTGCCGTCCACGATCTCCAGCACGTTCGCATGGGTGTAGTCGAGTCCCAGGCGCGCCTTGAGGCGTTCGGTAAAGAAGGTGAACCCGCCCGACACCAGCAAGGTGCGCAGGCCGGCCGCGCGCACGGCCGCCAGCATCGCTTCGCCGCCCATCGAGATGGCCAGCCGCTCGTCGTACACGCGTTCAAGCGCCGCCGCGTCCAGCCCGGCCAGCAGCGCCACGCGCCGCGTCAGGCTTTCGGCAAACTCCAGTTCACCGCGCATGGCCGCTTCGGTAATCGCCGCCACCTGGGGCTTGAGGCCCTGCATGTCGGCGATTTCGTCGATGCACTCGATGGTGATCAGGGTCGAATCCATGTCCATCGCCACCAGCTTGAAGTCGGCCAGCGTGCGGCCGGGCGCGATGAAGGTGGCGTCGATGCGCGCCGCGCCGGCGGCGGCCTCGATGGTCTGCTTGAGAACCTCGGAAAATTCGATGGCTTCGCAGCGGATCGCGCACTCGCCCAGCTCCGTCACCCGCGCCGGGTTGGCCAGCGCGGCGATGCGGCGCAAGGTCTCTAGGGTGGCATCAAGGCCTTGCAGCACCAGGTTCATGGTCGTCATGTTCGTTTTACGCTAACAGTTGTTTAATCGTTTGCTTGACCTGCGTGACCCGCGCCGCCAGGTCTGGCATGCTGGCGGTGATCTTCAGCTTGTCCTGGCCGGCCAGCTTGATGTGGCGGTTTTTCTGGATCAGGGTGATGATGCGCATCGAGTCGATCGGCGGGTTGACCATGAACTGCAGGCTGGCCGCTTCGCCATGCGCGTCGATCTTGATGATGCCGACCGTCTTGGCGGCGATGCGCAGGCGGTGCGTTTCGATCAGCGCCTTGACCGGGTCGGGCAGCTTGCCGAAGCGGTCGATCAGCTCTTCCTGCATGTCGTCGATCTTCTCTTGCGCGCTGCAGTTGGCGAGGCGCTTGTAGATCGACAGGCGTTCGTGCACATCGCCGCAGAAGTCGGCCGGCAGCAGCGCCGGCACGTGCAGGTTGATTTCGGTGGTGGTGGCCAGCGGCGCGGCCAGGTCGGGTTCCTTGCCGGCCTTGAGCGAGCGTACCGCTTCGTTGAGCATGTCGGAATACAGCTGGAAGCCGATCTCCAGCATCTCGCCCGACTGGTTCTCGCCCAGCACTTCGCCGGCGCCGCGAATTTCCAGGTCGTGCATCGCCAAAAAGAAGCCGCTGCCCAGTTCTTCCATCTGCTGGATCGCGTCCAGGCGGCGCTGCGCCTGCTTGGTCAGGCTGCTTACATCGGTGACCAGCAAATAGGCGTACGCCTGGTGGTGCGAACGGCCCACGCGCCCGCGCAGCTGGTGCAGCTGCGCCAGGCCGAACTTGTCGGCGCGGTGCATGATGATGGTGTTCGCGGTCGGCACGTCGATGCCGGTTTCGATAATCGTCGTGCACAGCAAAATGTTATAGCGCTGCGCCACGAAGTCGCGCATGACCTTTTCCAGGTCGCGCTCGTGCATCTGGCCGTGCGCCACGCCGATGCGCGCTTCCGGCAGCAGCTCGGCGAGCATGGCCGAGCGGTTCTGGATGGTCTCGACTTCGTTGTGCAAAAAGTAGATCTGGCCGCCGCGTTTGAGTTCGCGCAAACACGCTTCGCGGATGACCGAGCCGTCTTCGCTGCGCACGAACGTCTTGATCGCCAGCCGTTTTTGCGGGGCGGTGGCGATGATCGAAAAGTCGCGCAAGCCTTCCAGCGCCATGCCGAGCGTGCGCGGAATCGGGGTGGCGGTGAGGGTGAGCACGTCGACTTCGGCGCGCAGGGCTTTCAGCGCTTCTTTCTGGCGCACGCCGAAGCGGTGTTCTTCGTCGATGATGACCAGGCCCAGGCGGGTGAACTGCACGTCCGGCGAGAGCAGCTTGTGGGTGCCGATCACGATATCGAGCGTGCCGTCGGCCATGCCCTTGATGGCGTTGTTGATCTCCTTGCCGGTGCGAAAGCGCGACAGCTCGGCGATGCGCACCGGCCAGTCGGCGAAGCGGTCGGCGAAGGTCTGCGCGTGCTGCTCGGCCAGCAAGGTGGTCGGCGCCAGAATGGCAACCTGCTTGCCGCCCATGACGGCGATGAAGGCGGCGCGCAGCGCCACTTCGGTCTTGCCGAAGCCGACGTCGCCGCACACCAGCCGGTCCATCGGTTTGCCGGCGGTCATGTCCTTGATGACGTTGTTGATCGCCTCGGCCTGGTCGGGCGTTTCTTCGAAGCCGAAGCTGTCGGCGAAGTTCTGGTAGTCGTGCGCCGAATATTCGAAGGAGTGGCCCTTGCGCAGCGCGCGCCGGGCGTACAGGTTAAGCAGTTCGGCGGCGGTGTCGCGCACCTGTTCGGCCGCCTTGCGCTTGGCTTTGTCCCAGGCGCCCGAGCCGAGCGCGTGCAGCGGCGCGTCTTCGGGCGAGGCGCCCGAGTAGCGCGAGATCACATGCAGCTGCGAGACCGGGACGTACAGCTTGGCGTCCTTGGCGTAGTCGAGATGCAGGAATTCGGTCTCGCCTTCGCCCAGGTCCATGCTGGTCAGGCCCATGTAGCGCCCGATGCCGTGGTTGATGTGGACCACCGGGTCGCCGATTTTCAGCTCCGACAGGTCGCGCACCATCGACTCGACTTGCGTGACGCCTTCCTGCTTCTTTTTGCCGGCGCGCCGGCCCGAACCCGCATACAGCTCGGTCTCGGTGATGAAAACCAGGTTGCCGGCACCCGCCTCGGACAATTCGAAGCCGGCCTGCAAGGGCGCCACGCCCAGCGCCAGCCTGGCGTCGGACTGCACGAAGCCGGCGAAGCCCTCGACCGGCACCAGCGCCAGGCTGTATTCGTTGAAGTACTGCTGCAGCGTTTCGCGCCGCCCGTTCGATTCGGCGCAGATCATCACGCGCGCATCTTGTTGCTGGTTCTGCAGCAGGTAGGCGCGCAGGTTGATCAGCGGGTCCTCGATGCGGCGGTTGACGGCAACGTTCGGAATCGGCGCCGACAGTTCGGACGGTTCCGGGTCGGCGTCTTTGGTGAGCACCCAGCGGCCGTACGCTTTGGCCAGCGTGAAAAAGTTCTCGTCGCTGAGGAACAGTTCATCGGGCGTGAGGATCGGGCGGTCGCGGTCGGCCTTGAGGAAGCGGTAGCGCGATTCGGTGTCGAGCCAGAAGCGCTTGATGGCGCCGTCGATGTCGCCTACCAAGGCCAGGCTGGCTTTTTCGGGCAGGTAGTCGAACAGGGTCGCGGTCTGCTCGAAGAACAGCGGCAGGTAGTATTCGATGCCGGCCGAGGCGATGCCGCTGCTGACATCCTTGTACACGACCGAGCGCGATGGATCGCCCTCGAAGCGTTCGCGCCAGCGGCTGCGGAAGGTGGTGCGGGCCGCGTCGTCCATCGGGAATTCGCGCCCCGGCAGCAGGCGTACTTCGCGCACCGGGTAGAGCGAGCGCTGGGTGTCGGCGTCGAAGGTGCGGATGGTTTCGATTTCGTCGCCGAACAGGTCGAGCCGGTAGGGCAGGGCGGAACCCATCGGGAACAGGTCGATCAGGCCCCCGCGCACCGAGTATTCGCCGGGCGACATGACCTGCGAATTGTGGGTGTAGCCAGCCAGGGTCAGTTGTGCCTTGAGGCGCGTTTCGTCGAGCTTTTCGCCCTGCTTGAAGAAGAAGGTGTAGGCCGCCAAAAACGAGGGCGGCGCCAGACGCACCAGCGCCGTGGTGGCCGGCACGATCAGCACATCGCACTGGCCGTTCTGGATTTCGTGCAGGGTGGCCAGGCGTTCGGAGACCAGGTCCTGGTGCGGCGAAAAGGCGTCGTAGGGCAGCGTTTCCCAGTCCGGCAGCAGGTGGCAGGCCAGCTGGCCGTCGGCGAACCAGGGGATTTCGTCGAGCAGGCGCTGGCCGTCGCTGGCGTTGGCCACGATCACGGTCAGCATCTGCTTTGCCGCCTTGAGTTCGAGCGCCGCCACCGCCAGCGCATACGCGTCCGAGGAGCCGTACAGGGTCGGGAGCGCGAAGCGGTTACCGGTTTTTGGGAGTGATTTCTTTAAATCGAAAGGCATGCGCTGTGCTGGCTGGGTGCGGGACGGGTAATTATAGCCGGATCGGGGTGCGCCCGCCGATGCAAAACCGGACAGGCGGCCACGTTCACCCCGCCGGCCGCCGGTTGGCAATCCCGAACGGCACATGCACCATCGGTATCGTTCCACCGGGCGAGGACGTCAAATGCGTCAGCTGGTCGTCGAAAAAGATGTGCGGCTTGAAGATCGACAGCACGCGCGTCTTGTTCATGCCGCCCAAGAAGAAGGTCTCGCTGGCCGACACGCCCCAGCTTTTGAGCGTGGTCACCACGCGCTCGTGCGATGGGGCGTTGCGCGCGGTGATAATCGCAATGCGCAGCACTTTCTTGTAGTCCGGGTCGCGCCGCTGCGCGCGTTCTTCCAGCTTCTGCATCAGCGACAGCTTGCGGAACATCTCGGCCAGGGGCCCGGGCTGGTGCGGCACCGCCATGTGCAAGGTCTCGTGGGCGTGGAATTCTTCAAGATTGTTATTGCGCTTGAAGATGGTCTCCGATTCGTCGTCGGCGATCACGCCGTCGAAGTCGAAGGCCACGCGCAGTTCGATATCGTCATCGTCGTCGACGATTTTCGACGGCAGCACCAGCCCGGCCGGATAGTTGGCCGCAATGGCGCTCTTGACGTCTTCTTCGTTCGCGCTCAGGAACAGTGCCGCGTTAAACGCCGGCAGGTAGGTGTAAGGCGACTTGCCGGTGATGAAAGCGGCGCGCGAAATATCGAGCCCGTAATGGGCCATCGAGCGCATCACGCGCAGCCCGGTTTCGGGCGAGTTGCGCGACAGGAGCACCACTTCGACCGGATGATGGCGCGGGAATACCTTGTTGATGTTGAGGAAGCGCCGGATGAAGGGAAACGCCACGCCCTTGCCCAGGATGACATCCAGATTGCGCTCCTGGTACCTGCGGTATTCATCCGGTCCGCTGTCCAGGTACACCTGGTGCGAGGCGGTCAGGTCGAACAGGGCGCTCGACGCCACGCCAATGACCAGCTTGCGCTCAATCTCGAAGGGCATCGATGGTCCTCATTATTCGTCCTCGTTGCGGAGTTCTTCGAAACAGGCCAGGCCGGCGGCGTCGAGCCCTTCGACAACGAACGGGTCATCCTCTTCGAAGTGGGCCGAGTCGACCAGCATGCGCAGGCGGCTGAGCATGTCGGCCAGCGCCACCACTTGCGACAACGGCGCGCCGTCAGGGTCGCCGGCCTCGCGGATGGCGTTCGTCACGGTCTCGGGAAAGCCCCACGCTTCGGCGATCCGCACCGACAGCACGCGCGCGTGCGCATGCAGCGCCGAGACGAATTCTTCGGACTGCGGCAGCGACGCTTCGGTATTGGCCTGGTCGAGCACGCGGAAGGCGACGATCAGGCCCATATTGTGCAGCAGCCCGGCGAAATAGGCTTCGACCGGATTGGCGCGCACCGAGGGCGCCAGCACGCTGGCGGCGAGCGCGCATTTTTCGCACTGGCGCCACAGCAGCGGCGTGGAAAGCTGCGAAAACGGCCCCGGATGCATGCTCATGATCACCGGCAGCAGCGAGGCGCGTCCAACCAGCATGCGCAGCCCGTTCACACCCAGCAGCATGGTGGCCCGTTCGACCGTGGTCACCGGGTCGTTGGCGTGATAGTGCGGGTGGTGGCAGGGGCGGTTCGCCTCGCGCAGCACTTCGGCGATCAGTTCCTTGTCTTGCGCGAGCTGGCGCGCCAGGTCGGCGCCGGAGACGCTGCTGTCGCGCATGGAGCGCAGCAAGGGCGTGAACACGGCCGGCCGGCTGGGCGCGAGGGTGATCTCGTCGAGCGGCTGCTGGGTCATGTAGGCCAGGTCGACCACGAGGACTTTTTCGTCGCTCGACGGGCCGCTGTTGGGCGTGATGCCGGCCAGCCAGCGGTAGAACAGCACGTCGACCATGCCCGCGTGCGCAGGGTCGGGCGCCCGCGTCCTGGCGGGGGCGGGTGCTGCCACGGGGGCGGGCGCGGGAGCGCTCTCCTCGCTGTCGCCGCCCAACAAATTCTTCAGCCATTTCATTGCTTGTTCTCTTTTACCTGCACAAAGGCTGTCACCCCGATTTTACATGATTACTCAGTAGAAACTTAGGGTTGCGTTGCCCGGCGTCGTGTCTGGTGCACGAATGTTTGCTGAACGTGCATGTTGACTTTGTGTGAAGCTTAATCGCAATCAAACAGGACGACGGTGACGTTATCGCGGCTACCGTCGCGCAAGGCGGTGGCGATCAGTTCCTTGCAGCAATCGCCGAGTTGGTCCGGGCGGGCGTCGGCCAGCAGGGCGGCGATGCGTTCGTCGGGCGTGGACCCGTACATGCCGTCGCTGCACAGCAGGTACAGGTCGCCGGGCTGGACGGCCTGGATGTGCAGTTCCGGGCGCACGTCGCCCGAGGGGCCGATCGCTTGCAGCAGCAGGTTGCGCGGCGGCAGGTTTTCGGTGGCGCCGGCGTCGACGGCGTCCTGGTACATGGTCTGGTCGCGCGTGAGCTGGGTCAGCTGGCCGGCGCGGTAGCAGTACAGGCGGCTGTCGCCGACGTGGAAGGCCAGCAGCGGGGCGCCCGGTGCCGGTTGCCAGACGCCGGTGAGGGTGGTGCCCATGCCGCCGCCGTCGCCGCGCCGGTTGGCCAGATTGGTCTGGTACATGCGCTGGTTGACGAATTCGACCGCGTCGTGCAGCGTGACCATGCCCGACAGGATGTCCTCGCTCCAGATGGCGTCCGGATCGGTCGATTCGGGGTCGAACGGGCTGGCGCGGAAATTCGGCGCCGCCATGCCGCTGTCCGGATCGGTGCTGGCGCGCAGGAACTGGGCCAGCGAGCTCAATGCTTCGGCGCTGGCGATCTCGCCCGATTCGTGGCCGCCCATGCCGTCGGCCACGGCCACCAGGCCCAGGCTGGCGTCGATCAGGAAGTTATCTTCGTTCGAGGGGCGTACGGTGCCGGTGTCGGTCATGCCGAAAGCCGTACCGGCGGCGAGGCGGTGCGGTGTGGACGGTGAAAGTTGCTTCCAAAAATACAAGGCGTCTCCTGAGGGTGGACTGACGTGAGTCAGTCGCGCATGATTGCCATGCTAGCACGCAGGGTGCGCTTTGTCCGGGTCAATACCGTAAAAACCGGTTCAGGGTGCGTGCCGGGACGGGCCGGCGCGCCGCCGCGCTGCGCCAGGCGTGCGCGCGCCCGGTCGAGCTGGGCGGCGGCGTGTTTCCGTCACCTGGCGAGGACGTTGACGATCCAGCCGGCGCTCCCCTCTGCCGGGCGACCACGAAAAAAGCGCCTTGTCAACGTTCAACAAGGCGCTTGCCAGAAGTTCCCACCGAAGCGACTCGCACATCATCGCGCCTTTATGGCGGCGGGGCGGATGAAAAATTCTCACACCTCATCCCATCCGTAGAAGTTTTCTTGAATAATTTTTTCTTTTCATCAACAATCCAAGCGGAGTTTGCTGATAGAGACGCAACACCATCTTCTTTATTCAAAAGAGCAAAAATCAATTCTGATTTTTCTTTATTGTGTATCGTGCATTTTCCAGTAAATTCTACCAAGTTTTTTGAATCGTCTGGAACTTGTAAAACATCGTGGATCAGAAACTTCTTATCCTCAAGCAGGATAAATTTATTCCCACAAATCATCCAGTATCCTGCGAGCAATCCTTCAGAAATGTCATCCATTCCCAAATTTTTGAGGCCTAAGCTTTTATGCCTGGCCTCAATAGCCACCACTTTTTCATTCTTTACGTGCCTGCCGATAAGTTTCTTGGAAATTTCTGATCCACATTGAATGGTGCTGAACGTATCGCTTGCAAAAGAAAATTTGCCGCAAAAAAACGAAAGTATCAGGAGAGAATAAGTTCCAGGTTTCATTTGCGGTATTTGCGTTTTTGCAGCATCTCATTGACTGGTCCACGGATCGCCAGGACGCCGGCCGGCGCCCTGGCAGGGCAATTGCGCCGGGGTCAGGCGGCGACTTTTTGGGCGCTGCGTGCGGCCCAGCGATACAGGCCGCTGACGATGGCCGCGCCCAGCACCAGCGCGATCAGCATGTGCGTGGTTTCGCCCATGGCGTTGGGAATGGCCAGCGGTTCGGCGACATTGGTGGCCACGATCAGGCCGGCCAGGCCGACGTTGAACAGGCTCTCGCCGACGATAAAGCCCGACATGACCAGCACGCCGATGCGCTTGGCCGCGTCGCCCCAGGTGGCGCTGCTGACGGCCCGTTCGAACATCCAGCCGGCCAGCGCGCCGACGATCACCGGCGCCGTCACCGCGGCCGGCAGGTAGATCGCCAGGCCCACGCCCAGCGGCGGCAGGCTGTAACGCTCGCGGCTAGCCTTGCGGATGACGAAGTCGGCGACCACCAGGATCAGGCCGAGCAGGACGCCGTAGCCGATCAGTCCCCAGTCCAGGTTATTGCCGATGACGCCCTTGGCCAGGGTCGAAATCAGGGCCGCCTGCGGGGCTGCCAGCGGATCGTCGCCGACCACGCCCACGTTCGGGGCGCCGGCAAAGCCCTTGGCTTTGTTGAGCAGGTCCAGCACCAGCGGGACCACGGTGGAACCGGCGGCCACGCCGATCAACAGGCCAACCTGCTGCTTCCACGGGGTGGCGCCTACCAGCTGGCCGGTTTTCAGGTCTTGCAGGTTGTCGTTGCCGATCACGGCGACGGCCAGCACCACGGTGGTGACGAACAGCGCGTAGGCCACCAGCGCATGCGCCACTTCCGGACCCATGACGTGCTTGCCGACGAAGCCGACGCTGAGCGAGGCGCCCAGGATGGTCAGGATGGCGATGCCGGACACCGGCGAATTGGACGAGCCGATCAAACCGGCCATGTAGCCGCAGACGGCGGCGGCGAACACGCCGGCGATCAGGATGTAGCCGACACCGACGGCCACCAGCGGCAGCGAGAGGCTGGCCAGCACGCCACCTTGCAGGAAGCTGGCCAGCAGCCAGCCGGCCGGCACCATGGCCAGCAGGGTCACCAGGCCGACGATGAAGATCGGCAGATCCTGCTCGGCGCGGTCGATGGATGCGCCTTCGGCCTTGGCCTTGCGGGCCGCTTCCAGGGCCGACTTCAGGCCGCCCATCACCGGTTTGCCGAGCGTGGCGAGGGTCACGATGGCGGCCGCGCCGATGGCGCCGGCGCCGATCATGCGCACTTTGGAACTCCACATGCCGAGCGCCTGGTCGGCGGCCGACAGGGCCGGCTGCGGGTCCATCGAGGTCAGTACCGGCACCAGGATGGCCCAGGCGATGACCAGGCCGGCCAGCATGGCCATGCCGACGGTGATGCCCATCAGGTGGCCGGCGCCCAGCAGGGCCAGCGAACTGGCCGCGCCGATGCCGGTGGCGCCGCTGCCGGCCTTGAAGTAGATGGCCACTTCGGCGGCCATCAGCTTGGCGCCGGCGGCGGCCGCGAACAGGGCGGAGGCCACGCTGCCCCAGATCACCGCCATCAGACCGAGCTTGCCCTCGGCCGCGCCGCTGCGCGAGGAGGTGCCGACCTTGAGCACTTCGGCCGCGGCCACGCCTTCCGGGTAGGGCAGGTCGGACTGCGACACCAGCGCGCGCCGCAGCGGCACGGTGTACATCACGCCCAGCACGCCGCCGATGGCGCAGGCGCCGAAGACGGGCCAGAACGGCACCTTGGCCCACCAGCCGATCATGATCAGCCCTGGCAGCACGAAGATCACCGACGCCAGCGTGCCCGCCGCCGAGGCGATGGTCTGGACGATGTTGTTTTCCTGGATGGTGGCGTCCTTGAAGGCGCTCAGCAGCGCCATCGAGATGACGGCGGCCGGGATCGAGGTCGCGAAAGTGAGTCCGACTTTCAGGCCCAGGTAGACCTGGGCGGCTGTAAAGATCAGGGTGATGACGATGCCGAGGAGGACTCCTCGGATCGTGATTTCTTTTGGTCCGGCCAGTGCGACAATCGCCATCCAGTGCTCCAGTATGTATGAGGGTGCAAAAAAGCGTCCCATCATAGCTGGCAAAGGGCGAACGCGGAAGCGAAATGCGAAGCGGGCGCTTAACCCCCCGCCTGCGATTCGGCGCCGTGGTTGAACTGCGGCTGCGGCGCGGCCGGCGTGCCTGGCGCCGGCGCCTGGCCCGGCTCACCCGGCTCCCCAGGTTCGCCCGGCTCCGCGCCATCGTCCGGCAGCGCCGGCAGCTCGTTCATGTCGATCGTCTTGAACTCGCTGCTGCCCGCGTATTCGGCATAGATCCAGTCGTCGTCCTCGCGCAGCACGCCTTCCGGCGCCGGGCGTTCCTTGGCCGGGCGCTTGTCGAGCGCCGCGCGCATGTAGTCGACCCAGATCGGCATGGCCAGGGTGGCGCCGAACTCGCGCCCGCCGAGCGAACGCGGATCGTCGTAGCCCATCCAGGCCACGCCCACCACATTGCCGGCGTAGCCCGCGAACCAGCCGTCGAAGGCGTCGCTGGTGGTGCCGGTCTTGCCGGCCAGGTCGTTGCGGCCCAGCGCCCGGGTGGCGCCGGCAGCGGTGCCGAAGCGGGTCACGTCGCGCAGCATGCTGTCGACCATGAAGGCGTTGCGCTGGTCGATCACGCGCAGCGTTTCGTCGGCGACGGCGGGCGCCGGCGTTTCAAGCAGGATGGTGCCGTTGCCGTCGGTGATCCTGGCGATCAGGTAGGGCTTGACCGAAAAGCCGCCGTTGGCGAACACCGCGTACGCGCCCGCCAGTTGCAGCGGCGTGACGGCGCCGGTGCCGAGCGACATGGTCAGGTTCTTCGGGTGGCGCGCCAGGTCGAAGCCGAACTTGCCGAGGTATTCATGGCCGTAGCCGACCTCGATGGCGCGCAGCAGGCGCACGGTCGGCACGTTCTTGGAATGCACCAGGGCGCGCCGCATGCTCACTTCGCCATCGAATTTGCCGTCGTCGTTTTGCGGGCTCCAGGTGGCGCCGTTGGCGCCGCTCGGCATCGACAGCGCTTCGTCGAGAATGCGGGTGCCCGGCGAAAAGCCTTTTTCCAGCGCCGCCGAATACACGAACGGCTTGATCGCCGAACCTGGCTGGCGCCAGGCCTGGGTCACGTGGTTGTACTTGTTCAGGCCATAATCGAAGCCGCCGACCAGCGCGTGGTAGGCGCCGGTGGCCGAGTCGATAGCGACGAAACCGGCCTGCACCTGCGGCAACTGGACGATCGACCAGGTTTTGCTGTCCTTGTCTTTATCCTTGACCCGGTCCTGGGCGATGCGCACCACCGCGCCCGGACGCAGCTTGATGGCCGCCTTGGCGGCAGGCGCCAGCGCCGGCGCCACGAAGCGCAGGCCGGCGCCGGAAATCTCGATGCGCTCGCCGTCCATGGTTTCGACCGCGACCAGCTTGCCCGATACTTCGGTCACCACGGTGGCCGCCAGGCCGTCGCTGACCGGGCGCTTGCGCAGTTCTTCGCGAATCTCGTCGGCGCGTTCCTGGGCGTCCGAGGGCAGGTCGATGAAGGACTCCGGGCCGCGGTAGCCGTGCCGCTGGTCGTACGCCAGCACGTTGCGGCGCAGCGAGTCGTAGGCGGCGTCCTGTTCGGCCTTGAGGATGGTGGTGTAGACGCTGATGCCGCGCGTGTAGGCCTCGTCCCTGTATTGTTCGAACACCGCCTGGCGCGCCAGTTCGGCCACATATTCGGCGTGAATGTCGAATTCCTGGCGCTTGGCGGCGATGCGCATCGGTTCTTCCTTGGCGGCGGCGTACTGGGTGTCGTCGAGGTAGCCCAGTTCGCGCATGCGCCTGAGAACAATCATCTGGCGCTTCTTGGCGTTGCGCGGATTGACCGCCGGGTTGTTGCCGACCGGGTCGCGCGGCACGCCGGCCAGCATGGCCATTTCGGCGATCGAGAGCTGGTCGAGGCGCTTGCCGAAGTAGGCCTGGGCGGCGCTGGAAAAGCCGTACGAGCGCCGTCCCAGGAAAATCTGGTTCATGTACAGTTCGAGGATCTTGTCTTTCTTGAGCGCGGCCTCGATCTTGAAGGCGAGGGCGATTTCGTCGGCCTTGCGCCCCAGTTTCTTGTCGCGCGTGAGGAAGAAGTTACGCGCCACCTGCATGGTGATGGTCGAGGCGCCTTCGCGAAAGCCGCCGCGCAGGTTGGCGCGCGCGGCGCCGGCCGCGCGAATCCAGTCCACCCCGCCGTGCGAGTAGAAGCGCGTGTCTTCGATGGCCAGCACGGCGTTTTTCATCATGGCGGGCACCTTCTCGATCGCCAGGAAATCGCGGTGTTCTTCGCCGAATTCGCCGATCAGCACATTGTCGGCCGTGTAGATGCGCAGCGGGATCTTGGGCCGGTAGTCGACCACGGCGTCGATGGCCGGCACGCGCGGTACGATCACGCCGTAGAAGTAGCCGAGCAGGCCAAGCACCGCCAGCAGGCCGGCGGCGATTGACAGGAGCACAGCGCGAATGATGAATGTGCGCGTCAACCAGCGCTTGGGTAAGGAGTCTGTAGTCAAAACAATGTCCGCCAGTGCGGGCCGTGCCAGGAGTGACGGCCCAGTCCCGGCGAATTATAGTCGATCGCTTTTATGGCCCCGTTTTCATGGGAGCCACATCAACCCGGCCAGCGCGGCCGGCACCAGCAGCAGCGCCGACCACGCCGTGGCGCGCGGCGCGTACGGCAGCAGGAACACCAGCGGCAGCGCCCCGGCCGACAGGAAGCCGAGCCACAGCACGATGCCCACGGTCGCGCTCCACGCCGCCACGCAGGGCGGCAGCGCCAGCGCCAGCAGGAGCGCGCCGCCGCCCCGCAGCCCGACGCGCTGCCGGCGCGACGGTTCGCGCCCCCATGCCTGTTGATGATGGCGGTCCATCGCCAGGCACAGGAGCGTCATGCCGCCGTACGCCAGGCCCAGCGCCGCAGCGCCGGCGATGAGGGTATTGCTCATGTCGTGCTCCCGCGGTGTTTCAGCGCGGCCCATGCCGCCAGCGCGCCGGCCACCAGCGCCGCCAGTTCGACGCCGGCGCTTTCCCAGTCGGCGCGGCCGCCGATTTGCGCGACCAGATGGTCGCCGGTGGTGATCCAGTTCAGCGGCGGCAGTAGCGCGCACAAACAGGCCAGTGCCCACAGCTGTTCGCGCCAGGCGCGTGCCGGCGCGCGCAGCAAACCGTGCGCCAGCGCCGCCAGCCAGGCGCCGAAGAAGACCCGCAGCTCCCAGCCGGCGCGCTGGTCCAGATCCGGCGGCAGCAGGCGGTTGGCCCACAGATAGGCGGCGCAGGCGATGGCCAGGCCGGCAATCGCGGCCACGTTCACCCCTTCCACCAGGCGGTACACGCGGGCCGTGGCGGTGCCGAATTCGGCGCCATGCTTGTTGCGGCGCTTGACCATGAACAGGATCGCGCCGGTGGCCATCATGGCGGTGCCGGCCAGGCCGCATACAAAATACAGCCAGCGGATCGCCAGCCCGCCGAAGCTGGCCATGTGCAGGCTGCCCATCGCCAGCCGGGTCAGCGAGGCGGCGCCGCCGTCGACCTGGCCGCCCTGGCGCACCGCCAGCACCGCGCCGCTGGCGGCGGAAAAGGAGACCATGCCGGTGGTGTTGGCGATGCGGGTCATGGCCTCGGCTTGGTTGTCCCAGCCGTAGACGCCGATGCGCATGGAACTGTCGCCGGGGTTGTCGATGACGATGCAGCGCACCGGTTGCTTGATCAGCGCTTCGGCGCGCGCGGCGTAGCTTTCGAGGTCGGGCACGGCCAGCGCTTTGCCGCTGCGCGCCAGCCTGGCCGGGCCGCCCAGGTCGGCGAGGAACTGTTTCATGTTGTCGGCGCCGGGGCCGTAGCGGGCCAGCAGCGGGGCCGGCATCAGGGTGACGCTGGAAATGGTCAGGCCGGTGTAGGCGATCATGAACAGGAAGGGCAGGGTCAGCACCGCCACCGCGTTGTGCGCGTCGAGCCAGCTGCGCTGGCCCTTGTTGGGGCGGAAGGTGAAAAAGTCCTTGAAGATGCGCTTGTGCGTGACGATGCCCGACACCAGCGCCACCAGCATCGCCATGGCCGCGATGGCGGTGATCCACAGGCCGGCCCGGCCGGCGTGCAGTTCGTAGTGGAAGTCGACGAAGTGGTGCCCGCCCAGGGTCGGCCGCACCGGCTTGCCGGCGGCGCCCGGGGCGATGGGCACGCCGCTGGCCGGGTCGAGCCGGGCCTCGGCATAGCCGCCTTGCTGGTTGAACCAGTAGGCGCTCAGCGCGTTGTCGTCGTTGCGGTTGATGGGCCAGATTTCCCACATGTCGGCGCGCGGATGGGCTTTTGCCATGAAGGCCGCGCCGAGCGCCAGGCGTGGGGCGCGCTCGGAGGCCGCCACCGGCGCCGGCGGCGCGGCGGCGTGCTCCGCGAGCGCGTGCTCGGGCGACATCCAGTGGGTGATCGCCTCGTCGAACACGGCCAGGGTGCCGGTCAGGAAAATCGCATACAGCAGCCATGAAAACCACAGCCCGCACCAGGTGTGCAGCCAGGCCATGGACTGGCGCCAGCCGGCCTTCATGCGCCGCTCCCGCCGCGTGCCAGCAGCATGCCGGCGCCGCCGAGCACGGCGCTTGCGCCCGCCAGGGTCAGCCAGACGCGCGCCAGCGGCTGCGGCGAGAAGGCCCAGACAATGGCCGCCGTGTACGCCGCGAAACTGGCGTAGGTGCCCATCAGGACCGCTTCGGCGCGCGCCATCGGCAACAGCGCCCCAAGGAACACCGCCAGCGCGGCGGCGACGGCATAGCCGCCGAGCACGGCCGCGAGCAGGCGCGAGCAGATTTGCAGGTTGGGACTGAGCGTCATGGCTTACAGCGCGGGCGTGTATTTGACGCTGAACATGACGCTGCGCGGCGTGCCGTAGTCATTGTTGCCGTCGGTCTGGTTGAAGGCCGGGATGTAGTAGCGCTTGTCGAACAGATTGTTGACGTTGAGCGCCAGCGTCACCTCCGGCTTGAGCTGCCAGGCCAGGCGCGCGCTCCAGACACTGAATCCCGGCACCTTGAAGGTCCGTTCGTAGCCGATGGTATGGCTTTGCGTGCTGAATCCCGCGCCCACGCTGAGCTTGTTCCAATCGCCCGGCAACTGGTAGCGGCTCCATACGCGCAGCATGTGTTTCGGGGTCCACTGGCTGAAGGTCTTGCCCTGGTTGTCGGCGTCCCGCAGGAACTTGGTGGTGTTCCAGGTGTAGCCGGCCGACAGTTCCAGGCCCGGCAGTACTGCGCCGCTGGCCTCGGCTTCCACGCCCTGGCTGCGCACCTTGCCGCTGGTTTTGTCGCAATACCAGCCATCGCAGGCGTAACCGGCGGCGTAATCGGCCACCGAGCGGTTCTTGTGGTCGTAGCGGAACATGGCCAGCGAGGTATTGACCTTGCCGTCCATCAGCTCGCCCTTGAGGCCGGCTTCCATATTGCTGCCGATGACAGGGTCGAGCGCCTGGCCGGCGACCGTGCGTCCGGACTGCGTTTCGAACACACTGGTATAGCTGCCGTAGGCCGACCATTGCGGGTTCAGCGCATACACCAGGCCGGCGTACGGCGTCACCTTGCCCGAGGCCGTGACCGTGCTCTGCTGGTTGACGCGCGGCTGGCGGTAGAGCTCGTCGTACCAGCTCACGCGCGCGCCGGCAATCGCGGTCAGCGACTCGCTCACCCTGGCGCGCCAGCTGCCGTAGATGCCCTTTTGACGGACATCGTAGTTGGCGTAGGTGGCGCGGCCGCCGCGCGCGACGATGGTGTCGAAATCCATCCACGGGCGCGCGTGGTCGATGTTGAAAATGTTGCCGCCAGGGGTGAAGGTGCGCGCGAAGCGGTCGTCCGAGGTGTATTTCGAATAATTGGCGCCGAGCATGACGTCATGGCGCAGTCCGAGGGCGTCGAAGCGGCCGTTCAGGTACAGATCGGCGCCCAGCTTGGTCGAATTGAAATCGGTGGACCAGTCGGCGAAGTCCAGTCCGCTGCCGTCAAGGGCCACTTTGCCGTGCATGCGCTGGTGCACCGAGGAATTGTTTTCATCCATGTGGACGGCGGCCGCCTTGAGGGTCCAGTTGGCGTTGAAGCGATGGCTGAGGTCGGCAAAGACGGTGGTCTGTTCGATTTCGGCGCGGTTCCAGCGGGCGCCGACCCAGGTCGAACGCGGCAGGCCAATGTCGCCGCCGTCCGGATAGCGCGGCAGGCCGCGCACCATCGGGCGCGTGCGGTTGTCGGTGTTGCTCACGGCCAGGCCGAGGCTGGTGTCGGGGCTGATGTCGACGTCCAGCGCGGCGTACAGCGCGCGGTTCTTTTCCCACACCTGGTCGATGAAGGAATGGCTGTTGTCGACATCGGCCACCACGCGCGCGCGCAGGGTGCCGGCGGCGTTGAGCGCTCTGCCGGCGTCGAGCTGGACGCCGGCGTGGTCCCAGGAACCGGCGCGGGCGGTGAGCGCCACGCTGCGTTCGGCCAGGCCGCGCTTGCGCACCAGGTTGACCGCGCCGCCGGGGCTGCCGGTGCCTTGCAGCAAGCCGGCGGCGCCGCGCAGCACTTCCACGCGGTCGAAATAGACCAGGCCTTCGGTGCCCCAGTTGCCCAGCGCATAAGTGTTGCGCGGAATCGGCACGCCATCGTATTGCCAGGAATCGATCTGGAAGCCGCGCGAATTGATCACCATGCCCTGGCCCACGCCCTTGGCGCCGACCACGCCGGTGATGCTGTTGGCGGCGTCCATCAGGTCGACCAGGCCCTGGTCGTCCATCTGCTCGCGCGTGAGCACGCTGATCGATTGCGGAATGTCCTTGCGCGCCAGCTCGCCTTTGCCGAGGGTGACCGTGTTGCTGGCGTAGGAGGTGCTGCCTTCGGTGGTGGCGCTGCGCGCGGCCTGGGCGCTGACCTTGATTTCACTCATGGCTTGGGCTGGGGCAGTGGCCGGGGCGGCAGGAACGGCGGCCGCAGCCGGAACCAGGATGTAGCCGGCGCCCGACTTGCCCAGTGCGAAGCCGGTGCCGCGCAAAAGGACCGCGAAGCCCTGTTCGACGCCGTAGCTGCCCGTCAAGCCTTCGCTGCGCACGCCGTGCACCTTGGCGGCATCGATTGCGATGGCGACCCCGGTCAGCTGGGCGTAGCGGTTCAGTGCATCGGCCAGCGGGCCGGCCGCGATGCTGTATTGGCGTTGCTGGGTCTGGGCCTGGGCGTGCAGGGCCGGTCCGGCACTGAGCAAGGCGCCGCACAGGAGTTCGATGGCGATGACGGAGGCGCGCAGGCGGCGCGAGCGGGAGGTTGTAAACATGTCGATGCGTCCTTGTGGATTGGTTTCATTGACATGACGAAGCAAAAAACGAAACCGGAACCGCTGTTCGGAAAAAATCACTCTTTTTTCGTATCGACCAGTACCAGCCATGGCGTCACGCTGCGCATGCGCAGTTGCGGAAAGCTCTCCTGGAGCAGGCGCAGCGCGCGGTCGGTGTCGTCCAGCGGCAGCACGGCGGAGACGCGAATGCCGGCCAGCTGCGCCGGGTCGTACGCGATGCGCCCGCCGCGGTGCCGGTTCAGTTGCGCCAGCACCTCGGCCAGCGGACGGTCGGACACCACCAGCTGGTGCAGGCGCCAGGCGTCGTCGATGCTGGCCGGGTCGATCGGCGCCGGCGCGCCGACGCCGGCGGCGTCGATGCGCACGCGCTGGCCGGCGCCGACGATGGTCTCGCGGCCGGCGGCGCGCACCGCCACGCGCGATTCGAGCATGCTCAGGACCGTGGCCTGGCCCTGGCGCGCCACCGCGAAGCGGGTGCCGAGCGCGCGGATGCTGCCTTGCGGCGTCTCGACCACAAAGGGGCGCGCGCCATCCTTGGCGACATCGACCAGGATCTCGCCCTGCACCAGTTCGAGCGTGCGGGCGCGCGCGTCGAAGCGCAGGTTGACGGCGGTCGCGCCGTTCAGGGTGATGCGGCTGCCGTCGTCCAGGGTGCGGGTGTGCCACTGGCCGGCGCCGGCGCGCAGGTCGGCCAGCAGCCAGGCGGGTTGATAGGTGTTTGCGGTGAGCCAGGCCGGTCCCGCCAGCAGCGCCAGCGCGACCCCGAGTGCGGCGGCGGCGCGGCGCGCGCGTTTGGCCGCTGGCTTCTGGGGCGGCACGGCGCCCAGCGCGGCGCGGGCCGGCCTGGCGCTGCCGCCGGCCTGCGCGCGCACCTCGCCCAGTTGGCCGAGCAAGCCTTCCATGCTGGCGGCGGCCGCGGCATGGCGCGGGTCGGCCAGCTTCCAGGCGCTGAAACCGGCGTGGGCGCGGGCGCGCTCGGCATGGTCGTCATCGGTGAGGCGCACGATCCAGGCGGCCGCCTGGGCGGCGATCGGATCGCGCCTCATTGCGCCAGCGCCGCGCACTGGCTGCGGCATTCCAGCAGGGCTTGCACCAGGTATTTCTGCACCATGCGGGTCGACACCCCGAGCTGGGCGGCGATGGCGGCGTGGGTTTGCTGGTCCAGGTAATGCAGCAAGAAGGCCTCGCGCGCCCTGGCGGAAATGGCTTGCAGGGCGGCGCCGATCTGGTCCAGCGCCTCCAGGGCCATCAGGGTCTCGTCGGGCGCTGGATGGCAGGGCAGGCTGTCGGCCAGCAGGGCCATCTCGGCCAGGTAGGCCTGTTCCAGCGCCTGGCGGCGCGCGCGGTCGATGATCAGGCGTTTGGCGGTGGTGGCCAGCCAGGCGCGCGGCTGGTCGACCCCGAGCAGGGCGTCGCGCGAGGCGATGATGCGCATGAAAGTGTCTTGCGCGACGTCGGCCGCGTTGTGCGCGCAGCCCAGTCTTTTGCGCAGCCAGCCGGACAGCCAGCCGTGATGGTCGCTATACAGTATGTGTACTGCATGAGCGTGCTGCTGCGGAATGGACTCGGCCGCCGACATGACCATCACCTAAAAGAGAATAAGAATTATTCGCATTATAGGCGGAGGCGCTGCCGGTTGGCAACTACCGGGCCGCCGCCGCTCACACGAAGGCCAGGTCGTGCTGCAGGATCAGGTGGTCGAGCCAGTCGTCGCTGTGGCCGAAGCGATAGCCCAGCTGCGCGGCGCGCGCGGTGTTCATCATGTACTGGGCCGGATAGTCGAAGGGGCTCAGTTCGCCGGCCGCGACATTGTGCTTGGCCGGCAGCGCGCGCACCGGTACTTCGAGCAGCATGCCGATGCGCTGGACCAGGTCGAACGCCGACAGGCCGCCGTCGCAGGCCGCGTTGACCGGGCCGACAAACTCCTGGGCGCCGGCCCACAGCAGGAAGTTGCTGGTGCCCTGGGCGCTCATGAAGGAACTTGCGGCGGCCGCATTCGCGTAGCGCAGCGGCGCGTGCTGGCGCACCAGGTCGACGTAATGGGCCAGGCGCCCGGTAAAGTCTTCGGCGCCGGCCAGCACATGGCCGATGCGCACGGTCACCAGCGGCAGCGAGCCGTCGCGGTACAGATAGGCTTCGGCCTGCACCTTGCCGGCCACGTAGCTCTCGGTGGCCAGGCGCGTGTCGTGCCACGGATAGCGGGTGTCGATCGGCTGCGCCAGCATGTTGATGTCGGTCTCGGCGAACGGCGCATCCTGCTGCCCGAGCAGCTCGCGGTAGACGTCGATGGTGGAGGCGACGATGTAGCGTTTGACCTTGCCGGCGAAGACCTTGACGGCAATCGCCGCGTCCAGCGGGCTGTAGCACATCTGGTCGTAGGCGATGTCGTAGCCGGCCGTGCCGGCGAAGGCGGCGCGCATGGCGTGCTTGCTGCGGCGGTCGACCTTGATGCGGGTGATGCGCGCGCCGAACGGGTCCGGTGTATGGCCGCGTGTGGCGATTGTTACCTGGTGACCCGCGTTGAGCAGACGCTGCACCAGCAGCTTGCCGAAGTAGCGGGTACCGCCTATCACCAATATATTCTTGCGCATTGCATTCCCTTGTTGATCTCAGTATATTTTCTGCTTAGTATGGCGAATCAACAACCGAGAAAAATTGAACCGATGAGCAAGAAAATCTTAGTCATGGCGTATGCATGAAGCCCCTGCGAACGCTCTCCGGCCTGGTCGACTTCGACTGCGCGGCGCGCTGGGGCAGTTTCAAGCTGGCGGCGCAGGAGCTGCACAAGACCCCGGCGGCGATCAGCCAGCAGGTCAAGCAGCTCGAAGAAAACCTGGGCTTCGCCCTGTTCATCCGCCATGCGCGCCATGTGACCCTGACCGCCAAGGGCCAGGAACTGGCGGTGGTGGTGGCGCGCATGCTGGCCGAACTGCGCGCCAAGGTGGGCGCGCTGCAAGGCGGCGACGAGGAGTCGGTGCTGCGCATCTCGACCACCCATTCGTTTGCCATCAAGTGGCTGGTGCCGCGCATGCACAGGTTCACCAAGCTGTATCCGGAACTCGATATCCGGCTCGATTCCAACGATGCGCCGGTCGACCTGGAGGACGACAGCAGCGACGTGGCGGTGCGCTACGGACCGGTGAGCGATGGCGATCCGGCGCTGCTGTTCCGCGAACGCCTGATCGCGGTGTACAGTCCGGACCTGCTCTCGCCCGGCCAGGCCGAACTGACCCTGGCCGACTTGCCCAATTTTCCGCTGCTGTACGAGAATTCGACCGAGTCGTGGCTGCAGCTGCTCAACGAGAACAAGGCCTTGAAGGGTAAATACGATTTCTCGCGCGGCTACAGCCACTGGGGCGTGCTGGCCCAGGCGGCGGTGGCGGGGCAGGGGATTGCGCTGGTGGCGTACGGGATCGCCTTCCAGGATATCCTGAAAGGCTCGCTGCGGCAGATCAGCTGCCGCAGCGCGCCGTTCGGCAGCGGCTACCGCTTCATGGTCAACCGCAGCAAGGAGAGCATGCCCAAGGTGCAGCGCTTTCGCGCCTGGCTGGTGGCCGAGATGAACGAGATGCAGCGCGCGCTCGATCAAAGCGCGTAGGAAGGCGCACGTAAACGACAACGGCGGCCCGCGGGCCGCCGTTGTTCATGGTGCTACTGCGCTTACTTCACGCCGTGCATCAGCTTCTGGATCAATGGTGCGAGCAGGAACAGCAGCACGCCGCCGATCATCAGCCACATGAAGCCCTGGGTGTAGCCCGACAGTGCCGACGCGATCGACATGCCCGACTCGCCGCTGACGTGGCTGGCGAAAATGCCCGACAGGTTGTTGCCGATACCGGTCGAGAGGAACCAGCCGCCCATGCCCAGGCCGACCAGGCGCACTGGCGCGAGCTTGGTGACCATCGACAGGCCGATCGGGGACAGGCACAGCTCACCGATGGACTGGACCCAGTAGACCGCGAACAGGGTCCAGAACGGGATCTTGCCGTAGGTCGGATCGACCAGGTAGGTCAGCGCGTACATCAGCAGGCCGAAGGCGAGGCCGTTGAAGATGATGCCCAGGCCGAATTTACGCGGAATCGATGGATTGGCTTTGCCCATGGCGACCCAGACCCACGCGATCAGCGGAGCGCAGGCGATGATGGCCACCGAGTTCACGCTCTGGAACCACGCGGTCGGGAATTCGCTCATGCCGAATGGGGCGGTGATGAAGGACAGCGCGTCCTTGCGGTCGACGATGCTCTCGGCCAGGAAGGTGAACGAGCTGCCTGCCTGTTCGAAGAACATCCAGAACAGGATGTTGAAGGCGAAGATGATCATCATCGCAAAGGTCTTGTCGCGCGCGACCTTGCCGTCGCGGATGCCTTCGGCGATCAGCATGCCGGCCAGGATCAGGAACAGGATGGTCAGCACGATCTGCAGATTGCCGGCACCGGCCTTGAGCAGGAAGAACATGACCGGGATGACCAGCAAGGCGCCGGCGACCACCATGATCATGCGTTTCGGGCTGTTGTCTTCCGCCGGTGGCGCGCCGATGCCCTTGAGGGTGGCGCGGCCGAAGAAGAACCATACCAGGCTGATGATCATGCCGATACCGGAAGCGAAGAACACGACCTTGTAGGCCGGGATGTCGCCGGTGTTGAACACTTTCTGGGCCAGGACCTGGGTAAAGATCGGCGCCAGGAAGGCGCCGGCGTTGATGCCCATGTAGAAAATGGTGAAGCCGGAATCGCGGCGCGTGTCATTGAGCGTATAGAGCTTGCCGACCATGGTCGAGATGTTCGGTTTGAACAGGCCGTTACCGACGATGATGGTGGCCAGACCGAGCTTGAACACATCTTCGTTCGGGATCGTGATGGCGAACAGGCCGGCGGCCATGAAGGCGGCGCCGATCAGGATCGAGCGCTGGTAGCCGATGATCTTATCGGCTACATAACCGCCGAAGACGGCGCCGGCGTACACCAGCGCGAGGTAGGAACCATAGGTCAGGTTGGCGGCCTGCTGGCCGCTGGCGTCGCCGCCGTAGAACTGCGTGACTATATATAGCACGAGTGCCCAGCGAATGCCGTAGAACGCAAAACGTTCCCAAAATTCGGTCATGAACAACATCCAGAGCGGACTTGGATGACCCAAGATCTGCTTGAATTCCGGGATAGCGACTTCCTGGTGGGGTGTGTTAGCGGCACCGCTCATGCGGTTTCTCCTGAATATGGTTATGGTTGGATAAATCATATGGACAGCCGCGGCTCGTGACCCCGGTTTTCCAATAGGGTCGCATTTTAATGTAAATCTTCTATGCTCAGCGAATTTTTGCCAGATGTGCTAATTACGACATCAAACGAGGCTGCGCAAGCACAGCGGCAGTTGTGTCCCCCAAGAGCGGCGAGTTGTCGTATATTGGCATTGCAGGCTTGTTTGTTACACCGATTCGAAAAGGATTTGTACTATGGAACATGACGTTGTCGATACCCTGATTTCGCCGGAAGGCCAGCTCGAAGTGCTGTCGAAAGCCGAAGTCTTCAAACTGCTCGACACCAGCCAGGGTGGCCTGTATCAAATCTTCCGCAACTGCGCGCTCGCAGTCCTGAACTGCGGCAGCACCATCGACGATGGAAAAGAACTACTGGAACGCTATAAATCTTTTGAAATCAGCATCGTACAGCGCGAACGCGGCATCAAGCTGGAGATCAAGGGCGCCCCGGCGATCGCTTTCGTCGACGGCAAGATGATCAAGGGGATTCACGAACACCTGTTCGCGGTGCTGCGCGATATCGTTTTCATCAGCAGTGAAGTGACCGATAATCCCAAGTTCGACATGTCGCGCACGGAAGGCATCACCGATTCGGTGTTCCATATCCTGCGCAACGCCGATGTGCTGCAGCCGCAGCGCAATCCGAACCTGGTGGTGTGCTGGGGCGGACACTCGATCAACCGGATCGAATACAACTACTCGAAGGAAGTCGGCTACCAGATGGGATTGCGCGACCTCGACATCTGCACCGGCTGCGGTCCGGGCGCGATGAAAGGGCCGATGAAGGGCGCCACCATCGGGCACGCCAAGCAGCGCCTGGCGGGCGGGCGCTACCTGGGCATTTCGGAGCCGGGCATTATCGCGGCCGAGTCGCCCAACCCGATCGTCAATGACCTGGTGATCATGCCGGACATCGAGAAGCGCCTCGAAGCGTTTGTCCGCACCGGGCACGGAATCATTGTATTCCCGGGCGGCGCCGGCACCGCCGAAGAGATCCTGTACATCCTCGGCATCCTGCTCCACCCGGATAACGCCGACATGCCGTATCCGCTCATTTTCACGGGGCCCGAAACGGCGCGCGACTACTTCATCCAGATTAACCAGTTCATCGCCGATACCCTGGGCGAGGAAGCGCAGAAGCGCTACAAGATCATCATCGACGATCCGGAAATGGTGGCCAGGGAGATGCAGCTGGGGATCCGCCAGGTGCGCGAATTCCGCAAATCGCGCAGCGATGCCTATTATTTCAACTGGCTGCTCAAGATCGACGAGGAGTTCCAGCGACCGTTCCGGCCGACGCACGAGAACATGCGCAACCTCTCCCTGCACAAGAACCAGGAAAAGCACCTGCTGGCGGCCAACCTGCGGCGCGCGTTTTCGGGTGTGGTGGCGGGCAACGTCAAGGATGAAGGCATTCGCGCCATCGAAAAATTCGGTCACTTCGAAATTCACGGTGACGCCGCCATCATGGGGCCGATGGACGCGCTGCTGTCGTCGTTCGTCGCGCAAAGCCGGATGAAATTGCCGGGCAAGGCCTACACGCCGTGCTATCGGGTGATTACCTAAGTACCTAAGCCGCATGGTGCGCGCCGCCCGGCGCGCACCGACCTGCAGGCAGCGGCCTTACTCGAGCTTTTTGACGAAGCCGACGTACATGCGGCGCGCGACGAAATGATCGAATCCCGCCTGGCGGAAGGTGCTCGCGTCGGTGCGGTAGCTGCGCTTGCTGCCATCGAAGATATCGCTGGCGTTGACGGTGAAGGTGAGCGTCTTGCTCAACTGGCGCTTCCAGCTCAGGTTCACATTGCTGGTCGATCCATGCCGCCCGAGCGGTGTGATGGCAGCCGACTGGATGTGCGCGTCGAGCGACAGATTGTCCGGACCGGCGCTGTAGCTCGCCCGCAGATTCATGTAGCCCGCCATGTCGGCCTGGCGCACCTGGCCGTACAGATCGGGGGTCGAGAGCGCCACGCGGTACATGCCGCCGTCCACGCCGAAGCGCAGCGCCGCATCCGGCATCCAGTCGAGCGAGCCGGTCAGACCGGCCGAGCGGGCCTGTCCGCCATTCTGTTTGGATGTCACCAGCACCTTGTCGGCGAAACTGCGCGCATCGGCCACGGTGTCGCCGCTGGTGCGGTAAAAGGCGGCCGCGCTGGCGCTTACTTGCGCAAGCTCGGTGTCGGCGCCGATTTCCCATGAATTGAGGCGCTGCGGTTTGAGGCCGGGATTGCCGCGGCTGAGGTTTTGCGCATCGACGTAGGTGGTGAAGGGATTCAGATCGCGCGGATCGGGCCTTTGCAGGCTGCGCCGATAGGTGAACGTCAGGTCGGTTTTGTCGCTGGCGGCGTATTTGAGGTGCAGGCTGGGATTGAATGCCTGCCAGTGCGCGCTTTGCATGGCGCCTTGCGCCGGACGCACCCGCAGCGCCATGCGCTCGATCCGCCCACCAAGCAGCGCTTCCCATTGCCCATGCTTGATCTGGTCGGTGAGATAGATTGCGCTCAGCGTCGTCGCCACCTTGTAGCCGTTGGTGGTGGCGGGATCGGGCGTCTCGGCGCCGCTCAGGCGGTCGACGGACGCCTGATAATTGTCCAGGTCATTGACCTCGTCCTGGATATCGAGGCCCATGCCCCACTGGCCGTGAGCGCAGGCCCGGCTCCAGTCGACGGTGGCCTGGTTGAGGTGGCGCGCCGACCTGGTCGCGCCGCGGCTGTAGGTGGTGGCGCGCAGCGGTTCGACGGAGACGTCGCCGTACGACTTGTCGATCAGTCCCGTCGTATTGCTGCGCTGGACCATCGCCTTGAGCGCGTTGCCGCTGTCCTGATGGCTGTAACTGAGGCTGGCGCTGTTGTCGGACTGCTCGTTGGGACCTTCGGAGATGCGGTGAAAGATGGATTGGCCGGCGCCCTCCCGCATCACATTGAGCGTGTCGAGCAGGGGGCGCGAGCGGCGGCCGTTGTAGCGCGTCGACAGGCTGAGGCTATCGGTGTCGCCCAAGGCGTAGTCGACGCCGAATGCCGCGCTTTCCACCTTGCGGCGCACGAAGATGTCAGACGTCTGCAGCGTGCTTCCGGCCTGGCCGCCGAACGGATTATGCCATTCGACCTCAGAGCGCCGGAATTTCCGGGTGCCGTCACGGCGGTAGGCCAGGCTGCCATGCACGCTGAACTCCTTGTGCGTGATGTCGCCGGATGTGCCGACGTTCCACAGGCCGTGATCGGCGGCGCTGGCCTGCATCTGCGCGCGCGCGCCCGGTTTGCGCTTGCGCTTGAGGACGATGTTGACGATCGCCCCGCCGTTGGCATTGTAGGCGGCCGACGGATTGGTGATTACTTCGATGCCGGCAATGTCGGTGCCGCTCATGGTTTGCAGCGCCACCGCCCGTTCATCGCCGGCCATCATCGCCGCCGGTTTGCCGTCGACCAGGACCGTGACCTGGGTATTCCCCTTGACCGCAATCTGGCCGTCGGCCGTGACCGCGATCTCGGGTGTTGACTGCAATACATCCTGTGCGGTGCCGTTGGCGGCCCGCGCCATGTTCGACACGTCGTATACCGTCTTGTCGAGCTTTTTCAGGACCGGTGCCTTTTTGCCGGTCACCGTCACGACAGCCGGGTCTTGCGCGCGCGCAGCCATCGGCGGCGCCAGGCTCCCAAGCAGGATGATGGAGAGCGTGGCACGGGCATGGCGGCGTTGATTGAAATGCATGACTGCATTTTAACGTTTCTGTGGCGGCAACGGGCGCGTTTTGTACGGAATGCTCAGAGCGCTCTGGCGTAGCGGCCCGCCGGAGGCTCCCGCAGGCACGCGGCAATCGCGTCCCAGCCACCGGAGGCGGTCAGCGTGTCGATGTGGGCCTTGTGCGCCTGTTCGCTGTCCCATTGCTCGACCAGCGTAAACACGGCCGGATCGTCGCTGGCGCGAAAGATGCTCACGCCGCGACAGCCGGCGACGGCGGGCAGGTCGTGCTTGACGCGGCCCAGCATCGCCCGAAAGTCGGATGCCGCTTCGGGGCGGGTGGCGAAGGTGATGATGAAGGTGGTGCCTGGCATGGATATGTCGCTTCGCTTTTGATGAATGCGGCCGCGAATCGGCCGTACGCACACGATAGGCGAGCTTGCGCGGCGCCGCCAGCCCCCCGGCTGCGCTTATGTTGACTGCGGCTGCGAACTTGCGAGCTGGCTGGCGTATTGCGCCGGCGGCGCGCCGTAGCGGCGCTTGAATTCGCGGGTAAAGTGCGCCGCGCTGTCGAAACCGGTCAGCGCCGCCACCTCGCCGGGCCGCCTGCCGCCGGCCAGCAGCAGCACCCGGGCCGCGTCGAGGCGGGTATTGCGCAGGAAGTGCATCGGCGCCAGCCCCGCCACTTCACGGAAGGTGTGGGCGAAGTGCGAGGGGCTCATCGCCACGGCGCTGGCCAGTTCGGCGATGGCCAGCGGGCGCCGGAAGTGCTCCTGTATCAGCTGCATCGCCTGGTGGATGCGGGCGGCGGAGCGCTTGATCGCCGCCGCATCGCGGATGGCGCTTGCCGCTTCGGAGCGCAGCAGGCGCACGATGATCTCTTCGACGACCAGCGGTGCGATGGTGGCGCGGTCGATGGCGTGGTCAAGTGCCGGCAGCAGCCGCGTGAAGGCGTCCAGCACGCGCGCATCGACCGGGGCGACGTAGTTCGGCGCCGCCTGCGCGGTTGACGGGGGCGCGGCGTCGGCCAGGGTGATCAAGGTCTTTACCAGCAGGTCGGGCGGCAGGTCCATGTGGATCGCAAGATAGGGCTGGTCCGGCGTGGCCTCGACCACGGTGCCGTCGCAGCGCGTTTCGGCGCTCAGCACGAGGCAGCTCATGTCGTCGTAGACCAGGGTGCTGGTGCCGAGGCGGGCGTGCTTGCGGCCCTGGAGCACGACCACGATGCCGGGCGCCAGTGTCTGGGTTTTGTCGTAGCGCACCGGGCTTGAGAAGCGGTAGTAGCGCAGGCCCGGCCAGGCCGAGTCGGTGCGGCCGTCGATCTGTGCGCGCGCGGCGACCATGTCGCGCAGGCGTGCCAGGGGAGTCGCAGCGGCGCCGGCGCTCACGATGCGCGCAGCAGTTTGTCGGGATTGCGCACCACGTAGATCGCGCCGATCCTGCCATTGTCGATATCGAATGACATGGTCGAATCGAGCCTGCCGTCGACAAGGCGCAGCAGGCCCGCTTCGCCATTGATGAACGCGTGTTCGAAGGTGGTGGCGGCGCCGTATTTGCGCGCCATGCTTTCGTAGAAGCGGGCGATCTTGTCGGCACCGCGCACCACGTTGATGGTGGCCGAGACCTTGCCGCCGCCGTCGGCGCGGAAGGTGGCGTCCGGTGCGAACAACTGCGCCAGCTGCGCGCGCTCGCCGCTTTGCGCGGCCGTCACGAAGCGTCGCAATAGCTCCATGTGCGTTGCGTCGCTGACCGCAAAGCGCGGCTTGTCGGCGCGCACCCGTTCGCGCGCGCGGTGCAGCAGCTGGCGGCAGGCCGCTTCGGTCTTGCCGACGGCGGCGGCGATATCGGCGTAGTCGCAGTCGAATACCTCGTGCAGCAGGAAGACCGCACGTTCCTCGGGCCCGAGGCGTTCGAGCATCAGCATGAAGGCCATCGAGATGTCGCCGGCCAGTTCCAGGCGCGACTCGGGCAGGTCGGCCGCGCGCGTGACGATCGGTTCGGCCAGCCACGGGCCGGTGTAGGCTTCGCGCTCAAGCAGCGCGCCGCGCAAACGGTCGATGCACAGGCGCGTGACGACCGTGACCAGCCAGGCGTCGCTACTTGCCAGCGTATCGCGCGTGTCGCTCGCGTTCCAGCGCAGCCAGGCGTCCTGCACGGCGTCGTCGGCGTCGGCGCGCGAGCCGAGCATGCGGTAGGCGATGCCGAACAGGCGTGGCCGGACCTGGTGAAACTGGGTGGTGAAGGTGTCGTTCATTCTTTTTTCGGGAAAGCTGTCACAAACGTTGCGGCAGGCTCGTCTAATGATTGTAAGGCCAAGCAATCAACTTCAACAATCAAGGAATCAAACATGGAACGCATCAATTTTATGACCGCCTCGCCGAAAGCCCTTAAAGCCTGGACGGCGCTGGAGCAGTATATCGCCACGGCGAGCATCGACAAGCCGCTGGCCGAACTGGTGCGCCTGCGCAGTTCGCAAATCAACGGCTGCGCGTTTTGCGTGGACATGCACGCGACCGATGCCGCCAATGGCGGCGAGACCGCACGGCGCCTGCACGCGCTGTCGGTGTGGCGCGAGACGCCGTTCTTCACGCCTCGCGAACGGGCCGCGCTGGCGTGGACCGAAACCATGACGCGCCTGGCGCAGCAGCCGGAGACAGACGAGAGCTACGCGGCGCTGGCGCAGCAGTTCAGCGCCGAGGAGATGGTCGACCTGACCTTGCTGATTTCGACCATCAACGGGTGGAACCGGCTGGCGGTAGGATTCGGCAAGATGCCGGAATAGGGCGCTTGCGCCCCGGTGTTACCTTTACTGGGCAGGCGGCAGCATCACCTTGATCACGCCGTCGCTAACGGTTACATACAGCACGCCGTTGGCGTCGAATGCGATGCCGCCGATCCCTGACAGGCTGCCGGGCAGGTCGCCAAGCACGATGTCATTCTTGCCCGGGGTGCCAGCCACGGTAGTGACCACGCCGGAAGGCGTGATTCTGCGAATCGTGGTATTGCTGTTGTCGATCACGAACAGATTGCCTGCCTTGTCGAAGACCATGCGGCCGGGCGAGGAGAAGCGCGCGTTCTCCTTGCCGTCGCTTGTGCCGGACTGGTGCGACTTGCCAGCGTGGACGTACATGCCCTTGGCGCTCAGCTTCCAGATAACTTGAGCACTGGTATCCGAGATGTAGACGGCGCCCGTGCTGTCGACGACCATGGCGTTCATCTGGAGCGCGGCCAGGTTAATGCCGGCCATGGGGCCGGAAGACAGGTCCGCCAGGGTGGTGGCCGTACCGTCCGGCGCGATGCGGCGCACGGCGTGACGTGTCAGGGAGTCGCAATTCGATTCGCAGCCGATTTGCTTATAGTAGACCCATGCAGCGATGTAGACATTCCCGGCCGCATCCACGGCCATGGTCAGGTTAGTGGAGTCGACGGCCGTACCGGCGGGCGACACATTGAGCGGGTCTCTCGGTATCTTCAAGGTTTGGACCTCCCCTGCCGGGCTGACCTTGCGCACCAGACTGGCGTATTGCCCCGCTGCTTCAGTGCGCTGATCGAACACGTACAGCGTGCCCTTGGCGTCCATGCCGAGGTAGGTTGGCACGTGGAAGCCGGCCTTCGCCCCGTCGGCGTCGAAGTGGCCCGGCATGACCGGATTGCCGGCCAGAGTGCTGACGACGCCGTCCGGTGTGATCTTGCGGATGATATGGTTGGACGAGTCGGCGACGAACACATTGCCGGCCGCATCGACGACGACCCCTTTTGGATTGTAAAAGCGGGCGTCCCGGGCCGGACCATCGATCAAGCCGGCCGACAGCGGCCGCGCGGGGATGCGCGTCAAGCCAGTGTCGTCCTTTTGCCGCATTGCGCCGGCAAACGACACCAGGCCCGTGCCAATGACGGTCAAGCTTGCTTTGGTACTCTCGACATTGCCACCGGCATTACGCACGTTGACGCTGAAGATGGCGGCATTGTCGCCCAGCTGGACAGCGCCGACGGTGTAGCCAGCGCCGGTCGCGCCTGGGATCGCCACGCCGTTGCGGTTCCACTGGTAGCTGAATGGCCCGGCGCCGCCGGCCGCGATGGTGAAGGTGGCCGGCTGGCCGTTCTGCACGGACTGGCTCAGCGGCTGAGCGGTAATCGCCGGCGCCGGCACGAACGGCGCCGTCTCCGCCGGGCTGGAATCGCCCTTGCCACCACCGCCACAGGCGCCCAGGCTGGCCACGCACAGCGCCGATACCAGCGCGACCGGAAGGCGCCATCCTTGTTTCTTAGTACTCATCAACATACATCTGACCTTAACAACGTGAAAAAACCATAATTTCCTATTGTAAATATTATAGTTGACAGGCAAAAGAGTTGACAATGAATTAATTAGAAGGGCGGTGCAAATTTGGAAAGATGCCTGATCGGACAGCTTGGCCGCGCCGCCACGGTGTCCCGCATGCGGCCTCAATCGCCACCGGCAGGGAAGTGCCGATGCCGCCCTGGATGCCGTGGATGCGCTGGCGCACCGGGCGTACCTTGCCGTCGTCTTCCAGCGGGGCGGCGCGCCACGGCGCACCGAAGGTGGTGCCGCGGTGGATGGTGCGGTGGATGTTCACGTCGGTCGGCACGGCCGGCTTGCTGGCGCGCGGGTGCATGCGGCGCATATGGCAGCCGTGCGGCGCGGAGGAGATGGTCGACCCGACCCGGTTGATCTCGGCCATCAACGGGTGGAACCGGCTGGCGGCGGGATTTGGCAAATTGGCGGCGTAGGACGGGGTGGCCGGGAACGGCCGGCATGGTCCGCAGCCGCTTGCGCGGGTGCCGGTGCTTGCGCCCCGATTACCACTCGGGCGGGCGATCCCGGCGCCTGCGCGCGCGGCTGACCAGCATGTAAATGACGTAGCCGCTCAAGGCCAGCAGCAGCAACATGCTGATGATGATGAGCGGCGCCGGCAGCTTGTCGGCGCCGGCATTGTCTCGCAGCGGCACGATAATCCCGAAGTAAATACCGCTGAACAAACCTCCCAAGCCAAAGATGCTGCCGAGAATGATCCCCAGCAGGCTGGCGCGCGATTTGGACGACATGGCGATTCTCCTTAACGTTGGCGATCCTGGAACGCACGCTGCGCCGGCAACCACGCGAAGGTGCAGGCGCCGACGGCGGCGCCCATGACCAGGGTCAGCACCACGCCCGAGGGCGACGCGGGCAAACCGATGCTGATCGCGCCGGAAGGCAGCAGGCTTTGCAGCTGCAGATTGTGACAAAACAAGGCGTACAGCAGCACCGCCAGCCCGGCCGCGACAATGCCGATCGCACATCCTTCGGCGATTTCTCCGAGGCGCACCGCGAGCGGCAGGAAGCCAAGCTGCAGCACGATCTGGCGCACCCTGTCGCGCTCGATCTCCAAGGCAAGTGCGATCGTATGGATGCCGAAGCCGGTGCATGTCACCGTCAACACCAGAAAGGCAATCCAGAATGTGTTCAACTGCGACTGAAGGTGGGCCACGAAGCGGCCGCCATAGTCGTTCAGTTGCAGCAGTTCGAAGCGGCTTCCTTGGACTTGCTCGCTCAGGCGGCGCACCTCGGCCAGTTGAACGGGATCGAGCGTCATGCTCACGGAGCTGACCATATCGCTGACCTCGAAGTGCTGCTCCAAGGCCGGCAGCGTACTGTACATCTCCACCTCCCGGCTCACGCCCGCACGCTGCGCCACCCCGACGACGCGCCACTCGACGTGCCCCAGTTTCAGCACGGGGCCCGCCTTGCGCTCTGCAACCCATGCGTTCAGCGCCGGGCTCAGCAGCAACTCGCGCCGGCCCGGCAAGGGCAGCCGTCCTTCAATCAAGGTCAGCCCGGCCAGGCCGCCGTTGTCATCGGCTGGCAGACCCCGCATCAGGGCCGGCACCCGATCCTCATCTAGCTCGCCGAGCACGATGTCGGCAGGCAGGACCAGCGCCGCGTGCAGCGGTTCGCTGCGCAATGCCGGCGAGGCCGAAAAGCCGGTGCGCAGCTGTTCGTAGGCGGACAGCGGAATGAAGCTGCGCATTTCCGTGCCCGCGCCCGCCGCCAGCATCAGGTAGGCGTCCGCGGCCGCCGCCGGCTTGGCGCGGTCGAGCGCTTCGGACAGATTCATGCCGGTGACAAACGTCAGGGCGCTGGCGCAGATGCTGATCATGACCAGGACCAGGCGCAGCGGGCTGCGGCGGTAGCTGCGCAGCCACAGCAGGAACATCATGGGAGTCTGGCGCAGGGAGGAGGTGTGCATGGCGGGTCCGGAATGGCTGTCGCACTCAATCGATGGTGTCGCTGAACAAGTCATTGACGTCAAGGCGGGCGATCACGGATGTCACCGCGGTCCAGGCCGACAGCGCGACCAGGATGCCGGCCGCCGCCGCCGCTTGCAGCGCCGCCGCCGGCACCTCGATGCGCAGCCAGAGCAGGTTGTCGAACAGGTAGCTGCCCGCCGCAAAGGCAAGCACGAAGCCGCCCGCGCCGATCAGCAGGCCGCCAGCGAGCGCGAGGCGCATTCCGTGGAAGAGCAGGGGAAGCTTGCGCTGTCCGACCACCAGCAACAGCGCCAGGCTGGCCCGGTAATGCAGGGCCAGCAGGTTGCCGCACAGTGCCGGCAGCAACAGCGCCGCTGCCAGGGTCATGCAAAAGGCGATATACACCAGCTGGCGCAGATCGATCAAGTCGTTCATGAAACCGGATGCGGCCGGCAGGAAATCGGTGCTGCGGGTAGCCGGGGTTTCATGGGCAAACAGGGCGTCGAGTGCGCGCCGCGCTTGCGCCTTGTCCACGTGCTCGCGCAGGCGCACGTGAAAACTCGCCACCACTGCGCGATAGGTGGGCAAGGCGAGGTCGGCGAAATCACGTCCGAGCATGACGCAGGTCGTGCATTTCAATTCGTTGTCGGCGCCGAAGGTGCCGGCGATATAGAACTCCTGATTGCTTTCGGCGTCGCCCGAAAACAGGCGCGCGGCGACCATCTTCCCGACCGCGAGCTGTTGTTTTTCCAGCAGGGCGGCGCTGACCAGCACGGCGTCGCGCCGTTGCTGCCAGCGCGCCAGGGCGGCGATGTCGGGCCCGAGGCGTGGGAATGTGGCGGCAACCTGGTCCTTGTCGACGATCACCCCGGTAAACACGTGCCGCTCATTGGCCAGGAACAGGGCCACCGAACTGTACTCGGTCACGCTGGCGACCAGCGGCGACGCCTGGATGCGCGCGATATACGTGCGCGGCAGCAGGTTGGACGGGGAGAGGGCATTGCTGACCGTGATCATGCGGTCGTCCGCTTTGGCAAAGCGCGGATGCCAGTAGGAATTTCCGGCGAGCAAAGCGGTACACGTGGCCAACAGCACGGCCAGGGTTGCCAGGCTGGCGCCAAGGGCGCGGTGGCGAAGGAGCAGGCCGATCATGGCGCATGCCCCTGGAGCGCGCCGTTATGCAGATACAGGCGCCGCGTGGCCTGGCGCGCGAGCGACTCGTTGTGCGTGACCAGCACCACCGCGCGCCGGTGCGCGTGGGCGAAGGTGTGGAGCAGTTCGAATATCTGCTGTCCGGCCTGTTCTCCCAGGCTGCCGGTGGGTTCGTCGCACAGCAGAAGCGAGGGCGCCCCGACGATGGCGCGCGCAATGGCCACCCGTTGCTGCTCGCCGCCGGACAGGGTGGCGGGCATGGCCGCGCGCTTCGACTCCAGGCCCATCAGCGCCAGCGCCGCCTGCGCCTGGCACCGCCTTTGCTGGCGCGGCATGCGCCGCAGCTTGAGGGGCAGTTCGACATTTTCCTGGGCATCGAGGAAGGGCACCAGGTTGAAGCGTTGAAAGACGAAGCCGATGCTGCGCGCGCGCAGTTGCGCCAGCTGGCGCCGATTGCGAAAGTCGACTATTTCGCCGCCGCAGCGCAGGGTGCCGGCGTCCGGTGTTTCCAGCGTGCCGAGGATCTTGAGCAGCGTGCTCTTGCCGGCGCCCGAGGGGGCCGTAATGGCCAGCACTTCGCCCAGGCCGACGCTGACCTGCACGGCGCCCAGGACGGTCTCCCTGCCGGCGGCGGACTGGAACGACTTGCAGATGCCGTGCGCCTGCATGAACGGCTGGGCGGCCTGCGCGTCTTGGGAAGTGTCGATGGTGGAGTCGCTCATGGGTTCTCGCGGGTGCGGCGTGGGGGCGCCGCGCAACGCTTGTCGCCGGGGCGCACGAACTGCACGTCGACGCTGGTTTCAAGGATGGGCAACACGCGGATCGGTTGCAGCGGGACCAGGATGGCGTTGACAGCACCGCGCTGGCGATCGGCGGTGCTGCTGATGCGGTCGAGCCGGAACGGGAGCGCGTGAATCTGTTCCGGTTGCGCCACCGACGAGACCAGCGCGCAAGCGGCGCGCTGCAATTGCGGAAGCAAGCGCTCCTGTACCGATACGTGCACTTCCAGGGTGGCTGGATTGAGCAGCGACAGCAAGCCGCTGCGGATATAGCTGCCGCCGTTGGTGGGCGAGACGACTTCGCCGACGCGCGCGTTCTGCGCCACCACCACCCCGGAAAACGGGGCGCGGATGGCGTATTCGCGCTGGGTTTCGCGAAAACCGTCGAGGTTGGCGAGGGCGTCGCCGATCTTGCTGTGCGATCGGGTCAGTTCGAGGACGGCCTGCTCGTGCCGCAGGTCGGCTTCGGCCATGGCCTTGCGGGTGCCGAAGCCGCGCGCCATCAGGCTGGCCTGGCGCTGCTGTTCGTCGCGCGCCTGGCGCACGTCGAGCGCCGCCTTTTGCGATGCGAGCCGCTCGGCGGCGAGCCGCTGCTGTGCCGAGCGTACATCGCTGTCGCCCCGCATATTGCTCAGTTCCACCAGGAGCTCCCCCTTCTTGACGGTGCTGCCTTCGCTGACCCGTATGGTCTTTACCCGCGCCAGCACCGTGGCGGAAATCTGCACCATCTCGTGGGCCGAGAAAAAGCCGGACATCGTCAATCCGGCGGCGCCGGGATCGCTCGCGGCGGGCGGCGCGGGGCGGGGGGGCGCGGGGACGGCCGGCGCGGCGGGCGCCGGGGCGCGCTGCCAGTATGCCGCGGCGGCGATGAGGGCGAGCGCCAGTGCCGCCGCCCATGCGAACGCGCGCCTCGGCCGATGGCCGGCCGGGGCGTCACGCGCGCTGTGCTGCACCAGGCTGTGCAAGGCTTGCTGCTGGTCCGATCGGGCCTGGTCGCCATGGCGAGGTGATGTGGTTTGCATGAGTGGCCTTTACACGATACCGGGGCGGGAGTGCAGGAGAAGCTTGGCCGCCATCAGCAGCACGACCCCGGCGTAGACGAGTGACACGGCGGCGTACAAGGCCGCTGGCCAACGCCAGCCGCACAGCAGGCGAAACTGGCGGATACCCTGTTCCATGTCGGCGCGCGTCAGCATGCAGCAGTTCGGCAATCCAATCAGCAGGCTGACCACGAACAGTCCCTGGAGCGTGGCTGCCGGCGCGGGCGGCGCCAGGGATGCCGCGATGGCCAGGCACAGCGAACAGAGCATGTCCAGCAGCGGACCGGCGCTGTGGATCAGGAAGCGCGTATCGCTGCGTTCGAGCGACGCCTGGGCCGGGGCGTGAAATGCCGGAAGCAAGCTTGACCACCGAATCCGGCCGTCGCGCACGCCGCACCAGTGGGCGGCCCCGGCGTGCGCCAGTTCGTGCACGGCGATCCATGCCAGCAAGCCGCCAAGCGCCACGACCGGCAGCGCGCTGCGCGCCAGTGCGCCAAGGGCGATGCGGGGCAAGCCGGCCAGAGGCAGTTGCAGGAAAAACGCCAGCGACAGCGTGATTTGCCAGGCGCATAGCAAGGCCAGGACCAGCCATGCGGCGTGGAGACGCAGGCGCATGGCAGTCATGGCGTGCTCTCCCGGGCGTTGCCGAACGTGAACGCGAACAGATTGAACAGGTGCCCGCAAGATGGCGGGAGATGGTTCAGCAAATCGCTTTCGACTGCCGCACCGGAGGGGCAGCCGCGCAAGCGGCGCGACTCGATGGCCAGCCAGAAGCTGCCGATCCATTGCCCGATCAGGGTCAGCAGCTGGTCATGCCCGGCCGGCCCCTGCGTGCGGAGCACGCGCGCCAGGTCGGCCAGCATGAAAAGACGGCCCGCCGCCTGGCTGAGATTGCGCTGGGATAAAAGTTCCTGGTCCGGTCCGTCGCGCGACAGGGTACTGCCGGGGCACGGGCGCAAGCCGCCGTCGTCTTCCCACTCGTAGGTGGCGCACACGCCGGCGCGCTCGATCACGAGGATAGGGTGCAGGCTCGACAGCAAGGCGGCGGCCGCAGGGTCGCCTGGCCGCGGGCGTGCTTGCCGCAGCAGCGCGGCAATGTCCGGCACGGCCAGGTCGAGTCGGGAACAATCGCGTGCCGCGCTGCGCTGGCGCAGCAAGCGGTCGAACCGGTCCCATTGCACGGGTGCGGCGGAAACCGGAGGCAGATCGGCGCGCCACGCGAAGTTGTAGTAATGACGGCGGTGCTCGACGATGTCGCGCAGCCAGTGCGCTTCGAACGGCGTGCAGGTCGGCGTCAGCGCATGGCCGGCCACCAGCGCGGCAGCCTGGAGAAAAGCGGCGCCGAAGCCGCTGTCGAGCAGGCCAAGACTGAGCCCGGAATCGCCGTATTTTTGCCGGATTTTCTCGGTATTGGCCAGGCACACGATTTCATACTCGGCCCGGCCGGCCCCATCGAGGGGCGCTTCCGCAAGGGGCTCGATCCAGTCGACCACCGGCACATAGCGCATCAGGCGGGTACGCCGCCGCGCCTGGTCGCGCCACACGACCAGGCACTCGGCCGCCCCCAGGTTGCCGCCGCTCGGACAGATGCGGCGCCGGTTGCCGGCGGCATCGCTCCAATAGCCGAAGGCGCGCGTGATCAGTTGCAGCAGCAGGCGCTGCGGCGCAGTGGCGTTGGCCATGGATATCGCCTTGCCGGCAGCGCCATGCGGCAGCGGAAACTGCCTGGCAGCGAGGATATTCTTCGGGGCGTAATGTTGTTCATAACTTTTCACGCCGATCATGCGGCGCGGAGGAACCGCGGCCCGGCTGTGCCGTTCAAGCCGGTGCAATGACGCGGGTCGGTCCGCTGCGGCAATCGCGCAAGGCGAATCGTCGAGCGCATGCAGGCGCGCCACAGGATGGGTGCCGCAGCCGATATGCCCGTTGTCGAGCTGGTAGCGAAGGAAATTGTTCAGCAGCGAGAAGGGGGCGGCGCCGCTGTTGAGCAGCATGACGGCATGGCAGGCAATGCCCGCCCAGAGCGGCAGGGTGGCGCCCTCGACGCCGTCGCCGGCGGCGCCGGCGGCGGCGCGGTAGCACGCCATCGTGCAGCAGCCGCGGTTCGCGAGCAGCGGCCCGACATCGAGCGACAGGGCGCGCGCGCGCACGAGCAGCACAGCGGCGCCGCCGGCTTGCAGGCGCGCCACTTGCGCGTCGGGCTCCGCCGTGCCATCGAGCACGGCGATGGTCGTGCCGCAGGGCGGTGCGCCGGGCATGCAGTCGACCACATTCAAGCCGCATCCTTGCAGCGCCAGCGACAGTTCATGGCGGAAGCGGCCGGCGCCAAGCATGCCGATCGGCCGCAGGAAGGCGGCGGCCGCGTCGCTGCGGCGCCGGTGGATGCGGGTCTGGTTCATGACTTTGGCCAGGAAAGCGCAGGTGTGCGCATCGAGCGCGGCCGGCATGGGCCCGGCCGGCTGTTCGAGCAAGCCATGCTGCTGAAGCCAGCACAACAGGCGCTTGCGTTCGTACGCGGCCGCCAGATGATCGGCGCACAGTTGCTCCAGGGTGCGCGTGCCGTCGAGCTGGCGCAGGAATGCCAGCACGTCCAGCGCACCGAAGCGGCGCCCGACGACCGGCGCGCCCAGGCCGCCGACCAGCATCAGGCGCGTATCGTCGATGGCGGCCACCGCCAGCTCGCCCAGCAAGCGTGGATGGCTGGGAAACGCGTCGTCGAGTTCGGCGTCGCCGGTGAGCGCGAAACGTGGTGTCAGGCCAGCCATGTGCTCAGTTCCCCATGAAACGCGGTAAAACGCTGCGGCCCGGCGCAGGTGGTGCGGCTCGGACTGCGGCAGGTACAACCGTGCACAGGCATGATCCGGCTGCTGACAATCGCGCCGCTCGCGCTGTCGATCGCCACGCTGTCCGTGGGCGCCAGCAGGCCGCGTTCCTGGAGCAGGCACAGTTGCGCCGTCAGGTCGGCCAGGCTGGCCGGATAAGCGCGCAACTCCGCGGCGCCGGGCTGGGCCGCCAGCTTGGCCAGGAAAAACAGGGTTTCGGCGCCATACGGCTCTGGAGGCTGGCTCAGCAGGCGCCTGGAGAAGCACTGCGCGCAGATGCCCTCGGGCGAGCAGGGCGGCGCAAGCAGCACATGCCGCTCGAACGCGAAGCAGGTAAACAGCGTGGCGCGCGCAGCGAGGCGCTGCGCGGCTTCCTGCATCAGGTCGAGCCGCAAGGACGAAAACAGGGCGAACACCTGCCCTTCGAGCCGGCTGGCGGCGGCGCGCAATTGCGCCACGTCGAGCATGGTCGCCGCGCACCCGGACTGGCGCGCGGCAATGCAGGCCGCCACGCTTCGTCCAAATTCGCCGCTGTAAATAATGGTGGACATGTCAGGCAAACGGTTGGGGAAAAGGGTTGATCGTCAGGGCCGCGCCGGGCGCGATGTCGCCGCGCGCCGCCAGGAAGGCGTGAAATTGCGCCAGCCGCGCGGCACCGAGATAACGCGCGGTGGTGATCGTACTCATGGGCATCAGGCTGGGAACGAGGGCGCGAAAACTGCGCAGGCCGACCTGGCGCAACTCGTCGGAGCTCAGTTCCAGCAGCAGGATCTCGTGGCCCAGCGCTTGCGCGCGTTGTTTCAGCCAGGCCAGCTGGGCGCCCGCATGACTGTGGTCCGGTAGCGCTTGTGCGGCGTGCAGGTCGGAAAAACGCACTCTGTCGCAGCGGTCGAGGAACTCGAACGCATGGGCGCGTTCGGGGCGGGCCATGTACACCGCGCCATCTTCGATGTTCGCGCATTGCCCGGCGCTTGCGGGAACCTCCAGCTGGCCGGTGTCGAGAATCGAACTCAGGCTTGCGACCTCGCGCAGGGCCTTGTAGCACGCGTCGGCGAAGCTGGCACTGCTGGCGCAAGTGACGAGGTTGGCCGCATGCGGGTGGCATGGACGATGCCGCCGAAGATACACGGTCGGCAAGCCAAAATCGGTGGTGGTGTCGAACAGCATGTATTCCTCTTCCTGTTCGAGCAAGCTGCGCACGCCGGGTGCGAAGTGCGCCAGGCCGGTGCGGTCGAAGGCGATCTGCGGCAGCCGCCTGCGCAGCAGCCACGTCAGTGCGATCGCGTCCCTTTCCAGCACTTCGGCGGTGGCGCTCACGAGGGCGGTGGCAGGATCGTGGTGGACCGCGGTGCCGGTGGAAATGGCGGCCCAGAATCGTTCGCTGGTCCACGCGCGCGGATACAAGTGAGTCATCACGACCGGCACGTATTTCTTGTCGCCGCTGTTCAAGCTCACCGCCCCGATCCAGCGCATCGGCTCGTCCGGATCGAAGGGGTGGTATGGCTGCTCGGGCAAGGCCAGTTCGTCCGCGGAGAAGCTTGGCAGGGTGAGCCAGTCGAACGCGTCCTTGCCCAGCTCGTTGGCGCTGGCGACAATATATTCGTGCTCCAGCAACATGCATGAGCTGTACCGCTCCGCTGCTTCGCACACCGCCTTCAGGCGCGCCAGGTCAGGGTCGACGTCGGTGCCGCAGCCGCTGAGACAGGTGTTCCACAGCGGCGCCCCGCTGTAGCTGAGCGCTCCCGGCAGCAAGGCGCTCAGGTTGCCCGCGTGGCAGCCGTAACTGTGGAAAATCCGGTCTGAAAAATTGGACAGGACAATGGACCGGGGCAAGCTCAAGACCCCGCCGAACGCCCCGCACAAAGCGTCAAAGCGCATCTTGGTGCCTCCAGTGCCGTTGCAGGGCGCGCAGTGCTTGCGGCGGGAGCGCCAGCAGGATCAGATAGTCCGACTCCGCTCCGTCAAATCCCAGTTGGTTCAGCAGCAGGCGCAGCACGTCGAACCGGCTGCTTCCCTCACCGCTGGCGGCCAGAGCGTGCCCGAGCGCGCGCACCACATGATGAAACGTGGGCAGCGCGGCGGCTGGCAGGTTGGCGCTGCGCACCAGCAAGCCATCACGCTCGAGTGCGGCGCATTGCGCCAGCATCTGCGCGACCAGGCCGCCCGACAGCGTGTTGGCGAACACCAGCGGCGAGAGCCCGGCGGCCGGCTGCGGGTAGTGCGTCTCGAGTGCCGCCGTCATGGCGGTCGGCAAGGCCGTCTTCAACAGCGCCGGGTCGGCAGTCAGCAGGGGCGGCAGATGGTCGTTCAGGGCGAGCAGCGCGGCGGCGGTGCGCGGATCGGCGTGGTTTTCCAGCCACAGCGCGGCGTGCGCGGGTTGGCAACGCACGAGCGTCTGATGGGCGCCGCTGTCGCGCGCCGGAACCCGGCCGAGCAGTTCGGGGGCGCGGCAGGGTTGCGCATGGTTGAGCGCGTCGATCGTCGTTTCAGCCCATCCGACCAGCACATTGCGCGCGTTGCGCGACGAATATCCAGGCAGGTAAACCAGGACCCGCGCCTCACTGGCGGGCTGGGCAAAGCTGCGCAGGGTGGCGACGACGCGCGCGTGCGGCAACTGCGCCAGGAGCGCATGCAAGCGCGCCAGCAAAGGCGACAGCAGGCTGTTCTGGCGTCCCACGCGCAACTGCAGCGCGTAGGCGTGGGCGGCGGGAAGCGGCTGCATGGTCTATTGCTCCGCCGTATAGCGAAAACCCTTCAAGGTCCAGTACGCCATGACGGCCGTAAACAGCAGCAGGAACGCGACCGAGGTGGCGACGCTGAAACTGGGCGGATAGTCGAGCATGGTCTGGCGCAGCAGGTTGACGCAATGAGTTGCCGGCAGGAAAAATGCGACAAGGCGAGTCGCCGGATAGTGGGTATTCGGGAAGATCAGATCGCCCATGAAGATCATCAGTAAATTGAGGATGGTGAACAGGTGAATGCCGCTGGAATAGGACCGCAGGTTGCTTCCGAGTGCGATCCCCAGGCTGAGCAGGCTCAGGCTGGACACGCAGGCCACCGCGATGCTCGCGATAATCGTCGGCCAGCTCAGCTTGAGCCCGAGCAGATAGTCGCCCAGCAGCACGAACAGAACGGACTGCCCCAGCGCCAGCAGCAACTTGGTCGTGGCCTCCGCCGAGAAGATGAGGTAGAGCGGGACCGGGAACAGCCTGAACAGGCGCAAGGTGCCTTTGGAACGGTCGCTGAGCAGCTTGGCGCCGGTCGTGAACAGCGCCAGGTTCATGAGCGACATGATCAGCAATCCAGGCAGGAAAGCGAACGACATGGCGCCGTCGGCGGCCACCCGGACCGCATACGCGGGGGGCGTGCCGGGGGCCGACAGTGCGACCGCCACGAGCTCTGCGATCGCCTTGTTCTGTTCCAGCGCATAAATGGTCGGGGTGGGGGCGCCGGCGTCCTGGCTCAGGACCAGCCTGGCATTGCCGTCGCGTACATTCTGCGCCGCGCTGCCGCTGATCGGGACGATCTGGAGCCCGGGCGGCCGCGTCTGTTCGATGCGCTTGAGCACGTCCGGCGCGACCGACCCCGTGCTTCCCATGGTGATCGGCAGCGGCCCGCTATTGGCGTAATAGGTAAAGCTCGACATCAGCAGAAATCCGAGAGGAATCACCAGGGTCATCGCGAGCGAGGTCAGGCTTCTGTGATAAAAGGCCAGCGAAAGGCGGGAGAATCTCAGGAAAATCGGCCATAACGGTGGCGCGACAACTGCGCAATGCATTGGTCAGGTTCCTTAGTTGGCAATCACGCTCAAATACACATCTTCCAGCGAAGGTTGAGTAACCACCAGGTTGAGTCGTAGTCCATTGGTTTGCTCAAGCAGCAAAATCGCGCCGATCAAGCCGGCCGCCTGATGGGAGGCGCATGAAATCATGTGTTGCTGGCCATGCAAGGTCAATGGCGCGTCCGCCGGGAGCGATTCTTTCAGCTCCTCGACCAGCCATGCGGGGGCGGTGAATTTGATCGAGATGCGGCAAGCGTGCTGTTGCAGCAGCTCCTGGGCGTTGCCGCTCATGCGTATTTTGCCGTTATCGATAAAATAGATGCGGTCGCACAGCTCCATCGCTTCTTCCATGTGATGGGTGGCGATGACGCCGGAAAAATTGCGCTGCTGCTTCCTGAGCAGCAAAGCGTCCCACACGGCGCGGCGCGACCGCACATCGAGCGCCGAGGTCGGCTCGTCCAGTACAAGCAGCGACTTGTCGCCATACAAGGCGGCGAAAATACTCAATCTCTGGGTCTGGCCCGCCGACAGGTCGCCTATCTGCTGCGTCAGCAAGTGGGCAAGGCCAAGCTGGGTGATCAGCCCTTGTTTGTCGGGATCGGCGGGATACATATGTTGATAGAGATCGCATAACTGCCCCACCGTTAATTCGGACGGAAGAGCGTAGCGCTGGAACACGATGCCGATCCTGCCACGTTCACCCGGGTTGAGCAGGGCCGGTCTTTTTCCGAAGATCGATACCAGGCCCGAACTTGGCTCCTGCAAGCCCTCGAGAATTTCGAGCAGGGTTGTCTTGCCGGCGCCGTTCGGGCCCAGCAACCCGATCACTTCGCCGTGGGCGATGTGGACCGTCACCCGGTCGAGCGCAATCTTGTCGCCGTATAGCTTGCTGACGTCGGTGAAGGCGACAGCGTGGAACTCGGGCCGATGGTTCGCAACGTGGTTCATATGCATGTTAAGGCGGGACACTCATTCTCCCTCGTCGTCGCTGACGCGCGCGCCGAAGCGTCTCCGAGCCGGGACAGTGGATGAATGATGGGGGCGGCATCGATTCCACCTGTGCGCCTGGAACCGATGCCATGAAGAATTGCGACTATATCGGCAAGGTTGGCGTTCGCGGCCCGTCGCAATTGGCGGAACCGAATGAACCGACAGTGCCGATGCAGCCGCCGGCAGTGCCAAACGTGCCGGCGGTCCCGGCTGTGTTGAATGCGGCGGTCAGGGGTTGATCATGCGGCACATCGGCAGGCCCATAGGCTGCATTAGCATCTCGCGCCGCTTCCGGTGTCAAGTCATAACTATGCTTTTCGTGCAAGGTAAACAGTTCCACGTAACCTCCATTCGAAAAAGAAATTAAATACTGGTAATAGCATCAAGCATTAACAAGAGAGCTGCGATTTCCAGCGGCTAATATATATGTCATTCCAGTCCGACACTGCGAAGAACTGAAAACTTATGAAGGAAAGTATGGGAAAAGAATCCCGATCGATCAAGCGATTTTTTATAGAATTGCACCTGTGTTCGCTTTTGCAGCCACACCCGGCTCGGCCGATGTATTCACGGTGAAATACAGAAAAGATGAGCCTGTTTTTGAGTAACTATTCAGCCGCTATGCAACTGATGGGATAGGCGCGCCGACAAATGCGCGCTGTAGCACTGCGAGCATGTTGTGGCCCTGTTTTCGCAGGGTATCGAGGCAAGAACGGATGACGCAGAAATGT
>NZ_WHJH01000360.1 GCF_011682145.1 Massilia mucilaginosa
CCGTTCCTGGTGTGGAAATCGACCTTCCCGCCCGCCCACGGCCTTCTTGCCCGAGTAGTAATCGGTCACCGACTCGCCATCACGGAAAATCGGCGCCACCACGATCGGCGCCGACTTGTCGGTCGGCAGATCAAGCCCCACCACCACCCGATCCTTCTCGTACGTGCGCGCAAAAACATACGGCACCGCTTGCAGCTTGCGGTGCGCGCCCGCACCCACCGCCGGATGCATCTGGCGGAAGCGGCCGATGATGCCCCAGTGCTTGCGCACATCCGCAATACGATA
>NZ_WHJH01000361.1 GCF_011682145.1 Massilia mucilaginosa
CGTCCACACTTATCGGCTGTCAATCAAGAAGAACAGCGTTTGAAAGCGCAAACCCAAGCATCCGTGCTTAGGTTTGATCTTTCAGAGATTAAAAGCTGTTTCGTTCTTTAACAATCTGGAAGAAGTAAAGTTTTAATCGAGTCGCCGACAGGCGGTTCGATGGGTAGTGATTGTATGTATCAAAACAAAGCAACAACGCTGTACTTTCTTATCTCTGTAACGCTCTTTGTTCTCCGGAACAGAGGCTAACGTTATAGGGACAAGCGAATAAGTGCACATGGTGG
>NZ_WHJH01000362.1 GCF_011682145.1 Massilia mucilaginosa
GGCTGCCGTCGTTCATGCGCAGCAGGTAGCTGAGCGAGACGCACTGCGGGTGGGAGCAGGGCAGGGGCGCAAAATCGCTCACCTTCAGCTTGCCGTTGGTTTGCTCCTCGATTGCCTTGATCACGCCCGGAATCGTCAGCCGGTCCATCGGGTCGTGCGCGAACTGCCCGCCGCCCGCGCCGGTAAAGGCGACCGGCTGGAAGTTCAGCGACAAAAAGTGGTCTTCCGAGAGGAACATCTCCACCACCTGGCCGATCTGGTGCTCGTTGACGCCGCGCGCGGCC
>NZ_WHJH01000363.1 GCF_011682145.1 Massilia mucilaginosa
ATACCGTTCTTCGCGCCCGACAAGCCCGACTGCTTGACCGTTGTCGCCTCGCTGTAGATACCGGTGCTGGTCGCCGCCAGTACGTTGATGTCCGCACCCGCCTTGACGCTCAGGTTTTTGTCGGCAAGTACCGACGAGCCGATCACATTCACGTTCCCCACCGCGTCCTTGCCGTTGCCGGCAACGATAGCGATGCTGCTGCCTTCGATACTGCTGCCCTGCGCCTGCTGCGCGCTCGCTGTACTGGAACTGGTCGTCGTCTTGCTCTTGACCATGTTGCCGCT
>NZ_WHJH01000364.1 GCF_011682145.1 Massilia mucilaginosa
AGGGTGCGGGCATGGAGATGCAGGGAGGCGGCGCCGGCCCGATGGACATCGCGCCCGGCATGGGACGCAACGATGGCGGCCAGGCCGGTTAATGGCGCGCTGCGGGGACCAGGGTGCAGAAGCGAAATCCGCCACCGCCAGTCCATCCGACGTCGGCGCTCACGCCCGTCCTGTCGCCAGCGATGACCGTTATCAACCGGGCAAGGCAATGGGTGCGCGCCTGCTCGCCTTGTTCGATTCCAATATAGCCGCGTCCGGTTTTATGCGCGACAGCCGCCGTCGAG
>NZ_WHJH01000365.1 GCF_011682145.1 Massilia mucilaginosa
TACTGTCTCAAATAGTTTGACACGCTCCGTAGCCTTGGAAAGATTATGGATGAAGCAAAAAAATAAGTTGCTCAGTGTTCTCTCAGATGCTGAGCAAGAAGCCCTGTACGGCCTGCCAGATTTCGACGATGCACAACGGATGGAATACCTTGCATTGACGGAAACCGAATTGGCGCTCGCCAGTAGCCGGCCAGGCCTGCCTGCCCAGGTCTATTGCGTCTTGCAGATCGGCTACTTCAAGGCCAAGCAGTCCTTCTTCCGCTTCGACTGGACCGATGTCGATG
>NZ_WHJH01000366.1 GCF_011682145.1 Massilia mucilaginosa
GCGCACGCGCACGCCGATTTTCCGGCACAGGCGCTGTGCAATCGTTTCAGGAATTGACGAGGATAACAATGGATATTGCACGACTCAAGATAAATCACCGGGGGGAACCGGTTCCCGGCTTCAGTGGAGATGAGGCGTTGTTCGACAAGGTAGCGCATGCGATCGGAGCGGCGCTGCCTGAAGACTACTTGAAGTTTATTAAAATCGCCGATGGCGGCCATCCCGAGATTGGCGTCATTTTTTTGAACGATGGAATTGACGATAATAGCTTTGACGTCAACGT
>NZ_WHJH01000367.1 GCF_011682145.1 Massilia mucilaginosa
GTCCCAAGCTGCTGATCGAGGTGCCTGAGCGCGCCACCCTGCACGCCCTGCGTCCGCCGCTGGAGCGCATCGTCGACTGGGGCCGCGAACACGGGGTCAACGGCTGCTACGTGCTGTGGCGCAGCGGCGCGCGCACGTACGAAGGGCGCAACTTCAACCATCTCGATGCGGCCATGGAAGACCGCGCCACCGGGGTGGCGGCGGGCGCGCTGGCGGCCCATCTGGGCTGCACCATCACGGTGCATCAGGGTGCTGCACTGGGCGCGCCCTGCCTGATCCGCAT
>NZ_WHJH01000368.1 GCF_011682145.1 Massilia mucilaginosa
AAATGCCAAATTAACACGGGATGAATCAGAAAACGTCAAAACAATAGGTGATTAGCGCTGATCTTCAGCTAACCGACACCACGCTTCGGTTCGGTTGCCCGTGGCGACAGCAGCGTACAAGAGGCGCGTCAAGATGGTCGACAAATCGAAGCGCCGGTTAAATCGATACTGAGCCTCGGCCAAATAGAGAAAACCATATTTATCGAAATTGAAAGCATGGTAGGTT
>NZ_WHJH01000369.1 GCF_011682145.1 Massilia mucilaginosa
CATTCAGCACCACCTTCTTTGGCGCGCGCAATGGCGATGCGTGGATCAGCCTGATGCCGAAGGGGCACGATGTTGTCGGCGGCGCGACCATGCTGTGGTCGGGAACGGCATGGTACGACGCCGGCGCGGGGATGAATATCCCAGCCGGGCAGTGGTCGCACGTGGCCTTTACCGTCAAGAACGGCGCTGTCAGCGTGTACGTCAACGGTGTGAGGCGTTTCAGTGGGGCGAATTTTCCGAACGTGTTCACGACCGCCGGCGGCGTGTTTTCGCTGGGCGTG
>NZ_WHJH01000036.1 GCF_011682145.1 Massilia mucilaginosa
ACATTTCTGCGTCATCCGTTCTTGCCTCGATACCCTGCGAAAACAGGGCCACAACATGCTCGCAGTGCTACAGCGCGCATTTGTCGGCGCGCCTATCCCATCAGTTGCATAGCGGCTGAATAGTTACGTTATACCAAGGTCCCAGACGAGCTTCGTAGTACGACACACCGCCGTCCACCGTCTTCAGGCTGAACCCGAAAACAAGCCCGGTGAAATAGCGCATGCTGCCATCCTTGCGCACCAGCTGGACGCACAGCATCTTTCCCTGCACGCTTTTGAGAGGGATATTCGGTTCGTCCGACAGCAGCTCGACAATGTAGTCGAATGGCCGGGACAATCCTTCCGATGCCTCGATCGCGTTGACCAGCAACTGCGCCGCCGGTCCGTCGTCGTGCGGAAACGAGAGCCGCAGCAGGCGGTCGTGCTGGCGATCGCTGATGAGGTCGCGCAGGGTGTTCGGCGCTTCGCTCATGCCGGCGTCCTCCCCTGCGTCAGCTCATGGAGCGGGCTACGACAGGGAGCAATGATGATGGCGGCTGACATGAGTATCCCGAAAATGTGAACGATTGGCGATTGCTGATGTCTGACTTTAGTCTTCGCATTTCATCGTTCAGATGATCGAGCGCAACGTTTCTATATGGAATTTAAATTGCGCCTGCCGTACTTGCCAGCGGGACTCAAACAGGAGGGGGTTCGTGCGATAAATACGACAAACAGAAGGCGCGCCAAGCTTGGCGATGACACGCTTGGGGATGAAGTAAAGCGAACAACAGTGAGGAATGGTGAACGGAAAATAGTGCGTGCCAGCGTTGAGTGATGCAAACGGTCTCACAGCACGCACCGGCGCTTGCTGCACCGGCGCGCACTGATGGTCAATGCCTTAGCGCTTGCCCGCGTTCTGCTCGTTCGCCGCGCCCACCACCGGCGGCTTGACGCCAGCGGCCGGGGCCGGTGTTTTGGCGCCGACCTTGGCTGCGCCATGCCCCGCGCCGTGGGCTGCACCGGCTGGCGACGTGTGATCATTCGCTTCGCCCGTCACCAGGGCTTTGCTGCCTTTGGCGCCGCCCTTGGCGCCGGCGAGGTCGCTGGCGCTGTGCAGGTGCTGTTCGACCGTGGGCAGCATTTTGGCGGCCAGGGCTTTGACATCCGGATCCTTGGCCTGGGCTTCGAATTTTTTCAGCGCCGCATGTACGGCCTTGTGGTCGCCCACGCCGGCCTGGGCCATGTAGGCCTTGTCGAAGGCATCGCCCTTCAGCTTGGCCAGCTTGGCCGCCATCGCCTTGTGCTTGCTGTCGAGTTCGGTTGGGAGCGTGACGCCTTTGGTTTGCGCCAGTTGCGTCACATCGTTCAGCGCCTTGGTGTGGTCGTCAATCATTTGCTGGCCGAAGCTGATCACTTGCGCATTCTGGCTGTTGGACAGCGCCAGCTTGCCTGCTTCGATTTCAGCCATGTTGGCACGTGCCATGTCGGCCACGATTTTCTGGTCCGCCTTGTTCAGCGCGCTCGCTGCGGGGGTGTTCATGGTCGCCGCACCCGTCTGGGCGTAGCTGCTTACCGGCATGGCGAACGCGGTGGCAACGGCGGCGCCCAGTACACATTTGATCAACGTCGTTTTCAGCATGGGATCTCCTCGAATAGATATAGTGTCATTGAAACAATAACGCTGTGAAGCCAGTCTAGCCGTGTAGGCGTTTTCCGAGCGCTCGGTAGCCAACACGCAAGCTTACTTTCTGGCTGGCGATGAATCGCAGCGAGCGCTATGTTCGCAAGGGGACAAACGCAGAGACGACGAAGAGATGAACAGCGAGAATGGGATGAGAGACGGTGCGCGCTGGCGGTGATGAAAGGTCTGCGCTGCCGCGCGCGGGTGACAAGCCGGCCGGCCCGCCGTGGCGGCAAGCCGGCCGTTTTTTGGCAGCCTCAGATCCCGACCACGCTCTGGATGCAGGAATACAGCGTTTCCCATTTGAAGGGTTTGAAAATGTAGGCATCGGCACCGGCCTTTAAGCCTTTCATGACCTGGTCGTCGGAGACTTCCGAGGTCACCATCACCACCGGCGCCTTGGCCCAGCCCTCGTTGCGGCGGATCGCGGCCAGCAGGTCGAAGCCATCCTTGCCCGGAAGACCGGGCAAGACGATGTCGAGCAGCACCAGATCGGGCGCCATCGCGGTTTGCACCACCGCCAGCGCATCGTTCATGTTGCCGGCCGCGTGCACGGTAAAGCCCTTCTCGCTCAGCAGCACCACCAGCAGTTCCGCCAGTTCCTCATCGTCTTCGACCACCAGGGCGGTCAGCGCATGTTTGCTTTCGCCTAATTGCGCCTTGTTCCCGTACGAATAGAAGCCGGTATTTTTCAACTCGGCCGCGCCGCGCCTGGGCCCAGTCTTCCACGCTTTCTTGCGGGCTCAGCTCGGTCACTTCGAGGGTCGGCAGGGTTTCCGAAAAGTCGAACCCGTCATCGTGCAAGGCCACCTGCTGCCGGGCCGCGGGCAGGGTTTGCTGAGAGCCGCCGAACACGCGCACCAGGCACTGCCTGGTGCGCGCGTCGAGTTCGCTGACGAGCTTGTCGAGCGGCATCCCGCCGAGCGCGAGAAAATCGCGCACGCTCGAGCGTCCGTTAATCATCGATAGCACGCGGGCCGGATCGCGGGACAGATTCTTGCACCCGTTTTTCAGCTCCGTCATGCCTTTGGAAGTCTTGCTGTAAATCGTCGATGTATCCATGATGTCCCGGTCCTGGTCCTGTTACCGCCTGATCTGTCTTTACGATGCCGGCGCAGGCGGCGTCATTTGCACAAGGGCTGCCAGAGCGGCGCCGATGTCATTCAGATTTTCAATGCTGCAATCGTTTTGGGCAAGCACCGTTTTGATTTTTTCTTCGATGCGGCGCGCCGCCAGACCCATGTGGGGCGCGCCGAAGGTGCCGGCCGCGCCGCCCAGCGAGTGTAACAAGCGGTACAGTTCCTGCCAGTGCGCGCTGTCGGTCGCATCGTTCCGGCATAGCGCATAGGCGGCATGCATCTGCTCGAAACGGGCCGGCAGGCGCGTGCGGAATCCCTGCGCCAGCAAGGCCAGCTTCGCTTGCAGGTCGCCTGGCGTGCTCATGCCATGGCCTCGTCCCACAATGCGCGCACCTGCACCGGCAACTGCATCGGATCGAACGGCTTGGCGATCACGCCGATGGCGCCCAGCGAGCGGTAATGCGCCACTTCGCTGGCCTACACCTTGGCGGTCATGAAAATCACCGGGGTGGTGCCGGTATTGGGCAGCTTGCGCAATTCGGCCAGGGTCGTCGGGCCATCCATCCCCGGCATCATGACGTCGAGCAGGAGCAGGTCCGGCTTGCATTCGGCGGCCGCCAGCAGCGCTTCGCGCCCGGAGCCGCAGGTGCGCAAGGTGAAGCCGCCGACCATTTCGAGCGCCATCCGTGCCACGGTCTGGATATCGGCATCGTCTTCGACGTACAGGACAAGGGAGAGGTCGGTCATGAAAGGGGCGTCCTGGAAGAAGGCGCTGATGGCGCCGGCGCCGCGAGCGGCAGTTCAAAGAAAAATTCGGTGCGCACGCCGCATTCGCTGACGAAACCGATGGGCCCGCGGTGCCGTTCGATGATCGCCTTCGAGATATTCAGACCGAGGCCGGTGCCGCCTTTCGGGCGGCTGTCCGAGCCATCGGCCTGGGCGAATTTCTGGAAAATGCGGTCGCGGAACTCAAGCGGAATACCCGGGCCATGATCGGTGACCGACAGGCGCGCATGGCCCGGCAGGCGCAGCAAGCGCACCCCGACCACGCCGCCGGCCGGCGCGAATTTGGCGGCATTCGAGAGCAGGTTGACGATCACCTGGATCAGCCGGTCGGAATCGGCGGCGATCATCAATTCGCCGTTTTCCGAGCGCAAATCGAAACTGACGCGGAAGGGCGAGGCAAAGGCGTGGGTGGCGGCGATGGCTTGCTCGACCAGCGGCAGCAAGGGTTGCAGCACCGGCTCGAAACGCATGTTCCCGGATTCGATTTTCTCGACATCGAGAATGTCGTTAATCAGGCGCACCAGGCGGTCGCAATTCTTGCTGGCGATATCGAGCAGCACCTTGGCGCGCACCGGGATCTCGCCGGCCGCGCCGCCCGCCAGCAGTCCGAGCGAGCCTTTGATGGAGGTCATCGGGGTTCTCAGTTCATGCGAGACGGTGGAAATGAATTCATTTTTCATGCTTTCCATTTTCTTGCGTTCGCTGATGTCCTGCGCAATGCCGACGAAGCCGGACAGCGCATGTTCGTCATCCCAGACGGCGGAAATCGACAGCAGCACCGGCAGGCGGCTGCCATCCTTGCGGATATACGTCCATTCCGCTTCATCGGGAATGCGCTCGCGCGCCTTGGCAATGAACATCTCGGGGCCGGGGCGGATCGGGCGCCCCAGTTCGAGGGAGAGCGCATGCACGCGCGCTTCCAGTTCGGCCGGGTCGTGCAGCACCAGCAGCGAGGCCTGGGTGCGCATCTCGGCTTCGGAATAGCCGAGCATGCGCTGGGCGCCGTCGTTGAACATGATGACCTGGCCATGCGCATTGACGTAAATGATGGCGTAGTTATTGCTGTTCAAGATCGCCTGCTGCAGGCTGAGCGTTTCCGCCAGGCGCCGGTTCAGGCGTTTCATTTCATCGGCATTGCGGCGGCGCGGTAATGGCGCGCGATCAGCATGCTCAATGGCTTGCCGATAATCTGGTGCGGCCGGTAAGCGAACAGGCGCTGCGCCTCGGGATTGAAGGTTTCGACCAGGCCGTGATCGTCGATGGTGATGATGGCGTCGCCCGCGTTTTCCACGATGGCCTGCAGGCGCGCTTCCTTTTCGCGGCTGATCCGGGTGGCCTGCGTGATGGTGTAGACATTCAGTTCGAGTTCGGCCCATTGCGCCAGGTCGCACAGGGTGGCCAGATCGTCGTCGGAAAAGCTGCGCGGCACGCGGTCGATCAGGCACAGGGTGCCGACCAGCGCGCCGGTATCGGCGCGCAGGGGAATGCCGGCATAAAAGCGGATATGCGGCGCACCGAGCACCAGCGGATTGTCGGCAAAGCGCGGGTCGGCGGCCGCGTCGGGAATAATGAAGGGAAATTCGCACAGGATCGCGTGGCCGCAGAACGAGATATTGCGCGGCGTTTGCGGCGCATCGAGACCGATCCGAGATTTGAACCACTGGCGCTCGCTGTCGACCAGGGTGACCAGGGCGATCGGGCAGTCGAATGCGCGCTGCGCGGTGCGCGTGATGCGGTCGAAGCGCTCCTCGGGGAGCGCATCGAGGATATTCAGGCCGCACAGCGCAGCCATGCGCGCGCTTTCATCGGCGCGGACTGGGGCATCAAGCAAGATAATGGTTTCCAGGTATGGCGCCGGCCCCCGGACAATCCAGCCAAGGGCGTTCAATACACGTCTGGCGCAGTCCCGCCGCTATCTTCCGCTTACGATTCCGATAGCTATCGGTAACAATGAAATATACCTGATTCTCTTGGTCCATGGTGTCGCTTACACCCGCCCGTACCGGCACCCGCCCGCCTTGCCCGGACCCTGTGTTGTGTTTCCGTCAGGAAGTTATATATTAGGGAATGCTGATGGGTTTACTATATTATCGCCACTGACCGCACCTGCCGGCCCTGACAAAAACGACGACTCGAAGGAATCACATGAACATCACCTCCAAAGCATTGCTGTTGGCTTCATGCCTGTTTGGTGCGGCATTGCTGCAAGGCTGCGGCGGCACCAGGATCAAGGCGTCTTCGACCAGTAATCCGCCGCCATCCGAAGCGTTTTCGGCATTCGCCCGGATCGAGGTGCGGCCGGTGCTGTTCGGACCCGATGTCAAGCCCGATCCGGATGGCCTGCACAAGATCGAAGCGAATATTCAAAAGGACTTGTCGGCGTCGCTGCTGGAGTGGAACGCGCGCAAGGCCAACGGCCGCACCCTGGTGATCCAGCCGGTCATCGAGCAGATGAGCTTCAAGCGCGGCGCCAAGCGCTTTTTCCTGGGGCCGCTGGCGGGCAGTTCCGGCGTGCTGCTGCGCCTGAACATTACCGACAACAAGGGCCGCACGGTCGCCAATCCCGAATTCTTCCAGCGCGCCAGCGCCATGGCGGCCGGCTTTGCCTTGGGCGTGCACGACAACCTGATGCTGACCCGCGTGGCCAACCTCGCCAGCGGCTATGTGATCAACAATTACAGCCGTGCCGAAGGCGGCGCCACCGGCGCCGACGACAAGGCCGTCGCGCAGTAGGCGGCAGCTTGTCAAGCCGGCACAAGCGGCCCCGCGAGGGCCGCTTTTCTTTGGCTGCAGGACAAACAGTTTGTTTGATCCAGTCGGCACAGCGGGGAACGGCGCGGGTGGACACTAGCTTCATGGCGGAGTAGCAAAATGGCAATGCACCAGTCTGCAACGCTGGGGAAGCCGGTTCGATTCCGGCATCCGCCTCCACCTTCCAGCACGATCCGGCGAAAAGGACTTTGTTGATGAACCGATCCAGGCCCCCCCACCCACTTCTGCCGGCCGCGCTGCTTGCCGGCCTGGCCCTGCCGCTGGCCGCGTCCGCCGCCCCGGCCGCGGCGCCCGTCCCCACCAGTTACAACTACTACGTCGCGAGCAACGGCTCCGATGCCAATCCCGGCACCGCGGCCCAGCCTTTCGAAACCATCGTGCGCGCCTCCAGGGTGGCCCTGCCCGGCACCACCGTGCACGTGGCGCCGGGCCTGTACTCGGGCGGCTTTCGCACCACCATGAGCGGCAGCGCGGGACGGCGCATTGCGTACGTCTCCACCGTTCGCGGCGGCGCCCGCCTGGTGCCGCCGCGCGGTTCGCTGACCAAGATGGCGTGGGAAAACCGCGGCAACTTCGTCGACATCGTCGGCTTCCAGATCGACGGACGCAACGCCCACGGCGGCGTGCGCTGGACCTACGGCATCTACAGCGCCGGTTCGGACTCGCAGATCCGCAACAACCACGTGCACCATGTCGGCCAGGACGTGCCCTGCACCAGCGCCGGCGCCGCCGGGATCAGCGTCGACAGCTACTACAAGGGCCACCTGGGCACGGTCAGCGGCAACCTGGTGCACGATATCGGCCCCACCGACTGCCGTTTTGTGCAGGGCATCAACATGAGCACCACCGGCAGCGTCACCAACAATGTGCTGTACGCCATCGGCGGCGCGGCCATCCAGATGTGGCACGACGCCACCAGCGTCGTCGTCAGCCACAACACCATCGCGCGCTCGATGACCGGGATCCTGGTCGGCGGCGGCGACCCCTACTACATCAAGGGGCCGAACGATTTCACCAACGTCCACAACAACATTGTCTACGACAACAAATACGGCATTTCGGAACAGGGATCGACCGGCCCCAACAACAGCTACCGCAACAACCTGGTGTATCTGAACGCCGCCGCCGACTGGCAGTTGAACAATGGCCTCAAGCATCTCGGCACGGTGGCGCAAGCGCCCCAGTTCATGCGCTACGGCAAAGGTGGACTGCCCGACTTCCGCCTGCGCGCCGGCTCGCCCGGGGTCGGCCACGGCACCAGCGAACATGCGGCCGCGGCCGACATCGCCGGCAAGCCGCGCGCCAGGAACGGCGCTATCGATATCGGGGCTTTCCAACGCTAGCGAGCGCGCCACAAATCCATGTACGGCGTGGCGCAAGCCGGGGATGAGTCCCCGGCTTTTTTGTTTTTGAAAGTGATGTGCTGATGTAGATTTGCTACACAAAATCACGAATTCATTCAAAAACCGCCGTGAATCGCCAAGCAAATGAAACATCTCATCGATTGCAGTTTACCTTCAATGTAGTTGTGCTACATTTTCAATTGAGAGATCAAGCGGGCAAAGCCCGCCGCCTGCTGACGGCGCCCACCCGGCGCCGCATCGCCGTCCTCGTTTCAAACGGCCGTATCCCATGCAAGGAGACAGATGGGTACGCATACCGTCGCTGTAGCTGTTGTGCATTCCACGACCAAAAACCATAAGGAAGCAACATGACATCACCTCGCATATCCCCGCTGGTCCGCTCCCTCATCGCCGCCGGCATCCTGTGCGGCGCAGCCGTCGGCCAGGCCGGCGCGGCCGTTTTCAACGCCCCGGACACCTCGGTTCAAATGTTCCGCTGGAAATGGAATGACATTGCCCGGGAGTGCAGCAACTGGCTCGGCCCGCAGGGCTATGGCGCGGTCCAGGTATCGCCCCCGCAGGCGTCGGCCAGCCTCGGCACGTGGTGGGATATCTACCAGCCCGTCAACTTCACTTCGCTGAACAGCAATATGGGCACCGAAGCCGAATTCCAATCCATGATCAACAGCTGCCACGCCGCCAAAGTGCGGGTGTATGCGGACGTGGTGGTGAACCACATGGCGGCCGGCGCCGGCAGCGCCACCAATGGCTCGGTGTGGAGCGCGACGTCGCTGACGTACCCCAACTTCAGCGGCCAGGATTTCCATCCCGCCTGCGACATCCAGGGCGGCGACTACGGCGCGCCGGGCAACCGCAACAGCGTCACCAGTTGCCGCCTGAGCGGCCTGCCCGACCTCAAGACGGAGAGCAGCTACGTGCAGGGCCAGGTGCGTACCTTCTTCAACAAACTGGTGGCGATGGGCGTCGATGGACTGCGCGTCGACGCCGCCAAGCACATGGCGCCGGGCGACATCGGCGCCATCCTGGCCGGCACCCAGCGCACCACCACCTCGGGCGAAGCACTGTGGCTGACGCAGGAGGTCATCCCCGACAGCAACGTGGTGCGCTCGGGCTACTTCGGCAATGGCACGCTGAACGAATTCCAGTACGCGTACGCCCTGAAGGCGGTGTTCCGCAACGAAAATGGCGCCAGCCTGGCGCAGATCCGCAACCTCATGGGCACGCCCGGCAACTGGGGTGGAAGCTGGGGATTTGTGCCGAGCGACAAGGCGACCGTGTTCGTCAACAACTGGGACACCGAACGCAACGGCAGTTCTCTGGTCGCCAGCAACGATGTAGCGGGGCAGCCCAACGATACCCAAGGCAGCAAGCGCTATGACCTGGCGAATATTTTCATGCTGGCATGGCCGTACGGACACGCGCAAGTGCATTCGGGCTTTCGCTTCAACAGCTACGACCAGGGACCGCCGGGAGCGAGCCCGTTCGATGCCAACGGCAATCCGCTGATCAACCAGTCGTGGGATTTCATCCACCGCTGGTCGGATATATCCAATATGGTCGGTTTCCGGGCGACCACGAGCGGGCAAGGCGTCGACCATTTTGTCAACGGCACGCCGAACCAGATTGCCTTCGCGCGCGGCAGCAAAGGGTTTGTCGCGATCAACAATGATGGCGCAGCGTGGAATGCGTCCCTGCAGACGCTACTGCCCGTCGGCACCTACTGCAACGTCGTGACAGGCAAGCTCAATGCCGCGCAGACAGCGTGCAGCGGCGACAGCGTGACGGTAGGCAGCAACGGTATCGTCACTGTGAGTATCGCGGGCAATGGCGGCGCCAGTGTGCCGGCCCTGGCCCTGCATGTGAACCAGAAAGTGGGCGGCGGCGGCACCACGCCGCCGGCCTGCGTCACGGTGGCGGTGACCTTCCGCGTGGCCAACGCCAATACCGTGCCCGGACAGAACCTGCATGTGACGGGCAACCGCAACGAACTCGGCAACTGGAGCGCGACCAACGGCAACCAGCTGGCGATTGTCGGCACGGGCGCGAATGCGGCATGGGCGCGCACGATCATGCTGCCGCCATCGAGCGCGATCGAGTACAAGTTCCTCAAGCACGGCACGCTGGCCGACGTGTGGGAACGCAAGCAAGCGAGCGCCAGCGGCAATCGCCAGGCGACTACCCCGGCGTGCGGTGCGGCGGCGCTGGTGCTCGATGCCGGGAGTTTTGCGTTTTAAAAGCCCGAGCTAAGGCAAGGAGGGCGCGAGGGCAATCCGTACGGCAACAGGGCGAGGGGAAACAGTAGTAGTCTGTAGAATCGGCCCACGCCTCTCCCCTCACATGCGCGCCGAAGCTCCCCATGACAACTATCCACTGGTTCATCCTGATCGGCTGCCTGATGCTGGCGCGGGGCCTGATGGCCACCAGCATCGCGCGCCTGCCGTTCACCTCGGCGATCGTCTACCTGGGCGTCGGGCTGGTTCTGGGGCCGATGGTGCTGGGCATCTTTTCCTTCAGTCCGGTCGAGCAGTCGCACCTGCTCGAAACCCTCACCGAAATCGCCGTGCTGGTGTCGCTGTTCTCGGCCGGGGTCAAGATGCCGGTGCCGATCTCGCGCCAGCGCTGGATGCCGGCCTTCCGCCTGGCCTGGGTCTCGATGAGCCTGACAGTCGGCCTGATCGCCGCCTTCTGCTACACCGTATTGAACTTGCCGCTGGGCGCCGGCGTGCTGCTCGGCGCCATCCTCGCCCCCACCGACCCGGTGCTGGCGACCGACGTCCAGGTGCGCCATCCGGACGACCGCGACAGGCTGCGCTTCACCCTCACCAGCGAAGCGGGCATGAATGACGGCTCGGCCTTTCCGTTCGTGATGCTGGGCCTGGGATTGCTCGGCGCCCATGAACTGGGCGACTTCGGCTGGCGCTGGGTGCTGGTCGACGTGCTCTGGGCCACCCTGGCCGCGATCGCCATCGGCACCCTGGGCGGGGCGGCGCTGGGCCGCATCGGATGGATGCTGCGCGGCAAAGACCCGAAGCACGAAGTGCTCGACGACCTGGTCGGCCTGGGCCTGATCGCGGTGGTCTACGGCCTGAGCGTGGTGCTGGTGGCCTGGGGCTTCCTGGCCGTGTTCTTCGCCGGCGTGGCCTTGCGCCAGACCGAACTGGTGTTGTCGGGCGCCCACAAGGACCGCCAGGGCTTGCTGGTGGCCGAAAAAGCCAGCGACGACCCGGGCGCCGAAGCGCCGCCGGTCGAGGTGCCGCTGACCGTCAGCGCCGAATCGCTGGTGTTCAAGGAGCACCTGGAGCGCCTGTCGGAACTGACCCTGGTGCTGCTGCTGGGCGGCATGGTGTCGATGCACGACTGGAACTGGCGCAGCGTCGGCACGGCCGTATTCCTGTTCGCCGTGGCAAGACCATTGAGCGTGATGATCGGCCTGGCCGGCTCGGACAGCTCAATGCGCATCCGCGGCATCACCGCCTGGTTCGGCGTGCGCGGCATCGGCTCGCTGTATTACCTGATGTACGCCCTCAACCATGGTCTGCCGGCCTCGCTCTCGCGCGAGCTGATCCAGATTACGGTGGTCGTCATCATGCTCTCGATCCTGGTGCACGGCACCAGCGTCAAGCCGCTGCTCGAGCGCTTCTGGAAGCGCAAGCGGGGGTAAGGCCAGCCCATGCGCCAGGCCAAACCGGGCCGGCGCGCCCGGCCTACAATCGAACTCCTCCGTAGTATTTTTTCACGAGGCGGCGACGGTCATGGCTACTTTACCCAGTGCATCTTTAGCGTGGCTGGCCGCCATGCTCACCCTTTCCTGCGGCGCCGCGATGGCGCAGCCGCGCTTCGCCGACGACCTGGCCCGCTTCGGCATCGCCGACAGCGCCTGGCTGAGCGAGCCGCCGCGCTACTACACCGGCGCGGCCACCCGCATCACCCGGCCGGCCGCAGTCGGACTCGGACGCGACCTGCGCCTGTCCACCGGCGCCTGGTGGGGCATGGCCAACGGCAACGACAGCAGCTACGCGGTGGGCGGCCTGGCCGTCATGCTCGGGGCCGACGCAGCCTCGGCCGCGCCGCTCGACATGGCCCGCCTGCTGGCGCGCGACGCCCTGGACACGCCCCGGGCGCCGTTCGCTTCCTCATCGCTCCCATCGTCCGCGTCCTGCATGGTGCCGTGGCTGCAATGCGCCGCGTTCGGCAGCCTGGAAGCGCGCATGCGCGAACAACATGCCTTCCTGAACGGCCGCCACGCCGGCGACGACGCCATGGCGGGCCGGCGCAATATCGTACGCGCCCTGAGCGCCGGCATGCGCTTCCATTTTCCTTACACGCGCACCGCGCAGCACGGCCCCTGGTTCCTGCAACTGCGCGTGTCGCGCCGTTCGTCGGAGTTCAAAAGCACGCTGCCCAGGCCGCGCCGCGCGGGCGTTTCGTTGACCATGGGCACCGAGTTCTGATCTATACTTGCTGGCATTACTCCACAGGGAAGCGATCATGCGCAGGTTCGCGATTGTACTGACGCCGTTGCTGCTGGCCGGCTGCATCAAGGGCTCGGCCACCTACTACATTACCGAGAGCAGCAACGAGCACGTGATCACCGTGCGCGCCGAGCAGGAATATTTCTGGAACAAGGAAATGACGCTCACGCTGGTGACCTCGCACATGCCGGAATGCCAGCGCGCGTTTCCGATGGAAAGCGTAGCGCTCGACGAGGTGTCGGTCGAACTGTTCTCGAACGGCGACGATGTGTATTCGGTGCGCTCGAGCGGCGAATTGATCCAGATCGACACGCTCACCTGCACCCAGCTGGCCGAGCCGAAGCCGGCCGCGCTGGGGCAGCCGGTCGGCACCTTTTTCATCGATGAAAAAACAGTGACGTTCGAAAAGGCAGCCGCAGCGGCACCCGCGGCGCCTGCAAGCGCTGCGGGTGGCTGAGCCAGCTAGCGGCGCCCCAGTACCTTGTGCAGGGCCGCGACGGTGGCCGGGCGGCCGACCTGCTCCAGCGCAAGCTCCAGCAACATCGGTTCGCCGGGCCGCACCGAGGTCCACTGGGTAAAGTATTCATGCACCGTGCGCCAGGGCGGGAAGCCCTGCGGCACGCCGCGCCAGGCGCTGCCGGTTTCCAGCAAGTACAGCACGGCGCAAAACACATCGTACAGATCGTGCTTGCGCGGACGCGTCTTGCGCCGCGCCGCTTCCAGCATGCCGCGTACTTCTTCAAACTCTTCGCGCGAAACGTCGCTCGCGAACTCGGGTCGTGCCATCGTCTTTCACCTCAAATAGCGTTTGAGGGTCTGATCTGGAACAGGTTCCCCAAATTTATCGCTTGACGTGCGCCGACAAGGATATTTTTAACGCTTCGACTTGCTCGCTGGCACCATTCCAGCCGATCAGCTTGTTCAACATGCGGTTGAGCTGGGTGCCGTTGCGGCGACAGTTGGCGTCAAGCATGCCGTCCAGCTCGGGCAGCAGCGCGGCGCAAGCTGCCCCGATGCGGGCCGCGTCGGCCGCTGTGGCATCGAGCAGCGCCAGCAGGAAGGTGGCGCCCCATTGCAGGCGCGTGGCGGGGCCGCTGCTTTGTTCCCAGGCACGCTGGTACCAGTCGAGCATGGCTGCGGTGTCGCCGCGTTTTTTGGCGATGCCCGCCAGGTTGTGCATGAAGTAGAACGGTGCATGCGAACTGGCCAGGGCCGCGTGCAGGACCGCGTCGGCGTCCTCCAGCAGGCCGGCGTCGACCAGCATGCCGGCGCCGGTGTTGAGCACCTGATGGCGCAGCGCGGGTTCCTGCGCGGCCGCCAGTGCGGTGCCGACGCGCGCGCGCAGCGACGCTTCCAGCCCGGCAACAGGGCTGCCGAGGCGCGCCATGCGCACCCGTACGCGCAAGGCGGACAGCCGATCGTCCGGACTCAGGGCGTCGGATGATTCCAGCTGCGTCAGCGCGTCCGCCCATGCCGCCGTCAATGCCAGGCGCGGCGCCGACTGCGGCGCCGTCAGCGCGCGCACCAGGTCGACCGCGTAGCCGGTCACCAGGTCGGCCTGCGCCAGCACCGTCTGCGGATCGGCCAGCGTGCGCAGCAGCATGGCGGTGGCCTCGTGCGGGTCCGGCGCGGCCTTGGCCGACAGCGCCGCGTGCAGCGCGTGCCAGGCCAGGCGCAGTGCCGACACGGGCTCGTCGCAGGCCGCGCGCAAGATGGCCAGCGTGGCGGCCAGGTCGCGGCCGGCCAGCAGCTGGCCTTCGTCGGTATCCCAGGAATAGCACGCCAGCAGGCGCCATTCGTCGGCCGACAGGGCGCGCTGGCCCGACAAGGCAGCCTGCAGCGATTGCGACGCGGTGAACGGTGCCGCCAGCGCCAGTTGCAGCAGGTGAAGAAAGCGCGGCCCCGTCAGTTCGCACGGCAGGCGCGTGATTTCGGCGCCGTCGGGGCGGTACAGCACCAGGGTCGGGTAGCTGCGCAGTTGCAGGCGATCGGCGCCGCGCTGCGCGCCCGGCGCATCGCCATCGATGTGCAGCGGCACGAAAGAAGGCGCCAGCGTGGCAAAGCCTGGCTGCGACAAGAGCGCCGCCTTGAGCCGGTTGCAGGGTGGACACCACACTGCGCCCCAGTACAGGAACACCGGCCTGGCCGTGGCGCGGGCCTGGGCAAAAGCGGCGTCGGCATCGTGATGCCAGCCGATGACGGTGGTTGTCTGCGCGTTAGCGTCGTTCGCCATATTCCGCTTCCGGGAGTGTTGAAAATGGCGAGAGTATATCGAAAACAGGGGCATGCCATCGGGCTTGCCCGGTGCTACACTCGACGCCTCTCCAGCCTCCGAGTTTCGTCATGCAAGCACGCATCAGGTTCGCCGTCATCGCGCTGGGCGCCACCGTGCTGGTGCTGGGCAGCGCCCTGGGCATCGTGGCGGCCCGCTTCGACCCGAACGCCTACAAGAGCGCCATCGTGGAGCGGGTGCACGAAAAGACCCGGCGCACGCTGACCATCGGCGGCGATATCACACTGGCGCTGTACCCGCGCCTGGGCGTGAACTTGGGCAAGGCCAGCCTGTCGGAACTGGGCGGCAAGGGCGAATTCGCCGCGCTCGACAGCGTGCGCCTGTCGTTCGCGCTGGTGCCGCTGCTGCTGCGCCAGGAAGTCGTGGTCGACCGCATCGAACTGCGCGGCATGCGCGCCACCATGGTGCGCCAGATCGATGGCAGCATGAACATCGACGATCTGACCGCCGCGCGCGTGAAACATCCCGGCCAGCAGGCGGACGCCGCCGGCAATGCAGGCGCCGGCCCGGCCAAGGTCCGCTTCGCGGTCGACAGCATCCGGGTCGACAACGCCCACCTGCGCTTCGACGACCGCAAGGCCGGGCGCATCGTTGACATTGCGCGTCTGAACATCGATTCCGGGCCGATCGCGCACGGGGTACCGAGCCGGGTCGCGCTGTCGGCCAATATTGGCGTCGACCAGCCGGCGCTCAACACCGTGCTCATTTTCGAGAGCGGCTTTTCGCTCGACCGCGACACGCGCCGGGTGGCGATGACGGAGCTCGACGCCAATCTCGACCTGTCGAGCCGGGCCGGTATCGAGTCGCGCGCCAAATTGAAAGGCAGTATCGAGATCGATTTCGGCAAGGAAGCGATTGTCGCCGCGCTCAAAGGCAAGATCGACGACAGCAGCGTGAGCGGCAAAGGCGCGCTGCGCGGCGGCCTGCTGCAACTCGACATCGATATCGACCGGGTGGACCTGGCACGCTACCGCGCGCGCACGGTGCCGGCGGCTGTGGAGGCGGCCTCGGCTACCGCGCCGGCTACCGCGTCGGCTACCGCGCCGGCTACCGCGTCGGACCAGCCCATCGACCTGTCGGCGCTGGCCCGGCTGCGCGCCAGCGGCACCTTGCAAGTGGGCGAGCTGAGCGTGGGCGGCGTGCGCGCCGCGAACGTGCACGCGGTGTTGCTGGCCGGCGCCGGCAAGACCACCATCAAGCCGCTCTCGGCCACGCTGTACGGCGGCAACGGCAATGGATCGCTGAGCATCGACTTCACGGACGATGCCAGCGCGCCGCGCATGGCGCTGGTGCAAGACTTGCGCGGCATCTCGCTCGGCCCCCTGTTGCTCGATGCCACCGGCAAGACACCGCTGACCGGGCGCGGCGATGTCCAGCTCGACCTGCACACGCGTGGCGCCGGCACCACCGCCCTGCGCCAAGCGCTGGGAGGCACGGCGGCGCTGCGCCTGCGCGACGGCGTCATCGCCGGCATCGACCTGGGCCGGCTGGTGCGCGAGGCCAGGGCCGCCGCCGGCGTGGGCAGCGACGCGGAATCGACCGGTTTCAGCGAACTGGGCGCGAGTTTCCGGATCGAGCGCGGCGTTGCCCACAACACGGATTTGTCGGCGAGCACGGCGCTGCTGCGCATCGGCGGCGAAGGCCGGCTCGACCTCGCGCACGACACCATCGACTACCGCTTGCGTTGCACCGTGGTGCCGAGCCTGACGGGGCAGGATGGTCCCGCCATTGGTACGCTGGACGGGCTGACGGTACCGGTCGCGCTCACCGGCCCGCTGACGCAAATGACGTGGCAGGTCGATGTGGCCGCGCTGGGCAGCGAAGCGGCGCACAAGATGGGTGCGCGCATCCCGGCTGGCGGCAAGGAAAAACTGAAAGACCGCGTCAAGGACGCGCTCGGCGGGCTGTTTCCGCATTGATCGTGGCGGGCGCACCACGGCGCCTCCTTTTGTTGAGCAAACCTGTGCCGCACAGGCCGGCTTTGGGCTAGCGTCGGACATGGCAAACCCCTTGCAAACTCATCGGGAGGATCTATGTTCGGCAGCACAGTCCTTGAAGTGGCGATTGGCCTGACCTTTTGCTACGCGACAGTGGCATTGATTGTCAGCACGGTGCAGGAAGCGCTGGCTTCGGCGCTCAAGATGCGCGCACGCGGGCTGCTCGAAGGCATCAAGAGCATGCTCAACGATCCGGATTTCACCGCGTTGGCGCGCACCCTGTACGCGCACGCGCTGGTCAATCCGCACGGCAATCCGGCCCAGCCTGGGCAGGAACACATCGGCGCCAAGCCCTCGTATATCAAGCCCGAGCATTTCGCGATTGCGCTGATCGACGCGGTGCAGTCGATTCCGGGCGACTACGACCAGCTCGGGCGCGACATCGACGCCCTTCCCGACCCGCAGATCAAGCGTGCGCTGCAGAGCATCTACCAGCGCGCCGGGGGCGACATGGCGCGTTTTCAAGCCTCGGTGGAAGGCTGGTTCGACAGTGCGATGGAACGTGTGTCGGGCGTCTACAAACGGCGCTCAATGCTGATCAGCGTGCTGCTGTCGCTGCTGCTGGCGGCGCTGTTCAATATCGACAGCATCCACCTGTTCCGTACCTTGTGGGCGCATCCCTCGCTGGCGGCGCAGATCGGCGCGGCGCCGGCCACGCTGAACCCGCAGGCGCTGCAGATGCTGTGGACCTTGCCGATTGGCTGGGAACAATTTCCGCCGGCCCTGGACCGGCACTTCGCCCTCAGTATCGCCGGCTGGGCGCTGACCGCCTCGACGGCGCTGTTCGGCGCCCCCTTCTGGTTCGACCTGATGAAGCGCACGGTGCAGATACGCGGTACCGGGCCCAAGCCATAGGGCCGGTGTCCAACGCTGGTGTCAGGTCTGACATTCGGACACGGAGTCATCTGTAAAAACCGGAGCAACAGGTTTGCAATGTTCAGCTCGTGTCCGAAAGTCAGACCTGACACCAGATTAATGTCAGACCTGACACCAGATTGACAGCCAGGATGGTGGCTCAGGTCGGGCGGTGGGCATCGACCAGGATGGTGGAGACGGAGAAGTGCGGCACGCGTTCGGGCCATTCGTCATGCGGCCCGAACCAGCGCGCTTCGATGATTTCGCTCGGGTCGACCCGGATTTCGCCGTCGAGATAATCGGCGGTGAAGGCAATCATCAGGGAGTGCGGAAATGGCCACGATTGGCTTGAGAAATATTGCAGGTTGTGGACCCGCAAGCCGACCTCTTCGAACACCTCGCGGTGCACCGCTTCTTCCACCGATTCGCCCGCTTCAAGGAAACCCGCCAGCGGCGTGAAGCGCTTGGCGGCGGACGCTGCGTGCAGCGCCAGCAAGACATGGTCGCCCTTGCGGATGAGCACCATCATCGCCGGCGAAATGCGCGGATACGCCATCATCCCGCAAGCGCTGCACACATAGCAGCGCTCGCCCGCTTTGAGCTGCATCGGCTGGGCGCAGGCGCCGCAGAAACGGTGCGTGCGCGCCCATTCGGCAATCTGGCTGGCACGGCCGGCCACACTGAGCAGGTCCTCGTCGAACGCGCCGAACAGGGAGCGCATGCTGCGCCAGGCGTAACCCGGCAAGGCCAGCTCGTCATTGTCGCGCCAGAAAGTCTGGCAATATCGCTCGCCCAACAGGCCAACCGGATGCGGCGTGCCTGCGATCTCCAGCCGGACCAGCTCTTGTGCGGAAGGAAGCGCCAGCTCGCCCTCGCGCAGCAGCAGGCGGCTGCCGTGGAACACAAACGTGACCGGATCAGGATGGGATTGCGCCGTAATCAGCGGCGTAAACGATGAGGGCATTTGAAGCATGCGGCCAACCTTGTGGATGTTGTGGATTGCAGGCAGCATACCGCATTTTTTAGAGCACAGATTACGCGGCCATGGTAATGCCACGCGCACCAGATGCGATCTGCATCAAGCCGCTGCGCGCCGCAGTGAACGCAAGCGATAGCGCTGTGTCATATCCATACCATCAGCGCTGCCGCGCAACGGCGGCACAGATGTTCACATGAATGACATCGACCCATGACCTCTTCCTGGCTGAATCAGCACGACAGCACCACCGTGGTCATTTTCCGCGCGCTCCAGCTTGGCGATATGCTGTGCGCGGTGCCGGCCCTGCGCGCCTTGCGCGCAGCCATGCCTCGGGCGCGTATCAGCCTGGTGGGTTTGCCCTGGGCGGACCAGTTCGCCCACCGGTTCAGGCGCTATATCGACGAGTTCATTGTCTTTCCCGGTCACGCAGCGTTTCCCGAACAAGCGGTCAGGCCTGAGCTGCTGCCTGATTTTTACGCGGGCATGCGCGCGCGCCGCTTCGACATGGCGCTGCAGATGCATGGCAACGGCCAGCACAGCAACGCCGTGGTGCGGGCGTTCGGCGCGCGCGCGATGGCGGGCTTCGGCCCCGGTCCCGGCGGCAAAAATGACTATCTGATTCCCTTTCCGGACACCGGCGCGGAACCGCTGCGGCTGCTGGCGCTGACCAGCGGGCTCGGTGCGCCGGCCTGTGGTCCGCAACTCGAATTTCCGATCACCGAGGCGGACGAGCGGGAGCTGGCAGCGAGCGGCGTGACGCGCGGATTGGCGCCGGGCAGCTACGTGTGCATTCATCCCGGCGCGCGCGCGGCCGACAAGTGCTGGCCGGCCGCACGGTTTGCGGCGGTGGCGGACCAGCTTGCGATCCGGCCGAGGCTCACAACGGTGCTGACCGGTTCGCCCGCCGAGGCGCCGCTGACGGCGGCCGTGGGGCGTCTGATGCGGCGGCCACCGGTCGATGCCGCCGGGCCGCTGTCGATCGGCGCCATGGCGGCCTTGATGAGCCGTGCGCGCCTGCTGATTTGCAACGACACGGGTGTGTCCCACATTGCCGCCGGGCTCGGACTGCGCAGCGTGGTTATCTTCAGCAAGGCCGATATCCGCCGCTGGGCGCCGCTCGACCAGCAATTGCACCGCTGCCTGTGGGACCCGTTCGGCGAGCAGGCGAAGAGCGTGATCGATCAGGCGAGGGCCTTGCTGATGTTGCGGTAAGCGAAGACAGACGGGAGCGCATCCGCATGGAGTGCGATGGGACGTCGATCAGCTTCGCCTGTTGTCGTCACGGGCGTCATTCCTGCCACCACCCAAGTCGCTCCTGCGGCAATACGCGTCCACATCCCTTACGCTGCAAGATCCATGCGTCCTCCTTCACGCAGCAACTCCAGCGCCAGCGCATTGACCTCTTCCTGCGGCACCTCGTCGACAAAGCTGGCGTCGTGCGCACAGCGCGTCTTGATGTTCGCTTCTCCGCAGACCGGACAATGCACACGCAGCGACACCACCGCCCGATGTCCCTCCTGCCTGAGCGGCCCCGATTCGATCAGGTTGGTCAGCCAGTAAATGCCGACGGCAGGCGTGCCGAGCGCCAGCGCAAGGTGCAGCGGGCCGGTATCGTTCGATACCACCAGCGCACTGCGCGCCAGAATCCCGCACAGCGCAGCGAGCGAGGCCTTGCCGCTCAGATCGATCACCGGATGACGCATCGCCGCAATGAGCTCGCGCACCAGCGCTCCCTCCTCGGCACTGCCGTTGACCGCCACCAGCGCCCCTTGCCCCGCCAGCAGATCGCCGAGCGCCGCGAAACGCCGCACCGGCCAGCGCCGCCGAGGGTCGGTCGCGCCCGGCTGCAACAAGACCAGCGGCCGCTCGCTCTCAGGCGGCAGCAAGCGCGCCGCCTGCGCCAGATCGTCGCGGGTCGCGTGCAGCTCGCGCCGCATCGGCCATGCCGACGCACCGGCCAGGGCCGCCACTTCCAGCAATTGCAAGCGCCGGTTGACCAGGCCCTCGTGGCGGACATTGCGCTCCAGCGGCTCGGCGTCGCGGGCGCACATGCCCACCGTCAGGCGGGCGCCGAGACGGCGCACAAAAGGGTTGGCGTGGCGTCCGCCTCCGAACAACTGCAGCGCCAGATCGATGTTGGCTGCGCGCAGCTGGTCGACAAAGGCCTCGACGGCGCGCGGATCGGCATCTCCCTGCATGCCCATGCCGGGAGTGGGCGGCATGACCGCCACCGCATCGACCGGCCCCGCGCGCCCGTCCAGAAACGCCGCATGCCACGCAAGACCGATGTACACCAGGCGTGCCGCCGGATAGCACTGCTTGAGCGCATGCAAGGCCGGCAGGCAAAACACAAAGTCGCCCAGCGCGTTCGGCCGCAGCACGGCAATGGTGCGCACGTCGGCCAGCGGCGCGCGTTCCGCGCCGATCACAGCAGCACCCTTGGTGCGTCGACCCGGCGCGACGTCACCGTGGTCGGCAATTCCATATGATAGGCGCCCGATGGAATGATGCCGCAGCCGCCCGAGCGCGCCATCACGCGCAGTTGTGCCAGCACATCTTCGCCGCAGTGTTCCGCCGGCAGCGCGTTCCAGAAATCGAAGCCGCCCGCCGCCCGCAATTTATCCGTATCGAACAGAACGCAACCGCCGATCCACGCGACCCGGTAGGCGCGCGTGGCATCGCGTCCGATGTCCAGCCGCCGCTGCACATGGAACAGATTGGCCGCGCTGTGCAGGTGATGCCGCTCCCACGCGCTGCCGCCAGGCGCCACGACTTCCGGCTCGACCTGTCCATCCCAGAAGTCGATGGCTTGCTGATGCGGGCGGAAGTCATCCGCATGGCTGAGCCCGTGCAGGGCGCTGCCGACGAAGCCGCAGCGCTGTTGCCGCATGGTGCGCGCCATGCGTTCGACCAGGTCGCTTTCGATGATGACGTCGTCGTCGAGAAACAGGCAGCAAGGCGCCCTTGCCTGCGCCAGCAAGAAGGCGCGCTGCTCGGCCATGCCGCGCCGCGGCAGGTGGCGCAGCAGGTCGACGCGCAGTCCTTGCGCCGCCAGGTAGCGCAGCACGGCGCGCACCTCGCCGCTGGCGGCGGCGCCCTCGCCATCGGACTGGTCGGACACCACGATGCGCAAATGGCGCTGCGTCTGCGCCCCCAGCGCCGTCAGGGTCACCGCCAGCGCCGCCGCGCGATTGCAGGTCGGTATCAGCACGTCGATGGTGGCGTCGTTCATGGCGCCGCCCCGCTGCGCTGCTGCGCGGGCGCCGCGCCGTACAGCCAGGGGTTGAGCGCGGGATCGTTGTACATCTTGAACTGGCGGTAGACCTTGAAGTAGGCATACCCGGTGGCGGCTTCGAACAGCAGGCGATCGAGACAGCACGCCAGGTCATGCCGCTGCGCCACCAGCCGATGCAGCCTGGCCGTGCATGTGGCCACATGCACGGCGCCCGCTTCGCTGCGCCGTGTCTGCGCGTGCATATGAAAAATCTTCAGCGCGAGGATGGACAGCCGGTCGATCATGGCGCCCGCCGTCTCGCTGCTCAGGCGCGCATCGGCGTGCAGCTCGATGCCGCCTAGCTGCGCAAGCAAGGCTTCGTCGATGAATTCGACCGCGTCGTTGCGCAACTGGTTGTGCTGGTCGATCAGGCGCTTGCTGGCGGCAATGGCGGCGCTGCCGGCATCGGTGCGGCGGGCGCGGTCTTCTTCATCCCACAGCAGGCAGTTGTGCCGGTGATTGGACTCGATCCAGCGCCACAAGGGGCTGTGGGCCGGCACCGGCAGGCCGGCGTCTCCCAGCCTGGCATCGTGCCACTGCAACAACGAGACGGCGTCGACGTCCTTGAGCATCGCAACTCTCCTTGGGGAAACCTCCGGATGCCAGCGCAACCGTATGTAGCTTGGAGCGGTGCGGCACGCGCAAAGTTCCCCGCGCAGCTTGAATCGTCGTCAATGTCTGCTTCAAATGCCTGCTGCACGCCGGCCGGCCCAGGTTCACCCCGATTTGTCAGCCTTGCTGGGCCGGCTGCGCGACCGCATGGCGCGACAGCGAGCGCTCCAGTTCGGCCATGCCGGCCGGAAGGTCGAGGCTGGCGCCGCCGGCCTGCATGCTGGAACCGAAGGCGTGCAGGGTGCGGAACAGGTTATGCGCGCGGCTCTGCTCGCCCATCTGGCCGATGCGCAGGATGTTCAGGCCGAAGGCGCCGGAAATTTCCACCTTGTGCACGCGCGACATGTGCGCCCGCACCACATCGGACGAGACGTGAGCCGGTGTGACGATGCCGATCACCGAATTGAGCCGGTGCTGCTTGGGCACCAGCAAGTCCAGCCCGAGCGCTTCGATGCCGGCCTGCAGCGCTTCCGAGCATTGCTGGTGGCGCGCAAAGCGGCGCGGCAAGGTTTCGGCGCACACCAGGCGCAGCGCTTCGTGCAGCGCCAGGATGCCGGACACGGGCGCGGTGTAGTGATACGACTTCTGGTTCCAGAACTGGTCGGCCAGCTGGGCGTCGAGGCACCAGTGAAACGGCTGGTGGCTGCGCGTGGCGATCTTTTTGGCCCAGGCATGTTCCGAGAACGCCAGCAGCGATACGCCCGGAATCGAGGACAGCCCTTTCTGCCCGCCGGTAATGACGGCGTCGACTTGCCAGGCATCCATGTCGAGCGCCATGGTGCTGAGCGTGCAGACGGCGTCGACGATCACCAGGCAGCCGTGCCCGTGCGCCATGCGGGCGATGCTGCCCAGGCTGTGATTGCAGACCGTGTTCGAGGTCTCGCCCTGCACCAGGGTAATGGCCGCATAGCCGCCCTTGGCCAGTGCGCGCTGCACCAGCTCGACGCTGGCGCTTTCGTTGTTGTCGATGTGCAGCAGGGTCGGCTCGCCGCGCACGCGGCTGACCATCTCGGCCATGCGCTTGCTGAAGTAGCCGTTGCAGATGCATAAAACCTTGTCGCCCGGATGGACCAGGTTGGCGATCGCCATTTCCATCGCCGCCGAGCCCGGCCCGCCGACGCCCATCACGTGCGAGGAACTGGTCTGGAACACGTAGCGCCCCATCTCCTTCACCTGCGCGATGACCTGGTTCATGGTGTCGCCGAGGTGGTTGATGACGATCGAATTGGCGGCGGCCACGGCGGGCGGAATCGGTACCGGGCCCGCGCCCATCATCAGCAAGGGTTCATCCGGCAGGATGTGTTCGAGCGGGACTATGTCGGGAACGCGGATTGCCTCAACCATGCGGTAACTCCTCAAAGTGTGTGTAACGGATCATTCATCATAGCCTGCAATCGATTAACAAGTTTCCGGCGGGGATTTTTGGCGCTGGAAGCGGGCGCCGCACTGTCCGTTTTATGCAAACCGGATCATTTTTCCTTCTCCCATATGATTCAGATCAATAGTTTGCCGAATATGCGTAAAGACAACCATTAAATGTGTCTTTTGGCATAGCGCTCCCGTTTTTTCATGACGCTCCGGATTATTTAATCGGAATCAGCACAATAAACAGGCACAGGATTATGACGCGCGAATGACAAATATGGTCTTTTTGCCATAACAATTAATGTTCAATTAATTAATCGCGCATCCTTCCGAGCTCTGCAACTACGGGCCTGCGCCGCTTCCCGCCGATGTGCGAATTTTCAACATCTCAATTGGCGCAACAACAACAGCCAGAAATAGAAGCAAAAACCAAAATCGTTTAAATTCAATCACTTATCGCACTTTCTTATGCGACACAAATTGTCATCGCTAATACCTTCGCAATATTGATTGACACTCCGATGGCAAATCGTTTTTAATCGCCCCGACGAAATAACAATATTTCGTAAAAATGCCGGATCCGGCATTAACAACGCATTCCCGGCATGCGCAAACCGCATGCCGCTTTCATTGATCCGTCCTGCGAGTGATGAATACGATGTCGATAATTCGATCTGTTGATGAGTCCCGATCCGGGCAATTGTCTTTGCCACATTGTGACGCGGCGCCGCCGGCCGGGCGGCGCGCGGGGATGCGCCGATGAGCGCCGCCCTGCCCACTTTTGCCGACCTGGCCGCGCGCGTGGCCAGCGGCGTGATGAGCCGGCCGCGCATCGCCATCATCGGCGCCGGCAGCAGCGGCATGGCGGCCGCCGCCGAGATGCTGCAGCGCGGCCTTGACCCGGTGCTGTTCGAAGCGCGTTCCGAACCGGGCGGGCTGTGGGGCAAGGCCCCGCTGTCGACGCTGTATCCGGACCTGGGCCGCAGCGCCGCAGCACAACTGGCGCTGTCGCACCCGAGCGCCGGCAGCTGGGCCGCGTACACCGAGCAATGCCTCGACACCATCAAGCGCCAGGGCCTGGCCTCGCGCATCTTCACCTCGACCAAGGTGCTGTGCGTGACGCCCTCGCTGCATGACGCCGGGGCCGACCTGCTGATCGCCAGCGCCGACCAGGCCGCCGCGCCCCTGCTGCGCCACTTCGAACACGTGGTGTATGCGGGCGGGCTGTACCACACGCCGCAGTTGCCCGTGATTGCCGGCGCGGCCCACTTTGCCGGGCGCATCCTCCATTCGTCCGACGTGCGCGACCTGAGCCGCTTCGCCGGCCAGCGCGTGCTCATCGTCGGCCTGGGCAATGCCGCGATGGCGTGCGCGGCAAAACTGTTTCCGGTGGCGCAGCAACTGGTGCTGTCGGGCCGCAGTCCCACCTGGCTGGTGCCGCGCCTGATCCACGGCAGCCCGATCGACGCCGCCATGCGCGCGCTGAAGGAAACCTTCCGCCACAGCTACCAGGCGCGGCTGTGGGATGCCTGCCGCGAACACGGCGCCATCGGCCATGCGGTCGACCCGTCCAGCCACGAAATCGACGTCGGGCGCCAGCGCATCACCGTCAGCGACAGCATGCTGGGACCGATGCGCAGCGGCATGGTTCCCTTGCGCCCCGCGCTCGCGCACGTCGACCAGCGCAGCGCCTGTTTCGCCGACGGCAGCAGTTGCGAGGCCGACGTGATCGTCTGCTGCACCGGCTACCAGAGCCAGGCCATCCTGGCCGAAGGCAGCGAGCAGCCGCAGCAGCTGGTCGGCAACGTGCTGCACGCGCGCTATCCCGGCCTGTGGTTCACCGGCGCGCCGGCGCTGTGGGGCAGCCCGGCCCCGATCGCCAAAAAACAGGGCCGCCTGATCGCCCATGCCATCGCCATGGGCTGGCGCCGCGACGAGCTGGCCCAGGCCGTGCGGCCCTACGTCAACTACGACAAGGCGGCCACGCGCCTGCCGTTCGGCTTCGAGGCGGCCGACTTCAGCGGCTACGCGCACATGGTCGACCAGGCCAGCGCCGACCCCAGCGGCGAGTACGCGCCGCTGGCGGGCGATCCGGTCGACTACGCCGGATAGTGCCACGGGGAGCGCCGCGCATCGGCACGGATGCGCGGCGCGCGCAAGTCATGCCCGATGCGTACGGCATTGTGAAATCAAGGGTTTTTTTGCGGCGAGTGAAGTTACAATTCCGCCTTGTCAAATGATCGCCAGCACGGTCATGCAAGATGGCCGGCCCGCGCGTTCAGCGCCCGGCCACACTCCCGGAAAAATCCTATGCCTGCACAGTACGTCAACACGCTGCGATATTGGTTCGATGTCGAAGCACTCATGTATCCGGATATTCCCAAGGCAGGCAAGCGGCCCGCGCTGTTCAAGCGCTACGACGAGCCGCTGCCGTGGCTGCCCGCGCCGCGCGGCACCCTGGGCGCCGATGCCGTGCACGGCCAGCACAAGTATTTCGTCTGGTTCGGCCTGGTCGAAAAGAGCGTGCTGGAAGCCGAACTGGCCGAGATGTTTCCGCTGGACCCGAATGCCGACACCTTCGGCGGCAACCACCAGCGTCCGGCCAGGGGCAACACCTTCCTTTGCGCTATCGAAATCGGCTCGGATGGCCGGCCCGACGTCGACACCCTGCAGTTGGGCGCATTCGCGGTCGCCTTTGCGGAAAAGAAAAACAAGACCACGATCGGTTACAGCAGCACCCTGTCCGGCCTGCAAAACAAACTGCACGAACTGGCCATGGGCAACCACGACATCGCCGACGCCGCCTGGTTCGACCAGGTCACCGGGTATCTCATCACCGAGCTGGACTGGCAACCGCGCAGCCTGCTGGCGCGTGCGCAACTGTGCGCGCACGAAGTCGCGCTGATCGACCGGCGCGGCAAGAAGTTCGCGCGCGAACCGGAGATGGACCCGATCAACTCCTTTTACCTCGACGACCTCGAGCGCATGCGCCAGGACGCCGAAACCGGTCCCGGCTCGCCCCAGATCCAGGCTTACCTCGACGGCCACGAGCGCAGCGCCGCGCGGCGCGACATCACGCGCCCGGGTTCGGTCAACGCCGCGCTCGCCCCGCGCCGCTTGCCAAACGGACGCTGGCCGAGCGCCTTCCCGCTGTTCCTGATGCAGCAGGTGGCCGTCAACATCGGCCTGGAAACCCTGGCCGCGGGCGGCATCTTTTCGGTCAACGGCCCGCCCGGCACCGGCAAGACCACCCTGCTGATGGACGTGATCGCCGCCCGCGTGGTCGAGCGCGCCAAAATCCTGGCCGAGTTCGCTAATCCGGAAGCGGCGTTTGCGCGCAGCCCGCACCAGATCACGTATCCGGCCAACAGCAATGGCGTGTCGCTCAAGGGCAACTGCTACCACCTCGACGAACGCCTGCTCGACAGCGGCATCGTGGTTGCCAGCGCCAACAACAAGGCGGTCGAAAACATCACGCTCGACCTGCCCAATATCAAGAAAGTCGCGCCGCAGCCGCTGCTGTTCAACGGCGAACCGTTCGACTACTTTGGCGCCAGCGCCGAATCGATCCTCAACGAAGAAAAGAAGAAAATGCCGGGCGAGGCGGACCAGGCCGACAGCGAGGCCAGCGCAGAAGACAAGGACGATGACGAGCACGGCAAGATCCGTTGCTGGGGCCTGATCTCGGTCCCGCTCGGCAAAAAAGCCAACCGCAGCCTGGTCGCCAACCGCCTCGGCTTTTTCAAGGAGCTGGGACTGGCCAAACAGCTGGCCGGCGCCGGCGCCGCGCTCAACTGGGAAACGGCGCGCGCGCACTTCAACAGCGCCGTGGCCAGGGTCGAAGCGATGCAGGCCGCCATCCTCGAATACGACAACGCGCTGCCGCAACGCAAGGCGGCCGACGCCCTGTGCGCCGCCGCCGATGCCGCCGCCGACCTGGCCGGCCAGCGCAACGCGCAAGCGAGCGCCGCGCTGGCCGCGCTCGACACGCAATCGTCCGGCAACGCGGCCGCCATCGCCGTCAACCTGCGCGAGCGCGAGCTGCACGCGGCCGAATGGCCGGCCTGGCGCCAGTTGCTGGCGCGCTTCTTGCGCAAGGCACGCTACGCCGGCTTCGTGGCGCGCCAGCAGGCCCTGTCGGACGAGTACGACCACCTGCGCAGCGAACGCGCGCGCCTGGCACTGACGCGCCTTGAAGCGAGCACCAGCGCCAGCAACTGCGCCGCCCACTGGCAGGCGGCCCAGCTCGACGCCAGCGCCCGCGCGCAGGCGCTGCACACGCTTGCCGAACGCGTGGACGCGCTCGCGGCCAGCCTGGGCGAAGCCGCGTTCGACCCGGCCGCGTTCGCCGCGCTGCCGGTCGAACAACAGCAGAAGACCCTCCCGCGCAGCAACCCCGACTACCATGCCGCGCGGGCCGACGTGTTCATCGCCGCGATGCACCTGCACAAGGCCTTCCTCAAGCACGCCGGCAAGCCGTTCGAGACCAACTTCCGCCTGGCCCTGTCCATGCTGGCGCAGGAAGGCCACATCCAGCCGCATTTGCCGGCCATGGCGCGCCATCTGTGGGCCAGCTTCTTCCTGGCGGTGCCGGTGGTGTCGAGCACGTTCGCCTCGGTGTCGCGCTGCTTCGCCGACCTGGGCGAAGGAGACATCGGCCTGCTGCTGGTGGACGAAGCCGGGCAGGCGGTGCCATCGCACGCGCTGGGCGCCATCTGGCGTTCGAAACGCGCGCTGATCGTGGGCGACCCGCTGCAGGTCGAACCGGTGCTCACGATGGACCCGAAGCTCGACGCCGGCATCCTCGCGTACCACGACGCGCCGCAAGAGCACCGGCTGACGGCGTACTCGGCGCAGCACCTGGCCGACCGCGGCAACCGCTTCGGCGCCAACGTGGTGCAGTACGACGGCAGCGACCTGTGGGTGGGCGCGCCGCTGCGCGTGCACCGGCGCTGCGCCGACCCGATGTTTTCGCTGTCGAACCAGATTGCCTACAACGCCAAGATGGTCTACGGCCCGGCGCGCGCCGAGGAAGAACAGGCCAGCGCCAGCCGGCCGCTGCTCGGACCGTCGTGCTGGCACGACATCGGCGCGGGCGAGTTCGACGAGCACTACAACGAACGCGAAGGTGCGCTCGCGGCCGACATGGTGGTGCGCTACGCCAGCGAAGGCTGGGTTGGCAAAGCGCACGGCTTGCCGGAACTGTTCCTGATCACCCCGTTCAAATCGGTGGCGCAGGGGCTGGCCGGTTTGCTCAAGGCGCGGGTGGACGAATGGGCCGGCGCGGCCAGCGACGAGGCTGTGGCCGCATGGCTGCAAGGGCACGTCGGCACGCTACACACCTTCCAGGGCAAGGAATGCGAGACGGTGCTGCTGGTCCTCGGCGGCAAGAGCGACGGCGCGCGCCAGTGGGCGGCGGGGCGGCCCAACATCATCAACGTCGCCGCCACGCGCGCCAGGCGGCGCCTGTACGTGATCGGCAACCGCCAGCAATGGTCGCGCACCCCGTTCGGCAGCAAACTCGCCGACGCCCTCCCCGCCATTTCCTAACAGTGTAGGACGGCCCCCCAACCGGGGTCAGAGCTCTGACTCGAAACATATTCCCCGGCGCACAACCGGGGTCAGAGCTCTGACTCGAAACATTTTTCTTGCACCACCGGCGTCGGCCCCCGATTCGTCACGTTTTCTGTGCCGCAAACGCGCTTGGGGGTCACGCAAGCGTTTTGTCGTTCTTACTGGAATTTTGTTTCTAATTAAAGCTCTGACCCCGGTTGTAGGGGGATGCTGAGTGGCGGGTCGGGGGATTCGCAACCCGAGGTTCGGAATCTGCGAACCCGGCGCCAGTTTATCTGAGGCGATGTCTGGGGGACACTGATGCTTCTCTCATCACTGTTTCCAAGGGTTTCAATGAAAACGCTCCTGATCATCGATATGCAAAACGCCTGGCTGGCCGACCCTGCCAGTCCCTGTACCGACACCGATGGCGTGGTCCAGCGCATCAATCACGCCGCCAGGCACATCCGTGCGCAGGGCGGCAAGGTGATCTTCGTCCAGCATGCGAATGCGGATGTCCCGATCGGCTCGGCCGCGTGGCAAGTCATCCCGGCGCTGGAACAGGCCGCCACCGACAGCACCGTGCACAAGCTGGCCGCCGATGCCTTCGCCGCGACCGATCTGGCGGCCCAGCTGGCAGCGAGCGCAAGCTCGACCTTGTATGTCAGCGGCTTCGCCAGCGAGTTCTGCGTCGATAGCGCCGTGCGCGCGGCCGCCTCGCGCGGCCTGCAGGTGGTGGCCCTGTCCGACGCGCATACCACCGCCGACCGCCCGCACATGGATGCGCCGGCCATCATCGCGCACCACAACTGGGTCTGGGCAGGGCTGCCGCCCCCCGCCGGCAGCACCCTGGCGGTGCGCACGACGGCGCAGGCGTTCCCGGACTAAACCGGCGGTCACAGATGCGGTAGCCACAGGATCATCGTCGCCGCAGCCACGCCGGCCGCCGTCGCCACGCTCAGCACCAGCATGGCGGCGGCCATCATGATGCGCGCCTTTCCCTGGCCGCTCGCCTGCACGCGCGCAAACAGTTCCAGCAGCGCCAGCGGCAGCAGGTACTGGGCAAACGACAGGAAACTCAGGAACGGCCCCTGGAAGGTCACCGGATCGAACCCGGCCGGCCCGCGGTTGGCGACGATCCATGCCATCAGGCCGATCCGGAAGAACCACACGCCGCTGACCGCAAGGTACAGGCGCAGCGCCCAGCGCCGGTGCTGCGCGATGCGGCCGGCGCGCGCATGATGGACGGCATATGCCGCGCACACGACGATCAGCACGGCGTTGCCGCTGATGCCCACGTGCTGCGCCAGGCCGCCCACCGCGCCGCGAAACCACACCATGTACAGGCCGATCAGGCTGGACGCCACCGCCAGCAGCACATACACGCGCCCGTTCCAGCGGTGAAACGCGGGCGCCAGCCGCCGCAGCGGCGCCAGCAGCTGGAGCGCGCCGCCGACGGTGATCACCACCGCCGCCAGCAGATGCAGGCCGATGGCGGCATTGCCGGCCGTGTCGCCAGCGATATACCCGCGCGGCATCACCTTGTTCCATTGCGCCAGGTCGCCTTGCGCCAGCGCGCCGCCGTAGAAGGCGGCGACATACCAGGCAAACAGCAGTTGCCCGGCCACGGCCACGGCGAACCACAGGCGCGCCGACCACGCCAGGGCGCGTGCGCCGGTGTCGCTCGGCGCGGGCGTGCCCGTATCAGCCGATGCCGTGGGCGGCCGCTGTGCGGCAGTTTGCAAGATCATGGGAGGCTCCTTTTGGTGTGATGGTCTTTGCATGCACAGTAGAAGGAAGCGGCCGCGCTGGCGAGCATGCGCGGCGAACGGCGCGACGGGCGGCGGTTTTCCGGGCTTGAACGACGGTCGCCGAACGGTTATCGTGGCGGGATGACCAATCCACCGCTCCGCGCCGCGTCCGCGCGCCATCCGGCCCTGCCGACCCCGCGCCAATGGCTGGTGGTGCTGCTCATCACGCTTCAGCTGTCGTGGGTGCTGGCGGCCTTGTCGTCCGGCCCGTTCCTGTCGGTGCTGTTGCGCATCGGGTTCATCGGCGTGCTCTTGCTGCTCACTTACACCGCGAGCGGCACCCTGCGCCGGCGCTGGCTGCGGCTGCTGGCGGTGGTGCTGATGGCGCCGCTGGCCACGCTGGCGATTTTCCTGCTGACCGAGCCGGTTCCGGCCAAGCGCGCGCTGGTGTACGGTTACATCATGCTGGCCATCCTGTCGAGCGTCATCGGCACGCTGGCGACGCTGGTGGCGCTGCGCCTCGAACGCAAGGCGCACGAGCGCGCCTTGCGCCTGCGACAAGAACGCGAGCGCGATACGCTCGAACGCGAACTGACGGCCGCGCGCCTGCGCCTGCTGCAGGCGCAGATCGAGCCGCACTTCCTGTTCAATACACTGGCCAATATCGCGGCGCTGGTGGAGACCGGGTCGGACAACGCCGGCCCGGTGCTGCGCCACCTGATCGCCTATCTCAAGGCCGCCATGCCGCGCCTGAACGACGCCGACGCGACCCTCGACACCGAACTGCAACTGGTGCGCGCCTACCTGGAGCTGATGCACATGCGCATGCCCGACCGCTTGCAGTTCAGCGTGCGGGTGGCGCCGGAACTGCACGGCCTGCCGTTTCCGGCGATGGCCCTGCTGACCCTGGTGGAAAACGCGGTGCGGCACGGTATCGATCCGAGCCTTGAGGGCGGGCGCATCGAGGTTGGCGGCCAGGCCGATGCCGCCAGCGGGCGCGTCAGCCTGTGGGTCGGCGATAGCGGACAGGGGATGTCGGAATCGGCCCAGCCGGGCACCGGGCTGGCCAATGTGCGCACGCGCCTGCAAGCGTTCTACGGTCCCGGCGCGCGCCTCGATCTGCATGAAGAAACGCCGCATGGCGTCCACGTCGAACTGACTTTTACGCCACGGAGCGCCGCATGAGCCACCCCACCGCCCTGATCGCCGACGACGAACCGCTGCTGCGCGAGCACCTGCGCGCGCAGCTGGCGCGGCTGTGGCCGCAACTGGAGATCGTGGCGGACGCGCGCAACGGCGCCGAGGCGGTCGAGCTGTTCGACCAGCATCGGCCGGCGATCGTGTTCCTGGATGTGCACATGCCGGGGCTGAACGGGATCGAGGCGGCGCGCTCGCTGGCGCGGCGCGCGCAGATCGTGTTCGTGACCGCCTACGAGCAGTACGCGGTGCAGGCGTTCGAGCAGGGCGCCATCGATTACCTGGTCAAGCCGGTCGATGCGGCGCGCCTGGCCGACACGGTGCAGCGCTTGCAGGCGCGGCTGGACAAAGCGCCCGCCGCCGGCGCCGGCGCCGCCTTCGACGCGCTGCTCGAACGCATGGCCGGCGAACTGCGCCAGCGTGGCGCGGCGCGCACCTGGCTGCAATGGATCAGGGCCTCGGTCGGCAGCCGCGTGCGCCTGATCCCGGTCGAGCAGGTGCTCTTCATGCGGGCGGAGGGCAAGTACACCTCGGTGGTGTGGATGGATGGCGCGGCGCTGATCCGCAAGAGCATCCGCGAACTGGGCGATGAACTCGATCCTGACTGCTTCGTGCAGATCCACCGTTCGGTGATCGTCAATCTGCATTACGTGAGCGACGTGGTGCGCGGGGTGAACGAGACCGCCGATGTGCACCTGCGCGGGCGCACCGAGGTGCTGCCGGTCAGCCGCAGCTATCTGCATCATTTTCGGCAGATGTAGCGCGGCTGCCGAAACGGCCAGGCGTAGCGCGCGCAAATTCACCCGGCCAGGCGGAATGCGCAGGCCATGTCGTTTTGCTCGCGATCCGGGAGCTTGAGCGCCGTTGCCACTTTGCGCCACTGGCCAACCACGCAGATACAGCGCCGGATGATCGTCTGCGCCTGGTCCTCGCTCACGCGAAAGTAAGGCGCTACCGAGACCACCAGGTCAAGGTCGAGCGCATTGTCGTGCTCGCTGATGTTCAGTTTCAGTGCCGACGATTCCGGTACCGGATTCATGTCGTACGCTGGCGACAAGCGCCAGCCACGCCCTGGTTCAAGTAGAAATCCGTGATTGCGCAAATGATCGTCCGTGTTCGATACAAGTACGTTAAACAGGATCCTGGTCCACAACTCGCGCAGGTCGACGTTGGTCCGGGCTCCATGGTCAATTAGGACCCGCGCCAGATCCAGGTAGCTGACACCGGTGTCGGCGTCATCACCGTCGTGGTGGCCGGTCAGCGTCATGGCGGAAGCGAAATGCAGACGGCGCCCGTCGACAGTGCGGTCGAAGCGCTTGACGAGAAAGGTGTGGTACGGGCTGGCGAACTGCCGTGCCAGGCTGTCCGGCACGGCAAGACCGCACTGTCTTGCGAGCGTTTGCGCCACCAGCTCCCATGCGCCGACATTGCGCTCATCCTGCAGGCTGGGGAATTTGGCGATCCACAGCCTGCCGTCGGGGTCCACCACGCTGGCCTTGGGCCGGGCGCCGCCCAGCGAGCCACCTGGAGCAATCAACATGTTTAACCAGTGCGCTCCGGCGCGAGCGGTATTGTCCCGGTCGCGCTCGAGCGCCGCGACGGCCGCTTCCAGTTCGCGCAGCTTGACGAAGGGCGGCGCGGCCAATTCCGACCTGCTGTCGAGAAAGTCGCCCAGGTCGCCGACGCGAAACCGCAGCGCCCCGATACGATATTGATCATGCACGCCGAGCAGATAATCCGATTCCAGCAGACGGCGGCGCGGGTCGGCCATGCCAGCGCGCTGCTCGCGCTCCAGGCGGCGCCGCATCAACATGCGCCCCCAGCGGTCGGGGCTGGCATCGGCGAACAAGCCAAATAGCTTGCCCTGAGCTGGATGTTGCCGGCCAGGGTAATACGCCAAGCGAGGATCCAGGGATACACCAGCGATCTGCGAATGGCTTAGTGCGCTTGGATCGAACTCGAACTCGAAAACTTCTTTTCCGGCTCCCAGGTGCGCGTGCAGGGTGCCTACATTGCTTGGGCCGGCAAGACCTTCCCAATCGGCATACACGGCGATGCTCCTGGTCACGGTCAACGCCCCTTCTTGACGGCCTGGCTATCCGGCGTGATCAGCTCCGCAAGCACTTCCGCACTGGAAAAGCCACCTTCTTCGATCCAGTTGCCGCCGGACGCCGGCGCCGGCGCGTGCGGCAAAGGCACATCTGCTTGCGGTACTGCATTCCTTATCTGTTTTCGTGGTGACGGCTCGGGAACTTTTTTCATCCGCTTGCCGGATGCATCGTGCAGTAATTGATCGACGCTTCGGCGCACCTTCGCATGCAGCCGCGCATCTTGAAGGTCTCTGCCCGCCTCATCCGCATTGGCAAGCAGGGTAAAGTCATTCTCGAGGCCAAGGATTTGCATGACCGCGAGGTAAGCACCGATGGTCACGCCCGCGCCGCCGCGCTCGACCGCGCGCAGCGTCATCGGCGCCATTCCCGCACGTTGCGCCACTTGCTTGGCGGTGAGCTTGCGGCGCTGGCGGGCCAGGCGCAAGCGTTCACCGAAGTCATGCAGCAGCGCATCGGTGGTGGGCAGTAAGGGGGAGATTGTCTTGGCCATGGCGCAGTGTATAGAGCAGCTTAACTACCCTGCTGAAAATAGTAGCACAACAGCGACATTAAGTAGCAGTGCTCTTATTTTAGATAATTTTTAACTAAATGGCTAAAATAATGGCACTTTTACCGTCATGCCGGCGGCTGGCAAAAGCGGATGCGGTTGCCGAAAGGATCGCCGACCTGCATCACCCTGCCCCACGGCAAATCGTCCACGCCCGGACGCGCATAGGCGTCATTCTTCGCGATCAGTTCCTGGTGCAGGGTGTCGATATCGCTGACGTGCACGAAAATGGTCGAGCCCGGCGTGGCGTCGCCATGGTGCCCGCTCAGGTGGATGACCAGATCGCCCCGCTTCACTTCCATATACAAGGGCATGCCCTCCTCGAAGCGGTGCTCCCATTCGCAGCTGAAGCCGAGGAAATCGAGGTAATGCTCGCGCGCTTTTTGCTCCGAGAAAATACGCAGGATGGGGATGGCCGGGGAAAACTGCATACGTCGCTCCTGATGGGTCTGATCCGGCCAGACTGCGGCATGCGGCGCGCCTTGTCAAGGCAGCAGCGCTTCGAGCTCGTCCACCGCCTTGGGCACGCCGGCGCTCATCACTTCCCTGCCCGCCGGCGTCACCGCGACGTCGTCCTCGATCCGGATCCCGATGTGCCAGTACTGCTCCGGCACGCCCGGCGCCGGCCGGATGTACAGGCCCGGTTCGACGGTGAGCGTCATGCCGGGGTGCAGGATGCGCCAGGCATCGCTGTCCGGCTCGCGGTAGCTGCCGACGTCATGCACGTCCATGCCGAGCCAGTGGCTGGTTTTACACATGAAGAACTGGCGCCAGGCGCCGCTGTGAACGACGTCGTCCAGCGCGCCGACACAATCGGCCTGCAGCAGTCCGGTATCGAGCATGCCCTGGGCGAGGATGCGCAGCGCCGCCTCGTGCGGCGCCATGACGTGGGCGCCGGGGCGGACCGCGTCGATGGCGCCCAGTTGCGCGTCCAGCACGATCTGGTAGATGCGCCTTTGCGCCGGCGAAAACCGCCCGCTGACCGGGAAGGTGCGCGTGATGTCGGCTGCGTAGCTGTCCAGTTCGCAGCCGGCATCGATCAGCAGCAGTTCGCCCTGCTGCAAGCGGGTGCGGCCGGGATTGTGGTGCAGCACGCAGGCGTTCGCGCCCGCCGCCACGATCGACGGATAGGCCGGCGCGGCCGCGCCCTGGCGGTGGAATTCGTACAGCAGTTCGGCCTCGACCTGGTATTCGGCGAGACCCGCGCGGGCCGTGCGCATGGCGCGCAGATGGGCCTCGGCCGAGACGGCGGCGGCGCGCCGCATGATGGCCAGTTCGCCGTCATCCTTGAACAGCCGCATCTCGTCGAGCAGCATGTGGACGTCGTGAATGCGCGCCGGCGCGCGCACGCCCGCGCGGCCCGCCTTGCGCACGCCGCGCAGCCATCCGTGAAGGCGCTCGTCGAACGCGGCGTTGCGGCCCATGCCGGCGAACAGGGACGGCGCGCCGGCCAGCAGGGCCGGCATGTGCTCGTCGAGCGCGGCCACGGGAAACGCCTGGTCGAAGCCGAAATGCGCGCCGGCTTGTTGCGGGCCGCGGCGCGCGCCATGCCAGATCTCGAGCGCCGGATCGTGGTCGCGGCAAAACAGGATGGCGCGCGGCTGCGCTCCCGCCACCAGCACGATCAGCGCTTCCGGTTCGGTCACGCCGGACAGGTAATGGGCATAGCTGTCGTGCCGGAACGGATACTCGACATCGTTGTTGCGCATGACTTCGGGCGCGGTAGGAATGACGGCGACGCCGCCGCCGTGCTGGTGCATCTGTGCGATCAGGCGCGCGCGCCGGGTGCGGTAGGGATGCATCATGCCCTCTTCATGGTTGGGAAGAACTGCCATTGCAGGTTGACGCCGAGCGTGGCGCAGGCGATCAGCGCAAAGCCGGCCAGTTGCAACGCGCCGATCGCGTGGCCGTAGACCAGGTAATCGACCACCAGTGCCGAGGCCGGATACAAAAAGGTGAGCACGGCGATGGCGGCCGTCGGCATGCGCGGCGTGGCGCCGTACACCATCACATAGGCGAGCGCGGTCGGGATCAGGCCCAGGCCGGCCAGCCAGCCCCACTGGGCAGCCTCGATGCCGCCCTCCGGCATGCTGAAAAACCCGGCCGTCAGCACGCTGCCGGTGAGGCAGTGGGTCAGGGCCGTGAGCTGGGGCGGCATGCTGCGGATGGCGCGCGTGGTGAGCGTGACGCCGGCATAGGCGATGGCGGCGCCGAGCGTGAAGGCGATGCCGGTCAGATACCCGGAATCGAGCGTCATGCCGCTTTTCAGTCCGCATGCCAGCACCAGGCCGGCGAATCCCACGCCAACCCAGCCGACGTTGTGGGCGCTCACCCGTTCCTTGAGCAGGAGAGAACCGAAGATCAGCACCAGGAATGGCTGCACGTGGTACACGATGGTGGTCATGGAAATGCCGATGCGGGCGATGGCTTCGAAGAACATGACCCAGTTCAGGCACATCAGGATGCCGCTGCCGAGCGCGAGTCCGAGCTTGTTGAGCGAGACGTTCTGTTTCGTGAGCAAGCCTTTGTAAGCGCAGTACGCTAGCAGGATGGCGGCTCCGAATGCGCAGCGGAAAAACACGGTCATGACCGGCGTTAACCCGGCCTCGTGAAAGAAAATACCGAGCGTGCCAATCATGATCATGGCGGCGGCGAACGAGACGGCGGGATTGGACATGCATGCTCTCCTGTGCGTGGTTTCGGGCTATCATCGGACAGCGCCACACATCAAACAAGCTGATTTATTTGATGAAATCCATTCGAAAATCGAAACCATGACCCCAGACCTGAACCTGCACCAGCTGCGTACCTTCGTGGCCGCGTCCGACAGCATGAGCTTCATTGGCGCGGCCGATACCGTGCACCGTTCGCAGGCGGCGGTGAGCATGCAGATCATGAAGCTCGAAGCCACGGTCGGCCAGGCCCTGTTTGCGCGCCACACGCGGCGCATCGAACTGACGGCGGCGGGCGAGCGCTTGCTGCCTTACGCGCGCCAGATGCTGGCGCTCGAAGCGCAGGCGCTGGCCGCGCTGCGCACGCAGGAAGTGGTCGGGCGCGTGGTGCTCGGCGCGCCGGACGACTACGTGGCATCGCTGCTGCCGCCGGTGCTGGAACGCTTCACCAAGCTGTTCGCCAATGTCGAGATCGAGCTGGTGTGCCTGCAAAGCACGCTGCTCAGGCCGCTGCTGCAAAAGGGCCAGATCGACCTGGCGCTGATGACGCGCGCCGAGGAACTGGAAGGGACCCTGATCCGGCGTGAGGAGATGGTCTGGGTCGGCTCGCAACGCCATGCGGTGTGGAAAAAATCGCCCCTGCCGGTGGCGCTGTTCGACAAGGGCTGCATGGCGCGCGAGCACACCCTGGCGGCGCTGGAAAAGAGCGGCAGGCCGTATGGCGCCAGTTACAGCAGCCCGAGCCTGCTGGGCATCGTGGCGATGGTCGATGCGGGCCTGGCGGTGGCGGCGCTGGCCGAGTGCAGCATCCCGCCGCACCTGGTGCGCCTGGGCGACGCCGAAGGCTTGCCGCCGCTCGCGCCGCTCGAGTTGGTGCTGCTGCGCGGCCGCGGCAGCAATACCCCGGCGGTGGCGTGCCTGGCGGGCGAAATCATGGCGGCTTTGCGCCCCTTGCGCACGGTGGCGTGATTTCGGGCAAGGACCGGCGCTAATGAAGAAAATAGTCGCTCGTTTTAATTAGTGGGCCTACTATTAAGGCGGCTTAACTAAGCAAGGCAGCTTAACCAAGGCCTTTACCGTGCTGATGAACATGCCTATCGCGGCGAACCGGGCTGGCAGATTCGTGTCCTCGGTTGCCTTGGGGGAACCGGTGAATGCGTTTGTTCCCGCACCGCTGCCGCCCGATCCCGCGCTTGATTTTTCCGCTTCCCTGATCGGCAAGTTGAGCGATGCCGACCGCGCCATCGGGCGTCTTGACGGCATCGCCATGATGTTGCCGGAACCGGGGCTTTTTCAGAAGCAGCCATGTGTGACAGCCAGGCAGCTGACCACCATGACAGGCCTGAGTACACCGACCGTCAACAACGTCCTCCATGCATTGGAACTGCTTGGGATTGTCAGGGAGATTAGCGGGAACTCGCGTTCGCGCGTCTACTGTTACCAGGCATTCCTGGGTCTCTTGGGGGGCGGAATGCAGAATGCGCGCAGCGCCGGCGCATAAACGCCCACGATTGAATGCCGCCAGCGTTGATGGACCCGGCCGCCCCGGTCGAAAAAAAGCCAGCCCCGAAGGCTGGCTTTTTTGCTGGCGGCAGCCGACAGGCGCCGCCGCGGGTGCGCATCAGCGGCGCAGCGACGGGAATTTCCAGAGCAGTACCAGGGTACCGATAAACGCCATGAACAGGCCGATGCCGGCCCCGGCCAGTACCGCGCTCATGATGCCTTCCTTGGGATCGCGCGTGTCGAATTCGGCCTTGAAAATGCTATCGTCCGGCTTGCCGGTGGCAAAGGCAATCTGCACCGGCGAGGCCGCCATTTTCTCGGCTTCCTCGACCGTATCGAACCAATCCGTGTCTTTCTTGAAGGTGGCGCCATCGACCGCGTAGGTGTAGTTCACCTGGAAGGTCTCGCGGCTCTTCTTGGTTCTCTTGGTGATGCCTTCCGGCGTGGCCAGCACGAAGACCGGCGACTTGGCGATGGCGTTATGGGTATCGATTTTCTTGATGTTCACCCAGGTGCAAAAGGCAAAGGCCAGTGCAAAGAGAACGAGGAAGGTAAGGAAGGGTTTCTTCATGATGACTCACGGATATTGTGTAGTTAAAAACGCAACAAGTATCCCATATCGCTCGTCAATACACCCGCTAATTATTGCAATTTTGCGATTCTTGTTTCATTATTGCAACGTAGCTTGTTTACCCACTATCGTACTTTCATCGCTCTTCTGCGCCTAAGACGCCATGAACTACGGCGCTCCGCACCGGCACCCTGGAATGTTTATCGAGTGCCGCCAGCGTGGCACCGTTGTAAATCGCTTTGTCCACGGCGAACCAGCGCATGCCGCCAATGGCAAGATTGTGAGGGCCATGACGGCTTGCAGGCGCCTCAGGCCGCGTCCGGGTCGAAGTAGCGCCGCGGCAAACCACTGCGCCCGGGAAAGAACTTGAAATAGGGCCGCGCCTGGTCGATGGTGAGCGCGACCGAGGGATGGCCCATCAGGCGTTCGACATACGCCGCCAGGCGCCCATGCTGCGGCGCCAGCGGCACGTAGGCCATGGCATAGAACAAGGCCGGCGCGGCGGCGCAGTCGGCCATGCTGAAGGCGTCGGCGGCGACCCAGGTGCGGCCTTCAAGCTGGCGTTCGATGAACGCGTAGGCCGACGCCAGGCCGGCGCGCGCCTGGGCCACGGCGCGTGCGTCGCGCTCGCCCTCCGGGCGCAGCAGGTCGGCGGTCAGCGCCTGCATTGGCGTCATCACGTACAGGTCGAACAGGCGGTCCCACAAGCGCACCTCGAGCGCGGCCTCGGGCGCATCGGGAATGAGCGTGCGGCCCGCGCCGGCATGGTGGCGCTGCAGATACTCGATGATGATGCTCGTTTCGGGCACCGCATGCTGGCCGTCCATCAGGAGCGGCATCTTGCCGGTCGGGCACAGCGCCAGGTGCGCGGCGCGCTCGCCGGAGTCGCCCAGGTTGAGCAGCTTTTTGTCCACGGCGATGCCCAACACGTCGAGCGCGATCAAGACCTTGTGGCAGCAGGAAGACAGCGGATGGTAGTGCAGGGTGAGCGCATGCATGGGATGGCCTGTGCGTTTTCCGAAGTTGGAAATGATGTGCCGGATGACGCGCAGTGTCAACATCGGCTCGGGCCGGATCGCCACCACATGTTCCAACTGCGCCCAGAACTTGTCGACAATAATCGCGTTGAGCGCATGTTCGGGACAGGGCGGCAGTGCTGACAGTTAACCGGGGACCGGCTATCCACAGTTCCCATCAACATCGTCGGCTTACTTGCCGGAGCTGCCGGCGTGACATACCCGCCATTCAAGCTGCGCTCGCCAGATAGCCGCGGCCCGTGGCCGATACGCGCAATGACTGCCAGGTCATCAGCTGGCCTGCCAGGCGGCCCAGGAAATAGCCGTTAAAGACGCCGAACAAGGCGCACACCAAGGCCGGCAACAGTGCATTGTGGCTGGCGCCAGGAGACACGGCCAGCGTCACGGCCGTAAGGTACTTGGTGAAGAAAATCGCCATCATCATTGCCAGCGGCACTGCGCTGCCATGGACGCGCATGCTGCCGGGCGTGGCGCCAGCGCTGGCCCCCGCGCTGCTGAACTTCCAAACAAGCAACATCACCGCCACCATGGCGCCCGCCCAGGCGCCCAACGGGAGCAAGGCGGCACCGAACTTTGCCGCGATGTCCTGCAGCGACAGTGCCAGCATGATGGCGGGAATGATAAACAGCTTGCGGATCGCCATCTCGCGATCGCGCATGGCAACGACGCCACGATAAACCAGCAAGGCCAAAATTGCCCAAACGTAGAGTGGGGTGTGGGTCAGGATCTGGATCAGCATGACGGGCTCCGCAAAGTTGGTTAAGTTGGCACCACTTTGCCGGGAACAGGAGCGCGCAGGGATGCTATGCGACGAATCGATCGATACAGGCGCGAGATGCAGCCTGGCGGCGCCAAATGCGCAGCAGCGCAATCCCGATGCCAGGGGCGAGCGTCGCCGGCGGCAACCGCCCGCCCATAAAAAACCTCTAACGTTAATTAGTTACAGGGGCTTTTTACAGAGAGGACGTTGGCCGGTCTTAGAACGGGATGTCGTCATCCATATCCGAGAAATTCGGCGCCGGCTTCGGTGCCGGACGAGCCGCTGGCGCAGGTGGCGCCGGGCGCTGTGGCGCCGGACGGCTCTGCTGCGGCTGCGAATCGTAGCCGCCGCCATCGTCCATGCCACCGCCGGCGTCGCCGCCCATGCCCTGGCGTCCGCCCAGCATCTGCATCTGTTCCGCGACGATTTCGGTCGCGTACTTCTCGACGCCATCCTTGTCGGTGTATTTACGGGTCTGCAGGCGGCCTTCGACGTAGACCGAGGAACCCTTTTTCAGGTACTGGCCGACGATTTCGGCAAGGCGGCCGAAGAACGAGATGCGGTGCCATTCGGTCAGCTCTTTTTGCTCGCCGGTGTTGCGGTCCTTCGACTTGTACGAGGTCGCGACGGCGATGTTGGCGATGGCGTCACCGCTGGGCATGTAGCGGATTTCCGGATCGCGCCCCAAGTTGCCGACGATGATGACTTTATTGACTGATGCCATGTATTACTCCTGTTGAACTGCTGCGGCGTGCGTCCCGCGGCGCGATGATTTTTTGCCAGACGAGGATTATATGCCAGCCGGGATGCCAAATGTATCTATCCCGCGCCGGCACCCGCCCCGTCCAGCCGTCCGGCCCCACAAACTGTCAAGTCAGACAACAAAACCGGCGCGGAGTTCAGCCCTTGTCGACTCGTCATGCGTTTGCTGGCGGCATGAATACTGGTATTATATACAGTAGAAACACCGTAAAAAGCTGCAAAATCCCTGAGCAAGATCAATACGCCCCTGGCGCAACTGCGGACGCGGCAATCGTCCCCGCAGACGTCGCTTTCGAAACACGGCTATAGTATGAGCTGACCCGTTTAAGGCAAACAACACATGGAACAGATCCGCATTCGCGGCGCACGTACGCACAACCTGAAGAACATCAATCTCGACCTGCCACGCAACAAGCTGATTGTGATCACCGGCCTGTCCGGCTCCGGCAAGTCGTCGCTGGCGTTCGACACCTTGTACGCCGAAGGGCAGCGCCGCTATGTCGAATCGCTGTCGGCCTACGCGCGCCAGTTCCTGCAGTTGATGGAAAAGCCCGATGTCGATCTGATCGAAGGCCTGTCGCCGGCCATCTCGATCGAGCAGAAGGCCACGTCGCACAATCCGCGCTCCACCGTCGGCACGGTCACCGAAATCCACGATTACCTGCGCCTCTTGTACGCGCGCGTTGGCACGCCTTACTGCATCAACCACCCGGACCACGCGCTGGCCGCGCAGACGGTGTCGCAGATGGTCGACGCGGTGCTGGCCATGCCCGAAGAGTCCAAGCTGATGATCCTGGCGCCCGTGGTGGCCAACCGCAAGGGCGAGCACAGCGACCTGTTCGAATCGATGCAGGCGCAGGGCTTCGTGCGTTTCCGCATCCAGAGCGGCACCCACGACGCCAAAATTTACGAGATCGACGACCTGCCCAAGCTGAAAAAAACCGAGAAGCACACCATCGACGTGGTCATCGACCGGGTCAAGGTAAACGCCGAAATCAAGCAGCGCGTGGCCGAAAGCTTCGAGACCGCGCTGCGCCTGGCCGACGGGCGCGCCGTGGTGCTCGATATGGAGAACGGGGCCGAACACGTCTACTCCAACAAGTTCGCCTGCAACACCTGCGGCTACTCGCTGCAAGAGTTGGAGCCGCGCCTGTTCTCGTTCAATAATCCGATGGGCGCCTGCCCCGAATGCGACGGCCTCGGTCACATCGAATTTTTCGACCCGCGCCGCATCGTCGCCTTCCCCAACCTGTCGCTGGCCTCGGGCGCGGTGAAGGGCTGGGACCGGCGCAACCAGTTTTACTTCCAGATGCTGTCGAACCTGGCGGCGCACTACGAATTCGATATCGACATGCCGTTCGAGCAGCTCGACCTGGCGTCGCAGCAGGCGGTGTTGTACGGCTCCGGCAAGACCTCGATCCCGTTCACCTACGTGAACGAGCGCGGTCGCACGGTCATCCGCGAGCACACTTTTGAGGGCGTGGTCACCAACCTGCAGCGGCGCTACCGCGAAACCGACTCGATGGCCGTCAAGGAGGAGCTGGCGAAGTTCATCAACGAGAAGCAGTGCCCGTCGTGCGAAGGCGCGCGCCTGCGCGTGGAAGCGCGCTACGTCAAGGTCGGCACCGGCAAGCAGCAGCGCGCCATCTACGAGGTCGCGCGCAAACCCTTGCGCGAATGCCTGGACTTCTTCGAGAAGCTGACCCTCAAGGGCGCCAAGAAAGAGATCGCCGACCGCGTGGTCAAGGAGATCGTCTCGCGCCTCAAGTTCCTCAACAACGTGGGCCTCGATTACCTGTCGCTCGACCGCAGCGCCGATACACTCTCGGGCGGCGAGGCGCAGCGCATCCGCCTGGCCTCGCAGATCGGTTCGGGCCTGACCGGCGTGATGTACGTGCTCGACGAACCGTCGATCGGCCTGCACCAGCGCGACAACGACCGCCTGATCGAAACGCTCAAGCACCTGCGCGACATCGGCAACAGCGTGCTGGTCGTCGAGCATGACGAGGACGCGATCCGCACCGCCGACTACATCGTCGACATGGGGCCGGGCGCCGGCGTGCATGGCGGCGAGATCATCGCCGAAGGCACGCTCAAGGACATCCTCAAGAACAAAAAATCGCTGACCGCGCGCTACCTGAATGGCTCGCTCAAGATCGCGGTGCCGAAGAAGCGCCACGAAGCGGACAAAAACAAGCAGGTGGTGATCACCGGCGCGACCGGCAACAACCTGAAAAAGGTCACGCTCAAGCTGCCGGTCGGCCTGATGACCTGCGTGACCGGCGTTTCCGGTTCGGGCAAGTCGACGCTGGTGAACGACACCTTGTACCCGGCCCTGTCGCGCCACCTGTACGGCTCGCAGACGGAACCGGCGCCGCACGATGCGATCAGCGGCCTGGAACACTTCGACAAGGTCATCTCGGTCGACCAGGCACCGATCGGGCGTACCCCGCGCTCGAACCCGGCCACCTACACCGGCTTGTTCACGCCGATTCGCGACCTGTTCTCGGGCGTACCGGCGGCCAAGGAGCGCGGCTACAGCGCCGGGCGCTTCTCGTTCAACGTCAAGGGCGGGCGCTGCGAAGCGTGCCAGGGCGATGGCGTGATCAAGGTCGAGATGCACTTCCTGCCGGACGTGTACGTGCCGTGCGACGTCTGCCACGGCAAGCGCTACAACCGCGAAACGCTGGAAGTGCAGTACAAGGGCAAGAACATCAACGAAGTGCTGGGCATGACGGTGGAAGAGGCGCACGAATTCTTCAAGCCGGTGCCGCTGATCGCGCGCAAGCTGCAAACCCTGCTCGACGTCGGCCTCGGCTACATCCGCCTCGGCCAGAGCGCGACCACCCTGTCGGGCGGCGAGGCGCAGCGCGTCAAACTGTCGCTGGAACTGTCCAAGCGCGACACCGGGCGCACCCTGTACATCCTGGACGAGCCGACCACCGGCCTGCACTTCCACGATATCGACCTGCTGCTCAAGGTGATCCACCGCCTGCGCGACCAGGGCAACACCCTGGTCATCATCGAACACAATCTCGATGTGATCAAGACCGCCGACTGGATCGTCGACCTGGGGCCGGAAGGCGGCGCGGGCGGCGGCAAGATCATCGCCGCCGGCACGCCGGAAGACGTGGCGGCCAATCCGGAGAGCGTGACCGGCAAATATCTGGTGCCGCTGCTGGCGTAAAGGAGCTGCGATGCGCGTTCTGATCATGGGCAATTCGGGATCGGGCAAGTCGTCGCACGCGCGGCAGCTGGCCGCGCAGCACCAGTTGACGCACCTCGATCTCGACACCATTTTCTGGGCGCCGGGCGAGGTGGCGGTGGCGCGGCCGGCCTATGAAGTGCTGGCCGACCTGTACGCCTTCGTGCGCAGCTATCCCGACTGGGTGGTGGAGGGCTGCTACGGAGACCTGATCGAAAAGGCGCTGCCGTTCTGCACGCAGCTGGTGTTCATCAATCCTGGCAAGGATGCCTGCATGGCCAACAACGCCCAGCGGCCGTGGGAGCCGCACAAGTACGCGTCCAAGGAAGAACAGGACAGCATGCTGCCCTACCTGATGAAATGGGTGGGCGAGTACGACGTGCGCGACGACACCTGCTCGTACGCTTTTCATCGCCGCGTGTACGACGCCTTCCCGGGCGCCAAGCGCGAAGAAGAGCGATCCTCCCACGGCGCCTGATTCGCTGCGCATGGCCCGGGCTGCGCCGTTCGCCGGCACGCTCCTTTCCCCTTGGCATTAGCACCCTGAGATTGAGCCGCGATAAATCCCCCGCCGGTCCCCAACCCTAAGCTGGAGGCTGCTTCGAAACGGGGGAAATGATGAACGCACAGTCTTATGCCGACAAGGCAGCGGCGCTTGCCGCCCAACGCTATCGCCTCAAGTCACCGATGACGATCGACAGCCAGCAGCTGGCGCAGCCGGCATCTTGCGCGCCGCTGCACTGCTTCACGGTGGTCGACGCGGCCGACGCCAACGGGCGCGCATACACGGTCATGTTCGACCAGCACGGCGTGGAGCTGAACGGCGCGGCGGACCGCGCGCCCGAGCTGCGCCGCCTGTTCGAGCGCGCCCGCAGCGTGCTGCACACGGCCGACGCGGTCCCGCTGGCGCCGGTCACGATCAATCCGGCCAGCAATGTGCTTACGCTCGATCCGGGCCAGGTCCTCGATGAAACCATCACCGTCACGATCCCGAAAAGCGCGGCGGCGGTCAAGGCCGATGTGTATTTCCTGGCCGACAGCACGGGCTCGATGGGCGCCATCCTCGGCGCCGTCCAGGCCGGCAGCGCGAACGTGCTGGCGGCCCTCAACGGGCTCGGCGTGGGCCTCGCCTACGGGGTCGGCAACTACAAGGATTTCGGCTCGGGCGACCCGTACGGCTTCCAGCACCAGCTCAGTCCGACCAATGCCGCGCCGGCCGTCAGCGCCGCGCTCAACGCCTGGTCGGCCAGCGGCGGCGCTGACGGCCCCGAGGCCGCCCTGTTCGCGCTCGACCGCCTGGCCGAAGCACCCGGCGGCGCCATCGGCTGGCGCGCCGGCAGCAAGCGCATCATCGTCTGGTTCGGCGACGCGCCCAGCCACGACCCGATCTGCGGCGCGGTGTCGGGCGCACCGGCCGCCGTCACCGAGGCCAGCGCCACCGCGAAACTGGTGGCCGAGGACATCACGGTGCTGGCCATTTCCACCGCCAACCCGGGCCTGGACGGCGACCCCACCGCCGGCGCCGTCAACTACGTGGCGCAGTGCGGCGCGCCCGGCGGCACGCCCGGCCAGGCCACCCGCATCAGCGGCGCCACCGGCGGCGCGCTTGCCATCGGCATCAACGCGGGCACCATCGTCGACACCATCATCGACCTGGTCACGGGGGCGGTCGGCACGATCCAGAACGTCAAGCTGGTGCCGTCGGCCAGCGTGGCGCCGTTCGTCACGTCGATCGTGCCGGCCGGCGGCTACGGTCCGCTGGCCGGCGACCAGGAGCACGTGCTGACCTTCCGCGTGCGCTTCACCGGCCTTGCCTGCGCCGCCGAAGACCAGGTGATCACCGGCACGCTCGACGTACTCGCCGACAGCAGCATCGTAGCCAGCAAAAAGGTGCAGATCACCGTGCCGGCCTGCGCCGTCACCTATGCGGTCAAGTTCCTCTGCGGCGTGCAGCCGGACTGCGGCTGCGAGTGCGTGCCGGTGCAGGCGGGCGCGTACGCCACCGAGATCAACATCCACAACTATTCGCTCAAGCCGGTCGTGCTGCGCAAGCGCTTCGTGCCGCTGGTGCTGGCCGGGGCCCCGGCCGGGCGCGAACCGCGCGCGGCCGCTCCGCGCGCCGAGGAACGCATGCAGTTGCCGGCCCAGGCGGCCACGATGGATGACTGCTGCCGCATCATGGAGCGCCTGCTCGGCGCGGCGCCGGCGGGCACCACGCCGCTGACCATCGGCATCCTGGAGATCACCGCCAGCGCCGCCGTCGCGGTCACCGCGGTCTACACCACCAGCGCCACGCAAGCCGGCGGCGGGGTGTCGATCCGCGTCGAACAGATCACGCCAAGCCGTCATTGAGGAGAAGCAGCATGTCCCACATTACAGGAACCATACAAGTCCTCGGCGCGCCGCTGGTGGTCGGGCCGGGCCTGACGGTGTTCAACCCGCCGGCCTCGCCGCAGCCGGGCGGCACCAAGCTGCTGATGCTGCATTTCCAGAACCTGGCCTTCGCGCCGGGTGACCGCTTGCAGGTCAACCTGGGCTACGACGTCGACACCTTCACGGCCGCCGACGGCCCCGCTTTCTGGACGCGGCCGATCAATGTCTACGCCTTTCCGGCCGGCGTGCAGATCACCTACATCGCCGCCGGTGCGCCCACCGGCAGCGTGCAGCTGGACCAGTACGGGCGCGGCGAGCGCCACATCGGCGAAGCGCCGGTGCATATCAGCTTTTCCAATAGCGACCCGTTCTACCAGGGGCCGTCGTATGAAGAGCCGGACTACGATCCCTTCTGGTATTGCAGCGAGCCGCCAAATTGGGAAAACGCTTCCTGCGCCACGCCGCCGGCCGACGTGCGCGCGCGCGTCGCCCGCAGCGCCGGCATGATCGTGTCGGTGCACGGCGCGCATCTGTCGACCTGCTCGGTCACCCTGGTCGACGGCGACAAGATCATCACCGCCGGCCATTGCCACACGCCGGCCGAAGCGCTCAGCAGCTCGGTGACGTTCGACTACCGCACCGAATGCGGCGGCGCCCGCCCGCCCGGCTACAACCCGCGCTTCTACAAGGTCAAGGCGGTGCTGGCGCACCGTTGGGACGGCAGCGACGACTACAGCCTGCTGCAGCTGGCCGAAGCCCCGCCCGGCGTGCCGTCGCTGCAAATGCGGCACGACCTGCCGCTGCCGAGCGAGCAGGTGTTCGGCGTGCACCACCCGAACGGCGCGGTCAAGAAACTGTCGCTGCCGCACGCGCAGGGCTTTGCCGGCGTCGAGGGCAGCGGCGCCTTTGCCATTACGGTGCCGACCACCTTCGACGTGACGGGCGGCAGTTCAGGCTCCGGCCTGTTCGACCTGGCCGGCCGCATCACCGGCGTGCTGTCGAAGGGCGACCCATGCCACGGCGGGCGCCTCGGCTATTTTCCCAGCGCGACCATCCTGCAGCGGATCGTGCCGACGCCGCCGCCGCCCATCACGCGCGACGTCATGCTGGTGTTCGACCGCTCGGGCAGCATGGCGCTGGACGACGGCAGCGGGCGCGCCAAGATCGAGTCCGCGCGCGACGCCCTGTCGCTGTTCGTGCAACTGGTCCGCAGCGGCACCGGCAACCGCCTCGGCCTGGTCTCGTTCAGCAGCGCGGCCAGCGCCCCGGTCGACTTTGCGCTCGCCCCCGTGACCGACGCCGCCAAGAACGCCCTGGTCGGGCCGCCGCCTTACATCGGCGGCAGGCTGCCCACGCTCACCCCCGGCGGCAATACCTCGATCGGCGCCGGCCTCGATGCCGCGCGCGCGCAGCTGGCCGCCGCCCCGGGCGCCAATCCGCGCGCCATCCTCCTGATGACGGACGGCCTGCAAAACACCGCGCCGTCGATCGCCAGCATCGAGCCGGCCCTGGCCGGGATCACCGTGCACGCGATCGGCTTCGGTGCCGAGTCGAGCCTGGATGGCACCCTGCTCAGCGCCGTGGCCACGGCGCACGACGGCCTGTACACGCGGGCCGGCGGCGCCCTGGCGCTGGAAAAATTCTACGCCACCGCGTTCGGGAACATCTTCGAGACCGGCATCCTGCTCGACCCGGAATTCGACCTGGGGGCCGCGCAACAAGCCGGCACCCCGGTGCCGTTCCGCGTCTGCGGCGAGGACGCCATCACCGCCATCGCCGGCTGGGACAACAGCGGCGCCACCCTGCAGGTGGAGGTGACCACCCCCAGTGGCGCCGTGCTGACGGCGGCGGTGCCCGGCGTGGCCGGCGAGAGCGGACGCACCTGGGCCTTCCTGCGCATCGCGCTGCCGATCGGCGGCGAACGCGATGGCCTGTGGCACATCAACGTGGTGCGCCCGCGCGCGATCCCGATCCCGCTGGCGCGCCAGGGGTGGCCGGCGCTGCGCTACTTCGTCAACGTCATTCCCAGCGGGGGCGCGCGCATGAGCCGTACGCGCGAACCGGTGTGGCAGTACACCGGCGACGAGATCAACCCGATGGTGCTGGTGCGCCATGAAGACGGCGGCTGGCCGCGCAATATGCAGGCGAGGCTGACCGTCACGCGGCCCGATACGGGTGTCGGCAACCTGCTCAGCGAGACCGGGCTGGGCGCGCCCGGCAACGTTGGCGGCGACCTGATCCCGCCGCGCCACGCCACCCTGCAGGCGCTGGAGAAAGCGCGCGGCCGGCCGGTGGTGGGCTACGTCCAGACCGAACTGGCACTCTCCGGCGACTCTTTCAACACCCGCGGCAGCTTCGAGGAAACCGCCACCGTCGGCCGCCGCCTGGCGGACTTCCTGACGGTCGAAGGCAACTACACCTTCCACGCCAGGGCCACCTACGGCGACGAGTGCACCGGCATGCGCGAGCTGACCTGGTCGGTGCATGTCGAGATCGGCATCGACGGCGGCCAGACCGACGCCACCATCACCGACCTGCCGCCGCGTCCGGACGGCGGAGCATGCTACCGGATGCGCTTCACGCCGCGCGACAAATACGGCAACCGGCTCGGGCCGGGGCGCGCCGACGGCTTCAGCGTGGAGGCCCAGCCGGGCAGCACGCCAATGGGAGCGGTGCTCGACGCCGGCGACGGCAGCTACCAGGTCGACGTCTGCACCGAGCCGGGTTCGCTGGAGCCGCCGCGCATCGGCCTGGCGCAGCCGGGCCGCCCGGCCGCCGTGGTCGCGCCGGCCGGGTTCACGCTGTACGCCTACAGCGTCAAATTCCTGTGCGGCGAGCAGGAAGACGGCTGCTGCGAGTGCGCCCCGGTGCGGCCGGGCCGCTATTCGACGGAGATCAATATCCACAACGGGTACGACAAGCCGGCACCGCTGCTCAAGCGCGTCATTCCGCTGGTGCTGGCGGGGGCGGTGCTGGGGCGCGAGCCGCACTTTGCGCCGGCCACCACGCTGGAGACGCTGCTGCTGCCGGCGCACAACGCGACGATGGACGACTGCTGCCGCCTGGCCACGCTGCTGCTGGGCGCGGCACCGGCCGGGCCGCTGCCGCTCACGGTGGGGATACTGGAGATCATCAGCACGGTGGAGCTGAGCGTGACGGCGGTCTACACGGCGGGCGACGTCCGGCATGCGCCGTCGATCGATGTGCAGCAGATCACGTCCAGGGTGCTCAAGCTGTAGGCGAGCCATGCAGAAGCGGCACAGTTCATATCCGCACGCGCCGTCTTTTGTTCCTGGCAGGCCGGGATCACGGCGCGCCAGCGCTCCAGCCGCCGCCGAGCGCGCGGTACAGCGCCACCATATTGTTCACCTGGTTCTGGCGCAGCGTCACCGCGTTAAGCTCGACCTGGTACAGGTTGCGCTGCGCATCGAGCACTTCCAGATACGAGGCATAGCCGGCCTGATAGCGGTCCCTGGCAAAGTCCAGCGTGCGCGTGAGGATGTCGCGGCGCTTTTGCGCGTGTTCCATCTGGGTTTGCAGGCGCGTCACGCCAGCGAAGGCGTTTTCGACTTCGCCAAAGGCCGTCAGCACCACGCCGCGGTAGGCAAACGCCGCCTGGTCGCGCTGCGCGGTGGCGGCATCGACCTGCGCGCTCAAGCGCCCGGCGGAGAAGACCGGCGCCAGCACGCTGGCGCCCAGGGTCCACAAGGTCACGGGATCGTAATCGCGCCCGTTGGTCAACAGGCTGCCGAACTTGGCGCTGATGGTCACATGCGGCAAAAAATCGGCGCGCCGCAGCGCCAGGTTGGCATCGCTCGCGGCCAGCAGCAACTGACCCTGGGCGATGTCGGGCCGGCGCGCCAGCAGACTTGATGGTATCGACGCCGGCGCCGGCAACAGCGGCAAGTCCTGGAAGCGGCGTTCGCGCGGCACCGCGCCGGGCAGCTCGCCCGTGAGCACGCGCAGCGCGTTCTCCTGGCGGCGGATGGCCAGTTCCAGTTCGGGAATCGCCTGCAGCACCGTTTCGTTTTCGTTTTGCGCCTGGCTCAGTTGCAGCTGCGAGGTGTAGCCCACGCGCGCCTGGTCGGACGCGAGGCGCAGCGCTTCGGCGCGCGAGGCCGCCGTCCCTTTGGTGATCCGCAGCTGGGCGTCCAGCGCCAGCAAACCCACGTAGGCCTGCGCCGTGCTGGCCGCCACCGACAGCGCCACGCCATCGCGTTCGGCCTGGCTGGCCTGGTACTGCAGCGAGGCCGCGCGCGACTGCTGGCGCAGGCGGCCGAACAGGTCGAGCTCCCAGCTGGCCTGCAGTTCCGGTTGCAGCGAGCGCGAATTGACCAGTGCCGCGCCGGCCGGCGCGCGCGCCGACGCCGCGCCCAGCACCGCATTCACGGCCGGCAGCGCCGCCGAATCGGCCACGGTCACGAGCGCGCGCGCCTGATCGACGCGGGCCACGGCGGCGAGCACGCTGGTGTTGTGCGCCAGCGCCGCTTCCACCAGCGCGGTGAGGGCAGGATCGCCGAAGGCGCGCCACCACTGCGGATCGACCGCGGCTGGTCCGGCCGGGCCGTCGCGCCAGGCATCGGGAAGCGTCACTGTCGAGAGCGGCGGCGCGGGACGCGGCGCCGGCATGCAGGCAGTCAGGCCGCAGGCCACGCCCGCGGCAAGGAAGACGCGGCGCCTCACGGCTGCTGCTCCGCCGCGCCGACGGTATCGACCTTGACGATCACCGACATGCCGGGCCGCAGGCGCTTGGCCAGCTCCTGGTTCGCATCGATGGCGATGCGCACCGGCAGGCGCTGGACTACCTTGGTGAAGTTGCCGCTGGCGTTATCGGCGCGCAGCACGGAAAATTCGGAACCGGTGGCCGGCGCGATCTGTTCGATATGACCGCTCAAGACAGCGCCGTTGAAAGCATCCACCGTGAACGTGGCGCGCTGGCCGATGCGCATTTTCCAGGTCTGGTTTTCCTTGAAGTTCGCCACGATCCACATGGTGTCGGGAACCAGGAACAACAGCTGCGAGCCGGCCGTGACGTACTGGCCGAGGCGCACCGACGCTTCGCTCACCTGGCCGTCGCGCGGGGCCATGACCACCGTATTCGACAAATCGATTTTGGCCAGCGCCAGCTGCGCTTCGGCCGTCTTGACCTGGGCTTCCAGGCCGCCGCGCGAGACTGTCGTAGCCTTGACGGTTTCTTCGGCGATTGCGATATCGGCCTTGGCCTTGAGGACATTGGCGCCGGCCAGCTGGGTCGTCATGCGCACGCGGTCGCGCTCATTGAGCGACACCGATCCCTTGGCCGCCAGTTCCTCGACCCGTCCCAGTTCGGCCGCTGCGCGATTGCGCTCGGCCTGCACCGCCACCAGGGTAGCGCGCGCGGCGCCGCCACGGGCGCGGTTCTGGGCCTGGGTCTGGGTGAAGTTATCGAGTGCGGCAATGGCGCCGTCGCGCTGGGCCTCGGCCTGCTGCACGCGCGCCTTGTAGATGCGGTCGTCGATGCGCAACAACGGCTGGCCCGCTTTGACGAACTGGAAATCCTTTACCAGCACTTCGGCCACGTAGCCATTGACCTGCGGCGCGAGCACCGTGATCTGGCCGCGCACGTAGCCGTTGTCGGTCTGGACCAGGGTGCTGTTGAAGGGACCGAGGCGCCAGGCCCACATGATCAGCACGATGCCGGCCAGGGCCACGACGGCCATCAGCACCACGGTCCACAGCTTGGGCTTGATGTACTTGGGCGGTGGTTCGGGAGCCACCGGCACGGCGGCCGGCGGGATCGGGGCGGCGGTGTTGCTGGAGTCGCCCGGCACCGGTGGATTGGCCTCGTCGGCCGTGGGTTCGCTGCGCGAAGGAGGAAGTGGAGTGCTCATATTTATCTGGCAGGGGCCTGGTTGAGTAAGGCTGCGGCTTCGCGCTTTTGCCGGCGCGCGAGGCGCACGGCGACAAACAGCGACCAGCCGAGGAACAGGATGGCGATCACGCCGCTCAGGGCGAAGACATCGTTGAAGGCGAGGACGTTGGCCTCGCGCCGGCTGATTTGCGCCAGCTGGCCCACGCCCTGGGCGGCGCGCAGGGCCGGGTCGGTGTTGACGCCCTGGTAGACCTGCTGCTGCAGGCGCAGGCGCTGCGCGACGACCGGGTCGGCCGGGTTGAGCTGGGCGTTGATCCCGGTCGAATGCACATGCTCGCGGTGCAGCTGGTAGGTACTGAGCGCGGCGGCGCCGGTAAAGCCGCCCAGGCTTTGCGTCATCGCCAGCATGACGACAAAGGTGACCACGTGGTCGGCGCCGAATTTGAGGGCCTGCATGATGCCGATCATGATCATCGGCCCCATGAACATGCCCGCGCCCAGCGCCACCAGGAACTGGCTCACAAAAAAGTCGTGCGGGCGATCGAGGCTGGTGCGGCCGTAATCGAGCCAGGCGGCCACGCCGAACAGCAGGATCGAGAACAGGATTTGCGGGATCACGGTTTTCGGGCTGAAGGTGATCGAACTGGCGACCATGCCGCAGATGGTCCCCGCCAGAATGACCGCGAACAGCGGCTGCATCTGGTCCGGCCCCATGCCGAGGGTACGCAGCAGGCCGACCGCGCCGTAGGTTTGTTCGGACGTCAAAAAGCGGATCAGGAAGGCGCCGATCATGAAGCGGATGGTGGGCCCCATCATCAGCCAGCGCGTCTGGATCAGCGGGTTGGCGCGGTGGTGTTCGATGAACAGCGCGATCGTGAGCAGCAGCACGGCGGCGATCAGCAGGTAGGCCAGCCAGGGCGTGTCGAACCACCAGCGCGTGAAGCCCTGGGCCAGCACCGCGACGATCATGGCGACCGCCGGAGCGACCAGCGCGAAGGTGAGAAAGTCGAGCGGCTCGATCACCTTGATGTGGATCCCCGGCGGCAGCTTGAGCACCACCACCGCGGCCAGCGAACAGAGGGCCAGGCCGGCTTCGAACAGGTACAGGTTGTGCCACTGGCCCATGTCGAGCAGGGCCGGCGACATCAGCCAGGCCAGCGGCGTGGCGATCTGCGCGATGCCCACCCCGAGCACCAGCATCTTGCCGGTGTATTTTTTGGGCGCGGCCTGCAGCATGTAGAGCATGGCCAGGGTGCTGGTGGTGGCGGCGGCCAGGCCGCTGGCGGCGCGCACCAGGATCGCCATCTCGAAGCCGCCGACCAGCAGGTGCAGCAGGGTGACGAAGGCGTACAGCGACAGGCCGATCTCGGCGAACAGGCGCAGGCCGTACTGCTGGCGGAACTTGAACACCATCAGGTTCGAGGTGACGTTGACCATGATGTAGGCGGCCGGCAGCCAGGCCGCTTCGGCAGGAGTCAGGCCCAGAGTGCCCTGGATGGCGGGCAAATTGGCCGACACCAGCGCATTGCCCAAGCCGCCAGTAATGCCGACCAGTAGCGCCACGCAGGCGTAGGCAAAGCGGATATGGGGCGGATGCCAGGGCATCGACGCCGAACCCGGCATGGTGGGTTTTTCGTGCTCTTCCCAGGCGGGAGTTGGTTTCAGGTAATGGGGCGCTGCTGCCATGCTGGCGGACTCCGGGCGACGGGCCGGCGATGTCGAGCGCATCGGCTTTGGGATTGATAATGGGAAAATTATAAGATAAATTGCACGCAACCGTAGTGCACCGGCAGTCAAGCGTGCGGCCCCGCTTGCTATCCCCCCAACTGGTGTCAGGTCTGACATTCGGACCCGGCCAGGAACGGCACGAATTGTGCTGTAAAAAGACGGCATCGCCTGGCGAATAGCCGAGGCCGTGTCCGAATGTCAGACCTGACACCAGAAGGAGACACCAGAAGGACGAAAAAAAAGCGCGTCCGGAGACGCGCTTTTCCATCCGGTCTTGGCCGGTTATGCAGCCAGGCGCTTCTCGAGCGTGGCTTTGGTCTCCACCAATTCTTGCGGCAGGTGATAGGCCAGCTTCTCGAACAGCTCGTTGTGCAGCTTGAGTTCTTCGTTGAAGGCGTCCTTGTCGATCGAGGTGATGGTGTCGAACTGCGCTTGCGTGAAGTCGATGCCGTCCCAGTTCAGGTCGCCGAACTCCGGCGTGGTGCCGAACACGTTCTCGGTGCCGCCCGCTTTGCCTTCGATGCGTTCCAGCATCCACTTGAGCACGCGCATGTTGTCGCCGAAGCCAGGCCAGACGAACTTGCCTTCAGCATCGGTACGGAACCAGTTCACACAGTAGATCTTCGGCAGCGCGGCCGGGTTCATGGCTTCGATCTTCTTGCCCATGTTGAGCCAGTGCTGGAAGTAGTCGCTCATGTTGTAGCCGATGAACGGCAGCATCGCGAACGGGTCGCGGCGCACGATGCCCATCTGGCCGGCAGCGGCAGCGGTGGTCTCGGAACCCATGGTCGCGGCCATGTAGACGCCTTCGACCCAGTTGCGCGCTTCGGTTACCAGCGGCACGGTGGTGGAACGGCGGCCGCCGAAGATGAAGGCCGAAATCGGCACGCCCGCAGGGTCGTCCCAGGCCGCATCGATGACCGGGTTCTGGGTCGCGGCAACCGTGAAGCGCGCGTTCGGGTGCGCGGCCTTGGTGCCGGACGCCGGGGTCCAGTCCTTGCCCTGCCAGTCGATCAGGTGCGACGGCGCTTCCTTGGTCAGGCCTTCCCACCAGACGTCGCCATCGTCGGTCAGCGCGACGTTGGTGAAGATGGTGTTCTCGGTCATCGAGGCCATGCAGTTCGAGTTGGTGCGGGTGTTGGTGCCCGGCGCCACGCCGAAGTAGCCGGCTTCCGGATTGATCGCGTACAGGCGGCCATCGGCGCCCGGCTTGATCCAGGCGATGTCGTCGCCGATGGTGGTCACTTTCCAGCCGCCGAAGCTGCTTGGCGGAATCAGCATGGCGAAGTTGGTCTTGCCGCAAGCCGATGGGAAGGCGGCCGCGACGTAGTGTTTCTTGCCTTCGGGCGATTCGACGCCGAGGATCAGCATGTGTTCGGCCAGCCAGCCGGTGCCGCCGGCCTGGGCTTCCTGGTGGCCCATGTTCGAGGCGATGCGCAGCGCGAAGCACTTCTTGCCCAGCAGCGCGTTGCCGCCGTAGCCGGAACCGTAGGACCAGATTTCGCGGGTCTCAGGGTAGTGAACGATGTATTTGGTCGGGTTGCACGGCCATGCCACGTCTTTCTGGCCGGCGGCCAGCGGTGCGCCGACGGTGTGCACGCAGGGGACGAATTCGCCGTCCGCGCCCAGCACGTCGTACACAGCCTTGCCCATGCGCGTCATGATGCGCATGTTGACCGCCACGTACGGCGAGTCGGACAGCTCGACGCCGATGTGGGCGATCGGCGAACCCAGCGGGCCCATCGAGAACGGCACCACGTACAGGGTGCGGCCGGCCATGCAGCCGTCGAACAGGCCGTTCAGGGTGGTGCGCATTTCCGCAGGGGCCATCCAGTTGTTGGTCGGGCCGGCCTGCTCTTTGGTGGCCGAGCAGATGTAGGTGCGGTCTTCCACGCGCGCCACGTCGGTCGGATCCGAACATGCCAGATAGGAATTCGGGCGCTTTTCAGGGTTCAGCTTTTTCATCGTGCCGGCGGCCACCATCTCGGCGCACAGGCGGTCGTACTCGTCTTGCGAGCCGTCGCACCAGACGATGCGGGCCGGCTTCGTCAGGGCAGCAATTTCACTGACCCAATTGATAAGCTTTTGATGTTTGATGTAAGCTGGGACGTTCAGTGTAGCAACGCCACCCATAACGGGCTGATTCATAGTACCTCCAATGCCAATAAGAATTCTTTCTTGTCCCGGCACGGCAGGATCGTCGTCAGCGTTTCAGCTTGCGCTCAAGAATCCATTCCCTAAGAAAGGTTCGGCGATACGGCGGTCATGTCGACAACCTCGATAACGGCGAGGCTGGTGGAACGGTAGTGCGGGGACTTGCGGGGGGCAGGAAACAGTGCCGCAAACCGCGGTCCAAGGACGCGAGCAAATCCCGAAATTAGGGGGCGATTGTACACCCGCTATTACTGCTTTTAAATGCTAAAAGGTCAAAAATGTAGGAATAATAGTTGAGCAATGTAGTAGGCTATTTCGAATATTCCGTATCCTGTTATTTACCTACGAAGATTTATTTAACTTCTGCCATCTCCCATGAAAATAGCTATTCTTGATGATTTCCAGGACTCGGTCCGCCAGCTCGACTGCTTCAAGCTGCTCGATGGTCACGATGTCAAAATATTTAACAGTTCGGCGCGCGGCGCGGGGCAATTGGGCATCCGCCTGGCGCCGTTCGAGGCGCTGGTGCTGATCCGCGAACGCACGGCGTTTCCGGCGGGACTGCTGGAAAAACTGCCGAATCTCAAACTCATTTCGCAGACCGGCAAGCTGGCCGGGCATGTGGACGTGGCCGCCGCCACCGCGCGCGGCGTGGCGATTGCCGAAGGCGTCGGCTCGCCGGTGGCGCCGGCCGAGCTGACCTGGGCGCTGATCATGGCGGCCAGCCGCAAGATCGTGCCTTACGCGAATCATCTCAAGGACGGGCTGTGGCAGACGGCCTCGGTCAATCCACTACTAAACGGCCTCGGGCGTACGCTCAAGGGCCGCACGCTGGCCATCTGGAGCTACGGCAAAATCGGGCGCATGATCGCGGGCTACGGCAAGGCCTTCGGCATGCAGGTGCTGGTCTGGGGTGGCGAGGCCAGCCGTGCAGCGGCGGTGGCCGATGGGTTCGAGGCGGCCCCCACGCGCGAAGCGTTCTTCGAACGCGCCGATGTGCTGACTCTGCATCTGCGGCTGGCGGAAGGCACCCGCGGCATCGTCACGGCCGAGGACCTGGCGCGCATGAAGCCGGATGCGCTGTTCGTCAACACCAGCCGCGCCGAGCTGGTGGCAAGCGACGCGCTGGAAGCGGCCCTGCGGCTGGGGCGGCCGGGCAATGCGGCCATCGACGTGTTCACCAGCGAGCCGCTGGCGCCGGACGCGCCGCTGCTGCACATTCCGACCGTGCTGGCGACGCCGCATATCGGGTATGTGGAGAAGGATAGCTACGAATTGTATTTCCGGGCCGCGTTCGACAACGTGCTGAACTTTGCGAACGGCGCCCCATCTAACATTCTGAACCCGGAAGCGTTGCCAAGGGGTCAGACCCCGGTTTTTCAAGGGGTCAGACCCCGGTTTTTCCGTTAGGGGTCTGACCCCGGTGCCACCGGTCTCGCCGAACGGAGGAGTCTGACCCCGGTGCCACTGCCGCGCGCTACGACGGCTCGCGCAGCCTGCGCTCGCCGGTAATATCGATCGGCGGTGCCGGCATGACATGCGCGCGCGTCCACAGGCCGGCCCAGCCGGGCGGCCAGCCGAGTGCCGGTCCGTCGTAGACTGGCAGGCTGGCGCGCACCGGTATGACCGGCACGGGCGGGGCTTCCTGCAGGCTGCCCGTGTCGGAGCGCTCCATGTTCAGGCTGTACATATAGCCTGGCAGCAGGAGCTTGCATGCGCCTTCGAACCACGCGGTGTGGTCTTCGTCGCGTCCGAGCGCCTGGGCCAGGCCTTGCGGGTCGAAGCGGGCCAGCGCGGTAACGAGTTCATCGGTGGTAGCGCCGGGGGAATCGCCCCAGCCCATCACCGGGTTGCCGTTGTAGTCGGCGCCGGAGCCGTACCAGCCCTCGCGCCAGGGGCGCTGCATCCAGTCGCGCTGGCCGGTGAACAAATGCCAGCGCCAGTGCAGGCCCGATGGCTTGGGCCAGGAGTAGAGATAGAGTTTTTCGTAGCCGGCCTGGTGCAGTGCGCGCACCATCGCCATCAGGCGCGCGTGCGGCATGCGGTCGGGTGGAGCGCGCCGGAACAGGATCGCTTCGCCATCGGCGTGCTGCACGTCGTCGGTCGACAGGTTCAGGTCGAGCGTACGCGCTTCGCTGCCAAAGCGCGCGGAGATCCAGCCGGTCAGCAGGTTGACATGCGTGATGACACCATAGCCACGATGGCGATGGAAAATGACGGTTCCTGGGGCAAGGGCTTTCATGGCTTTTTGAGGGACAAAAAATGAGTGGACTCATGCGCAGACAACGATTCTAACGCACTGGCAAGTTGCGCGTTTCGTTTGCGCGCTTCGACATCGCCGACGCTACACGTTATCATACGGCACCTTCTCTTTACGAATTCCAGATCACTATGAGCTTGCGCATCATCGCCACCGGCGGCACCTTCGATAAACATTATGATGAACTGACCGGTAAGCTCGGCTTTGCGGAAAGCCATCTGCCAGCGGTGCTGGCGCGTACGCGCATGACGGTTCCGGTTGAGCTGGAGCAGCTTCCCCTGCTCGACTCGCTCGACATGCAGGACGCCGACCGCGCGCGCGTGCTGGCCAGCTGCCAGGCGGCGCCCGAGAAGGCGATTGTGATCGTGCATGGCACCGATACGATGCCGGAAACGGCGGCCGTGCTCGGTGCTGCCGCGCTCGGCAAAAGCATTGTGTTGACTGGTGCAATGATTCCGTACGAAATTGCGAATTCGGATGCGCTGTTCAACCTGGGCTGCGCCAGTGCCGCCGCGCAAATCTTGCCGCCGGGTGTGTATGTGGCGATGAACGGGCAGATTTTTACGTGGGATAACGTGACCAAGAATCGCGCGGCCGGGGTGTTTCAGCCCTTGTAAAAAATTCGGCCGGGACCAGGCTGCCCGCGCGGGCAATCTTTGGGTACCACCGCTACTTAAGCGAATACGTGCGCTACTTGCGCTACATACAGATCTGTCATTAGCAGAAATGACTGCCCGCGCAGGCGGGAATCCAAGCTCTTTCGCTTATCGGAGAGGCCTTGGATTCCCGCCAAGGGGGCCGCCGAGGCCGGGAATGACGGTCTTGAGTGTAGTGGCAACGGCGGATAGGTCGGCGGCATTTGAGCCAGGACGGGCCGCCAAGGCAGCCCGTCAAAACACCATCACGCCTTCGCTTCCCCACCCAGCGCTTCCACCACTTCGCTCATCATCTTGGCCAGTTCGCCGGTCATGAGCATCATGTCGTTGTCGAAGCGCTCTTCATCGTTGCGCGTGCTGGTGTCGCTTTCCTTGATCACATCGAGCGGCTTGATGCCCTTGATCGCCAGCGACTCGGTCAGCACGAACGAAATCTTGTCATCCCACGTCATCGCCAGGCGCGTGCACTGCTTGCCTGCCGCGATGTGACGGCGGATATCGTCCACTTCCAGCGCATGCTTGACGTAGCGTACCGCCGCCTTGCTCTCGCCAGTGGCGCGCAGTTCGGTATCCTGGTCGATCGTGAAGCCCACCGGCGCTTCGTCGGTTTCCAGCCAGGCCGTCATGACGGCCACCGGCGAGCGCTGCACGCGCAGGCTTTCCAGCGGCATGCGGTCGACCGCCTTGAGCAGCAGCTTGATGACTTCATCCGCCTTGGCCGGGCTGGCGGCGTCGACCACGAGCCAGCCGTTGACCGGATCGATCCAGGTGAAGGTATTGCTGCGGATGCTGAAAGCGCGCGGCAGCAATTCATCGGCCACCCGTTCCTTGAGTTCCTTCATGGCTTTCTTGCCCGGCGCGAAGCCCTGGGCTTCTTCCAGCTCGGCCGCCTTGGCCTTGGCCACCTGGTTGATCACCGACGATGGCAGCAGCTTCTTTTCGGTGCCCAGCAGGATCAGCATCTGCTTGTTGACGGTGTGAACCAGCATGCCGTTGTTGCGCGGCGAATCCCAGCCCTGGCGCAACAATTCGTTACTGGTGGCCGGAACAAAACTCATGGGCGCCAGCGCCGCTTCGAGTTGCTCAGGAGTGAATGCCCACGGTGCGGGAAGACGGTAAATCTGAAGATTCTTGAACCACATTGTGCTTTACCTTGTTTGAGTCAGTATTTACAGCGGGGTGAAGCAGGAAGGCGCGCAAAGCCGCTTTCACTTCCTGCGTAACGGCCTGTTCATTGAGCGAATGGCGTCGACGTCAGCGCTGTCGAGCCGCCGTCGAACTTCAAACCGTCGTTCCCGCGCAGGCGGGAATCCATAGCACCGCTGTGCAGAGGTGCCATGGCCCCCCCGCCTGCGCGGGGGCGACGATGCTTTTTTGACAGGACTTGCGTCGTCCGCGACAAATCATCTGTGCGAAGGGAACGACATTTTACACGTCCGCATCGGCGAACAGGCTTAACTGTTCGAGGTTTTCGGCCTCGCCCAGGCGTACCCCGACGCCCAGCAAGCGCACAGGCTGCTTGCCGCGCGCATAGCCGGTTTCCATCAGTTTGGCGTATTGCCCCACGTGTGGCGCGGTGCCAACACATTCCACGGTGGTCTGGTGAAAGTCGGAAAATTTGAGTTTCACGAACAGCTTTTGCACGCTTTTCCGGGCGCCGGCGCGGGCGATGCGCGCGTTCAGGTTGTCGAACAGTTCCGGCAGCAGGGCGATGCAGGCCGGCAGGTCGGGCACGTCCGGCGTGTAGGTTTCCTCCACGCTGACCGACTTGCGCTCGCGCTCGTTGCACACGGCGCGGTTGTCGATGCCACGGCACAAGTCATGCAGGCGGGTGCCGAAGCTGCCGAAGTGATGTTGCAGTTCGAGCATGGTCCAGTTGCGCAGGTCGGCGCAGGTGTGCGCGCCCAGGTTGTTGAGCTTGGCGGCGGTGACCTTGCCGACGCCGTGCAGTTTTTTGACCGGCAAGGCGGCCACGAAAGCGTCGACTTCGTCCGGACGCACCAGGCACAGGCCGTCGGGCTTGTTCCAGTCGCTGGCGATCTTGGCCACGAACTTGTTGGGGGCCACCCCGGCCGAGGCGGTGATGCCGACGGTCGCGAAGATGCGCTTGCGGATTTCCTGCGCGATCAAGGTGGCGCTGCCTTTGCAGTGGGGCGAGTCGGAGACGTCGAGATAGGCTTCGTCGAGCGAGAGCGGCTCGATCAGGTCGGTGTAGTCGCCGTAAATGGCCAGGATCTGGCGCGAGGCGATCCTGTATTTTTCCATGGCCGGTGGAATCACCACCAGCTCGGGGCACAGCTTGAGGGCCTGGGCGGTGGCCATGGCGGAATGGATGCCGTAGCGCCGTGCTTCATAGTTGCAGGTCGCCACTACCCCGCGCTGGCCCGGCTGGCCGCCAACGGCCAGCGGCACCTCGCGCAGGGCGGGATTGTCGCGCATTTCGACGGCTGCGTAGAAGCAGTCGCAGTCGCAATGGATGATTTTTCGGGCTGGGGCGTTCACGCGGGATGCTGTGCCCGGCTGGGGGCAACTACTGTAATTGCATACAGTATTCACTGAAATGGGATTTGTTGCAAGTTGGAAGGCCTGGCTTGTCTCCACCGGTAGGGGAGACAAGGGAAAGCTCAGCTCAAATGGCTGCGGATCATCGCCAGCGTGCTATCGGCAAAATCATCCACATGCACCTTGGCCGCGCGGTATTTCCAGCGCTTGATGTACCAGTCCTGGAACATCGCCACGATGTGCGCCGCCAGCAAGTCCGGCTTGCCGCCCGGAGCCGGCTTGAGCTGGCCGATCATGTCCGCAATTTCAGCCTGAATCGACAGCTCCGAATTTTTCGCCATGCCGCGCTGCTCGAAACTGAGCACGCGCGAATCCATGTACACAAAGTAAAACCACGGCTGCAGGATTTCGGACAGGTAAATCGTCGCCCGCACCAGCGATTCCAGCCTTTCCAGCGGCGCCTGCACGTGCAGGAACATGCGCGGCAACTCCTGGCTGGCATGCCGCACCACATCCTCGATCATTTCCGCCAGTTGATCCTTGCTGTCGATATAGCCGTACAGCCCGCCCATCGACAAACCGGTCTCGCGGCACAGGTCGCGCAAGCTCATTGCGCGAAAGCCGACTTCATTGGCCAGGCGAAAAGTGGCACCGAAGATTTTTTCCATGTTTTCCAGCGCCGGCTTGCGGCGCTTGACGCCGATCCGCTCGGCGTGACGGTCGACAAGGTAGGCCCAGATGGTGTCGCCATTGAGCGGCGTCATCTTTTCAAACTGGGCGAAGTCGAAGCGGGTGGACACCAGCGTTTCCATAGTTGCGTCTAGCGCTAGAGTTGGTTTCGGGAATGATTATAGCTCGTTAAAACCACAGATAAATTCAAACCACAAAACAAGGCCTCCGTATGCTGCACTGCGCGATGCTTTCCGCATACGCCAGTGCTACATTCAAAAAACCGAGCGCTCGCTCTAATTCATGAAACAGCCCAGGCAGGGGCGTTTTCTCGGTAGCCGGAGGAATGCCCAGCTCGCACTGTGCAACTCCAGTTTACGTCGTCAACTTCACACAAAAACCATCATCATGGAGACAACAATGAAGAATCGCTTTTGGAAGTGCCTGTCCGTTTTTCTCATCGCCATCCTCGTCGTTCCCGCCCCGGCCCTGGCTGCGGGCTACACGCAAACCAAGTATCCCATCGTGCTCGTACACGGCCTGTTCGGCTTTGAAAAGCTGGGCCCGGTCGAGTACTTCTACGGCATCCCCTCGGCCCTGCGCAGCGGCGGGGCTAAAGTCTATACCGTCACCGTCTCGGGCGCCAACAGTACCGAAGTGCGCGGCGAACAATTGCTCTCGCAAGTGAAACAAATCATGGCCGCCACCGGCGCCGCCAAGGTCAATCTGATCGGCCACAGCCATGGCGGGCCGACCGTGCGCTACGTCGCCTCGGTGGCGCCCAGTCTGGTGGCGTCGGCCAGCTCGGTGGCGGGCGTCAACAAGGGCTCGAAGATCGCCGACATCCTGACCGGCAACGCGCCCGAGGTGGGCAATGCGCTGGCCAACGCGGTGGCCGCGCTGATGGATTTCCTCACCGGCCGTTCCGGCTTGCCGCAGGATGGCGCGGCCGCGCTTAAGTCGCTCAGCACGGCCGGCTCGGCCGCCTTCAACAAGCGTCATCCGCAAGGCGTGCCGACCAGCGCCTGCGGCGAAGGTGCGAACCATGTCAACGGCGTGTATTACTTTTCGTGGAGCGGAGCCCAGCCCTACACCAATGTGTTCGACGCGATCGACCCGTTCATGGCGCTGACCGGCGCGGCGTTCGGCGGCAAGAACGATGGCCTGGTGAGCAGCTGCTCGAGCCGCCTGGGACGCGTGATCCGCGACGACTACGCCATGAACCACCTCGATGAAGTGAACCAGTTCATCGGCATCGTCAACCTGTTCGAAACCAGTCCGGTGACGGTCTTCCGTCAGCAAGCGAACCGCCTGCAGGCGCTCGGTCTGTAAGGAGGCCGCCATGACCGCACGCATGCAATGGAAGAGGTTCGGGGCCGGCGCGCTGGTGGCCGCTTTGCTGGTGGCCGCTTATCCGAGGCCGGAGGTGGCCGCCGTCGCGGCGCCGCCGCCGTCCACATCGGACCCGTTTGCGTTCGTGCGGTCGATGGAAGGCACCAGGCCGGACGGCGACGTGCGCCTGGGCGCCGATGGCCAGCTGGTGGTCGACGCCGAGCTGGGGCATCTGTTCGACTACTACCTGGCCGGGCTGGGCGAGAAGGATTTGCAGGCCATCCGCGCCGAAATCGAGCGCGAGCTGGAGCGCCGCTTCGCGCCCGCTCCAGCGGCGCAGGCCAAGCGCTTCCTGGCCAGCTATCTCGATTACAAGCGGGCGCTGGCCGATGCCGAGAAGACGCTGGCGCCGCAGGCCGACCTGGCCAGGTCGGCACGCGCGCGCCTGGCGCTCAAGCAGCGTTTGCGGCCGCAGTTCTTCAGCGCGGCCGAGGCGGCGGGGCTGTTCGGCGCCAGCGACGCGTATGACGCCGATGCCCTGGCACGGCTCGACATCGAGCAGAACGGCGCGCTGACGCCGGTCCAGCGCGAACAGCAGATGGCGGCGCTGGACACGCGCATGCCGGCGGCGCTGCGCGAAGACCGCGAGGCGCCGACCAAGGTGATCCGGACGGAAGCGTCGGTGCGGAAGCTGCGCGAGCAGGGTGCGGGCGACGACGAGGTGTATCGCTTGCGGGCGGCGGCGTTTTCGCCGGAAGCGGCCAGCCGGCTGGCCGATCTGGATCGCGAAGAGGCTGCGTGGAAGGGGCGCATCAAGGCGTATCTGGCGCAGCGGGCGACTGTGGCAGCGGGCTCGGAGGCGGTGCAGCAGCAGGTGCGGGATCAGCATTTTTCGGCTGATGAACAGCGCAGGCTGGGGGCGTATGAGTAGGTAAGGGCTTCCATCAAACCGCAGCGCTCATAGCCGTCTTCCCCGCGAAGGCGGGGATCCATAGCACCTTTGAGCATAGGTCCTATGGATTCCCGCCAAGGGGGCCGCCCAGGCCGGGAAAGACGGCTTTACGTATGGTGGCCGATATCAGCTATCGACGTAAAAAAGGGGACGACCAGCAAGCCGGTCGTCCCCTCTTTCATGCGGCGGCCGGGCCGCCGCATTCACTTACATTACCACGACAGTTTCAGCGAGTACGCGCCGCTGGTGGCGCCCGTGCCGCCGCTGTAGTACTTCACGCGGACATAACGGGTGGTGGTGGTGGTGCCGGTGTTGGCGGTGCTCAAGCTGTCGGCTACGCCGGCGCCGTTTTCACTCATCGCCACCTGCGTGCCCGATGCGTTGTAGGCGTACAGATCGTAGTCGGCGCTGCTGCTGCCGATCGTCAGTGCCGCCGACAGGGTTTTACCCGCCGGCAGTTGAACAGCGAAGTAGTCGGAATCGGTGCTCGAACCCATGTTGCCCTTGACGACCGTGCCGCTGACCGTCACCGCATTCGCCGACGCGGTCGTGTTGTTCGCTTCCGCTTCGTTGATGGTGGTGCCCGCCGGTGGCGTGGTGCCGCCGGTGACCGATTTCACGGCCGCCAGCGCATCGACGATACCCGTGCCGCAGCTGTTGCAGGTTGCCGGGAAAGCGCGTGCGGTCGACTTCAGCTTGCTTTCGATTTCATCCGGCGTCAACGCCGAATTCTTCGACAGCATCAGCGCAGCAACACCAGCCACGTGCGGGGTCGCCATCGAAGTACCGGCGTAGTTGGCGTAGTTATCCGCGCCAGGTGCGTTGGTGCCGGCGTTCAGGGTCGACAGGATCAGGCCGCCGGTGTCGCCACCAGGTGCCGCCACGTCGATCAGGGTGCCGTAGTTCGAGTACGAAGCGCGGCCGCCATCCTTCCTGGTTGCGGCAATCGCCACCACGCCCGAGCAGTTCGCCGGGCTCGAGCCACTCACGTTCACGTTGTCGTTACCAGCGGCGACAATGACCACGGTGCCGCGCGAACGGGCGCCGTTGATGGCGTTCTGGGTGGTGGTGTCGCAAGCGCCACCGCCGCCGAGCGACATGTTGATCACGCGTGCCTTGTTGGCATTGGCCGGCACGCCGGACACGGTGCCGCCCGATGCCCAGGTGATCGCGTCGGCGATGTCGGACGTGTAGCCGCCGCATTTGCCCAGTACGCGCAGCGGCAGGACCTTGGCGTTGAACGCCACGCCGGCCACGCCGACGCCGTTGTTGGTCTTGGCGGCGATGGTGCCGGCCACGTGGGTGCCGTGCCAGCTCGAATTCTGGCTCTGCAGCGGACGGCCGTTGCCGCACTCGCCGGCGGCGACAGCGTCGCCCGGATCGCTGGCATCGGCGTCACGGCCGTTGCCATCGTTGGCGATCTTGGTGTCGGTGATGAAGTCGTAGCCGCCGACGAACTGGCCGGCCAGGTCGGCGTGCGGACGGAAACCGGTGTCGAGGACAGCGACGACAACGCCGGTGCCGGTCGACAGATCCCAGGCGGCAGGCAGGCGCAGGCCGCCGGTGGTGTCGCCGTAGTGCCACTGCTCCGAGTAACGCGGATCGTTCGGGGTGAACAGCGGATGCATGATACGGTCCGGCTCAGCGTACTCGATACTGGTATCGCGCTCCATCAGGTCCTTGGCGATGGCTGCCACTTCCTTGACGTCCATTTTCTTGTCGAGCTTGAGAATCTGGGCACCGTTGGCGGTGGTGTGCAGCGCCTTCATGGTCAGGCCGAACTGCTGGCCCGAACGCTGGACGATCGCCAGGCGTTCCTTGCCGCCTGCCGCCATCAGGGACGCGCCCGGCACGACGGGGCCGGTTTCCTTGTACTTGACGATCATGCGATCGGTGGTCGTCGCTACCGGGGCGATCTTCGCGTTCGATTCGATATCGAGCACGCTGGCGTGAGCGAACACCGGGCCGACCGTGATCACGGCGGCGGCGCAGAATGTCAGAAAGGATGGGTACTTCGATTGCGAATGCTTCATTGTCGTTCCTTAAGTTTTCCGATGAACATTTTATAAAGGGATAGATGGCAGCGTGTCGCCGTCGCCTTCCCATTGTCTCCACGTTGTTCTGCAACGTAGCCCCGCCTTTTGTCAGCGAGCGTTGTACATTACTGTGATTCATGTCGATTTTTGGAAATTTCCAACCGGATTCGGCGGTTTTGCAACACAAAAAGCCAAAAATTTTTCTGCGAGCAAAGTTAATTTGGCAATAGTTGCGTTTTTCCAAATGCAAACTTGTTCATTTTTGTCTATTTCTGAACATTCGACTGAAAATTGTCTAAATATGAACAGTTTTTGATAAGCAATGAACATTGCGGCCCGGATGAAGGTCGAGATCGGATGAATGATTCAGAACAATTTCCTGTGCTACCGTGAATATGCTGTAGACCGTCGGAATCTGCCGAAAGTTCAGGCAGGCCCATTCGGATCGAAGGGATTTTGTTGTCGCGGATCAAGGCAGCGGGACCTTGTCGGACATCTGCCCGGAATCCCGTGCGGCAGCGGGTTTTTCACTCTGGAAGAGAGATCAGCTTGTGGGAAAAAGCCTGACCGAAAGGTATAAAGTCATCAATTACTTCGGCATGCAGTCTGACATACGGGCACGACGTTGGCTTACTTCACTCCGGTCAGCAATCTGACAGTAGGGCACGGCTTAATCCTACGAACTTAGGCCGACTCCTAACCTGAATTTTGCATAAAAAAGGGCAAGAATGCCGTAAGTGATTGATAAAATGTGAGTTATCGAGAAACACAGCTATCAACAAAAACGCCACCTTGCCCGACATGAATTCTACCTCAGAGCAGCTCCG